>JAIPIH010000012.1 GCA_021734835.1 Candidatus Cloacimonadota bacterium | reverse complement strand
TTGAATAATAGGGGCTCCGTCATGTGTATCACCAATAATGAGGATACAATTGACGCTTTTAATTCATCTGGACATCTAATGGTCATGTCCTTTACTGGGACATACGACCCTAAAAATCGCACTCACGAATGCCTGTAAAAACCCCGGAAGCCACACCAAGTCCTATAGCAATAAGAATCTCGATAAACATATACTTGGTGAAACTTAATAATTTATAAAATTCGACTCATATAACTCGAAAAATTTTCGGCTTTGATTTCTTTTATATTTTTTTAGAAATAACTAAAAAACTAATTATTCGGAATCAATTCCGAATTTCTTTCTAAACTCGTTTTCAGGTAAAACAATAATATTTAAACCATCAACTTCAAAAGTCTCTTTTTGAGACTTTGTTACAATATATCCTTTTTTCAAATTAAACTTCTTCAAAGCACTAAAAATACCTTTGACTTCCCGATTTTTATTCTCAGGAGTTAACTCATAGCAAACTTGAATACATCTTGTTATTTTCATTCCTTCTTTTACTAAGAAGTCGCATTCGCCATCGTTTTGATAAAAATAAATATCAAACCCGAGTCTTTTTAATATCATAAAAATGTGATTTTCAAACAATTGTCCATAATCAGGCGAATTCTTAAACCCGAGACTTGCAAATAAATTATCAACTAAATACACTTTTTTCTTATTGCCAATAAGTTTTTTTAATGAAAAATCATAATTATGAATAGAATAAAGCAAATTAGCATCTTGTAAGTAAGAAATATATTGTTTTGCAGTCTTATCATCTAAATGAGATAATGACTTTAAAGTGTTGTATGATATTTCTTTACCAAAGTTAGATAACAAATAGTATGACAAATTCTCGATTGCTAAAATATTTTGAACGCCAAAGCGTGGAATAACATCTTGATACAAAATATTCTTATAGTATATTTCAACTAATTGCTTTTTCTCACCTTCATCTAAAACTATTTCAGGAAAGCCACCATCTATTAAATAGTCATCAAAAGACGATTTTGCTTCTTCTATTGAAAACGGATAAATGTGCAAAGGAATAGTTCGTCCAGAAAGCAAAGTTGCCAATTCTGAAGATAAAAGACGAGAATTAGAACCAGTTAAAACAATCTTTGCTTCATTTTTTTCATAAAGATACTTAATAAAAACTTGCCAATCAGTAAAAAACTGAATTTCATCAAAAAAAACATAAATTTTCTTTCTTTTATCACACTGCTTAAGAAACAGCTCATAGATTTTCTGTAAATTGGATACATCGTTCTTATATTGATTAAAGAAAGGATTTTCTAAATTAAGATATAAAATATTTGATTCAGAAGTTTGTTTTAGAGCAACTCGAACCAATTCTTTCATAATAGTAGACTTACCACAACGCCTAACACCAACAAGAGATATAATATGTTTTACATCAAGTAATTCAATCGCATTAGGCAAAACTGCTCGTTTTCTAAATGTGCCTTTTTTTGCAAGTTCAATGTTTTGTTCAATAATTGAAAGCATTTGTTCTGAATCCATAACTAATAAGAGTTATTTAGGAGTATATATATTTTTCGGAATTGATTCCGAATTTTAGGTGAGTTCCTTGCAAATGCCTGTGAAAGTTCCGAATAAAATGCCTAAAATTATTGCAAATAAAAAAAATTCTATCATAAACCACTAAAATTAGGTGTTTTTTATATTTGTAATTTCTAATTTTCCGGAAAAACAAAAACTATTTAAAAAACAATTGTTAAATGAATAATATGATTGGGTGGGTAATAGCAATTATTGTAATAATTATTAGTTCTTTAAGAATAGTTATAGAATATGAAAGAGGAGTAGTATTTACTCTTGGAAAATTTACTGGAATAAGAAAACCAGGTTTAAGACTAATAATACCTGTATTTCAAAAATGGCAAAAAGTTGATATGAGGACAAGAGTTGTTGATGTTCCAGATCAAGAAACAATAACTAAAGATAATGTTTCAGTTCAAGTTAATGCAGTTTTATATTTTAGAGTATCTGATCCTGAAAGAGTAATAATAAAAGTTAATGATTATGAATACGCAATCGCACAATTAGCACAAACATCTATGAGAGATGTAATAGGAGAAGTTTCACTTGACCAATTACTAAATAATAGAGATGGAGTTTCAAATAGAATAAGACAAATAGTGGATAAAGCAACAGATCCTTGGGGTATAAAAGTATTATCAGTAGATTTAAAACACATAAATTTACCAGGAAATCTAATAAGAACTATGGCTAAAGAAGCAGAAGCAGAAAGAGAAAGAAGAGCTGTAATACTAAGAAGCGAAGGAGAATTAGTAGCATCAGATAATTTAACAAAAGCAGCATTTATACTAAACAAAGCAGAAGGAGGCATACACTTAAGAACGCTTGCTGCATTAAATGATATAAGTAGTGATCAAACAAACACAATAGTTTTCGCAGTTCCATTAGAAGTATTAGGTGCATATGAAAGTATAAAAAACGGAGTTAAACATAAAAAATGATAATCACAATAACATTAACAATAATTGCAATTGTTATAATCTTATTATTAATAACAGGATTAAAAGTAGTTAATGAATATGAAAGGGGAATAAAATTTACTTTTGGAGCATATTCAGGAATGATGCAACCAGGATTAAGATTTGTATTTCCAATAATTCAATTTTGGCAAAAAGTAGATATTAGAACAACAGTAGTTGATGTTCCAGATCAAGATACTATAACAAAAGATAATGTAACAGTACAAGTAAATGCAGTTTTATATTATTCTGTTGTAGACACAAAAAAAGCAGTACTTGAAGTTCAAGATTATGTTTATGCAACCAGTCAACTGGCTCAAACAACAATGAGAGATGTAGTTGGAGAAGCATCACTTGATGAAGTTTTAAGTAAACGAGATATAATTGGTGCCAGAATAAAACAAATTGTAGATAAAGAAACTGATCCATGGGGAATAAAAATAGAAGGAGTAGAATTAAAACACATCGAATTACCTTCAGATATGAAAAGAGTAATGGCTAAAGAAGCAGAAGCAGAAAGAGAAAAAAGAGCAGTAATAATAAAAGCAGAAGGAGAAATTGATGCTGCAAAAAATTTAGCAAAAGCAGCTCACAAATTAAGTATGATTCCAGGTTCAATGCATATAAGAACACTTCATAGTATAGATGATTTAAGCAGTGATAAAAGCAATACAACTATATATGCAGTACCAACAGAACTTCTAAGAATGATAGAGAGAATAGGTAAATAATAAATAGGTGGATTTATGGATGTTTTAAGTATTTTAGCAGTGTTTACAGGAATAATCATAATAGGATATTTCTCAGAATTACTATTCAAAAAAACAAGAATACCTGATGTATTAATATTAATACTAATAGGTGTTCTTTTAAGATATGGACTTGGATGGGTAACGCCAGAATCACTAGGAGAAGGAACACAAATATTTGCAACATTCACATTAGTATTTTTATTATTTCAAGGATCATTATCTATTGATTTCAAAACATTATTCAATTCATTAAAAGGAGCAACATTACTCACAATTAGTAGTTTTTTTCTAACAGTAATTATAATTGGAATTCTTAGCATGATATTATTTCAATTTACATTCACAAACGCATTATTATTAGGACTAATTTTAGGAGGAACAAGTAGCGCAGTTGTAATACCTTTAGTTAAAAGTCTACCACTAGGAAAAAAACAAGGAAGTACATTGACACTAGAATCTGCAATAAGTGATGTGCTCTGCATTATAGGATCAATAACTATGATAAATATACTAACAACAGGAGATGTATCTGGAATTGGCGTAGCAGGAGATATATTATCTTCATTTGCACTAGCATTATTTTTCGGATCAATACTTGGAATAATATGGGTGTATTTACTTAGTAAATTTGAAGACTTAAAAGAAGCAAACATGGTTACAATAGCTGTTGTAATAGGAGTTTATGCATTGCTAGAAAGTCCACTATTTAGTGCAAGTGGCGCAATAGGCGCGTTAGCATTCGGATTAATATTAGGAAATAGTAAAACAGTATTAAAAATGTTTAAAAAGAATATTGATTCTAAAACAGAAGAAAAAATATCCTTATCATCAGTACTAAATAAAAGTTCACATAACTTTTTTGAAGAAATAAGTTTTTTTGTAAAAGTATTCTTCTTCGTATACTTAGGAATAATGATGGATTTTTCAAGTATAACAATATATGCATTATCTTTCATAATTGTACTAGGAATATATTTAATAAGACCATTAGCAGTAAAATTTGCATATAGAAAAGAAAAACTATCGGACTTAGATAGAACAAGTCTTGAAATATTAATTCCAAAAGGATTAGCAGCTGCAGTATTAGTTCAATTAACAATTCAAAAAGGAGTTATAGGCGCAGAAAATTTAGTAAGTCCAGTACTTGCAATAATATTTTTAAGCATACTTTTAACATCAATACTTGTAATATTAAATTCTAAAGGATTATTTAATGGGTTTTGGAAAATATATAAAGGTAAAAACGTAATTAAACAAGTAACAAAAATAGAAGAAAAATAAAAATAAATTTACTTATTAATAAACAAACTTTCATCTGAAAATCTAAAAAATGACTAAAATTAATAAGCCTTAACATCAGCACTATGTTTACTCCACTCCAAAATGCTCCCAGAATAATTATATGCATTAAAACCTAATTTCTTTAAAATTTTAGTAGCCAACAAACTCCTACCTCCGGATCTACAATAAAGAATTATTTTAATATTTTTATCAAGTTTACTAAATCCAAAAGATTGTTTAAACAATTCATCATTTAAAAGAAAACCATTTTTAATTTTATTTAAAGGAATATTTTTAGCAGTAGGAATAAAACCATAATTTTCAAATTCAAAAGGTTCTCTAACATCTAATAATAAAAAAGAAGATTTGCTTTTAAGCAAATCAATCAATTCATCAAATAAAATCATTTTACAATTCAACAAATAAATCCTTATCTGAAAACCTCAATTTAGGACGAGGTTCGTCAGCAGCATAACCAATAGGGCAAACTATTGTAGGAACTAAATCGTCAGATAACTCTAAAATTTTAGCATATTCTTCAGGACTAAAACCTTCCATTGGACAACTATCAAAACCAAGAGCTTTAGCACCATTTAAAGCATTACCAAGAGCAATATAACATTGCTTTTGAGCCCAAATAAGCTTTCTATCATCAGGTGTATTCTTAGAAAAATCCCGCATCATATTAATATATACAGAAAATTTCTCTTTTGGAGTTCCAGTAGCTTTAAGCATGTTTTCATACTCATCAATTCGTTCATCAACATTTTTATAAGCACAAAAAATGAGTAAATGACTGCAACTACCAATTTGTGGTTGATTCCAAGAAGCAGGAAGAAGTTTATCTTTAATTTCTTGATCTTTAACAATCACAACTTTAAATGGTTGCAATCCAAAAGAACTAGCTGATAATTTTATCATTTCTTTTAATTTCTCTATCTTATCTTCAGCAATTGATTCTTTATTAAATAATTTTGTAGCATATCTTTTATTTATTATTTCATTAAATTCCATCTTTTCACCTATTTTATACGAAAATAAACCTTATTAAAAAGTTTATGGAGTTGAACTTTGTTTTTTGCCAAAAGAAATTTTTGTGTGAGCTCTTTATTATTTTGACATTCTCTAGCAAACCAAAGCGTATGATCTTTAAGTTCAGACAAATTATTCCTATTTTCAACTCGTTCATAAAGTTCTATAAAATACTTAAAATCCCGTTTAACCATATCTGTTTTTTTATCGTAAATATTTGTTGGTTTAATTGGTTGCTTTTTTGTTTTCCAATAATTATTCAAATCAACAAAAATAGAAGGATTATTCTTTGCACCTCTGCCAATCATAATAAAATCGCACTTAGTATGAGCAAAAGCCATATGCGCTAAATAACTGTTAGTAACATCTCCACTAAGAATAATGGGGATGTTAACAGATTCCTTAATTTTTCTAACAAGCGGCCAATCAGATTTATCCTGATATTTTTGAACTCTTGTTCTAGCATGAATAGTTAATGCATCAACACCTAAAATTTCTAATTCTTTAGCAATTTTCAAAGCATTAATACTATTTTTATCCCAACCACTTCGCATCTTAACAGTAAAAGGTTTTGTTATTGCAATTCTTAATTCCTTAATAATTTTATACAATTGATCAGGATGCTTCATTAAATAACAACCGCCCTTTTTCCCAAGCATATAGGGAAGTGGACAACCAATATTATAATCAATTAAATCAGCGATAGGTTCGATTATTGCAATAGTTTTTTTAAGCGTTTCAATATTTGCACCGCCTAGTTGAATCGCTAAAGGTTTTTCTTCAGGATGAGGATTTATGAGTAGTTTTATTGCTTTTTCTTTTCCCAATTCAGAAACTTTCTCCATAAAAATATCAGCATCAACCATATCAGTAAAAACAAGGCTCGCACCTCTTTTTTTACAAAGCAAACGAAAACTAGTACAATTAACAGCTTCCATTGGAGCTAAGAAAAATGGATTATCTAATTCTAAATTTTTTATGCGCATAATAATGGATTTGAAGTTTTATTTATAAACTTATTTTCTTATTTGTATTTATTCATGAATTCTTCAGAAATTTTGTAAGTTTTTTCCCCTTCTCTATTAAAAATTTTAATTTCTGATTTTTTTGGATAAACTATTAAATTTCTAAGAAAATATCTTTGAGTAGGTGATAAAGGATCAACTTCAACAGGTATAGATTCAATAATTTCAATATTATTTTGTTTTGATAAAGAATTTATCCAATTAGGAATTTCTTCAGATGAATTAAAATGTATTGCATACACTTTTTTTTGAAAATGCTCATTTATACTTTTTATTGCTGATTGAGGATATTCATTTGGCGTAAAATGAGTCAAACTCCAATCATCATTTGGGGTAAAAACTATTAATCCGTGGCAAGCATAATAATTAGGAATTGATGTCATTGGGTTTTTTGAGAATATAGGGACTTTATAATCGACTTTTATATGTTTAGTATCATTTAATTCTGTGTCTATATTATTTTTAATTATTTCATTTGCTTTTTTTTCAAAAGTATATGTGTCTTTAATTTTGGCAAAGTCTTGTTCATTCATTTTTTACCTTTGATTTTCTATCAAAAATTATTTTTGGATCTTCATAATATCTAGATATTAATTCCTCTTCGCTGTTGTATGATTCTTTTTTATCAGAGAATTTTAATTTAATTGTTTTTTTTGTGTTTGGATCGACATCATAACAAATAACTTCTTCTTCATTAGTTTCAACAAGATTGAAAACACCGTCATGAAGACCTGCATTATTCATAATGTAATGAATATTTTCTTGATACATACATTGAGTATAACTCCAATGATTATGGGATTGAATAAAAATTATTGGTTTGTTTTTTTTTATTTCTTTTAAGAATCCTTTAAGATAAGAACTGGCAGGTTGAAAAGTTCCGGTTTCTCTATCATAAGCTCCTTGGGTGTGATTATAAATTATTATTTCATTACATTTATCAAGATCCTTTGATGCGTTTTCAAGTATTAATTTAGTTTTTTGTTCTTGTTTTATAGAAGTTGGATTTAAATCTTCAGTATCGTGACTTTCTCCAGGAATTCCCAATATTAATGTTTTATTGTGGATGTGGTGTTTATTTCTTATATATATAAAATCATTTTCATTTTCTAATAATTTTAAATTTTTTTCAAATAAATCATATATTTTTTCTAAAATTTTATTATCTAAAGAATTTAGAATGTTTCTATCACATCCAGTTAAAAAAGATAATTCATTTACAACAAGAAAATGTAATTTTGACTCATGATTTCCTAAATTAAAAATAGTTTTTTTAATCTTTGTTGAAGCTCTTAAAATTTTATATGTCCAAGCATATCGTTCACCAATATATTCATATGCTAATTTTTTTGTTACTACACCAGTTTTTTTGAATTCTTCATAAAATTTTGGTGCAGCTTTTTTTAAGAATTCATCCATAATTTCTTTTTGTATCCACTCGCCTTTGTATAAATTGCTTCCAGTCATAGAAAAAATTCCAAGTAAATCTCCATTTATTACTATTGCCTCAATATCTTCTTGCTCTTCAATTAAATCTTGAGCATGATTTAAAGCCTTGTAAATACATTGTGGTGCATGAGTATCTGAAATTATTATGTGTTTCATTTTATTATTTTTGTGTTTTTATCTTTTTTTCTTAAAATCATTAAAATTTCTTTTTAAAAAATTATATCTTTCAGATCCTAATATTATATAGTCTAATTTCACTCCAAATTCTTTATCTTTTCCATTAGTGTATTTTAATTTTTGATATATTTGAGGCATATTATATTTTGCGTTTTCATTAGAATAATTTGTTTTTTCATCTATTTCAAATATTTTTAACCCGACACTAATAACTTGATTTTCATTTTGAGCGATTATTAATTTATTTACTAATTCTGATGTATCTTTTTCGTTTTGTAAAAGGCCTTTAACTTTAAATCCTTTTTCATTATATGTTATTTTAAATTCTATACCTTCATATATTTCATTAGAAAAATTAGGTTTAATTGAGTTTCCATATACTTCAAGTTTTAATTTTTCTCCTTTTTTTAAATTAGAAATTTTTTTTGAAAATGTGTCTGCACTTGTTTTAATATAATTATTTTTGTATTTATTTTGTATATTTTTTTTATCCATAATTTCTTTATAATTTTCATATATATAAATGTTTCGTTACTAAGGAGTGGTTATAACGCATTTTCCAGTTTCCGTTATAAAGACCCCTATCAGTAGTGAAGCCGAAAAGCCCAAATATCAGGGTTACAGGCTCTAAAACTCTAATTCTGGAATGTCTTGAAGAAAGACTCCAAAAATGTGTAAGTCAAGACCAACTCAAGAAAAATAAGCAATTTTGAGCTAGTTTTTACTCTGTTTTGGAGTGGATTTCAGGGAAGCCAAATCGATTAAGTTTGAGGAGGTAAGAACCATGAAAGACATGCAAAAAGTCCAGCAGTTCCAGCAAAAAGAAGCGGATAAATGGGCAAAGAAAGACAAAGATATCCACCTACAAGTGTGCTTCAAAAAAGCTGTAGATTGTGAATTTCCCCTGATAAAGGCTTCACAAGACATCAAAGAAACTGAACTAACTGACAGAGTAATCAGGAGAACTGAACACTTTTTTCTAGCATATGAGAGCCTGAAAGCCAAACTGATTGATGGCGTATCTGGGGAGGATCAAAATGTCTCAAGCAGATGAAATTCGCAAAGAGCTTGAGAAGAAGAACAAAGCGACCCGTAGCAAGATCAAGCAGAAAGAAGCTGATACAGAATATCGAGAATACATGGATGATCTCGGGATCGACTTCATTGACAGTCCAAAGGACAAAAACGCCCATAGGGGCAAAACAAGGAGGCAAACAAGATGAAAATGGACGTATCTGATAAGGTTGCAACACCGCAAAAAAGACCAAACATAAAGAAAGGCTTCTATCATGCCAGATTGGCAGAAGTCAAACCAAAGAAAGCTGAGAGCAAGTATGGCAAAAAAGCCGTATTATTGTTCGATATTCTGGATGAAAAACTAAAAGACAACGAAGGCAAATATCTGCAGTTGGCTACAGAAGTCTATTCTGAGTACAAACAAGAAAATGGATCTTACAGAACAGCTGTAACTCCAAATTCTAAGATCACTAAGGTATTCCAGGCATTAGGCTGGAAATTCAGTACCCAAGGCTTAGACACAAACGATTTCATCGGAGCAGAAGCAGAGGTCCTAGTCCAAGATTATGACTATGACTTTACAGATGAAAACAACAAAACTGAGACTTTGAAGGCAAGTACCATCGATGATGTGAACCCTTGGGAGGATGCTCAACCCTCAGTTACAGAGGAGGTTGTCAAGTGAATGTCAAGTCTACGGACTTGATTTTATCACTTGGAAGTACGCCTATGTTGAAATCGGGAACAACACACACCCTTAGTACACTATGTATGAAAGTTCGATGTGTGTTCCTGTTTTTTTTAAGGCGTACTAAAAAGTAGTGAAAGACCGATTAAGTTAGGAGTTGGAGAAGCAAAGTCTCCTCGATGTAGCGAGAGCTCTAACCAAAAGAAGAGGTTACCAAAAGTGGATAAAAACATACTCATAAACTTGGCAAGATTCAAAGAACAGCCAATTGAAGAAGATCTAAAGATTGAGTTAGAAGGGAACTTAAACAAGCTGATATACAGAATCAATGAAGCAACAACAGATAAAGCAGTAAGAGAAAACATAGAAACATTAGAATTAGTTGAAAACTGGATAGAAAGAACAACAGCAAAGCATGATATTGAATTTCCTGATCTTGTTGCATTCATTGAAGGATACAAAGGATCTTCTACTGTATCTCAATCTATCAAAGAAACAAGTACGCTTCCAACAGCGATGCTCAAATCACTAGCATCAAGACATTCTGAAAACAGTGTTATCAAGATCAACTCAAAACTAAATTTCTCTCAGATTAAACTTGTAACTAAAGAAATATTTGAAGAACATAATAATCAACCTCTTGTCTTTTCTATACCAAGAACACATAGCATACCTGGCAAGATCATTGGAGAAATATCTCAACGAAAAGTTAAGATTCCAGTAGCATGGAAAATTAAGATTAAGACCAAAGAAGACGAGTATTTTATACCATACTTATTTGGAGAAAGAATTCCTCCAAGATCCAACATTGTTGATGAAGTATCAGGAGAATTTTATCTTTACAGATTTTTATCTAAGGACAATGCTGAATATGCTGTCGTTAGTACAGATGAATTAAAGCTTGACGATTATACACTTGAAGGATTATCTATTGACGTTGAAGATATCAAGATTATAGGTGATGCTCACAAACTGATAAACAAATATGCTGTTTTCTTTGTACATACTGCAACAAGCCACATTATTGAAATCAAAAATCATGATCAACTATTCACAAAAGTATCCAAACTAAAACTAACAGGAAATAAACTCTATCAATACATCTGCAGTCATAAAATAGGAGAGAATAAAGTCCAAATTCTTGAACACCCTAAATGGTTCGTCAAATTAACTTCTGCTTTTTTGTTTCATAGAAAGAAAGGGAAGATCTGTCCTTATCCAATGCACATCTTATGGATTGCAGATAGAGGTACTGGAAAAACCACTTACATGGAATCTTTGCATCAGAAAAGTGGAGAGATTCAGGAGATAATTGCAGGGAGTACTTCAACTGTAAAATATCTTGTCCCAAGTTTCAAAGAAACAAATAAACCCGAGATGGGAGCATTAGCAAAATCATCTCGATTATGTTTTGTGGATGAATTCTTTAGAATTGTTCGAGTCAATAACAAAGACAAAGAAGATGAATGCGGGAGAATGAATGATCTTCTTGAACACAAAGACCGAATGGCTGGAAGTGGTCAAGGAAGAATTAGAACAACCATGACTGCACGTCTTCTTGCCAGTACCAATCCAATTGCAGGTACAAATAATATAGTTAATCTTGTTGACAAATTTGATGATGCTTTTCTAAGTAGATTCATGATTTATTATCAAACAGATGAACACATTAAACTAATTAATCAGAAAAAGAAAGAGGGAGATGTTTTTATCAAAGACTGGATTCCAGTTAATGAATTTCTAAGCGTACAAGATTATCTCCAAAGTTTTGATGCAGTATATGACTTCCCAAGACTTGTAGAACTATTTGATAAGTTCACTAGTTTTCTTGGAGAAACTGTAATCGGAATGTATGAAGCAAGATACTTGCATCATATGGAATGCTTAATGGATGGAATCATAAAAACAAGATGTCTGTCCACAAGAGATAAATCATTTACTGCAACTGAAGAAGACTATCAAGATCTTGAACTAATTTGGTCAACTATGATCAAGGGATGGTTCAAACAAAACATAGATGAAATACTAAGAAACGATTCACTTCCAATAGAAACAAGAGAGAAATTTCTACCTGAAGAAGCTTTATTCATTTTAAGAAAATTAGCAAAAACAGGATATAAGGTTAAGCCAGGAGAACTTAAAGAAAAATGCAGGATGGAGATGCATCCCTCTAAACTTAATTTTTACTTATCACTTCTTCATCAAGGAGATTTCATCAAAGAAAGAGATGGCTACATTGTGCATTATCAATGGGAGGCATCAGAATGAGTATGAGATTATTCTGTTCTCCAGGAGAAGAGAGATACTGGTGGGAAGGAGAACCAATCTACAAAGAAAATGAATCTGTCGGATTTCATAGAATGTGGTACTTGGATGGATTATCTCAAGAGTCAGAGTTTAGTGTAGCTCTTCAAAGTCAAGAAGGATACTGGACTAAGAGAGAAGAGTGGAGTAGATTAGATCATGATAAAAAACTTCATGCATATACTATCCACAGAACCTTACTAAACAATGAACTCGTATTCGATTTTGATGCAAAAGAATATCTTGATAATGTAAAGAATTTCAAGAGGATATATCCATTAATGCATGATCTTGGATATGTTCCTTATGTATTTTATTCAGGAAATAAAGGGTTGCACGTTCATTTCTTTATCAGTTACAAAATACTTGTTAAAGAGCTTGATATGGATCTTCAACTTCGTATCAGAAGAAAGTATGCAAATAAAGAAACTTTCATTAAACAATTAACAGCATATTTAGCAACTAAGGTTAATTGGTTGTATATTAACTATGAAATTGATGGATCTCTTAATCATAAAAACCATCTGATCAGAACAGCAGGATCTCTGAATAAACAAGGGTTCAAAACATTCTTAGGGCATACACCTGAAGATATTCCTTTAATTGCTCCAATCTTTAATCTTGAAAATAGAGGGTATCCAAGATTTCCTTTTCATCATGGATGCTATACTAACTCAGAAATAAAATACTCTGTTCCAAAAGACATAGTTAAGATTTGTGAACAGTTTGTTAGAGAGAAAAAGATTGGTAAACTTGAAGCTAAAAACAAATCTCTAAAAGATTTCTTTAAACCTACAACCACAGAAAACTATCAGAAATTTAGACCCTGCATTCAGTTCTTTGAAAGTCAACAATATGCAGACTTAGGTGAATGCAGAAAAAGAGTCCTTTTCATTCTTGCATCTCATTACAGTAGATCTTCTGATCCAGTTAGTATTCTAAGAAATTGGAATAGGACTTTTTTAGGGGGATACTTGAGAGATGATCTGATTGTAAATACTGTGAAGAGTACAACTGGAAAAGTTGGATGTACATACATCAAAGAAATTCTAGGAAATCTTGGGAAGTCAGATCTTTGTAAGGGGTGTTCCAGATGAATGAGGAGGTAGATACCAAAATGCAAGCAATACTTCAGAAGCCACTTAGTTTGGCACAACAAAGGAAACAACTCAAGACTGTAATTTTCTTGAGAGCTGTTCCAAAATTTGTAGATCTCAGTTTGAGGTCAGTAGGTCCTTTTGAGAAAGGGGATGTGTTACGTGCAGAAATTGACGTAGCCAATGTCTTGATCTTGAAAGGCAGAGCAAAGGAGTTCGATATAGATTAAGGAGGATGATTCAAATGAGTGAAGCCAAACAAATGCGAGATAAAATCCTGAATGATATTCAGGCATTGAAACAAGATAATAGTTCTTGGAAAAAACAGATCCAAGAGAATGAAAGAAAGATAGCAGAGCTTGAACAAATAGCCAAAGCTCTAGAAAAACTCGGGGGTACAGAAGAATGATGAAAGACCTAAAACGAAGATACGTCTATGAGGAAACACACAACGAGATTATGGAATGGGCAAAAAGAAAAGAAATTAGATCGCCTAACAACAAAGACAATTTTCCATACTTTCTAAGCGAGTATCTAAAGGAACTCAAAGGAGGCAAATCTGATGTTAATCTGTCCTAGTTGTAATGTGATGATGCATTCGTATCCAGGATATTCTTCTATTTTTGAATGTCCAAATTGTCAACAACTTAGGACTACTGCTCGAGGTGGAGAAATAAAAGTCATAAAGATATGGGGTGAAAAAAATCGTGTTAATTAAAGATTTTGAGATTAAGTTTGTTAAGGAACTTACTAGACTTAGAGATGTGGGTGATAGTTATGGGTTTCATATCCCTAAAAGAATTAACGATAAATTTGTCGATAAAAACTATGCTTTTCCAGTTGAATTTGAAACACTTGATGAAGAAAAAGGTGTTGCATTCTTTATAGGTGAGCAACCAGAAGATGTGAAACCGAGACCTTGTGTTGTTCGAAGTGAAAACCATTCCAGACAAGAAGGGAAAACCAGTTTAGCATATTACCTAGGCATTCCTAAAAGCTTATGGTCTTCTCTTGGTTTACCTAATGATTGGAATGTCAAAGCCTCTTCTATCATGGTTGAATTAAAAGCAGGTATAACTAAAGACGGTAAAAAAGTAATCTTAATTTCAAGACAAGATTATGTAGTAAAAGGTTCAGTGAAAAGGGTTGAATATTTTCCTTGTTCTAATTGTAATACTCCTATGAAACGATATGGTGGTTGGAGCATAATATTCCAATGTCCAAAATGTAAACTTACAATCTCCTTACAAAAATGTGAGAAGGATAAACTAGCTAAAATAGTGGAGGATAATCAAAATGTGGAAAGGGTATGAATCGTTACCAGCTTACTTTGGTGGCAAAAGAAAATTAGCAAGAAAGATTATGAGCTTTGCACAAGGTAAAGTATTCATTGATGCTTTTCTTGGTGGTGGGAGTGTATCTTTGCTTGCTAAGGCACAAGGATACAAAGTAATAAGCAATGATATATCAGTTAGATCTGATATTGTTGGAAAGGCAATCATAGAAAATAAGAGAACTAAATTATCTGAGTATGATCTTTATTCTTTGTTCAAAGAGACAGATAATAATTTCATTCATGATACGTTTCCAAATCTTCTCTTAAATAAGGATGAGAAATTATTGGATAATGCTTTTGCTAATGCAAAATCAGATCTTCAGAAACTTCTATTGATCAAGTTCTTGTTTAAGTATAAGCCGTTTAGTATGTTATCTAATAAGATACCAGAGAATATAGCAACAAGTAATCTGAAAGTAATTAAGCCTCACTTGAAGTATATGTTTAAACCCACTAAGGCATTTAAACAGATTAAGGAACAAATCAATCAAGGGATCTTCGATAATGGGCAAGACAATCAGCATCATAAGATGGATGTTTTTGATTTCTTAGATAAAGTACAGGGCGATACAGTTTATTTTGATCCACCTTATGCTGGTTCTCAAAGTTATGAAGAATTTTACAATATTCTAGATAGTATTTTGATTCAAGAAAAGATTCCTGTAGTTAAGAGTAAATTCAATTCTGGTGATGCAGAGGCATTTCTTCACAAGTTGATTGAGAAATCAATGCACATTCCAAAAGTTATCTTTAGCTTTGGAGGTCCTGACATTGATGGACAAAAATTGCTAAGTATAGTGCAAGAGCATAGACCTGCAGAACTCCATGAGATACAACACAAGTGGGCTATTACTGCAACAAAAGAATCTATGCAAACTGCAACTGAAATATTGGTGGTGACAAAATGAAAACAGAATTAATACAAGTAAGTGAAATTATTGAGAATGAATATAACCCTAATGAGATGGATGATAATTCATTTCAGAAATTAGTTCTCAATATCAAAAGAAAGGGTTTTAGAAAACCGCTTGAAGTAAGAAAAATTGATGATAAGTATGTTATCATAGATGGAGCTCATCGTTTCAAAGCGTGTAAGCAATTAGGTTTTACAGAAGTAGAGTGTATTGTTGACAATGTAGATGAAACAGAAGCAATGGTTGATACTCTTAATGCAAATATTCATGGAACTCATAACCCATACAAAGAAGCTATGATGTTTAAGAAAATCAATCAGAGATACAAATTAGAAGATATGGAGAAAGTTCTAAACTTTGATCAAACCATAATTAAAGATAGATTAGAACTTCTTGGATTACCTGATGACATCAAAAGACAGATAGAAGATAGGGAAGAAAAAGAGAAGAGAGAAGCTCCTGTAGTATTAAGTTTTGTTTTAAAAGAATCTGAGAAGAATCTTGTGATGGAAGCGATTCAGAGATCTGAGAATGCAGAAGATCCTAGTAAAGCTTTGGTTGAGATATGTGAGAAATTTATCTCATCAACTCCTAAAAAACCAGTTGAATCTGAGTCAGAAACAGATGCAAAATTAGATGATGATGGGGAGTTACCTGATGGAGAAGAATAAAACGAGCCCTCAAACGAGCCCTCAAGATTCCAAGTTGGATAACTTTAAGGGGAATGTTCACACATTCACTAAAGAGGACTCTGTGAAAGGGGGGAAAACCATGAGTCCTAAGAGGGTTGTGGCTAATTCGTTTAATTCTATGAAGACAGGAAAGCACTCATCTAGAGTGCCTCATTGTCATACTTGTCCTATAAAGAAACAATGCAGTTATTATGATCCTGCAGATTCAAAAGCATCATGTAAGGTCTTAGATATTCCAGGATATCGAGATCTTGTTTTTGCATTAAGATGGCAAAAGGATGAGGATTTTGATTCAGTTATTAGTAAGCATGTTCAGAAATTATATTTGAAAGAACTTACTAAGAATGATTGGTATTCTATCAAAGATTTTCTTTTGATCTTACTAAAAGTCAAAGAGTCTAAATTCAAGAAAGCTGAAGATCAAACAGTCAATATTCAGATCAATAATTTTCATCAAGAGTTTACAATTTTCAAGGATACAACTATTCAGATCTTAAAGAAACATCCAGAAATAATGAAAGAGTGGAGGGATGCAATTGAGTCAGCTAAGCAGTCCGATTGAAGTAGCTCTCTTTGAGAGTTTTGCCGATCCTACTTATGATAATTTCATTGATTTTGTTAAGAAATATTTAGCACCTCATATGGAACAGGAATTTATAGAAGAAGATTACTATAAAGAATGGTTTGAGTTAGAATTAGAATATCGTAATAATGCTATTGAAGCTCCAAGAGGACACAGTAAATCAGAACTATTTACTGTATGGCTTACCATTTATTTTGCTGTATATAAGATTAAGAAAAGTCAGATTGTTTCTTCAGTAAGTGGTGATCAGACTAATGAATTGTTTGATAGGATTAAATATTTCTTTTATGTCTGCCCTTATCTTAATCAACAATTCAAACCTGAAGGAGCAGATAAGAATGTTAGTCTTAGCTCATGGAACTCAAGGAAAATAGTTCTAAAGAATGATTGTATTGTTCATGCAAGAAGTATAGCGGGAAAATGGAGAGGACTTCATGTAGATAGAATTGTATGTGATGATATAATTACAGAAGACAGTACCTTAAGCGATAAACAAACCATCAATAAGTTTTATTCTGCAGTATTTAATTGTGCAACAGCTAAGAGAGGTTCTATTAGTGTCGTTGGAACTCCATTAAGATACTCCGATATTCTTTATGATCTTAAATCAAATAAGGAGTTCAACTTTAAAGCATATCCTGCCATTATTGATATGGAGAAAAAGATTGTACTTTCTCCTAGAAGAAAATCATTTGATGAATTAATGAAAATAAAAGCTACGATTGGATCTTTAAGATTTCAATGTGAGTATATGCTCAATCCAATTGATGATCAGACTTCTATCTTTAAGAGAGACTGGTTAAGAAGATCAAGAGATGAGAATATTGGTCTAATCAAGAATAGGAAAGATCTTGTCAAATCAGGTTTCCAAGTAATGACTATAAACTGTGGTGGAGACTTTGCGTTCTCAGATAGAAAAGGTGCGAATTATTCAGTATTCTTAACACTTGCCAGATTAAATGATGGGAGATTATTATTATGTGATTATTATAGGCAGAAGGGATTAAGTGGACAACAACAAGTGGACAAACTTAGAGAACTTCATGCAGTTTATGATTATGATGTTATGACACTAGAAGAAAATAGTATCATGGCAATCAGTAGAGAAATACAACATTTAGGTCTGCCAATAAAGATGCTTAGAACAGGAAGCAGAGACACAGACCTTTCTATCTCAAAGACAAATGCAATTCTTAGGATGACTACATGGTTTGAAAATAACCAAGTAATCATACCTTACGGAACAGATGAAGCCAAAGAAAAGTATCAGATGTTAGAGCAAGAGTTTCTTAGTTTTGCTTTAGAAGATGGTAAGATTGTGGAGATAGGAGTACACCCTGATATTCCTATTGCTTTTGTTTATGCTGGAGAAGGAGCTAAGAAATCAGAGTCTAGAGGTTTTGTGACAAGTATTGTCAGATAAAAGAGGAGGTAACATACTATGTTTAAGAAAAAAGATTTGAACAGAAGGGATAAAAGAATACTAAAAGCATTACTGTATTTTTATCCAAGAAAAAAAAGTGCATCTGAGATTTATAATTACATATCAAGATATTCTCAGAAAAATGGAGTGAAAGGTCCGAAAGCATTAGGGCATATTCTAAGTAAGTTTCCTGTAGATACAGATCTTACAGTGGTCAGTACAATGACTGGAACTAGGATTGTAAATAGTAGGTACATTAGACTTTATGTTTTGCATAAGTCTTTTGTGATGAAATATTATAAAGAAAAAAATGAGTTAATTAAATTATCAAAGAAAAAGTCTCAGACCACTGCTAAGAAGAAAAATGTCCGAAGCTCCAGCAAAAAAAGATAAGTCAGTAATGGTACTTTCAAAAGTACATAGTGGCAGTAGGCAAACTGCTCTCACAGTAGATTATTCTACAGTTAATTATACTAAATTAGAAACTATTTACAAAACCGATCAAATGCTTTTTCAAGCTGTCAACATCATCAGTAATTTTGCTATTTCTAAAGGGTATGAATTTATTATTGATGAGAATGTCAAAGAACAGATTGATCAAAGGGAAATCATATCTGACTTTGATTCAAAAGTAAATTTACCTAAACTTCTTACTGATGTTGTTAGACATTTACACATTTATGGTAATGCATATCTTGAGATTGTTTTCTCAAAAACTGAAAAAGATAAAGTTGTAGATCTTGTCTTAATTGATCCAAAAACTATCGAGTTTAAGAAAACAGGTGCAGGAGAAATAGATCTTGATGATCAAGGCAAGATTAAAGGGTATGTTCAGAAAGTTGGAACTAAGACAATCGACTTAGATCCTGGTCAAGTAATTCATTTCAGAATAAATACAATCGCTGATTCATTAACTGGTACTGGAATTATTGAGCCAGTCACTAAACTTATTGAAGCTAAAAGAAATATTGAGCTAGGTCTTGCTGAATCCGTTTACAGACATGGCTTTCCTCAATTTCATGTTAAATTAGGAGATAAAGAACATCAACCAGAATCAGAACAGGTTGAAGAAGAAAGTGAGAAATATAAAAAGATTAATTCTAAATCTGAATTTGTTACGCCTTATTATTATGAGATTAAAGTTCTTGAAGCGCCATCTCTAAAAGGAGGAGAAGGTTATCTGAAATATTTTATTGATCAAATAGTTGCAGGTACTGGAGTTCCTAAAACTATTCTGCTTGGCACAGGAGAGAATACTAATAGAGCATCTTCTCAAACTGAGCAACAGAATTTCTTCTTATACATTGGAGGAATACAATCTCTCGTTTCTTCAGTATTAGAAAAAGAGTTATTTACAAAGATATTGAAAGTTGAAGAAAATACTGTTAGAATTCAATTTAATTCTTTACAATCAAAGACTGATCTTGAACTTGCACAAGAAAGGGAAATCTATCTGAAGTATGGAGTTGTTACTCCTGATGAAGTCAGGCAAGAGATGGGCTTAGATCCTATTTCTTCACCCCCAAAAGAAAATAGCCAAGACATCTCTAATGTTTCATCAGGAGATTTTTTTAATTCAGATGACTTTTTAGGAAATGAAGATTTAATGATTGTGGAAGATGAAGATTTTAATGATGTCTTTATGCCTTATGCTCAGAAGTTTGCAGGATCTGATGCTAGTATCATGGAAGCACCGGGTGTTTTAGAAGTGTTAGGTCAACCAATTAAATCTAGATTTATCAAAGATGAACACATACTTATACATAGAGCTAATAAGATCTTTGACAAGATAAGAAAGAAATTCTTAAAAGAGATTGATGGGAGATATGATATTAAAGATGATCTTGACAAACTCAAAGCTGAAGATATTATTATTGATTCTGAACTACTTGCTCCTGAAAGAGATGCATTAGCAGCTGCAATATTTCTGGACTCTAAAAAGAAATTCAAACAAGGAATAAACTTGGGAGAGAAGTTTATCAAGAAAAATAATCCTGTTGTTGCAGGAATCAAGATTAAAAGTACAGTTCATGAGCCAGCACTTAAAGCATTAGATCTTTCTTCTTCTAAACTTGCAGGTAAGGTTAGTGATGATTTGTTAAGGGAAACACAAAGAGTTCTACGTGAAGGTATTCAAGCAAGAAAAGGAGTAACTCAATTGAAAGAAGATATTGAAACTGTATTTGAAAAGTTTGGAGGAACAAGTGGAAGATTCAATAAGATGGGAACTAGATCTGAATTAATTGCTAGAACTGAATTACAAAGATCTTTCATTAATGGGAATATTCAAAGTTTCAAGGATCTAAAAGTTAAAACACTTAGAATGGTTACATTACCTGGTGCTTGTGAACAATGTTTAGAAGCTTCACCTGATAATCAAGTAGTGCCGATTGATTTATCAGATGGAATTCTTCCAATTCATCCTAGATGCAGATGTGGCTGGTTTGCTAATAGTTTTAGTTAGTAGGTGATCGTTATTGAAATATTTCTCTATGTTTTCTGGAGTGGGAGGATTTGAAATTGGGATCAAAAAAGCAATACCAAAAGCAAAATGTATCGGATTCTCAGAAGTTGATACATACTCAGTTCAAATATATCAAAAGCACTTTCCAAAGCACAAGAATTTTGGTGATGCAACAAAAATCAACCCAAAAGACATACCTAACTTTGATTTATTATGTGCAGGATTTCCTTGTCAAGCATTCAGCATTGCTGGAAAAAGGAAAGGTTTCGAAGATTCAAGAGGCACTTTGTTTTTTGAGATTGAAAGAATTCTTAAAAGCAAAAAACCTGATTATTTACTCCTCGAAAACGTTAAAGGCCTACTCAGTCACAAACAAGGGAAAACTTTTGCCTACATTTTACAACGGCTGGATGAATTGGGGTATTGTATTGAATGGATGGTTCTTAACAGCAAGGATTTCAAAGTTCCCCAAAACAGAGAAAGAGTGTACATTATTGGATATCATAGAGAAAAATCCAAAAGAAAAATATTACCTTACGGATCAAACATTGAAATATTTAATAAAGCGAATCCGAAAGGGTTGGAACTCCAATATGATGGAGATTATCAAAGCAAAAGAATCTATTCTATATCAGGAGTTGCTCCAACAATACCCACAAGCAAATCAGGAGGAAATCATATTCCGTTTATTTCAGAAATACATTAGACGATTGACTCCATTAGAAACTGAACGAGCTCAAGGGTTTCCAGATAACTGGACAAAAGGAGTCTCTGAAACACAAAGATATTCTATGATGGGGAATGCAGTAACAGTTAATGTAATTAAAGAAATACTTTCTAAAATAAAAAAATAAAAGGTGTCTCAGCCCACTTAGCCTGACTATTCCGACAAACCGGCCATTATTGTTTAGATTATTGTTGCCGTTGAGACCGTTATAATTATTGTTAAGGAACAGGACACGGCCCCAAGAGTAGCCATTTCACTTTCTGGAAAGCCACCACCACTTCACACATTAGGTGTCGTGGTTGTATTTTATAACAGCTAGGCTGTCATAGTGAAACGACGTGTAGTTCCAAGCTACTTCATTGCTTTTAATAAAGCAGCTGAGACAAAGTAGTAAGAATATATCTTATATAAAAACGTTTTTGTTTTCAGATTCTTTGGATGATTATTTTCGCGCGCTTGGCGCCTCCGGCGCTACCCCGACAAACCGGCCACCACCGTATAGATTATCGTCGCCGCCGAGACCGCCATAATCACTGTACAGGAACAGGACACGGCCCTGAGGAGTACTAGCATCACGACCACCAAAAGGATGATAACAACCTAAGGTATCATCAGACGTGTCTTTTGCTCTTTCAAAGTATTCTTCTAAATTTTGCATTCCTGCGTTTCTTGCCATCACTAAAGAATTTGCTAAAAACTCCCTTTTTTTAACATAAGTAGATTCAGTATTCTGAGCTACTGAGTAAGGCATTACAATTCCAAACTGATGAGGTAAATCAGAAACACCTTTTTTAATTTCATCATCAAAATGATATAATTTAATTCCAGAGCCATCAGGAAGTTTACCATCCAGTAAATCATCAAACTCTTGATTTGTATATTTAGCACTACCACTTACTAATCCTTCATCATAAGCTTGTTTAATACGTTTAGGAGTTAGTATTCCTCCGCCATTAACTAAAACTAAGACTGGTTCATTAGCACCATAAAATCTTCCCTTTTGATCAATTCCGATGTTTTCTTCTGTGTGAACAGTAAGCCAATTTTTATAAAAATCATGATTCTTTCCAGCTTTAACTTTGGCTGCAATAAGTTCAGGCATTGTAGCAACATAACCAGTACTTCCAGCATGTTCTAAAGCTTGTTGCAAAGCATCAGCAAGATTGCCATCATAAAACATCTTGCCTTTTAATATATCATTAATATTAACCATGTTTTGAGGCATAGCAGGTTGAGTTCTATTTGGGTTATTAACAGGTTGCCTTAAAGGTATTTCTTGTCCAGGAATCCAACCAGTAGCTTGAATGAATTTCTCCAAATCTTTATCAGGAATTATTCGAGTCATTTTGAAAGTAACACCTCCAGTCCAGCCTGAAGCATTTTATCCTTATCGTGAACAGGATGATAAACAATGTTAGGATCATTTCTTACGGCATTTCCTAGATCATAAGTTCCACCAATTTCAAAAAGTACAACATGATTATTAGGATTACTTGCTATTTCTTTCATTTTCTTGGCTTCTCTTTGTGTTCGACCATCAATAACTAAACTACCATCAGTTACAACAACATATGTTCTTTGCTGTCCATCACGATAATTTGTGATACTGATATCTTCTTCATCATAACCATTATTAGGCTTAAACAAAGCACCTAAAGGTCCTGTTTCTCCTTTCCAAAATTGATCAACAGTTACAATATCTGAACTTACTTGAGAATTACCAAAATTATGAATTCTCATTTTTGTTTGTTTACCCACCTGCTTTTCTCCTTGATGTAAAGCATCAACAAAACCATACATGACATGACTTAACATATCCCATCTACTTCCGTCATTTACTTTATATCTGCCAGCAGTACCGCCAAACATACTTCCTGAACTGTCAAGATAAAACTCAACCATATCAGGAACATTCATATGAGCATCAACATAAACAATATCTTTAAGATCTCGCTCTTTTAATTCATACTCGTTAAGTCTATAAGTGCTATTTCCTATATCCATAAGCCATGGCAAACGAGTTTTCTTTTGTAAAGTACTGATTCTTCCAAGATTTACTCTACTTAATTGGTCTTCGGTAAGGACAGTACTCTTCTTTAGATTCCAATATTCTTGTTTTCCAACTATAACACTCTCGCCAACTTTTTGACCTCCAAGAATTTGAACCTTAGGATGATTTCGTTTGTAAAATTCATGTGTAGCTAAAACATCAAGATTTTTCATCTCATCAGCACTAGAATCTTTACTGCCAGGTTTTTTATTATCAACATCTTGAGGAAGTTGCATCTGAGATGCAGCTTGTTGTAAATCACCATCACTTTCTTGAGCTAATCCTTGAACGAATTGTTGTTGTTCAACAGGCGTCATGTCATCTAATAAATCTTGTAAAATATTTTGAGGTGAAGCACCGCTACCAGCACCTTGCATATCAGGTCTTCCTTGAGGCATTCCTTTCTGAACATAAGGACCTAATACAGCCATAAAACGTTCAATACCTTTATATCTATCATCTCCAGAAAAAACCTCTCTAATATCACTAACATAGGCTTGAACACGCTCATAATTCTCTTGATCAGAACCACTTCCAAATAAAGATTTAGCTCTATCGACTAACGAAGCTCCTTTTGATTTAGGTAAATCAACAGATTGACCAATTAAACTACCTAAAGCTTTCTCAGCAACAGCAACTCCTTCTTTGCCAGATTTACCTTCAAAGAAGCCATGAGTGCTTGCAGGACCGTACATAACACCATACAAGAATCTTGTAACAGTATAAAAATTAGTTTCAGAAGGAGAATCTTGTAATTCTAACAAGTCCCAAGTAGGAATAATATCATCTCTAACATACTCTCCTTTTTTATTATCTAATGCGAAACGATTATCTAAAATAAAATCTTTAACTCCATTTTGAGATGCTTGAACCTTAACTACTTGTTCAAGTGGACTAAGATTTGGTTCAGCTTTTACAACACCACGTCTAATGGATTGGTGGATTAATTTGTTATCATTATTTTCTCCTTCAACACTAAAAGGAGCTTCAATAGGATGATAAAGTTCATGATGTAATAAGTAATGTAAAGTCTCTTTTGCTAATTCTTCAGGAGTTCCATCCCAATACTTAGCAACAACATCTTCAAACTTTTGAGCTAAATTATTATCTTGAGAAATTTCTGCATAAATTCTTTTAAGATCAGTTGAAAATGTCCAGTCACGACCATTTTGTGCAACTCTTCGAATAACAGGAGTATCACTACGTAAAGGAAAGTCTCTCCTGACGTCATCACGCCAGTCACGTTCAGCTTCATTAAGAAGCAATTGCATATCTTTCATTGTTTGATACCTTCTCTATTTTCGCGCGCTTGGCGCCTCCGGCGCTACCCCGACAAACCGGCCATAATTGTTAAGATAATTGGCGCCGCTGAGACCGAAATAACTATAGTTAAGGAACAGGACACGGCCCTGAGGAGTACTAGCATCACGACCACCAAAAGGATGATAACAACCTAAATCACCATCACTTGCTTTTGCCATTTCATAATATGATTCTAAATTCTCAAGTCCTCCTGCTCGAGCAATAACTAAAGGATTTTTCATAAAATCTTTCTTTTGATGATAACCTGATTTAGTTCCTTGAGCTATAGAATAAGGCATAACAACACCAAACCTATGAGGTAAACCAGAAACACCATCTTTTATTTGTTCAAAAGAAAACAATTCAATCTGAGAACCATCAGCTAATTTACCATCTAACAGATTATCAAACTCTTGATTTTCATATCTCGCACTATTGCTAATTAAACCCTCACCATAGGCTTTCATAATTCTATCAGGTGTAAGTATTCCTCCACCATTAACAACTACTAAAACAGGCTCATTTGCAGAATAAAACCTACCTTTTTGATCAATTCCGATGTTTTCTTCAGTATGAACTGCATACCATTTTTGCCAAAAATCATGACTTTTTTCTGCTTTTAATTTAGCAGAAATAAGTTCGGGCATTGTGGCAACATAACCATCAGTTCCAACATAATCTAAAGCTTCACCTAAAGCAACTGCTAAACCAATATAATTACCATCTTTCTTTTTTTCACTAAAAAAAGTCTTTCCCTTCAAGATATCATCAATATTAACGATACTTTGAGAAGTAATGGGTTGTGTTCTATTTGGGTTATTAACAGGTTGTCTTACAGGTATTTCTTGTCCAGGAATCCAACCAGTAGCTTGAATGAATTTCTCCAAATCTTTATCAGGAATTATTCGAGTCATTTTATCTACCTCACAATAGAACCTAACCTGTGCTCATAGATACTGCTTTGTCCTTTTTTAGATTGATAGATTTCTCCAAAAGCTTTTATTGCTTCAGGTCCTCTTTCTTTTAGAGCAGAAGAAATATCTCCCTCATATGACCTACTAAAATGATCAAGCACTACAAGGTCAGCTAACACTCTTGATCTCATTGTTGCTTGAGCTGCACTTGTTGCTTGAGTATTAAGTTGAGACATATTATGTTGTAAGAAATTAAGATATTCCTTAAATCCATGTTCTTGACCAACTTTAATGGCTCCTTGCCATGCAGCTTGTCTTAATCCATAACCTTCAGGAATTCCAGCACCCTTATGCATATCAGCATAAGCTGATCTAGCATCATTTACAAGAGCCATTAAACTACCATAATCAGTACCTGTAATTGTCTTACTTTCTAAAATTACTCCAATTCCTGCAGTAACATCATTTAAACCAACAGATGCATCATACGAACCATCTTTTACTCCTTTAATAAATCCAAGAAGTCGTGATAAATCTCTGATTTTTCTAAGATCACGTCTAACAAATCCGTGCTTTAATTTACCTTGTGCATCAAGAATCTTTCTATAATTATTATCATCTCTAACTGAAAAGTTTGGAGTAACACCTGCTTGTTGTAGTAATTCAATATTTCTTTCAAATGTTTGTTTAGGATCATAACCTACATACCCAAGAGCTGCATCAATAAATTCTCTTGTTTGACCGTCAAGTTGAGATGGGAACTGCTCAGGGTCTGTTATAACTGGATAAACTTCTTTCCAGCTTCCTTTTACACCTGAACGTTTAGCAAATTCACTCCAAAACTGTTCGTGTAAATCTCCTGCTAATGTTTTTTCTAACTGACTTGAACCTGCTTCTGCAACTCCATTAGGAAATTTGAATTTTAAGAATCTGTTTTCTCCTGCGATATCAAGGTCAAGTGCAGCACTATGTTCTGCATCCGCAGGGTTCATAGCAGCTAAGATAGCAAGTCCTTTGTAACTACCATCTTTTCCAGGAATAGGAAGCCTTAAGTAACCAGTATCTCCATTGACGTGTACTACGCCATCAACTACTTGAAATACTTCTTGACTATCTCCTCTGTTAATTTCATCAATAAATAATGCTCCGTATTTAGAACATTTTTCTTGGTCAATCCTTGTTTTTGGTACTCCATTCTCTAAAGTGGTTTTAGTAAAAGGTTCAAGAGCTGAACTGCCTAAAACTCCTCCACTTAGTCTAAGAGTGTAATGCCCATCAGGACCGAATACTGCATTGAATAAGGCATCACTCGTGTACGTTTTTCCAACACCCGTTACACCTTCATAGAGTACGTGAAAATCATCAAAAAACATGGATGCAGTATCAATATCGAGTACTGTTACTTCGGTTGAATTTGGAGAAGGTAATCTTCCTTTTCCATTTAAAAATTTCACATCAACATTATCTCCTTCTGTAATCTCCATATAAGGCGTTGGAGATACAACGCCATCAAGTGTGTCATACAAAGTTTGAACGAAATGTTTTCTCATTTCCTTATGATCTTTTTTTTCAGTTGCCATTTTGTACTTCTCCATCTAGAATTTTTATTTTAATTTCAACAAGCGTTTTAGGTCTAAGTTTATCTCTTAGGAATGCAGGAATAATGATTATATTCTGAGCTCCTTGCTTGCTGATTTGTTTTGTTAGTGTAAATTCATTCATTATACATTCACCATATAAACCACATAATATTTACATGTTGTTACTATGTAGTAAGCACAACTACTATTTAAATCTTTCTATATTTAGTCACTTATAAGTAGTCCTTATTTGCTTTAGTACTCTGTTATTTATAAAGAAATAGGTAATTCTTTAAAAAGTTCTCCAACATAAACATTACTCTGTTATGGGGAATTTTTCAATAATTATGAACTCTTTATCGCCTGATCTGACTGCACTAACTTGTACTTTACTGCCGCTCTTTAAACCAATAGCTTTAGCTTCACGAGTGACCAAAACTCCAATTCCATTCCCGTAAGTATTCAACTGTTTTACAGATCTTTCGATGATTTCTTTTTTTGAATCAGTCATATATTGTATAATACTGTATATAACTAATAAACACAGTATTATACTGTATATTACATATCCTTTGAACAACGTTAATAAATAAATGTAAGATACTGTATATTACTATGGGTGATAAAAAAGACATTCTTGTAGAAATATATGATGAAGTTTGTTCATATGAAAATTTAGAGCTAGCATTTCAAAGAGCCAGAAGGGGAAAAACACTAAAGCAGTATGTGATTGATTTTGAAAAAGATTTAAAGGAAAATTTATTACAATTAAGATCGGAACTTCTTTTACATACATACGAACCAAGACCATTAAAAACATTCATTCTACGAGATCCAAAAACAAGAAAAATTAGTAAATCTGCATTTAGAGACAGAGTCATTCATCATGCAATATGTAACGTTATAGAACCTGTTTTTGATAAGCGATTTGTTCATGATTCGTTTGCTAATAGAATTGGTAAAGGAACTCTTAATGCGATAAAACGATTTGATGTTTTCAAGAGAAAAGTATCTAAGAATAATACTATAAAATGTTATGTTCTTAAAGCAGATATTAAAAGTTATTTTGATACAGTTGATCATGAGATTTTAATAAAACTTCTATGTAAAAGAATTCATGATGGGAGATTAATGTGGCTAATTAGAATTATATTAAATAATCATCAAGGAAAAGTATCGAGTAAGGGGATGCCTTTAGGAAATCTAACATCTCAATTCTTTGCTAACGTGTATCTTAATGAGCTTGATCAATATGTTAAACAAAAACTGCGAGCAAAATATTATATAAGATATGTAGATGATTTTGTAATCCTACATCAATCTAGAATTCAATTAGAAGAGTATAAGGAAAAGATAGACCAGTTTCTCAAAGAAAAATTAGAACTAAAATTACATCCATTTAAATCTCAAATTATAAAATTAGAAAAGGGAATTCCTTTTTTAGGAATCAGAGTTTTTTATCATCACAAACTTCTTGTGAAAAAGAATATGAGAAAATTTGAGAAAAAAATGGAAGTTATGAAAAAAGATTACCAATTGGAAAAAATAGAACGTGAAAAAGTAATAGAAAAATATGAGGGATGGATTGCCTATGCATCACATGCTAACACATACAAATATAGAAAACGGATGACTAGTAAATTAAACCATTCTTTCCCTGCTCAATCTGAAGTAAAAATTACTGCAGTAAAAAAACATGAGAATTTTCATAAAAAAGTAGATTTAAGTAAAATTGACTTTACCCAACAAAAAACTCTACAATTAATTAATAGAGGAGTATCTATTGATAACATCGCTAAACAAAGAAACTTAAAGATTGGAACTGTTTGGGATCATATCGCAAATCTAGTGGAATATCATCAAGTACCTCTTAAAAAAGTAATAACAACAAAGAAAGTTCATAAAATATTGTATGCAATAAAATCTCCAGAAGATAAACTCAAAGATATCAAACAAAGAATAAATGATGAATCAATAAGTTATAATGAAATTCAAGTAGTACTTGCAAATGTAAAATCAAAGCATAAGAAAAAAAGTATTTCATATTATGTTGAATGGTATCAAAGAACAAACTGCTTTAGGAAATGCTATTACAATAAAGATCAAAGAAAAGAATGTCGAGTTAAATTTCAGCAATTAGTAGCAAAAGGATTGAATATGGAGTTCTCAAAACATGATTTTCTGGATTTTTTTCATAATCATGTGAATATCTGTGTTCTACCTGAGAAAGATAAAAAAAGATTTATGTCTTGGGATGAATTTAAGAAATCAATTAAAAAGAAGCATTGATTTGATACAAATTTAATAATCAATTATGATGGTAAATTAATTTAACTCTTGAAATAAATTACTTTTTAATATCTGAATCCTTGTTGGATATCACTTCTTGGATTAATAATTTGTAATAGTTTCCAAGTTCAATATCTTCTTCAGTCTTAGCCCAAACATCGTGGTCAAATTTGTTAAATCCCCATTCTTGTAGATATTCTTCTGCAAGTTTTTGGTCTTTGAAAACCATTAGTCCGCTGTTATCTTTCTTTAACAGTATGCATACTTCTTTCATTTTGGATACCCCCTATTAATTAAAACTCACCCCTGAGAGTGGATAATACCTTAAAAGATATAATTTTTGTCATTTTAGGATATTTTTCTTGTTTTTTTAGCATGGACTTCTTTCACTCTTTGAGTAAACCATGCAGATGCAAGGTCTTCTAATTCGGCTAGAAACTCTTGTTTTGCCAATGAAAATTCTAGTTTACTCTCTTTAGTTCTTTGATCCATTGATTTGAGATATTGTTTCACTTCTTTGAATGATTTCTCTAGTATCTCGTTTTGAATCTCTTTCTTACGAGCCATATTGAGTGAAGCGCTTACCTTTTTTAAATACTTTGCTATCATTTAGGGATAACGATATTTCTCGAGTTTGTTTTTAGTTGTGATTTAGTTATTCTCTAGTTATGACAATAAATTTATCATTTGACTGGAAAACCTACTCTTGGCTTAAAAGAGGTAATCGAAGGATCGAAGTTCTAAAGTTCCTTGCTAAATCTGAAAAGCCACTAACTGCAACTGATGTTAAAAAGGAGCAGAAAGTAGATATTACTCAATCTTCTTTTACTTTAAATGAGTTATGGAAGTTTAAGCTAATTGATTGTTTTAATCCAGAGGATCATCATGGTAAATTATTTGTAATCAATAAAAAAGGAATAAGTATGCTTGCTAAGCTGGAAAAATAAGGTTTATGTACACTCTAATAAAATAATATAAAGAAAAAAATAGATTTCTTTATCTATGACAGATGAGCTTATCAAAGAGATAAATAGTTTTATTGAAGAACTAGATAAGACAATAGAAGATTCATACGATTCTAAAAATATTATTGATAGTTTCATCGCCAATAATTATTCTACGTCAGAAGAGATTAATCAATTCATTGAACTTATTCAAGATCTTGATGAAGAAAAACCAAAGCAAGATCTAGAGGTTTTTGATGAAACACAAAATGAAATTTCCTTTATGTTGGAAGAACCATCATCATTTATTGGTGATTCTCTTAAAAGACGTAATTTAGGAAGCGGTATATCAATTATAGTCGGATTTCTAAAGGATAGTACAAGAGCAAATTTAGCTTTACAAAGTTTCAGATTCAACAAGAAAGATCCATATAATTGGACTATGGATAAAGCTAAGGATTGGCTTAAAGGTAAAAAAGTCATTGAAGATAATAAAAGACAAGATCTCAAAAATCTTGAATATGTAACTATTGATGACGTTAAAATTCTCCATGTTCTAAAAGAAGGAACTAAACTAAGAATATTAGGAGTAGCAATTAGTGAGGGAGAATGGAACGGAATATTTTATCCAGCTAAAGAACTTGAGAAAGGATGTAAAAGTCTTGTAGGAAGACCACTAAGAATAGATCACTCATCAAGTTCAAGAGATATAGTTGGAAAAGTAATCAAATCAGTTTATGTTCCTGAGAAAAAGTGGATCGAGTTTGAAGCAATCGTAACTGATGAAGAGATTGCACAAAAGTTACTCGACAAACTTATTGATTCTGTTAGTGTCGGCGTACTCATAGATAAAGATGAGGTTGATGGTAAACCTGTGGCTCGTAATCTTGAGTTTAAGGAATTAAGTTTAGTTGATGACCCCGCATGTAAAGATGCTAAGATTAAGCCTGTAAAAAATTGAGTTCTGGATGACTGTCCTGCATATGGTATGCGAAAGTCAAAGCAAATAGAAAAACCTATGGAGGAGATTTTACAATGGATGATGAACCAAAAGAATTGAAACAGGCAAAAGTCCTACTGAAGAAAGCTTCAGATGAACTTAATGCCAAAAACTCCGAGATTGATAAATTAAAATCAGAGTCTGATAAAAAAGACAAGTTAATTTCGGAACTTACTGCAAAACACGAGGAGTTGTCTAAACAACACACTGCAGTAATTGAAGAACTAAAACAGATCAAGCAAGAAGCTCGTGATGAAGTTCTAAAGAAACAGATTGAGTCAGAAGAGAAACTCGGAATTTTAGAAATGTCAAAAGAAGACAGACTAAAAGAACTAAGAGAACTTGACGAGAAAGGTGGCTTTGATCTGTATGCAAAACAGACAGAGAAAATGATGGAACTGCACAAAGGTGTTGGTGACAGAAAGACTCTTGTCAATAATTCAAATCAACATAAGGATGCTAAGCAGGAGATTGCGAAAGCCCTTGGGATGGAGGCTGAATAAAAATGACATACGATATTCAAATTGATGAAGGTAAGAGTCCAAGTATGCTAATGGCATCAGCAGATCTTACCAAAGGGCAGTTTGTAGGTCTTGACTTACAACCAGCTGTGGCAGGTGCAGACATCTTAGGAGTGTGTATCAGAGACTCGTTAGCGAATAATCCAATTTCATTGGCATGTATTGGTACTTTCTACCTTGATGTAGAAGTTGGAGCTGCAGAGACAGTGAATGTTGGCGATGCATTGGAATTGAAAGATGCAAGTACGTTAATTGCTTTGAATCTTGGAACATCAGTAGCAAAAGCGTATGAGAAAATCGACAATAGTGCAGGTGGAACTTCCGTTGTGAAAAAGATTCCTGTTAAAATAATCAAATAGAGGAGGAAAGATCACAATGAAATCAATGAAAGAACTGTTTTCAACACAAGATGCGGCACCTATCATTAAAGAAATCATTGACGCTAATGTGTTCAAGGTTGCTACAAGAGAAAGGGTTGGTCGTCAAATCTTGCGATTAATAAATTTGAGCGAGGGCTCTTCAATAAAAATCCCCAAGATGGGTAAAGGAAAAGCGTATGTTATTCCTGAACTTGGAGAAATCCCACTAGATGTAAGTACATTTGGCGATGTGGTTATCACACCATATAAGATTGGAAAAGCATTTGCTGTTCCATCAGAAGCTATCGAAGATTCAGCTTTTGACGTGATTAAACTAAAAGCAGATATGGCAACAGAAGATGTTGTTGCTAAAGAAGATGATGAAATCTTCAGAGTAATAAGTAATACTACAAACACTGTGTCTCCAAAGACTGTAGGAGAGTTTGTCCAGGAAGACGTTATTACTCTAAGAAATGCTGTCAACAAGAATAACTACAAAGCCAAGTTCTTAGTAGGTCATCCTGATGATATCGCTAAGCTTGAGAAAGATCTTATTAGCAAGGGCTATAAGGCTTTTGATAGACTTGACGAAGATGGAATCATCGGTAATGTCTCTGGATTAAGGGTTCTTGAAACTACAGCTGTGGAAGCAGGTTCTGTTATTGCTTTGGATAGCAGGGCAGTTGTGTTAGTTGAAAGACGACCTCTGAAGTTGAAGAACTTTGAAGATCCATTAAGAGATCTTGCAGGTGGAGTTACACTAACTGAAAGGGTAGCACCAGCAGTCCTTGATGACAATGCAATAGCGAAGATGATTTTGTGATCTTAACCGATCACATTTTTTTATCTTCTCTATGGAGGGTGACCTATGGATTTAGTTAGTGTAAAATCTCAGATAATAGTAGAGACAAATAAGTTTCGTTTAGGTCCTGCTCTCTTTAAACTGCAACCATTATCAATTGGATCTGCAACTAAGATAAGTAAAATTAAAGGAGTCAATGGAGCGATAGTTCCTACTCTTGGCTCTGCCCCTATTTCTTTATTTGAAGTTGATACTGTAATTGCTTTTCCACTTACATTAAAATTACCTCTTCTTTTTTCTTCTGAAAGTTTCGAAGATAATGATCTTGGATATATTATGCAAAAATCATTCAAAGAATGTTTTCATTTTGCAGATATAGAAAATCAGATTGTGATAGAAACACTTATTGCAGGATCAGGAAAGATCATAAGTGCAGAGAGCCACCCAAGCGTAAAAGAAACGCCTCTAATAAAAAATATTCATGAAGGTATGAAGTTCTTAGAAGATCATAAATATACGCCAAATAAGCTAGTAATTAACCCAGACATAGCAGAATCATTAAGACAAAGAGAAGAACTAAAAGAAAAACTTCAATCATATGCTATGGATGTCATAATCAATGCATCTGTTCCAAAAGGGACTATCATCATTCTAGATAAAGATCACGCAGGACTGTTTATTGAAAGAGTGCCTGTTGAAATTAAAGATCACGTTGATTATTGGAAAGATCAGAAAGGATTCCTACTTAGAGAAAGAGTTGTCCCTGTTGTAACAGATGGAAATGCTGTGGTGGTGATTCAATAATGGGAGTTGAAATTGAATTACTTGAACAATTGAAAGAAGCTACCAAAGCTATTCAAACAGTAGCTGAAGCATTAACTATCAAAACAGATGGAAGTATCAACGTAAATGAACTTAATCCTCTTCAAGAGATTATGTTAAAAGATGGAAGTGGGGCTATCTATAAAGCAAGAGTTAATTCAGATGGAAGATTACTTGTTGACACAAATCTTGTTATATCTCCCGATGCAATAATTACTGATCCAATTGATCCAAATAAGAAAGCAAAAGTCAATTCCTCTGGAAGACTTCTCGTTGAAACTGAACAGCAGGGAGCAAATGATACCATTATTGTAGATCCAATTGACAATGACAAAAAAGCTAAAGTGGATGCAAATGGAAGATTATTAGTAAGCGCTACCAGTGGGAACGGACTGCTTGGATCAGTAAAAATAGAAGATGCAACTGATTCAAGCAAGAAGGTTTTTGTTGATGCTTCTGGAAGAATGCTTGTTGCATTACCTCCACCAAGTCCACCTATAGGTACAACTGAAGTTAAACAAACCAAGTTTAATGATGTTGGGGGAAATAGTGCTGATTATGATTATTATATAATTCCAAATGGGGAGACTATTAGAATTCAGAAGCTACTTGGATCATCTGAAGATAGAGCAAAAGAATCATATGTTGCATTATGGTTAGACAATAATGGAGAAGACGCAACAGGAAGCGATGGTCATGTAAACTGGAGTCTTATCTCTATAGCTTTCTCAAATATTAGCAATGTGAACTTCGATCTTAATGAAGAAGTAGTAGGAGATGGAATAAAAAGAATAGTTCTCCATAGAAGAAGAATGGATGCTGGAGCAAGATTGGTTTTTGCCAGATGGCAGGGGTATTACTAAATGGCAACAGCTGAAACATACAAAGGAAAAATAGAATTATACAACCCCGCGACCCAAGTAGACTTAACCACAGATTACTTGACTATCTTTGAAATTATCCATGAGGGTTTCATAGACATGATGAAACTTTCATTCAATAACTTATCTGATGTCGTGGTCAAGGTAACAATTGATGGAGAAACATATTATGAATTTAATCTTGAAGACCTCAAGAACCAAGTCAAACTCACAAAAGATGAACAAGACACTTTCATGAATACAGCAAGTAATTCTTTTTGTGATTCATATCCAACTCCTTTATTCTTTGAGAGTTCAATCAAAGTCGAAGTGAAGAAACTTTCAGGTAATAGAAAAATCAAAGGAGGCATCATAAGATACAGGTTGAAAGGTGATTAATCATGGTAACAGTTCAAGAAAAAATAGATGAAATCGAAAACGGACTCAATTATGTAACAAACTCTCTAATCTTAAAGAGCCATGATGATAGGGGACTCGTCATCAAGTGGCTTGAACAAGATTTGGGTGTAGCCGAAAGAAAAGAAATTTTTATCGAACTCAACGAGGATGAGTCACATATGGCTGTTGAAAAAAGAACATCAATAAACAGTATAGAAGTTGAACCAGCAGGTGGGTAATCAAGATGGCTAATTGGAAATACAAAGTTGTACAAAGAAGAATTAAAGATGTTTCAGAATTAGCTCTGAACAATTTAGGTAACAACGGATGGGAACTGATATTCATGAACCAATTGTGGAATGGCAAAATAATTGCTGTATTCAAAAAACAAACATAGGAGGGATAATTATGACAAACGTATATGTGAATGGAGAGTACGATTGGAAATTAAGATTAAAGCTAGGTGCAAAGAGATTCCTTAAAGGATTAGGTGCATCTATACTTTTAACACTTATTCAATTCAGTGCAGAATTTCTACAAAACAATCCAGAGATCTTCCCACATGAATATACCCTATACACTGGACTTGTAGTTTCAGCATTACTTGGAATTGAAAAGGCAATCCAAAAAGAGAAGAAGTAAAATGGTTCAAAAAGAATACACAACAATAGATATAGTAAAATCCAGGATAGGCAATAAACACGTTGATACAGACGTGACTGATGCAGAAATTATTCAATGGATTCAAGAAGCAAGTAACTTCATTGATTTATCTACCAAAAAAATAGGAATTGGTTTTGAAGAGACAGATCCATTGCATCCAACAGTCCAACAAATTGTTACAGATCTTGCAGTTATTAAGCTATTACTTAGAATAAGTGGGGCTGGTCTAGCTACTACTTCAGGACTTTCATATAAAGTTGGAGAATTCTCAGTAGACAAGAAAAACTTAGAAGCATCTTCTATCAAAGAAATAAAAGTTTATGAGATCAGTGCAAAGGAGAGTCTCCTAACATTAAAAGAATATCTCAAAGTAGATGATAAAAAATCGTTCATAGGTGCATCTGTTACGCAAGGAGAATCATCTCCAAATACAAATTATGGAGATAACTCACCTCAAGGATAAAAATGGAAATTAATACAGAAGACTTTGACAAAATAGTGGACTTAGATCTTGGAATAGATGTAACTTTAAGAAGAAAAACCACTACAGTTGATCCTGATTATGGAAGTTTAATCTCAGATTCAAATCAAGATACAATTATCAAAGTGGTCTGGCAAGAAATAACTGGGGAAGAGGAAAACTTTAGACCTGAAGGTGGGTTTAACATTGGAGACATTAAGTGTTTTACAAAATCCAGTTATGAAAATGGGACTTTGATCATCGACTCAAAAACAGATACAATACTAAAAGGGGGAGTTGAACATAAGATCCTCAAAAATACTAATCACACAGTTGGTGATACAGTGGTGTACAAGGTGCTACATCTTAGGCTGAAATAATATAAAGAAAAAAACATGATTTAGTTCTATGGTCAAGATCAAAATAGAGAGTCCTGACCTGGCAAGAATCAGAAAGAAAGTGGACTCCTTTGCCGATAAGGGCTTTAAGGAAGATGTTCACGAATCGATAAGGAAAGTGCTTCCTAAGATTCATTCTGATGCATTTGATGACTGCCCTAAAAAGTCAGGGATCTTAGCCGCATCTTTGCATGTAGGCTTTGAAGATGAAGTCACAGGATATATTGCCGATGGAGTGTTTTATGGATTGTTCCAAGAAGAAGGAACTCGAACAATACCTGCAAAACATTTCATGAGAAATGCTGTAAATCACAATTTCCCAAGCGTGGGAGAAGAAGTGGTTGAGAAAGCAAAAAAGCGATTCAAACAGTAAAGTTTGGGTATCTTCAAGAGCGAGGAGTCAAACAATGGACAAAGAACCAATTATAATAGTTCAAGATTTGCTAAGAAGCAATCTGTATGATTACAATACTTCTCGTTCTAGTGAATGGATTTATCCAGACTTTCCAAATGTAAATTTAGGCAATCCATCTTATCCAAGAGTTTCTGTAACTGATGCAGACGAGCCAGCATCAAAAGTAACTGTTGGAACTAAAAGTGAAAAACAAATCATTGACATTGATATCAATGTATGGGTTAAAGCTGGAGTGATCTATGAAAAGGATACAGAACAGTTTGAAGGAACTAAGCTAAGAGATGCTATCGCAAGAGCAATAGCCGACACATTACGAATTAATCAAAATCAACTGGCATCTGATGGATTGAACAATTACGAAAGAGTCAGTATGAAGACAATTAATAGTGAAGTTGCCGAGGGCATTATGAGAAAGCAAATTACGATAAGGTTCACACGAATCATAATTGATTGAGTTTCAGAAAAAGAAAATGCAAAACAAAAAAACCAACATGGAGGATGATTAAGAATGACATTATTTTTTGGAACTCAAGGAAAGATATCAATAGATAGTGTTCAGTCTAAAAATGTGACTGAATGGAGTCTGTCTGTTAAGGCAGATATTGAACAGATCAAGACCATTGGTAATTTTACCATATTTGATGAAAAACCTTTGGATCTTGTTGAGGGTAAGTTAAGTCTTATCACAGATGATCATGCATTTATTGCGAAGTTGTTTGGAACAGTAGACACTACTGCAGACACACCATCAGTAGGGGATGAAACAAATGTTGTTACACTTGGATCTACAAGAACCAAATTCAATGCAACATTTCAATACACAGATGCTAATGGCAACGATGTAAAAATTGAGTGCGTTGATTGTGTTGCTACAGACCACGAATTTAGCAACGAAGCAGAAGGTGTACTTGAAGAAAGTTTTAGCTTCAATGTAAAACCAAACGATGTGACCATTACCACAATAAAGAAAGCTACACCATAAGCTTGACTAATTGAGTAAGGCAAAGGCATGACGAGATGATACTCATGACAGAGGAAAACAAAACTAAGGAAAAGGAAAGTAAAGAAGTCGACCCAAAGGAAAAGCTGGAACAGCAAGACTTCCGAAACATCACCATATATCATATCCATAAGGATGTGGTAGATGATTTCAAAGAGTGGTGTAAGGTTAATGCTGGGAACAAGTTTCCTGCAGGTATTCAACTTTTACTTTCCCGATCTAAAGTTTTTGAATTGATGTCAAACTTTGACACAAGAATCAAAGCTTTAGAACACAATTTGTCTATGATAATGAATAGACAAAAGAGTGTCGAGGAACACTCCCCTAAAGAACCGAAAGTTAAGACTATTGGAGGTGGAGCTTAATGACAAGAAAATATACTATGCAGGATCTCTTAGCGAAATCTAAAGAGAAAAAGAAAGTTGAAGTAAACTTTGAAGATGGAGTGGTTGAGTTTGATATCAGCAAAATTGATTTTGGTGTAATGAACCAAATCAGAAAGAAAACAAAAAATGATGATATGGAACTCACACGAGAAATGATCAAAGCATCAACTGATCTTCCTGACGATCAAGTGGATAGGTTGCCTTTAGGAGTCATTAGAGAATTAGGAGATAAGATCTCTGAACACTCAGGACTAGATAAGGCATCTAAGAGTGAAGCTGAACGTTTTCAAGATCCTCAGAAGGCAAATTAGTTTATGTACTTCTGAGGCACTATGGAATGAGTTGGGATGAGATCAATAATTTAACGATTGACCAATTTAATTTCATGATTTCAGCATATAATGAAGACGTGAAGGAAAAGAATAGACAGGCAAGGAAGAAGCGTTAGAATGCTTCCTGCGAGGACAGGTGATAAACTATGAGTGAAAGGACATGGCTGAATCAGTACGGATCAAATTTACAGGAGAAGATAAGGTCTCACCTACTGTCTCCAGGATTAATTCAAGTTTAGGTAGTCTTGGCTCTAAAATATCATCTGTTGGGAAGTCTTTTAACAAAGTCAATAAGGCACTAGTTCTCGGCTTTACTGCAATCACGGGTGCCGTTGTAGCACTTGGGGTTAAAGCCATAAAGAGTTTTGGAGAGTTTGATAGGCAAATTAAAAGAGTTCAAGTTCTGGCAGGTGGAACAGAAGAAGATTTTAAGAGTTTAATGGACACAGCGTTCAGACTTGGTTCTAGCACAGCTTTTTCTGCACAAGAAGTTGCGGAAGCATTTGAAGAATTTGCTAAAGCTGGTTTTTCTGTGAATCAAATTCTAAAAGCATCTGAATCAACATTGGGTTTAGCAACTGCGGGTAATATTAATCTTGCTGAAGCAGTTAATATTTCTGTTGCCGCTCTAAATGCATTTGGTAGAGAAGCAGATGATATGAATGGAGTAGCAACTATCTTAACAACTTCATTTACTAATTCTGCTCAAACACTCGAAGATCTTGGTCAAGCATTAAAGTTCGTTGCTCCATTAGCTTCTAGTTTAGGGATTAGTTTAGAAGAGGTTAGTGCAGCTCTTGGAACTCTAGCAAATGTTGGTTTAAAGGGAAGTATTGCAGGAACTTCATTAAATCAGGCGATGTTACAATTGCTTAATCCAACAACTAAATCTGCAGAAGTAATGGAAGATCTTGGCGTACAATTCTTTTCACTTGATGAGGCAGGTCAAGCGGCGAGTGCAACTATTAGAGCAACAAAAGACGAATTTAATTTACTAAGAGATCGAGTAAGAGAGAGTGATATTGAAGTTGCTAATTTGGGATCTCAACTTGCAGAAGCAAAAAGAGAATTAAGTGGTCTTGCTAAAGATGCAGGTGGATTTGAAGGATTATCATCAGGTCTTACTGCGTTACAAAATAGTTTCGATGATGCTAGACTGAAAAATAAAGAATTAAGAGATGCTCTTGATGCACAAGAATCAACTTTTGAAGGATTAAGAAAACAAGTCCAGGAAGGATCTCAAGAGTTTATAGGGTTAAGAGATACAGCTAAACAACTTAATGATGCTTTCAATGAAGTGGATGCATCAAGAATCCAAAGGGCAATGGCATTGGTTCAAATCTTCAAAGTTAGAGGTGCAAGATCATTTTTAACACTTACAAAAGAAATAGAAGAGTTTGACAGGTTATTCAATACAATAGCCGCAACTGAAATAAGAACAGAACTCCTCGATGAAGCAAGTTTAAGAAAAGCACTTGATGCACAAGATAGTTTTGCCTCTGCATTTGGGATTACATTTGAGAAACTTGTAGCAGATGCAACAAAAGTTCCAGAAGGATTAGACAAAGCATTAACTGATGCAAAACTAGACGAAAGAGCTAGAGATATATTTAGAAATCTTAGAGATGAAGTAACAAATCTTGGACTAGATAGTGAATCTGTTGAAGCAGTATTATCTGATTTTTTACCATTAGATGCTGTAAAAGATTTTAGAAAAATAATTCAACTTACTGATCAAGATTTTGAAAGTTTTTTAGCTAATATTAATGCAACAAATCAAGATGCTCAAACATTAAACAAGACACTCCTAAATAATTTAGGATCTGCTTTAGAAGAATTACAAGATACAGTAACAACTACTTTTATCAGAATTGGCGGGGCAATTGCAGAAAGATTAGATCTTACAAATGTAGTGAGAAATATTCAGCAAGCAATAGAAGATTTCTCTACAGGTGGAGGAGTTGAAGCATTAGCAGACAAACTTGTAAATGTGTTCAAAACTATTGGGAATTTCTTTAAAGGAATTAAAACAGGTTTTTCTCAAGTATTTACGCCTGAAATAATTGATAATCTAAAGAACGCATTTGTAAGAAACTTTGGAATAATTCAAAACGAAGCAGGTAATCTTGGAGTAGTCTTTGGAAGAATACTTGGGAGCATGGTTAAAGGGGGGGCTGAACTTATAACTAGAGTATTAAATTCAGACATTATAGAAAATGCTAGTAAGGCATTTAAGAGAATTGGAAGTGTCCTTGAAAAATTAGGTCCTACTATTGGTGCAGTTGCTACTGGCTTTGTTTTACTATCTCCCATTTTAGGTCCTTTATTCTACATTGGTGGAAAATTAGCGAGTATATTTGGATTCTTAATATCATCAGTTATTGGATCAGGAAAAGCAATCTCTGGACTGATTGGTGGAACAGGGAAACTTGGAGGATCTTTTGGAGGTATTATTGGAAAGATCACAGGGGTAGGTGCAACTGCAACAAAGACAACAGCTGGAACTGCAGGACTTCTTGGAAAACTTGGAGGTCTTGGATCTTCAATAAGTGGAGTATTCTCTGCTATAGGGTCTGCTTTAGGTGTAAGTGCAGGTGTAGCGGCTGGCATTGTAGTCGCTGTGATTGGAACAGTTATCGGATTTATTAATCAAGTGAGACAGAATTTCTTAGGACTAGGGGATGATTTTAAAACAATTTTCGGAGCTATATGGACAGTTCTCAAAGCTGTTGGGTCTGCATTAAAAGAAAACCTTATCGATATTGGTGGACTGCTTAAACCAATTTGGGAAGGTATCAAAGACACTTTCAATGGACTTGGCAAGATCTTAGGTGCATTGGTAGCCTCAGTTATTCATCCTTTTGCAGAAGGACTTAGAAGATCTGGAGATGAGGGGCTTAAAGCTGGAGAGATAATCAAAGGTGCAGTTACTCTTATGCTTGCTCCATTAAGAATTGCATTAACTATTCTTGGAAGTTTACTAAAAGCAGTTGGAGCAATAATTAATTTTGTAGCCACAATCATTGCAGGTATTGTTGAACTTGGCTTTGCTTTCCAAGACGCATTTAGGAGATTTAAAACAGAGGGATTTTCTGCATTTAAAGGAGTTGGAGAAGTAGCTAAAAAGATTGGAATATCTATTCTTAAATCATTCATAGGTGCAATTGATTCAATCATAAATATATTCATAGATCTAATTAATGAAGTCGTAAATATAGCGAAAAAGATTCCTTTACTTAACAAAGTAATTGATAAAAATTTCAAAATAGATAAAAATGTGCTTGGTAATCTTTTAGGATTCAGTAAAGAAGCTGAGAAGACAGTTGACAAAATTAAAGAAACACAAGATGTCTTAACGGAAGCACCAACAGCAATACCTGGCATTCAAGCAACTCAATCATTTTTACCAGGAATAAATGAAGGAAATACTGCTGGTTTAGGATTCTCAAGTTCAGCAATTGAAGCAATGTCTACAAACAGTGATGCTATTACAGCTTCGGCAGTAGATCCATTTAAAGAAGCAAGTATCCAAGCATCAGACTTTGGATTCACTTCTATGGAAAATTACTCTGCTCCGTTTAGAGATCCTGATGCAATATCTTCAATAAAATCAGATATTATGTCAGTATTTCCAAGTCCTGAACAAGCATCTCAACAAGGGAGAGAGTTTGGTAAATTCTTCTTTACAGGTTTGGCTAGTGGGATGCAGGAATTATCTGGAATCTTTCAACAAAATATTTTACCTATTTTTACAACTATGAATGAAGCATTGAAAACATTTATTTCAGCTTTCTTGAGAAACTTGTTTGTGCTAAAATCAGTTCCACCATTCTTCTTGAAATTAGCAACAAACATTTACAGAATATTTGTTGGTGGATGGCAATCTACATTCAACATGATTGCAGACATTACAGAAACTGTAGTCAATAGTATGCAGAATAATCTAGAAATATTTTATAATAATCTAGTATCAATAATTAACAGATTAATTTCTGAATATAATCGAGCTGCAGAGATATTAGCCAGAGACATTACTAGAACTCATAAAAGCACAAGATCATATACTGACAGTAAAGGAAGATCAAGAACTAAAACCACTTACAGAACTGAGACTCTCTACAAAGGAGTCAACATTCCAAAACTTGCCCAATTCTCTAATGTTAAACTGGATAAGCTTCAGCTAGAGAGAGCTATAATACCTCAGTCTCCTGTAACTGTAGATGCTGGCGGATTCAATGTCAATATAGAGAATCTTAACACTTCAAGTGAAACTGACAAACAGAGATTATTCTCAGAAATTGATGCGTTTATTGCTAATAAACTTGGAGGTTTAGTAAGATTATGAAAATAACAAGTCAAGATAAAAGTACAGATCTCTTTGTATTTGACAATGAAGAAAAAGCAGTTGTTACTTTAGAAACTACTGATAAAATCGTATGGGTTACTCATGAAATTCCAAATAGAGCAGGAAATATAAAACACTTTATGGGATCAGGAGATGGCGACGTTCTTCTTACTGGCAAATTATTAGGACTGCAACCAACGAAAGCAGATAACAAAACAATTCTTAGAAATCTTGCTCTAGCTGGAACTATTGTTTACTTTGATACTGAAGGATATGAACCTGCTCTTGATGGACATTATGTGATAACAGAAATCAGTATCCCTGAAACAGGAGGAGAACCTTGGGAGTTTACTATTACACTCAGTCAATTCAATAATTAAGATTCAAGATGATTCAAACGCACAAACCATTAAACAAGATCTATGTAGACATAGGCAATGGGTGGCAAGACATAAGTAGATTCATCACTAAATGGGATGCAGTAAAAAGTGTGACTTCACAAACAGATACTGCATCACTAAACTTTGATTACAACGCTTTACAATATATCCAATCTTTTGATTCTTCAGCTAAAATTAAAGTTCTTGCAGGTTATGATTCTGAAAACTTAAAACTTTACTTTGATGGTTTGATTAAGAACATTAAAAAAACAAATACGAATGAAGATTTCGACGTGGAAGCAGAAGATTATTCTGTTTTCATGCTTAATAGAGTTGCCACATTCGCATTTAGTAATACAAAAGCAATAGATATTATCAAGCATGTTCTTTCAATTAAAATTCCTGAATATTCATGGACTGATGATACTTTTGATGATCATGAGTTCATAGTTGATAGTATCGCATTTGAAGATAAACCCATTCATGAGATTATAGATTATTTTGCTAATCTTATCGGTGCTGATTTTTGGGTTACAAGTGACGGAGAAGGTAATATAATATTTCATTGTAAGCAAAGAAATAGTATTGAGTCTGACTTTGTTCTTGAAAGAGGAGTTAATCTTAAGGGATTAATTTTTATTGAAGATAAAAGCCAAATGGCTAATAGGGTTATTGTTCAAGGAGATCAAAAAGAGTTTTCAACACAACAAAATTTCTTAGGGACTGGAGAATTAGTGGATTTCTATTTGATTTTTAGACCACATAACGTGAGAGTGACTGTTGATGGTGTTCCTTTAAATGGTGGAGTCGAAGGTATTTCTCAAAATCCTGAGTTTTATGTTGATTACTATGAAAAGAAGATCACTCTAAAAGTAGCCCCTCCTGAAAATGCAGTAATTGAAATTGGATATGCTTATGATATTCCTATCAAAGTTGAATCTTCTGATTTCGCTTCGATTAATAAGTATGGAGAGAAAGTCAAGATCATTAAGAATAAGAATATCAGTGATAAGGCAGAAGCACAGAAGTATGCGAAAGAATATATTAAACAATTTGGCAAACCAGTTTTTATTGCAGAAGCGGATGCTCCAGCAAGTACTGAGTTTGATGTTGGAGATGTAATCACTCTAAAAGATTCTGAAAAGCAAATTAACAATGCAATGCAGGTTCTTGAATGTAGTTATAGTTTCTCAAAGACTGATGGATTTAATTCTTCACTTAAATTAGCACAAACTCAACAATCTGGAACTAACATGCTTAAAGATATTATTTTGAGATTGAAGCAATTAGAAGAAGTTCTCAAAGGAGACGTGGAGATAGTTACCAAATTAATGAAGTTTGAAGAAACTATTACAGTAAAGATCAAAAGAATTAGTGCAAGAAAAAGATTACTCCCACCAGGTTTCAGCTGGAGTAAAGAAGGAAGCTGGAATAATTTAGACTGGGGTATTTACGGAAACACTTCGTGGGAAACATTCTTTGAATCTGGAGACAAGGATATGTTTGCTAGTGAATTCCAAACAATCCATGATGAAGCATTAACTCTCGAAATATTTTTTAGTCCTGAATTAGATAAGATCATGATTTGGTCATTAGGACAATACACTAAAGATTCATGGAATAAACCAAGAGAGCTTATTGTACCAACTCCAACAATGCTTAAAGAAGTCATTGATGAATTAAGATATGAATATGATAAACTTTCTATGAATCTCTCAGTAGATCCAAATTATAGTGATGCAACTATCTGGAGTCTACAAGGTGGAAGCCCACCTTATTGGTCTAAGATGAGTTTCACTCGAAAGATTGCAGAAGCAGGACCTATTCAGCAAATCCATGATAAAGAATCATTTGATAATCTTGAATTTAGAGACAGAACAAGCTTTGGTCTTGACTTCTCCATAGAAAAGCCAATGTGGAGCATGAATTACACATGGAGTAGATCAGGTATAGAAATAAGTTCAAAAATATCTCAACATGATAAATATGCTGAAGATCTTATCAAAACAAAAGACAAGCTAAACATGGCTTATGACTTCTTAGAATTCTTAGACAAAGAACTTGTATTTAGTAGATCTAAGTGGAGCAGAAGTCCTGAAATTGAGTATGTAGAAACAGAAAAAGATATTATGAAAGAAATACATGATAATCTTGTAGCACAGGACAAACTATCAATGGAATTCAATCCATTAACAGATGGTTTCTTTTGGAGCATCAGAGGTTGGAATAAAGATGATTGGGGTAACATCCCATCAGATCTTGTTCAACAAGACCTAAAGCAGAGAACTGCTAAGGATGATTTGGTTTCTAAAGATAGAATGAACGTTGATCTAACTTGGTCAAACGAGTTCAAAGGTTGGAGTCTCAAAGTATGGGGCAAAGAAGGATGGATTAAGTTCGAACAACCAGCACCTCAAGAAAGTATTCAGGAGAAAACTGAGGAAGAATTGCTGACAATAAATGAAAGAATTGGTTTTGAGAGTACAAACAACTTGGACAATGGTCTTGCTCTCATAAACACAAAATCACAATGGAGCGTGGCAACATGGTAGGAAAAAAAGATACACTCAAAGCAAAAGGAACTGTAAATATTAGCGTCATCAATAAAGATGGCAAAGTCATCGAGAGCATGACACATAACAAAGTTGTAGATTTAGGGATTGAAGCACTCATAAAGCATGTCAATGGAGCATACACTAGTCTGATTGAATATTTTAGAATGGGGGTGGGACTAAATCCACCAACAGGATCAGACTCAGGTTTAGAGAGTCCTGTTGAGTTTACAACAGGTGTTACAACTAAGGTCTTTGATTCTGTAGGTTATCCAACTGTAAAAGAGATGAAATATCAATTAACAGTGGACTTTGCAGAAGGTAATGGGCAAACACTATCTGAGATAGGTTTATTCTTTGCAGATGGAACTATGTTCTCAAGATTCTTGCATCAAGGAGTAAACAAAACAAGCTACATCAAGATAGTGTACCAATACACAATTTCAATCGAATAGAGGTAAAAGATGGGAGTAACTAAGAAAGGAAAAAAGCAGATCTTGGAATTACTGCAAGGGCAAATCTCTCACTTCGGGTTAGGTACAGATTCATCAAGTGAATCTGAGTTTGCAGAGAATCTTGGAGATGAGAAGTTCAGGAAAGTAATTACCGATAATGCAATTGATGAAGAAACTCTAAGCATGGATGTAGAGTGCTTTCTTGGTTCAGGAGAAGCCAATGGACATGACTTCTCTGAGATAGGTATATTTGACTCAGCGAGTGGTGGAAATATGTTTGTGATATCAAACTTTCCTCCTGAAGAAAAAACCCCTCTACTTGAGTGGTTGATCGATGTTGTAATCGAGATAAAATAACATAAAGAAAGAAATATGAGGTGTTACTATGGCATATGAAATAAAAAACAATGAAATTGCATGGGCTCCAGCAGTTGAAAATATCAACAGAGGATTTAGAGTCTTTGGCGTGAGTTCTGATGATAGTATGAAAGTTCTAACATATCAAGACATGACTTTACATGTACCTAATGGAGGTAATATTTGGATCAACGACATTAGACGAACATGGTTGACCAGTCTCCAAGATAATTTCGAAAATGGCATAACTGAATGGGAATCAGGAGATGACACAACAACAAGTGAAGAAAACTCAATAGTTCAGAGTGGTACAAAATCATTGAAGTTAAGCTGGAATCATGATGGATCTACTCAATTTGCAAACAGAGTTCAAAAACTGTATAATGTTATTGATTTTAAGTACAGAAATAAATTAATTTTCCATTTCTACCCTGTCGCCAATCTCGAAGATAAATTATACATTAAGTACAAAAACAACGACAATGAATTCATTTTAGCAGAGGTTCTTCCACAAGACGTTACGGCAGGACAATGGAATAAAATAGAAATAGATTTACCTCCGACAGATGTTCAAAAGAATAAATTCCAAGCATTAATTTTTGAATTCGATGGTTTACAATGGAGTACTGGAACACATGAGTTCTATATTGATGAGGTTTCTTTTGATACGCTCATTGATATTGTAGAAGCAGATCCTAACGACGAAAGAAAAGACATTATTACTATGGGGGAAGATGGCAAAATAGAGTTAATTACAGGAACTCCTCAAAGTCAGAACCCTGTTGAACCACCTGATCTTCCAGCAGATAGATGTTGTCTTGCTATCATAACAGTTCCTGCTGGATCAACTCAAATAACTGCTGGACAAATTTTTGATACAAGAGTACCAAATACTTTTGCAGTTAATGCTGATAAAACTAAAAACGAATTAACGACAATAAAGAATGAAATAGTACAATTGGCATTAACAGATATTGAACAAAACGCACTTCTCAATCTTCCTAGTGAGATTCCATTTAGCAATATGGTTGTTGAAAAGTTCTGGGATAGAGATGGTCTCAACAATACTGTTGAAACAGTGAATGAAGGAGAAAACATGCATGGTTATTATGAAGCATTAGATGCACCTAGAGGGCAAATCAATGTAAGTGGTTTGCCTGACATTTCAGGAATGGGTGGTACTGGGTGGGCAGAAGCCACATGGAGAACACGAGCTTACTATTGGAGGGGGAAAGTGTGGACTTGGATGCATAGCACTTCTGTTTATAACGAGATTGGTTGGGGGATTGCATCAATTAATCCTGTAACTGGTGAAAAAATATTTGCAAATATTTGGACTGATGATTGGCAACTAGATCCTAATGATACCAATCCAAACGGCTCAAGAGAATTTAGTTACTACAAACAGAATAGTACTCAATGGTGTGCTCATCCTAAAGATTGGACTCATGACGAGGATTATTTGTATGTTCCTGTGTATGTCTCATCCATTCGTATTGGGTACTATTCAAGTCAAGTAATTATTTTGGCTATAGATGAAGATGGAAATGTTGTGAGAACTATTCAGGCAGAAGAAACAAACGGTCCTTATCATGATTGGTATGCTGTTCATCAGTTTCAGTATGATGTAAATCTAAAATCATTTCTGATTTATCATAGTGGGAGACGTTACACTGATTGGGGTCATCATAATGTGCCTGTTATGTATGATAAAAATTGGAATTCTGTTTTTGTAGGTAATATGCAAGACACAAATTATTATCCTTATTTGTGGGCATATATTCCAGATAATCAGTACTTGTATCAACTGTCATGGTATAATGTATCTGGCAACTACAGGATTTATGCATATAGGTGGAGAATTGTAAAAAAAACAAATGGTGATCTTGATATAACCTATCAAGGAGGATATACTCAAGGAAATCATACTAACACATTTGGGAGGCCTTTTTGGTATAATCAAACAGTGATATGTAATCAGAAAGATAGAATTTGGATGTGTTATAGGGATGCTGAATATCATTTGCGTTGTTTATATATTGAAGCAGGTACTAACGATGACTGGTGGGAGAATTATAACCTAGGAGATAATCCTCTTGATAGAGGACTAGTTATGGAGTCATCTGTAGAGTCAACTCAAACTAATGGACTTCCTTATGTCTCTTATGCGGTAGCGTATGGTAGTGACACTGCTTTTTATGGATACGGTGATAAAACGTACAAACTTGAAGGTGGAAAAGGTATTCCTGGAGAAGTAGTTGCAGCTGGATCTTTTGCAGGTAGAAGAGGAGTGAGTGCAGTGGGTAAAACATCATTAGCGTTTTGGGACACTACAAATGATGCTTTTTACATTGCAGACTATTCTAATGCATTAACTGGAAGGGAGCAGACAGGATTTGATATGACAACAAAAACTTTCAACTTTGAAAATGTTAAAGGGTTGTATATTACTGCAAAAGTTGCTGGGAGAGGGACTTCAGATCTATTGTCCATGATTAAGGTTGATGTGCTGGATAACTTAGGAACTCCTATAACAGGTCTAACTAATTTGAGTGTTGATACTTATCATGTGATTCCTGTTGAACTTCAACCAATAGATCAGTTTAAGTTAAGGTTTCATTTTACGCCTGATGGAACTAAAAATATTCTTGCACAATTCCACGAATATGGTGTATTCGTAGATAATGAGGTGGTCTAAAGATGAGGATTTATAGAAAAAGACAGTCAAAAGCACAAATGATTCAAGCAAAAGCTAGACTCATGGCTCAAAAATCAGAGTATGTTCTTGGGTCTCCTGAGGAAATCCAATGTCAATCTATGATTGATAGATATGATGAGTTGATCGGAGCATAGTGAGGGAAAAATGAATGAAGAAATTAAGTTTGATGAAGAAATGGTTATACAAGGTCAATGGACTCAAGATCAATTGGATCTTATGAAATCATTAATGGATCAGATTAACAAGGTAATGTCAGAAAGATTTCCGGGATTAGCAGATCATGTTTCAATAAAATATGATTTACCTGACGAAGGAATTGGAGCAAAGTTTACTGCTAACTTTAATGTTGACGAAATTATGTATTTGGGAGATATGAATCAAATACATAATTTAGAAGTATTCAAAGAACATCCTAAGGATTCTGAGAAATCTCTTAGAGCATTGTTTAATGATATGGCAGTATTGACATATTACCAATTGCTACAAAAAGCAATCACAAGTGCATTAGGTTATGTTACTAAACGAGCTGAAGAAGAAGGGATGCATGATCAAGGGAGATTCTTTGTGAAAAGAAAGAAAGTTATTCCTTTGCCATTTATTCCAGAGGATGTTGTGTTGATGCATCCTAACACAATTAAGAATCTAAAAAGAGATGGAAGGTGATCATATGAATTCAAAAGACCAAATAATCATATTGAATAAAGTACTTAAGGAAGTGCAGGAAGAGGATGACTCTTCGCTACCACTTTTATTTAATTTTAGCGTGAGAAATGAAGCAGGTAAGTTCACACATACAATTAATGCCAAAGTAGCATTAGAAGCGAGTTATGTGGGTGACAATACATTATCTAGTGCTATTCGAGAACAGAATCTTGAAGAAGTAAAGAGCATCTTGAGATCTGCGTATCAATATCTTTCAGATAACATCAACAAAAAACTTTCTTCCTTGGCAACCAAAAAAGTAAAGGAAAAGAAAAAAGAGATTGTAGAGGAGACTAAGGAAGAAGATGGCGTCTCCGAAGCTTAATGGCAAACATGGCGAGATGATCACCCAGATGTATGGAAAGATCGGGGTGCTGATCAACGATGTTGCTAATATAAAAGATAGTCAAAAAGAGATGAAGTTAGATATATCTAAGATCAATGATAATATTACCGATCTAAAAGTGAATACTAAAGGTTACTCTGAAAAAATCAAAGCTGTTTCTGATGATATTAATGAACACAAAAAAGAGCATGATAAAATGTTTGGAAAGGTGCTAGGGATCATTGGAGTGATCACAACAGTTATTTCTTTATTTGTCTCTATTATATTTAATTTCTTTAAGCGCTGAAACAGAATATTTATTAAATGTTTATTGTTCTGATGATTCAATATGGGAGACTTGATGGAAAGAAAAGAGCCAGATAAAAAGCATCTGAATTTATTTGATGAAATGGCTGTAAGGATGAAAGAAGTAATCAAAGATTCAGATATGCCTCAACCTGTAAGCAATGGAGAATCTAGCGCCTATCTTAATCTCTTCAAATACTGGAATGATTTCTTAATTAAGGGCAAACTTCCATCATATAGCTGGATAATTAGTAATATTTTCAGGGCAAGTGACCTAGGCGGAGCTTCCATTTTCATGGGTTGTAAAGAACTCGCTATTTTCCAGTTTTATTCTAAAGAATTTATGGACTTTTTAGCTAAATCGATTAAAGACATAGGTGCTAATAAGATCATCGAAATAGGGGCAGGAGATGGGCTTCTAAGCCACTTTCTACAGCAAAAGGGAATAGATATCATTCCAACAGATAATCACAGTAGAGAGGACATAAATCATCCTAAAAGTGTTGAGAAACTAAGCCATAAAGAAGCTCTAGAAAAGCATAATCCTGAAATAGTTTTAATCAGCTGGGAAGAGCTGGGATATGATTATGCAATTGACGTTCTAAAGTATCATTCAGTAAAATGTATTGTTTGGATAGGGGAGTATAAAGGTGGTTGTACAGGTAGTGAAAAGCTGTGGAATTATGAAAATAAAGATACTGACAATCCATTCTGCCTTGCTAGAACTGATAACTGTATGTTTGGAGAAAATGTTCACAAACACACAGGAGTTTGGATCTTTTATCCAAAAAAATCTACTTTAGAATAAACTTAAAATAAACATACATACCTAGAATTGGCAATGCAGGGATTAAATATTCCATTATATCAACCATGCAGTATGTATTCACAAAGTCTTCTTAATTGACCTGCTTTGATCTCTATCTTTTCAGTTGCATCAGAATAATCTAATTTTTCTTCCCATGTTCGAGCAACTCTTTTTACATAGTCTCTCTCATGTTTTTCTTTGCTTAGATGTTTTCGATCACTGAATCTTCCCTTTTTGTCTCGTCTTTTTGATTTCATATGTATAACCTTGATTACATTAATCCAAAGAATCTCTTTATCTTTTGCCACAGAGTAAATTTAACTTCTATCTTGTGGGGGCTTTTAATTCTTTGAAGTGTTCTCTTTTTGGTAGTTTTCTTTTTTGTTTTTGCCATGAGTTCTTCCTCCTATTCTTTGGTTGATTTCATGATTTAAGAAATTTCTAAATGCGATAATATCTTTAGTTCTATGATTGACTTTGTACTTCATGCCAATTCGTTTCATATCGATAAGTTCCTTTAGACTAACAACGAGTCCTCCCTTAGACGATACTTTCATTTGTTGATCCATTATGCAATAACCTCCACAACAGATTCATTTTTTGATTGATTAAGAGTATATTCTTTCTCAACAAGTATCCCTTTACCTTTAATATGAGGAAGAATCCAAATCTTTTTCCCAGCATTAACTCCATATCTTTCTGCTTTAAGAGTTCTAAAATGACCTCTAACCCAAAAACGATGAGAATAAGCTACATCATTCAATGTTGGATCAATAGAATTAATATATTTTTTCAACGTATCGCTTATCTTAATTACTGCTCTTATTGGTAATGGTGCTTTTCCTTTTTTAACTCGTTTAATATTTTGTTCTTCAGTAGGTTTTATTTCTGTGTATGAAACAGAGGGGTCATTAAGAAAATTAAGAAAATTCTTTAATAAAATCCTTAGTTGTTTTCTAATTTTTCTTTCAAGTAAAGGTTTTTTGTAATCTGATTTATTTGATTTTAATATAAACCAATCATTTATAATAAAATTTGATTCATAATTCCATCCAAAATAATGACATTCAATATCAAAATTATCGCCTATATGCCCTATTTCTCTAAAACAAATTCCTTGAATTTGAACATTATCTATTTTTATTGAAGTATCAAGAAAAACACTTAGAAAAGGAAGTCTAGGATTATTTACTGAAGATTTAGTTAGCATTAATAAATTCAAAATTTTACTGTCTATTTGAAATGATTTTGACATTAACATATAAGGTAAAAACTTGATTGATCTTTTGTGAATTCCAGCAAGTTCAGAAGGAAGCATATTCGCTGAATGAACCATTGTAGTCATAAACTCAACATTTTTTAAATAGCAATTCCCATCAGAAAACATTTCATTAAAATCTCTATTTTTCGGAACGAAATTTGTAATAAGAGAATGTGTTTTCTTTGAAGTTTCTATAAGTGAATTAAATTCTTCATCTTCAGGAAATCTATCATTTTTGTAAATAAAATAATGATAATAAAATGCATTCAAACTTTCACCGAGTTTTTTTAACATTATTTTTACCTCTTCTTTGTTTTCTTTTTGTAATGGATAAGAAAGACTTGTTTTAATCCTTCTTCCCACATTATGTAGAGTTGTCCAAGTATCTTAGACACTACATATAGTGTCCAAATTATTACTGCACTAAGACCCATTGTCTTAATGAGTAATGCAACAAGGAGAATCTCAAGCAGTAGGTTCATTTTCTTTTTCCTGATCCTCTTCAGATGTCTCTGTTGTTACCTTTACTTCAGAAGTTGTTTCAGGTTCTGCAGGTGTTGATTCTTCAGTACTTGGCTGTACTTCTTCATTTACTGCATCTTCTTCTGAGAAGTTCTTTTCTAAAACTTCAATCTTTCCCTGAAGAGTTTTGATTTCATGGTCTTTTGAAGCAATCAAGTCTTTCAATTCTGAAAGAGTTTTTGTAACATCAGACTTGAATTCCATGAATGATGTCTTTACTTCAACTATTGTTTTTTCTAATCCATTAATTTTTTCAATTTGTTCCATTTGTATTCCTCCTTTCTCTCTGCCATTTTGGCAGACATTGTTTATGAAAGCGTAATTGTTGATCACCATGACCAATTAATAGGCCTGGATTCTCAACTGTTTGATTCATTGGTTTCTTACAGTAATGACATGAGTTATTTGATTGCATAGGCTTTTATCGTCCCCACTTTTGTGGATTTTACATTGCTATATTCTTCTTCAATTTCTGTTAGAAGTTTGCTTGTTAGATTCCAGCTTCTATTGATGCTCATAGCTATCTCTCGAGCAGACTTAGGATTATACGTAATGCATTTTATGATCTGCTCTTTGATTCTATTCCTAGTTTCCTCATTTATTTTGCTCATAATGTTTCACCAAAGGAAAATATTTTCATAAATAGAAATGAGTATTTTTTTCTTTATATTATTTCAGCAGACACGATGTCTTATTATATAAGAAGAAGAAATAAAAGATTATTTTAAATCAATATTGACTTCGATTAACTTATTTATGTCATCAACAATGCTGTTTTTTATTTTACTAAGCTTAGAAATCTTATTAGCAATATCTTTTTGTTTTTTAAAATCCAAATGTTTATCTTTATCAACAGGAATCTTAATTTCTATGTCTTTGATTCTTCCCTTACCTGCTTTATGACCAAAACCAAATTTTTTCTTTGAAAATTCTTTTTCTATTTCATATTTTAGAAAATCAATTGATAATAGTTCTTTATATTTTTCATAAATTATTAAAGGTATTACTTTTTCAGATAACGAAAATCTTCCTTGTCTAAAATGAGGTTTCTCAACAGATCCATCAATATTCCAAGTTAAACAGTCTTCAAAATATTTAATATCTTTTAGATTATCTTTCACATACCCATAATCAACAGAGTCTTTATCTTTTGATGCACTATAAACAGGGATTGTTCCTTTATTTTTATTAATAAAATCTTTAGTAAAAAAACTTCTGTTTGTGGTGATGGATAAATCAAAGATATCACTAATTTTTAATATTTTATACTTATTATCTGTGATAAAATTTACTTTGAGACTTTGGATTTCTTCAATTTTTGAAACCAATTCTTTCTTAATTTCTTTGATTAAGTTGTATTTTTCAATTATTTCTTTTTGTTTAGAAACATCAATCTCGTTATTTTTTTTAAGAGGAATCTTAATTTTAAATTTAGACATGTTTTTCAAAGATGATCTTAAAGTTCTATCAAATCCATACTTTTTTTTGTTTTCCTCCAATTGATATAATATATATTCTGGTAAAATCTTATCTTCAATAATTTCTAAACAACCACAGTGATCGGTAGGCATGAATTTAATACCTTTTTTTATATGATTAAAATCAAAATTGCCATCTATCCCCCATATAATAAATTCTTTATCAAAATTCTTAATGATTGTTTTATCTGTAAAACCCATTGATTGAAAAACATTAGCACTGATTACAGGGATGTCTTTATTCGATTGAAATATATCTTTTCTAAGAACTCTCTTTCCAAGAAACATTTTAAAATAATTCTTATCATTTAAGGTAGTTTCTTTGTAAGATGCCATTTTATTTCAGTAGGGATATTTGTTGTTTATATTCATCCATTTTTTCAGAGATTGTATCAACTAATTCTAAAAACCCTTCAACATCAACTTCCTTTTCTTCTTCCTCAATTCCTAGTTTAACTTTCTCTTCGAATGACCACCATCGATCTACAGACCAAAATTTATCAACATCATCATAGAACTTCTTAATCGGGAATATTTTGCATCTTGGATCTTTTGTTTTGAAATCTGATTTGATATTCTTGAATTGATTAAATAGTTTAACTGCTTCCTCTAAATCATTCTCTACAATATCAAAACGATTTACATCTAATGTTTCCCCAATCTCACTTACAAGATATGAAAATACTGGATGATTTTGTTTATCAGAAGAATTTCTTTTTTTTGTGATTGCAAGAATATATGTTTTTTTAATTGTTGTAAAAAATGTTTTTTTAGGTAAAGAAATTATGGCATCAATAAAACATTCATTTAAAATAAATTGCCTCATCTTTTTATCATTTATTCTATTTAAGATACCATCAGGGATTACGATAAAAGCTTTCCCTCCTTTTTTCAATGATCTTACAACCCATTCCATGAATAAACCTTCAACACCAAGAGCATTAACACTATAATACTGTTTTAATTCATTATCTTTATTGATCTCATCTTTTAAATTTGAACTACCACTCGTGACATAAGGCGGATTAGTTAAAATTAGGTCAAATTCTTCTTTAACTGGATATCTTAATGTTCCAAGTATTGAATTTGTTTTAAGTTCAAAAGAATCATTAAATAACTTAGAAAATTGTGTTGTAATCTTTGGATTTCTTTTAATTAGATCAGAAAAATAAATTAGCATATTTGCTTTAGCAAGAATAATGGTTTTTTGTTCTTCTGTATCGAAACCTTTATCAAATCCCCTTATATTAATGTGTGATTCTAATTTATTGTTTTTTACTTTATAAAAATCATCTAAGTTCTTCAAAATTGGCTCAAGCAAGAATTTACCAACACCGCACGCAGGATCACAGATTGTTTTATCATAATAATTCTCTATGTCAAACATTTTAGAAACTGCTTTTACTACCTTTAATGGTGTAAAAAATTGACCCCAATTTTTCTTACTGATACTCTCTTTTAGAAAACTTTCAAATAATTTACTCTTAAAATCATAAGAAACATTTTCTAGTTTACCATATCCTTCAAATTTATAAAGTATTTTTTTAAAGACTGTCGCGTATCCCTCAACTGCCTTTTCATCTTTACTTACAAAGATTGTACCATTTATGATTGTAGTTCCATCTTTTTTATTCATAGGAAACAATTCATACTTTATTTTAGGACGAATATTATTTGCATAATATTCTAAAACATATGAATCATTTCTTTTACTATAAAGTTTAAGTAAAGACTTAAAATCTTCAGGATCTTCCAAAATATCTAAATCGCTTAAATACTTGAAAATAAATAACTCGACAAAAGTATAAAGACAATTCTCAGGCGTTGCACCACTAACAGACCAAATATCTTGCCATATAGATTTTGCCAAGTCAGTAGGATCTCTTTCCTTCTTAGGTTTAATTTGAGAAGTAGTTTCATCTATTGAATCATTAATCTTTATTATTAATTGTTCCAACTCATTAGAGTCCAAATCTTTAAAATTCTGATTTAATGCATTTCCTTTCTCGTCTTTTATTAATTCTCCTTTTCTTAATACATTGCACCATACTGTGTTTATAGTGTCTGTAGCAATTAATAATTTTGTTTTCAAAGATTTAGCAACTACTAATTCTTGATTGATTGCTTTTTGTCTTAACTTTTCTGTTCTAAATTCTTTAGGTGTCTTACCTTCAATTAGAGCTATAACTTTTTTATTTTCTAAAATCAAACAATCTGGTTTTTTATTTTCAACACCTTTATATGTTCTTTTTTCTATTAAATTATTTTCTTTCAGTTGTTTAATTGTAGTAGCCCCAAGAATTTTAAATTCCCAATTAGTAAAATTCTTTTTTAATGTTTTAAGATTTAGTTCCTCGCTCATTTTTGGACTTCTCCGTTAGAGTGTTTTTTTAGATAATCATCTATTATTGGTTCTAAAACTTCCCACACATTTCTATGTCCATTTTTCTTGATAGTATATTGGAGATCAATCCATTTACTTTTATCTCCCCTGAATGATATTGTTTTAAGCCCATTAGAATTTTGTGGAGATTTAGTTTTAGATACCATATTATTACTTGTAATAAAGATTACATATATAAATGTTGTCATCTTCAAAGTAATAATTATTACTTGTAATAAAGGTTACATAAATTTACAATGATAAGTACTCTACCTTAGAAGTGTTCCCTTTCTTGCCTCCAAAGACTTTGGTTACGGCAATGTATTTGTTTAATTCTAGAGCTTTTATACGCCTATAGAAGCTCCTGTAGCCTAGATCACCATTAACCTCTTGATATGCTTTAAAGAGTGCAGGGATGGTTTCTCCGTTCTTCTTTTTTACAAGATCTAGTATGTTTCTTGTAGGTTCATCTAGGTCAGAGCTTCCTTTAATCGCATACTTGTCAATCTTATCCAAGATCTTCTTTACATGATCAAGTTTAACATATTTAGATGAAAGATTGTCAGCATATTTTCCAGCTTTCAATAGAATCAACAAACCACTTCTTATATCTCCACGATCATAAGTTTGATCAACTGCAAATGCGAATGAATCATTTTCAAAACATCCTTTACAAAAAGCATGATCAACTCTTTCCTTAAGAATTCCTCTTGTTTCTTCTAAATTGTATTTTTTAAATTCTACACATTCAAGAAATAATCTTGATCTAATTCTGTTATCTATTGATGATAATAATTTCCCTTTGTGGTTAGTTATTAATATGATGCTGTATCTTAAAATGTGTTCAGTGATTGTGTAAAGAAAATCTAGATCTTCAGCTTTATCAATTTCATCGAAGACAAATACTGCACTTGATTTGTTAATCCTATCTGCTATCTCTTTGAATAGTTCAACTCCCTTCTTGTTGTTAGTAAATGGATAATTTAATTGCTCACAAATATATAAGGCAATTTTGTAAGTAGTATTGTGTTGCCAGCAATTAACATAAATTGGTGTGATAGAGTCTGTTTCTTCTTCAAGCTCTTTAATGATATTTTTACATGCAAGGGTTTTCCCAATACCTGAAGAACCGTAAACTAAAACATTCTCTCCTTTCTGATTTTTGAAGAGAGGTTTTATACAGTTAGCTATTGCGAACTGATGATTTTCTCTATATCTTATTAGCTTCGGCTGATAGTCGAAATCAAGAACATGAATGTTTTTGAAAACACATTCATCAGCAGTTAGCATATCCTTGAACAGTGTCATTTTTCTGTTTAACTTAATCCTGCTATTTTATAGCATTCCAACTACCTGAAGCTTTAGAGAAAGAAGAATGTATAAATTTGATTATCAAATTGGGATAACTTTTTTGGAAGTTTATCCCAAACATTCATCTTACCTGCTTTTTAAAGCCTCGGTGTAGATAAAAGAGCCTAAGAAATATATAAATTCTTTGATAACTTGTCAAGTCCAAGAGGATTAAACTAGAAGAAGTAAGATTTGACGAGGATAGAACGCCAAATCATTGATTCTGCACTTGACAAAATACATAGAGTTTATTCTGCAATATCTTCCATCTTAATATAATCTCATAGAGTCATTTAAATATTGTAGGTCTACTTGTCATGTCTGTCAAGTCTAACCTTATTCATTTGCCCAAGACCAAACATCTTCAGGTAAAGCATCTCTTGATGCAGTATCAAGATCATGAATTATTCTTTTTGCTTTCTCAAGTCTATCTTCTTTGATCAACTGTGCAACATATCTAAAATCGGTTGCATCTGACTTTAATTGACCACCTGCAGGATCAAATTGTTTTCCTTTCTCTAATTGATCTGCTCTAGAGTTTAATTCTTTAATAAATAATTCTTTGTTCATTATAATCACCAATCTAAAGTCCTACTATACTCGGTGGCTTCTTTTCTTTTTTCAGAATAAGATTTAAGATCCCATAACATATCGGCTAATTCATCTTTACTTAGATCATTCATCATAACAATAAAGTATTCTTTGTAAGATTCAATCTTTGCTTCTGGAGACAAAGTATCACTTTCACGTTCTAAGATTCCCACATATCTCGGATAATCATATCCTTGCGTATCAACTAAAATAAATTCATCTTCTGTTTTAAGTAATACTTTCCACAATCTATATTCTGAGAAGTTAAACTCTTGCATTTCATTCCAATCCTTAAATGATTGTTCTCCAATTTCTTTCTCTTGATTCATCATTTCAGATAATTCTGCAGGAGTAATCTTCCCTGTTGTTTTACCATAAACTTCTTTTAATGATTCAGGTTTTCTTGAAAGTAAAATCCTTTTGTTGTTCTGATTTTCTTGGTCGTTACTCCCATCTTGAAACCCATCAGTGTATATTTTATCAAAGATGACTTCTAAGTCCTCATCATGTTCTGTAGATTTTACTTTTAACAAGTCCTTTACTTGTTTGACAATAGATTTTATGTAATCTCCCATTTTAAACCTCTAACCAAGATCTTTCTCTTTGGATTGTTTCAGTAGGAATTATCTCCCCCTTTCGTTTTGATTCGGCTACGCTAAAATCAAAGATAGCTTCTTCAGTTCCACAACAACTACAAATCATAGTTTTATTATCTCGCCTACTTGTTGCCCCGTAACCTTGTGTGTGGTTATGACATCGAGGACATTTCCATATTTTTTTATCCATTTTTATCATCTCCAAATTTTTCTTTGAGTTTCTTGTCTATCATCTCAATATGATTCATTACATCATCAGCGTTTGTTTGACTTTTGTCATAGTACCTTTTGATTTTCCAAGTATAACTGCCTCTTGCAGTTCGACTAATTTCGATACTATCTTGTTTATCGTTTTGTAATTCTTCAGCTTCCAATTTCATTGTTTATCATCCCCATTATCGGTTCTTGTTTTTTTCTTCATAATATTTTAGTCAACCATTTTCTTTACATTGTGTTTCATAAAGATCTGATTTTGCATCATTGCTATGGCTTCTTCTTCTGCAATGTTTTCTTTTGGTTTAGTGCTTGCTTCTGATTGTGGTGTGATTACAATCTTCACTAGGTTTGTGAGTTCTGCAATTTGATCTTTAAGACTACTAATCTCTTTGTTGTGCTTTTCTTCTGTCGAATTAAATACGCTATTGACTATGTCTCGTTTTGCTTTCATGCTTGTTTTGATATATCGTTCAGTTGACCTAAGATTCTTATGCCTTCCACAGATTTGTGCGGCGAATACACCTCTTGAATCACAGATCTTCTGCAGATAATAATGTCTTAATGTATGATAACTTAGAACCGATAGTTTATGTCCTGTTGCAGATGTGCTATATTTGTGATCAAGCCCAGCTGCTTTTCTGAACCTTATAGTTCTTGATCTAATTGTTCCAGGACTAAGATGTTTTTCACCAGTGTATGAATACCTTCCAGAACTAGGTGGTCTTCCACACCTCGACATGCGACCGTATTTCATCCTCCAAAAGATGTAATTATCAGAAAGAAGTATTTGCTGTTTGTAAGTTAAGATATGATTCTTTAATCTCTCGATCATAAAGTCAGGAATGATTATCTTTTCTCCTTTCTCTTTGTTTTTTTGTTCAGGGAGGATTAAAGTTTTTTCAACAAAATCTATGTGATCAACTTTTATGCTACAAGTCTCAATGCTTCTTAATCCTAGTTCACTAGCACAGTAATATATGTTCTCCCAAAACATAACATAGTCTGAATCATACCTTGATTCCACATCTCTTACTGCTTGCATAAATATATTGAATTGTGCTTCAGTAATTGATTTTTGTTTTGCTTCTTGTGCCATAGTTTTATTCTCCAGCGCTCACGCTATCTTGTAAATAATAAATGAAAAAATTAAGCCCATAACTTAGTCATAAGCTCCTTTGCGTATGTCGCTATTTCTTGTGGTGTAGCTTTAGATCCAGCATGTATTGTGGCTGTTGCTTTTAGGCATACTTGTAAATGTATATCTTCTGTTAGAATATCATCTCTTTTAGGTTTAGGTGTTGGACTTGGTTTTGGTTTCTCTGCAGATTTAATCTTTTCAAAGGATTTTACGTTTCTAAATTTCCCATTGGGGTCATATTCTACTTTTACAGTGTCTCCTTTTTCAAGATCACATTTACCATATCCATTGTACCAGGTATCTTCAATTACAAAACCAAACTTAGGACCTTTTCTGCTTACAGCAGTTACTTCTCCAGTTTCAGATGGCATTTGGTTTCACCTCTTGAGTCTTTTTGTCCCACTCTGTTAAAGAAAACATTCCTTTACCCATAACTTTGAATCTATTCTTTTTGTCAGTTGACATTCTGGCAAAGATTGTGTTTTGTGGTGTGAGTCCTTTTGACTCTCCTATCTTTAGAACTTCTTCCATTACTTTTTTGTAATGCATTGGTTTGCCAAATTCTTTTAGAATATTGTAGCAGATTTCTCTATGAGATTCTGCAGTACTTTTTTGTTTCTTTGGCTCTGTTTTAATCTCTGCAGGTTCTTTTTTTGTATCTGCATCGATAACTTTATATGGTTGCTTTTGTTTTTTTCCTTTCATGGTAGTTTACCTCCGGGTACTCTATCTAGGGATTGAGACACTGCTTTGCGGTTGGGTCTCAGTCCCGCTCATAATTATATGAGTATTATTTTGTTTTGCAGTTTTCTTTTAAGATCACATAAACCTCCTTTCCAATGTGTTTCTTTAGATATGGTATTACTGCTCCATTTCCTGATTTATTTACAGGTCTTATTTCTATATCTTCAGGTTCTACTATGATCGTCCTTGTTTTAATTTGTGTTTTATTAGGCATTTGTATCGTCCTCGTAAATTATGGTTATGTCTATACATTAAGAGACTATCCTTCTATATAAATCTTGTCATGAAATGAGCTATTTTTAGCGGATATTTCGCTGTCATATCTGCGTGATAATAGCAGATACATACTAGACTTGACTAACATAATCCAGTTAATTTCTCCTCAACAAATAGCAGTTTTCAAAGCTAAATCGATTTGGACTTGACTTGACAAGTAGGGAGATTTCCCTTATAAGGGTGTACAATTTCTGTTACATCATATCAATACATTAATGGGGGTAATGTAATTTGGAATCGAAAAACTCAAGAGGTCCGTTCGGACATCGAAACGAAGCTAAAGAAAAAACAATAACAGATGAACAATTCGAGAGATTCATTAAAGCAGTTGCATTTGTAGAAGAACCTGAGTATATCGCTTTTTGGGAGAACATATACTATTGTGCATCATACTTGGGTCTTAGAAGTATTGAAACATGCAAAGTAAGAATAGAAGATATTGACTTTTTAGCCAAAACCCTCACATTACCCGAACAAAAGAATAAGGTTCGATTTGAAAAGATCATTATCCCTGATTTCATGCTTGAAAGACTAAAAGAACACATAATAAAATACAAAGCCCAAATTATCATAAATTCAGAATATGGTAGCTTAATTCACGATCCAAGAATCATATCCAAAGCAAAAAAGCAAGAACTCAAAGGAGAATATTATCTCTTCTGGAGAATGAAGCAAAAAATCAGAGGTTGTAAACGATACAATGAGAAACACATGGATACTTCTACTATCAGAACTCACTTAATCAAAACTAGAAAGACTGCAGGTCTTGACATGAAATACGGAATGACCAACACAGGTCATGCATTATCCATCCTAAGTTACCATACCCTTAGGCATTATTATCTGCAGAAGATTTGTGATCAAAGAGGAGTCTTTGCGGCTCAGATAAGTGGTCGACATAAGAATTTACGATCTACAGAAAGATATTTGACAACTTCATTAACAGCCAAACAATCTATTGTCAATGAAGTATTCAATGTTCAATCACAACATGAATCGGCAGAAATTGCATCTCTAAAACATGAGATCCAGGAGCTGAAAGAAATTATGAAGGCTTCTGTCTTGCTTAGCAATGGCAATCCCAGAAACATCAAAAATCAAAATAGGATAGCAGTAGAAGAATCAGAAAGTTATATGCAAAATCGAGCATTGTATCAGGCTCGTAAGATCAGACGAGTGACCGAAGAAACTGAAGTCAGAAAAGAAGTTGTTGTAGGTGAACAATTTTAATCTGATTCAAGATCATACAATTTTTTGCATATCTCTTTCTTGGACTTGTCCACTTGACAGGGCAACCGAAAACTATATATCTGTCCTATGTTTTAATGATTGTAAGTTTCCCTTAACCAAGATTCATTCCAGAAAAGGTCTGATTCGGGTTATAACGAATTTGGGGAAAGCGTTATATTCTTGTAACGGAAATATAAATGTTTCGATTATTTATCACTATAAAGTAACAAAATTATTGTTTGTGTTTTTTATAGTTATTTATGAATATAGCTTAAAATATAGTTAGCTTTTTATAAAGAGGATTTTTTTTTAAAATAATGAAATACGAATTAATAGGATTAGGAAACCCGATGATGGATATAATGTTAGAAGTCTCTGATGAAAAATTACAAGAATTAAATTTACAAAAAGGACAATGCAACTTAGTAGATGAAGAAACAATAAAAAAATTAGAATCGCAAATAGATGAATCAAATGGAAAATTGATTTTAGGCGGATCAGTATCAAATATGATTGCAATATTCTCGCAATTAGGCGGAAAATCAAAATTTATAGGAAAAATAGGTTCTGACAAAATAGGTCAAAAATATGAAGAAGGAATGAAAAAAATAGGAGTAGATCCAAATCTAATAATTTCTGAAAAAATGACAGGACGAAATTTAAATTTTGTGACTCCAGACTCAGAAAGAACAATGACAGTTCATCTAGGTTCTGCATTAACATTAAGATCAGAAGACATATCAGAAGAGATAATACAAGAAACAAAATATTTCCAAGTAGCAGGATACGTATTAGAAGACGAAAATCTAAGAACTGCAACAATAAAAGCATTCAAAATAGCAAAACAAAAAGGAGCAAAAATATCAATAGACTTAGCAGATCCATGGCTGGTAGAAAGATGTAAAAACTCTTTATTAGATATAGTTAAAGAACACGCAGACATATTATTTGCAAACGAAGAAGAAGCAAAAAAAATAACAGGAAAAGAAACAGCAAAAGAATCAATAGAAGAACTATCAAAATATGTAGATTTAGTAATTGTAAAAATAGGAAAAGAAGGAAGCATAATAAAAAAACAAAACGAAAAAATAATCACAATAAAAGGATTTAAAGTAGAAGCAAAAGACACAACAGGAGCAGGGGATAGCTACGCAGGAGCATTCTTATATGGATTAACACAAAATTGGCCACTAGAAAAAACAGGAAAACTAGCATCCTTTATAGCATCAGAAGTTGTAAAAATCATAGGTGCAAGATTAACAAAAATACCTGAATACGAACACATATTCAAAAATACATTTTCAACGGAGGAAACAAAAATGGATTATAAAGTAGCAGATATATCGCAAGCAAAATACGGAAGACAAGAAATAACAATAGCAGAAAAAGAAATGCCAGGACTAATAGCACTAAGAGAAAAATACGGCGAAGAAAAACCACTAAAAGGCGCAAAAATAATGGGCTCACTACACATGACAATACAAACCGCAGTACTCATAGAAACATTATCTGAATTAGGAGCAGACGTAAGATGGTGCTCATGCAATATTTATAGTACACAAGACCATGCAGCAGCAGCAATAGCACAAACAGGAATACCTGTATTTGCATGGAAAGGAGAAACACTAAAAGAATACTGGTGGTGCACAGAACAAGCACTAACTTGGCCAGATGGAACAGGACCAGACCTAATAGTTGATGATGGAAGCGACGCAACAATGCTCGTTCACAAAGGAGCTGCAGCTGAAAAAAATCCTGCTTTGCTAAACATTGATTACAGTAGTGAGGGTGAAGATTACCAAGAACTAATAAAATTAATAAAAGAATCATATCAAAAAGACAAAACTAAATGGACAAAAATCGCTGAATACATAAAAGGAGTAAGCGAAGAAACAACAACAGGCGTAAATAGACTATACCAAATGATGAAAAACAAAGAATTACTATTTCCTGCAATAAACGTGAATGACTCAGTAACAAAAAGCAAATTTGACAACCTATACGGCTGCAGAGAATCATTAGCAGACGGAATCAAAAGAGGAACAGACGTAATGATAGCAGGAAAAAAAGTTTTAGTATGCGGATATGGAGATGTAGGGAAAGGATGCGCACACAGCATGAAAAGCTATGGTGCTAGAGTTACAGTAACCGAAATAGATCCAATATGCGCATTACAAGCAGCAATGGAAGGATACGAAGTAAAAACCATTGAAGATGTCGTATCGGATGTAGATATATTTGTAACAACAACAGGAAATAAAGACATAATAACAATACAGCACATGGAAAAAATGAAAGACAACGCAATAGTTTGCAACATCGGACATTTTGACAACGAAATCCAAGTAGAAAAACTAGAAAAATATCCAGGAATAAAAGAAGAAAACATAAAACCACAAGTAGACAAATTCGAATTCCCAGACGGACATTCAATAGTTTTACTAAGTAGAGGAAGACTAGTAAATCTAGGAAATGCAACAGGACACCCAAGCTTTGTAATGAGTAACAGTTTTACAAACCAAGTACTAGCACAAATAGAACTATGGAAAAACAAACACGAAATAGGAGTAAGCGTACTTCCAAAAGAACTAGACGAAGAAGTAGCAAGACTGCACTTAGCAAAAATAGGAGTGAAACTAACTAAACTAAGCAAAGAACAAGCAGACTACATAAACGTTAAACAAGAAGGACCATATAAACCAAATCACTATAGGTATTAATTTTTTTTTTATTTTTTACTTTTTGGGCATGCATAAATTATGTATTTATATCCGCGGAAAAAATATGGATGCGACCGTAATCAGCTAATGCTGATTGAATATAGTTGTTTTATGTGTTTTTTCTGCAAGAAAAAAAGCCGAAGGCTCAGTTCAAAAAATATTTTTCGCACTTCTTCAAAAACGAGCTTTTTACTTTTCAAAATAAGTTTTATATGACCTTAAAGTTGCATTTCCTATGCTTCTTGAACCAAAATTCCTATATAGAAATCCTAAAAATCCTGGAAATTGTACATTACTTATAATTAGATGAAAATTGACAACCTTGCCTTTACTAGAAAACTCACAAAAATAATGTGACTTTCCATTCATCTTTTTTCCGGCTTGGTATTCTTCATCGAATTCAATTACAAATTTATCTGTTTGGACACTTTTAACAATATTTGTACGTTTCATAAGTCCTTCATTGTTTTTAATTATTACAAAATCCTTCCCTTCCTTATCCAAAACAACATTTGAAATTCCAGGCATTAGGCTAACTACACCAACAAAATGTTTCCCAATTTCTGCAAGTGATTTTTTAACTTTTTGTATATCGCAATCAATTTGATTAGAACCATCGAACCAAACAGATTTTTTTAATTTAGTCATATAAAACTTATTTCTTTATTATTATATAAATGTATTCGTCATCCAAGATAAATATTTTTTTAATTGAATGCGCTATGTGTTAAATGATTGTGTGGTAGAATGAAAGAAGCAATATTTTGTTTAAATGTTGATAAGTTGTGTGAGGCAAAGTCGAAACCCGTAGATTTTTATTATTGCGCGTTATTTGTAAATATTTTTTCTATGGCCTATTTCAATAACAATAATTAAAAGTTTGCCTGCTTTAATGTCAATAATTACTCTATAGTCTCCAACTCGTAATCTAAAATAAGGAGAAGCAACTAATTTTTTAACGTGAGAATGTGGTCTAATTCTACATCTTTCTAATGTAGAAATAATTCTTCTAGAATCTTGTTTATTTAGTTTATTTAGGAATTTTTTAGATTCGTTTGTAAAAAAAAGATCAAACACTAAAAAATCACCTCGTGATTTTGTGTGCACCAAAAATTTTTAATTTTTAAGTGCATTTTACATTCCTAATTCCTTTTTAACATCTTCAAGAGAATAAACTCTTCCTGCTTTAATATCTTCTTCAGCTAGTTTGATTCTTTTTTTAGTTTCTTCAGATAATTCCATGGAATCCTCTAAAGCATCCCAAATTACTTCTTCATAAGATTCTTTATCATACATCTTTCTCTCTTTTAGTTTTGAGAGCAATTCTTGACTTACTGATATTGTTGTTGCCATAACAACTATATAATTGACTATATATATAAATATTTTGTTTTTTTAAGGCTTAAAAGAAAATTAGAACCTAAATACAATTGCAACTAATCCTTGTAGGGCTGAAATTTAGTACCTCGTTCCGAAGGAAAATTTTTGAGTAAGCGGGCGGGCGACATTCTAAGCAAATTGGGATAGGATTACTAAAGAAATTATTGCAAGAACAGATTTAATACCTGTATCGGGACATGAATATACTCATAGAGTGCAACATAACAATGGAGTTGTGTCTAAAAAATATTCAATATTTATGGAAGGTCATGCAAGGGGAGTGCAAAGACAATTATCTGAAGATTATCAAGAGTGAGAAGACAACGAAGCATTTCTCTATAACATTTTGGACATCACAGTTGGAGAATTTAAAAGTACATATTTATGTATGTGTAAAAAGTTAGGCCAAGAACCAAGTAAAAGTTTGTT
>JAIPIH010000028.1 GCA_021734835.1 Candidatus Cloacimonadota bacterium | reverse complement strand
AAATGTTCAAGAAATATTTGAAAGAAAAGTTGTTCCGCATGGAAACGGTGCGAAGATTCTTGTTCAGAAAAAAGATATTGGGAAAAGAGCATTTGTAATTATCATTAAAGATTGATTATTTGTTTATGTCCCACACCCTGGCTTTTTTTTGAAAATTTTTCAAGATTGGGATAAAATAAAATGTCCCCCCTAAATTATGCTTGATTATATTTGGGGGGATAATTTGGAGTATATATAAAACCATGACCCCCCAATTAACCCCCCTATTTGCTGCATTTGACGTCGGGCGAGATTTATTATCCCCCCTAAATTCCCGCCCGTTATAATCATCTGAATTGTTTATTTATCCACTCTAATATTTCTGTTCTCTTGATGATCTGGAGGTATGGTGCTATTCTTGTGTATCTGTCTTTGAGACTTTTTTGTGCGATGACTATTATTGCATCCTTTTTGTATTCCATGTAGACATCAAAGAATTTTTCTTTGAGCCTTTTCTTATGTTTACTAAATCCAAAGCCTGTCTCAACTTCAATTGCCATCTCTTTTCCTTTCTTGTTCTTGAAGATGATGTCAGGCTTCTTTGTAACATATAATTGGACATCTTTTGTGTGCTTTTGGATCTCTTCTTTTATATTTTCAACTAGGAATGTATGATCAAGAGATTCAATACTATTTTCTTTTATCCAGACTTCTTCTTGTCTTGGTTTTCCAATTGGTACGAAGTTGCATACTTTATATCCATTGTTGTTCAGGATATTTTTTTGCTCTTGTGACAGGTTATTCCCATAATATAATTTCTGTTCAAAATCCATCTTGATGTCTTCTGTTGGTTTGACTTGCTTCTCTTCTTGTTTGTTTAGCTCATCAGGATTGGTTGTTATGATCTGATGCTCTTTTGGACTTGCAACTACTTCTAGCTCTTGGTGTTCATTATCAAGAATCAAGACCCCCTTACCTTGCGTTGCAGTAAGAAGATATTCTTTCTCCATCTGAGATAGATGGAATGTTTTCACAATTGAATCAATTATTGCAGGCTTTTGTCTCAGTAGCAAAGTATAAGATGAATTGGCAAGTACTGCGTGACCTGCTTTTGAATTGATAAGGTCTGCCACATCCTGAGTGATTAGTAATAAACCCATGTTGAATTTTCTGCAGGTTTTTACAATTTCAAATATATATGATGCTTCTTCGGTCTTGCCTAGCAATGACCATGCCTCATCAATAATCAAGAGCTTTCTTTGTCTTGATTCTTTCATCTTCATGTAGACAAAATCAAGAATCATAAACATTACTAAAGGTTTCACTTGCTTTGGCATGTCTCCAATGTTGAAGCAGACCATATTATTATTGAAATTGATAGATGTCTGCCTGTTGATAAAACCGAATACTCCTTCTGTATACATGTAAAGCCTGTTGATCAATGCCCTGTATGTAATTTTCTCCATCTGACTGGCTTTTTTGTCCATTTGCAGAAGCTCTTTGTATAGATCTCCTAATATTGGAGGTTTCTTGTTTTCGTAGGAGTTTACTGTGATTTTCTTTTTTTTATAGGTCTGAGTTATTGCCTTGTCTAGGATGGATTTTTGTATTTCAGTCAGTTCTCCGAACATGATCTTGAACATGTCCATTAGGGCTAATCTTTTTTCTATGTAATCATGTCCCATTAGGTCAAGAGGATTGATGATTGTCTTTGAGTCTCTTGAGATGGTTATCAATTGTCCATTGCAGTGCTGAGTCAACCCTAAATATTCTGCCTGTGGATCAATGATTAATACCTGCGTGTTATTTAATAGCTGTCTGCTGATGAGTAATTTCGTGAAATAAGATTTACCTGATCCTGAAGTTGCCAACACTATGCCATTTGCGTTCGACAGGGCGAAGATATCCTTGATAAAAGGCACTTTATTCTTGTTTAGCCCTAACATTACTCCTTTGTTTTCAAGCGTCAGAAAGGGGCTTGTAAACGGGAAAAAAGCAGACAGAGCATGAGTTGTAATGTTCCTTTTCGTTTGAAGTTCATCTTTTGCTATTGGGATTACAGACTTATATCCTTGCACTTGCCTGAATAAAGGGATGTTTGGTACAATCATCAAAGAGTTTAATTCTGCCTCGACTTTCTTTGTTAGAAGATTTAGTTCTTCCTTTGTTCTAGCCTTGCAATTAATGTATAAGGATACATTGAATAGCTTTTCATTTCCTTTCTGTAAATTTTCCAATACTTTCAGTGTATCTTTGAATTTGATCTCCAAAGAAGGATTAATTGAATTCTTCCTTTGTTCTGAGAATAGATCTGCTCTTTGCTTCATTATTTCCCTATTCAGCATTACCATCATTGTTGAAATAGGAAATGGTTCCATGTGTATGCTAATGTCAAAATCATCATTGGTTGATATTATTTTGTCAAGAAATCCCGATTCTACTGTTCGTGGATAGCCAACTGCAGAAATGACCCTGCAAAACTTCTTGTTTATTGTCAATGAGTCTACTTCATCCTTAACATTATTTGGTGCTATCAAGTAATGCAAGGGATTATCTGCTATTTCAACAGAATCTCTTTCATCTCCTACATCGTTGAAAAATAGATGCAAATTGTTTAATATTTGCTTGTCTGTCAGCCTTGTTGTCTTTAGTCCAATGCTTTCTAATCTTTCCTTGCAGACCTTACACTGTATGTCCAAATCTGATTTTTTAGGGATTACCAAGAAAAAGTTTCTGTTTCTCATTTCATTTTTTTGTATTGTTGACTTGATGAATGCTGAGAAATCCTTGAATAATTCCTGATTAGTTGCCCTTTCTTCAAGAGTATTCAAATAAGTATCAATATTAAGAGAATTTGTCGTGACTACAAACTGAACTGCAAAATCAAGCCCGTTAAGAAATTTCTGGAATCCGTAGATAATAGTGTCTTTCTCTTCTGTTGTCTTGATACTGAAGTTGAGAGGAGTAATCTGTAAAATTGCAAGTTCTGTGTCTGTTTTGATGATATTGTTCTCCACCTTTCTTATTTCAATCAGACTTCTCATTCTTGGAGAATTTAGTGTTGCACTTCTAAACTTGAGAAAACTTGAAATGTCTTTAATCCATCGGCTAGCATCAAAGAATATGAAGAAGATTGCTAATATTGAAGGAAATAATGCAAGTGTGAACTTAGCAACGCCATTGATTGGCAGTCTTAAAATCATTAATAAGATAAATCCAAATACGATTGCCCAGATTATCTGAGAGAACGTAAGTCCAAATATGATCTTCTCCTTATGCTGGAGTTGTTGGGGGATTTCGTATGCCACATAGACTTAGAGGCTTTGCAGATATATAAGGAGCGGTCGGAATTGCGACAGCTTTGTGGAAACATTTATAATAAAAACCCCCATATTTGATGTTTATGAGCGATAGACGAAACGAAGAACTGTGGAATGAAGATTTAATTGATATTTTAAATGAAAGATTCCCAGACTTTATAATATTTAAAGGAAGAATTCTTAAGGATATTTTTCTACAAAAAAACAAAACTGGAAAATATGAGCTACAATTAGGTTTCTTTGATCAAGATATTGTTATATACAAAAAAGGAGATTTAATGGATGTAAAAGATATACAGGAATGTAAATCTATTAGACTACATAACAATAATAGTAATGCTAAAAACACAATTATTATCCCATCTATTATTATTGAATTAAAATATGATGGGGTAAATACTCATGGGATAATAACATATTCCAATATTGCATCAGACATAAAAGCGATATTTCCAAAATGTAAATATATCTTTGCTTTGAGACATAGTTCAGGTAGTAGTGACAATAAATTTCTGAGAAATGGAAAAAATTTTGATAATATAATTTACTTTGACAATAATGAAAATTATGGGAAAAAGTATGTTAAAGGTCAATTTAGAGAAGAACTAAAGAAGTCTAAGCAACTAAATGATAAGTTTGAATCGTTAGTGGATTTTATTGAATTGATTATGAAGTCACCTTCTAACTCTTTCTTAAAATAAGGTTTAAGCTATCATAGCGATATACTTTACCGCCTGAGCAATATCTTGTCCACTTCCTCCTCCAGAAAATACTGCTTTAAAGATTGCTTTGATTATCATAATCATAAAGATTACATTAATTATTGAAAAGCAGGATATCATGATCAATATCTTAATGTTTTCAAAGAGAGGTATTTCTATTAACATTGAGCAAGCTAATATTATGATTGCATCAATGAAAGTAATAAATATGAAAGTACCTAGTAAGTTCAAGATTAATTTACCATAACTTCTCAATGGAGGGATGAAGTAACAGAATATTCCGATAGGAGCAAAAATAACGCCTGAAGCTACAATTATGTACCTTACCAGAAGGCAGAGTATTGTTATGAAAAGAGTCAACACATAGAAACTAAGGAAGAGGAACTCTAGCCCAATGTTTACAATATTATCTGCAGTTATCAAGAAGAAGTGCTCATTGACCATCGATAATACTGAAGAGGTCAATATTGCTCCAATCTCCAGTACAAGTCCATACAGATAGAATGATCCTTGAATCAATGTAATCATTATCACAGTATTTTTTAGCCATTCCTTTGCCATTGCTCTTCTGACTACATTATGTCCTGAGAAAAGGAATTGGAATCCTGAATACATGAAAAGGAATCCATAAAATAAGCTTACAACATAAACCATTATTGCCCAGACGCCCTGAAATAATTCTATTGAAGGGGGGTTTTCCATTAGAGATCTGGTTAGTTCCAGTAATGGTTGCAATGGAGCATTCAGGAGTTCGATAAAGAACTCATACATTTTCTCAGGAATACAAGAGGCAAGATTTGTCAGCCCACATTCTTCTGCATGAACTGCAGGGATTGTTAATAGAATCAATGCTACAGGAACAAATATTCTGCCCCAATATTTCTTTATGACAAGATACAATAAAATATTGATAAATATGAAGATAACAATCTTGAATAAGAGATTCCAAGATTTTGAAGGTTGTATTTTCTTAAACTCTTTGATTTCCAGTTCTCTGAAATCCTCATCACATTCCTTCTCTTCAGTATCAAAAAAATTACTGTATTTTACAATGCATCCTTCTTTTTCTTTTACAGTTATTGAATAATTATCAAGGTAGAGGTTCCTTATCTTTTTTGAAGATGAATTTTCAGCTTTTAATGTAAGGAAATAATAAGGCAATTTTGAAAATTCTGAACTATATTCAAAGAATGATTCTTTGTAGTTTGAATTAGCAAAATCAATTTCAAGATTGTTATTAGTATTGCTTTTGACTCCTTGATAATTTCCGTTATATTCATATAGAAAAGTAAAGCTTGGCTCTTCAGGAGCATTGTAGGGTACAAGAGATATTGTATCTTCAACTGTTACAGAGTCAGTATCGTAAGAGGAATAATCATATTCACAATCATAGCAATACCTGACGCATCTTCCGTCTCTTCTGGAACAACAATACCTATCCCATTCGTAATATTGCTCTCTGATTGTAATAGATGCTGTGTAGACTCCTTTGAATTCAGCAGGTCTGCTGATAGAAAATATCGCATTCTTACTACTGCTCAAATAATTACCATTGGCATATATTTGGAGATTGTCAGATTGACTATTAAGAGAATATCTTATTCTGCAAGTATCACCATCTCTTTTTCTACTATTGTAATATTCTGAAGGTACGTTATAGGTGTAATCGTATTCTGACCTTAAAGTAAATGTGTTAGGGACTAGCAGTTGGTCTTGGTAAGATACAGAAGGCAAAACTGAGAGAAAAGTAAACCATACATCTCTTACATTTCCATCAGATACTGGAGTTGTATCATAAGGAGGAGAATCTACATCAATATTATCATTGTAGTTTTTTATGAAGTCATGATTTGGAAATGAAGTGTCTGTATAGATTAAATCTGAGATTAGGCTTTCATTATAGCTGTTTAATTCTATACAATCTTCCTGATTATCAAAATAAGAACAATCAAATGCAGATACAGCAGTAGCTAAGAATAAAACAAAAATAAAAAAAATAGAGGGTCTCATCCTACAAGATACCCCACAATCAAAGGTGCAACCCAGATCACAATCAGACCTATTATGATATATGTTGCCATCATCTTGGCTTGTTCTCTTTTTGCTTGGTCATTTCCAGACATGATGAAAGTGACTCCAGCAAAGAGCAAGAAGACTACTGCAAGGACAGTCGCTGTGTACTTGACAAAGTTATAGATCTTCATCACAGGTTCAAGGATGTTGTCAAATGTTGCCTTATCATCATCGCTAATTTCCTGATCAAAGTCCACAGCAAAAACTGCTGGCATACCCAAGATGAGAATAATAAGCACTAGTGTTATTGCTTTCATTCTTTTGACCTCCCCTTTCGGCTTTTTTTGTATTTGTCTAGACTGCCATACTTCCATTCAACAAAAGAAAGACATGACTGACAGAGCATTTCTTCATTTTTCTGAAGCTTTTTTTCGCATATTTCACATTTGATTTTTACCACCAATAACCCTGTGGCTGAGGAGAATTATACCATGTGGTCGGAATTGCGACAGCGATGGGGCAACAAGACAACCACTAGAGCAAGTTTTATAAATAAGTCATCACATATGAATTCATATGGGAAGAAAAACTGTAGCATTAAGCTTAGATGAAGATGTTTATGAGGCTTATAAGAAATACTGCGAGAAGCATTCCATTATATTATCTCGAAAAGTAGAGAAATTTATGGAAGAAGAAATGAGGAAAAATAAAGATGTCAACTAAAGAACAGGAGCGAGCTGAGTTGCATAGAGCAATATGGCAAATTGCAAATGATTTAAGAGGGAGTGTTGATGGTTGGGACTTTAAACAATATGTATTAGGTATGCTTTTTTATCGTTTCATCAGTGAGAATTTGACTCATTACATTAATGATGATGAACGCCGAGCAGGGGACAAGGATTTTGACTATGCTAAACTATCAGATAAAGAAGCAGGTTTTGGAAAAGCAGATACAGTTAAAGAAAAAGGGTTTTATATTTTACCTAGTGAATTATTTGTAAATGTTACTAAGAATGCTCGTGAAAATCCTGATTTAAATGAAACATTAGCTAAAATCTTCAAAAATATTGAGCATTCTGCAAAAGGAACAGAAAGTGAGGATGATCTAAAAGGCTTATTTGATGATTTAGATGTTAATTCAAATAAACTAGGTAGTACTGTAGAGAAAAGAAATCAAAAACTAGCAAAACTTTTGGAATCAATTGGAAATCTAAGTCTAGGCAAATATACAGATCACACAATTGATGCTTTTGGAGATGCATACGAATACTTAATGGCAATGTATGCCAGTAGTGCAGGAAAGTCTGGCGGAGAGTATTATACTCCTCAAGAAGTGAGCGAGTTGTTAGCTGAAATTACTACTGTTGATAAAAAAGAAGTCAATAAGGTATATGATCCTGCTTGCGGTTCAGGTTCTTTGCTTCTTAAATTTGCAAAAGTTCTCGGAAAAGATAAAGTACGTCAAGGATTTTTTGGTCAAGAGATTAATTTAACTACTTTTAATCTTTGTCGAATAAACATGTTTTTACATGATATAAATTACGAGAAATTTAATATTGCTCATGGCGATACTCTTATCGACCCTAAACATTGGGATGATGAACCCTTTGATGCAATCGTTTCAAATCCACCTTACTCAACTAAATGGGAAGGAGATTCAAACCCATTGTTGATTAATGATCCTCGATATTCTCCTGCAGGAGTATTAGCACCAAAAAGCAAGGCAGATTTAGCTTTTACTATGCATATGTTAGCATGGCTTTCTACTTCAGGAACTGCTGCAATTGTTGAATTTCCAGGCGTTTTATATAGAAGTGGTGCAGAGCAAAAAATCAGAAAATATCTTATTGACAATAATTATGTTGATACAGTCATTCAATTACCACCTGATTTATTCTTTGGAACAACTATTGGAACTTGCATAATTGTTCTTAAGAAAAGTAAGAAAGATAATAAAACATTATTTATTGATGCTTCTGCTGAGTTTGTTCGTGGCGGAAATAAAAATAAATTAAGTGATGCTAATCGTAATAGAATTTTAGAAGCTTTCAAAAATCGTAAAGATATCGAATATTTTTCTAAATTAGTTGATAATGGCGAAATCGCACAAAATGACTACAATATTTCAGTTTCAAGTTATGTAAAAACTGAAGATACAAGGGAAGAAGTAAATATTGTTGAATTAAATAAAGAGATTTCAAAAATTGTGAAAAAACAATCTGAATTAAGAACTGCAATAGATAAGATTGTAGCAGACCTAGAGGGAGATAAATGAATAAGGTTGAAGAACTCATTAAGAAACTTTGTCCGCAGGGAGTTAAATTTATTGAGTTGGAAGAAATAGCAAAAATTAAACACGGTAAAGATTATAAAAAACTTGGTAAGGGAGCTATCCCTGTTTATGGATCTGGAGGTATTATGAAATATGTCGATACTTATTCATACAACAAACCAACCGTACTAATACCCAGGAAAGGAACCATAACAAACATATTTTATCTTGAAACTCCATTTTGGAATGTTGACACAATTTATCATACAGAAATAGATGACAAAAAGATTATTCCAAAATATTTTTACTATTATATGAAGACTGTGGATTTAGAAGCATTAGATACTGGTTCGGGCAGACCAAGCTTAACAATGCAAATATTAAATAAACTGAAAATTCCAGTTCCTCCTCTCCCCATCCAAGAGGAAATTATAAAAATTCTTGATAATTTTGCGGAGCTAGAAGCGGAGCTAGAAGCGGAGCTAGAAGCGAGAAAGAAGCAGTATGAACACTATAAGGAGGAAATATTAACTTTTGAAGATGACGTGGAGTGGAAGCCTATGGGGGAAGTTGGTCAGTTTGTCAGAGGTAATGGTTTGCCTAAAACTGATTTTACTGAAACAGGAATAGGTTGCATCCATTATGGTCAAATCTATACTTACTACGGCACCTATACAGATAAAACAAAATCATTTGTGTCATTAGAAACTGCCAAAAAATTACAAAAAGTCCAAAAAAACGATTTAATAATTACGAATACTAGCGAAAATATTGAAGATGTTTGCAAAGCAGTGGTTTGGCTTGGTGATAAAGAAATTGTTACAGGAGGTCACGCATCGATATTTAAGCATAAGCAGAATCCTAAATATTTAGCATATTATACCCAAACAAGAATGTTTTTTGCTGAAAAGAAAAAATTAGCAAAAGGTACTAAGGTAACTGATGTTTCTGCAAAAGACCTCGCAAAAATTAAAATTCCAATCCCATCAATTAAAGAGCAAGAACGAATTGTTGCAATTCTTGATAAGTTTGATGCCTTAGTTAATGATATTTCAGAAGGTCTTCCTGCAGAAATAACTGCTCGAAGAAAACAATATGAGTATTACAGAGAGAAACTTTTAACATTTAATGAGGTCGAAGCATAAAGATGACAAAAATAACTGTTGGAAAGGCTGAAATTACAATCTTAAACTATCAAGAAAATGATTATATTTCCTTAACTGATATGGCTAATGCTAAAGAAAGTGAGAGTCGTGCAGCAGATATTATAAAAAACTGGCTTAGGAACAGATATACTCTTGAGTTTTTAGGTACTTGGGAGCTAATTCATAACCCCAATTTTAAAGTGGTCGAATTTGACCACTTTAAATCACAAGCAGGACTACCTAGTTTCACAATGAGTGTTTCAGAGTGGATAGAAAAAACCTCTGCAATAGGCTTAATTGTAAAAAAAGGTAAATATGGGGGAACTTATGCACATAAAGATATTGCTTTTGAATTTGGATCTGCAATTAGTGTTCAATTTAAATTATATTTAATTCAAGAATTTCAAAATCTTAAAGAAAAAGAACAAAAACAAATAGGTTGGACTGCTAAACGAGAACTTGCAAAAATTAATTATCATATACATACTGATGCGATTAAACAAAATCTTATCCCTGATAAACTAAGTCAGAAACAAATATCTCAAGTATATTCAAGTGAAGCAGATGTATTAAATGTTGCTTTATTTGGTGTGACTGCAAAAGAATGGAGAGATATAAATCCAGATCTAAAAGGAAATATGCGAGATTATGCAAATATTAATCAACTTATTTGTCTTTCAAATTTAGAAAATATCAATGCAGTATTTATTAATGAAAATATTGCTCAAAGTGAACGGTTGATAAAACTTAACCAAATTGCAATTCAACAAATGAAAATATTACAAAAAGTTGAAAATAAAATGCTAACTTTTAAAGAAAAGGTATGATTAAAAATGTCAAAAAGTAAAAATTATGATTTAGTCGTGCAAAATACCGAAAGCACTGTTGTGGCTGAATTTACTCCAACCTATGGTCGGGCTAAAAGTTACCAAAGTGAAGCAGACTTAGAAAAATCTTTCATAGAACAATTACAAACACAGGCTTATGAGTACCTCAATTTCACTTCAGAAGAAGATTTGATAAAAAACTTGAGAAAACAATTAGAAAAATTAAATAATTACAAATTTAGCGACAATGAATGGTCTAACTTTTTTAATGGCGAAATTGCTAATAAAAATCAAAGTATAGTTGAAAAAACAATCACTATTCAAGAAGATTACATTAAAATCTTAAAATGTGATAATGGAACAACTAAAAATATTTACTTATTAAGGAAAGATAATATTCATAACAACAATTTACAGGTTATTAATCAGTACACAACTGAAGACGGACAACGTTCTAATCGTTATGATGTATCTGTGCTTGTGAATGGATTGCCATTAATTCATATTGAACTCAAAAGAAGAGGTGTAGCAATACAAGAGGCATTCAACCAGATTAATCGTTACCAAAGAGAAAGTTTTTGGGCTTCAAGCGGTTTATTTGAATATGTACAAATCTTTGTTATTTCTAATGGCACACACACTAAGTATTACAGCAACACTACTCGTTCTGAACACATAAAAGAACTACTTAGAGGCGTAATAAAAAAGGGCAAGAGATCAAGTAATAGTTTTGAATTTACTAGCTGGTGGGCAGATCATACAAATCGTCCTATCACTGACTTATTAGATTTTGCAAAAACTTTTTTTGCTAAACATACTATTTTGAATATCCTCACTCGTTATTGCGTATTTACTTCTGATAATCAACTTTTAGTTATGCGACCTTATCAAATAGTTGCGACTGAGAAAATACTTAACAAGATCGAAGTAAGTACCAACTATAAAAAACTTGGAACAATAGATGCAGGCGGTTATATTTGGCACACAACAGGTTCAGGAAAAACTTTAACAAGTTTTAAAACAGCACAATTAGCAAGTAAGTTGTCTTATATTAATAAAGTTTTATTCGTTGTTGATAGAAAGGATTTAGATTATCAAACAATGAGAGAGTATGACAAATTTAAAAAAGGTTCTGCCAATAGTAATACGAGCACTACTATTTTTAAGAAACAACTTGAAGATTCAAATGTTAAAATCATAATAACTACAATTCAGAAGCTTGATCGCTTCATTAAAAAGAATAAAGGGCACAGTATTTTTGAGGGTCATATTACATTAATTTTTGATGAATGCCATAGGTCTCAATTTGGAGATATGCACTCTGGAATCGAAAAAGCATTCAAAAAGTACCATCTTTTTGGGTTTACTGGAACTCCTATTTTTGCTGTCAATTCATCTTCTGGTGGAAGAGTTGACTTGAAAACCACGCAACAAGCATTTGGAGATAAATTACACACATACACTATTGTAGATGCGATTGCTGATAAAAATGTTTTACCATTTAAAGTAGATTATATTTCCACACTCAAGGAAGCAGAAAATATTGAGGATAAAAAAGTAAATAATATTGATAGAGAAAAAGCTCTCTCTGCACCTGAAAGATTAGGTAATATTGTAAAATATATTAGAGAGCATTTTGACCAAAAAACAAAGAGAAACAGTTTCTATAAACTTAAAGAAAGAAGATTAAATGGATTAAATTCAATCTTTGCTGTTTCATCTATTGATATAGCAAAAAAATACTATTCAGAATTCAAAAAGCAACTTAAAAATTTACCAAGTGATCAACAGCTTAAAATAGCTACCATTTATAGTTTTGGAGTAAATGAAGAAGAGATTGATGGAGTTATTGATGAGAATTCAGAAGATACAAGCGGACTTGACGCAAGTTCAAGAGATTTCTTAGAACAGGCTATACAAGATTATAATAAAATGTTTGGAACTTCTTTTGATACATCTTCAGATAAATTTCAGAATTATTACAAAGATGTTAGTCAGCGAGTAAAAGACAGAGAAATAGATATCTTAATAGTCGTAAATATGTTCTTGACTGGTTTTGATGCTACAACTCTTAACACATTGTGGGTTGATAAAAACTTAAGATTACATGGTTTGCTTCAGGCTTATTCTCGAACTAATAGAATTTTAAACAGCATCAAAACGTTTGGGAATATTATTTGTTTCCGTAATTTAGAAAAAGCAACAAATGAATCAATTTCCCTTTTTGGGGATAAAGAAGCAAGCGGAATTGTATTGTTGAAAACTTATGAAGAGTATTATAATGGTTATGAGAATAAAGGTAAACCTGTGCGAGGATATGTTAGTTTAATCGAAGAATTACAAGAAAAATATCCTTTAGGCGAACGGATTATTAGTGAAAAGAATCAGAAAGCGTTCATCAAATTGTATGGCGGTATTCTACGTGTACGCAACATTCTATCTACCTTTGATGAGTTTGAAGGTAATGAGATATTATCTGAACGAGATATTCAAGATTATCACAGTATGTATATAGATCTTTATAATGAATTTAGAAAAACTAAAGATGATGAAAAGGAAAATATTAACGATGATCTTATTTTTGAAATGGAGCTTATAAAACAAGTAGAAATTAACATCGACTATATATTAAAACTAATCAAGAAGTATCATGAAAATAACATTAAAGACCGTGAGATTTTAATTGATATTAATAAAGCAATAGATTCAAGTGTTGAATTGCGTAATAAAAAAGACTTAATCGAACAATTTATTGCATCCCTTGACATGCAATCAGTGGTTGATGAAGATTGGCAGAAATTTGTAGAGAAAAAGAAAATTGAAGAACTAGAAAGAATTATTGAAGATGAAAATCTTAATCGTGATAAAGCATATGCATTTATAAAAAATTCTTTCAGAGATGGCAGTATTACAACAACCGGTACTGCTCTTAGTAAAATTTTACCGCCTGTTTCACGATTCTCTCAAACTGGAGAGCGTACTAAAAAACGAGAAACAGTCATTGAAAAATTCACAAAATTCTTTGACAGATTTTTCAGCATATCCAATAATAAACTTTGAGATTAAATAAAAATGGTATTGCTAACAAAATCAAAATATTTGAATGGCTTACAATGCCAACGTTTACTTTGGTTTGCAGATAGAAAGCAATTACCTGAAATTACTCTTTCTGATGAGCATAAGTTTGCTCAGGGTCATGCATTTGAAGAATATGTAAAAAAACTATATCCTGATGCTGTAGATCTAAATGGATTAGATTTTAAAGAGAATTTTGACAAAACCAAAGAACTAGTAGAGCAAAAGAAAAAAATCTTTGAAGCAGGATTCATGAGTAATAACTTGTTTGTCAGATCTGACTTAATTATTCCCTCAGGCGATGGATGGGATTTATATGAAATCAAATCAACAACCGAAATAAAGCCTCAACATATTCCTGACCTAGCATTCCAAAAATATGTTATAGAAAAAGCAGGATTAAAGATCAACAAATGCTTTGTTATTTTTATTAATAAGGAATATGTTAAGAATGGAGAAATAAAACCAAGTGAGTTGATCAAGCAAGAGGAAGTAACTGAAAAAGTAAGCATGATTGATGATATTGAAAAAAACAGTCAGATATTTATTACTGTTATACAAAAGGAGTCTCCTCCGGAAATCTCTATTTGTATGCAATGTAATAAACCTTATGAGTGCCCACTAAAGAAAGAATGCTGGAGCATATTGCCTGAAAACAATGTTCTTCATTTGACAAATTGGAGAGTTTATTGGAAATTGTTAGATGAAGGGATTCAAGACTTGAACGACATTCCTGAGGGCACTAAATTAACTGCTAAGGATGGAATAATCATCGAATCAGTCAAGAATGATAAGCCTTATTGCTCAAAGGAGCAGATAAAGCATTTCTTATCGCAACTGCATTATCCTTTATACCATTTTGACTTTGAGACCTTTGATACAGCAGTCCCACTCTTTGACAAATCAAAACCTTATCAGAAGATTCCATTCCAGTATTCGCTCCATATTGAACAAGAAGATGGTTCAACGGAGCATAAAGAATTTCTTGCAGGGGGTTCAAATGACCCAAGACCTGCTTTACTTGAACAAATGAAGTCTGATTTAGAAGGAGAAGGAGATATTGTAGTCTTCAATAAGTCTTTTGAGATTAGTGTCATGAAGAAACTTGCAGAGGACTTTCCAGATCATGATGAATGGTTGCAAAAAGCAATTGGAAGAGTAGTTGATCTTGCCGATGTATTCAGAAATTTCTATTACTATAATCCATCCCAAAAAGGTTCTTATTCCATAAAGAAGGTTCTTCCGGCAATTGCAGGAAAGAGTTATTCTGAATTGGAGATTAATAATGGTGGAGATGCGAGTATGATGTATTTTTATTCACATATTGAGCACAAGTTGGATAATAAAAAGGATATTAGACAGAATCTTAGAAAATATTGTTGTTTAGATACAGAAGGAATGATTCTAATACTATCTAAATTAAAAGAACTTGCTTAATGGAATTAGCATTTGCTTGATATCTTTAGCAAAATTTATAAACTAGTTCATCTTTCCAAAATATATGGTAGAAGAATTAGCCAAATTTATTAAAAAAAAAAGAAATGAATTAAATTTTACTTTAAGGGACATAGAAGAAAAAACAGGAATATCTAACGCTTATTTTAGTCAATTGGAGAATGCAAAAATCAAAAATCCCTCTATTAAAGTTTTGAGAAAAATATCTGATTTTTTTAAAATTCCATTTGAAAATATTATGAATCTACTTGATCAAGATACTAATGCCGAAAAAGTATATTTTCGAAAAAGCAATCCTTTTTTAGACGTGTCTGATGATGAAGAAAAGAAGCTTCTTGAGTATTTACAATTTATTAGGAGTAGAAAATAAAATGAGATGGTCTGTATCAAAATCAAAAGAATATCAAAACTGCCCCAGAAAATGGTACCTTTCTACTGTATTTGCAAATTCACGTGCAAAAGATCCACTAAGAAAAGAAACTTTTTTGTTAAAACAACTAAGAAGTGTGTACGCTTGGAGGGGATTAATTGTAGATATAGCAATTGATAAAGTAATAATTCCTGCTTTAAAGAATGGGATAATTCCCAAAGAAGAAGATGTTCTTAAATTTGCTTTTGATTTATCTGATCAACAACTAGACTTTGGAAAAAAACAAAAATACAAACAAGAGGGGATGGTAAAAAGTAAGGCAGGAGATCTTTATTGTGCATTTTTTGAATTAGAATATGGAAATGGGTTAGATGATATCTTAATAGAAAAAATGAAAGAAGAAATAAAAGTGGCAATTTCTAATCTTTTGAAATCCGAGATAATATATGAAATAAAAAACGCAGATAGAATAATATCTCAAAGAAGCTTAATTATGTCTTTTGATGAGTTTAGTATCACAAGTACTCCAGATCTAATTTTGTTCTATAACGATAAACCCCCAACAATTATAGATTGGAAGGTACATAGTGGTCGTAATACAGATTACTGGTTACAGTTGGGAACATATGCTTATGTTTTATCTAACGTAAAGCCACATGTTGATTTTCCAAATAATTTCAAAGATTTAGTTAATGATGCTCATAAAATCAAGCTGATTGAATTTCAGTTATTAAAAAACTTGCAAAAAGTGTATCAATTAACTGAAGAAGACATTTGTGACATAGAGGATCATATGTATCTTACTGGAACTCATATGTTAATAACAATCAATAATGTAGAAGACAATTTATCGAATATACCTACAACATCTTATCCCTCTTGTTGCGAATTTTGTAATTTTAAAAAAATGTGTATGGAGTTGAATAAAAAATGAGCATAGTCGAATCAAATATCTATAAAATTGAAAATTTGCATGACCTTACTTGTCAATATAATCTATATAAGATAAAGGGTTTGAGTAAGGATAGTGATGATTTTGAGAAAAATATACAATTTTTAATCGATAAATTGAGTTCGTATTCTCAGTCACCTTGTACTTATGTTAAAGAGGATAATGAAGTATTTATAGCTCAACCTGATGGATATAGGGATTTGCCAAGTGAATTTAAATTAATAGGAAATAATGTATTAATAGAAAAAATACCTGAAAAAAGAACATTAGATTTTGGGAAGTTAAATTCTAGTAATGTAGATATAGCAATAAGATTTTTACAGTTCTCACTACAAAACCCTTTAGTAAATGATCCTAATTTATGGAGACCCAAGGCAGGAGCACCATTTTATTATAAAGTTCCAGATAAGGATTTTTCTAAAATGAACCTCCTCGGACTGAAGTCCGAGGTATCAAGTAATTAAGCAAAGGAAGTAACTTTTCTTTGTGGCACAAAATTCCAAGCACCTTGAGATTGGGAAATATAATTTTTTATTACATCACCCGTAACATTCCCA
>JAIPIH010000011.1 GCA_021734835.1 Candidatus Cloacimonadota bacterium | reverse complement strand
GGCTCCGCCGGTCGCTGGGGGTGGGGGGGGGGTAATATTATATTCTACAAATAGATAAGTCCTACGGACTAATTAACATTCCCTAAACTATCTCAGGAAATTTAGTTTTGTCAATTACGATAATCCTGCCTAAAGCGTAGCAGATGTGCACATTTCATCTTCACTTTAAGAATTTTGGTAATTATATAAAGAGTTACACTGAACAGTATCTCTCACAGAAATTTTAATCCATTTTGTGCAGTAAGCTTTTACAAAGAGCGCTAATCCCGAGACATCGTGATGAGTGCAGAGAAGTAAGAAAATGATCAGTGAATATTTTGATACTTATAATCATTTTGTAACTTCCTCTGTGCCATAAAATTGGTGCTATTTGTGAAATCCTACTGCACAGAACGGATTTTAATGAAACTGAATGAATAAACCAACGATCTGGTTATTACTGAAAAAATAGAACAGTAGTTATAATCCAGTATGCTAAGTTAAAGTCACCTGAAAGTGACATTATTTATACCCATACGGAACCTATACGGAGCCTATCCGTAGCCTAAAAGTGACACTGTTTAGAATCACTTATGAGCTTATCTTATTATATTTTTGATATTTATGGTTTTTTACTGTGTTCAGCGGATATACAGCTTAAAAATGCGGTTACGATCTTCATAATTACCTGAAATTGTACAAGTGTAACAATAAAAACTGAAAAGATCAATTGTCGGATTCTCCAGGCAGGCAAGTTTTCCGGTTACTCAGAAGTACATACATTATTCAGAATTGGAAATAACCTCCCAGCCTGCGTAAGGGGCTGTTTCACAACCTAATATATTTTTTATCAACCATTGAATGCACAGATTTTCACAGAAAAGATATTATTGGAAAGAAATCGAAAATACATTATCTATAACAGATTATGGATTTTATTGTTATCAAGCATTTTTCAGTGTTGTTTAGTGGTTTCAGTAATTTTTTATAGAAATTCCGGAGTTGTGAAACAGCCCCATTTGAAATCAGGATTTACCCGATACATCGGGGTGAATAATTAGCCACTATTTTTTTTATCACATACTACTGCACAAAACTGGAAAAAAAGCCGGAAATGAAATCCGGCTTTTTAAAATCTCTATAATACAATGGATCTAATTTATTCTTCTTTTTTTGCCTGCTGTTCGGCAGCATAAGAGAACATATCATCGAGGGTAGGACATTTATCAAAGATGGCAACTGCTTCCTGAAGCTGTTGATCGTCCTGAATGGCGACTTTATATCCTTCCTCGTCACCGAATTTCTTGTTGATGATGTTGCTGGTCAGGTTGTTCTTTATCCAGCTCATCGTGCTGTCCAGTTGTGTATCTGTCCATTCAACGCTGTCTTCCTGAGCAAACTGCATAAAGTCATTAAAAATCTTATCGTCAACCTGGAAACCGAGTTCCACTTTATCTTCATTTTTGATCATATAATCAACGGCAAAATTGAAAGTGAGATTTTTACGGCGCAGTTCCATACCGAGTCTGGTCATTTTTGCCTGTTCAATGGTCAGATCGGGATTAATGCCGCCACCGCCATAAACAGTTCTGCCCTTTTCAGTGTAATGGATGTCTTTTAAATGTTCTTTATCAGCTTCAGCGCGCATTTTATCCAGTTCTTCCTCAGAAATATCACCATAACGCACGCGCGGGTCTTTGAGCAAAGTATCATTCAGATCCTTATGAATGCAGCGACCGGAATTGATGTAATACTTGGCAGTTGTTATTTTTATGCCATATTCATCACTGAGCTTAAACAACCTTTGAACGGAGCCTTTACCATAAGATGTTTTACCTACGACCAACGCTCTATCGTAATCCTGCATCGAGCCGGCAAAAATTTCGGAAGCACTGGCAGAGGCTTCATTTATCATAACAACTACGGGATAACCGGAACGCATCCGATTATAACGGGTGAAATATTCCTGATTGGCTTCGGGGAGTTTGCCTTGGGTAAAGACAACTCTTTTATCTTTGCCGATGAATTCATTTACCGTGTTTACTGCTTCGGTGAGTAATCCTCCTGGATTAAAGCGCAGGTCAATTATCAGACCGCGAATGCCTTCTTTTTCCAGTTTATTAAGATTATCACTCAATTCCTGAGTAGTATTAGCATTGAACTGGCGAATTCTCAAATAGCCGATGCCGTTATCCATCACAAAAGCATAAGGTACACTATCAATTTTAATAATATCACGTATGATCTCAAAATCCAGTTCTTCTTTGACACCCGGGCGTTTGATAGTGATCAGCACTTTACTGCCCTTGTCACCCCGCATCTGCTTAATGGCATCATCCGTGGACATACCAACCACACTGGTACCATCGACTTTAACGATCTTATCTCCCGCCATAATTCCCATCTTGTAGGCAGGAGTTCCTTCAATCGGGGATACCACCGTGATATAATCACCGATCTGATTTATGGAAATACCAAGTCCGCCAAACTCGCCTTTGGTGTTAGTATTAAATTTTTCGAATTCGTCAGGATCAAAAAAAGTAGTATGCGGATCGAGTTCATCGAGCATTCCGTTAATGGCTGCTTCGATCATATCATCAACGTAAAGTGTATCAACATAGTTCTTCTGGAGATTATAAAGGACCTGATTAAACAGCTCCATTTTTTTGAACATAGTATCACGACCGTTATCTTTGGCATCAACCCTGGTGGCAGTTAACAGCAGTACTCCGATCAGGATCCAGCCCGAAATTCCAAGAGTAAGAAATATCTTTCCTGTTTTCTTAAGTTTCATTTTTTGCCTCACTTTCCAGTTTTTTCTTATATTCAGCTATAATATTGCGATTTATTTCTTCAATAGTATTTTGTCCATCAATAATTATAATTCTCTTTTCTTTGGCAGCAAGCTCCAGGAATCCCTGGCGGACTCTTTCATGGAAATCCATTGCTTCACTTTCCAGGCGATCTGCATCCTCTGCTTTAATGCGGCTTAATCCCTGCTGAGCTGGCAGATCAATCAGGAAGGTGATATCTGGCTCCAGATCAAAGGCGGCAAAACGGCACAGAATTTCGATCATGTCACTATCAATCTGACGTGCGACACCCTGATATGCCCTCGTGGAATCATAATAACGATCGGAAATGACAATATTGCCTGTTTCCAGTAAGGGCAATATCCATTCCCCGGTATGCTGGCTGCGACTGGCTGAATATAAAAGAAGCTCTGTTTCCGGCAGCATCGCGGAATTACTCTTGCTTAAAAGTATGTGCCTGATCTTCTCCGAGATCAGAGGTCCTCCCGGTTCCCTGGTTAAAAATACTTCCTTGCCTTCCTGCTGCAGATATTCTGCCAGCATCTCAGCCTGTGTTGATTTTCCACAACCCTCAATTCCTTCAAAAGTAATAAATAATCCTCTCATTACACTTCCTTGAATATTTTTGCTGCCAGCACTTCGGAAATAGTGTATAAAGAACCGGCAATGATGATAATATCTTCTTCACCTGCATCCGATAGAGCCCGTTTCAGTGCCGTAACCACGTCATAAGCAGTCTCATAATAAGCTCCGTATTTCTCGGCGACTGCCACCTGATCCTCAATTTCGGCAGCACGTTTGGATTTATTCTTGCTAATATAAAGACGGTCGCTTATGCTAATGATACGATGTATCATTTCATCTATATTTTTATCCCGCAGTATCGCCAGCACTGTCAAGATCCTTCTTCCCTGAAAAATCTGCTGCATGTTCATAACCAGCTTCTCAATTCCTTCCACGTTATGTGCTCCATCGATAATGACCGTGGGTTTATGATGCAATATCTGCATTCTGCCCTGCCAGTTAACCCTGGCTAACGCTTTACGCAGGGATGTTTCGTTAAGCACCTGCTGTCTGCTGTGCTGCCAGACGAGGAAAGCCGTAATTGCCAGAGCAGCATTATATGCCTGATGCACTCCTATCAAATTAACTTTTAAATCCTTAAAAGTTACTTCTAAACTTCTATAATCGAAAATTGTTCCCTGCTCATTCAGCCGGATATTTTCCACCTGAAAATCCCTGCCGGAGAGCAACAATGCCGCTCCCCGCTCTGATGCGACTCTGGAAATCACCTGTAACGCTGAATCCTGGATCTCTCCTACAATGACTTTCTGTCCCGGTTTTATGATCCCGGCTTTTTCCCAGGCAATTTTCTCAATGGTATTACCCAGGCTTTTCATGTGGTCTAATGATATGGATGTAATTACAGCAACTTCCGCTGCAAAAGGATTTGTCCCATCCAGCCTGCCCCCGAGTCCAACTTCAAAAATGGCACAATCAACCTGTTTATCCAGAAAATAGCCAAATGCCATAGCTGTGGTTATCTCAAAGAACGAGGCTTCGTTATCCTGTAATATTTTTTCCCATTTGTAGTAAATGCTAAAAAGGTCTTCTATTGCAATGTCTTTGCCATTTAGCCGAATTCTCTCCCGGTAATCCACCAGATGTGGTGATGTGTTCAAGCCGGTACTTAATCCGGCCTCTATTGCCATAGCTTCCAGCATAGCACAGGTGGAGCCTTTACCATTGGTCCCTCCCACATGTATTCCCGATAATTTCTTCTCAGGATGTCCCATGCCCTGCAGTATGGAAAGCATTCGCTCCAGTCCCAGCTTCACATTCCCGGAATGACGCTCATATATATAATCCAGAAATTCCTGATATTCCATCTTTTCTCCAGAAAAAAGCCTGCCGGTAACCGACAGGCTTATAATTTAGTTAAATTAATTCAAAAGTTTACATCTGAGGCAGACGATGATCGCTATACATATCTGCATATTTAACAATCAGAGTTGGATAGGCATCGTGGAGGATCAGGCGGTTCGTTAAGGCTATATCCAGGTCGTTTTCCGGAATACTCTCCATTTTGCTGATCGTTTGTCCGCTCAGATTAATATTATTGAGGAACTGTGTATCATTAAAGGTTCCTTTCGTAAGCATGCTGTTCAAATCATCTATCAAAACTCCAGCCAGGGCATCGCTGGGAATGTTATAAGTTAATCCGATCTGGAATTCGTAAGGGAATATCTGCTCTATTAGTATTCTGTTTAAACGCTGTTTCTCCACTTGTTTCAGGTCAGAATATCCTCTTTTATGTAGTTCTCTGCCTTCTTTATTAATACTCACCGACTTAAAGGCCACATCGCTGAATTCATGCTCTGCCAGAATTCGATTAAAGGAATCTGCAATCATTTCCCGCTGTTCAATTGTTAACGGATTTTCAATCCTGTTCCAGTTCATAAATATCTGCTGTGTGGTGTCCGGTATTGTCGCCCAAATCTCCTGGATTACTACATCGCCAAGACGTTTCTTTACATTCTCAATAAATTTATCCCAGTCCTGCCAGCTTCTGACATTAAAATAGGAATCCGAAAAAGCTACATGCTCTGCCAGATAATCTTTGCATTCCTGACTTAGATTATTGTAAATGAATTCCGAAGTTGGCTTCTGATGGAATTTGATAATATTTACAAAGTAAATGAAATCCTCAAATGACGAAACAGTTAAATAGGGTGAACTATTAATTTCATTAGGACAACGGACACTAATTTCACCGGTTTCGTTGTCAATATGAACCTGATATTTATCTCCTGGTGCTTCTGAAGGACATTCATAAGCTTTATTCAAATAACCCATACGCTCAAGGTCGCTGCTGCTGCCGGAAAAACTCTTTTTTTCAATCCGCAAATAATCCTGGGCTGCTAAATAAACGGCTCGCATATTTTTTATACATTCTTCTGCTTCCTGCTTCTTGTTAATATTGTAGAAGTTCGGCAGTGACAGTATAAAAAATAAAGCTATAAAAGCTACTATACTGATTATTTTATAGATACTGATCTTCTTCATCCCAGCTCCTTCTTATTATTATTCTTTAATTTTCTACAAGCTGGAATTTGTTTATTTCGTCAAGTAATTTGTCTAACTATTGGCATCCGGCCGTTTTTTTCCCAAATATTTTTCTTTTAATACTGCCATTATAATCCGGATAAAGGATCAAGGTGCATAGCCTCCGGTGAAACATAATGCCAGCGGAGGATTTTGGGATTTATCTCTAGCCCCACGCCCATCCCGGCTGCACCGGGATGGGCGGGAAAGAGGGCGTGCAGCTTATCTGTTCCTCCGGTTGCGGAGTTCCTTAACCGGAGGCTATGCATCTTTAACTCCAAAGAAATGCATATAGCTGAATACCTGCTTTTCTTCCCGCACCAGCGAATTTACTCCTGCCAGGAAAATATTCTCAGCGTTTCATAAACCCGCAAAAACAAACATTATCCTTGACCAAAAAAACCCTATATTTCAGTAATAGTCTCAAATATATATCTGGAGGAAGAAATGTCCAAGAAAGTTCTTGTTGCTACAGAGAAACCTTTTGCAGCAGAAGCTGTTCAACTGATCAGAGAAAAATCAGATGCTGCCGGTTATGAACTTATTCTCCTGGAAAAATACCAGGATAAGGCAGATTTTATCAATGCCGTCAAAAATGTAGATGCCCTGATAGTTAGATCAGACAAAGTCACAGCAGAAGTACTTGAAAATGCTGCTAACCTGAAAATCGTCGTTCGTGCCGGTGCCGGTTATGATAATCTTGATCTGGCTGCTGCTTCGGCAAAGAAGGTCGTTTGTATGAATACTCCTGGTCAAAATTCCAATGCTGTCGCTGAACTCGCTTTCGGCATGATGCTGTATCTGGCGCGCTGCCAGTTTCAGCCTAAATCCGGAACTGAACTGCTGGGTAAGAAAATCGGCATCCACGCTTATGGCAATGTGGGCAAGAATGTCGCCCGTATCGCACGTGGATTCGGTATGCAGGTTTTCGCTTTCGATCCTTATGTGAGCAATGAAGTTATGCAGGCTGAAGGTATTACTCCTCTAAAATCAGTTGAAGAATTATATTCCACCTGCAATTACATCTCCCTGCATCTGCCAAAGACTGAGGCTACAGTAAACTTCGTGAATAAAAACCTGTTGCGTCTGCTCCCCACTGGAGGAGTTCTCATCAATACTGCCCGGAAAGAAGTAGTCTGCGAAGAAGGTTTACGCCTGATACTCCAGGAAAGACCTGACTTCAAGTATGCTTCCGATATTGCTCCTGACATTGCCGATGAATTGAAAGCACAATTTCCTACCCAGGTTTACTTTACTCCCAAAAAAATGGGCGCTCAAACTGAAGAAGCAAATATTAATGCCGGAGTTGCAGCCATCAGTCAGATAATCGATTTCCTGGAAAAAGGCATCACAACTTTCCAGGTCAATAAATAGTCAGGATATTTCATTTAATGCTTGACATAAAAAGCCTAGAAAAATATTCAGAATTTCATTGTTGAAATTGATCCTGAATAGCTCAGCGGTAGAGCGGGTGGCTGTTAACCACTAGGTCGGGGGTTCAAATCCCTCTTCAGGAGCCATAATAAAAGGTCATCGCCAGATGACCTTTTTCTTTTTCAGCCCCCCCCTCAAATTCAAATCACATAAATCACGGGCAGCACTGAAAGAAGAGAAGAATTATTTAGCCGCGAACAAAACAAACAAAACGAACTGAGGAGAAGATTTTTTACAACCACGGATTACACGGATTTTCACGGATAAGAAAGTATTATATTTTATTTCTCTCATTGCAGTTTCTCTGTGACTTCTTCATTTCGTATTGTTAGTTGCTTAAGAAAAGAGCTATTTAGCTGTGAACAAAACGAACAGAAGAAAAGAATTTATTCACCACCACGGATTACAGGGATTATTGTCTTTCATTTTTAATCCTTAATCTCTTCTCCTTTTCCTTGACACTGAAAATTGTATTTATAAAAATAAATCAAAATTATGATGAGGCAAAGAATATGGATATTGAGTTATTTAATTTTGTGGGCTATTTTATTGCTTACCTTCTGGTGGGATTTGTTTTCTTTTATTTCATTATGTTCAAAAAACCCGGTTCCAATATTGTATCCACGATCTGCATGCTCATCATTATTATCAGTGTTGGTATCGGGTTTATGTCCGCTATTCACCTGGCAATAATCAATCTTTTTATCTTAATCCTTGCCTTCTGGTTTGCCTATATCATCATCAAAATGAACAAGCAGGATAAACTGGAAAGAGAGATGAGTCGCAAACATCATGAATTTGACTATCACACGCGCATGCTGCGAAAAACCATCGAAAAGGAACTTTCCGAAGAAGATAAAGACAAGTAAACAACTGACAGTTTATGAATCCAATTCATAATTCTTGACAGCAAATCAGTAGAAATAGATTACTTCTTGCCAAATAATAGAAGAAGAGAGGGCTTATGCAACTTCACTTAAAATTTGTGGAAACTGCTAAAAAAATGGGTAAGAAAACGGCAGTAATTGATACTGCCACGCAGAAAACTTATAATTACAATCTTATGTTGATTGCCTCACTCATTCTCAAGAACCGTTTTGACCGGATTGAGGGTAAATATCTGGGAATTATGCTGCCTACTTCCGCCGGTTGTCATCTTGGCGTGCTTGCCACTCTGATGTCCGGTAAAATTCCTGTGATGATCAATTATTCCACCGGTGCCATTGAAAACAGTATCTATGCTCAGGAGAAATGCGGTTTTGAGTCTATCATCACCAGTAAGAAGCTGCTTTTAAAGCTTAACCTGGAACCTCTTGAAACTATGATCTATATTGAAGATATACTGGAAAGCGTATCGAAAATTGATAAACTGGCTGCTGCCATTCAGAGTAAACTGCCCTATCCACTGCTAAAGAATCATATCCACAAAGGGGATGATGAAGATACCTGCGTCATACTCTTTACCAGCGGCAGCGAAAAAGACCCGAAAGCAGTACAGCTTACTCATGCTAATATTACGCATAATATATCAGTTTTACCTGACTGGATGGGTATGCACGATGATGAGATTTTTGGTGGCACTCTGCCTTTATTCCACGTATTCGGATTAACAGCAACTTTCTGGCTGCCATTATTGATGGGATCAACTGTTGTTACATTTGCCAATCCTCTTGATTATAAACTTATCGTTGAGAAAATTAAAGAGCACAAGATTACCGTAATGATCGGAACTCCCACTTTCTTTGCGGGTTACTTGAAAAGGTCGGAAAAAGGTGATTTTGATTCAGTAAGATTTGCCGTAACCGGTGCAGATAAATTAAATGATAAATTAAGACTCACATATCTGGAAGAACATGGACTTCAAGTAATGGAAGGTTATGGTGCAACTGAAACAAGCCCGGTAATTTCCCTGAATAGTTTCACTGATTATCGTCCCGGCAGTATCGGCAAACCGGTACCCGGAGTCGAAGTTAAGATCATTGATCCCAAAACGGATAAAGAACTTGCCGCAGGTGAAACAGGCAAAGTTATGGTTCGCGGTGCTATGGTAATGAAAGGCTATCTGGGAGATGTGGAAGAGACCATGCTGCATATCCGCAATGGCTGGTATGATACCGGAGATATGGGAATGGTTGATAAAGATGGTTTCCTTTGGCACAAGGGTCGTCTGAAAAGATTCGTCAAAGTGGGCGGTGAAATGGTTTCGCTGGTTCGCACTGAAGAATTGCTCACAGCTCTATTGCCGGAAGGTGTATATTGCTGCGTAGTCGATGTTCCCAATCCACTCAAGGGAGCAGATGTGGTTGCCGCCGTGGCTACTGGAGATTTTGATCAGAAGCACGTTTTGCATGAGCTGAAAAAACAGTTGCCGGCGATTGCGGTACCCAAGGAATTTTATGTGATAGCCGATATTCCGCTTATGGGTAGCGGTAAAGTTAATTTCCGCGAAGTGGAGAATATCTGCCGGCAAATGCAGAAAAAAAATAAATAACAGGCGGCAATAAGTGCAATTACAGACCAGGTTTATCCTGCAGGCAAAAAAGCAGGGAAAGAAAATTGCCGTCTATGACATAACATCTGGTAATGATTATACTTATGAGCGCATCCTCATTGCGGCACTCATCCTGAAAGCCAAGATCGAACCTTTACAGGGACACTATTTTGGCATTATGATACCCACCACTGCCGGCTGCCATATCAGCATTCTGGCAACCCTTATGGCAGGAAAAGTGCCGGCAATGATAAATTATTCCACCGGCGCCATTGAAAACTGCGAATATGCCAGGGAAAAATGCGCTCTGGATTTCGTTTTGACCAGTAAAAAACTACTGCAGAAATTAAATCTGCCACAACAGTCCTGGTTCATCTATATTGAAGACATCTTAACGAGTATTACTTCACTGGATAAGATCAAAGCTGCTTTGCTCAGTAAGATGCCTGCTGCTTTGATCTCACGCTATACGCATCAGGGCAGCATGAATGATAATTGCGTGATCCTGTTTACCAGTGGTAGTGAGAAAACACCCAAAGCTGTGCAGCTCACACATAAAAATATCTGGCATAATGTCAGTCTTCTTCCCTCTTACCTTGATATGCGTGATTATGAAGTTTTTGGCGGGACTCTTCCCCTTTTTCATGTCTTTGGTTTAACAGTAACTTTCTGGATGCCGCTTCTTACGGGTTATAGCGTGGTGGCATATTCTAATCCTCTGGAATACAAGGTGATTGTCGACGGTATTCGCAAATACAGGATTTCGGTTCTAGTGGGCACGCCCACTTTCTTTGCCGGCTATCTGAAAAAAGCGCAAAAGGGCGATTTTGATTCCGTGCGCATTGCCATAACCGGAGCAGATAAACTACCGGAAAAACTGCGGCTCAGCTACCTTCACCAGCACGATGTTAAAGTGATGGAAGGCTATGGCACCACGGAAACAAGCCCGGTTGTTTCGGTTAATAATTTCCATTTCTGCCGTTTTGGCAGCATCGGAAAAGCAGTACCTGGCGCTCAGGTAAAGGTCGTGGACCGCGAAACAGGTGAAGAAATACCGGCTGGTGAAACCGGTAAATTACTCGTTAAAGGCGACCTGGTTATGAAAGGCTATCTGGGCGACGAAGAAGAAACCAGCCTGCATATCCGTAACGGCTGGTATGATACCGGCGATATGGCTGTGATAGATGAAGATGGCTTCATCTGGCATAAAGGCAGGCTTAGACGCTTCATAAAAGTCGCCGGAGAAATGGTTTCCCTCGTCCGAACGGAAGAAGCACTCTCGAAATTTCTCGATGAAGAAGTCAACTGCTGCGTCGTGGGTGTTCCCGATGACGTAAAGGGCTACCACGTTGTTGCTGCCATTGACAGCAAAGATATTAACACCCGCGAAATCCTGCATAAATTGAAAAAAGAGCTCCCCGCCATCGCCGTACCACGCGAGATCATCTATATTGAAGATATCCCCCTCATGGGCAGTGGAAAAGTAAACTTCCGCGAAGTGGAAAATATCTGCCGGGAAAAAGGAAAAAAGAAGTAAGCATAAATAATTTTGAATTTTGAATTTTGAATGATCACAGACGGAGAGGTCTGCGTAATTTTGTGTTGCTTTGTGTCCCCGTCTTACTCTCATTTTCGCAGTTTCACAATTTCTCAGTTTCATTACTCCCCGATTCTCTGATCTCGGATTTCAGATCTCGTCTTAAAAAAATACATTTACATTTTTAATCAGCCAATTTTATTAGTTTATAATATTTAAGAAAAGCAGGTGCATAATGCTTATATATATTTTACAACCTCTATCAAATTTAGAGGTTTTCGGTTACACTGTTTTCAATGTTTTTAATTATGTTACTTTCCGGGCAGTCATTGCCTTCATTTTCAGTATGGTCTTCACTCTGATTTTTGGTCCCCTTTTCATAAAAATGTCCAGTTCTCATAATTACCGTGAAGACGTGAGTCACTACCTCGTGGAACTTGGTCATCAGAAAAAGAACGGGACCCCGAGCATGGGCGGCTTGATCTTTCTTTCGGGTACTATGCTTTCTTCGCTTTTATGGAATGACCTTAATAACCGCTATATATTAATTCTGTATATCGCAGTACTCTGGCTGGGAACCCTGGGATTCATTGATGATTACCTCAAAAACGTTAAACAGGTGAAAACCGGTCTTATCGCCCGTTACAAGCTCATAGGACAAACAGTTCTCGGACTGGCAATTGCTCTTTACCTTTATCATTATCATCAAGGCGATGCCAGCTTGACCAGTATCAATATTCCCTTTTTCAAACATCTTATTATCAATATGTACTGGGTATTCATCCCCTTTGTAGTATTTATGATCGTAGCATCCAGCAATGGCACAAATCTTACGGACGGACTAGATGGTCTGGCAACCGGCACAATTTCTGTTGCCCTGCTGGGTTTGGGAGTTATGACCTATCTGAAAGGTAATTTCCGCTTTGCTGATTATCTGCTTTTGGATTATATCCCGCAGGTTGCTGAACTCACAGTTTTCATCTTAGCCCTGCTTGGCGGACTGCTTGGATTCCTCTGGTTCAATTGTAAACCTGCCCAGATATTCATGGGTGATACAGGTTCTTTAACATTAGGCGGCTTACTGGCAATCATCGCGGTTATGCTGCGCGAAGAAATATTTTTACTAATCGTTGGAGGAGTTTTCGTTGCCGAATCACTCTCTTCCTTACTTCAGATCAATTATTATAAATATACCCGAAAAATGACCGGCACCCCAAAACGTCTATTTAAAATGGCACCTCTGCATCATCATTTCCAGAAATCAGGCTATTCCGAAGAAAAGATAGTAGTCCGCTTCTGGATCATATCCATACTACTACTAGCCGTAGCGCTTTCAACCATTAAACTTCGCTGAAATTCTCAAGGACTATGTACACAAGATTAAGCGAATTGATAGAATACAACTCACCATAATCTCTTCAAGACCTGAGCGGTATTAAAAGCATATTGATATTCATCAAAGCTCTCTTTACCAATCCAGGCAAAGTTCATAGATTCCTTGTTCAGCTTTATTTCACCTTCAACAGTACATTCAAAATAAAAAGTAATGTAACTTTCACTATCCTGGACATTTTCCATACTTTCTATATAGAAGAGAAATTTCGCCTTTTTCACTGTTAAGGCAGTTTCTTCCGCTAACTCCCGTCTAAGTGACTGTTCAATAGTATCTTCTGCATCAATTTTACCACCTGGAAGGCACCATAAATTGTCATAATGTACACAATTACTTCTTTTTAATAACAGAATTTCTCCTGCATCATTCCTGATAACTGCTCGAACTACCGGGATAGGGTATTTTTGTCTACTCATAACCTGATTATCTCCAATTTAAAGAACAAAACTATCGTTTCATTTGGATAATTTCAAATCTGGCTTTTTTCAATACTTTAGGAAAGTTAATTACAGCATTCACATCATAATCCTGAATATCCCTGGTTAAATTATCCCAGGAAACTAAATAGGGAGATAATTTCTTCTCAGTATCTTTTCGAGGACCATATTTCCAGCCGGAATTCAATTTTTCAATAGTCCATCGTGCATGTTCCATTTTTGCCATAATCATTATTTCATCTTTGTCGAATTCAACCAGTTGAGGGTTTTCAGATGGTTGAATCTTATAACCTACCATTGATAATATACATTCCATAAATATAACCTGCTGTCTATTTGAGTCCTGTAGTTCCGCTGGAAGATTTTTCCAGGGTAACATAGATTTATCGGTTGTACTTCCGGAAGCAATTTTTTTTGCCAGATAATCCTTATGAACTTGTTCTGCCGCTTCGTTTACTTGCACTGTTGTTAATTTTGATGGCTTATTTTGATTAATAAATGCCCAGATAGAATCTACCTCATGAGGGATAACTATAATCCTTTCATGTCCCACCCAATCACCATCAAGTAAAAGCCCCGTGGCAGCTCTGCCACTGGATTCCACCAAACCTACTGTTGCCCCCAATGCTAAAGCCAGCCTGTATTCAAGATCAGAGATTCTGCCCCCGTTTATGCCCAGTACTAATACTTTGGCAGGTTTTATTCCCGAAATTATTATATCAATCCAATATTGAATCAACTCCTTAATAGAAAATCCAATACTATCAGTTATATGAATTTTATCGTAATTAATACTGTCAGCTTTTGCATCTTTAGGCAGCTCTTTGGGCAGATATCCGATTAATTGAAAATGCCCATTCTTATTTCTTCTAACTGCCTGCGTTGCTAAACCAACTAATCCGGGAATGCCGGAAGTTGTTCCACCGGCAAACACAGTTCCGGTAAAACTTTGTAAGGAACTTGTTAAGAAATGCTGATAATCCGGTAATTTGTACTTAGGCATATCCTCTGCTCCCCCGGCAACTATTATAACAGGTTCTTCAAAAGGAGTTTCTGAGAGTGATTTTGATTTTATCTGGTTTTTCGCTGTTTCATCGTTATACTTAATTATTTTAGCTAAAAGCAGAAGATCACAGATCCATTCAAAATGCCTGGAATCTACTTTTTCATTTCTATTCAATTCAGTTATAATATCAATTTCATCGTCAAAGGTTTCCTTATTGATGTGTGTCTTGTTAGAAATGCAAAGATCAATAGCTTTAGAGTATTTCGCAATACTTCCCGCTATTTCTCCAATTAAAAAAAGCAGCCTTCCTATCGTAAAATAGGCTTTAATAATTTCAATATCCAGTATTATATGTTCTTTGCAGGTTTCAATGATCTGTAAAATTGATGGTTTTAAGATATAAATGATATTACTATCATTATTGCTACAAATTTCAAACTCAATATAGGCAGCATGATAATATGGATTTGATGGATCTAACTGATAAGCCTTATAAAAAAGATCCTTAGCCCTGCTGATATTTTTTTCAAGACATCCATAAGTTTTTCCTAAACTAAAAAGAGCCCTGGCTCTTCTTGCTGAATAATAGTTATCATCAATTCCCGTTCTATCATAATCCTTTTCAGGAAAAATTTCTTTTTCTGGCTGGGCAATTTGTTCTAAATATTTTTGACCTGATTTATATTCGTCACTTTGGCAATCTGATTTGTGGAAATGACATATTGCTAAACCTAACAGGATGATGTTCTCGGCATTATCTCCAATATTGGCAGATACTATTGGTTCCAGTACTTTAATCACTCTTTCCCAATCCCCGGTTGCAATTATCAGTTTCGCTAATTTTAAGGCATGAACCGGTTTATTTTCCTTTTCAGTTTCATTATTCAGGATGGTTTCAACAACACTGATCTCATTAAGTAAATTTTCTTCAGATAACATTGTTCCATAATTATCTGTATAATAATCCAGTTTCTCAGATAAGTTTTTAAAAGCAATATCAGAGTTTTCCATGATTGCCGCTAAACCATACATTTCTCTTTGCCATGATTTCGGTACTGCTATAGGTGCTTTATACATTCTGTCATGGGCAATATCCGCCCAGGTATGCTGCAAAAGTGTTCTCACTTGTATTTCAGCTTTTTTGTCTTTGATCTCTTCCGGAACGCGTATCCCAAGAATTGTATCTGATTGAGGAATAACAATATAATGAACGGATAGGTATCCGAATTCTGAGACTTGTAAGCGCGTACTTACATCTATGCTGTTTAATTCATCAACCAGGAAATTGGATTTTATAAACTGACTTATTCTATCTACCTGATATTGAAAATGTGTTATGATCCGGGCACCACATAAGTCGGTTATCTGGTTTACCGGATCTTTATACTTATGCGCCTTTCGCACCGCTTTCTCTGCAAAACTGGAAATGCCCTTAGCCCTTGACTGCACAATGCACAATGGGGCATATTTATTACCCGCCTTTTTAAGAACCTGCTCCAGGAAATTCGCATAAATTTTATAATGCGGTAATTCTTCTCGATATTTTTCCACCTGCTCCTTGTGCCAATTTTGATCAATGTTCATTTTAACCTCCTGTTTGTGCTCCATACATCATTATCTAAAACAAATTATCCTATTTGCTTTCCCATCCTATTTATAATAGAAATATAAGACCATACGTATCCCATTATTTTATTAATAGCTCCAGTAATACACTTCCATTTTATACTTGTTGCGCTATCAATATTATTCTTTGAAAATGACCGGAATACTTAGATGAATTCTTACACCAAAACAGCTATTATTAGTCAAGAAAATTATATTATATTTTAGTTAAACCCATTTTGTGCAGTAAGCTTTAACAAAGAGTGCTAAGTTTCTGAGTGCAGAGAAGTTAGAAAATGATCAGTGAATATTTTTGATATTTATGATCATTTTGTAACTTTCTCTGTGCCAGAAACTTGGTGCTATTTGTGAAATCCTATTGCATAAAGTGGGTTAAACTCTTAAATTTCAAGGAAGTTAGATTTTTGGAAGAGTCTAATTCATATAATTATGGTTTTCATTGTGGTTGTGATAATCTATAAAAACCTGATATTCATTTAATAGTCTTTGATGAGTATCAAAATGCTAAATATGCAGAAATGTAATAGAGTATAAAAATCAATATGTGCAATTATTTATATTTGACAATATTCATTTCATGAGCATTTAATATTTGAATTTATCTATATAGTTTTGAATTCGTAATAATAAATTATTATCTGTTTCTATTTTTTGTAGTTCTTTTACTTCAGCTAAAATTTCATTGCTATTAAGATGCATTAATGTATCTATAATATCGCGTTTAATACATATTGATATTCTTCTATTAATAAGCATTTCTTTTGCAAAAGCCATTGCACGATCTCTGTTAATCGGATATAGCGTTGACAGGAATGGCGCTGGATTATGGATGTAAGTAGCATCAAAATGCAGTGCTGATTCAGCAATTAAATCAAAAGTCCTTTCTGATGGCCATAGTAACGATAGGCTTGATAAACATACTATTTGAGTACCGCTGCTTTTTGAAAAAAGCAATTTTTCTAGAATCTTTCGTAGTCTTTCTGATGGTATATTTACTAATATTTTTATCAAAGCAGACTGTATTTGATAATTCCCTTCTATTTCTAATAAAGACAGGAAATCTTCTTCGTATTTTTTAACGTCAATTCTCAATATAGCAATAGCATTTATAATTTTTAGTTTTAGCTGATCTAAAGTTATATTCTTCATCATTTTTATTAATAGATCCACTTTATTAACAGAATTATTTTTTATTAGCTGATCAACAATATCTGATTCCATATTATCCGGTAAACCAATTTTGTATAAGTAATCAAGAATTAACAAATTAGAATCATCATGAGTATAGGATAACAATTGAATAACTTTAAATATTAAACTATTATCATCCAAACTCATTTCATTTAATATGAATCTATGCAATTCTTTGAGTGCTGCCTCACTTCCAAATTCTCTGGTAATTGAAAACCAGACTTTTTTTGAATTTACTGATTGAAATTTATTCATTTTTAATGAGGCATCAACTTTATCAATCCACTCAACAATATTTGATCTGATATTCTCAATTATTGTAATTCTAATTTTTCTTGATTCAATTATATTCGTAGTTTTTATTAAGTTTACTGTAAAATCATAAAATCCGATTTTATCAATTCTATCAAAATAAAACTCATCTTTTTCCCTAATTAAATTTATTTTATTGTTCTCCGAATCAAGAACTTCGACATGATATAATTTCTCTACTTCACTGGTAAGATTATCTATAGGGATATTGATTCGGTATTTCGCAATTCCGTCCTCATTTGCATTAACGTTAAAAGTTTCCATTTAGCTTACCTCCTATAATACAATTTCTATATTTCCTATCCTGACTCTTTCATCCATAGGCGTATATGCAGTTTGATTTAATAAACTTATTTCCCCTATTTGAGTATTTAGTTTGTTAGACTTAGCAATTGGAATATTCAGTTTATCCATTCTTATCCTACCTATGCAAACGTCAGGCAACCTTTTAGAGATATTTTTTTTTGTATTTGTTTCACCTGTAATACTTACATTTGCCGGTTTTTTTCGTGCATTGATTTTTTCTAACTCATTTTTAGTATTAGAAAAATCGCCATCACTGTTTTGCTTACCCTCTTTATTACTACTTTCTGAGTATTTATTAAGGTTATCAGGTGATTTATTTATTTCTTTTTGATTTGTAAATTCAGGCTTTATCATTTCTACATGATTCTTTTCTTCTATTTTATCATGTCCAAATATTTTCTTGTAGAAAAAAGATTTAACTTTTGATTTAATTTCATTTGATACTATAGGCATTATATCACTTTGTCTTTCTGGTTCAATCTGTTCGGGATGTGAATTTAGATTAACTTCTATTCTCGATATAATTCTTTCCATTGAAGCAAGAATAGTTTTCCTAGCTTTAAGAAAATTCCTTCTTGAATCAGTATAATCACTTAATGCTGTTGGAGTACCCGGAATTATTTGTGTTTTAACTAACCAGGCGGCAGGATGCAAGTCAGAAATAAACCAGGGTTCTACTAATATTGGAACAATTTCTAATGTTCCATTTTGATTTCTTTTTTTTATTTCGGGAAGCTCTATTTTGTTTATGAAATCAGAATTTATAAAATCTTGACTTAATAATAAAATTGCAATTTGAGCCTTATTAATTTCACTAATTATTTTCCTTTCGTAATCAATACCAGGAAGTGTTTTTAAGTCCGGATCGTACCAGATTTTAACTTTATGATATTTCAGACTCTCAGCTAAATATGGCACTAAATTGAACTCATCCTCTTTATCTATCCAGGAGTAATTCTTGTGTGAATAACTAACAAATATGTTTATCATTTTAAATATTTCTTCTCCATTCTCACATTTCTTTTGTGTGACCTAAAAATAGAGCAAGCACTTTATACTCTATATCATCCAATATAATCAGTAGAAAACAAATCCAGTAAATTTCAGTCAAGATTTTTGTTATCATAAATTTAACTTTTATCACAGAACCCCTTAGCCTGGACAAGCCAGAACCAAAAAAGAAGATTGCAAACCGCGGATTTTACGGATAGCACGGATAAAAGATAAGAGGATAAGAAAAAAGAAGATTTATATTAGCTGTAAGTACTAATACATTTGCAAATTAACCGGTATATGACAAATAATCACATTCCAGGCAGAGCTTTGAAATGAGTTTGAAAGGGTGAATAAAATATTCTGCCAAAAAGTAACAGAATATCACTGGTAAGGTATTAATATGCTTTTTTAGAAAATGTTTACCCTTGAATTTTTTACGGTTTATTTTTTTTAAAATTCAACTCTGATATTCAGAATAAATATAATCGATGACACCATGATAAGATTCATGATTGCCCATCGGAGAAATTATGAATGAGAAATCAATTTCGACCTCTTCATAGAAACTTTTTGCCAGCATCTTATACTTATCGAAAATTATATCCCAGACCAGAAACATTACCTCACTTTTGAGGCTCAATGTATCATCCCTCAGCTATTCACTGTTCACGGGGAACTCAAGATGCAGATCAGATGCTAACTGGATTTTTGGTCTCTAAAAATTCCTTGCAACTACTATCATCTTTGGGAGTAATAATAACTTTATTTGATTGCCAGAAGCTTTCAATACTCCCGGGAATTATCCAGTTAGCCTTCCACTCCGGCTGACGAATAAGCTCAGGCTGATGAAACGGGACTATTCCCGGATTCAAAACATAACCTTCAGATCTAAGACCACGAATCTCCACCAGATGATCTCCCTTGAACCATTTATTTAAACGCAATAGACTGCGGCGGACAGCAATATCATGATAATGGTTGGGCTTATTCCGGTCTTGCATATCATAATTAATTCCTGATTCCGGATTACCGGGAGATGTATCATAAATATCAGCAGCAATATTTATCAGCCAGTCCGTCAATTCAGGATTTCGTTTCAGAAACTGATAATAAGCATCTTCATATAATTGCAGGGAACTCCTCTGATCAAACAATTTACCATTTACTGCCCAGGCAATTTGATATGTACCGTATTTTTTAGCAAAATGATCATGCATCTTTGATTTTCCATACCCAAAATATCCAGGAAACTCCGCTATCTCCCAGTATAAAGTAGAAATTTCTTCATGCTCTGCATCTTTCAATACTTCATCAGAAATTGATGAACAAGGAGTTTTACATCCTACAATAGCATTATTCCGATAAGGGAGAATTGATAATTTCCCTCTTTGAGAGACAGGCAATCTTGGTAACAGGAAGGCATGAATATCACAGTGAGTAAATTTTGAGGGAACATGACAAAATACCAGATTCTTTCCATGAAAATTCTCTAATATTATTGAAAGCGTACGGATATGAGAATTTGTTAATTCTGATTCGTCTCCAGAGTTTATTTGACCATATTCCATTACGTCATCAAAAGAGTCACATCCGATTATCAATGTCTCAGAATTTAATAACATAGGATGATCATTAAATATCTGCGGAGTTGCCTTAGAGATATAAGTTAATAAAGGTTTCTCAATGATATCAAAAATATCTATCCCATCCTTAATTGACTTCTTGATCTCTTTAGAATTCAAATGCCGATAATCTCTCTTTAATTGTTTTTTAGATTCAGTAATCACGCAACCCAGAGCAGGAATATCATGTGATATTTCAAACACAGTCATCGTCTTTTTACTATCAAGAATAACTTTCTCTCCATCCTCTAATCCGATAATGTCACATTTAATGCTTCTATTATGTATGATGGCTATTGTTTCGATCAGATTTCTTAAAACGCTAACATTCTTCTTATAGATAAATATTTGAGAAGTTTCTTGATCCTTTATATCTTGAACCTTCCTTAACCACATCAATAATCCCTGATAATGCTCTTCCCGCAAATCACTTAAAAAGAGACGAGAGATATCAAGCATGGGAGCTATGCAAAGTCCCATATCCAAAGTTATATTCCAGGAAGGAATTGCCATCCAAGTTGCCCAGGAAGCAACGCTAAACGCATTCACCACCAAATTCCCAATCCGATCTTTTATTCCATCCAGAATCACATTTCCCCCTTCATCTTCATCTCCGTCTATCCCTCTTTCCCTCAATCACTCTATTCCTCTACTTCCCACCCTCGCTTTGTCGTGAAGTCGTGAAGTCGCTTTTTCTCCCCTTCCCCTCTTCACATTTTCTCATCTTCCCATCTTCTCAATTTCAGCTTTCCGTCTCCCGCCTCTCTTTCATCCTCTTTACAATTTTCCATTTTCAATTTTCAATTTTACATTACTTTCAGTCAATCCCTCTCCCAGCATCTTCTCATCTTCTCATCTTCCCATCTTCACTGTTTCACCTCTTCTCCCCTTCTCCCCTTCACTCCCTCGCCCCCCTCTTCCCCTTCACTATTATCCACTACAAACGGATTATACTTCAATTTCTCATGGCATTTCGGACACTCTGATAATAATCCTGGATCATCCCAATATTTATCCGGCAATTCAAGACAGGGAGACTGATCAGGTCTTAAACCAGCTTCTTTAGTTATTATTCTAATAGTTTCAAGAACATCTTCAGGTGGTTTGAATCGATGACCACAAAAAGGACAATCAGCGCTAAATGGCAGGTAAATTTTATTTTTACTATCCCATATTTTACGGACTGTTACAATTACAAAACCATGGTTTAGTACTCCGTTACCTGATTTTAAAGGAATAATTTCACCAGGTATATCAGTATCCTCACATTCTAAATAAAATGTATTATTTATTTGATTTATACTTTTAATTTTTGACAAAGTCTTATATATCGCAATTTTTTCTCCGCTTACCATATCCCACAAAATACAAGTTCTATCATCAGAACCAGAAATTACTCTTTTTCCATCTGCGCTGATAGAAATAGTATTGACCCTTTCAGTATGTCCGTTGAGAATATGTATTGATTTCCCATTCTCTAGATCCCATACAATACAAGTTCGGTCATCTGAACTGGAAACTGCTTGTCTTCCGTCTGGACTGAAGCAAACAGCCATAACACCCCATTTATGTCCAATGAGAGTTTTTATTGGTTTACCACTCACCAGATCCCATAAAATACAAGTCTTATCCCAAGAGCTGGAAATTACTCGTCTTCCATCTGGACTGAAGGAAGCTGCAATAACACCATTATCATGCCCAATAAGAGTTTGTATTTGTTTACCACTCTCCAGATCCCACAAAATGCAAGTATTGTCTTCATAACCGGAAATTACTCGCTTTCCATCTGGACTGAAGGAAACAGTATTGATAAAATGAGTTTGTTCTTTTTCGAAGTGTTGTATTTGTTTACCACTCTCCAGATCCAGCAGATCAAAATTTTTGGATAATTTCCCAATTGCCTGTCTTCCATCTGGACTGATTGGAATTGAAGAAACATCACCCGGAATAGGAAATCGAGATTGTTTACCACTCTCCAGATCCCATAAATAGTTATCCCAGTCCGTAGCTTTATAAATTACTCGTTTACCATCTGGTCTGATTGGAATTGAAGAAACTGCATAATTATGTCCAATTGGGTTCTGTAATAACTTACCTCTTTCCGGATCCCATAATATGCAAGTACAGTCCTTGGATCCAGAAATTGCTCGACTTCCATCAGCACAAATAGAGACAGACATTACTTCATCAATATGCCCTTTGAGTGTTTTTATTGGTTCACCACTCTCCAGATCCCAAAGATAGCAAGCCTTAGGTTGACTAAGTGCATTGCGGTTTTTCAAAAAGGAAGTCATTCCATAGGATTCAGAAATTGCTAGTTTCCCATCTGGGCAAATAGAGACAGAATTCCACTTATTAAAAATACATTTAAGTTTTTGAATTGGTTCACCACTCTCCAGATTCCATAAGATGGATCCAGAAATTGCTCGCCTTCCATCTGGACTGATGGAAACTGAATAAACTCTACCACTATGCCCCTTGAGAATATGTATTGGTTTACCACTCTCCAAATCCCATAAAATACAACTCTCGTCATCGGATCCAGAAATTGCTCGCCTTCCATCTGCGCTGATAGAAACTGAATAAACTCTACCACTATGCCCTTTGAGAGTATGTATTGATTTACCACTCTCCAAATTCCATAAAATGCAACTCTCGTCCTCTGATCCAGAAATCGCTCGCCTTCCATCTGGACTGATGGAAACTGAATAAACTCTATCACTATGCCCTTTGAGAGTTTGTATTTGTTTACCACTCTCCAAATCCCATAAAATGGAACTCTTATCATCTGATCCAGAAATTGCTCGCTTTCCATCTGCGCTGATAGAAACAGATAGGACATCACTAGTATGCCCTTTGAGAGTTTGTATCGGTTCACCACTTTCCAGATCCCAGACAATACAGGTTTCGTCCGCTGATCCAGAAATTGCTCGCCTTCCATTTGGACTAATGGAAACAGCAGAGACACAATCAGTATGCCCTTTGAGAGTTTGTAAAACCTGTGTCAGAGGATTCCAAACTGGACGGCTGCTCTGTACTCGTAGAAGCAAAGTATTATAGATTTCAGCCGATCTATTTTCTGCTACTTTGCCTACAGGTCCTTCAATTACATAATTCCAGGCTTGCTGGGTAGCAAAGTGAGGAAATTCACTAGCATAGTCTTGCAGGTTACTACTTTCATGCCTTAAAAAATTAAGAAAATCTCTCAAGCGATCAGCTCTTGTCGGGTAGGTTTTTATCCGCTCAATCTCGGTATCTATCTGTTCCTCTGTCCAGGGTGTAATGCTTGGAGGTATATCCAACACTTTGATTTTTCCTTCAGCATATAGTACAATATCTTTGGCATATTTATCAAGTCTTGCCTGACGTTCCTTTTCATTACGATTATTTTCTGCATTGTCTGGAATAGCTTCCAATGCATTATTAAAATCTTTTACCAGTTCGTAAGTCATACCGGCCGCACTCTTTGCCTGAATAAAGTCTAAGTCGCAAAGTGTAGCTGTCAGCTCATCCCACATTCCAGCTTGGGTCTGTTGCCAGGGCAGTTCATCACATTTGCGAACATTAGGTATTTGAACAGGTTCGATTTGCCTGAACCATTTTTTTTGCATAAAATATTTTGCAATTTCTTTATGTTTATTAGTCTTTTCCGATTCATTCCAAAAATATATTTCATCAATAGCTTCTGCCAATTGTCTGTGATAAAATGTTATCACCTCTCCACCAGGAACAGCACGTCTGGTGAGATAATATTCCAGGTCGTGATAAAGCCTGATCCATAAAACCGGAGGGATAAGCTTCTGATTTTCTGTCTTTGAATCCAAATGAGGATATTCATGAAAAGACTGAATACCAAAACCATTCCAGAATTCATTGTCATTAGCAAGAATGCCCAGGATTTCATCATCACTTAGTCCATTTTTAGCACATCGCAAAGCCGGTAACACTCTATCTACACTAGTACCATGGAATTCTGGTCTGGCAAGGGCTTTATACAAATCTTCTATCAATTCCTGAATGCTATGCCCAAGTCTAACCCTAGTGCCTTTTGATTTCCATTTTTTTACCTGGTCAAAGGCTAATTTTAAATATAAAGGATTACAATCTGCTTTTTGGAAACCTTTAATAACATCATTAAATTGATGATCTCGCAGTTTTCTATTATTACCCTTTAACCAATATCGCAAAGCTTCTTCTCCATTCTCGATTGTTAATCCATTTAATTCTAGAAATTTATACTTTTTATTCTCGAACAGAATATCATAGCTCTTACCTTTTAATGTTGATATAATTATCTTAACCTGCTCTGGTAGTTCCTCAGGTAACCAGTTCATCTGCACAAAAGGATCATTATCATAAAATTGATCCAGAGCATCTATGAAAACTATTAAAGGCTTTTCTTCTGTTACCATACTAAGATAATTATTAAACTTGTATTGCATTACTGATGGTTCTAAAGGAATTTCATCTGAATTACCATTATATTCACGACATATTTTATAGCAAATATTATGAAGAAGAGAATTGCCATTAGATGATTTTCCGGTTGTGCCAATAAATCTGCCAATCACTTTTTGGTGATTATTCTTGTTTCTCGCAATACATTCAAGAAGTGCCTTTGACATCAAAGATGTTTTACCAACTCCTGATTCTCCATAAATAATTAAAGGTACTCTATCATCAGAATTAATGTAATTATCTAATATTTTTAGATCATCTTCTCTTCCTGCAAAACCACAACTTCTCTCCTCAGCAAATTTTATATGAGCTATATCTTCCATTTCATTTTCATCAACGGAACTATACTTTTCAATCTCCGAATCAATGATTTTTTTCAACCTTTCTTCAATTTCATCAGATAGCTCCTGCAGATGTGAACCATTAAGAGTATCCTTATCTTTGTCCCAGATTGCAGGTAACTTTATAATATTTCTTTCTGTGATCTTGTCTTTTAATCTCTTTTTTAGATTATTTATTCTTGCTAGATCATTATCAATAAAATCTTTCTTGCCCGAAGGACAATCTTTTATCTTATCTCTGAAATATGCAATTACGTGCTCTTCAGCATTATCAATTTTTAAGGCTCCTACCTGTATTTCCTGTTCAGTTGCTGACCGTTCCATTTTCAGCCGCTGCTTTGCCTTAGGATCATCCCAGTATTTCTCATCATTAGGATCAGGAAGATTTTTGGCTGCCCAGTCTGAGAAGAATTTACTTAAAGGTTTTTCTACTTCCGTTTCGAATTCATTTATATCAAAAAACCTGCCAGATCGCGGTTGAAGGCCCCAAACCGGTTCTGGTAACTCATTCTCATCCAAATCATACCATGCATTAAATTTATCTAATAATTTCTCATCAATCAATTCTTCTTTCATTTGCTCGAAAACGCTTTCCAGGATTTTATCCGGTAACGGACACCAGCCATAGCGCTGTCCCAGTAAAACAACAAAATTAGGTTTAGGTGACAAAGTTTGGCAACGTTCAATTTCTTTTAAGCAAATCTCCATAGTTCGCTGATCAATAGTCGCTTCATTACTAATTCCCCAGCGCAGATCAACTGCCTGGAACTGCCAGCCTTGCTTCTGACAATATGTTCTTAGATTTTTAAATGCTCCTAATTGGAGAGCATCTCTTTCCAGCTTAAAATCTTCAAAAGTAGAGCTTACAAATACTCTGATTATTTTTCGTCTTCTTTGCATATAATTTCCTCTATCATTCTCTCCCTCTTTTCATCTTCTCGTCTTCTCAATTTCCCACTTTCTCATCTTCCCATTTTCTCAATTTCACCTTTCCGTCTCCCGCCTCTCTTTCTTCCTCTTTATAATTTTCCATTTTCAATTTTCAATTTTACATTACTATCAGTCTTCCCCTCCACTATTATCCACTACAAACGGATTAAACTTCAATTTTTCATGGCATTTCGGACACTCTGATATTAAGCGTGGATCATCCCAATATTTATCCGGCAGTTCAAGACAGGGAGATTGATCTGGTAAAAGCCTTGCTTCAGTTGTGATTCTTTTAATAGCTTTCAAAACACTTCTTGGTGGTGAGAAACAATGTCCGCAATATGGACAACGTGCGCTTAAATGATTAAATATCTTAACTGTATTATATAATGTTTTAATTATTGTTATTATTGGAATGCCAGAACATAGAAAATTTCTGCCCAAATCACCACTAAAAAATTCCCCATTATCTTCTCCACCCCAAAAAATTCCTAAAAAGATTTTTGCATCATTTATTGATGTCGATCTTAATAATTGGGCTATCTTCTTCCCACTATTCAAATCCCAAAATATGCAAGTCTTGTCGTTTGATCCTGAAATTGCTCTATTACCATCTAATGAAATACAAACAGAGTTAACCACATCTGTATGACCTTTAAGAGTTTTTATTATTTCACCACTCTTTATATCCCACAGAATGCAAGTTTCATCACTTGATCCAGACAAAGCCCTCAAACCATCTGAAGAAATACTAACTGCCATAATTCTATCAGTATGCCCTTTGAGAGTTTTGAGTAGTTTCCCATTGTCAAGGTTCCATAATTTACATGTATAGTCTTCTGATCCAGAAATAGCTCGTTTCCCATCAGCTGTGATACAGACTGATGTTACACTTCGAGTATGCCCTTCGAAGGTTTTGAGTTCAGTTCCACGATCAAGATTCCACAGTTTGCATGTAGTGTCTTCTGATCCAGAAATGGCACGTTTCCCATCAGGTGAAATACTAACTGATGTTACACTTCCAGTATGCCCTTTTAGCCTTTTGAGCGGCATTTCTGTGTTGAGGTTCCATAATATGCAAGTATAATCTGCTGACCCTGATAATGCTCGTTTCCCATCGTTAGTAATACTAACTGCATTAATAAAACTCGTATGACCTATGAGAGTTTTGAGCAAATCTCCATTCTCAATTCTCCAGAGTTTGCAGGTTTTATCCCCTGATCCTGACAATGCTCGCTTTCCATCAGATGAAATACTTACAGCTTTTAATCCTCTTGTATGCCCTTTGAGCATGTTGAGTATTTCTCCGTTATCTAGATTCCACAAGATACAAGTATTGTTCCAAGATACTGAAAATGCAAGGTTTTTAATATCAGAAAAGCTAACTGATTCAATAGGATCTGTATGCCCTTTGAGCGTTCTTAGTAATGCACCACTTTCGAGATCCCATAATTTGCATGTATCGTCCGATGATCCCGATAGAGCTCGTTTTCCATCTGCTGAAATGCTGACCGCATGAATGCTACTAGTATGCCCTTTAAGCGTTTTGAGCTGTACTCCTTGATCGAGATCCCACAGAATGCATTTTCCATCCTTTGATCCAGATAATGCTCGCAAACCATCTGATGAAATACAGATTGAGGATATTACAGATCTGTGCCCTTTTAGTGTTTTGAGCTGTACTCCTTGATCAAGATCCCATAATATGCAAGTTTTATCCCAAGATCCAGATAATGCTTGTTTACCATCAGGCGAGATACTGACTGCTTCAATAATATCTTTATGTCCTTTGAATGTATTTAGTTCTACCATTCTATCCAAATCCCATAGTTTTAATTTTATACCCCACACTGATAAAGCTCGCTTACCATCGACTGAAATGCAAACTGCCTGATTTGCCCAATAATTACGTGCAAGCATTTTGCGTAAATCACCACTATCTAAACCAGCCTGTTCGCAAATATAATCAAACGAACCAGAGAATACTCGTTTACCTCCAGATGTAACACTAATTGAACTGATACTATACATATGCCATTTGTCCATTTCGAGTTCTTCCCCTGTCAGATCCCATAATTTGCATGTATCGTCCGATGATCCCGATAGAGCTCGTTTTCCATCTGCTGAAATGCTGACCGCATGAATGCTACTAGTATGCCCTTTAAGTGTTTTGAGCTGCTCTCCGGTTTCGAGGTCCCATAATATGCAAGTTTTATCGCTTGATCCCGATAGAGCTCGTTTTCCATCTGCTGAAATACTGACTGCACGAATGATATCTGTATGTCCTTTAAGCGTTTTGAGATGCTCTCCTGTGTCGAGGTTCCATATTATGCAAGTTTTGTCTACCGATCCAGAAATAGCTCGTTTCCCATCAGCTGTGATACAGACTGATGTTACACTTCGAGTATGCCCTTCGAAGGTTTTGAGTTCCGTTCCACTATCAAGATTCCACAGTTTGCATGTATTGTCTTCTGATCCTGATAATGCTCGTTTACTATCTAATGAAAAACAGACAGTAGAAACACTTGATTTATGCCCTTTAAGTGTTTTGAGCTGCTCTCCGGTTTCGAGGTCCCATAATATGCAAGTTTCATCCCTTGATCCCGATAGAGCTCGCTTTCCATCATTTGTCATACTAACTGCATTAATAATATCAGTATGTCCTTCCAGTGTTCTAAGTTCCTTCCCAATATCCATATCCCATAATTTGCATGTTTTATCCCATGACCCTGAAAAAGCAAGTCTTCCATTGGCTGTTATACTAACTGATGTCACAGCTCGAGTATGGCCTTTAAGCGTTTTGATAACTTCACCATTATCAAGATCCCATAATTTACATGTCAAGTCCCTTGATGCTGATATCCCTCGTTTTCCATTGGCTGTGATACTGACATCATAAATTGAATCTGTATGCCTCTTTAGTGTTTTAAGCACAACAGGAAATGGATTCCAACTTGGGCGTAAAAATTTTGAGCAAAGCATTATTTCTTTTTGTATTTCTGGAGAGATTTTTTCTGATGTTTTAGCAACTGGCCCAGCATTGGAATAATTCCACGCCTGTTGAATAGCAAAATTAGGGATTCCATGAACATACATATGTAAATTATCGGCTTCCTGTCCAAGGAAATTGTTGAAATCTTTGAGATAATCAATTCGGTCTTGATTTGATTTAACATTCGGAATTTCCCTTTCTAAATTATCATTTTTTAAAGGAACACATTCAGGAATATCCAATTCTATTGTTTTACTTTTTGCATATAGCACCAAATCTTCAGAATACTGATAAAGTTTTGCCTGGCGCTCTTTTTCGATTCGAATACTCTCTTCATTTTCAGGTAAAACAGCTAGAGCATAATTAAAATCATTCAGCAACTCATAGGTCATACCTGCGGCACATTTTGCCTGGATAAAGTATAAATTGCATAATGTGTCCGTTACTTCGTCCCACATTTCACCCTTAGTTTGTTGCCAGGGTTGCTCAAGACACTTCCTGAAATTAGGGTCTTTTTGTTTATTTCCATCAAAAAAAAATGGTCCTTTTTCGAAATAGTAAGCAATTATTCTATGCCATCTCACAGCATTTTTTTCAAGATTATATTTCTTTCTTACTGCTTTTGATAATCCTCTATGAAAAAAATCATTTACGCCATCACGACTGATAAAATAATCTCTTAGTTGTCTTAAGATCACGAGATAATCTTTTCTATTATCTTCTAGAAGCTCTTCAAGTTCATTATTCAATAAGCCAAACTTAGAGCATTCCAGCAAACAGAAAAAGGCTTCTACCAGCTTACTATCAAAATCATTTTCTAGGCGTTTTATTACTGCAATAAAAATCTCAATAACACCAGCAGGCAATGAGTCTATTTTTCCTTCCAATTTATCAAAAGAACCAAAAAGACGCATTTCTTCTAAAGAAATCTTCAAGTAAAGAGGATTTCCTGATGATTCCTTTTCAACCAATAGTTTAATATAATCATCTTCTATAGTTTTAGCAAAAACAGAAGGTGTTTTACGAATTATTTCTTCCTTTTCTTGAAAGTTCAGTCCAATAATTTTCAATTGCCTTGTAGTAAATCTATTTAGCGATTCTTTAGCGGCACCTTCTAATGTACTGGCAATTATCTTAACATTTGCAGGCAATTCAAGGGGTAGCCAATCAAGCTCCTGTGCTTTATCAAAATCATCAAGCTGGTTTAATCCATCGATCAGAATAACTAATTTATTATTAACTTTCTCAAGGTAATCTTTGAATTTCATAGCTAATAAATTAGGATCAAAGGGAACTTCATATTCTTTTTTTATCTCCTCCCTTTGTTCCTGCTTTTCTTCTTCATTTCCGGAAAGGGATAAAAGCTTTTCTTCCATTTTACTTTTAAAGAACCTTTCAAATATTTCTTCACAAAATCTTCTTAACATCCCATGTTTAGAAGTAGATACTGGACTTGCACCAATAAAGTGAGGAATGAAGAACACATCTTCATTAAGTTCATTGTAATCATTATCAAACTTAAAATCTTTATAGAACTTAGCCAGTAAAGCTGATTTACCACATCCGGATTCCCCATAAACAGCCAAAATCTCACTGGAATCACTTTTTACATATTCATGTAGTTTTAATAATAATTCTTCTCTGCCGATAAATGTTTCTGTCCTATTCTCAATGAATACTTCCTGATAATCTCTTTCAATTTCGAGGAAGTTTTGCTCTCGTCTTTCCTTTAAGAATTTTATGCGCTTCTCAAACTGAACATCAAGTGCTTCTTCTAATTGTTTTTTTACCGTGTTTCCAAATTCTTTTAAGCTTTCTTTAGTAAACCTTCCATGCAATTCATCATTTTCAGGATTAGATAGATTTTCATCAAAAATCGGCTTATAGGGAAAAATCCTTTCTTCAATACTCTCGAAATGATCTTCAATAATTCCTTTTAATCTCTCCAATTTTTTCTTTTTAGTTTCTTCAATCTCAAAATAAGCTTCTTCAAATATTTTTTTTTGCTTTTCAGATAGTGCAGATAATTTGCATGCACGTGGAATGCAATTTTCATCTCTAAAAAAGAAAAATGAATGCGGGATTTTCTCTTTTCTATGTAAAGGAGATATAACGGCATGAAGTATCTCTAAATGGGTCACTGAAATATTGGTCCATTTCCTTTCCAGTTCAGGATAAATCTTGAATATATCAGGATCTACTTTATTTTTTTCCTTTATATCAGGTTCATATCCATAACGATTTCCCAGCATACAGATAAAGAAAGGTCGACAATTATCAATTTGCTCCAGGCATAATTCGATCACTTTCCCAGATTCAGCTTCTTCTTTAGTAACTCCCCAACGTAAATCAATATCTCTTATATGAATTTTATACTTTTCATATTTCTCTCTCAACTCAGGAAAAACGTATTTGATCAAGTAATCTCTTTCAGCATGAAAATCACTGAAAGTTGATGAAATAAATATCCTCTGAGTTATCCATCTATAAAGATGACTACTTGAGTCGGATTTGATTTCATTCATGTGATACCCCAGCGCAGATCAACTGCCTGAAACTGCCAGCCTTGTTTTTGACAATAGGTCCTAAGATTTTTAAATGCTCTTAATTGCAAAGCATCTCTTTCCAGCTTAAAATCTTCAAAAGTAGAGCTTACAAATACTCTGATAATTTTTCGTCTTCTTTGCATATAATTTCCTCTATCAATTTCTCTCTCTCTCTTTTCATCTTCTTGTCTTCTCAATTTCCCACCTTCTCATCTTCTCATTTTCACATCTTCCCAATTTTCCACCGTCTCAATATCACCCCTTCTCCCCTTCTCCTCTTCACATTTTCTCATCTTCACATTTTCTCAATTCACCTATCCATCTCCCACATCTTTTTCTTCCTCTCTATAATTTTCCATTTTCAATTTTCAATTTTACATTACTATCAGTCTTCCCCTTCACTATTATCCACCACAAACGGGTTATATTTCAATTTTTCATGGCAATTTGGACACTCGGATATTAATCCAGTATCATCTAAATGTTTCTGATGGATGATATTTTTCATCTCGATTTATCCCTTTTCTCAATTGTTTTTGAAATCAAAAACATTTATAATATAGAAAAGAAAGAAATAAGCTTGTTTCCTTTCCTACTAATTCCAGTACAATTATCAAAAACTTCTTCATTAGATATATTCGATTAAACCAAAGTAAAATTCAAGATAGTCATTAATTCTCATGTGTATTCTGCTAACAAAACGCCAATAATTGATATTATTAATATTACTATATACATACATCCTGTACCTAGAGCATTTCTATTTATAAATAAATATGAAGGTCCTGTTTTTTTACATTTTCCACATTCTAATATAATTGGGGATATATTATTCACATCAGTACTCCCACAATATGGACAAATATAAATTGGTTTATTTCCCACGATTTCAATGCTATTACTCTTTAAGTAAGTACTATCATTATGCGGAGCAGGAACTGCTGTTACTGGGTCATAAGCAGCAGCCTTACCTGAATGTCTTCCACAATCCAAGCAAATCCAATATCTATATCCACTAGCAATTGTGAAATTCAAATTCGTACTACCACAAGAGCGACATCTTGGCGGATGATCATCTTTCTCATTATAATATGGGCTACCTTTACGAAAATCATTTTTATTGTATTGTATAATATCTTCATTTTCTTGTTGCAATTCACTCCGGCATTGCATCAATTCATTATATATTTCTGCATCATCTGGATAAATATTGTGTGCTTTTTCATAATAATGCACTGCTTCTCGAAATTCACCTTTCATAACATAGCATGTTGCAATATTGTAAATTGCATAAGAATAATCTGGTGATTCTTCCAGTGCTTGTTTAAAATATTGGAGTGCCCTATTTATATTTGGTATAGTTGTTTGCTCCATTCCCAAGGCATTGAATATCCAAGATAAGGCAGAAATTGACTCATTCCCAACCAAGCAGAAAGTATTCTGAGCAGGAACATTATTATAATAAATTGAAACTTGACCACCTTGACCATATAACTTCATAATTATTTGATACTCTTTTTGTTTTTCAATCATTAATTCATTAGGATCTAAACTTTTTTTAAAAGGAGTAAGTAATATTTCTGATAGGTCTTCAACTATTTCAATAATTTGAGCTTGATTTTTGGAAGTTATAACAATTTGATTCTGACATCTTGTTTCTCCAATAACTTGCGTAATATTACTTAAAGTAAAACTTTGCTTATTCGTATTTCTATTTGTCTTGATATTATTTTTATATTTTGTTATAGTTGTATTAAGTAATTCAATTGTCTTTAGGACTCGAGAATCGTTCGGATTTATTTCTAAATAATCAGATAGGAGTGAAATCGAATCTTCAAAAATAAAACTAATTTCGTTTATTTCTACATTACCATCAATTTCTTTCATCCCTGAAATAATTTTATACAGAATTTTTTGCATTAATGCTCCATAACCATTAGTGGAAAATTCATACAGCGTTCTATCCAGCTTTAATTGGTTCTTGTAAAGTGACAACCTTCTGAAAATTGAGGCCGCAAATCCATATAATCCTCTGTCTAAATTTGGATCAACATTATAAAAAATACCTGCAGTCTCAAAATATGTTTCCTTCCAAGGCTTACCAATGCTTTGCTTGTCTTTAATCTTTTTAATGTTTTCCTTTAAGTTTTGTTCTAGTGGATTATATGTCCATAATTTATCAGCCCATTCATATATTTCTTCATATGAGTCAGATAAAAGAGTAATATTCTCATAGGTTGCAGCTAAAATATCATCAAGTTTTTTTCTTAAATCTGGTTTCATTTTTATATAGTTAAGATTATTTTCATGCCACTTTATTGTTTGTAAATAATATTCTTTTGCTTTATCACCGTATCCCAATTCAGTCTGATAGATTGCTCCAAGATTATATGATATTAATATCGTATGCTCAGGATATTTTACTAAAGCATCTTCGTATAATTTAATTACTGATTTATAATAATATTTGGACCTTAACTGACTTGCCTTTCTGTTTAATTCAATAAAAGTAAAGTTATTCATTTTTTCCTCCATTATTAAATTCGTTCTTGTAATAAGTATATCTTCTCAACCCAATCGGTTGCACCACACTTGCATTTTTGAGTAACGTCGCTGCACTCATAACATGTAAATCTCCCACAATTTTCACATTGAAAACAACCTTGAATATTATTTTGCTGATTTATATTGATTATTCCGTTTAATATAGTCATACTACTATTACAAATAAAGCAATGGGTTTTAAGATTACTATCACCAATATCAAAATCATTTATTTGATTATTTCCTAAGTATTTTGTAAGTATATTACTTTGATATTTTATTAGTTTGTCTATTAGAAGCCATATCTGATAAATTATGATCCCACTGATCGTCCCCAAAACAGCAAAATGAATCCAATTCCAGTTCAGATTTAATTGACTTGAAAGCTCAATTGTTGCAGTAATAGCAATAAACATTGATATAATTAGAGGCAACACTATTCTAATTTTACTATTTTTATTTAGTGCTGATATATTTGCTGTCTCCCTTCTTACAGAATGATCATTGAGAGATTGGATTTCGTAAAAAAATTGAACACTATCCTTCACTCTTGTATCATTGGGATTTATTTCTAAATATTTTTCTAAAAGGTGTATTGGTTTTCTTAAAATAAATTCCATTTCTGATTTAAACAGATATTTATGTTTCCTTACAAGACCTTTATTAATTCTGGTTATATTAAGCATCATCAAGCTACAATACCCATTAGCACAATAACTATACATCTGTCTATCTAATCTATACTTGTCTTTATTTACCAGCACCCTTTCATAAATTGATGCCCCAAAGCCATATAAGCCAGGATCTTTGGCAGGATCTGCATCCCAATATAGTTGCGCAAGATCAAAGTAAACTTGTTTCCATTGAACTCCACGAGCTTGTGCTTCCCTTGTGCTTTCAATATTTTCTCGTAGAATTTCTTCATTTTCATTAATCTCCCATAATTTCTCTGCCCAAAGATACATTTCATCAAATGAATCACTGAGACTAGCAATATTTTCATAAACATTTGCCATTATTACATCATATTGTTTTCTTGCTTCTATTTTCTTAGTAATAAAATCCTGATTCTTTTTATTCCATTCAATAGCTTTCAGATAGTATTTCTTGGCATCCTCACCATAACCTAACTGTGGTTGAAATATTGCTCCTATTTGAAATGAAAGAAATACGGTATGTTGAGGGTACAATTCCAGTGCTTTTTTATATGTATTAATAGCTGCAAAAAAGCAATAATTAGCGATTTCAGTTTCCGCTTTTTTACATAATACCAAAAAATCATTTTTCTTCACACTAATCTCCTTTATTGTTGATTTTCATTACACTAAAAATATTGCTGTTTGATAATGAAATAAATAATGGTTCACTTCTCATTGGATTCAGAATAGTTTTTTTTATGACAGGGTTCGTTCTTAAAACAGATAGAATTGAGAATTTGTTAAAATCTAGCAAAAATAGTGTATTCTGACTTCCTAAAGCATAATACGTTTCTTCACCTTTAACCTTATGACAATATCGTATTGATTGATCCAAGCCTTTGATTGTTGCAATTTGTTCTACATTCTGGATAAAATCATTTATTGAACCATTTCTTACTTCTTGAAAAGCATTTTCATCTTTATCGGAAAATAAAAAAACATAGTATAAATCTTTGTTTTTGTCATAACAAAGAGAATCCACTAATCCATTATGTGTGTTAAACACTCTAGTTCCTATCAATTTAAGCGTTGTTTGAAGAACATTTCTAATTATCTTAAAAAACCTTATTTGACATTTGAAATCAGTTCCATATTTTCCAGATACAAGAATAATTCCATTCCATATTAAAATATCATCAAATACTTTTAAAGCTCCAACTGAAATTAATGTCTCGGATATTTTAAATACTATTTTCCATTTGCCTTCTGAATCCATATAAAATAATTCTCCCATTTCATTTGCAATCCAAAAACCAGATTTATTATCACCCACAATTGAAAAGGGATCCATTGGTATACTATGCTCCTTAATCCATTTATCCCTCCGGACATTAAATAATTGCCCAAAACCTTCAAACCATAAATGAGAAATATTTCCTTCACCATCTATAGCTAATAAGTTTTCACTGATATAGTATCCTTTAAATGATTCAAACATAAATATTTCCTTTTTCTTAAAATCATATAGGCTCCTCTCCTCTTCTTTATTTAATAAAGCTAAATGGGATCCGTTGATATTTTGTAATAAGGATATTACTTCATAAGTGTTTTCAATGTTCCCTTTATTAATATGAAATCGTGCAAAATAATTTGTAGTTCCTATAAGGAATGCTCCATCTGGAGTATATGTTAACTCATTTATCATGCCCGTATTTTCATCAAAATTGATAACCGGTAAAATTTGTCCCTGCCTTTCATATACATATAAATGATTGGGCATTAAACAAACCAGTATGTGTTGATTATCAGTTATACATTTATTGGGAGCTTCTTTTAATGCAATTTGTCTACATTCATAGAAATTATCATTATTAAATTTAAAATGATGCAACTTTTTATCCAGTGTAAATACTACTACTTCATTAATATTTATGATATTAGAACATTGAACAATTCCATTAAGGCTATATTTGGTAATAATTTGATTTGCTGATAGAATATATAAAACTGATGATTGAATGTGGCGGAAACCTACAACAATGAATTCCAGAGAATAATTTATTATAGCCAGTTCAGATTTCTCATTGAGAATTCTTGCCGATATTAATATTTTATGTTTATTGTTAATTAATTCAAGCTGAACAAAATCCCCATTTTCATTCTGGTACAGCAAAGTACTATTATTAATATAAAATACTGGTTTATCAAACTCTGGGATAAAATACTTGATTTCAATATCAAGTTTTATCCCCTTTATCATTAAAGATGATTCTGTTTGTAAATATTCAAGCTTATAAATGATTGCATTTTTATCACTATAAGCAAATATAATAAAATTTCCATCATTCGATACATACATTTCTTCAGGAATATTGGTTGAGATATCAATATTAATTAAATATTCTATTCCCTTTATTGTTTCAATTACTCCGAGAACACCTAGTTTCTTTATATAAAATAGCAGTTTTCTTTCTGGCGAAAAAGCAATTTCTGAAAACATCATCTCTTTCTTATATGCAGCACAATACTTGTAACAATCTTGTTCCTTATCCTGTTGATAATCTTCATAAGTATGCTTTTCAGTCAATAAAAGATATTCCTCTTTAGTTCTATTTTTAAAAGTATCCATTACTTTTAATTTAACCCTTTTATCTCCTTCAAAATATAATAGATTTAGTAATTGCCCTGGATATTTTGATAAATTTGAGAGATTAGACAGTACTAAGTTGTAATTATAGTCTATTTCATTATATTTATTGCTGATTAACTTAAAATCTTCTAGTAATTGGTATTCCATCTTATTTTGAAGCTTTGCCTCAATAAAATCAAAATTATCTAAAGTATTGATTATACTTGTAGACCCTGAATTTATCTGTTGCCAAGGAAGTTCAACGAGCTTTCTGACATTTGGTTTTTCTTTGTTGTACAAATCCTGGTTTAGTGGTTGTTTTTCAAAATAATCAGCCAGAATTTTATTACATTCAGATTTTGAAGTCATTAATTGCTGTTTACCTGCTTCTTCAAAAAAATATCTCCTTTTTAATATACCAAAAAAAAATCTGTGGAAAAAAGTAAATATAGGAACTCCATCAGCATCTATTTCAGTAAGGTAAGGTTCCATATCAAGAAACAGTTTTGACCATACAGCTACAGGTATTTTTTTAGCTTTGATTAGCTCATCCCGATGGTCTTTATGTGTGGAATTCAAAAATATTTCCCAATAGACATGATCGGAGACCAAAATTTCCAGTATTTCATTTTCTGCCAGTCCACTATATCTACCGCAAAGCATATAAGATATTACTTTTTCTACAAATCCTTCAGGATGAATATTTTCCAAATTATCAAAATAATCAGTAATAATGCCTTCGGCTGTATCACTAATATTTAAAACTTTATCATAACAATGCCAATCTTTTATTAGTTTAAATATAAGTTTCAGATAAATTGCCAGAGTTATCTTTGGCTTCTCCAGTATGTACTGAAATTGCTCATCTGTTAATGTTCTGTCAACTGCATCCAACCAGTTTAGCAAGATAATTTTAGATTCCTCTTTGGCAAATATGGAAAGTTTCTGTAATGTTGTATCCTGTAATCTATTTTCAAGTTCAGGAAGTGAAGAGATGATAATTTTTACATTTTCAGGCAGATCTTTTAGCAACCAGTTAAGAGCCTTAGCATTATTAGTATCAGATAATTGATCTAAAGCATCAAGAAAAACATATATCGCTTTTTCCGGTGTTGCCAGAGAAAGACATTTCTTAAAGATTTCTTTTATACCGTACATTTCATTGAGTGATTTTTCATTTTCTTTGCCAGCAACTAACTTCAGGTCAGAGTTAAATTCAGATGCAATTTGTTCTCCCACACTTTGCATCAAAGAAATAGCATTTGAAGAATTAGAAGAAGTTCCCAAGAATCTGTAAGCAAGAACAACATCTTTATTTTCATCTATTATATTTTGTATTGCTTTTGCCATAACACTTGATTTTCCACAACCAGATTCACCAATAATGGACAAAGTTTTCCGATTAGAGTCGCAAATGTAATTCCTTATTGTTTCTAATATTTCTTTTCTGCCACGAAAATGAGTTACTAATTTATCCTTGAAGTCCTTATGCAGTTTAATTTCATGCTGCAATTCATCTTTTGATATTACATTTTCTATTTGATCTGCAATTATTGACTTAAGACTGCAATACACACGAGCTGCTAAATACTTCAAAGGTCTTTCAATCTCAATTCCACCATTTATCCACTCAGCATTATAAATAAAGTAATGGTCTTCTAATTTTTTTCTTAATCCTCGGTTTCCATCTTTCCCAACTTTTAACCGTTTTAGTTGATTCCTGGAATATTCATCCTGCACTCCTCCATCAAGATCAATATAACCTTCTGCGTTTGTATCTTCAGGAAGATGCTTAATAACTCGTTCAAAAGCAAACACATGTTTATTGGGATCTTCAATCTCATCAGGTGGATTCAAAGCTCCTCTGATTATCTCCTGATGCGTTGCAGAAGTAAAATACTTAATTCTCCGCTTATCAGAGAAATCTAATTGATCAACTGCTTTTCGAAGTGCCATCCTGATCTCTTTTTCAACTGGTTCCCATTTGTCATAATTTTCAAAAGTACTCTTTCTTTCCTGAAGAACAAATTCGGATGGAATAGCATTAGTATCCAAACGATACCAGCCCCTGTAATAATCGTTTTTCTCGTCCCAATATAGTAATTTCTTTTGATCTTCGGACAGAATTGGAAAGATCAAGTCCATTTCATCTTGTGGAATTTTCTCAGGGATTGGCTGCCAGCCGTATTTATCACCGAGTAAAATTAAAAAATTCGGTTTAGGAGAAACCCTTTGGCATCGTGCAATTTCATTTAGGCAAGTTTGGAGAGTTCTTTGATTTAACTGTGTTTTTTCATTTATCCCCCACCTAAGATCAATGGCCTGAAATTTTGCATTATTCCTTAAACAGTATCGCTCTAACCTTGGAAAAACATATTTTTGTAAAATCCATCGTTCTTCCTTCATATCAGTAAAAGTCGAACTAACAAATACTCTAAATATCTTTGTCTGTTGGGGCATCTTTGCTCCTATTGCCTAACGTAAAATTCTTATATCTTCTCATAGGTCCCTTCAAATATCTCTTTCTTCACTATCCCGGCATCCATAGGAAATTCTATATCATTATTTTCATAACTTTTTACTAAATAGTCTCCTGAATTCCCGTGAAATGTTCCCCATTCTGGGTGATCGATGGAAGATTCATGATCAATTTGAGCAGCCATCACGTCACTGGTATCAGGTTTAGGAAGATATTTCTGCCGACCTTCAGAATTTATTCCATTTGTAATATCATATTTCTTAAATAATGACTCCTCTTCTTGTCCCCAGATATCATCTGTAGGTCCTTTACAGAGATAATTACCTTCATTGTAAGATTGCTCTCCTTCCTGTGTTTTCACGGTAGTATCTTCTTCCAACTTTTTCGCCCAAAGTGGCTTTGTCTTCTTAAAGTGCTTCCACGAATTTGATTTATCAATCTTGTCTATAAGTTCATTATTAGCTTTTATCATAGGTCTAGTAGACATCCTTACCTGTAAAAGGGAATATCAAAGAAAATATTTCTGTTACTTTTTCCAAAATATCAACCTTTTTTTCTTTTTCTCTTTAGGTAACTTCTTTTGAAGCTTAATATCAAGTTCATCTGCCTGAGAATATTGCCTCTGTTTTTTTAATTCAGCGATAATTCTTTGGATTTCGATTAGGTCGGGTTCACTTATATTGATATGTGCATTTATTAAACATAACCCCATTTTATAGTCTATATCTTCAAATTTCCCGTTATTAATAATTACATTGTTATATTGACTCAAAGCCGCTTCCCATAATTTCTTTTTAAATAATTCATCTGCAAATATTTTCGACTTTAAGATGTCATTCTTTTTCATTTCAAGTATTTTTGCTTTCGTTTCTTTGACTAAACATTCAAGTTCATTTGCATGATTTAAATCTCCCTGTCGTTTTAGTTTTAAGATAATTATTTGTATTTCGTTAAAACTGGTTTCACCTGTATTGCAAGTTATGTGAATTAAGCAAAGACCAATTTTATAATCAATATCTTTTATCATTTCACCTTTTTTTTGTAACTTGATGTAATGATTCAATGCTCCTTCCCAACGACCTTTTTCTAATAAGTAATTTGCTAAACCTATCTCGTTTGAAATATTAGTCTTCTCCTTTTCCATTAGCATAGTTTTTAATTCATTAGCCTGAGCTTTTCTCCCATTTGCTTCGATTGTTTGTATAAGATTCTCTACCCAAATTAATTCTTCATCATAAATATCATTATTTAACATGCAAATAGCTATTTTATATTCAATATCTTCTTCAATAAAACCTTTTTCTAATAATTCACGAAATGATGCTTCAGCTTCCACCCATAGTTTTTTTTCATATAAAATTTCAGAATTAATTTTTAATACATCAATTTCATTTTTTATATTATTATTATTATTCTTTTTAGCCTTATTTTTTTCCCTTTCTCCTGAAATTATATCTTCCTCCTTTTTATAATAATTCAAATTGATAGTAGTATTATTTATATGTAATCTGCTTTCATTTTTTAAATTTTTTTGTGCTAAATCGAATTTCAGATTGTCTCTGAGAAACGAATTATCAATTATAAAAGGATTTAAATGGATATTCTTTTTACAATTATTACATTCTATCGTTAATCGATTATCTTTAAAAATAGCTATTGGTATCCGTAAGCATACAGGTGAACCATTATCCGTATTAGTAGGAATATGTTGTATCCAATCGATGATATTTTGAGGTAGAGTTATTTCGTAACCACAATAAGAACAATATATTAGTATGCTATCACTCCATTTTTGTTGATCAAAAAACCAAATTCTTTGTGGAGTCTCAATTGGAGGTAACATATTAAAGTTCAGAAGTTTTAATAATTCAACATTCCCGTTACCAAATCCTGCAACGATACCACCATTTCCTATTGAGCGAATCACTGATGCTTGATAAGGGCTCGGATAGATTGCAATGCATTCCTTAGATTTTAAATGCCAGATTCGAATAGTTTTATCCTCACTTGCGATAAAAACATATTCCCCATCTTGAGAAAATTCCACACTATTGATATCATCGCAAATATCCTCAAATAATGTTATACTTTCATCATTTACTAGATCATGCACAAGTACCTTGTAATCACCCCCAGACACTAATATTCTTCCATCTGGTGAAAACTTCTGGCTTCTAATTTCACCATAGTGATTGAATATTTTTAATAATTTACCATCAGCTAAGCTCCAAATATAAATTAGCCCGTCTCCAGGATAATTACAGCCAACTCCCATACAGGCATCTGCTGATACGTCAAATTGATCATAACTTTCACTTCTATCAATGGATTTATCGGGTTTAAAATGAAAGATATTATTAAATATGCGTAATGAGTCACAGGTATTTTGGTCTATAATCGCAATAGATCCATTTTGCTTGAAGACTACTGACAATCGATTGCAAATAGATTTATGGTAAATTGAACTGCTATCAATCACCCAATGATTATTTACTTTAATTTCACGATTTGATTCTATACTATTTTTATTAATTAACATTTTCCTAATTATTGTTGATCTATCATTTGATTTATCTTCTTTATCATCAAATGACTTACCTGAACACTCACCAGTTATTAAATTCCATTCAATGAATCCTATGCCTTCTGATAATGCACTCATATAATTTTGCGAAACATATAGCATAGAGACCCTGACATTGTGTCTTTCAATAACCTTATCTGTTGTACAAGTTAGATCCCAAATACACATATGCCCATCACTACTCACTGAAGCTGCCCTGGTTCCATCTGCTTTAATCCCGACACCCCAAATACGATCTTCATGTCCTTTTAACAATCGTATCTCTTCGCCAGTTAACAAATCCCATACTCTAACATTTTTATCAATTCCACCAGATATAGCTAGCTTTCCATCAGGTGTAATATCAACGCTATTTATATTATCGATATCATCACTTTTTAATAAATATAAGCATTCACGATTGACAATATCCCAAACAATAACTTCACCATTCCAGCAACCTACAACGGCTTTTAAAGAATCGGGAGTGAAGGCTACACTATTAATTTTTCCTTTTGTTATTTCGTTAAACTGATCAACTGTTACAAAGTTGGTTGTTGGTATATGAGAATTATGATAATCTAATGTCATTCTGCAATTTTTTAAAACTAAATCCCAAATTTTTAATTTATTATCCCAACCTCCTGTAGCCAATGTTTTCCCATCAGGAGATATCCTTAATGATTTAACACATTGACTATGAGCTTTAAATTTATCCAAGCATTTACCCGATTCTACATCCCATAGTTGGATTGTGCCATCTTCATTTGCCGATACAGCTAATTTGCCGTTTGGAGTGATCCCTACATCCCAAATACGATAATTTCCTGTTGGTCCTTTAAGCTCATGCAAACATTCCCCAGTTTGAACTATCCAAATGCGTACTATATTGTCATAACCCCCAGATATTGCTATCCGTCCATCAGGCGTTATATCAACAGATGTAATTTCCATTATCTTTTCATGACATGGATTTATGTTAGCTGACAAAAGAACGCGAACACATTTTCCAACTTTTATATCCCAAATTCTTAAAGTAACAGAATTAGCAAGCATTCCTCCACCAGTAATTGCTAATCTAAAATCTGGTGTGAATCTTACTGAATTTAATTTGATATTTGAACAATTAATTCTCTGGATTAATTGGAATCCAGTTGTGTCCGAATATTTGTTTTTATTAATAATTAGTGGAGGATTAACCTTGAATAGTTCTTTCTCTGCCCTTTGAACAATGAAGCTTTCTTGAGTAAAATTCAGAGCCTGCTGATAAACCAAATGATCATTATTATGAAACTTAATAAAATTATATACATTTGACTTTATAAATCTTGCGAATAAATTTAGAATATCTAATCTACTATAATAGTCAACAATTTGATCAGTTTCTATTTGGGAATTTCTTAAGTTGTTTTGAATAATTTCTAAGCTTCTAGTTTTTCCATTTGAAAATGTTATTAAATTACCTATATAATTCGATAAACTTTTAACATTACTATGATTTTCACTATTTTCATTTAGTAAATAAAGTAAGAAATTATAATCTTCCAATAACTCGAAAGCCATGAGTACCGCGCATTTTGCCTTGATAAAAGTTAAATCACTCAATGTTTCTGTAACTTCATTCCACAGTTCTCCCTTAGATTGCTGCCAAGGTTGTTCATAACATTTTCGAATATTAGCTTCTTTCTTATCTATATCTAAAAAGAGTGGCGTTTCAAAAAAATACTTAGCTAATATCTCATGTATTTTCTTGTCATCAGTTATATAATATTTCTTTAATATTTCATCAAATTGCCTGTGATAAAATCCTATTATTATTTCACCATGATAATTACGTTCAGTCAGAAAAGGCTCTAAATCCAGATATAATCGAGACCATACAATTATAGGAAGTTTTCCTGATTTTTCAACTTCTCCTCGGTGAGTAAAATGAGTTGTTTGCAGAAAAAAACTCCAATACTCATTATCGCAAGCAAGGATATCAAGTACTTCCTTTTCTGTTAGCCCTCTGTCTTTACCTGAAAGGATATAACTTACTGCTTTTTTAACAAGCATTGGGGAATGTTTTCTTTCTATTTCCTCAAAAAATCTGATTAGTACTTCTGGTACTTCTACAGGTAGTGAAGAAATTGCCTTATCATAAGAATGCCAGGTTTTTGCTTCTTCAAAAGCTATCTTTAAATAGATTGGTAAACCACTAATTATAAATCTATTTAGCAATTCTCTGAATTGCTCTACTTTCAGAGTTCGATTTATACTTGATAACCAGATATTGAGTAAAGCCTTACAATTAGCAGCTGACAATATTGGTAAATGGTATATATTCGAACCATGTAACCTGTTTTCATTTTCCGGCAGAGCCGAAACTACAATTTTCACATTAACGGGCAACTTCTGTAATAACCCCAAAAAAACGTTAGCTTCATCTGTATCAGTTAGTTGATCAAGCGCATCCAGGAAAAGGATCAACGGTTTTTCAGGTTTTGCCAATTTCAAGCACTTAAAAAAAAGATGAACAAGTGTAATGTAATTATTATAATTATATTCCTGATTATCTTCTTCCGAGATATCTTCCATAGTTTGATTATATGCTTGGGCAATCTGACTGCAAAGCCCTTGTAAAAGCGGGATAATATTAGATGATTTGGAATTAGCACCAATGAAACGATAAATCAGTTCAGTGCTTGCATAATGTGCTTCCGATACTGCTTTTGCCATCAAACAAGTCTTGCCGGATCCAGATGCACCTATTATTGATAATACTTTATGATCTTTTTTATTGGTTAGATAATCATTAATAGTAGTAAGTGAGTCTTTCCGTCCAGTAAAATGTATTATCATATTGTTAGCAAACTCATGATGGTAATCCTGCTCTAGTTTTATATCATCAATTTCAACTGTTTTATTTAATTCTTCTTCTATTATTCTTTTAAAATGCTCGAAAATTCTATCATTAAATTCTTTACAAGTATATTCATTGAAAACGATTTCGTCGTTAACTAACTCAGCATTATACTCGTAGTAGTTAGATTTATCTAAAGTCTTCTCTAATTCTACCTTCAAATTGCTCAGCTGCACTGAGCATTGAAAATCAATTTCTTCATCAATAACATCAATATATTTGTTAGGTAATTCTTCATTTTCAATATTAATAATTCTTCGAGAACAGGCATAAACATGCTCTTCCGACCCCTTCAAGTCGATTGATCGATTTAATGCACCGTGTAATATTTCCTGATGTGTGGCCGAAGTAAAGTATTTGACTCTTTCTTCTGGAGCAATTTCTATTTGGTTAACAGCTTCTCGCAAAATAGTCCTTATCTTATTCTCTTCAGATTCCCATGCTTTATATTCATTATATTGTTTTCCCCGCGGTTGAAGAATAAAATCAGGAGGAACTGCATTAGTATCCAAACGATACCAGCCCCTATAATTATCGTTAGTTTCGTCCCAACAGACTACTTCCTTTTGATTCTCTGACAATAAGGGCAGTATCAAGTCCATCTCCCTTTGTGGGATTTTATTAGGGATCGGCTGCCAACCATATCGGTTTCCGAGTAGAATCAGAAAATTGGGTCTGGGGGATAATCTTTGACATCGTTTTATTTCATTTATGCAAATTTCCATTGTTTTCTGATTACGTTGAGATTCCTCATTAACTCCCCAGCGCAGATCAATGGCTTGAAATCTTGCCCCTTTTCCTAAACAAAATTTTTCAAGTTTAGGAAACACTTCATTCATTAGAAGATTTCTCTCCATTTTCATGTCATCAAAAGTTGAGCTAACAAATACTCTAAATATCTTTGTCTGTTGGGGCATATTTACTCCTTAATAACAGATACTAAACATCCTCGTAAGTAGCTTCAAATATCTCTTTCTTCACTATCCAGACATCTTCCGGTAATTCTATTTCTCCCAAAACATCTATCACCTTTCATACTTCTGCCAGGATATACATCTACACTTATTCATAGTTATTTTATATAACCATAAAGATTATCGAAACTCATCTCCAGGTTCTGGAATGAAAATTTTATGTTTTGCCTCAAACGTAAACCGAGTGGTAAATCATTTGGATCAATATTGTTTGTGAATGTAAACAGCTCTCCCTTTTTTGATTTTGACCGAAGAAGCATCAGAAAAGACCTCCATTCGTAATCAACCCATCCAGACTCAAAAGAATCCAAGTCAGAACCAATCAGAATAAAATATTTTGCATCAAGTATTGCCTGGTCAATTGCCTTTGAATACTCGCTGTTCCCTAATATTTTGATGCTTTTACCACTAAAAAATACATTGAGATTTTTCCTCTTAAGAAATTCATATAGTAAATCAGCGACTTCTTCATCTTCTGATTTGTAACTGAGGAAAACATCAAATTTCTTTTTAGCAGCCTTCGATGTATCTAAAGAATTTTGCTTATCAATAATAGATTCGATATTTTCCTCTTCTGATTTTTCCCAGGCAATATATTTTAATGAAATTGCTCTTGTTATTGGACAGAGGTCAAATTTATTTGTTGCCTTTTGATACTCTATGTCTTGATTTTTTGACCTGAATTCTTTATGAGCAGGAAAATACTCCTCCTCTAATATTGCAGTAAATTCTGTTGTCTCTCTTCTCTCCCCATTAAAATACAGAAATTCAGGATGGAACTCTTTATTATCTAAATTATTGAGAAATTCTTTTACTGGGAAAAACCCAATAATACGATTAAGAAGAAATTTGTGCCTCTCACCATTTTTATGCAGAAATTCAACTTCACCGTCATAAAAATGAAAATCATCAGATAGATTAAGGAAAGCAATATTATCGATCTCGATTGCATTATCCTCCGGGGTGATATTAACAAAAAATCCCTTATAAATGGAGGGTTGTTCCCTCTTATAAACAATCTGTAATTCATCATTCCCATCAACCCATTTTAATGGGATAGGTGCTTTAGTATAATTTGTAATCTCCTTCTTAATCTTCTTTTCCCAAAGCTCCAATGCCACATTCTGGGTTCCATTCATTGTAAGTGGACTTTCACAATCATATAAGTAGGTTATTCTATTTTTATGATCCATTATCAAAAACTCTTCACTAAATTCTCGTTTAATAATTCTGCATGGATTCAGCAAATCACCAATATCATTTGAAGCACCATTTGAAATATTCCATCCAACAGGATTAATAGCCCGATAAAACAAGCAGAAATAATCAACTGAATTGATTCTGAGCATTGGTAAAACACCACCATTAGCATATCTAAAAGGAAATCCTGAACAATCTATCCTCGATGACAATATATGCTTATCAGAAATTGCATAGTCTAAATATTTCTCAGTATTTTTCTTATCTCTTTTGTAAGCTCTCTTAGGTTTCCTCAATACATTATTCAAATCACTTCGATTTCGTGGTTTTTTTATACATAATGTATTTTCATCAAACTTAACTTGGAGACAAATTCCATTATCTTTTTTTTCGATAATGAAGTTTTCTAATAAGACTTGCAGGAATTCATCATAACTGTCTCCCAACTTATGAGTAAATTCTAATGCTTCTAAATCAATCATCTTTCCTCCTATACTTAACCTAAAATTTCTTATACCTTCTCATAAGCAGTATCAAATATCTCTTTCTTCACTATCCAGACATCTTCCTGGAATTCTGTATCTTTGTCTTCAAAGCTTTTCACAAGATAGTCTCCTGGATTACCCTGAAAAATTCCCCAGTCTGGGTGATCGATAGTAAATTCGTGATCTATCTGAGCAGCCATCACACCGCTGGCATCAGGTTTAGGTACAAATTTCTGCCAGCCTTCCTTATCAGGTTTGGATTTTGGATCAGGCTCATATTTCTTAAATAATGATTCTTCCTTTTGCCCCCAGATATCACCCGATTGTCCCTTGCAAAGATAATCTCCCTTGTTATATGTTAGCTCTCCTTCCAGGGTTTGAATAGTTATCGCTTCTTCCAGCTTCTTCGCCCACATTGGATTTGTTTTCTTGTAATGTTTCCAGGTATCAGAATTATTTACTTCTTTCAGAAGATTATTCTTTGCACTTTTCATTTAATTTTCCTTATTGTATCATTTCTTTTTTACAATAATGAAACCTGCAGCGTTTAATACCACGGGATAATTACGAATTGCATCCTTATCTTTATTCTGATCTTTGGGAATTAGTTTATTCCAGTCACAATAACAATTGTGCAATTTTCGATCATCATTCCTATCAGGGTTATAATCCCATTTCCGTAATTCTTTAAATTCCTTCCATCTCTTATGCTCTTCAATTGCCAGTTTTTCAAGGTTGTTGCCTTTATTAAGAATTTTTTCGAAGTTCACTTCATCATAAAAATCTTTCTCATTTTTCGAAACTATCATCAACCCTACTATAGCCAGGATATCGGATATCCTTCTTGCTGCTGCAATATTCTCATCCTTAAGATGGGCAGGTAAATAGTTATAATCCTTATGATATTCCAGTTTCCAACCATCTTTATCGCCAATCGCCTTCCAATTGTTATGAATCTCAGGAGCAATTTTATAAGGAATAAAATCGAATGGTTTTATTTCACTTAGATACTCAATAAATTTTTTATAATTCAATAACATGGATGATACATTAAATGGTGGAAGATTTGATCTTTGAAATCTTGTATTGTTACTTGATTTCAAACTGGAAAGAATCTGCCCTATAGAACGACACCCATGCTCGTATTTATCAATTTTGATTAGGGCATTCAATAATCCCTGATCAATATCTAACTCTCTTGATCCTTCAGCACCTAATCTATTGCGTATAATTAATGCTCGTCTTATTGGAAAGAAAATATCACTTTGGTCGTATACAGGATTTCCATTTTCTAACTGGACATCTCCATTTTCATCAAGGCATTCAAGTTTGTTGGGACCTTTCACATTTAGATAACCACTCAGCCTGCTTTTGAAATCTGGACCTTTCTTAAGAATAAAGTCAATATGCCTTTTTAAATCGAATTCATACTTAATTTTCATTTCTGCTATATTTGGAGTTTTCGGCTTGGGGTATACTGGTTTCTTAACACCAAAAGTCTGATAAGTACGGCTTGTTGCTCCTGCAAAAATAAAGATGCATTTTCCAATAGGATGAATTAATTGACCTTCCTGGAAACAACCATCCTGCATAGGGGCAAGCAGATACTGCAGCCATCTGTAAGCCTGGGAATCAAATTCATCCCAAAAGACAAGGGGAATTTTAGCTTTCAATATTATATCTCGAATCTGGTGAAAAGCACCTTCAAGCTCATGTACGTCAACAAACTGCGATAAATTGAATTCTAACAGATCTAATTTAAGATGTTCATTTAATTGTTTAACAACAAAAGACTTCCCTGAACCGGAAGAACCGAATACAGCTATTGATAAGGGTTTATCTACTTTTTTACTATTGATATAGTCTTCAGCAAGGTTTATTATATTTCTTAATGCTTCGATTTCCCGACGGTCGTAAGTGACAAATTTATTCATTTTCAAAACTGGTGTATTAGCCAACTCTTTATCTCCTAAAAGAGCATACCTGCAACCAGTATCATATAAAGGTTGACTTAATGAATCCAATCTGTAATTTCCTTCGAGAATTGTCCAATTTAAATTATGAAAACATGTATAATCGACTTCTTTTCCACATCCATCTTTTAATACATTTTTACTTTCAATTCCAGAATCAGGTATTGGAACAAAGGCAGAGGCAAACTTTGATCTGGGTGTTATAATTTCCTGACAAATGCCTTCTACCGGAAATTCTGGCAATATCTCATTGGAACCGTGTCCAAATATTTTATAATATCTCATTGCGGATAATGCCTGAATGATTGTGGTTTCTATATTGAGATTGTTGCCTAATAATCCATAAACAATTGCTGATGTAAAGCAACTCATAGCGCCAATAATGCAGTCATCAATTCCCTTGGATTTGATCCATTCTCCTTCCAGGTATTCAGGATCAAAGACCAAACGACACTTCTTTATCTCTTTATTATCCATTTCCACATATAGTGCACCTTCAGACTGGAAATTAATTATCAGGTGTTTGCAATTTAATAACCTCCTGATTGATTGATTATCATTTAGTTCATTGATGAGATCGAGTGCTGTTTGTTCCCACGATACTCCCTTAGATACCAGCACATCCTCTTTCCTGATTTCATCTATTGATACTATTATGATAAGTTTCTCTTTGAAATGTTCCGTTAGTTTTTTAAATAATTCTCCATGAGCTACCGGATATGCTGATTTAATGATTATATGTTTTATCTGTTCTTTTGGTTTAAGTTTTGATTTCGCCTTTGAATTCTTATATAATAGATATTTCCAGGCACCTATATCATTTCGGAAATTATTACCGCCGTCATCAAGAACTAATATCTCAGGTTCTTCTATATCAGATAAATCTTTTTTGTATTTTTTGTAAAAGTTTTTGATCAATTCTATTTTTTTGCAAACCCCATCCTTTGATACAATTTTCTCGGCACCAAATCCTAAAAGTGAAGAGACTTTCCAGAATTGAATATTTTTTTCTGATTTCTTTTCCTTGTTTTTTAATTCCTCTTGAAATTCTTTTGGGATATCATATCCATATTTTTCCCAATTGGCATACGTTTCCAGACAGGAAGGAAATTTATCACCTAAATCAAATATACTTTGATTTAGTCCAAATATCGTATTATAATAATCAATAAATGATTTATTCTTTTTCGCAATATCTTCTTTTAATTTACTAATTTCTTCCTTGTCAGTTACATCGTCGATTTTACTCTTAAGTTTATCTAACTCGTCATGTGTTTTATTGTTCTTTTTTATAGCTTTTTCAGTATATTCTCCAGTTAATTTTTTTACTAATTCATATATTAGATATGCTCCACCCCTTTCTTCTATAATTTGAGTTCCATATTTGTTATCTTCCGGTTTTTCTCTTAAGCCTTTGTAGATGTTTTTATCCAGTGTAATATCTCCGGTGACAATAATCTGCTTTGTTTCAATATTTCCCATTCATCACTCCTTCTAACATATCAATATTTTTGGGCATTTCAGTTTTTCCCTGTTATTCCTTAAATTTTGCTCGGAAACAAAATCAATACAACATATTCAAATCATTGTCTTTGTATCATAAGCAACATGGTAACTAATATCATCAAATGATTTAAACAGATAATACACATTTTGTTGAAAGAACTATTCCTGCGAAAATCCGGCAAATCTGCTAATCAATGTTTATGTGATCATATCTGTAAATTATTCTAATGCATGTCAAGAACTTTTGTTTTGTTTACTTTAAAATAAAATTAGTTTCTATTATTTCTGGTTGATATAAACGGTTGAAATTAAATGATATAAATGGTACAAGTGAAACCAATCGATACTCCTTCTGACATACAATCCTCATATTTTTCAGTTAATTAGTGAGTTACCCTTTTTTAACTCACAAATTATAAAATTCCTGGTTTAGCTTTGAAAAGTTAATATCTGTAGATTTAAGATTTCCGGCAAATTTCCGTAAAATATCACTACTTTCTTTTTGATTTCAAGTTATTTTATATTTCGAATAATGTCTGTCCTGAATTTGAAGTGTTTTCTATATGCTAATGATATATATAGGAAGTAATAAGGTGCCATTAAGGTTGGTAGAAAGAGCCACAACAAAGAACAATCTAACAAAAAAATGCTAGATTGTCCCTTGTTGTGGCTCCTAAGAGGAACCTTAATGGTACCTATTAGGCACTAAGATGTTACAAAAAGAAAAGTTAAGGTTTATTTTTTTTCTTCTTCTGCGCTTTCTGTTAACCGAGACTGAAGAACGTAGTCTGGCGGTTAACAATCGCTCAAGTCAGGTTCAAGTTATCTGAGTACTATTAGTTTTCTATACTCTGTAATTCCCGAAGTCTTGAATTTGATCAGATAAACGCCTGGCTGCTGAAAATAGTTACTGCTTATTATGATTTCATTATCTGATGGATCGAGAAAGATATTGTCTTTAATTACCTGACCCTTAATATTATAAATCCCCAGCAAAAGATCGTCCAGTGTGTTTCGGTCATTATTGTCAATATGTAGTGTCAGTTCGTTTCTGGCATTCTTTCCAGATAAGATCAAAGGATTTGGATATAATGTGAATTCTATACCGTCACTTATAAAATCCTCTGTCACATAAACTTCCGGTTCATCAGTAGATGATGCAAAACAGAAAGTAAAATTGAATCCGGTCTGTGCTGTATCATTAAGGATTAAAGGGGTTATTCCAATATTATCTGACCAGAATTCACTCGCAAGCTCCAGATCATAGATAGCACCAAAGACCATTTCAGCGCTTTCCTCAGAATCCAACGTAACGGATAGCGATGGCTTCCAGGCAGGTTCAATAGGTTCATAACCCTGAGCTGCGGTATCAATGTTATTATATTGCCCTGATACATATACAGATAAAGAGTCTGTAACAAATCCCGGGAAATATCCCGGATTTTCTACGGGATTCCAAATTAATGGGAATCCAGGATCAGAACCATACACTTCTGCGTATTCCATGTCACCCGTGTCTCCCCAATAAGGCGATTCTAATAGTGGGACATCATACAGATAATTACTGGCGATCTTATATAAATTCAGATCACCACTCAATGCTGAAAGCTCCTCAGTTAGTTGAATATTATAATCTCCAATGCCAAGGATTAACTTTTCTGCTACCGAAAATGTAAATGTGAGTTCAGAATCCCAATCACCCCAATTTCCCGTCTCCCCATACGAAACCAGTCCTGTACAGGAAATATAAACTCCTTCATCATTAGCGTTTATGTTTTCTATAATCGTATGCCCTAATATTGCTCCCGGTAAAAACGGTTGCATATAAAGCGTACTCCCCCACCCGTTAACATCGTTTCCCGGATGCGGTCTAATTGCACAAACGCCATAATCAGTGATCAAAGACAAAAAGTGATGCTCATTACAGTAAAGCCTATATTCATTATCCAGTGTCTCAACTTGATAATCACCTGCTAAATTTGCCAGACACATAAATAAAGTAACAATTAATGTTATCCTCATAATACCCCCTTCTAATATTTCTGTCCTCTGATTTACCTACGAAAATACTATGTGTATTATAAAAAATATAGCTTAAGTATCAAGAAAAATAATTTCCGGACAATATTATTATTTCTATTAGCCTGCTAATTGTCAACTTACCACTAACTACTAACGATTAACTATTAACCACTAACTATTAACCACTAACCGCTAACCACTTACGATTTTTCTCAATTTCCCGCCGTCGCTTTGTCACTCCCTTCTCCCCCTCCCCCCTTCTCCCCTTCGTTCCCTTGTTCCCTCACTCCTTCATCTCCCTCTCTTCTCATCTTCTCATCTTCTCATCTTCCCATCTTCATCTCCCTCGATCCCTCCCCATTCCAATCACCGATCACCGATTACTGATCACTGATCACTGCTGCAAAGCAGCTCAATATTCTACCCGTTTCCATTCCTGATATTTCGGAACCTGCGAAAAATTTTCTGCTAGAAAGCAGATTATCTTCTTCCAATCTACAAAATTTGCTCTACCACCCTGATCATTACCCATCTCTTTTTTTATCATTGCCATTTTATAATAAGATATTCCCAAGCCTTCCAATAATCCAACATTGTTGGGATTGCTCTCATAAAGTTCTTTGGAAAGCTCTGCATCTTTGTTATAAAACTCCAACGCCTGATCCAACTTACCAAGAGACTGATAAATTTCTCCCAGTTTCGAATAAGAAATTGCCAGACCATTTTTCAGACTCTCATTCCGGGGATTGCTCTCATAAAGTTCTTTAAATAGATCAACTTCAAGATTATAAAACTCCAACGCCTGATCCAACTTACCAAGAGACTGATAAATTGATCCCAGTTTCTCATAAGAAATTGCCAGACCATTTTTCAGACTCTCATTCCGGGGATTGCTCTCATAAAGTTCTTTGGAAAGCTCTGCATCTTTGTTATAAAACTCCAACGCCTGATCCAACTTACCAAGAGACTGATAAATTGATCCCAGTTTCTCATTTAAGGCAGCAAAATCATAGCCAAAATCTTCATTATCAGAAAGGTTGGTATGAGCTTTGATATGATCATGCAAAGTTACAAGTAATTTCTCTCTTTCAATTAATTTGCCATCCACTTTCAGTGCGTCATTCAGGTCATATATATAGCGAGGTGCCAGTCTCATGATCTTTTGCTCAATTTCACCGGCTGCTCTTAAAATGTCAAAACACCAGTCAAGGTTCTTTTCATCTTTGGAAATTGCTTCTGCTAATACTGCAGTAGAACCCCGATTTTCCTCTGGTAAGTAAGAAATATAATAATCCAGTGCCTTTTCAGCATTTCCAGCTTTCATCAGGTGAAACATCGTCTCGGATATTCTAAGATCATCAATTTCAGGTAAGGTCAGCAAATAATCAGCTATTTGGTTATGAATGTTCTTCTTGTCTTCCTGATCAATCTCAGCCAATATAGATTTCCGTAATATGGAATGTGCCAGGTTCCATTGCAGGTTTTCGCCCTCATTCCGAATATGGGCACTGAACCATAGTCTAATTCTGGCAAAGGTTAGTGCATCCCATTTTTCTGCAGGTTCTGGAATAAGTTTCTCCAAATCACTTTCACGCAGTCCATTGCGGCTGCAGGCAAGATAGTCAAATACCTTTCTGGTAAAATCTTCACCAAAATATGAAGCTGCTTTATAGACCAGGTTGAGGAATAACGGACCCGGAGCAGTAGGATATTCACGGACAAGCTTTATCATAAATTCATTTATTGCCTGATCAGGTCTTCCTTCACGTTTCCGGATTTCTTCAAAGTCTTGATTATCCATTGCCATCAGGATATTAACAGCCAGGCTCAGCCATAAAGGACTGGAGCAGGCAATCAAGCCATCATCTCTTTTCGTTTCCAGAATAGCTTTTTTCACCTTAGATGGAAGGCTTTTATGCTGCTTGATGCAAAGCATTTCCAGCATCTCATTAGCTTCTGCTATAGTAAAATGGTCTATGTCTCTGGAAAGTAATTTTCCAGCATGATATTTCACCGCTTTACCTTCCGTACCCGTGATTGCTGTGCACAGAACCCGCACTTTGCCTGCCATCACCTGCGGTAACCATGTCATATTCTGTGCCCTGGCAGTAGGTTCAAAACGATCCAGTGCATCTATCAGAATAACAATCTGCTCATTTTCAGCTATTGTAAAAAGTAGTTCCTTGAATTTATTCGTGATTTCCTCAATCTCAAATTCTGGTTTCAAAGAATCCAGTTCACCTTGCCTTAGATTTGGATTATCAAGTATAATCCGATCTATCTGTTTCGGTTTATCCATTTCATATTCAATCCCCATAAATTTACTCATTTGCCAGTTCCATTTATGTAACAGGTCTGCCACGTTTCTTGAGCGTGGGGATATCCCGGCAGAATGTGCCAGCAGGAAACAATCTTCTTCCTGCATCAATCTATGTACTCTGGAAAATACTGCACTTTTCCCGGAACCACTTTCTCCAGTCAGCGCCAGTCCCCACTTCTCTTTATCCTCAATGAGTAAATGCTCCCTCAGTTCCTTAATTAATTCTTCTCGACCGCAAAAAGTTGAAACCTCTTTTTCTCCAGTGTCAGTTTTGATGATCGTAACATGAGTATGATCCTCAATAAAAGCATCCAGCAATAATACTTCCTGCTCATATACATTCTTTGCGACTTTATCTTCGGTGATCTCAGCCTGAGCCATGCATTCCCGGATAATATCTTCATAAACCATTTCACCCCAGGCATTAAGATCAACTATTTTATTTTGCACAGCATCCCAGGTTACTGGATAGGTTTTCACCTTATTCTTTAAATTCTTTTTCTTAAAATGATCTCTAATATCAGCTTTCAGATTAACTAAAGCAGTTTTCCGCTCTGATTTTTCTTTTACTGTCAGCTTCGGATCATATTCATCACAATATTTAGCAGCTAATTTAACTGGAAAAGTTTCATAAGGCAGCGGATCTCTAAAATAAAAAACACTGCGGTTCAATTGTTCTTCACTGGCGAGTACGCCAAACTCGATTTCCAGGGCAGTAACGCTTTTATCTTTTTTATGTTTAAGATTCGTTTCCTTTCTAATCGCATCTTTCATCCGCTCTTCCGGCGGTATCCAGCCATAACGGTCACCCAGCAGGCCGATAAAGAAAGGACGGCAACGCCTGATCTCTTCCAGGCAAACCTGCAATACCTTTGCCTCTCGTTCAGATTCATCCTTAATAGAGGATGTATCCACACCCCAGCGCAGATCAACTGTTTCCAGCCTGATCCGGTTTTTCCTCAGTTCCTCTTCAACTCTGGGAAAGATAATATGCTTCAGATAATCTCTTTCCGCCTGCATATCTAAAAATGTACTGCTGATAAAAATGGAAAACGTCCGCCAGGACTTAAATTCCGTTTTGCTTTCCATATTTTTTTTCATCGGAGCTGCTTTCATATAAATACTCCTGTCCGCTGAATTATTCACCTTCATTCTATTTCTTCTCTTTGAAGATATAATAAACCAATATGCAACTATGTGTACACGAGAAAGAATCTAACCAGTAGAAACTGGTTATAAATGTTGAAAAGCTGATTCAAATCACACTAAATCACAATTCTTACCCTAATCAGCCTTCTTTATTGCCAACTCAATTCCAGGGATTTTCATCAAAGTGTTGAGATTCTTGATAACACTGATATCTTTCCTCGTTGTGCCTGCAACGATAGTATCCAATTCATTGAATGGTACTATAAAAGTGTGGAGCATACGGAAATTATCCCTCCTGCTTTTTCGCTCATCATCACTGGTACATCCACTTAAGTCAGCCTGTTTCCAGCCAGCCATCAACTTTTCTGCTACCCACCGGTCATGTTCACGTTCCGCCAGCCATTCTATTTCTTCTTCATTATCGAATGCATCATTTTCAATCGTTTCCCTGGCAGGAACAAACTGGTAACCGGCAGAGCGTAATAATTCGACATAAGAATCAACCTGGTAACGATTTGACCAGCGCAAGGATTCAGATAATTCTTCCCAGGCTGGAATGGAATTTTCTCCGTAAGACTGGCGGTAAATTTCATGCGCTTGTCGAGGTAGAATATCTGTTCTGCGATCCAGGCCAAAGCATTCATGCAGCATTCCAAAAAACCTGATATCCTTCCATTTTTTATCTTTCATCAATTTTGCCACCAGGTCAGAAAGACCACAACGTGTTTCCTGACGTATAAGAATTGGGATATCTGCATCCTGCACCTGCTGAGGAAGACTTAAAGCAACTGAAATGGATTCATCCGGATCAGAAATACATACCACTATAGTTGTTATCTGTTTTTCATCCTGAATCAGATTGATCAGAAAATCACGTGTTGCTGTTTCTTCAGCAGATTGATTCAATAACTCAAATTCCACATCCGGAATCCTATTAAGGAAACAATGACTGCTGAATATCTGCATTTTTTTTACACTATCTCTGTCGTCAATTACAGTGATTTTTGTTTTTTGCCCATTAGCATAATGGCAGATCCTCGCTGCCTGTGCTGCCAGTGCCTGACCCATTTGTCCAAAACCGATTATCACCAGATGCACATTTTTTTCGCTTTCCCTGCTGATTGGATGATATGCTAAAGGCACATAATTATAAATATCCTTTTTATTCTCTAATTTGCCATCTTTAATCTGAGGCAATATCGACCACAACCTGCGTGCCCAGTCCTCGAAAAAGTTAAAAGGATGAAAATTTATTTTATTTACTATATTCAGATCAACATCCTGCAGGATGTCATAAGTTCTAAAATCCGGTAGATGGACATAGCATGAGATTTTCTCTTTTCCTTTGCTTTCATCTATCAAATCGTTGATCTTGATGATAGTCTGAATATTCTTTACATTTTGATTTGTTCCAATGGTATCTTCCAGAATCACAATTGTCTCGATTTTATTAAAATTATGATATTTTAATTCACCGGAAGAATCAAAAGAGCCCTGGTAAATAATAACTCGCTTCTTTTTCATTTTGTGCGGATTGTCACTGTCCGAGATCATTATTGCAATGTCTTCTCTGACAAGTTTTGGAGGTGATAAGGAGAGAATAACCACGGGATGCGAATTGCCGGTAAACAACTGGTGCACTACCGAAGCTCCCATCAAATTCCAGCCTAAGATCAGACGATGCCCCTTCCAGAAATAATAGCGGACAAGTCCTCCTTCGATTTCGTTTAAATGACTCTGGTAAAAATTAATAAATATTGTCATTATAAAGCCACTTAGCAGGAACCAGCCTGCCAGGGTGACAATTAATCCAAACCAGAACAGCGTCTGATGACCTTGATTATAATCCCCTGATAGATAACCAGGATCAGTAGCATGAACGATAGACCAGATCGTCCCCTTTTCAAAATAACTGCTCTCGGCAGCCTTGATAGCTGATTCCCCTTTGATCTGTTCAAACCCTTTACTTCCGGCAGCCAGCAGTAATAAAAATAGTATTAATAGTGTGATTAATTGCGATGTTAATCCTGCAAAAAAAGTTTGATCAACAATTCTTTTCATAGTCAAATGAACTTTCTGGAAAAAGTTTAATCTGTGCTCTTTTATTCTCACTATATCCCTCCCGGAAACAATACACCGTTTCTTTACATGATATCCATTTAAGTCTATCGGATGGATAATCAATCTTTCGTCAAGTATTTCTGATGCTCTCTTATAATTTTATTCGCTTTCCAAACGGTACCTGGCAATTCCGGTCAGCTTATACTCCTAAGTAAAATGAACGTCAAAGTCTGCTCACTTCCAGATAAGTCTGCAATATCCTTGCAACTCGCTCAGGTTCTTTCGCGATAGATGTAGTTTCAACTCTCCAGTGCAAATTAACAGTTTCCAGTCTGATCTGATTTTACCTCAGCTCCTCTTCAAACTATGGGAAATAACGCATTCTTCAGATGATCTCTTTCCAACTGCATATCCAAAAATGTTCTGTTGAAAAATCTGTTATCCCCCGGTTTTCTACAGCAATGATGATTGTATTCTCTTGAAATATATAATTATAGGTGTACGATGTATTAGTGATTTATTCTTTTTATTCTTTCATTAGCACCCAGATTCATCTGGGTGTTTTTATATCCCAAGAAATGATGTCCAGTGGCTTCAGCCACTTCTCATTATCTGACTGAATAATAATAATATTATTTTATCTTATTATCAAATAAGCTTAAATCGCTGAAGCGACTATACGTTAGTATCAATATTGAATCCCCCATTTAAAAATGGGGGCTAATTAGAGAATGTGTAAAAATCAGGGAATGACTCAATATTATGAAAAAAAACGGGGGGATGCCAGTGTTCTGTTGAAAAATAAATTGATATGTCCGCCTGTGCTAAAATCTCAGTTTTTACCTTTTCCGGGAACCTTAAATACTGCGTGACTCTTGATGAGACATAAGCAGGTAAAAGCTTTATTTCAAAAAAAAAGATCAAATATCGATTGATTTTTAGGTAATTTTGAAGTAATAACCTGCATTAAGTTTTCTACATATTGCGTAAGACCTTCCTTTTTAAAGGCTTTGATTTGAGTAATAACAAATCTAAATACTTCCGGTCTCACTTCCTGATGGGCTTTAAGTTTGCACATACAGATTTTGAAAAGTATCTCGTTGTTTCCCTTACCTGCTTTTATCAAAAGATTGTATTCATTTTCAGCGGCTTCCCATAAATGTCGTTTGTAAAAATCATCTGCTGTTGACAAAGCTTGTGATAATTCCTTGGATTTTATCAAATTTAGCTTTTTCTCATATTCTCTTTGTAGTACATTTGCCTGCTCAGTTTCCCCTTTTGTCTGCATCTGTTCTATTAGATTTTTTACTCGAAATTGTTCAATCTTTGTAAAATTCTCTCGATTTAATAGACAAAGAGCAATTTTATATTCAATTTCTTCTCTTATATAACCGGACTGCAGGATCTTCATTAATATAATTTCTGCCTGCTTAAAGTTACCCAGATTATATTGAACATCAGAAACATCCATCATGTGTGATATCGTATTTTCGTCATATTGGATGTTTTCAGTAGGAAGATCTTCATAATTATTAATTTTATTGAACAATGTCTGGTCTTTTTGTGTATTTGGCAGGGAAGTATTCAAGATTTTTACGATTTCTTTCCATTTTAAAAAATACTTTTTACCCTGTTCGTCATCAAAAATCTCCTTATACAATACCGATATATAATAATAGGAATAAGCTAATCCCGCTAAGAACGCAATTTGCTCTGGATTTTGGATATATAGTTCGTTAGTCATAATATTATGCTCTATGTAATTTTGCAGAGCAAATATTAAATTTCCTTTTAATTTATAAATACCTGCTATCTTAGCATAAGATATTGCCAGATTGGATTTAACATAATTCTTCAGGGGATTCCTCTCATATAGCTCCTTCATTAAATGATTACACTTATTATAAAACTCCAAAGCCAGATCGTGATTCTCAAGTGACTGATTGATTTCTCCCAGTTCCATATAAGAAATAGCCAAACCTCGTTTCATAATCTCATCCTTTGGATTTATATCATAAAGCTCTTTTAAATAGTTATTACTTATTCCAAAAAACCTCAATGCATATTCCTTATTACCAAGAGATTTATTACATGTTCCCAGTTTCATAAATGAAATTGCTAAATCTCTTTTCAGCTCCTCCTTACCAGGATTGATTTCATAGATCTCTTTCATTAAATGATTACACTTATTATAAAACTCCAGGGACGGAATCAGATTACCAAGAGATTCATTAATATTTCCCAACCTAAAATAAGAAATTGCCAGACCACGTTTATGACTCTCATTATCGGGATTACTATCAAAAAGTTTTTGGAATATCATTAAACACTTTTTATAAAAAGCCAAAGCCTGATTCAATATATGAAGTGACTCAAAGATGTCTCCCAGTTTCCCATTTATTTCAGCAAAATAAAAATTTAGTGTAGTATGATTTGAAAAGTTTTTCTGTGTTGGAAAATGAATATACAAAGTTTGAAATAATTTCTGCCTGGTAATTAGATTGCCTTCTACTTCTAAATCATTATCCAGATCAATAATATATTTAGGTGCCAATCTCAAGAACTTTTGTTTATTTCCAACGGTTGCTTTCAAAATTTCAAAACACCAGACAAGGTTCTTATCATCATTTGAAATTGCTTCTGCTAAAACCGTAGTAGCACCCTTACTTTCTGCAGGGGAACAATTTATATAATAATCCAGTGCCTTTTCAGCCTTCTCTGCTATCATCAGGTGATACATCGTTTCAGATATTTTTAAATCATCATTTTCAGGCAAACTGAGCAAATGAGAAGCGATAGCCGCGTTTATTCTTTTTAATTCATCAGATGATGTTATGCTGTCCTGTAATGAATTTCTAAGAATAGTGTGAACCAGATTCCATTGCTTATTTTTTCCATCATTCCGGATATAGGCAGAGAACCAGCGTCTGATGTGAGTAAAAGTAAGTGCATCCCACTTTTCATCTTTTACTGGAATAAGTTTTTCCAGATCACTTTCACGCAAACCATTTCGGCTGCAGGACAGGTAATCAAAAACTTTTTCCGTAAATTCTTTTCCAAAATATCCTGCTGCTTTCTTTACCAGGCTCAGGAATAATTCTCCCGGGAAAGATGGAAATTCCATAACCATTTTCAACATGTGATCATTGATCCCCAGATCGACTCGTCCTTCTTTTTCCCGGATTCTATCAAAATCCTCATTATCCATTGCCATAATGACATTCACTGCCAGGCTGAGCCACAAGGGACTGGAGCGAGCTAAGATATCACTACTATCTCTGCGTTTATTCAGGATTATATTTTTTACTTCTAAGGGCATATCCTTATGCTGCTTTCGGCAGAGCATTTCCAGCATCGCTTCTGCTTCTTCTTGAGTAAAATGGTCAATGCTCCTGGGAATTAATTGTCGATGATAATGTACTGCTTTCACCTCGGTTCCTGTTATGGCTGTGCAGAGCATCCGCACTTTGCCAGGCATCACCCGCGGAAGCCAGGTCATATTGATTGCTCGAGAAGTAGTCTCAAAGCGGTCTAAGGCATCTATCAGAATAACTACTTGATAATTCTCTGCTGCGGTAAAGAGCAGTTCCTTGAATATCTGTTGCAACTCCTCAATGGCAGGTTTCTTTTCTATTTGCTCTGAGAATAAATCTTCCAGGTCAAATTCAGCTGTTGGACTTATCTCTGCTTCATATGCAAGGCCAAGTCGTTTGCTTAATTGCCTGTTCCACTTCTGTAAAAGATGAGCCACATTTCCGGAACGGGGTGAAATCCCGGCAGAATTTGCCAGCAGTATACAATCTTCCCTTTGCAGCATCCGGTAGATCATCGAAAATACTGCACTCTTCCCTGATCCGCTATCGCCAGTAAGCACGAGTCCCCATTTTTCTGCATCCGCATTCAGCAGATGCTCTTTCAATTCCCTGAGTAATTCAATCCTTCCGCAAAAAGTCTGGACTTCTTCTACTGTAGTACCTGTTTTGATAGTCGTAACACTAGTATGATCCTCAATAAAGGCATCCAGCAATAATACTTCCTGCTCATAGACATTCTTTGCTACTTTATCTTTAGTGATTTCAGCCTGAGCCATGCATTCCCGGATAATATCTTCATAAACCATTTCGCCCCAGGCATCCAGATTGACTACTTCACTTAGTCCGACATCCCATTTTCCTGCATAGGTTTTCACCTTATTCTCTAAATTCTTTTTCTTAAAATGATCTCTAATTTCAGCTTTCAGATTATCCAAGGCAGTTTTCCGCTCTGATTTTTCTTTTACTGTCAGCTTCGGATCATATTCATCACTGTATTTAGAAGCTATGTTAACAGGGAAAGTATCATAAGGCAGCGGATCTCTGAAATAAAATACACTGCGACTCAATTGCTCCTCACTGGCTAAAACGCCAAACTCGATTTCCAGGGCAGTAACACTTTTATCATTTTTATGTTTAAGATTCGTTTCCTTTCTAATCGCATCTTTCATCCGCTCTTCCGGTGGTATCCAGCCATAACGATCACCCAACAAGCCGATAAAGAAAGGACGGCAGCGCTTGATCTCTTCCAGGCAAACCTGCAATACTTTTACCTCACGTTCAGCTTCATCCATAATATCAGAAGTATCCACACCCCAGCGCAGATCAACTGTTTCCAGCCTGATCCGGTTTTTCCTCAGTTCCTCTTCAACTCTGGGAAACACAATGTTCTTCAGATGATCCCGCTCTGCCTGCATATCGATAAATGTACTGCTGATAAAAATTGAAAACGTCCGCCAGGCTTTGAATCCCACAGAAGTTTGTTCATCTTTATTCATTTATAATCTCCCATTATTTATAAATTTCGCAGAGATTAAATCACTCATTTATTCCACAATCACTAAGTTGCTTTATTTAAATGAAACATAATTCTACGTCAAGTAATATTACTAAACTCAAAATACACCCAAAATCTCAGTGATCAGATTCAGAATAATCTTGACTATATTATTAAAAAAAAAAAATAATGTTGATTAAAGGAGATTGAATATCTACTGTTTTATGAATAATCTGTAAAGTGAGGAATTCTGATGAAAATATTCTTATCTTATCATTTTCACAAAAATGATGAAAACCATCTTCATGATATGCTTGTGCACAGAGTATGCTATTATTTGAATAAGCAGCCAAATCTTAATGCTTTTAGTTTTCCAAGAAGTACAAATGAAGAAGATTGGCAATTAATGGTTGATGACCAGATTTCGTTATCTAATTTCCTTGTTTTTTTTATTTCAGATGAAATTGGAGATACTCAATTCCAAGAATTAATGAAGTTTACAGAAAAACATAAACTCGATGACAATGATAAGAAAACAAATTTTTACTTCATTATGCTAAAAGATGTATTATCCGAGAATGATAAGAAAATATTCAAGGATTGTATTAATATATCTACATTCGAACAATGCTCAAAGAATATTAAATCATTCGACATTCTCATAAAATATGATAAGATATTTAGCGAATTGGATTTTAAGCAAAATCAATATATTTTTGAAACTTTAACTCAAAAATTGTCTCTTTCAATTATACAATATATTAAACCGAACAGTGATTTATCTCTACTAGTTGATGGTTTACCTCTTGGTTATCCCTTCGAATATGAAAAAGATATAATTAAGAACTTTGTTCAGGGAAGTGGATATCTAACTACGGATCAAAAGCTAAAATTAGGGTGTCCCATCAGCTGGCCGACTGTAAAAAGAATTAAGTCTAATAACTGCTATCCTAATAAGATTTCACAACAGGATATAGGCTCTTTTAGAGAACCTGAAGACAAAGTCATTGTTGATGTCTTAAACAAGTATCATCAAACAACCCAGGAAAATCATAGTTCGAATTGTTTAAATAAGATAGGCCTGAAATTTCCCGAAGCTGGACCAAGAGAAAAATTACTTCTTGCAAACAATGATAACACAAATTTGAATATTGGAATTGTTGTCTCTGGAGGAATTGCCCCTGGTATTAATGCTGTAATTACCGGAATCATTAATAGACATATTTTGTATAGTGGTTACGAAAACACTGAAAGAAATCATGTTCCCAGATATAATCTAAATATAATATTGTTCCGAAACGGCTTGTCCGGAATTGTAGAAAACCATCATGAAGCATATAATTTCGTAAACCAGGATTCTCCAACAAAAATAAAAGAGAATGAAAATAATATTGAAATGATAAGAAGAAGTATATTCGACTATCGAAACAGGGGAGGGTCAGTAATTAGTACTTCTCGCTTTGATGAGCTTCTGGATATTCGTGACAAAGAAAAGAGGGATGAGAAGCTGATGAAAATTGTTAAAAATATTAAAGATGTTCACCACTTACAAGTCCTTTACGTAATTGGTGGTGAAGGTAGTATGAGAGCCGCTCATGCAATTTCAGAAATATCTCATCTCACAAACAAGAATTTTTCTGTTGTCGCAATTCCTAAAACAATGGATAATGATATTTTGTGGGCATGGCAATCTTTTGGCTTTCTTTCTGCAGTTGAGAAAGCAAAAGAATTCCTGCAACATTTACACACTGAATGTAAATCAAACCCCCGCTTATGCGTAGTTCAATTATTTGGTTCAGATTCAGGCTTTGTTGTTAGTCATACTGTATTAGGTAGTGGAGTCTGTATGGCAGCACTAATTCCTGAAGTGAAATACACACTGAAAGGTCTTTCAAGTTATGTGATTTCAAAATTCAATAAGAACAATTTAAGCGATTCAAGTCCATTCGGAATTATAGCCTTAGCTGAAACGGCTGTTCCTTTCGATATTGAAGATTATATTGAAAATGAAGAATATCCTGAGGTAACCCTTGAAAAGGAAGAAATTAAGGAAATCAGAAGATTCGTAGGGTCCGCACTGATTAATTATGAAGATGTTAACCAAAATATTATTATTGGTGGTAAAGCATCTTTCCATGATAAGATTAAAGATCTATTATCACTTTTTAAAAATGCAGATGATTTGATAGATGTAACAGAATTAAAATTTATATTAGAAAGCAAATTACAAGTTGAACAAAAAGTATCAATAATCTGCAAATTATTGAATAAAATGATTAAGAATGGTTCAATTAAAAATCTAAAAAAAGATTCACCAGAGATCGAAACATATCATGCGTTATTAGGAAAATCTTTTTCATTTGCAGAAAATTGTGAGAATAAAGATACTTTGAAAAGATTATTCTCTTTACCTTTGCAACATGATGCAAAAGATATTGTACAAGCAATATTTAACCATAAATATCAAAAGAACGAAAATACGAGAGATATGTTAGATGACTATATAGATATCTCAGGCGATAAACGATACAAGATACTGCAAAAAGAATGGCCTGTTAAATTAAAAAAAAGAATGATAGAATTAAGAAACAGAAAAATTATCGATGAAAAACTTTCTGACTATGTAAGGAATAGAGAAGAAATAGTCTTATCAGAGCGCCGAGTAATGGGACAAACACCTGACAAATTGAGAACAGGTACATTGAAAGTTATTACGCAAGTTTTACAACATGATATACGTAAAATAGATATTGAGCAAGCTTTCTGGTCTAATTACAGAGTTTTCACAAGTGAACCAAGACACTTGATTCGAGCGATTGATCCCAGTGCTCAAGACGTAATTTTCGCTCAACGAATTGGTACTTTGGCAGTTGATAATGCTATGGCAGGTTATACCGATTTTATGGTCAGTCAATGGTTAACAGAATTTGTTTTAGTACCACTGGAATTAGTCGTTCTTGGCAGAAAAAGAGTTCCACCTGAAGGTATCTTCTGGCGTTCTGTCCTGGCTAGTACTGGTCAACCACCCTTTATGTGGTAAAGAACCTCAACTACAGGTAAATCGAAGTTGCATCACAAGTGAAAATGCTATATATAAAGCCTCCTCACACCATCGTCAAGTAGACTATGAGGTACGTAGAATGAGAAATTATTACTGAATGCCTTCGGTTAACGATAAGGTTTCATTAATCAAGCAGCACTTGGGAGATTCATTAACCTGATAGCTGGAACCATTAAAAGAATATTTAATCAGTTTATCTACTTCTATCTTTTCTAAGTCCTCTCCCTCATATTCTATTCCCTGTAACTTTAAAAACAGATCATAATAGCCATTGGTGATGGATTTCTTACTTATCCAGAATTCATATTCTATCTGGCTGATCTTATCCGTTACGAATATAAGTTCCTTTTGCTGGTAAGTTGTGATTGTTTCCTGGAAGACGACTTTGAAATCAGGTCCGACTTTAGTAATCAAAGTTATTGTTGTTACATAAGTAGCCATACCGAGATCACTTATTTCTAATTGGAAAGCCATCTTTCCTGGTCCTACATCTACGATTTCATAACCAGGAAATACATTGTTGGTCGGAATTCTTCCAATATTCAGGGTTAAGGTTGTCAGCTTATATTCGTCATTATCCATTAGCATATATTCTGCTACACCGTAAGTCTTACGGAAGGCATGAAACGTGGGTTCGTTATGATCCCGGTATTCTTTTTTTCTAAAAAAAATATAAATATAAGATTCGCCATTATAATCCTCAAGCAATGTTTCTCTGTAAATGTAGTTAGATGGTTGAGGATTATGATGATCAGCGAATATTTTGTTCATAATATTTTCACTGTCATAAAATTCTGCATAGGGGCTTCCTGCATAGTACTCCTTTAATCTATCCTCATACGTTTTCTGATCATTAGCCTCTTCAACAGGCAGATCAGCTTCAACAGGATGTTCTTTGTAAAATATAAGAAAAACAATAACCGACAGGATTACTCCGATCACAATTCCTATAAGGATTTTCTTCATTTTTTCTCCTGAGTCTCTTACAAATGATTATATCTGTATATAATCAAAATTCTCCCGGATATTTATATATCAATCACATAATCACCCTTGAAATCTTTTTCTTCACCCGCGCATACGTAGCCCAGAGGATTTCTGATGATCTTCGTCTCTCCGATAATTGTTTCATGGAAATCATGGGAGTGACCACATATCCAGTATTTGATCCGGGGATGTGATGTGATCAATTCGTTCAGGTCGGAGGTAAAAGCGCTGTTCAGTTTATCCTTTTTAAATTTATCGGAAACGCATTCATAACTCGGTAAATGATGAGTCATCACTATGATGCTTCCCTCAAAAGGTTTCTCTAATTCTGCTTTCAGATATCTTAATGACATTCTGTGATATTTATTGGTATCATCAATAGTAATGAGATATTTTTCTTTGTAGATATTGGTATGCGAGATCAGCCTGTAATCATTCAAATACTGACCGATAATCCCTCTATCTGCATCAGGAACTGCGCTCCACAAAGTCGTTACGATGAATTTTACGTCATCAATAACATAGCTTACATTATTCAGTTTCAGATGATTTTCAGCAATTGCCTTTTTATAAAAGGGATAGGCATAATCAATGGTTCCATGATAATATTCATGATTTCCCGGTGTTGATATTACGAACCGGAACTCTTTTGATATTTTTTCATAAAAACTGGTCGCCTTTTTCTTGTATTTATCACAGATTATATCACCTGCCAGCAGTAATACTTCACCTCGGGGGATTAAGGGATTTTCTTTCAGCCATTCCCTGTTTTCCGGGAATTCAAGATGCAGATCTGATGCTATCTGGATGTTCATAGCTATTTTTCCAGTCTTATTAATTGCCATTGACGCAAAGCATTACATATATCTTCTAATAGTTTATTATAACCTTCCTTGCTATCTTCATATTTGATGAAGGGAACTAGTTTCCAATCGAAAGGTAGCTTTTCGGGAGCTTGCTGACTTATTAAGCAAAGAGGCTTCTTTAATGCTCGAGCATATGAAGCTTCCGTAACAACATTTATATTGATTCCTGAAGAATCACTCGTCTCTGAGAAATCAGCAATAATAAGACTGGAATACTCAATTTCCCTGACTATTAGATCCCATATACTTTCTGTATATAATGATCTGTCTACTCTCACCGGACGTAATTTCATTGCGCTACATGCTCTCTGTATACAATAAAAAACTCTATTAAAATGTTTAGCAAACGGCATGGCAATGAATACTGTTGATTGATACATTTCTGCTGGTATCATTTTTTCATAACGATAATTGTAAATATCTTTTAATAATTTTTGGGGTGAACTATAGCGCTCAGAAGGATCATTGTTTACCATATTATTAATGATAGTCTTTACCTCTGACGGTACGGTGATTAATGAATTACTAATGTCACTTATTAGCGTGCTTATTTTATTTTTAATAAAAACTTCTCTTCCTACTATGCATTCTAATACAGTTGCACCTAATGAATATATATCGCTTCGTATTGTCAAGGTTTCACCTCGACCCTGCTCTGGTGAAAAATAAAGTGGAGTACCAAATATAGCTCCAGTTTGAGTTAAATTATCTAGAGATTTTGGCAAATTTCTTCTATCTCCAATATTGTCTTTGATATAGCCTGAAATCCCATAATCAATTAAACAATAAGAAGCCCTGGATTTTCTTAACATTATGTTACCTGGTTTAATATCCCTGTGTATTATTCCCAGTTCCTCTTGCCTGATCAGGACGTTAGCTATATCTTCTAGTAGATTTAGGACCTGTTCTATTGGTAACAATATCTTCGCTTCCAGAAGATCGCTTATTGAATCTCCTTTAACATTTTCCATAATAATAAAAGGAATATCTTTTTCCATTCCTGCATCATAGATTTCAACGACATTAGGATGAGATAATTGTGATAGAAATTCAGCCTCCCTCAAAAATCTTTTACTTCCCATGCTACGTTCATCGCGCGCTTTCAAGGCTTTTAAAATTCTCTGATGTTTGATATAAATGTGATTCACCTGGTAAATTTCACTCATCCCACCAACGGCTACCTGTTTTCCAATTATATAATTTCCTATTCGCATACCATCATATATTTCTTTTGTTCTGTTTCTACCACTATATATACCATTGACGAGAGTAGCAAATATTTTAGTGGCTTCAGTAAGCATTATTCTTGTGACATTGTCAGGTACTTTTCTTGTGGGTTCTTTAGGGTTTATTCTTGTGGTATCGTCAGGTAAAGTTTCTGTGTTTTCGTTATATAATCGTGTTTTACGATATATTGATCCTGTGTTATCTTGTCTTTCATCTGGAGAGTATTGAAATACTTTTGTTGCTTCGTCAATTGGAAAAATTGTTTTAATATCATTTCTATTCATAATAACTTCCTTGCATATAAATTATATATATTTACAGACAATACTCTTTTAATCATTATCATTCCTTTTTCTCATGCTCTAAGTTCGAAATCATATTTACGAAATAAAAAAATAACTTCATAGATAAATAAATCAATACATAATATTTTTAATATGAGATACTATTTTAGTTCTTTTCTCAGCTTATCCAAAAACTGCACTACAGTTTTATTAAATTTCTTCTCTTCAATAGCTGATATTATCGCTTCGGCAAGATTGATATTTTTATCTTTCACGATTTCTTTTAACTCATCAATATATTCAGGTAATTTATTCTTTACGATATCCCAGATTATTTCTTTATCAATGCCAAAATATTCATGAGAAATTTGATTTCTAAAATCTACAATTCTTATATATTTGTTATTAATTACATTCAAATTTAGTAATGTCTTAGTTGCTTCACCAAGTAACTCCAGTTCTCTGATCTTAGCATCCCATTCGAGTTCACTATGATAGAAACTTTCGAGATCTCCGAACCTGAAAGTATATCTGGCTATTTTGTTAAACGCAATGAATATATCAACAAAGTAAAATCCTATATCTCGATTAAACATAGATTATCTCTTTCTTAATATTTTCCCTGATCAAAAGTCTCAGGTTTTTTTCCAGACCTAAATCAATTTCTTTCTTTAAATTCGCCTCTAAAAATTCTTTCAGATCATAATAACCGTCAAAACTTGAAGGCATATCTACAATAATGTCTATATCGCTTTCATTAGTCTGCGCATCATTTGCATAGCTGCCGAATAATCCAATTCTGGTTATCTGGAATCTATTCTTAAGATATTCCTTATTCTCTCTTAAAAAATCCAGTATCTGAGATTTCGTCATTTTTCTTTCCTCTTCATCATTAACCTCACAATTGTTCAGATTTCGCCGAAAATGTAAAGTTTTTCTTTAATTTCATTTAAAATCAGCCAAGTGGACGTTCACCAGTGCGCAGCATGGGGAATGAACACGATCTTTACTCCCTAATCTGATGAATAAATGTGTTCAACATTGCGGAGGTCTAAAGACATTCGCAAGTTTTGGCTGGGTTGTTTGTGCTTCAGAAAACTGCGTTTTCTACAAATTAACACTGTTAATTTACTCCAAAAATTGCCGTCATTCATTCCCCATGCTGCGCACTGGTGAACGTCTGACTTTTATTCATTCGCTACCGCCTTTTTCAGCATTTTCCTGTTGATCGTCTCTTCTCCCCCGCCTTTCTTCTCTCGTTTTCCAAAATGTTCTCTTCTGCCGTCAAAATATTGCACTACTTGCGGATATAGCTCCTGCCAGGTTTCTGCAGAAATACTGCGCAAAGTATTATAACCTGCCAGAAATTCTTTCATAGCCACGTAAAATTCCAGTTCCGAAAGCGCTCCTGCCCAGAATAACAGAAAGTGTATAAGGTCAAATTCCGCTTTTTCCCATCTCCAGTCCACAAAATCTATAAGATAATATTTCTTTTCCTCAAGGCAGTAAAGCACATTGCGCGGATTTGTATCAATCTGGCAGATCACTTTGCCATCCCGGGATTCATAATTATGCAATTGAGCATATAATCTGCCGATGACGGCAAAATCAACGCTATCCTGTTCCCAGAGGTTCTCGCCCGGTTTAAAGGAAATTTCCAGCCAATTTTTACCGGTATTTAGCAATGACGGCAATATTTTCCAGCTTTTGTTATAAATCTCCAGTTCTCGCTGATATTCTTCTGCTTTGTGATAGTGCTTGCGCACGATTCTTTTTTCCCAATAAAATTCTATTTTACTTTTAGTCATCGCATCACCACCAGCGTGATACCTTTATTTCTGTTTCCCCAGTCGCTGTCGGAACGCAGTTTTGGAAAATCTCCTGCGATCAGCAGGCCCTCCTGGTAACCACTGGAAAATTCCTCACCTTTCACATAATATTGAAAAACCTGCGAATATTTCTGAGCTTCCAGATATTCACGCACCATATAACAAATATCTCCCCCTTTTCCGGAAGAACCATAACCATGAATGATCTTCAAAACCTTCACCCTGTCTGCTTTCGCCTTAAAAAGCACGGCTGAAAGCCTGCTGCGCGCCGTCTCGATATCCGGCTGATCGCTCTTGATGTCCACGGTACGGAATTTTTCACCTTTCACATTCTTCAAGCGGGATTTTTTAACCGCATTTTCACACCAGGGACATATCGCAGCCCCAAGCGGTACTTCATTTCCACAAACCTGACAAATAATTACTTTATTTTCCATCCGTATTTATTTCAATCCTCACTTTTCCGGCTTTATAGCCTTTCAGATTTCTCACAAAGCCCTTGATCAGATCATAGAAGATATTCTGCACAAAGGGCACGATCTTCTGCTCCTCATCATCAAGCCAGTATCGGACAGTACCCAGATTTTCGGTTACGCAATCATCTCTCAATCGTTCATTCCGCAGTACGGCACCTGTAAATTCCCGGCAGCTCATCCCGCAATGACCACAACATTTCGGATCTGCCTGCGGTAACACGTCAAATCCTTTTTCCAGAACCAGTTCCAGCAGACTGTCAGCATCTTTCATCGCGCTTATAACCGGTATCTCTTCATATTTATCATGGTCATCAGCAAATTTCCCACTGACGGCAAATACCGTTTCATCAATCTTCTCAGCAATTTTCTTTTTGTCATCGCCACAAATTATGCGCGGCATCGCCAGAGAATGCATACCTTCCACGATCAGCCAGTCCGCGTGAAGATGCGGCAGCATTTCCAGAAAATTGAGCTGTCTGCGCCATAACAGATTAGTTTCATTTAATCCTCTGGCTATAACCGGTTCTGCTCCTGCAATATAATGCCGGTCACTGTTTGAACCTGCTTTTTCCATCGTAAATTCTTCATTATGTATATCCTTGATCGAGCAGACCGAAAATCCCCGCTGCTTCAATCCCCAGATAATTGTTTCACAGACCGTCGTTTTCCCCGTATGATGATAACCGCAAACCGATATTGCCTTCATTTTACCTCCAGCTTCTTATATCTAGGTGAATTCTTTTCAATGCAAGGTGCTTTTGTCAATAAAACTTAATATGCCTATGCGCTTGACTCGGATAAACCGAAATTGTGAGATTGAGAAGTTGAGAAATTGAGAAAGAAGAATGTGAGAAAATTTAGCCGCGAACAAAACGAACAAACGCGAACTTTTAAAGCAGATATCAATATCTTTAATTTCTTCAGTTCGCGTTTGTTAGCGATTGTTCACGGCTCATATTCTTTTTCTGCCAAAAATTTTAAGAATATTAGGTAATTGTGAAAGCCTATAAGCCCGAGAGCAAGATGATAAAGTAAAATTATCCTGAAACCACTTGCAATTTTGCTGAACACATTATATTCTACAATAACACTTACCCAATATTTTTTGGATTCCGATAACATAATTCCTTATCCATGCCCAGGAACAGCCTCCACAGGGGACGGCATAACAAAATTATGTTATGCCGTCCCCTGTGGAGG
>JAIPIH010000027.1 GCA_021734835.1 Candidatus Cloacimonadota bacterium | reverse complement strand
TTCTTCTTTGTAAAAAGCAAAATTTATGTCCAAATTCATCGACGGAGAAACCCAACGATGAATCCTTTTTGCAAAGAAGAATTTACTGTAAATAGAGTAATTTACAGTCCCAAAATCTGCTTTGCATATATTTGTTACCAAAACCCACGTTAGTTGACTTTACCCTTTGATTTATGTTGCAAATGAAAACAGATAACTATAAATACTATGGTGGCTATACTAACTATAAGATGTCTTCAACAATACAGTTAAGTCACGAAACTAAAAAGCTCATTGGTACGTTTGGCACTAAGGATGATACATATGAAACAATCATTAAAAGATTGTATTCTATGGCAGTGAAGGAACAATTGCGGGAATTGTTGATGTCCTCGGAGGACACGATATCTATTGAAGAAGCTAGGAAAAGGCATGCAGAGAAATGGTCAGAATAGAGATTGTTGAAAGCCTTTTTGAAGAGATAGAAAAACGATTTCAAAAGGAATCCACAAAAGTATTTGACTTAATTGAATCTCTAAAGGATAATCCGTTAAAAGGAAAAAATTTGGGTCATGTTGGTGGTATAGTGATTAAAGAATTGAAATACAAGACCTATCGGTTTTATTTCATTGCAGATGGATTTAAAATAAAATGTTTTGATCATAATAGGCTGATGGATCTATTACTTCTATTTGTAAGGATGTCAGATAAGAAGCACCAACAAAAGACAATAGATGATATAAAATTAATTCTTAAGACTATTGGTCCGAGAGGTTTATGATTGATTAAGTTCCTTGATTAGGTTGTCAAAGATATTCTTGTCCATATCTTTGTGGACATGAAAGGATGATTATTCCATACGGGTAGATTACTTGAAAATTAAATTTTCCCACCAGTCCTTTTTTTCAATATACCACTGAATTGTGTCAGATAACCCTTTTTCCCAAATATATCCTGGTTTCCATCCCAGTTTTCTTATTTTAGTATTATCTATTGCATATCTTTTATCATGACCTTTTCTGTCTTCAACGTACTCAATATAAGAATCATTCTTATCCATAAGTCTAAGAATATCTTTTGTAATCTGTTTATTGGTCTTTTCACATTCGCCCCCAATACAATAGGACTCACCATCTTTTCCATTATGGATCACTAGATCCAGAGCTTTACAATGATCAGAAACATGTATCCAATCCCTGATATTTGACCCATCGCCATAAAGTTGCACTTTCTGGTCATTGAGTAAAGAAATAATGAATTTTGGGATAATCTTTTCTGGGTGCTGAAAAGGCCCATAATTGTTAGAACAATGTGTTATAGTAATCGGAAGACCATAAGTGTTATGATATGCCCTGACTAGATGGTCTGCACCAGCTTTACTTGCACTATAGGGGCTACGAGGATTGTATGGGGTCTCTTCATCGAAAAAACCTGAAGATCCCAACTCCCCAAATACCTCATCCGTAGAGATGTGATGAATCTTTTTCTGATAATACCGGACTGCATCTAATAATACGTGTGTACCAACAATATTCGTCCTGACAGAATTACTTGAATCTTCAATTGATCTATCAACATGTGATTCTGCTGCAAAATTGACAACAATGTCTGACTTAGCGACTAAGTCTCTAATGAGATCTCTGTCACATATATCTCCCTTTACAAACTGATAGGTTTTTGTATTATGGACGTCCTTAAGATTATTGCCAGCATACGTCAGGCTGTCAATGTTAATTATTTTATATTTTGGATACTTCTTAAAGAGATATAAGATGAAATTAGAACCGATAAATCCACATCCTCCAGTAACTAACAGCTTCATATTGAATCCATAAACTTTTAGGTGAATATAACTTTAACTATTGATCCTTAGAATTTTTTACCAGTTCGCTTGAACTTCTGATCTTGTCACCGCCAACATTGAACCGCATTTCGATGCCTAAATCATCGCATAATTTGTATTCAGGGATATTATCAGCCTTTCTGTCTCCACCATTTGCAAATAAATCGGGTTTTATTTCCATAAGCGCATCGCACACTGACACATCGTCGTCATTTGGGCAGTGTTTGGTAAGAATTGCATCATCAACAGATTTTAAATTCTTGATGATCTCCAACCGATCTTCTTCTTTCATGAAAGTATATCCCTTTTTCTTCTTCAACCAGTTATCATTATTAATAATAACAACCAGTTTATCTCCAAGCGCTTTCGCATTATTGATCAGTCGGACATGACCAACATGAATAGGATCAAATCCACCTGATACTGCAACAACTTTCATGATTTCACCTTGATTATCTGTTCCATCAGAGCCTCTGCAGGAAGACATTCTCCACCGATCTGAACACAAAAATCTCCAGGAAGTCTTGTTTTATCAGCTGTTATCTTAATACCAGCCTGTTCTAACAGTTCTTTATCGTTATAATTGTCTCCGATAGCCATGATATTCTCTTTTCTTAAATTGAATAATTTCATAATCTCCAGTACACCATGACCTTTGGTCTGAAGATCTTTTACTCCAATATCATAGGCCTCTCCATTCCAGAGAATATAGAGATCCTTTTTGTCAGACAGTGCCTCCTCTATCTCCGGTACTCTATCTTTACAATGTATTGTAATAATGAACTCCTTTGGCTCCCATCCTTTTATGTTTGGATGTTTGATCTTTTTTAAGATAGGAAATAAGTCCTTTAAATGATCATAACTGTTAAAATGCTGATATATTTTACCTTTATACCAGGTCCCGCTTCCATTTTCATATGTAATGCTAATGAAATCCAGTATATCTCTAAAAACCTCTTGAAGCATATATAGACCTCTGCCTGAACTGATATTAATAAGATATCCAAGTTCTGAAAGACGGCTTATCTGGTCAATCTGCTTTGTAAGCACATATTTTGTCTCAAGCGTGGTTATACAACCTTCTTGTTTTATATTGGTCCCTCTGGGCACTAATACACCATCTACATCAAAGATGATTAATTTGATATTATTGAGTTCTGTCTTAGATAATTCATGTATTTCCTTCATATTTACAGATAGAAGTAGGAATTATTTATAAATATTGAGGTCTTCACAGAAACACTTATATTATTGAGGCAATAACAGTCTGAGATGAACGCAATAGATGTTCGGAATGTGTCAAAAAAGTTTATTCTGCCTATCGAGAAGACTGATACTCTTAAGACAACAGTTCTGGCAGCTGTAAAGGGGAAATTGAAGTATCAAGTCATGTATGCTTTAAAAGATATTAGTCTGAAAGTAAATAAAGGTGAATTCTTGGGAATCATTGGTAAGAACGGTTCTGGTAAAAGCACTTTACTTAAGATAATTGCAGGAATACTTGAGCCTGACAGTGGTTCAGTCAAAGTGTATGGTCGAATATCCCCTTTTTTAGAACTAGGATTAGGTTTTCAGGCAGAATTGTCTGCTAGGGAAAATGTATTTCTTTATGGCTCTGTTCTTGGTCTTTCTGAGAGGGAGATTAGGAAGAAATTCAAGTCAATAATTGAATTTGCAGGTCTTAAAGAGTTTGTTGATCAAAAACTTAAAAATTTCAGCTCAGGAATGCAGGTAAGATTGGCGTTTTCTGTTGCTATCCAAGCAGATGCACCAATACTTCTTGCAGATGAAGTGCTTGCAGTTGGAGATTCAGAATTCCAGCAGAAATGCTTTGACGTCTTTAGGAAGTTCAAAGAAGAAAAGAAAACTATTGTGTTTGTGACACATGATATGGGTTCCGTAAGACGGTTTTGTGATAAGGTGTTGTATTTAGAAAAAGGGATAATAAAAAACTATGATGAGCCAAATGTAGTGATAGATCATTACACCTATGGTAATGTTGAGAAGAAGGAAGAAGTCACAGCCAAACCAGATGAAGAACCAAAAGGAGACGATGAAAAATCACATAAACCATCAAGATGGGGAGATAAAAAAGTAGAGATAACTTCTGTTAAGTTATTGGATAAGTATGGGAATGAAAATGAAACATTCATCACTGGTGATGATTTCTGCATAGAAATAAGATATATTAATCATGCTAATTTAGATACATGCGTATTTGGAATCGCCATATATGATGAAAAAGATAACTGGATATTTGGAACTAACACAAATAATAGAGACGCTGTTGTTGATCTTTCAAAAGGAATTATTAGATTTTTCATAAAAAATAATCCTCTTGGTGAGGGTAAATACTTGTTAACAGTTGCAGCACACCATAAAGAAGGAACAAACCATGATTGGCATGATAAGAAATACAAATTTATAATACAAAACAGAAGTAGTGATTCAGGAATTGTTATTTTGGATTGTGATATTAATGGTTAATGTTAAAAATATTATGAGAGAGATTAAGGAGAATAAAAGATCAATTGTTGATATACGTGATCCGACTATTGATGTTTCTAAGATAAATAAGCAAATTAATCTTAATATCAAAAAAAGGATGAAGAATAAACGATATAAAGTTGATATCGAAAATATTGAAAACCTAAGTAAACAAAAAAATTTTGAAACAGCTTTAAAACAAAATAAACACGTTGATCTCTTGCCTGAGGAAAATGTTGAGGACAACCTTATGTTTATTAACAAAAATGCTGTAATCCCAAAATTCAATCTCCAAAGACCACAAAGACTTTCGGGATTAATGACAAAATTAAGAAAAAGATTTCTATTAGAATTGCGTTATGCAACCGGAAGTATGATTGCTCATCAAAATAATTTTAATCAGCATATCATCAGATTGTTCAACGGATTAATAAAAACATTTGGAAATCGATTTGAGGAATTGAATAGAAATCTTGTTGATACAAAAGAACAGCTTAGTAATGATATTCAGACAAAGAATAATCACTTAGAAAACAGTATTTCAAAATATGGATTAAAGATTGAAAAACAAGCTAGTGACATTTCTTTGTTCAATTCCAAATTGTCAAAACAAAAAAACAATTATAATGATATGAAGAAATGGGTTGAAAATAATTCTGATAATTTAAGAAATAATAATTCTGAAATTAATGTTCTGAAGAATAATCTGGATAATATACATTATCCTAAACTTAACTTGAATTATAAAAAATTTGAGGATATGCACAGGGGTTCTGAAAGTGAAATCAAAAAAAGACAAGAGCAATTTTTGCATTTTTTTCATGAAGCTAAAGAAGTCTTGGATATTGGTTGTGGTCGTGGTGAATTTATCCAGGCATTGCATGAATATGGTTCTGGAGCCTATGGAATCGATATTGATAAAGGAATGGTAGCAGAATGTAAGAAAAACGGATTAAATGTGATTAATCAAGATGCAATTAGTCATTTAAAAAATTTAAAGGATAATAAACTTGATGGTATTTTTTGCGATCAAGTACTTGAACATTTAGATAAAAAGGATATTGTTGAGGTAATTAGGTTAGCTGTTGCTAAGATCAAGAAAGGTAAATTTGCAATATTTTCAACACCTAATGTCAAAAATTTGACTGTGATTACTAATGCTTTTTACATGGATCCAACCCATATTACCCCATTACATCCAGATACTCTTGGTTTCTTATGTGAAGAAGCAGGATTCAGTAAAGTTAGTTTTATTTATTATTCTGAGTATTCTAATAAAGAAAAGCTATCCAAAATAAAAAATGAGACCATGGACCAAAATATAGATAAACTAAACGATTTGCTTTTTGGGGCCCAAGATTATGCAGTGGTATGTCAAAAATGAGAAAAATAGCTTTTGTAATCCCTTGGTTTGGTATGGATATTCCTGGTGGTGCAGAATCTGAATGCAGAGAAACAGCGTTTCATCTTAAAGAAAAAGGGATAGATGTTGAAATCTTGACCACTTGTGTGAAGGATTTCTATTCAAATTGGTCAAAGAATCATTGGAAAGAAGCTGTCTATAATGAGAATGGGTTGACTGTAAGAAGATTTAAAGCAGATAAAAGAGATACCAAATTATTTGATTATATAAATCATAAACTAATGAATGGCGTAGTGCCAATTCCAGTTGAGCAAAAAGCTTACATGGATAATATGGTGAATAGTTTTAATCTGATTTCATTTATTAAAAAAAATCAAAAAAAATACTGGTATTTTTTCATACCATATATGTTTGGAACAACTTACAATGGTGTACTTGCTGCACCTTCAAGCTCATATCTAGTCCCTTGTTTGCACGACGAAAGTTATGCATATATGGATATTTATAAAGAAATGTTTAAGAAAGCGAAGGGTGTAGTCTTTCAGGTTAAATCTGAAAAGAAATTGGCTGAGAAAATCTATAATCTGACTTTTTCTAATAAAATGATTTTTGGTACTGGTCTTAATACAGATATATCTTTTAACAAAAAAGACTTAGGTTTTCCCTTTATCTTATATGCTGGAAAAAAAGATGCTGGCAAAGGAACAAATCTATTAATTGAACATTTTATAAAATTCAAGAAGGAAAATGTTTCTGATTTGAGATTAGTTTTAATTGGAGCGGGTGATATGTTAATCCCTGAACATCCTGATATAATCGATAAAGGGTTTGTTTCAAAAGAGGAAAAATACGATCTGATGGCTTCATCATTATGCCTATGCAATCCTTCCATAAATGAGAGTTTTTCTTTAGTTGTTATGGAATCATGGCTCTGTCAAAGGCCTGTTCTTGTCAATGGAAAATGTGAAGTGACAAAAGACCATTGTATCGATTCTAATGGTGGATTATGGTTTGATGATTATGATGACTTCAAAGGCAGCATCAATTATTGTATGAATAATGAAACCATAATATCACAAATGGCAATGAATGGAAAAAAATACGTCCTAAAAAATTATTCCTGGGACACTATTACAAAAAAATATATTGAGTTGATAAAAGATGCAAATTAATCAATTTTTACCGAACTTATCGTATGGAGATGCGATAGGAAATGATGTTATTGAAATCAGAGATTTCTTGATAAAAAAAGGATTTGAATCACACATATATGTTAATGCTGCATGCGATAAAACAAAAAAATATTGTAAACATTACTCTCAATATAAACCCAACTCTAAAAATAGGATCATATTTCATGCTTCTATTGGCTCAAAAATGGATGATTTTCTCCTTAAGACAAAGGAAAAGATGATTCTTGTCTATCATAATATGACTCCTGCACATTATTTCAAAGGCATAAGCGATGTTCATTATAGGTTACTTAACGAGGGAAATGATAACATTAGAAGGTTTGTAAAGAGAACAGCAATTGCTATTGGCGATTCCGATTTCAACTCAGACGATCTGAGAAAAATGGGTTTTAAGCAAGTACATACAGTCCCAATTATTGTGGATTATAAAAAATACGATCGGACTCTTAATAAAATATTATTTGATAAACTGAAAGATGGATTCACAAACATTTTATTCGTATCGCGCGTAGTACCAAATAAAAAACATGAGGACCTACTAAAGACCTTCTTTTTTTATAAGAAATATATCAATAAGAAATCCAGGTTGATTATTGTAGGTAATTCAGAAGGAATGGAAGCATACCAAGAAAAACTTAACGTATTAACTGAAAATCTAAACTTAAAAGATGTATGGTTTACAGGCATGGTCCCATTTGAAGACTTGGCAACATATTATAAAACAGCACATATCTTCTTATCTATGTCAGAACATGAAGGTTTTTTTGTTCCTCTGCTTGAATGCATGCACTTAAAAGTACCAATACTCGCTTACAAATCAACTGCAGTACCTTATACATTAGGTAATTCTGGGGTTATGTTTACAGAAAAAAGATATAATGAAGTAGCTGAATTAATTGATATTGTACTTAAAAACAAAATCAAAATTGTGAAAGGACAAAATGAGAGATTAAAATATTTTAATCAAAAGAATATTCAAGATATATTTTTTAAGGTAATTCAGAAAATATGAAAAAAATAGCATTTGTTGTTCAAAGATATGGAGAAGAAGTAAATGGTGGTGCTGAGCAGCATTGCCGTCAGGTAGCTGAAAGACTTACGGATAAGTTTAATGTTGAGGTGATTACCACCTGTGCGAAAGATTATTATTCATGGAAAAACGAATATGAATCTGGCGTTTGCAAACTAAATAAAGTTACAGTTCATAGATTTAAAGTTGATTATGAACGAAACAAAAAAAAGTTTGATCAGAAATCTAGTGAAATTTTTGGAATAGATCATTTATTATGTGATGAGGATGAATGGATGAAATTACAGGGCCCATATTCTTCTGAATTGCTTGATTTTATTTATTATAATAAGGACAGATACCATAAATTTATTTTTTTCACTTATTTGTATGCTACAACTTATTATGGACTCCCATTAGTACAAAATAAAGCGATTTTAGTGCCTACTTCACATGATGAACCACCAATTTACCTTGATATATTTGAAAAGTTTTTTCATATGCCATCAGATATTTTTTATAACACTCCAGAAGAAAAAAAATTTATTACAAAGAAATTTACAAATTCACATATTAAGAATCTGATTGTTGGAATAGGTTTTGATATTCCTAAAAATGTTGATGCAAAAAGATTTAGAAAAAAATATGGGATTAGAGAAAAATTTATTTTGTATGTTGGTAGAATTGATGAGTCAAAAGGTTGCAAACAATTGTTTGATTATTTTATCAGATACAAAAAATTAAATAAAGGAAATCTTAGCTTAATACTTATGGGAAAAGAAGAGATGAAAATTCCAAAGCATAAGAGTATTATATCCTTGGGTTTTGTGTCTGATTTAGATAAATACGATGGTATGGCAGCAGCACAGGCTTTAATTAACCCATCAAAATATGAAAGTTTTAGCATGGTTTTACTGGAAGCAATGGCTGTCGGGACCTCTGTTATTGTGAATGGTAATTGTGAAGTATTAAAGGGACATGTTGAACGGAGTGGAAATGGTTCTATTTATACTGATTATGATGATTTTGTTGAATGTTTATCCAGAGATATCAACTTTAATAACAAATACATAAATCAATTCAATTGGAGAAACATAATTAAAAAATATTGCAAAGCAATTGGTTATTAATGTAAATGAAGATCAATAAGTCAGTGTGTGAATATCTTTAAAAGTTACTGTCTATCGAACATCATCATCCTCTTGATAATTTGCTACAGAATCTTTTATAATTTAATATAAACTCCTGTAAAGCCTACCATTACTCCAGATTATTGGTACCTTTGAAAGAAATTTGAATAATATCTAAACCTAATGGTGTTGTGTCATTGTTTATGCCTTCTTCTTTTGGAATAAATGTATTTGTTGATATTGTTATATTGTTTACTTTGTTGGTTTGAGGTAAATTAAAGTAATATTCTGTCTTGGTCCAGTTATGTAATATCAGTTCTTCCCCATCAATACTTACGTTCAAATCCAATTTTTCAATATTATTCCTGTGTGGATTCCATCCATTTGTCTTGATATATAAGTATTGGTCAGACTGGTTTGTCTCTATGTCAAGGTTTGTGATAATTGCGCTCCCATTGGTCCAAGTGTTTCCGTAAAAACCTCTCTTGCTCACCTGACTTAGGCATATGTTCTTTGAGCTTTGGAAAATCATTTCTAAATCTTTTATTCGATATAAATATAGTTGAGTATTTGGATATTCAAATTTTGTAGGGATCAAATTACTATGTTTATACATGCCCATCTTGTAATCAATCTCCTTAATCAATTCAAGATTATTTCCATAACATTTTTCTTTTCTCTGACTTATGATGTAAATATCATCATATTCATTAAGAAAACCTCTATATTTTGGTTTGAGTAGGTTGTAAGATGTACTTACTAAAAATGTGTTTATATCATAATAATATTTTAATGAAGGATAGATATAACCTTGGAGATAAAATCCATTTTTCTCGAATATCAATAAATCATTTTTACCTATTTCTTGCTTAACTTGCTTTAGAGCTTCATTAGCTCCGTCTGCAACTGGTCCTTGGAATTGGAATGATGAAAAATAGACAAAATAGATCGATGTAAACATTAGCATAGTAATGATTATGGCTTTTAATATTACATTTTTTTTAGAATATATATGAAATAGCCAAATCACTGCAATGAGCATGAAGAAAGGTACAAGTTCTGTAAGTGTGTACCTTGCATAGTAATAGTTGTAGTTTGTTGTCCATCGATGGATTAGTTTGAAGAAAGAAAATAGTATTAGGAAAATAATAATTGAATTATATCGCTCGTCTTTTTTAATAAAATAGTACGCAGCAGGGAATATTGCCATAAATATAAATGGGCCGAGATACATTCCAATGACAAATAAATTAGATCTGAAAGTGTCTGCAAGCTGAAATGTGCCATTATTAAATCCAAGAAGTATTGTCCTATTTAATGATACAAAAATTACTGCAAGTAAGATGTAAAACATCATTGATTTGTATCTTTTCAGTCTGGATGCAAAATTCTTCAATTTACTTATAAAGAACGGAATTAATGTCAAAGCGATGATTATGAAGATTATTTTATGAGTATAATTGTCACCGAGAAAAGAAAATATCTTATAAACATCATGAGAGTAAGGGAAGGAATAAATTAAACCATACATTACAGAGAGAAAATATAAGAAGAACACCGAAATGAAATAGAAAATTAGGTTTTTCCGAAACTCTCCTCTGTTCAGATAAGCTAATGTAATAATCAGAATAATATATAAAAAGGTGACGTATAAAAAGCCAGTGATTCTTGTGAAAAAATAACATCCTATTAATAATGCAGAAAAGACTAAACTGGATGCATCTTTACTTCTGTAATACCTTAGTAGATAATAGAATGCAGCTGATGAAAATGCCAAGGCTGTAATTTCAGTTACAGGGAACTTAGAGAAATATGCATGAAGTGGATTTATGGCAAGTAAGAGTGCAATAATATAGCCTGGCAAGTTCTTACCTGTGAGTTCTTTTGCGATAAGAAAAAATGCAATTATTGAAATTATGGAAAATAGAGTTAGCGAATAAATTCGATTATCATTTCCAAATATGCCTGAACTTAGAGCCATCCATAACGGATGAAGTGGATAAAATTGGAATACATACTGATTGTTTTCCAAATCCTTAATGTATATTCCTGGAAGATGATTGCCTTCGTACTTTCCAAGGATTGGGTTCTTGAAATTTAGGTGATTCTGTCTGTCGTATAAGCTTTGTGTCTCATTATCCTTAATTATACTCCTTACAGGGTCTTCAATAAACGGGGAACCAGTTAAAGTATATTGTTCTGACATCATTACATAAATGCCTTCATCCTGACCACCCATGATGTATAGGTAAGGTTCATATCTAAATACCATGGCGATTACCAGTATTGCGAATAGAATGTAATGATGTTTTCTGATTTTATAGTCGATCTTATATCGTATTCCAATAAAAATGGTAATTATTAATGAATAAGCTAAAGATATCTTCCAATCATAATTTAGCATTGACAGTAAAGCAACAGATAATAGACTATATCCTATACAAAATATCATCAATAGGTCAAATATTGATATTTTCTTTTTCATTATATCATGAGATGCCCTATTTGATATATAAATATTGTAGAAAACTATATTAATGTAGCCCAGTATTCTTATATCATGCCAATTTTAACAAACAGTATTAAAAGAGACCGATATATGGAGGTAAGTGCTTATATAAAAGGAGATGTACTAGATCTAGGATGTGGCACGGCTGAAATTTTAGATTATATAAACATTGATAATTATACCGGATTAGATTACAGTCCAGAAATGGTTAAGAAATTGAAAAAAAAATTACCTCAGCATAAATTTTTCACAAGAAATCTCGATGAAGATACATATTGTCTAAAAACCAAATATGATACAATTACTATGATTGCCGTTATTGAACATCTATTCAATCAAAGGCATCTATTTAAGGAGATAATCAAGCACTTAAAACCAAATGGAAGGATAGTGTTAACAACTCCAACACCCTTTGGAAATGATATTATACACCGACTTGGGGCAAATATGGGACTTTTCTCAAAGCATGCTTCAGATGATCATATTGTAATTTATAACAAACAGAGATTCAAGAATGTTGCAAGAGAATTTAACCTAAAACTTATTGTATACAAAAAATTTCAATTAGGATGTAATCAACTAGTCGTATTTAAGAAAAAATAATAAATTAAAACAAATTATTGTATATTTTTAAACATCCAAGTAGGTTAATAACAAAATGTGTATAAAAAAAGATTGTATTTACTTCAATGGATATAAACCATGTGAATTCCATAAAAAAGAAAGGATTCATTGTGATAATTGTGAGCATTATGATAAATACAACAAAACAGTTTTAATTATTAAGTTACAAGCAGGAGGAGAGGTAATCAGAACTACTCCTTTGCTTCACAAATTAAAAGGTCATAGGATTTTCTGGTTGACTAAATTCCCAGATTTAATTCCAAAAGATAAAGTGTATAAAATCTTAGAATGGGGTATGAATTCAATACTTTTTCTTTTAGATCAGAAGTTTGATATAGTCTTTAGTTTGGATAAAGATTTGGAAGCATGTAGTCTAGCAAATCTTGTCAAAGCTGAAATTAAGAAGGGTTTTTCTCAAAAAGATGGCGTAATTGTGCCTTTCGACATACAAGCTGAATCAAAATGGTTAACCGGGATATTTGATGATTTAATGGAAAAAAATCAAAAACATTATGTTCAAGAAATATTTGATATTTGCGGTTTTAAATGGATGAATGAAAAATATATTCTACCCAAATTTACTATCCCTAAAATCAATCTAAAAACCAATAAGAAAATTATTGGGTTGAATATAGGTGCTGGACCAATATGGAAAACAAGAGTATTATCAGAAAAAAAAATTGTTTCTTTAGTTAAAGAGTTATCAAATAAATATGAAGTCATTTTGTTAGGTGGTTTAAGTGAAGATTTAACAAATCAGAGACTCGCCTCTAAGACCAATGCAAAATATTTTGGTACTTTTAATCTGAATGAATTTATTGGTTTAATGTCATTATGTGACCTTATTTTGACAGGTGTAACTATGGCCTTACATATTGCAATTGGCTTAAACAAAAAAATTATTTTGTTAAATAATATATTCCCTTTAAATGAATTCTACCTTTTTGAAAATGGTAAAATATTGGAGCCAAATATTCCCTGTAAAAAATGTTATAAAACTAAATTTGACTCAGACTGTTTAACAAAAGATTGCTTAGATATTATATCTAATAAAGAAATTATAACTGCAATTGAGGATATTATATGAACACTATCAGTATGGTGGGAACACTACCTCCAAATAAGGGGATCAGTGATACCTGCCTAGAACAGGTGAAATATCTCTCTAAGAAGTTTAAAGTTGTATTTATAGATTTCAAACAATTATACCCTGAATTTTTATATCCTGGTGGAAGTAAGGATACATCCCAGGCTCCTAAAATTGAAAATGTAAAAATTATAAATATCCTCACGTGGTATAATCCATTTTCCTGGATTTCAGCAGCTTACAAAGTAAAAGGTAGAACTTTACATATGCATTGGTGGACTTATTATCTATTTATGCCTCTTTTTACAATACTCATTACAAATAAATTGAGGGGCAAAAAGACAGTTTGTAATGTACATAATGTTGAAGGTCATGAGAGTAATATTCTAGATAAATTACTAACAATGATTTTTCTAAAGAATGTTGATCAACTAATAGTACATGCAAATGATAATAAAGAAAAAATTCATAAGAATTATAAAATAAATAAGTCCAAAATTTCTGTAATTCCAATTGGAATACCTGAATTCTTTGTGAAAGATGATGTGTCAAAAACAGAAGGAAGAAAAAAATTAGGTATTAAAAAAAAAAAGAAAGTAATACTTAATTTTGGCAATATTAGGGATTATAAAGGTATTTATATCTTATTAGAAGCATTTAACTTAATAAAGAAAAAAAATAAAGATGCTTTTTTGATCATTGCCGGCAAACCGTGGGTTGACTGGACTAAATATCAGAACATAATAGATAAATATAATCTTAAAAATGACATATTATTGAATCTTGATTACATTGCAGCAGATGATGTAAAATACTATTTTAGAGCAGCTGATATATTAGTTCTGCCCTATAAACATTTTGATGCTCAAAGTGGGCCTGGAAGGATAGCATTAGGTTTCGAATTGCCTATGGTAGTATCTGATGTAGGCGGCTTACCTGATCTTGTTATGGATAAAAAATGTATTGCAAAGCCAGGAGATATTGATGGATTTGCCATATCTGTTAATCGAATAATAAATAATAAGAGATTATACTCAAAGTTACTATTGGATTCAAAAATACTGAAGAAGAAATTAGGGTGGGATAATATTATCGAGAAGAACATAAAGTTGTATTTATCTCTGGACTCTAAATAGTTTTCTTAATATTTTTCTTTTCAACTGAGTATACTGCATAAATTTAGTATGAATTATCCTCATTGGAGATTTGCCATAATGTAAGATAAATGCTCTTTTTGATTCATCCATCTCTCTTTTTTCATTTTCTCCAGACGTGGAAACACTAGCTTCATGATACCTAAAAGCAGCAAATGAATAGTAAGTGAACTCTGGTTTTTCATGTTTTAATATTCTTAACCAAAATTCATAATCCATAGCATTTTTGAAATCTTCTCTAAAATAACCATGCTTTTCAAAAATTTTCTTCAGAACAAATGTATTTTCGTGTGCAATATTTGCTCCTAAAGGAAGTGAAAAAAGATAAAAATATTTTCTTATCCAGTGCGGCCTTGTTGTTATAAGTTTTCCTTTGATGTATTCTTTTGGCTTCCCGACTAACCATCTACATTTATGTCTTTTGAAGAGCTTATCAACTGTTGAAAGGACTTTACTATTTAAATAAAAATCATCACTATGAAGTATATGAATAATATCTCCCTTTGCTTTCTTTATGCCTTCATTCATTGCGTTTGAAATACCCTTAGGCTTGAGTTGGACAAATTTTATGTTAGTCTTTCCTTTTTTATACTCTTCTATGATTTTTGTTGTGTTATCTTTGGAAAAACCATCTATAAATATGTGTTCATAATCTTTAAAATCCTGAAATTCAAGCGATTTAATTGTATCTGGAAGATACTTTTCACTGTTGAAAGTGCAGGTTATTATGCTAAATCTTGGTTTTTTCATATGCAATAAATATCTAATAAACTATTTAAATCTGCGTTTAATTTATAGACATATGTTAATCTCATATAAGCATAACTTTATTTTTATCCATAACTATAAAGTTGCAGGGACAAGTATCACTACTGCTTTAAAGCCATTTGGACTTAAGAATCCTCCGTTGAATTATGCCTTGGCTTCAAAGATAGAATTGATACCGCAGAGTTATTATATTAATGAAGCAATAAGACGTATAGTTCCCAGTTTTAAGAGCCATACAAAGTCGTCTGAAGCAAAAAAGCAACTTCCAACAGATTTTTGGAATGAGGCATTCAAATTTGGGTTTGTACGTAACCCTTGGTCATGGCAAGTCTCTTTGTATCATTATATGTGCCAAAACAAAAAACACTTTCAATATGAGTTAGCTAATAATTTCAAGAATTTTAATGAATACATCCATTGGCGTGTTGAGAAGGAAGTTAGACTTCAAAAAAGTTTTTTTATTGATTCAGATGGTAAAGTAATTGTTGATTATATAGGTAAGATCGAAAACATCAAGGATGAGTTCTTTAAAATATGCGGGAAGATAGGGATAAATGGAAAACTTCCTCATAAAAACAAGAGCAAGCATAAGAGCTATAGGGATTATTATTCTGATAAGACTAGTAAAATGGTAGCAGATGCTTTTAAGGATGATATTAAGATGTTTGATTATGAGTTTTGAGTGGACAATTCTAATGTTGCAGGCACTTTAATTTGATTTTCTTTGGCTTTTTTTACATAATTATTAATTCTATCTTCACAATAATCTAATGTCGTTTTAATATTTGTTTTTTCTTTACCTTTCATTCTTGAGTTAATCTTTTTTTGATAAATATTTTTAGTTTTATTACTTACTTTAAGATTTAATGAATCAAACAAATTAATAACGTTATCATAATTATTTAATTCTTCAATTCTAACTTGAGTTATTTTTACATTTGGATATTCTTTAATATATCTTTGTGTTCGCGCTTCAATATCAATAAGGTATGATATAATTTTATCATATTGATCCATTTTATCATAATCATATAACGGTTCGATTGCTTTTGTTTTAGAATCTGATCTGCACATCCATTTTGACCATTTAGTCGATTTTGAAAAAGAGTTGTCAAAATATCCTAACTCAAGAAAGCTTTTTAGAACTGAAGAAAGATTTCTTCTTAAAATAATAACATCAATATCTTTAAAATAGTCAGAAACTACATCAAAAAATGTTTTGATAAACATATGATTTGTTTCACAATATATTTTTTCTTTTTTCTTTAATAATTGTGACCATAGAATGCTCTTAACTTTAATCATCCTTTTTTTGTATGAATTTTTATATTCCTCATTTTCAATCATTCTAAGATATCTTCCAATCATTCTGGGTTTCTTTTCATGGAAACTAATCACTTTGTCTGCTGATCCTAATAATTCTGCTAAATAATTTGAGCCACATCTTCCTGAATTAATACAAAAAATTAGTCTTTTTTTTTTATGTTTTAATAGCATGTCTAATCCTCATGATAAAATAATTAATAATGGGGTATTTACCAATAATATTTATTTTATAAAAGTAATTTATTTCTTTATTAATATTTTTAATACTAGGGTGTTTTAAAGGGAAATTAATTTCTTTTTCTTTAATACTCATTTTTTGGTTTTTTCTTTTTGTGTGTGTTGCATTTAATCCATAACCAATGTTACTAATTAAATTTTCTTTTGGGGCAATAACAGTTCCCTTTAATTTAAAGATCATGAAATGTAGTTGGTAATCCCATGTATCAATATTATTTGTCTTAACTAATTCCCATTTAAAATTTTGTAATTTGATCTCAAAGTAATTCCATCCTAATTCCTGACCCAGTTTAAATCCAGTATGTATAGTCCATTCTCTGATGTTTACATCATAATCCTTCCATGTCCTTTTCCAAGTTGCCCAACCCCAAACTTGTGGATAATTACAAAAATAATAAGACTTGTTATCTTTTGATTTGTATCCAAAATTATTTCCATTAATAATTTTAATTTTCCCGTTATCTTTATACTTTTCTAATAGTTCTTGACAGAACCAAAAAAAACTTTGGCTTGGCAAACAATCATCTTCTAATATTATTCCTTCTTCAACATTATCAAAAAACCAATCAATTGCTCCGCTTACCGCATATTTACATCCTACGTTTTTAGTTCTAAATAAGGTCTTAACGTTACAATCCCAATCAACCTGCTTAATTATTTTTCTTGCTTCTTCACATTTAATAATGTCATCTTTGTTGTCTTCTCTAGGTCCATCAGCTGCCACAAATATTTGGTTTGGTTTGGCTTTTTTTATTTCATTGAAAACCTGTTGCGTAGTATCAGGTCTATTGAATATAAGAAACAATACTGGTGTCATTAATCTTCTTTGGTTCATTACATTTTTAGGATACCTTGGGCTTTAGCCCAAGTTGTAGTTGGTGAATCCTGCCCTCCGTAAGTTTTTTCTACCATTTTAACTATGAAATATACGCGCGACGAAAATCGGCGCACGCATCTAATCTACCTTG
>JAIPIH010000026.1 GCA_021734835.1 Candidatus Cloacimonadota bacterium | reverse complement strand
GTTCAATGATAATAACTACCTATTTAATTATGTTACAAAGAGATATGATACTGACGAGTAAGGTGGCTCTCCCGAAACGGAAGAGTGGCTCAATTTCTACGGAGAGGTGGCTCTAAAACTCTGTACAAGTGGCTCTATCGGAAAAGAATATTCAGCAAGTATGAAAAAACTAAGAAAAGAACTAAAAGAAGCAATTTCAAATAACACTCCAAACATATACTATTTTCCCAACCATCATCAATATCTCTACGATCAAACTTATCAGTAGATATTTGGTTCTAATTTTTTGTTACTTTGCTCCCTTTGATAATACCAAAAAGAAATGATAGATAACTAAATCTATTGTAGTAATAGCCCTTTAGTTTTCGATATGTAAATATATTCGAATAAAAGGAATTGCAGATGATTTAATTTATATTATTTGACCTATATATAGAATAGAATACATTAATCATAAAGAGAATAGCCTTACCAATATTTGTCTGGTAAATGTTTAGATAAAAAACATATTGAAAATATAATACTATTAATAACAATATAATATTTAAATATATTATATCTCTAATTATACGCACCAATTCTTCTTTATTTTTCCTTAACAATATTGATATTATAACTGGAACTATTATTGAATAAAACAGATAAATACTTAATAATATTAGTAACTTATTCATAAATATCTCTACAGCAACTTTGAAATCGAGTTTAGAATTACCTTTAAAAATTATATCTAAAGATTTTCCAATGTCCTCAACTTGATACAAATGGAATATTCCCGTCTCACTAAATCCATTTCTTTCAATGTCTTCTAGAAGAATATCTCTCACTTCACTATAATTTGTTACAGATAGATACATATCTATGGATGTATCAACGGCATGATTGTAAATAGTCATAATTAATGGGAAGAAAACCCTTAGAAGTAATGTAAATCCGATGATGATTTTTATAGCGAAAAAAAAATTATCTAAATAGTGATATTTGGAAAATAAAATATTCGTAGATTTAGCTTTTTCTTTTATAGATTTTACAATTTTATACCAATATCGTGGATAAATTAATGTTAAGCTAATTATTGATACTATTAAATAGATATTAATAGCTCTATTGAGAACCTCAATATTATCTTTATATATCATCGCCTCAGCTATGGAATTAAAATCTATCAGAATTAACAATAACGTTAACACGTAAAATATTATCATATTTCTTGAGCTCTCAACCTTAACAGCAATTTTACGTGTATGATATTTGACCCTGGCATATTTATTTATATCTTTAACAAAAAGAAATGATAAAAAATCACCAAGAAACATAGAAGGATTGTATAATACTTGTTCCATATTTCTAAACAAATTAAATAACATTAGAAGAGTTAAATTTACTAATATAAATCTAAAGTTGTTTCTCCATATTATTATATCATAATAGGCGGGCATATTTAAAGGATTAAGAATAATTCCAGATTTGATTGCTTTTAATGTAGATTCATTGAAATTAAAGAAAAAAATAATATTTAACAGGTATATAGTAAGTGGACTATACAAAATTTTATCAATTTTCCCATTAGAATATGTGGATTTTTTGATACTAAGTTTATAGCTATGGTTAATTATTTTAATTATTTTATTCATAATAACTCCTTAATTATGTGTAGATAATGATTGTAAAAATGGTAATAAAAGAAACACATAATACATTTTAATTTTTGATAGATAGTGCATCATTATTGAAACTGTTATTCAAACCCAGCCATGATCTTTCCAGAATTCATTGAAGTTAACAATATCCATTATAATACCTCCCTTGCCTAAAAAACATCTAATATACTTTTAGCTTTCATTAATTTATCATAACTCGTATATCTTGGTGCCTGGGGTGCTTTACCCTTTCCTGCTTTTCCAAGTTTTATGGGGTTTATTTTCTCAGCTTCACCATTAAAATAGACAATGTATTTATTTGTATCTTTATATTTCTCAATACTTGCTATTTCGGCCACATGAGTAATAGCAGAAACAGGAGCAACTTGATAAGCGGCAATGTATTTTAACCTGCTTTGCATTGATGCTGAAATCCGAATTTCAAACCAGCAATTATTTTTTAAAAACTCTTCCTTGAAGCCTTCCTCCCTAGCAGGAACAACAATTGTATCAAGAGCTTCTTTATCACTCTGTTTTTCTTCAATTCCACGCACTTCCGAATTGTGAAGATCAAAAAGAAAAACTCTTTCATTCTCATGCATAAAAGCTCTAAATTCAAGAATATCTGTATTCATCGTTAATTGACTTAAAACATTATCTAGTTCAGAAGAACTTTTATCAATCACAACAACGGCAGCAATTTCATTTTCAAAAATCAGCGTTTCCAGGAAATCGTCAATATTCCTGAATTCACTTTTTGTAAGCATATCCTGTATAAAAACTAATGAATCTCTATCTCCTTGTAAGTAATTGAAAATTATCTTTTTGATTTCCCGTCCATATTCTCTATAAGAAATAGCAAAATTCAAAATCTGAGAACCTATATGTTTGAAAGGATCATGGGACGATAACTCATTTTCAACGATATAAAGCTTTGGATTATCTTTAAAAGTAAAATCAATCAGGTAACCATCTGGAACCGTTTTAATCGTCTTTCCTATTCGCTTTTTTACATCAATATACAACGTATCAATACCAAATATTGCCTTGGCATTCTTTACTACATCCTGTTCAAAATCATTCTCCAAACTATACTCATACGGATAATAAAGTTCATTTCCAATTTTAATTATCTCATTCATGTATTTTCTCCTGTTTTAAAGAAATATTCTCCACAGCGATAACTATTTCATCGTCCATGTCTCTCATCTTATACTTGATCTTCTCCAGATAATCCCCACCAATTCGGGATTTGATTTCATTGATGACAGAGTAAAATGCTTTTAAAGTTTCTTTTCCACAACCAGGCTTCAGGTCATTAGCCGCCAGCTTTCTGATTGTAAATCTTGGTAAAGTATGCCAGTATAATAAATCTTCTTTCAATACTTTTAGGAATTCATGGATGCCTTCCAATTCTTCTCTGTATTTTTTGATTGCTGTATTAAGGTTATTGATTGCTTTCTGTTCAATTGACATTTCACTGCTTGATCTGCGTAAAATATCTTCTTTCCCTTTATAGTCTTTCAATTCGGAATAATCCTTCCAGAAATTATTACTCAATTTTTGTCTCTCTTCCTTATATTTGCATTCAACTAAAGGAAGAACATCTTCAAAAAAAATGTCTCTAATTATCGAGTTTGAGTTATCAATCTTTTCTTTTACATGCAGGAATAAACTCAGCCGTTTTCTCTTCATCACGATCAACTGGTTTTTCTCGAAATTCTTGCCGGTTTTCACCCGTGCCGGAAATAAACTGATTTTCTTAATTATCTCAGGATGATTTTTAGCAATCTTAAAATAACGGTTACGGATAATAATTGTGAGGTTATCATCTTCTTTATCCAGCGGATTGCTGTTCAATCTCCGGTAAAGTTCGGCTGCCGTTGGCGTTTCATCGATATCAAAGATTTTAGCATCTTCCCCCAGAGTGTTATGGATCATAAACATTTTTTCCTGAGCTGTCTCACGGCTTCTCACAATTTCAGCGCCTTTCAAAGTAGGAAAGGAATTCACTATATAGAGTTTCTCAAATACCTTTTTACCAATTCTGTTTATCCTGCCCACTCTCTGGATAACACGTGTCGGATTCCAGGGAATATCGTAATTAATAACCACCCCTGCTCTGTTTAGATTCACTCCCTCGCTGAGTTTATCACTCGTCAGCAGAATATCAAAATCATTCTTCTGAAATTTTTCACTACAACTGGCATCGAAGTTTTCAATTAACACCTTTGCTTTTCCGGAATTCAGATTTCCAGCGATTGTTAATACTCTTCCGTCAAATTCCTTCGTAATCTGTCTGCTGATGTGCTTAATAGTATCAACATATTCCGAAAATACTATCACTTTCCTTACCGGCTCATCTTTCTGTTTTATAAGTAAAATCTTTTTGAACTCAATAATCAGCCTGTCCAGCTTGGGATCAACGCGCATTAACTGCAGTTCTTGAATTTCATCTCTGATTATTTTAAATAGCTCCAGGTCTTTATTAATATTTTCAATGAATTGAGTCATATAATAAAAACTGTTCACTTCATAAACACGGAAGTTTCTCGGTATATCATCTCCTATCTTTTCAAGTATCTGTGCATATTTCTCCAATGCTTCTTCAATTTCGTCCTCACTAAGATCATAGATATTCTCCATCAGTTTTCTATCTAAAATATATTTACCACCGGATTTCTCCAGAAATTTAAGCACCATTTCATGAATTCTGATAAAATTCTCAATCGTTTTGCAAAATGCCCCGAAAGAGCTTTCAAACCGCTTTACTACCAGACGCCGCATGAATTCATACAAGTTTTCCTGCTGCGTATCGTACCAGGCTTCTTCTCCCTCTCTGCTCTGCTGTTCATATTTGAATGGCTGGTAAATTGCACCACTGAATCTTCCATATTCGCCAAAGTACTGACTGATGACTTTATTATAAAACTTATCCTGGTCTTCTGTCAGCTCATAAAACATCTCAACAGGATCAGCTATCTCAGATAGTTCGCTGATCTCATTTTTATAGATACTATCCTTTAATAGATCAAGCCGATTACGTCTGATGATAATAGGAGATATGATCTTTCTGATCTCACTTGCCAGATATTCCGTTCGTTTTCTGACTTTTTCAATATCAATTGTCTGCTCTTCAAAAAAAGCCCCGTAATATGTCTCTGCTCTCTCGCGTCTGGCTGTTTCTTTTGATTTATAATGTTTTGATATGTAGGCAAGTCTACGGAAAAGGTTACTGTAAAACTTGAACCTCAGGTCAAGATCATCATCAAGAGTAATTCCACTCTTACCTGGAATAATAAACAATTTCAATAAAGAGAATATATCGGCAGGACTGTTATTAAACGGCGTAGCTGTTAATAATATTACTTGTCTGTTTTTGCAAATCTCACTCAGAAGTTCATAACTCTCGGTATCCTGATTCCGGTACCTGTGGGCTTCATCAATAATAACCGCACTCACGCTGTCTCCATATTTTTGCAGATAACCAAGCGCTTTCTCAAGTTTACCGGATGAATATATCTCCCAGTTATACAATTCAAATTCATGTTTATATTTTCCCCAACCACTCAGCTTCTCTTCATCACCTATTAATGCGGGTGGACAAATTATCAATCCCCTCGTCCCCAGAGATGCTGCCACCATACTGGCAATTATTGATTTCCCTAATCCGACTACATCTCCGATTATCACTCCGTTATAATTTTCTAATACGCTTAACGCTTGATTTACTGCATCTATCTGATATTGATATTTCCTGTAACCATGCTTTTCCAACTGACGGATAATGATAGGTTCAATCTTTTTTACCTGCTGCGTTTCCAGATAAGTTTTCAACATTAGCGCATAAGCCTCAAAAGGCGTGATAAGTGCAGCTTGAGTAAATAATTTAATGACTAATATCAGTACATCGGTATTATCTATCGGAACTGCTTTCTGCCATAATTCATCAAAATATTTTTCTGCATCCTCTGTACCATAGTCGCTGATCTCCACGTTGAATTCATTCTGATTCCTGATCCCTGAACGGGTCAGATTGCTGCTTCCGGTGATGAATCTGCTTGCCTGCAATTCTTTGATCTCATCTTTTGCCTTGAATATGTAGAGCTTGGCATGATTCGCTTCCCTTGTTTTTCGCAACTCCAGGCGTCCCAGCATTAACAATTTTATGAAAAAATCCACATCTTCATAAAACTCCTCATTATCCAGCTCACGGTCATTTAATCCAATTTTTATGGAATCATAAAATCTTTCCCGAATATCATCATTGCTGCTGCTCCGGTATTCTTCTTCAACTTCCAGTATTTTTCCTGCATATTTATCTATCTGTAATCCTACCAATATTTTTAATTTAATCTTCGGATCTTTGCGCAGGCTCTCACTTAACTCCTGCCACCCGGAAAAATAAAAAAATCCTACCAGTATCTTGATCTCTTCACTGAAACGGATCAAGCTCTTGATCCTTCCTTCCAGTGTCTTTCCCTTTTCCGCATTTGTAATAAAATTACTGCTCATCATTCTCCCCAAATCTCCCGCATTCATCTTTCATCTTTATTTGCTTGATAAGCTCCTTCCCTTTTCCCGTAAGTTTATATTTCTGGTACATGATAGTTGGTTTATCAGGATAAGTCATTTCAATGAACCCTTCTTTTAACAATGGAGTTAAATATTTTTTCCTGAAATTTGTCACATGTTTTACGGCAATAATTGACATTATTTCTTTAATTCCATATTCTCCTTCACATAGAATATTAATAATTTTTTCTCCTATATCACTTATATTAAGACCTTGGTCACGGGCTTGGTCACGAGCTTGGTCACGGGCTTGGTCACTAAGATTGATCTCAGATATCTCACTCACGGGTATATTAACCTTAAATATATCTTCTTCAATCATTTCCGGCTCTTTACCATTAGAATATATCTTAACATATTTAAACAGTTTCCTGACTCCGGAACCCAATTCATCTGCTAATCCGATTTCCTTGAACATCCTGCAGATATTAGGATTCTTGGGAAAAGGTGAAAAGTTTTCCGGATTTATCGCCCCTCTGCCATGCGGTTTATTACTGTTTTCCGTTCTCACTCTTCCTCTTTCGATGATCAGTTTAGCTGGAAAAGGATTTAAATATTCCCGATGCATCAGTATATTTCCCACTACTTCCCGGAATATATGGTTCCTGATACTGATCCGCTGGTCATCTTCCTGATAAAATCTATCCGGAAGGTGTTTTTCACAGAATGCCATTAACCGGTCATAGCTATCCAGCAGATTAGTATCAATATAATCCCGGTCATCATATCTATCCAGATCAATTTTACGCAGAATGGCATCCGTCTTATGATGCGGTATAATTGACCTGATTACGTTATCTTTTCCAAAAAGCATAACTCCCGCCAACGTAAATCCCTCTGTGCCTGTTTGAAAATCCTGCTGATAAAGCTGCGCACTCTTTAATAATTCCAGGTCAGTCATTTTTTCCCAGGGATGCCCAGCTCTCAATAACCTTGCCCGTTTTCTTACCATTTCTATCAGATCCTGTCTCAGGTCTGTTATCTTTACATAAGGATATATCCTGTTTTCCGAATAGGTTGTCTGCTTGTTGATGTATAACTGCGATAATATATTCTGATTGTCGGTTATATCAAAATCTCCATCGGCATTACGGATATATACTCTATTATTACATTTGTGAACCTGTGAATTCTCCGGAACATAAACATAAAGAAACTTATTATTTTCGTATTCATATTCTTCCGGTACAAGATAAAAGGTCGGATTCAACTTCTGTGCGTTATTTACGCTGCTCACAAAATCATTCGTAATGCTTTCCAGCCTGTTCTTATCTATTCCCGTGATCTTTCCATTATCAGCAATTCCCAGAAATAAATGCCCACCCTTCGTATTTAAAAAAGCACATATACTTTTAAATACTTCCCTGCTCAGACTTTTTCGGCATTCCTTGAATTCCACTTCAATACCTTCACCTCGCTCAATTATCTCTAAAAGCCTTTTAAGATTCATTATTATTGTTCCTCATCTATTATTATCAATCATAATAAAAACTATCGCTTCTTCATACTCCCAGCCTTGCTCAAACGATTCCACACTAACTGACATACTGCTCGATAAACATCCTTTCGCTCCTCTTCTGTCAATCCTAAAGCATCAAATACTATATCGTCAAGCTCCTTGCGGTCTGGTAAAGGATCTGGCTCCTGAATCTCAATACTAATTTCACTTTCTGGATAAATTCCACATTCAGTAAATATAGATTTTATATCCCTTTTTATCAAATCATCAAAATGTTTTATGTCTAAATCAATTATTTCTGGCTTTATTATCAGAAACTTTTTGATGTCTATCCCTTCAGTTTTTAATGCTCCCTGGCCTAAATTACATCTACCAAACAATTCTCTGAATAGAATTGTTAAAGTTGAATATATGCTGATTGTATTTATAGATATCTCAAATAGATTGTGATCCACTATAAAATCTGACTCTTTTACAAAAACTCCAGGTCTATCATTATGAATCATAGGCCACAATGTCTTATAGTTATTATTCTTCGATAGTTTCCACCATATATGTCTATTCTTCAGGCTTGTTATTTTGTTGTAACCTTTACTTTCTCCCCAAACAATATAATTCAAACAATTAGTCCCCGCTAACTCATCTCTATCTTTATCACAGATAAATGATACTTTATCTAATGAACCTATATCAATTAACATGGATAAAGATTCTCTTGGACTAATGATTACAGACGTCAGATATTCTTCTTCAATTCCCCATTTCTCTGCTTTTTCCTTTGTAAGATAAAAGAACTCATTGCATCCTGTTGTAATACCTCGTCTAACTTCAGCAATATCACCCAGTCTAACCAGTTTATCTTTTCCTTTTTCCAGGACAGTGAAGAAGATTTTCGGAGCTCTAAGGAATTTCCCTCCCCACTTGTCCCCTACATATTCATCTTCAAGAAGTCCTTCCTGCCATAATTCACTATATTTCTTCACTACCAGGCGCAGATCGTCAGCAAATAATTTATCCTCTCTTTCACTTAAATTCTCCATACTTTCCGCAGATATAATTTCCTCAAAAGGTTTCTTAAAGATTATAAACCTCATCATAGCATCATTTATCAAGGCTCCTTTCAACTCAAGGGGATTATCCATTACCGTGATCACTGTATTCACATCCGCACTGGCAAAGCTTCTTTTTGCCTGATTATCAATTATATAATGGACTTTCACTCTATTCAGCAAAAATTCCTGTACCCAAGCGCCATAGCCCACATCCAGCCAACTGTTACTGCATATAAAACAGTGGATTCCACCTCGTTTCAACAGCTTTAAAGTGTGCAGATAAAAATAAGTGTACAAATCAGATTGCTTATTGATTTTTCTGATTTCTACATTTCTGGCATTTTTGAAATATCCTTGATAATCCTGTTGCATTAAGCTTTTTAGTAAAGCTTTATATTCACTCCTACCCATATTATCCTGTGGATCACTAATTGCTTCCTGCCTTACATAAGGCGGATTACCTATAATAATATCAAAACCTCCTTTTCCATAAAAGATTTCAGCAAACTCTATATTCCAGATAAAATACTCATTTTTTAATATATCAGACTTCTCTTCTTTTAAGTTTTTAATTTTATTTTCAAGTTCCTGGATTTCTTCTTCAATTCCTTTCACGATATGTTCATTCAATCCGATTTTTTCCTGTATGGACTTCCCCTCGTCAAAGATATCCTGCTCAGCATATTGTTCACCTTCAGTATAATGCTTCAGGTCTGATTTCTTTTTCCTGATCAGGATTTTTACCTCTTCAATCTGTTCATCCAGAATACCGGAAAAAATAAGCTTTTCTTCCTGTTCGATCATTCCCAGGTCATGCCGCTGATTCTCAAAAAATTCCGCTTTCATTTTCTGCAGTTTACTGATCCGGTGTCTTAAGCTATCAGATATATCCGCCGCTTTCTCTATAGGAAATATTTTATCACCAATCTTTTGCACCAGACTGTCACCCTGGCATACTTTGAAATTCAAACTCGGTAACAAGGGCAGAGAACTGAACTTTTCCTCATCCGGCATTTCTATAAAAAGCACCAGCCATAAGCGCAATTGATTTATCCACACAGCCCACTGTTTCACTTCCACGCCATATAAACTGCGGGAAATGATCTTCCTTTTCCTCGCATAACTGCTGATATTTCTTATCTCTTCCGGTGCGTCAGGCAAACTGCTTAAATATTCCATTAATTCATCTATAACCTGGAGCATTCCGACTTCAAAAGCTCCTGAACCGGCTGCCGGATCGCAGATCGTCACGTTTTCCAAAGCGGAATGTAACAGACTTATCTTTGCCGGTAACAAGTTAAGGCTTTCCCGCTCTTGTTCAACACCGAATATCAGATTATAGAGTTCACTCTTATCCAAAACTATGTGTTTTTCCAGCCACTTACATAATGCTAAACGGCACATCAGGTCAACTTCCGTCCTCGGTGTATAGATTGCACCCATTTCTTTATTGATCAATTTCTCAAAAATGATACCAAGAAACTCAGGATTCAATTCCAGTTCTTCATCATAGCGCGTGTTTTCTTCTATAGTAAAATTATACTGGAAAAGGAATTCGATAAAATCCTCAATCACCTCATCCGGAAAATAATAATCTCTGTTATCAATTCCATCTTTCTCTTCAAAAAGACCACCATTCAGAAATGGAGCCATTTGTAATAAATCCTCAGTCTCTTTTCTGAAATCATTATGCTGATATTGCACTTTATGACCCGGAGGATTTTTAAAGGCTTCAAAAAAAAGCAGAACTATCCATTTCTGATAAAATTCATCCTTTACACTCTTTGTGTTCCTGTGTTCCAGGTACTCATCCCAGAACAATTGCACAAAGTCTGCCTTCTCTCCCAGCCAGCCCTTCTTCTGCACAAAACCGATAAAAATCAACCGGATCACAAATAATAAAGCAAATTCCTCTCGCACTTTTTGTTCTATTTCTTCCGATCCCATAACTGAGTTAACTAATCCGTCAAAGTGAGGTTTAAACTCATTATAGAAATCGCTACTCACTTCTTCAATGGAAAAAGCTTTAAGAATGTTATTAATACTCGAAAAATCCGTCTTCCTGATTTGCTGTCTGAAAGTTTTGTTAGCCTTCTCCGGCTCGATATAAAAACTGTAACGCTTAAAAGTAGTATAATCTCTTCTACTGCCTAGATAATGTACTTTTATAAAACTGAACCGGAAATGCCCACCTGCATCATAAAATATCATCAACGCCGCATCATAATTCACTTCTTTAATGATCTTTTTCACAATATCATATTGTAACTTACGGCAAGTCCGCTGTAATAAGTCTCCCTCAATTCTTCCAGCAAATATTCCAATACTTTCACTATGCTCATTCTCAATGAGCCCCAGTTTCTCCAACTCCCCAAACCTTCTGTCATCTGGCAGAAATTGACCATAATCTTCCCGATCTTCCCTGAACTTGTCAGCCTTTATTTGAAAATATTCTACGATTTTCTCTTTTGAAATACCATTAATCAAATCATCTATAATCATTAGACTTTCTCTTCCTATTATTATTTAACTGACATCACAATAAATTCAAATGTTTCTTGGCAAGAATTATTTTATTTTCTAACGTGATCCGAAATCCGAGACTCGAAACTCGACTGTTTAATTCCTTCACTTCGTTCAGGTGTGAAACGGGAGGGATGAAATAGCTACACTGGGAAGCTGTAAACTTGATTCCTGACAACTGAGCCCATAATTCTTCCGGAGATGGAAACTCAACAAGCCGAATTTCTTTTTCAATTTTATCGGTATCCAGTGAATTATGAAAGAGAAATCCATCTCCATTGGAACTGAACACATAGGGCACCTGCAGCATATCCGCATAATCCAAAGCCTGCTGCATACCGTCCCCAATTGAATGTTTATTATCTTTTGCTTCAATCACAGCGAGTGGTATATTAGGTCTGTAATATTAAATATAGTCAGCTCGCTTGGATTTTCCTCTCAATACCCTTTTTCCCCCTGACTATAATTCTGCCATTAGTTAAAGTAACTTCTTCTCTGATTTGAGTATGAATATCCCAACCGGCATTTGTTATGGCAGGAGTAATATATTTTGTGCAAATATCTCTTTCAGATAATCCTTTCATTAAAACTCTAACTTAAAGCATTCTTTGACATTATATCCATGAGATTCTAAAAACTTTTTAGCGTACTTTTCGCTAGCTACGGCACCCAAATTTACATTTAAAATCTTTCCATTTGAAGCCTTAATTATAGCATTACCTTTACTCCACTTGTTTTCATTTACCAGATTTCCGCTTAAATCTGTATCGGGATGCCTTTTAATGATCTCTTCACAAACGAGAATATACATACTTCTCCATGATTTTACTTCATACCATTTATCAATAATAAATACTCTCTTGGGTACCTTCTTTATAAAATTTAATCTATTCACCCGCTTTTCTGAGTCACCAATTAAGTCTGGTTCAGGTTTCTTTGGTTTATCATCAACATCAAGGAAAGGTTTACTGAGCGGATTTTCAATAACTTTACTATCCCAGAATTGTGTTATATCTTCCAGCGAAATCTCTCTTCCATATCTATTTTTCAATAACTTATGAGCTATTTCATATCTGGAATCACCTAAAGATATGGCTAACCTGACAGCTTCTTCTTTGACTGTATTGATCATTCTGATAATTTTCATTTCTTCCAGCATTTTTTCGCCTGTCTGTATTGCCTTTCTTCTAAAATTATCTTTGGCTAATACTTCCTGCAATATCTGATTGATAATTTCCACCGAATCATCCCTTATATTGAATTCATTAAATAACCTCTGATCAAATGAACCACCTGCGGAAGGCAGATAAAATTTCCATTCTACTCCATCCGTTAAAATACTGATTGCTGAGCGATCGTGATAATTATATCTCTGAAGCTGTTCCTCGTAAGTAGAATAGTAACCTTTCAATTTTTCGGGTGCTTTGATCTCAAGAAATACTTCCGGCGTTCTATCGGAATGATTATTAATAAATAGTGCAATATCGACTCTGCCGCTTTCTTCTTTGGTTATATCTTTCTCAGGAAACTTCTTCACCGGATACTCAGTAACAACTTCATTCGGATCCCAGATGTCCCATCCTAAAGCCTGCAATATCCTGGCAACCAGTGAAAAACGCACCTGTTCTTCATTATTAAAATCACCATGTAAAAGTTTAGCTCGAATATTTTTCAAAATATCTTTCATATATTACTCCCAAGTAAAATCAGACAACAAAATCATTTGTTTATTGGCAAGAAAAAAGTGAAATGTGAGATTTCACAATGTAAAATGTATAAGTCTTTGGAGAGAAGGGAGGGGAAATCGAGGGATAGAGGGATGGAGGGAGTGGCAAATCGAAGGGGTGAGGGGGAGAAACTGGGAAACTGAGAAACTGAGAAAATGGATCTTCACTGAGTTCAGCATGATTGGTGATTGGAGGGAGACTTGTGAACCTTGTGAACTACTTTGAAAACATGACTGCTGGACTGCTTGAGGGAAGGCGAAGTCGTGAGTCGAAATACGAGATATGAGATTTGGTATATATGTGTGGGCGAATGATGATTCGCCCTTACGGAAATTGATTTAATTTTGCTATAACAATTGTTCTAATTCAGGAAGGTAAGTTAACTAAATAAAATTTGTGCTTTTAAAAGCCTCAGCTTTGCCTCTCCTTGCCTGTCCTTTGGGTGGGAAATGCATTTAAGATGTTTTAATATAGTGGTTTAATGGTGAATAACAGGGAAATTAGGGAGGTGGTGAGATGAAATTGGAAGATTTCTTGGGAAAGTTTTATATTATGTTGGACGTTTGTTTTTAATCGTTAATCGTTAGTAGTTAGTCGTAAAATTTAGCAACGAATAGCCTACGTAAACTTCCGGCTCATCAAGACAAAACGAACAATACGAACTTTAACTCGACTATAAGACTACTTGACTGCCAGACTTCACGAAAACTCGACTACTTGACTACACGACTACTTGACAACCAGACTTCAAGATTCAACGCAGAGAAAAGAAAAACCTTTTACATTTTACATTTTACATTTTCAATTATTGATGTCGTTCCCTCAATCTCCCCGGTTCACTCTTCCAGAAGTACCCAGAATACTTCCCCGTCTATTTCTGCTTTCTGCCAGTTTTGGCTTTTTTTATCGTAATCCTTCAGATAAATATGTATTGGTGCAGGTAAAATGATCGTAATTTGCTTTGAACCTTCCTGGTTAATAAGCTCAGAATCTTTTGCTAATAAGAATTTTTTTACTCTAAAGGGTTTTTCCATTATTTTTGTTTCAGGCTTGCAATATCTTAATTGATCAATTGCCTGATTAAAAAAATATGAGTTGATGACAATTTCCACATATTCACCATATCCGGAATAAGTATATTTCGGGTACATATCATCCTGGTCTTTTTCCTGACCTGCCAATGCCTCTTGATTTGGTAAAGCCAGCAAATTTTTAATGATAAACTTCTGCCGCAGCAGAAATTCTCTGAATTCAGGAAATTTCTCTGATCTCTGATAGAAGAAATCAATAGTTTCAAGAATAAGTTGTGGATCGGCAGAATCATATAGATATGCTATACACATAACTGCCGGCCGGGTATTATAAGATATATCCGATTTAAAATAATTCCAGTGAATAACCTCATCATAGGCATATAGTGCAGTAAGGGCAAATTCCATTGCCTTTTCAAGATCATTCTTATCCAGAGCTATATGCGTTAAGGCGCAATATACCTGCAGATTAACGCGGGGATTCTTATCTATTTCTAATACTTCAAAGGCAATTTTTTCTAATTCATCTGCAGTGAGCAGATCATATCTTGTATAAAGGCTGAATGCTGTTGAAAAGGCAAATTGGTCAATTTCGTCGTCATGTTCAAAATCAATGGTTTCCTTCTGGGGATAGTTGGTGATCAAATATATCAGATCATCCAGAAAATCTGTTTTATTGACTTTGTCGTCTGCAATATTGTCCCGTGAATGATAGACAAAATTTTTAATGAATCTTGATTTCAAATTATAAGGTATTTTTTCATTATAGGCAAAATATCTTGAAATGGCTGCCAGATTGTCCTTATAAAATTCCCTCGAGGAATTAATATTAACTTTGAATCTCAATTTGTTATAAAGAAATAACTGCTTTATATATTCTCCTTTAAGCCTGTATGGAATAAATTCTTCCGGATAAAACTTATAATAGATCAAAGTCCGCTCTACATCTTCATCCAGATTAGAGATATAATCTTCGCAAATATTAATTACTTCTTGAATTTTAGTATCGCCAAGATCACCTATGAAAGTTGTATTTGATATTTTTTGATAAATCATGCTCATGATCAAATCTTCTCGATTGTAATCCTGAAAATTTTCAATAGAGCCAATCGAGCTTAGATCACCTAATGAGACAAGATTACCAGTATTAAGCCATATTAGCGCAAGTTTACCCGTATAAGGTAATAAACATATCTTGTATTTAGGGGTTTTGGGTTGTTTAGTGTCGTCATTTGCTTTCTCATAGGGCTGGGCTAAGGGAGTGATAATGAAATCAGTACTATCCGGAATAGAAAATTCTGAATGAGTAAATTCCGCTACCAGCATCAGAATTTCCCGGGCTGCTATGGTTGAATCCAGTACAATAGGCTGACTAAGATTTAGATCATCCACCTCAAAATAATGACAGGCTATTTCCTTTTTATTGTAACACAGTTGCATACCTTTAAACATTGAAAAATTATCTTCGTTCCAACCGTTACCTTGACGATTGATTTTTGACCAGGTTCTTGAATAGTCTTCATCAGTTATAATGAGGGCATTGCATATTATAATGAACTCAATAATTATCAGAAAAATGATTTTAGTCCGCATAATATCCTCCCTAAAATATGCTAATACTAATTACAGAATTTACTTTTCAGTGTCAAATAGAAAAATAATATCTCCATATAAGCATTCCCAATCTAAACCTGATAAGTTTCCCGTAGCAGCAGTTAGCAGTGAATCGTTAATCGTGATTCGAAAATACCAAAACTGAGAGCGTAAGTCGCATCGTTGAGTTTTCATGTAGTCCAGCAGTCCAGTTTTCCTGTAGTCCATCCGTCGGTTTGTCAGTTGTTCATTCAGTTTGTCAATCAGTCTCACAGTCTTTCCATCATTTAGTCGGTTTTCGTGTCTCGGATCTCGAGTTTCGGATCACGATTTAAAATAATATTTAATATACCTTGCTTAATTTAATAATACAATTAACTTATAATTTAGAAGATACTTCATTATGATCACAATTAAAAGTGTTTGTAAGAAGAAAGGAATAATATGAAATACTTGAAATTTGGTGTCATAGGCACTTCACGAAAAGAGGATGAGGAGCGAATTCCCATTCACCCGGAACATCTGATGCGTCTTCCCGAACACATTCGTCGTCAGTTGATCTTTGAGGAAGGTTATGGAGCACCTTTTGGTCTGAGCGATGCAGAAATGGCAGAGCAATCCGGTGGCGTTGCTTATCGTCACACACTGCTGGCTGAGCTTGGGAATGTGATCCTTACGAAACCGATGTTAGCTGATTTTGAAGAACTCAAGGAAGGTGGAATCCTTTGGGGCTATCCGCATTGCGTTCAGCAGAGGGCACATACACAGGCAGCCATTGATCGCAGGCAGACACTTATCGCTTTTGAAGATATGTTCGTCTGGGGACCAAACGGTAATATCGGACGCCATACTTTTTATAAAAATAACGAAATGGCTGGTTACTGCGCCGTTATACATGCCCTGCAACTGAAAGGGATCGACGGTCATTACGGTAATCAGCGTAAAGTGATCATTTTCAGTTTCGGCGCTGTTAGTCGTGGCGCTATATATGCCTTAAAAGCACGTGGCTTTAGAGATATCACAATTTGCATTCAGCGTCCCGACCACGAAGTGCGTGAAGAAGTACTTGATAGTCATTACGTGCGCATCAGGGAAGGTAATGAAGGTGAGGGGCGCATGCTGGTGGTAGAGCATGATGGCAGTGAACAGCCGTTGACTGAACTGATCAGCAGATCCGATATCATCGTAAATGGTACTTTCCAGGATCCGGCACATCCCTTACAGTTCGTTACAAAAGAAGAGAAAAACTGTCTCAAGCCGGGATGTCTGATAATTGACGTTAGCTGTGATGAGGGAATGGGCTTCTATTTTGCCAAACCTACTTCATTTAAAAAGCCAATGTTTAAAGTGGGGAAAGTAGATTACTACGCAGTGGATCATACACCCAGCTATCTTTGGGAAAGTGCTTCCCGTTCCATCTCTGCAGCTCTAATTGTTCATTTACCGAGCGTGTTAGGCGGGCCTGAGAGCTGGCTACAAAATGAGACCATTAGACAGGCTATCAATATTGATGCAGGTATGGTTGTTAAGCCGGACATCATCTCATTTCAGCATCGCCAGGAGCTGTATCCCTATGCTCCCTTGATCATAAAAGAAGTTAAAATCGAGAAAATTGCGGTATAATTCGAGATCCGAAACTCGAGATCCGAGAATAAATACAGACGGAAAGAAGGGGGGAAGGGGTGAAACTGCGAAATTGAAAAGTTGTGAAAATGTGAGATAATGGTGATCGGTAATCGGTGATCAGTGACGGGGAAGACGAGGGAATGAAAAGGAGAAAGGGTGAAGGGGAGGAATAAATTAAAGATGAAAAATGAAAGATGTAATATCGCGAATCGAGTCTTTCTTAAGTCCTTTCTATGTTTTTCTGATTCCATATTTCTTATTACCGATCACTGATCACGCTGAACGAAGTGAAGTCTCATTTTCGCAAATTCTCACCCTCTCATTTTCATTTTTCCCGGTCGATCAGTCTCGTCGTCAAGTTTTCCATTAGTCATGCAGACGAGTTTTCAAGCAGTCGCAAAGTCGCCCTGTCGTTTCTAATTATGTCTAATCACCAATCACGAATCACGAATCACAGATTTCTCTTTAGAGAAATCGCTGGAGTTTGGACATTTTAATCCTATAATCAGGTAGGTAATGATAAATAATAAAGATATATATTGACATACTTTTAGTAATTTTGAATAATGTCTCCAAAAGAACGGAGGTGTTTTATGAAAGAGAAGAAAGATGATCT
>JAIPIH010000002.1 GCA_021734835.1 Candidatus Cloacimonadota bacterium | reverse complement strand
TAAATTATCAGAACGTAAACCAATGATAACTTCAATATTATTTTGGGCAAACAACGATTGAGCACGCGATCCCATTCCTCCTGCAATAATAGCATCACAACCTAATTCTCTTAAGAAAGCTGGATGCGATCCTGGTTCGTGAGGAGGAGGAGTTACGAATTCTTCTTTGATAATTTTGTAGTCGTGGATATCATAAATTGCGAATTTCTCACAATGTCCAAAATGTGCACTTAACTCGCCACGTGTAGTGGGAATAGCGATTTTCTTGTTCATTTCTTTTCTCCAATATGTTTTATTTTTTGTTCTTCTGTTTCAGAAATTTCATCCAAAACAGAGTATTTTCCATCTATAATTTCTTTTTTCTTATGCTTTTCTATTTTTTGGGGTTGGAAGGTATTTTTCAGGAATCTTTTAATTTTGCTATTGTCGCTTAGAATATCTTTTGTTACGATGCTTGCAAACGCAGTTATTAGAGTAGAGACAACTGAATTCCTTCCGGAAAAAGTTTTATTTCTACGATTTCTATAACGATAATTTCTATTATTCGATTTCATTAACTAAATCCTTGATTTGAGTATAAAACATTCGGAAGATCCGGCGGTTGCCGGAACATTCCGAAGATTTAAATTGGCAGGGGAGGAGAGATCAACCCCTGCCGATAATCAGGAACTGAATAATCAACTCCTGTGAAAAATATTACTCATCTTGAGATAACTCGGTTAACTGCTTTTTCATATCTTCCAGTTGATCGCTGAGAAGTTTGATCTCATCTTCTAAAATTGCTTTTTGGGTTTTGCTGTCTGGAACGTTTGCATAATTCCAACCACTATTGGGAAAACGACGGAATCCTCTGCCAAATCCACCGCCACGACCAAAATAACCTCTTCCCATTCCGCGGGGATTCATTTTTCCAAAACCTGGGCTGGCAAAATTATTGCAATAACCTAAAACTCTTCCTGTCATTGGTCCCATACCATTTGGGCCCGTTCTATCACCTCTTGGCATAATTACCTCCTAAAAAAAATTAACTTCGGTTTCTATCCCGACCAAGACCTTGACCGGAATTTTTTCTTCTTGAATTTCTTCCACCGGAAGTTCTTCTGGGTTTTCCAATTCCGCTGCCCATATTATTTCCGCTGGCTTTTCCCAAACTTCTACCTGTGCGAGGACCTTTTCCTTCTGGTCCTGTTCCATCGCCTCTTGGCATAATTTACCTCCCACGACCTCGATTAAAACCGCGACAACATTTTCCATGACCAAATCCACCAGCCAGATCCATCAGATCTTTGGAACCGCAGGATGGACAAACTATTATTGGATTTTCAAAATCTGTTTTGAACATATGGCCACAATGCTGACACCGTAATATGTTTCCTTTAAAATGCACATCTCCACCTTCGATGAAAAGGTGTTTTCCTTCAATCAGAAATTGAGCTACTTTTCTACGTGCTTTTTCGATAAGTCGGGTAAAAGTAGATCGTGAAATTTCCATCTCATCAGCAGCTTCAGCATGATCTTTACCATCAAAATCAGTTAATCTGATAGCTTCCAGTTCGTCCAATGTTAAAGAAATTTGTTCCAGAACATTTACACGAACTCCAATTGGTTTGAAAGAAGTATAAAGTGGTGGTCGGTGAACCAGTCTTTTCTTCTTTGGTCTCGGCATAATCAATCCTTTTATTTTTATTATGAAGACAAGGTAATGCACATATATGCAAAAGTCAAATTATTTTTTGTAGTTTTAATCTGGACTTCACTAGAATGAAGTGAGAGTGGAGTTCAGAACAATTAACTATTTCATCCTGAAGTCCAGTGCAAGCCTGAACTCCAGTGATTTTACAAGACGATTTGTAAGAGAAGTTCAGAATAATTAACTATTTCATCCTGAAGTCCAGTGCAAGCCTGAACTCCAGTGATTTTACAAGACGATTTGTAAGAGAAGTTCAGAACAATTAACTATTTCATCCTGAAGTCCAGTGCAAGCCTGAACTCCAGTCTGACTATTTTGGAGTAAAGGAAATGATTCCTTTCAGAGCTGTTGAAACATTTTTTAAAGCAATTTTGACGCTTAGAACCAAATGCTCAGCAAATTAAAAATTTACGAGAAGAAGAACTTGATGCAGTCCAAAAAAAAGATAGTCCAGTTGTTTTTAACCGATGAAAAAGGCGAAAAAATGAAAAAATAGCCCAACCGTTTTTGACCTATGGAATTCCGCAGGACTATTCCATCGGGTTACGGATGGATAAAAAATGTCAATCTCAGCAAAAAAATGTCTTCTTGCTTATCTTATGTTCCCCTCTATTTGAGCGAAGCGGTTGAAGAGAGGGGATAGCAGGGGTGAGTTCAATCACATCCAACAAATTCCTTTACAAATTCACCCCAAAAATTTTTTCTTCAAACCAGCAAAATCCGTAACAGGGGAAGGATATGAAGAAGATTGCATTTTTTATCATCTGTTTTTTACTTTTCAATATGCTGCAGGCTCTTGGCACACTGCGCGTGGAATCTATTAAAGAGAATCAGCCCACCGATATGAATATTTCTGTACGTGATGCCGACGGCAAATGGGCGGCGGTGCTGCTGGTGAAGACCGAATTGCGCGGGCTGGGCTTTCAAAATGTGAGCCGTCCCACCCTGCATGCTGCTGAATATGAAGAAGGCGATCACCGTTATAAATTTTATATGAACGATAAACAACGTGTGGTGAAGCTTACACATGCCGATTATGAACCTCTGGAAGTTAGATTACTGGCAGATTTCAGCATCGAAGTGAAAGCGCAGAGAGTGTATGAACTAAAGCTGGCATTCGATAAAGAAGTTATTCAGGTTCCGGTGGTGATCACCTGCAACCAGAATGGAGCAGAGATTCTGGTAGATGGCAATAATATCGGCAGAACGGAAAACAGAATGCTGACGGCAAACATCAGCTCCGGAATGAGGACTATTAGTCTGCAAAAGGACGGCTTTGCTGCGCAGACGCGAACGGAAGAAATCTCCATGCAAAATAATTCTTTCGATTTTAAGCTGGTACCTGCCATGCCGGCTGCCGTCTCGATAAATTCCAATCCGCAAGGCGCCGCGGTATCTATCGATGGCTTGAAATTTGGAATTACACCGGCACAGAGCTTTTTCGATGCCGGAACCTATCCCATAAAAATTGAAAAAGAAAACTATGAAACCATCGAAGAACAAATAACCATCACCAAACCCGAAACAAAAAAGACTTACAATCTTACTGATATTCGCGCCACATTGACAGTGAAAACTTACCCAAACGCCACGGTTAAGTTTAATGGCAACAGCTACAAAGGTGGAGTTTCCAATCAAAAAATTGCGCCTCAGGTTCTGCAGATAAGCGTGGAAATGCCCAAAGCCGAAACTATAAACAGAGTAGTTACTCTAAAGCCCAAAACCAGCGAAACTCTGGAAATCTTTCCCGAAGTGCAAACCGGAACTGTGCAGGTGATGACCATTCCTACTACAGCCAGCATTGAATTGAACGGTGACGGCGGCGAACATTACACAGCCACGGGACGTAAAACATTTGTGGATGTGCCGATTGGAACTTATGAACTGACAGCCAAAGCTGACGGCTATAAAACCCATACGGAAAGCTTCCGTTTGCAGGCAGATGCCACTGCCACAAAACAAATTACTCTGGAAAAAGGCAGCGATGTGCCGGACAATATGATTTTCGTAAATGGCGGCACTTTCCAGATGGGCAGCAATGAAGAAAATGATGAAAAACCGATTCATTCCGTGACGGTGAGTGATTTCTATATTGGCAAATATGAAGTAACCCAGAAAGAGTGGAAAGCAGTGATGGGTAGTAATCCATCTAATTGGAAAGGCGACAACCTGCCGGTGGAAACAGTAAGCTGGTATGATGCCGTGGAATTCTGCAATAAAAAAAGTGAAAAAGAAGGCTTGCAGAAATGTTACAGCGGCAGCGGGAAAAACATTACCTGTGATTTCAGCAAGAATGGTTACCGGTTGCCTACGGAAGTGGAATGGGAATATGCGGCCCGTGGAGGAAACAAAAGCAAAGGGTACAAGTATTCCGGTTCGAATAATATTGGCGATGTTGCCTGGTATAACAGCAACTCAGGCAGCAAAACTCATCAAGTTGGAACAAAGCAGGCAAATGAACTGGGCATTTATGACATGAGCGGCAATGTGTGGGAATGGTGCTGGGACTGGTATGGAAATTACAGCAGTAACTCACAGACGAATCCCAAAGGTGCCGATAGCGGCAGCTATCGAATTTTGCGTGGCGGTTCATGGACCGGCAGCGGCAGCGGCTGCCGGGTGGCGAATCGCGTCCACAGCGGTCCCGGCGACGGCTACAGCTACCGCGGTTTTCGTTTCTTGAGGACTCCCTGAAAATGTTACTTTTTTACCTTTTTACATCGGTTCGATTTATCGAACCGAAAAATTTGATTTTTTATGGATGCTAAGATCATCAATGACTATTATGATTTTCTGAAATGGATTTTGCTGAAAATAGCAAAATTTCCCAGAAATTTCAGATATACTTTCGGAGAAAGATTAGAGAATTTGCTTCTTAATATCATGGAGTTGCTTATTGAAGCAAAATATACTAAAGAACGCAGATCATTGCTCCAGAAAGCAAATTTGCAATTGGAAATATTGAGGCATTACATTCGTTTAAGCTATGATATAAAATTGGTTACAGATAAAGAATATGAATTCACCTCCAAACAACTAAATTTGATTGGAAATCAATTGGGCGGTTGGTTGAAAGGACAGAACAATAATGCCTAAACGCATCGGTTACGTTTATCAGGAAATCTGTAGTTGGAAGAATCTTGTAACTGCTTTCAAGAAAGCACGAAAAAGCAAAAGAAGCAAAGAGGAAGTAGCGGATTTTGAATATAATCTGGAAAATAATCTATTAAATATTCAAGAGTCGCTATTGCAGAATAATTTCAGCTTTTCCGGATATAAACATTTCATAATAAAGGAACCAAAAGAACGGTTGATTTCTTGTGCGCCCTTCAAAGATAGAGTAGTTCATCATGCTATCTGCAACATTTTAGAACCTATTCTTGATAAATCCATGATTGCAGACACATTTGCCTGCCGCAGAGGAAAAGGTCTCCATCATGCTGTGAGAAGAGCATTCTGGATGTATCAGCAATGTGAATATGTATATAAATTCGATATTCAGAAATACTTCTATACTATAGATCATGAAATCCTCATAAATAAATTGCAGCGCAAGATCAAAGATCCCCAACTTATGAATTTGCTGAAAAGTCTATTGGAAACCTACAAATCAAGTTCCGATTACTATCTTCCTTTTGAAGACGATAATATTTTTGATTATGGTAGAAGCAGGGGATTACCCATCGGGAATTTGACCAGCCAGCTTTTTGCGAATTATTATTTGTCGGAATTCGATCATTTCTGCAAAGAACATCTTCAACAGAAGTTTTACATCAGGTATATGGATGATATTCTTATTTTCGGTGATGATAAGGATATTATTTATAGAATTAAGAAAGAAATTGAATCATTTTTATCAGAGATCCGACTTCATGTTCATCCACATAAAAACGCAATTTCAAAGACAAAACATGGAGTAAATTTTCTTGGTTTTCGATTTAAAGATAATACTATCAAATTGCAAAATAGAAATTTAGTTCGCTTCAAACGAAAACTTCGTGCTTTTTCATTCAGAGAAGTTTCAATAAATGATATTATTCTCAGCTTCAATGGTCATCTTGGTTACTTCAATTCGGGTCATTGTAATAAGATAGTAGAACAGATTATAACCGAATATCAATTTTCGGATGGAAGAAAGAATTATAGGTTGGCAATATGAAGGGTGTCGAACAGAAACAGAGCCAAATTTTGCGTGGCGGTTCATGGAACAACAACGACAACAACTGCCGGGTGGCAAATCGCAACAACAACAATCCCGACAACAGCAACAACAACAACGGTTTTCGTTTCTCGAATACTTTCTATAGCCAGAATCTGCATTTCAGAACGAATTGCAGAGAGAGCAATAATGGGAGTCCAGTTTGATGTCCGGTGTTAGTAATAACCGAAGTAATTTTATGTGGTTAGTAGGTTTATTCTCGAAAGCCGGAAGATTAATTTTGGTTTCAAATAGCCCAGTCCTTCAGGGCTGGGAAAAAGGCGAAATCCCGAATAAAACGTCCTTCAGAGCGTTTGAGAATTGTAACGCCGTGAACGGTGTGAGGGAAAAAATAATTGGATTTCGTTCGTTTATTCGATTCTATGCGTAAACGCATAGTCTATTGAAGGCATAGGTTATTGATAGCATGATAATTGTTTGGAAAATAATAAAATAGCCTATCCCTTCAGGGATAGGATTAGAGCGAAATCAAAAAATAATTACGCCGTTCACGGCGTTATCAAAAGGAGAATAATGAAACGTTATTTAATAATTTTTATTATTTTATTCTCAATAATGCTATCCGCCCAAAAACCGGATGCCATCAAGCATCAAATCACTTCTATTCAATCTCAGCCGGATGTGTATTATTTCGGTTACGCCGAAGGCAGGCAGCGCATGGAAACCGATCAGAAAGCTTTGCAGGAAATGATGAGAAGCATCTTTGTGGTTGTTTCATCGCAGATCATCAACCGCACCATAGACGGCGAAAATCCACTGGACGAAGAGGAACTGGAAAAAGTGGCAGGGATTTACACTTACGGTCGCCTGCCGGATGTGAAGCTGCTCTCCTACAAACAGGGACCCAATTTTCATATCTTCCGCTACATCAGAAAAGAGGATTACCGGCTCATCTTTGAAAATAAAAAAACCGAGATCTGCGGATTTCTGCGGGATGCCGGAGATAACCTGAAGACAAACCAACTGGGCAAAGCGTTCCGCAATTACTACCGCGCCGCGCTGGCGATCGAAGCCCTGCCGGATGGCTGCGTGGAATGGGAAGGCAGAACTTATAATTCCGAGATCATCTTTCAGCAGATCCGCAGCATTGCCAGAGACATCCGCATCAATGTAGTATCAAACGTCTTTGAGCACGAAACCCGCAGCATTGTGCTGGATTTTTCCCATCAAGGCAAGCCGGTGCATGATTTGAACATCGAATATTATGACCTGCATGATTTTATTCCCGTAAAAACAAATTCCAACCTGTTGCAAATTGAGTTATACGGAAAGGAATATGAATACATGGAAAAACTATCATTGAAGATCGATTTGAAGGAAAATATTTACAACAGCTACAATGAACAGACCCAGATATTGAGCCGTCTATTTGAAATGGAAGAATTGCAGGAATATCGGAAAATTCCATTGAAAAAGAAAAAAGTAGAGCAGATCAAACCGAAAAAACGCCAGGTTTCCGATCTGAATATCAAGTTTATCAATGAGGCAAATTGTCCGGTTCTGGAAGATTTCGCCAAAAATCTGGTAATTCTCTTCACTATGCTGGAAAATGAATATCTGGATGATGAAACGATCTTTACCGATGAAAAAATTACAAAGCGCCTCCGGCAGGTGATCGATTGCAATCATACTAAACTTTTAAAATATCCGCAAACCGTGCAGATCAATAAAACGGATGTGGGTTGGGAAGCGCGTCAGTTTGGGGTGGCTGTAAGCTGTGAAGGCTTTCCCACCCGTAATGAAACTGTTGTGATCGATTTTGATGACATCGGCAGGATATACAATTTTGCCTACACGATCAATCCCACATTACATAAGCTATTTGAAACCAGAGGCGTGGCAGCGGGTGATTGGGATTTTCGGCAGATCGCCATCAAGTTTCTGGAGAATTACAAGACTTCCTATACCACCAAAAACATCGAAGATGTGGAAACGCTCTATTCCGAAGATGCGATCATCATTACTGGAAAGGTGGTGAAACGTACCAAACTCGATAAAGAAATTTCCACTGATTTTTCTGATGACGAGATCATTTATTTGAAGAAAACCAAGCAGGAACACATTGCCAGCCAGAAGGAAGTTTTTGCCCGCAACAGATTCGTCTGGCTGCAGTTCGATACCTTCGAGATCAGCAAGGCGCCGGTCGCCAATGTTTATGGCGTTTCCATGAAGCAGAATTACTATTCCATCACTTACAAGGATGAAGGCTATTTATTCTTACTTATTGATTTTCGAGGAGATGATCCGCTCATCCATGTTCGTAACTGGCAGCCTGGCGAATGGGATATGAATAAACAGATGAAACTGGAGAATTTCAGGTTTTATTGATAAAGATTTTTAACGAATAAAAATATCAAAAACATAAGCTGCAAAAAAATTTTAAAAGGAATTAATAAATGATTATTTTTCCACAATCCGGTTGACAAATTCAGCTTAATAAAAAGATTCTACAGCATAAAAAAAATTGAAATATTAAGGAGCAATTTATGGCAAGAATGATAGTTGATGCGAACCTTTGCAAAGGTTGCGGATTATGTATCCCGGCCTGTCCAAAAAAAATAATCAAATTTTCTGAGAAAATCAATACCAAAGGATATCATTATGCTGAATGTGTTGATCAAAGTGCTTGCATAGCTTGTAAACTGTGTTATGTAGCATGTCCTGATGTTGCAATTACAATAGAAAAATAAATGGAGGAATTTATGGCTGAAAAGGTTTTGATGAAAGGCAACGAAGCAGTTGCAGAAGCAGCTTTACGAGCCGGCTGCAGGTTATATTTTGCCTATCCCATCACTCCTCAAAGTGAACTGATCGAATATATGGCTAAAATGATGCCGAAAGCTGGAGGGACTTTTGTCCAGGCAGAAAGCGAAGTTGCAGCTATCAACATGGTCTATGGAGCTTCGGGTTGCGGAAAGAGAGTTATGACTTCGTCTTCATCTCCTGGTATTTCTCTTAAAATGGAAGGCATTTCTTATATCGCAGGTGCTAATTTACCCGCTGTTATTGTTAATGTGCAAAGAGGTGGTCCCGGACTTGGTGATATACAACCTGCTCAAGGTGATTATTTCCAGGCAACTAAAGGCGGTGGACATGGTGATTATAAATGCATTGTGTTGGCACCAAGCACTGTACAGGAGTTTGCCGATATGGCTGATCTTGCTTTTGAGTTGGGTGATAAATATAGAAATCCTGTTATCATACTCTCGGACGGTCTTCTGGGTCAAATGATGGAGCCTGTAGAGTTTAAAGATCCTAAAACCGAGGCTGAATTGAAAAAATTAGATGAGCAGCATTATGACTGGTGCATGCATCCGAATCAAGATGAACCAAATCATCATCATCATGAAATAAATTCACTTGAGATCGATCCGCTTGTTCTGGAACAGCATGTTATCAAATTGGGAAAGAAATACGATAAGATAGTGAAAAATGAACAGAGACACGAAGAATATAATATTTCTAAAGACAACGAAGTTGTTGTTGTAGCCTTCGGTACTGCCGCCAGAATTGTGAAATCTGCCATCGATGAATTAAAAGATGAAGGCACAAGCGTTGGATTGATCAGACCGATTTCTGTTTGGCCGTATCCTTATAAAGCTGTCTCAGATGCACTAAACGATAATGTAAAAAAAGTTGTTGTTTGCGAATTGAATTTAGGTCAGATGATCGAGGATGTAAAACTGGCAGTGAATGGAAAATTACCTGTTGAATTTCTAGGGAAAGTGGGTGGTATTTTGTTCACTCCGAAAGAGATCAAAGCGAAGATTATGGAAAAATAGGGGGAATAACATGGAAATAATAGCACAAAGACCAAAAGCATTAACTGATCTGCAATTTACATATTGTCCGGGCTGTACACATGGAATTTCCCATAGATTGATCGCAGAAGCAATAGATGAACTGGATATGAGAAATAATATTATGGGAGTTGCACCAGTTGGATGTTCAGTTTTTGCTTATAAATTTTTTGATTGTGACATGGCGGAAGCTGCCCATGGAAGAGCTCCAGCTGTCGCAACGGGTATGAAACGAGCCCGTCCCGATATGCATGTTTTCACTTATCAGGGAGATGGGGATCTCGCCGCAATTGGTACTGCTGAGATAATTCATGCCGCAAATAGAGGTGAGAATATCACGGTTTTTTTTGTGAATAATGCGATCTATGGAATGACAGGCGGACAAATGGCCCCAACTACGTTACCCGGAATGAAAACATCCACTTCTCCCTACGGTCGTGATGAAAAAGACATTGGATATCCTATCCAAGCTTGTGAATTACTGAATTCTTTGCGAACACCTTATTTTATAGAAAGGGTGTCTCTCCTTTCTCCTCAAGATATTATTAAGGCTAAGAAGGTAGTTAAGAAAGCAATGCAATTCAACAAAGAAGGAAAGGGTTTTACTTTTGTGGAATTTATTTCCACATGCCCTACAAACTGGGGGATGGATCCTGCAAAAGCTATGGATTGGGCAAAAGAGAATATGTTACCAACATTTCCACTTGGCAACTTCCGTGATAGATCCAAAGGAGGAGGTGAATAATGAAAACAGAGATCATTTGCTCCGGCTTTGGAGGACAAGGTGCACTTACGATCGGAAAATTTCTAGCAAAATCCGGAATGGGTGAAGGCCTGAATGTATCATGGCTGCCATCTTATGGTCCGGAAATGAGAGGTGGAACTGCTAATGTTTCAGCAATAATATCAGATAAACCGATAGCTTCCCCATTAGTAACTTATCCAGATATCCTAGTTGCCTTAAATCAGCCGTCGATCGATAAATTCGGACCTAACATCAAAAAAAATGGAATTCTGATTGCCAATTCGGATATGTGCCCTCATGGCATCAAAAGGGATGACATTACTGTTATAGAGGCACCAATGAATGAGATAGCTTCAGAGATAGGCAGCATGAAAGTTCTGAATATGGTTGCTATTGGGATTGTAATTGGAAAGACTAATATAATTAAATATGAGACACTGGAAAAAGATCTAACTAATTTCCTAAAGAAAAAGAACCCAGAACTTTTAAAGGCTAATCTAATAGCGATAAAAAAAGGAATTGATATAGGGAAAAAATAATCTTAGTCAGCTAAACAAATATAATACATCTAAGAAGAACCTGGTATTTCGCCGGGTTCTTTGCGGATAATATAAATTATTTGACATTTTATCAACTAAATCAAAGTTATTAAAGTCAAAGAAAGAGGAGGATTTATGAAAAAATTTACTATATTCACAATCAGCATTTTGGTTTTAATGCTTATGTTGGCAGGTTGTGCTTCATCAACCAGAACGGTTACCAGAGTTTCAGCAGAAGAAGTATCAGACATAAGCGGTAACTGGAATGATACAGATTCTCGCCTCGTAGCCGAGCAGATGGTAAAAGATCTCATGTACCGTTCCTGGCTGCAGGATTTTGTCTCTGATGTCGGTAGAAAACCTGTTGTTATCGTTGGCGCTATCAGAAATCTCAGTTCAGAGCATATTCAATCCGAAACATTCATCAAAGATATAGAACGGGAATTGATCAACAGTAGTAGAGTTAAATTTGTTGCAGGCAGCAAAGAACGTCTTGAGATAAGACAGGAGAGACTCGAACAACAATCCTTTGCAACTGATGCAACTGCTAAGCGACTAGCAGCAGAATCTGGTGCTGATTTCATGCTGCAAGGCGGGATAAAGTCCAATACTGATGCAAGCGGCGGTAGAGCTGTAAAATTCTATCAGGTAGATCTTGAATTAATAAATGTGGAAACTAATGAAAAGGTTTGGATAGGTTCAAAGGAAATAAAAAAATTCATTAAAAAAAGTAATGCAAAATGGTAAATAAAGCATGAATAGATTTTTTCAAACAATATTAACATTACTGTTATTGTTTAGCATGAGCTGTGCGAACACAAGAAGTTCTAAAGATCAATTTTTAGGGATACAAAAGAAATTAATAGCCCATGATTATCAAGGAGCTTTGAACCAAATTGAAGCGTCGAAGGGGAAATCTTATAAGCAAAAAGAACAGGCACTCTATTACTTAGATGCGGGTATGCTTCATCATTATAATGGTAATTTTCAGAAAAGTAATGCTCTATTATCCAAAGCAGAAGATGCGTTTGATGAACTGTTTACTAAAAGTGTGTCACGCGGAGCGGCCTCAATGCTGCTTAATGATAATGTTCTGGAATATTCCGGAGAAGATTATGAGGATATTTATTTAAATATTTTCAAAGCTCTGAATTATATTGAACTTGATCAATTTGATGAAGCCTTTGTTGAGATCAGAAGGATTGATGAAAAGTTATCAATGCTGGAACAAAAGCATAAGAAAATGGCAAAGGAATATAACAAATCAGGTGATAAAAAGAAAGATTTCGAAGTTTCGGAGAACAAATTTCATAACTCAGCTTTAGGCAGATATTTAAGTATGTTGTTATATCGTGCTGAAGATAAATGGGATGATGCTAGAATCGATTTGGAAAAGATCAATGAAGCATGGCGTTTACAATCTCAGATCTACAGTTTTCCCAAACCGCAGTTAAACAATTATCTGAATAACTCTGATAAAGCAAGGATAAATCTGATATCTTTTACAGGCAGAGCTCCTGATAAAAAAGCAAATACACTTTATATTCACACTGAAAAAGATTTGATCATCATTGGTACGACAAAAGAAAATCCCCGAGGTAATCAAAATTTGCAGACACTTGATGTTATTAGCTGGCAGGGTGTGCAAAAAGGATATCATTTTAAATTTCAACTACCTTTTTTAAAACCTGTTGATTCTAATGTTGGGCGAGTGGAAGTACTTATTGACGGTGTTTCAGCAGGTGACCTTAAAATGATTGAAGACATAGAAAAAGTTGCACTGGAAACTTTTAAAATTAAAGAACCGATCATCTACCTGAAAACGATTACCAGAACTGTAATAAAGGGTCTTTTTGCCACAAAACGTAAGCAGGAATTGGAAAAAAAGATCGATAATCCGTTGTTGGGATTTGCTGCTAGATTAGCTACTGATGCTATTGTAGATGCAACTGAAAATGCCGATCTGCGTATTTCAAGATTTTTCCCGGCAAAAACTCTCATTACTGAAATAGAAGTTACTCCGGGAAAACATAATATCAAATTGAAATATTATTCTAAAAATGGCTCTGTTCTGTTTGTGCACTCGCTGGGAGAAAAGAATATTTCAGTTACAGGCTTGAATTTATTTGAATCATTTTATCTTAACTAAAAATAATTTATGAGAGGAATTATGAAAAAAACTGTTCTGCTTTTAATAATTATGATCTTGGTAATTTCCTGTGTAGCACACGCTAAAAAGAAAAAATCTACTCAACCTGAATGGCTTAAAAATCCTAAGGTAGTTTATTCCGAACAACAGTATCTCACTGCGATTGGAGAAGGTGACTCAAGAAGCAGTGCTGAAAATATGGCAGCAGGAAATCTGGCTCGAATTTTTGAATCGAATGTTAAGGCGGAAGAGACTGTAACTCAACGTTATTTTGAATTAACAAAAAACAAAAAAACCTCCATTGAGGAACAAACTGAAGTTAATAAAAATGTAAACATTCAAGCTCAACAAACACTCTTTAATATCCAATTTGGTGAAAGCTATACTGACGATTTAGGCCGGGTTTATGCAATAGCCTATTTGAATAGATTTAAAACAGCAGAAATTTATGAAAGTAAGATAGATAAGAACTCTCAGCGCATAGAATATTTTGTAAAAAGTGCGACTGAGACAAATGATCCTCTTATGAAATATGCAGCAGGTAGTGCTGCTTTAACAGTTAGCGCAATCAATGAAGTTTTGCTTGCTCAATTAAGCATTATTTTCCCTTCTGCTATTGATATGTTAGAAATTAGCTACCAGCATGAGAAGATTGTTAAATTAGCCAAAGAAGCCGCGACAGCAGTAACTTGCGGAATTAATATTAATAATGATAAAGATAATAAAATCACAATTATGCTGGAAGAAATGGTTAATGATCTCGGTTTTATTCTTTCTAAAGACAACGTTCTAAGGATAAACGGCAATATTTTATTGGAAAAAACAGATTTAAAAAGAAATTTGGAATTTGTACGGTATGAGCTTCAGATAAGTGTAAAAGATGATAAGGATGATACAATTGTCTCAATGACAGAAAAAGGCAGAGAAGGGCATGTATCTGCTTTAGAAGCAAGAGAACGAGCTCTAAGAACTTTGGGTAAAGTGATCAATAAACAACTTAAAAGTAAGCTGATAAATTATTTCGACAGTTTGATTATGGAATAAATTATTCCATTATTTAGGGTAAATATTTTTTTTAACGTTCTGAAGAATTAGGCTTTTTATGATCAAAAGTACAGATTATTCTCTGATAATTTTTAAGAAAGTATCTTCCATATTAGTTATTTGTTCCGGATCTATCCTCTTCTGACGCCAGCCAACGCCCCAATGGAGATGATTTCCGCTTGAACGTCCTGTCGAGCCAACTTCACCGATCTTTCCACCTGCTAATATATAATCTCCAACTTCTACACTAATTGAGCTCAGATGGATATAAATGGAACTTAACCCACTACCGTGATCTAAAAGAACAAATCGACCGTTATAAAAATAATCTCCTGTTAACTTAACTACTCCCGTTGTCATTGCTATTATCTCAGTTCCGGACGGAGCGGCAATATCTAAGCCGTTGTGTGGTTTCTTATGAATTCCGTTTAAAATTCGCTGCGTACCAAAATATCCCGTAATTTCTCTGGAGTCTAGTGGGAAGTGAAAATCTTCAATGTAGAGATTTTTATTTTTGTAAATTTTGTTTTTGCTTTTTAATAATTTCGATGCTTCTGAAGAAATTCGCTCAATTAACTGTTGATCATGTGGTTGTTCCACATATTGTTCTTCTATGTTATCAATTCTTTGAATGCTGTAATCTTTTTTTTTAATGTAAAAAACTGATGTATACATTTCTCCATTCTTTAATACAATAGTTAATTTATGTTTAAGTTTCTCGTCACGATCAAATCCAATGATAGCACTGGTATTGGAAATTGGTACAGGTTTGTGATCTAAGAATAATTTTTCGACAGAACTATCTAATTCACATATTGCTAACCCGCCTTGAACAGCGTTACCGCGTAATGATATGAGATCGATAGCACTTAATTGAAGAGAAAAATAAATTAGTATGAACAAAAAGATTTTCATCATCTTTTATCGAAATTTCACAACCTCAAAGGTGTCTTTCTTTATCCATCCGCCAAGTCCGTTCTTTAGCTTGATCAAACACCATGAACCGTCTTCCTTCTCAATATTGAAGATGATTCCCTCGTGGATAGTGAAAACCCGCGTGAAATCTTCTCCCGGTCCACTGTATCCGAGTGCAGAAGGACTCAGCAAAACTGCTTCATCTTTGCTGTGATATTCCTGCCATTTAACAACATTCACAATGAGTAAAATAACAAAAACAAAGATGAATAAAATTGTAACAAATATGGGAATAGCGTTTTCCCGATTTCTATAAATGCCTATCATCATGCTTATCAGTACAACAATAACAAAAAAGATCACAAGCGTAAGAATTGCTAACAAATTCAAAGAGATAGAATTAAAAGCTTTGAGCCAGAATGATCTGAAAACATTTTCAGTTTCCAGCTTTTGGGCGTCTTTTGTAATAGAAAGGGCATGTTCCAGATTTCTTCTGGCAGCCAGATGATCAGCTTTGACTTTCAATGCTAATTTATAATATAATATAGATCTGCCGATACTGTTGAGTCGGAAGTAACAATTCCCGATATTGTAGTAAAGATCAGCATTTATAACGCCTTGATTTTCAATTAAGACGAATTTTTCCAAGGCAGATTCAAAGTCACGATTTTCATAGGATGAAATTGCCTGATTAAATATATCATCAATCTGATTTTCGCCAATTACACTGCTTATTGTAAGTAAAAGCACAAAAGTTAACATTAACTTATACATATTTTCTTACCCTCTATAATTTACATTTAATAATTTCTTTTATTGTATCATTCACAAGTTTAAAGTCTAATTTTATTTTCTCTTGGGAAAATCCACCCGGCATAAAGCGCGCTTGATCGCAAGTTTCGAAAATAGTTTGAACGTTCTTAAGCAGCATTGGAGGTACTTGTTTGGCAGTTAATGCTAAAATGATCTTATCAGTTGTACTGCCACGAGGTTCCTTAAGTTTATCGGCTAAGTAATTACCTAATCCTTGCTGAACTGTTGTATAGAAACCTGGTTCATTCTTATTAACAAGCAGACTGGCTTGTTTCATATATTTTTTTAGTACTTTTGCAGCTTGTTTCTGTCTCACATAATCTGCATTGGTTTTAAGCTTATCTCTTTCTTGGGAATAGAGGTATGAACCCGGAATAAAGAGGAATATAATAAACCATATCAGCCAATAGACAAAGCTGTTAAAATACAGTTTCTGTGATCGAATCTGCTTATTAGTTATGACAAACCCAATGTCAGCTCCCTCTTCATTAACAATAGATTGGGCATTGCTGCTGCTTATAAAAGGTAAATTCCCTTCTCTGACTGCTAGATCAATTGGATTTGTTCTTAAAGTTTTAAAGCTGTGTTTGTCAGTATCAAAATATGTAAAGGTAATTGCAGGAAGTATATAATTGCCTTTTTCTTGTGCTATAATAAGATACTTTATCGTTTTCTTACCAGAGATAACATTTTTATTGATCTCAGTTGATATCTCTGGATCCAGAAATCTTAAGTTAGTTACTTTTGGCAATTTTGGAACATCAAATTGTTTCAAGTTTCCATTGCCGGTTATTATTATTGTCAAAGTGAATGAATCTCCAACCTTAAGGTTGGTCTCACTAATACCGCTGGTTAATTGGAAAGAACCAACTGCATTAACATAATCTGCAGGTCTGTTTTCGGTTGGTATAGGTTTAACCTGAATTGTTTCCGGATCATTTTGGATAGAATATCTCCTTGTTGAGCCAAAGTCAAAAAAATTGCGGGACTTTTCTCTAATATCGACATTTAAACTCAGAGAAGGAATTTCCAGCTGGCCTGTTTGAGTGGGGAAGAGTGCAACGGATCGCATTAACATCACATTGTATCTAACATCCCGATAAGTTTCTTGCTTAAAATTTATACTCTCCGGTGTGAAAACATCTTCTTTCCAAAAACCTTCAAAATTAGTATCACCGGCAAATGCTAAATTAGCAATATCGTCTCTGGAATAAAGTTTATAATCAACGATTATTGGCTCGGAAAGGTAAACATTCTTTTTACTTATTTCAACTCTGAGGAATAGGTTATCAGCTATATCAGATGATTGATCTGTTCTGCTGCGAAAGTTTGAAGATGCAGGCGGTGCAGGCTCTGTACTGCCTTCAACAACTTGAATATGTATTGGATCGGTTGTGAATTTTTTATTTTGGATTTCAAGAGTGATCGGGGGGATCAAATAATTTCCGGTTCCAACCGGGCGTAGTGTGTAAGAATAATTTCTGGTTATTTTAGAGGACATTTTCCCATTTATTATGGAATAATTTGATGATGACGAAGATGAAGTTCCCAGATTTTCGAAATCATTGAATTCAGGGAGAACTGGTGCTGATATATTGGGTACATTTTCACCGCTGATCTCGATCGTAAAGGTTAACATATCGGATATTCCTATCTTATTTTTATCCACATAAGAATCAATTTCTATCTCTTGAGCCAGTAATAGAAAAGTGTTAAAAAATAAAATCAACAATAATAATTTCTTCATAATATCCTGATCTCTTTTTATTTGGATTTACCAGTACTTACCGGTTTTAGATCTGTCAATATTCATTTTCTGTTTTTGTTTCTTCATCTCTTCTTTCTCTTTTTGTAATAATGCTTTCAACATTTTATCAGCATCTTCTTTTTTCTGTTCTTTCATTTTTTGTTCTTGGGTTTGCTGTTTTTTTTCCTCTTGCTTTTGTTTTTCTTCTTGCTGGTCGCCCGGCTTATTTTTTTGATCATTTTCCTGATCTTTATCATCGTTATCTTTATTCTGATCGCTTTCCTGCTTTTGCTGCTGCTGTTTTTGTAACATTCTTGCAGTGAGTTCATAATTGTGACGTGCATCTGCATTCTCAGGATCTTCTATAAGAGAATCACGATAATATTTGATGGCATTTTTATAATCTTTTTGCTTGAATTTCACATTACCTAAATTCTGCAAGGCCTCAGATCTTTCATTAAACGAATTGTTGCTTAAAGCAAGATTGTAATTTTGTTCAGCTTCTTCCAGCAAGTCATTTTTCACTTGGGCGTTTGCCTGATTAAAATGTAACCGAGGATCTTTTGGATACTCTAAAGCATTTTTTTTGAATGTATCACCTGCCTGCTGGTAACTTTTCTTATCATAATATCTTTGGCCTTTTGAATTTCTTATAACTTTGTCATAATTAACCAGTTCGGCTGATAAAAAACTTACAAAGACAAGCAAAAATAAGATTAATAATTTAGTTTTCATTTTAAAACTCTATTTAACTTTGATTTTTTTCGATAGATTATAAAGGATTCTATTATTAAGAACAATAATGCAATGATAACAAAATAATGATATTGTTCTTTATATCTGGTATATTCCTTAGAATCTAATTTCTTTTTCTCTAATGAATTTATATTTTTCATGATCTCAAAAATTTCAGATTGCTGCGGTGTAATAGGGAAGAAGCGGCCTCTGGTTTTTCGTGCGATCTGGGTTAAAGTATTAATATCCAGCTTTGTAAAAATTATATCACCCTTATCATCTTTTGCATAAACAACATCACCCTGTTTATTAGTAATAGGAATTGTGCTTCCTTCCGGCGATCCAATTCCCAAGGTATAGATTATAGCATTTTGCTGTGCAGCTTTGGCAGCAATTTTTTCTGCATTTTCTGCTAAGTCTTCTCCATCGCTTACTATTATGATCACTTTATTTTTTTCTTTTTCATGGAATAATTCTAATGATTTTTCTATTGCAGCTCCAATATTCGTACCGTATGATCCTACAGATTCTGTATCGAGTAGATCAAGAAAAAGTTTTGCCGAACCATAATCGTTAGTTAAAGGACATTGTACGAAACTCTTTCCTGCAAAAGCTACTATAGCAATACGATCACCTTTGAGCTGATCGATAAATAATGAGATCTGATCTTTCGCCCTTTTAATGCGGCTGGGTTGAATATCTGTTGCATCCATACTTTTAGAAACGTCAAGCGCAATAACTATATCAATTCCTTCCTTCTTTATGATCTGAACTTCCTTTCCCCAGCGTGGTATTGCTAAAGCAATGATCAGAAAAAAAATTGCTCCGACAAACAGGAAATTCTTAAAAATCCAGTGAAAACTTGAGAATTCCAGCATAAAGAAATCATAGAATTTCACTTCTGCAAATTTAGCGAAGTTCTTTTTTCTGCTATGATTAGCTGCAAAGATAAGGATCAGAAAAACCGGTATAATGACCAGTAAAAAAAGTAAATAAGGATTTCCCCATTGCATATTAATTCAACTCCACCCTTCTAAAATCCTCTAAGTTGAGTTCCTTTTGGATACTCAACTGAATATCTGAAAGGAATTTTTTTCTCTTCGTTGGGCTTCAACTCAATTCTCCATTCCAGATATTTGAACTCATTAATTTTTAATTCTTTTGTATCTTCTTTATAGGCAGGTTCAAGCAATTTAACTTTTAAATTCTCGTTTTGGGAGATGGGCAGTTGATCCCATAAAACTATTTCTTCAGAAGTTTTCTTGTTATTAGTAATAGTAATTAAATACTCAAAGTTACGTTTATTTTTCTCCACAAACAATCCGCCGGTTTCATCGTATTTTTTTACAAACTTATACTCTATTTTCACAGCTTCATCAATTCCTAAAAAAGACCAGAACTCCTCAGATGGAGCAACGTTTTCAAGATAAGAATTTGCTACAAAGTTATTATCTAGAAATACGTTAGAATCTCCTGCTAAAAATGGATATTCAGAGTCATTTTTGATCTTTGCCTTTAAATAAGTAAATTGAGAATATTTAGGAATAGCTGTATAACTGAATTCTGCTGGGAAATTCTCAATTGTTATGGTTGCCTGATGCAATTTATTATCACTTTTAATTGAATAATTTCCTTCAATATCAAAGACCACTGCGGTAGCTCCTGTTTCGACAATGGATGGAGCTGAGGTCATTTCTTGTAATGTATCATACATTTCTTTATCGCCCAGAGCTGCCGCATCGGCCATCGGATATTCTGAACCACTTTTCATAAGGTTTCGCGAATAGGATTTTTTGCTTTCAGCAAGGACAGCTTGAGGTTTGAATAATGATATACATAAAGGATGGAGTTTAGGAGGTTGAGCATTTATATTCGGCTTTGCAGATGATAACTTTAGATCAACCTCATTCCAATCTTCACCGGTTGATTGATAGATATTACTTTTGTAAGTAAGTGCGATTGTCTTATTTTGCGAATCTACTCTCAGATCATAAAGAGGAGTCCAGTACGGACCATATACAATATAAGAAAGTTTTAGTTTCAGCTCTCCAGCTTGTTTCATCTCTACCAATACTTCAACAATATTCTTATGTTTGTATGCTTTCTGACCTAATTCCTGGATCTCGCGTTGTATCTTGTCAATTTCCGAATTTATTTCTGCTAATTGCTTATTTGTAATTCTAATTTCACTATCAAGAGCTGTATTTCTGGTTCTGTGAAATTCAACCATCTTGATCCATTTATCAGGATCTAGCTCAATACTTTCTGTATGTTCTTTTGTGCTGGTTAGCTTTGTAAGTATGTCTTTGATGATTTGTTTCTCTGTATGAGCTTGCGCTACCTGATCATTCAATTTTATCTTTTTATCAATGAACTCCTGCAGATTAGCCAATAAAACTCTCTGCTGTACATCAGTCTCATGCGTGAATTGTTCAGTTTTAAACTTTACATCTCGCAGAATAGCGTTTCCCTTACCACTAACCTGAATGCTGTTTTTTTCAATTTGTACGGGAAGATCATTAAAAATGAGTAAGTGTTCTCCCTGAGATAGATTAGAAGCTGCAGAGCGTGTTATCTGAGCACGATCTGAAAATACTGTTACATTTGTTATGTTAGAATCTAATGCAGTTAAAAGCGTGAAACAAAAAAACAATAAAACCGGTATGATGATGTTTTTCATATTTCCTCCTTAAGGAATTTGTTTTCTTATCACTATTCTAAAGATAAATTCAATAATGATCAAAATAAATGCTGCTAATAAATAAATCCAGAATAATTCATAGTAAATATAATAATCATTTATTTTTATTTCAGTTTTTTCCATTTCGTCAATATTCTTCAAAATTTTTTGCAGCTCATCAGTATTACCGGCTAATCTGGCGTGTTGTGTACCCGTAATCTCGGCAATTCTATCTAGGGAATCCATATCCATATCTATCTTTACTTTTTGGTATCTAACTCCAAAGGCAGTTTGCATCGGATAATCCACCAAACCTTTACTACCAACACCAACAGGATAAACTTTAACATCAAATGCAGCCGCAAATCCAGCTGCATCGAGTGGTTCGATCTCGCCGGAGTTATTTCTACCATCGGTAATAAGTATAATAACTTTTGATATCGCTTCGGAATCTTTTAGACGAGCGACACTCGTTGCTAATCCCATACCGATAGCAGTTCCATTCGCTTTTTCATCAATACTTACGTCGTCCATTATGTTCATTAAAATATTATAGTCCAAGGTAAGCGGACATTTAGTGTACGCATTTTCAGAAAACACAATTAACCCAATACGATCACTTCTACGCTTTTCTATAAATTCAGTTGCAACTTTTTTAGCTGCTTCTAATCTGTTAACTGGTTTAAAATCAATAGCTTTCATACTGCCGCTTACATCAATCGCTAAAATGATATCGATACCTTTGCCTGTGATCTGTTGTTTTTTATCAGCTAGTCTGGGTCTGGCTAAAGCAATAATAAGTAAGGTTAATGTTAATACTCTTATTATCATTGGAATGTATTGTAAGAAGCTGCTTTTCTTGGAAATTGATCGAATGAGCGCCAGTCTGCTGTGCAGGAGGCGAACGCTTTTTTTTCTCAGGATCAGAAAATAATAGAGCAGATAAACTGGGATGAACCCTAAAGCCCAGAACCAATTAGGATGAACAAATTCAAGCATTATTTGTTTCCTCCGCAGGCTCAAATGACAGTAAATAATTTTCTAACCATTTTACTGAAGCTTCAATCTCTGCACTTTCCGGTACTCGTTTAGCAAATTTTATCAGATCTGCTTTGTTTAAAAAATCCAGTATCTCAGATTTTTCTTTATGATCATCCAGAATAAGATTTGACCTGATCTCGCTTGTTGTCATCTCAACCGCATTGATCTTATATTGTAACTCGATGAAAAACCGTAAAATAAATGATAATTTGAAGTAAAAATTGAGATAATCACCTTTACTTAATAATTTTTCCTTATCTAAGTTGTGTAGCAACTCCAGAGCAATAATAAAAGCAGGTCTTGTATCAGAAAAACTTGGTTTAGGTATTTGGTTCTTAGGTATTCTCAAGAATTTGATCAAATATCTCACTCCGAAGATCAGAATCAGTAAAATTAATATTGGGATGAAATAATCAAAGAAACCAAGATCTATCTTGATCGGTCCGGCGATATCTTTGATATTTTGTGTACTGTCTGCTATTACAGATTCCACATTCAGTAAAAATTCTTTTGTCTTCAGTATTGCTAATGTATCTGCTGTTTTAACTGCAAATTCGAGTTCAGGGAAAGTATATTCTCCTGTGTCAAATGGCTGATAGATAAGATCTAAATTAGTTATTTTTTTATCTTCAAGCACTCTCTCTGATGTCGTGAAAGATTTTAAAATAAAAATATCAAGTGTATCTTTTGGAGTTGTATAAATACTGTCTGTTAATTCAGATGATATGTTTACATGTAATTTGAAAGGGGAACCGATAAAAAGTTTTTGTGGTTTCTCCAGACTCTGATCTATGTTTGCTGAGTATAAATTTAGCTGAATTAAACTGAAAATCAGGAAAATATATTTTTTTAACAATTCTACCTCTGGTTCTTCATTCTAATTCGGAATTTAAAGAATTTCATTAACTCAGGAACATAAGGCTTATCAGTTTCAAGGATCAAAAGATCTATCCTCATTTTTCTGAACGTTTCCTGAAGTTCCTCATTTTCCCTGCTTACTTTTTGTTTGTACTTTTCACGAAGTTCAGGATTGGAAGAATTTATTGTTAACAATTCTCCTGATTCAGGATCTTTAAGATAAAGCAAACCGGCTTTGGGTAATTCGGTTTCAGCTTTATCCTGGATTTTCATAGCGATGACATCATGTTTTTTGGCTAATATTTTCAAACTATCAAGATAATCGGTATCCAGAAAATCAGAAATAACAAATATAATACTACGTTTCTTGATTAAATGATATATGTATTCAACTGCAACTTTGATATTTGTTCCCGTTTTCTTTGGTTCAAAATAGAGGATATCCCGTAAAATCCTTAAAGCTGATTTTTTCCCCTTTGTTGGTGGAATGTATTTCTCAATTTCATCTGTAAACAGCAATAACCCGACTTTATCATTATTGGATAAAGCAGAAAATGAGAGAACAGCGGTTATCTCAGTAATAAATTCTGATTTAAGATATTCTTTAGTACCGAACAGTGTAGAAGCACTGCTGTCGATAAGGAACATAACGTTTAGTTCCCGTGTTTCCTCAAATTTTTTAATATAGGGATACCCGTGCCGGGCAGTTACATTCCAATCAATCTGGCGGAAGCTGTCACCGGTTTGATATTCTCTGACTTCGGAGAATTCCAAACCTTGTCCCTTAAAAAGACTGTGATATTCACCTGAAAAAAGGTCAGACACCAAATTTCTGGTCGTTATCTCGATTTTACGAACTTTCTTGATAATTTCAGATGTTTGCATAGATCTACTTCTGATTATGGAACTTCAATCTCATCAAATAATCTTGTAACTATGTCTTCCTGTGTTATCTGTTCTGCTTCTGCTTCATAAGTTAGGATGATCCGATGTCTTAAAATATCTTTTCCAATCGCTTTAATATCATCAGGGGTAACATAACCGCGATGTTCCAGAAAAGCATGAGCTTTTGCAGCTTGAGCCAAGTAAATTGTTGCACGTGGTGATGCTCCGCAATCAATCAGACCCTTAATGTCTTCCAGATTTTTATATTTCTCCGGCTGACGGGTTGCAAATACTAGATCCAAAATATAATCTTTTATTTTTTCTTCCATGTGAATATCTTTGATCAATTCTCGCATCGCCATGATCTCAGTTGGTTTTACTACCGATTTAACTACAATCTCATCTTTCCGCACCATTTTGTCTAAAATCAGTTTTTCTTCATCACGATTCGGATAATTAACTATCAGTTTCAGCATAAAACGATCTACCTGAGCTTCAGGAAGCGGGTAAGTACCTTCTTGTTCCAAAGGATTTTGGGTAGCCATTACTAAGAAGGGTTTTGGCAATGGATAGGTTTTATCGCCAATTGTTACCTGCCTTTCCTGCATTGATTCCAACAGTGCTGATTGTACCTTGGCAGGAGCACGATTTATCTCATCAGCTAATATAAAGTTAGCAAAAACCGGTCCTTTTTTTGCTACAAATTCACTGGTTTTCTGATTATAGATCAGAGTTCCCATCAAATCCGCTGGTAACAGATCAGGTGTAAATTGAATTCTTTGAAAAGTTGATTTTATCGTCTTCGCTAAGGTATCTACTGCCAAAGTTTTTGCTAGTCCCGGGACTCCTTCAATTAAAATATGTCCATCTGCTAAAAGTCCTATGAGAAGTCGCGTTATCATGTATTTCTGCCCAACGATCACTTTCTTGGTTTCATCCAATATCTGGTTGATCAAAATGCTTTTTTCCATTACCTTTTTATTGATCTCTTCAATTTTCATATAACCTCCGCACCAATATATTATTTATATTAACTTAAAATATCCAATAAAGTTACTTGTTATTTAAAATTTTCCGATTGAATGTGATTCCATCTAAATGTTTAAATTCCAATTCTATCTGATTTCCTTGGATCTTCATTGTTGCATAAGAAGCTTTGGTACCTCTATCAGTATGATCTTTTAGATGTCCCGGATTAATAAAATGTCTACTACCGATCCTTTGATAAAGTGGATGATGAGTGTGTCCATATAAATAAATATCGTAATGTGAATTTAAATTTGAAAAATCTTCTAGACGATGAGTTATTGCTATTTTCCATTTGCCGATTTTAAATCCACGGATATTGGGAATTGTTTTAGTTAAATAACCTTTGTGAAAAATTCCGGGAACTCTGACTAATAACGCATTAACAGTAAGCTCAGGAGTTTCATCCAAATCTTCATAATCATCTCCTAAATGGATAATGTGGGTATATCCAGATTCATGTAAAAAAACTTCTTTAAGTATAGATTGATTATTATGAGTATCTGATAATATTACTGTTTTGCACATAAATAAATAAAGATCACATTTTTTTGGGAGAAGATATTCCCATCAGTCCTAGAGAAATAGAAATTACATTTTGAACAGCGCTGATCAGATACAATCTTGCACAACTTAAATCTGGATTTTCCTCATCTATGATCTTATATTTGGCGTAGTACTTGTGGAACATACTTGCCAGTTCATGAACATATCCTGCTAATCTGTGAGGTTCCCGATTATCAGCACAAAGCTGCAGTATCGCAGGAAATTCAAGCATTTTTTTGATTATATCCAGTTCATCTTTTTTTGATAATTTCTTTAATTTAATGTCCTTACATTTCTTTAGTGACAACTTAACTTTTTTGGCTTTTTTTAACACGCTGTTAATTCTTGCGTATGCGTATTGGCAGTAGAAGACTGGATTTTCGCTGGTTTTCTTTTTTGCAAGTTCCAGATCAAAATCCAGATGCGCCGAGGGACGTCTATCTAGAAAGAAATAACGAGCTGCATCTTTTCCTACTTCATCAATGAGATCATCCATTGTAATGATCTTACCGGTGCGCTTCGACATTTTTACGATCTCACCATCTTGCAACAAATTAATATGCTGCAGATAGATAATTTCCAGTTTGGAATCATCTAATTCCAACGCTTTTATAGCTGCTCTGAGTTTAGAAACATGACCATGATGATCAGGACCCAGGACATCCAAAATTATATTGAATCCGCGATTATATTTTGTTAGGTGATAGGCAATATCTGGTACAAGGTAGGTCGGGTTTCCATCGGCTTTTATAAGCACACGATCTTTTTCATCGCCGAACTTTGTGGATGAGAAGAAGACGGCATCGTCTTTTTCATAAGTGCAACCTGCCTCTGCTAAGTAACTTAATGCTTCTTCCAACGTTCCTTCTGCCCGTAATTTTTTCTCAGACATCCAATTATCAAATTCCACATCAAATCTTTTCAGACTGGAAATCTGCATCTTATGGATCTCATCCAGTGCGAAATTCTTCATTCGCTCCAGTCTGTCATCTTCAGTCATGTGGAAGAGTTTTGTCCCTTCAAGTGTATTTAGTTCAAAAGCTAGCTCTTTTATGTATTCGCCGTGGTAGGCTTCCACAGGAAATTCTTCAACTTCATGTCCGTGTAATTCGCGGTATCTTATCTCTAATGACTCTGCCAGAATATCGACCTGGTTGCCCGCATCATTCAGATAAAATTCACGAAATGGTTCAAAACCAAGATGATCCATGATCCTGTAAAGTGAATCACCATACGCACCTGCTCTAGCACTAACAACATTTAGCGGTCCGGTAGGATTAGCACTAATAAATTCGATAAGTACTTTTTGAGATTTCCCGTAATCGCTCTTTCCATAGTCAGTACCTGCATCACCTATTTTCTTTAGCTCTTTATAATACAGAGATGTTGCCAGTTTGAAATTTAAAAATCCCGGTCCAGCAATCTTTATTGATTTGTAATCCCTTTTCTTGGAAAGATCTTCAGCCAGTAATTTGGCAATATCATGAGGTTTTTTCTTAAGAACTTTAGTATTGACCAGAGCAACATTACTGGAAAAATCTCCATGTTCGGGTATATTAGGAACTTCAACTCCAAAGTTTTTATTGTAGTTTAAGTTTATTTTTTTTAAAGATTTAACAATATCGTTATATATTTTAGTTTTCATTTTTTATTTACTTTTTCTTTTTTAGGTCTTGAGTTAACTGCGTAAAGTTCTTCTATTTTATAATAATTACGTTTTTCAACGTTAAAAATATGAACTATTATGTCACCGAGATCGATTAATATCCAGCTGCCGGTTTCTTTACCTTCGGTTGATAATATTTCTATATTATTCGCTTTAGCATTTTGCACGATATTATCTGCAATTGCGCTATTATGTAAGGGAGCAGTTCCACTACATATTATCAAATGATCAGTGAAATCAGTTTTTCCTGTTACATCTATATGCTTAATATCAATACCTTTTTTTTCTTCTATCCAATTTTTTATATTGGCTATTTCCTGTTGTTGTTCCATATTCTCCTATTTAAAATAAGCTCTAAAATCTCGGCCAAGAATTATTTGAAGATCTTCAATGGAATTATCATCCAATGCGTAAATTCTTCTAGAGATTCCAGTTATTTTCATTAAATATTTTAATTTGCTCTCGTTTCTTCTTTTCACGACGATAATGGATTTACCATAGATAAATTTACTGCTTCTCACATTTTCCCAAAATATTATGTCTATGTTTTCATAATTCTGGTTGATAAAATGATCTTTAACTTTACTCGCTGCTCCCTGAACTCCGCAGCCATTTAAAATAGCTAATTTGAGAGAAGTCATTTCAGTAAATTCACTATCATTTTCCACAATAACTTTTTTTTGAAAGAACAAAAAATAAGTTGCTGTTAAAATTAGCAGCAACGTTAAAATTACTATTAATAAAGCCACTTTATTAATATGCAACAAATTATTTTTTGACTTTCTCATTGTCAAATTCTTCTTTCAGTTTAGCATAAGCTTGTTGAAATGATTCAGGTATTACTCGTGTTTCACCTAAGGTAGACATAAAATTTACATCTCCGTTCCAGCGAGGTACGACATGAACATGTAAATGATCATCAATTCCGGCTCCTGCGGCTTTTCCCAAATTAACTCCGATATTTAAACCGTCTGGTGTATAAACATTTTTAATGATCTTTTCACAGATCTGCACAGTTTCGATCAGGTCGGTACTTTCTTGTTTACTTAGATCATTCAAATTTGCTACATGTTTATTTGGAACAATCAGTAAATGACCATTATTGTAAGGATATGTGTTCATAATAATAAAACTGAGTTTGTTGCGAAACAAAATTAAATGCTTTTCATCATTCTCTTTTGAAGGTTCAATACAGAAAATACATTCCTCGTCTTTTACCGATAAAATATATTCTAACCGCCAAGGTGAATAAAGTCTGTCACTCATTTTACTCTCCTTAATTTTCAAAATGTTCTCTTCTTTTATTGAATTCTGATTCCAAATTAATTAACTGCTGTTTAGAGTTTACTCCGGAAGCTTCTACCATATCGTCAAGTTGGACTGAAGTTACTAATTTACCTGTTTTATTTAGTATTTCCAGAGTATCTGTCAGATAATATTCATTTTGGTTATTACTATTACCTATTTCAGATAATGAATCAAACATATCTTTTGAATTAAAACAATAGATCCCAGTGTTTATCTCTTTTATATTTTTTTCTGAAACTGTAGCATCTTTGAATTCTACAATCTTTTTGACCTGATCATTTTCATCCCGAACGATCCTGCCGTATTTCAGTGCATCATCCATCTTGGCAGTTAAAACTGTACAGGCAGCTTTTGTGTTTCTATGTTTATCTTGAATCAATTTAAGAGTGCCGTGCCTGAGAAGCGGTACATCACCGCAAAGAATGAAAATTTCACCATTAAAGTCTTGAAATGTTCTTTCTGTAACCATAACTGCATGCCCGGTGCCATTCTGCTTTTTTTGCTCAACAAATTTTATATTATTCTGAGGCGGAATTACATTTATGACCTGATCTTTCTTGTATCCTACCACAACTGCTATCAGATCGCACTTTAATTTATTTGCTGTTCCTATTACGCGGTTTATCATGGGCTTACCGGCAAATTCAAAAATTACTTTTGGTTTATCGGATTTCATGCGGGTTCCCTTCCCTGCGGCGAGAATTATTGCTGCTGTTTTATTCATTTTATCTCCCTGTAAAAATCTTTAATGCTCTTTTTCAGTATTGGATGAATTAAGTCTGGGCATAATTCATTCAACGAGATCAAGACAAATTCTCTTTTATGTAATCCTGGGTGTGGAAGGATCAGTGATTTGGTCTTAATTACTTCATCATTGTAAAGTAATATATCGATATCTATTATTCTGGGTCCCCATTTTTCCTTCCTGATGCGCCCAAGCTGCTCCTCTATCTCTAAACACCTTTTTAATAGGGAAGTAGGAGAAACTTCTGTTTTAAGCTCTAAGACACAATTCTTAAAATCAGGTTGGTTTATTTTACCAAATGGCTTAGTTGTTATTATTGTACTGGTTCTAATCACTTTTAATTTAGGCAATTTTGAGATCAGATCAATTGCCTTTCTGATGTTTACTGCTTTTTTTCCCAGATTAGAACCGATACCTAAATAACAAGACATCAAATTCCCTTATCTGTTTCTTTCCATTTCAACTTCAACCGATCCAAGGGAACCATTAATTGGAACGGAAGGCTTCTTGATCTTCACATTTGCATAAATTATTCTGGGAAATGATCTTAATATAGAATCCAGTATTGTATTTGCACAGACTTCTAATAGAAAAAATTCGCGCTCTTCTAAAGTATGTTTGATAATAATATAAACCTTTGTATAATCAACTGTATCTTCAAGTTTTGAGATGCTTTCATCATAAGAACTATCTGTTTTGTAAGAAAAATTCACAATAAACCGTTGCCCTAATTTCCGCTCTTCAGGATGAACCCCATGGTAACCGTAAAACACCATTTCATGTAAATGGATATTCATATTATACCTCTATTTTTTTTATTATCTTGAAACGTAATTTTTCACTCAACATTTTATCTATTAAGTAAATACATAAACCACCTGCGATTAGCCCAAGCAGAGAGGAAATTATAGCAATTCCCTCAGAAGAATTAAAAACTAATTTCGCTGCTACATAAAAAAAGATCATTAATATTATTGGGAGTATAAAAACTACAAACGAAGAAAATATTCGCATTCCGGGTGAAATATTCACTTGTACCCGATCACCAACTTTCAGCTCCATTCCGGTCTTGATCTTATGTATAATGGATTTATCTTTTGTATTGCATAATCCGCTGATAGAACAATTTTTACAAGATCCGCTTCTTTCGACCTCAACAAAGACTACTTTGTTACCGGTTTTTTTTACCAAGGCTATGTCTTCATGATTTTCCATAATCTAACTTCCCTTAATTTTTTTTAGGAGTTTTGTTGTTGATTTCCCAGATACAAAAGGTAATGACTTTACTTGTCCTTTGTATGAAAGAACAATCTCAGAACCAACGATGTCTTGTGGAGACCAATCACCACCCTTGACCAATATATCTGGTTTAATGTGATTGATTATCTTGTAAGGCGTATCTTCTTCAAATATAACGATATAGGAAATAGATGTAAGTGCAGAAAGTACAATCGCGCGGTCGGTTTGATTATTAATGGGGCGATCGCTGCCTTTTAGTTTTTTTACTGAATCATCACTGTTCAATCCGAGGATAAGAAGGTCTCCCAATTCACTTGCTTCTGCAAGATATTTTACATGACCTGCATGCAATATATCAAAACAACCATTAGTGAAGACTATTTTTTGGTTTTGCAGTTTCGCTTCTCTGGTAATCTGGGCAATTTCTTCCCAATTTTTTAATTTATTTTTCATTTTATCGGATATCTCCCATCAAAACAAGCGTAACAATAATTATCAGGTTTTTTCACAACTTTTTCCAAATCCGTCATACGAAAATATTTCAATGAATCAGAACCTATAAAGTCATTTATTTCAGAAACTGATTTACTATTTGCAATAAGTTCCTTTTGAGTGGGAGTATCAATACCATAAAAACAGGAGTGCTTTACTGGCGGTGAACCAATTCTTAAATGAATCTCTTTGGCTCCGGCATTTTTGACAAGTTTAACGATTTTTCTTAGTGTAGTACCGCGCACTATCGAATCATCTATCAAAACTACTACTTTATCTTTGAAGAAATTTGGCAGAGGATTAAATTTTTGATAAACACTTTCGTCTCGAATCGTCTGCTCCGGTTTAATAAAAGTTCTACCTACATAATGATTACGGATCAAGCCCATTTCATAAGGCTTTTGTTTGTATTTTGCATAACCAAGAGCTATAAAGTTAGAAGAATCCGGTACCGGTACAACTGCATCAGGATCGATATCATCATTTAATGCTATGCAAGCACCAATTTTCTCTCTAACTTCAAATACGTTTTCCTCAAACATAATACTGTCAGGTCTGGAAAAGTATATATGTTCAAAAATACAATGTTTGTTTGAGGTTGTAGAGCGGTATTCATTCGGATCTGTTTCCAGATTTGAAATACCATTTTCATTTACCACAATTATTTCAGCAGGCTTAACCTCTGCTTTCCAATCCATATACAAAATATCCAGAGCGCAACTCTCAGAAGCAACAACAATAGAGCCTTCTTTTGTGAGTCCGTAGCTCATAGGTCGTAATCCATAGGCATCCCGAAAAAGATACATCTCTGTTTTGGTAGCTAAAATAGTAGAGAATGCTCCTTTAACATTTTTCATCAATTTTCTGATTGAGTCGATGATTGATATGTTCTTGCGTTCTACGTGATAAACAATGTACTTTAAAATTAATTCTCCATCGTTTGTACTGGTAAAGTAAACTCCTTTATTCTCCAGCCAGCTCCTGATCTCATTATAGTTAACAATATCTCCGTTACTCGAAAGTGCATAAGAAGGTCCGGAAAGTGTCTCTACAATATGAGGTTGGGAATTATAAACAGAAGAAGCTCCGCGGGTGGGATAACGAACATGTCCTATAGCAATGTTACCGGGAAGGTTCTTAAGTTTATCAGGTGTAAATACATCTTTAACCAAACCCATTTTTTTTCTAAGTTTAATCGTAGTACCGTCATTCACAGCCATTCCGCAGCTTTCCTGACCTCGATGCTGTTCTGCGAAAAGTCCTAAAGTCGCTAAGTTAGCAGCATTTTCATTTCCAAAGATCCCGATAATACCGCACATTTATAACTCCGTTCTATTTTTTTTGAAATTTATTTTATTTTCATTACCCTTAAGCAAACGTTTAATGTTAGCTTTGTGACGAAGGATAATGAACAAGGAGATAATAAAAACAAAGATCAGCATCTCAATATCAGCAAAAGAATTGTTTATATTCACAATTAATTCAGTAACTAACAATGTGATTGCTGCCAATATTGAACCTAATGATACAAATTTGCTGATCCAAACTGTGATAATAAATACAACTAATGTGATAGCTATTGGAACCGGCACAAGTGCGATGAACACACCAGCAGAAGTTGCTACACCTTTTCCGCCCTTGAATTTTAAAAATATTGTGAATATATGACCCAGAATTGCTATTAAGCCTGTTGCGATAAGCATAATATTCGTAGGGTCAGAGATCATGAAAGTTACTATTTTAACTGCTAAAAATCCTTTTCCAATGTCGACCAACAGAGTTGCAATTCCAATTTTAACGCCCATTATCCGAAAAGCATTGGTCGCTCCAACATTACCGCTGCCAAAATTTCGAATATCTATGTTTTTGACTATTTTACCCATAATATAGCTGGTGGGAATACTACCGAGTAAATAGGCGGCGCTCAACACAATGATTAAATTCAACAATTTATCCACGGCTCCTGAAAATAGTTTTAATAGTTGCTCCGCTGAATTTAAATTCAGCTCGAAGTTGATTTGTTAAATATTGTTTATAGTGCTTAGTGATTAATTTTGCATTGTTACAGAAAAACACAAAAGTAGGTGGTTTGGTTTTAACCTGTGAACAATAATAGATCATTGAGTGCCGTCCACTGGAATGCGAAGGTGGAAATTTAGCTGTTGCTTTTTGGAGAAATTTATTCAAAATGCTTGTAGAAATCCTTTTTTTACTTTCCTGATCAACTTCCAGCAGCAGATCAAAAATTTTATGGATCCTTTGACCAGTTAAAGCAGATACAAAAATAACCGGAGCAAATTCCACAAAATTCAACTCATCCTTAATTTTATCTATATATTTTCCAACTGAGGAATTGTCTTTTTCTATTAAGTCCCATTTATTATAAACCAGGATAATTTCTTTAAAATTCCTGGCTGCATAGGAGGCTATTTTTTGATCTTGAGTAGAAATATCTTCTTCGGCATCTAAGATCAATAAAACAATATCAGCTCGGTTTATACTTTCAATTGTACGCATCGTGCTGAAATATTCTACTCCATATTTGATTCGTTTTTTTCTGCGTAATCCTGCTGTATCTATAAAAGTAAATTTTTTATTCTTGTAATTCAAGGTAAGATCAATGGAATCACGAGTTGTACCAGGAATTTCTGAAACGATATTCCCTTCTTTTCCTGAAAGTTTATTTACCAAAGATGATTTACCTACGTTTGGTTTCCCGACTATCGCTACTCTGATAACATCTTCTACTGCAGGAACGTATTTTGTATGAACATCAATGTTATTTACAACTTCATCCAGGAAATTACCTGTATTTCTACCATGAATAGCAGCAATTGGGAATGGCTCTCCAAAACCGAGCTGCATAAAATCGTAGATCTCGAGCTCTTCCTTTTCATTATCAGTTTTGTTGGCTACAAGAATAACTCTGTCTCTATAAGGAGATAATATTTTTGCAACCTCCATATCTATAGAAGTAGTGCCGGTTTTTGTATCTACAACAAAAATGATCAGGTCTGCTTCTTCAATAGCGATCTCTGCTTGAAATTTGACTGCTTTGTCAATGTTGCTGCTCGATTTTGGAATAATACCGCCGGTATCAACTACAACGAAATTGTATCCGCTCCATTCAGCCTCTTCGTATTTTCTGTCTCTAGTAACACCTTCTTCAAAATCTACGATGGCACTTCGTTTTCTGCATATCCGATTGAACAAAGTTGATTTCCCGACATTTGGTCTTCCAACAATAGCTACAATGCTTTTTCTCATAAATTTATAATCCGTTAATTTCAAATTTTCTATGGTCAATCTTTGTTGTAAGCTGAATCTGTCAAATTAAATGATATAATTACATTTATCTCTGAATAAGCTTAAACCACTTGACATTATACTCAATTTCAAATTTTTCAAATCTAAATGAAAAAATCAATGGAGGTAAGATGTTAAAGGAAAATATAATAAAAAAAGTACTTGATAAAGCCTTAGCAAATGGTGCAGATTTTGCAGAACTTTTTGTTGAAAACACATTTAATTCTTCAATTGTATTCAATGATGATAAAACACAAAATAATATTGTTGGGAACGATTACGGTGCAGGCATTAGAGTTTTTTATGGTCAAACAGCGATCTATGCATACACTAATGATCTTTCTGAAAAAGCACTATTAGATGCTGCTGATGCAGTGAGTAAAGCTGCTAAGAGCAGTAATAATATTGCAGCAATCGATTTGATAAAAAAAGATATTAAAAATATCCATCCAATCCTGATTCCAAATAACACAATAAGTAAAAAAGACAAAATTGATTTTATCCGTAAGATCAATCAAGCATCCCGCAATTACAGCGATGATATAAGTCAGGTTGATATTCGATTTCTTGAAAAAGATCAGCATGTTATGATCGCAAACAGTGAAGGACTGATGGTTGAGGATAATAGAAATTATTCCAGAGTTTATGTATCTTCAATTGCATCTAATGGAACTGAAAAGCAAGTTGGCGGTGAAGGACCGGGACGGTTTGCGGGTTATGAATTCTTTAATTCCATAGATCCTGCTGCACTTGGTAAGGAAACTGCCCGGGTCGCTGTTACAATGCTTCATGCAGATTATGCACCCAGCGGTAAATTACCTGTGATCATTAATAATGGTTTTGGCGGTGTGATCTTTCATGAAGCATGCGGTCACTCTTTGGAGACGACATCTGTCGCCAGAGGAGCTTCGGTATTTGCCGGAAAACTGGGTGAACAAATTGCTTACAAAGGTCTAACAGCAGTTGATGACGGTACACTGCCAAATGAGTGGGGAAGTGAGAATATTGATGATGAAGGTATGAAAACTCAAAAAACAATTTTGATCGAAAACGGAATTTTAAAATCCTATATGGTTGACAGAATGGGAAGTCTTAAAACCGGTTATGACAGGACAGGAAACGGTAGAAGGCAATCCTTCAAATTCGCTCCGGCCAGCCGGATGAGAAATACTTATATTGCTAACGGACAAGATAAATTTGAAGATATGATCGGTTCAATAGATAATGGAATTTATGCTGCCAAGATGGGTGGTGGATCTGTCAGCCCCGGAACCGGAGATTTTAATTTTGCTGTTGCAGAAGGATATTTGATAATAAATGGTAAAATAGCTGAACCTGTAAGAGGTGCAACATTGATTGGAAACGGAGCGGATGCTTTATTAAAAGTAAGTATGATATCCGATAATATGGAAATGGCTCAAGGAATGTGCGGTTCGGTTAGTGGCAGCATTCCGACCAATGTGGGGCAACCTGCTATAAAGATCAATGAGATAATCATCGGTGGAAGAAAATAAAGGAGGAGCAGATATGTACAATAAAGAATTCCAGAAAATATTTGAGTATGCCAAGGGTAAAGCAGACGAAACTGAAATTCTGCTCTCGGTCGGAACATCTTTTTCAGTTAAAATTAATGAGCAAAATGTAGAATCTTTTAATTATGCCGACTCCAAAGGAATAGGAGTTCGGGTAATTGTTAAAGGGAAAGTTGGATATGCTTACACAGAAAATTTTGATGAGGACACATTAAACATCATTGTTGATAATGCTATTGAGAATGCAAAGTATTCTGAAAGTGATGATGTAGTTTTTTTGGACAAATATCCGGAGAATGAGCAGAAGCCGAACGTATTTTCGGAAGAATTAGCTAAAGTTGATGTTAAGGAAAAAATACGACTTGCCAAAGCTCTTGAAAAATACGCAAAAGCAGCCGATAAGAGAATATTTAACGTGCCCTATGCAGTTTATGGAGATGGGAAAAATTTCAGCAGATTAGCTAATAGTAAAGGCTTGGATAGATCTGATACACAAAATTATGCCTATGCTTATGTTGGTACTTTAGCACAAGAAAACAATGATAAAAGAATGGGGATGGAGTTTCTGATCACGAGAGATTTTAATAAATTCGATGCTAAAAAGTTAGCTGAAAGTAGTGCTAAAAAAAGTACTGATCTCTTAAATGGTCAACCAGCTGTTTCTGGTAAACATCCAGTCGTTTTTAATAACGAAATGATGGCTACGATGCTCTCAACATTTTCAAGTGTTTTTAATGCGAAATTAGTGCAGGAGGGGAAATCACTCCTTAAAGGAAAAATGGGTGAAAGAGTTGCTAATGATTGTGTAACAATTGTTGATGATGATTTAAGAGCGGATGGGTTCTCATCATCTGCCTTTGATAGTGAAGGATATCCAACTGAGAAAACAATTCTCGTTGAGAATGGTATTCTGAAAAGTTATTTACACAATACGATCACAGCCAGAAAAGATAAAGTTCAATCCACTGGAAATGGAGCTCGTGGATACAAAGGGACACTGGGCATCAGTACATCAAATTTTCTGATAGAACCGGGTAAACATAACGTGGAAGAACTTATTTCTAAACATGATAAAATCATAGAGATCGTAAGTTTGCAGGGAATGCATTCCGGTGCTAATCCTATCTCAGGCGACTTTTCTCTCGGTGCTCAAGGTTTCCTCTGGGAAAACGGTATTCGTAAACACTCAATAAAACCGTTTACTGTAAGTGGTAACTTTTTACAAATGATGATCGATGTTGAAGCAATTGCTGATAATTTTAAATTCGATATGAGCAGTAACGGTGCTTCAGCTGTTTTAGTGAAAGAACTTAATATTAGCGGTTAAATAATAAACTTGATCTGGAAGGAGTGAGATATTCACTCCTTTTTTTTTATTAACTGTAATTAATGTAGAAGAAATCTTATTTAATTTGACAAAAAGTTCAGGTAACTAAACCTCCGGATAAGGAGATGAAAATTGAAGATTAAAAGTCTTATAATTATCTTATTTACTGTTTCATTATTATCTGCTGCTGATGACTTTGAAGAATTTAAACTACAGGAAAAACAACAATTTGAAGGTAGCATAATATTTGACGAAATGGCAAAGAAGATTGGTAACGTCGAGGGGATAAACACAATAAGGACAATAGGTACAGTTAAGCAACCAGTTAATTATGGAAGTGTCTCCTTCCCAGTTCAGGTAGATGTAGATTATTCCGGCAAATTCCGCATAAAATTTGAAGACAAAGAATTTATCATAGACAATGATAAAGGCTGGTTAAAATATCCTCAGGGATTTTATGAAAGTCTCCCGGATAAATATCTGAACTCTATAAGAGGAAATCTTAATAAAAACCTTATTTATATTATTAAGAGCAAAAATGATTTTGAGATCAAAAGCTTGGGGAAAAAAACAATTCTGGAAAGAGATTGTTTTACTATGGAGCTTGTTAAAGAAGATATTAAGTTGCTCTTGTTTGTGGATACAGAAAAGTACTTACCAGTTCAAATGAGATATTTTGTTAGAGCCAAAGAAGTTGTCAGAACTTTTTTAGAATATAAAAATTTTGCGGGTATAAACTATCCAATACATACTATTTCAACTGATATTGAGAACGAATTAATCAGTGAAATCAAGATCGAGACAATAGAATTTAATATAAAAATAGATGACAAATAAAATTTCTAACTTTGCAAGTTGTTTTTAATCCTCTCAACGACAGAATCTACATCCAATTTGCTATATTTAAATACATCGTCGCTGTTTCCGGAAAAAGCATATTCTTTCACACCGAATTTGATAAATTTACAATTTAATCCCAATTGCATCATTTTATCCGCAATGCTATTTCCCAGACCGGTATGAACATTATGGTCTTCATAAGAAAAAACTGTTCCCGTTTTTGCAGCTGCAATTAATGCTTTTTTATCGAGGTCAACTGGGCATGATATATTCCAGACTTGCAGAGATATATTTTGTTTGCTGAGTTTATCTGCGATTTCTAAGGCTTTGCCAGATAAAGTTCCCATTACAAATAAGGCTGCGTCATTTCCATTCCTAAACAGATCTGCCTTACCGTATTCAAATTGATAATCTTCTCCAAAATAGATTTCTCCGCTGTTCTGAGTAATGATGTCTAGTTTGGATCTTCCCATTGCGACCAGGTAATTACCTGATTTTCCTGAAATATATCTGATGACCCTATCTGTCTGATTTGGATCAGCCGGAATAATGATTTTAAAATGAAAGAGATTTTTCATTAACCCGAGGTAGTCGATACATTGATGGGTTTTCCCGTCTTCTCCAACATCTAAACCTACATGAGTAGTGATCACCTTAAGATTTGCCTCGTTGATATCGCTCAATCTATGTTGATTATAAGTTTCATCAACACCGAAGACACCGAAATCAGGGAAGAAAGTTTGAAAACCTTCTTTTGAAACAGCTGCAGCAACAACAGCTGTATTATGTTCCATTATACCGACCTGAATAAAATTCTCCGGAAGTACCGCTTCAAATTCTTTGGTTTTTACACTGACCTGTAAGTCACAATCGAAAACCACCATGGAAGCATTTTTATTTATTGCAGCAATATTAGCAACTGCATTTCCCCAGGCAGAGCGGTTATCTGTTCTTTCTTTGTAAAGTATTGGATTTCCTGTTTTAATTGGAAAATCAGAATTTTCCTGCTTTTTGAGATGAGAGGATGGGATAAATCCACTCCTAAGTTTTTTATATCTTTCCAGGTCATTTTCCAGCTTCAATTCTTTCAAAGCCAGATTTAGCTGCTCTTCAGAAAGTGGAGAGCCATGATATTTCTCTTTATTCTCTATAAATGATACACCTTTACCCATTGTTGTGTGACCAATTATCACAGTAGGTTTATCGTTTTGATAAGCATCCAGGATCGCATCTCTTATTTCAACCAGATTATGACCGTCTATTTCAACAACATCCCAGCCGTCCGAAAGATAATTGTCTGTTATATATTGCGGCATAACTTTATGTATACTTCCGCTTATTTGCAACTGATTATAATCAATAAAAGCTGTAATGCCCAGATTATATTTAACTGCAAATCTTCTTGCCTCACTCAATTGACCTTTTTGTTGTTCTCCATCACCCATAAGCACAAAAGTATGATAATCGAGTTTTTTTAATTTTGCAGCTAAAGCAAAGCCGCACCCCGCAGAAAGTCCTTGTCCCAAATTTCCACTTGCCCATTCAATTCCCGGTACAGATGGCTCAACATGTCCTTCAAAGATGCTGCCGGCTAACCGGAATTGAGAAATGGCATCATCGATAGCAAAGAAACCGCATTTGGCTAGAGTAGAATATGCAGCTGGAGAAATATGTCCATGGCTGAATACTATGCGGTCTCGCTGCTCCATTTTAGGATTTAAAGGATCAATATTTATCATGTGATATAAGGTTAACAGAAAGTCAATAGTTGACATCGAGCCTCCGGGATGCCCCGAGTTTGCTAAAGTTGTCATTTTTAAAATTGCACCTCGAGCTTCTCTCGCCTGATCTTGGATATTTTTCAATTTATCAATAGAAAGTTTTGCTTTTTCAAGTATCATCTGATCCTCCAATTTATTAATTGATCACTATCTAGTTCACTTGCACATTAGAAAATTAAGTTATAACTACTGGGATATGATCTGTTCAATCTTTGCTTTATCGGCAGAATAGGTAAAAGCTCCAAGTAAATTATGAGCGTTAACTTTATCAACTATTCTGGGATATACAATTGTAACGATGTTTATTTTATCATCAGAAAATGAAAAAACATCCAGCAAGGAGATGAGCTGTGAAATATTAAAGTATCTACTTTTAGCTGTAATTCTTACAACTGAAGTTTTATCATCGGCAAATCCTTCATTTTTTACATTTGCAATTAATGCTTGAAACTCGGAATCACTCTGAGCTTGAGGACTGATGGTTTCCTTTACACCCAAGTTAGTATTTGTGGTAGGTTCAGTAGTCTGATCTTTGATCTCAAAAGTGATATTAATATCTGATGTTTGGTTGATCTGTTCTGTAGTTATATCTTCGGGAAATAAGACTAATAATTCATAGATATCTTCAATTATCTTCTCAGTTCGTTTCTGATCTAATTTGTTCAATTTTGAAATGTATTTTTCCTGTAGAATGTCTAATCTCTTGGCAATTTCATCAGCAATATTTATCTTGCCTGTTTGACTCTCAACATTAACGCTCATATTTCTCATATTACTTTTGATAGAAACTTCTTCACAAAAAACCAAAACGCTAAATGTTAACAGTGTGATCAAAAAAAAATTTTTCATTTTCAAACTCCTGTTTATATTATTTAAAGTTTAAAAAATTATCAATTGCTTGTAGGTCAAGTAGATTGTCAACGATGTATAGTTTTTAATTTTTCACATTCGGCTTATAACCTTAATTTATTTGACAAGCAAGCATTGGAAAAAAGGATTGTTCAAATTTTCTATTAGGGAATTAATGATATGATAAAAAAGTTTGTAAAAACAATATTTGGAGATAGAGAAGATAGGGAAGCAAAGAAAATGCTGCCCCGTATCTCTGAAATAAATGAACATATTGAGCAATTAAAAAAGCTTTCAGATGAGGCTATCAAAATTAGGGTCCAGCAGATAAAAGAAGAAATTCAAAATACTTTAAATCCGCTTGAAACCGAATTGGAAGATCTTAACCGGGAATATCAAACAGAACCGGAGGAAAATAAAAAAACTACGTTAGGCAACAATATTGATAAGCTGGAGAAAAAATTAAAAGAAGAAACCCAATCAATTCTAGATGAGAATTTACCGGAAGTATTTGCAATAGTTAAAGACACCTGCCGTCGTTTGATCGGGTATGAATACGAAGTACGCGGTGATGATGAAACTTGGTTTATGATTCCATTTGATGTTCAATTGATTGGAGCCGTTGTATTGCATGAAGGAAAGATCGCAGAGATGGCAACAGGCGAAGGTAAAACACTTGTCGCAACATTTCCTCTTTTCCTCAATGCACTTTTGGGACGCGGAGTACATTTGATAACGGTAAACGATTATCTTGCTCAACGTGATGCGGAATGGATGTCACCAATATTTGAATTTCATGATCTAACCATAGGTTGTAATATCGGCGGATTAAGCAGTGAAGAAAAGAAAGCTGCCTATGATTGTGATATAACTTACGGTACGAATAGTGAATTTGGATTTGATTATCTGAGAGATAACATGGCGGTTTCGGAAGAAAGGCTTGTGCAGAGAAATCTGCAATTTGCAATTGTAGATGAAGTTGATAGTGTTCTTATCGATGAAGCCAGAACTCCGCTGATCATAAGCGGTCCTGTAAAAGAGAGCATTAATTTCTTCAAAGAATTAAAACCGATAATATTAAAACTATTCAATGCTCAGAATATTTTAGTAAATAAATATGTTTCGGAAATTAAAAGCGAGTTGAACAATGAAGAATATAATGCAGATATTGTTGGTAAAGCATTACTGTTAATGAAACGGGCAGCTCCTAAACACAAATCCTTTATTAAATTCATGAAAGAGGGAGAACTTAAAAAACTAGTAACCGAATTTGAAGGTTATTATCTGCGTGATAAAAAAATGTATGAAATTGATGAAGAATTATTCTATGTAGTAGAAGAAAGGCAAAATAGCGTTGAACTTAGCGAGAAGGGAAATAACCTTGTTGCTCAGAAAGAACCTGACCTATTTGTTATGACTAGTTTAGATGAGATCGTTGATCAAATTGACAATGAGGAGAATCTTACTCTTAAACAAAAAACTGCTAAGAAAGAAGAAGAAACTTCGAAATTCATGGATAAAAGTGAGAAGCTTCACAATATAAAACAATTACTTAAAGCTTATGTGTTGTTTGAAAAGGAAATCGATTATGTGGTGATGGATAATAAAGTCATGATAGTAGATCAATTCACAGGAAGAATGATGCAGGGAAGAAGATTCAGTGATGGTTTACACCAGGCGTTGGAAGCTAAAGAAAGCGTTAAAATTGAAGAAGCTACCCAAACATTTGCGACGATAACACTGCAAAATTACTTTCGAATGTACGATAAACTTGCTGGAATGACAGGAACAGCGATAACTGAAGAATCAGAATTCATGGAGATATATAACTTGCCCGTTAGTGTAATCCCAACTAATCTGCCAATATCAAGAATTGATCACAATGACGTTATATATTTAACAAAAAATGAGAAATATCAAGCTATTCTGGATGAAATAGCTCATTGGCATGAACTTAAAAAACCTGTTCTTGTTGGTACGGTCTCTGTTGAAGTTTCTGAAACTCTGTCGCGATTACTTAGAAGGCGCGGAATTAAGCACAATGTTCTTAACGCAAAATATCATGAAAAAGAGGCGGAAATCATTAAATCAGCAGGTCATCCGGAAGCTGTAACAATTGCAACAAATATGGCAGGTAGAGGAACAGATATCAAATTAGGAAAATCAGTAGTTACCCAAGAAAAAGCCAGCTATTTGGGTGTTACTCAAAAAACAAGTGAGGAATATCCCTATGGCTTACCTTTGGACGGATTACATGTTATAGGTACAGAAAGGCATGAAAGTAGAAGAATAGACAGGCAACTCAGAGGAAGAAGCGGACGTCAGGGTGATCCCGGAACTTCACGTTTCTATCTTTCATTAGAAGATGATCTAATGAGGCTTTTTGGATCTGAAAAAATGGGTCCTATGATGGTAAGAATGGGTTTACAAAAAGGGGAGGCTATTGTGCATCCCTGGATGACAAAAGCTGTTAGTAAAGCTCAGAAAAGGGTTGAGTCTTATAATTTTGAAAGTAGAAAACAACTTATTAAATATGATGAAGTTATAAATCAACAAAGAAACGTGATCTATAATTATCGTCGTAATGTCCTCAAAGGGTATGATCTGAAATTTGAGATCATTGAAATGATCAAAGATACTATTTCCGAAATTGCTGATAACATCATCGGTGAAGATAAGTATTACGAAAATTGGGATATTTCTAAAATTATCGACTGGATCCGAGTAAATACAAATGTGGTCCTATATGAACAGAACATTGTAACAGACAATATGGATTTTGAGACATTGCTGGAGAATTTATACGAAGGAGTCCTGAAAGCGTATCAAGACAGAGAAGATGATTTGACATCCGAACAATTACGTGAAATTGAAAGAAGGGTTTTATTGGATGTTGTAGATTCATTGTGGCGTGATCATCTTCATGAAATGGATCTATTGAAAGAAGGAATTGGACTAAGAGCTTACGGTCAGAAAGATCCTCTCATAGAATACAAGAAAGAATCATTTTATCTTTTTCAGACATTAGTTGCAAATATAAACATGAGTGTAACAAAAAAAGTCTTTACAACTTATATTATTGCACCAGAAAAGATACAGGATTTCTTGAAAATGGCTAAACAGAGGCATGAATCAAGTTCTGCCTTTCAAGCACCTCCTGCTGAGGATCAAAATGTAACAACTAATGCACCGGAAAAACCAAAACTTCAACCGCGAACCGTGGGTGAGAAGATTGGAAGGAATGACCCTTGCCCTTGCGGTAGTGGTAAAAAGTATAAAAAATGTTGTGGCAAAATAACTTAGATCACAACCAAAAATATAGGAAATAATATGTCAGAACCAGGTACAAAAGAATTTCTTAAATCAATACTCACAGATAAACCTGCACGTAAGAAGTTAAAGAAGTTAGGGTTATCAGAGCAGGAGTTAGATGATTTAATGGAATCGGTAGTCATTCGGCAGGAATCGAAAAATTATAATAGGATATTAGCCGATGATGAGCGTAAAATAGTTACTCCGGAAGCATTTGGATATCTAATTCATCTTTTAAAATTAGGCTCGATCAATAGAGGAATTTTTGAAAAAATAATTTTTTTGTCTATTCAGCTTAATGGTTTTCTTAAACAAAAAATCACCAAAGAGATGATCGATAACATTGTAAACTACATAATATTTTCTGGCGTGGAAGAAATTACATTAAAAGATCTGTTAGAACTGTTTTTTATGCAAGAACCTGAAAATAATTTTGGAGAAGAGATAAACTAATATGGGTAAGAATTTAATTATAGTTGAGTCACCGGCAAAAGCAAAAACAATTAGTAAGTTTCTGCAGAATAAGTATTTAATAAAAGCATCAAACGGTCATATTCGTGATCTGCCAAAAAAGACTTTTGGTGTTGATCCGGCCAATAACTTTAAAGCTAAGTATATCATTGATCCGGCTAAAAAAAAGGTGATCAGTACTCTTAAAACTGCTGCTAAAGAAGCAGACAATATCTACCTGGCATCCGACCATGATAGGGAAGGTGAAGCAATAGCCTGGCATTTAGCGGAAGTCCTGAAAAAGGAGATCAAAGATAAAAATGTTCATAGAATAATTTTTAACGAGATCACAAAAGATGCTATCCGAAAAGCTCTGGAAAATCCGGGGAAGATAGATGAGAAAAAAGTTAACTCTCAACAGGCCCGTAGAATTCTGGATAGGATCGTTGGTTATAATATTAGCCCGATCTTATGGAAAGTCGTTACAAAAAATTTAAGTGCAGGAAGGGTCCAGTCTGTTGCTCTGAGGATAATCTGTGAACGGGAAGAAAAAATCTTAAACTTTAAACCAGTTGAATCATGGAATGTTTCGGCTGAATTATTTAAAGATGATCTTACAGCTTTTAAGGCTGCTTTGAAAAAATGGAAAGGAAAAAAACCTGACTTTAAAACAAAAGAAGAAGCCGAAGTTCTATTAACCTCAATTGAAAATGAGAAATTCGTTATAGATTCCGAAAAAAGATCTCAAAGAAAAATCAATCCAGGACCACCTTATATTACCAGTACAATTCAACAAGATGCAGCGCGGATACTGAATTTTTCTGCCAAAAAAACAATGATGATCGCTCAGCAATTATACGAAGGTATTGAACTGGATAAAGGTTCGGTAGGATTGATCACGTATATGCGTACCGATTCACTTCGGGTAGCTTCAGAAGCAGTAACAAGAACAAGGCAGATGATCTCTGAGAGATTTGGCTCTGACAAAGTAAATCCAAAATCGAGATATTTCAAGAACAAAAATTCTGCCCAAGATGCTCACGAAGCTATAAGACCTACAGATTGCTTTTATACTCCCGAAAAAATTAAACAATATTTAACAAAAGATCAATTGAAACTATATACGATCATCTGGCAGAAGTTCATTGCAAGTCAAATGATCCCTGCTAAACTGAATAATAAAGAACTGATCATTATTATCGGAAAAGTTGTTTTCAATGCAACAGGTAGTTCCATCGAGAACAAGGGGTTCCTGGAGGTTTTTCCACACACGATGGTTATCTTAGGTGAAAAAATTGATGATGCTTATCAGGAAAATGATGTATTGGAAATTAAAGAGTTAAACTCAAAACAGCATTTTACTAAACCACCAGCCCGCTACACAGAAGCTCTATTGATCAAAGAACTGGAATCAAAAGGGATCGGACGTCCTTCCACTTATGCTGCAATAACAAACACTATCAGGTCAAGAAAGTATGTTTTCCTGACAAATAAACGATTTCATCCAACTGAATTGGGAACAACTGTTAACAAATTTTTAGTTTCCAATTTCGATGAATTCTTTAACATCGAATTTACAGCTGAGATGGAAGACAGCCTTGATAAAGTAATGTATGGCGATGTTGAATGGCATGAATTGTTAACAAAATATTACGAATCACTACATTCATTGATCTCTAAGATCGATTATAAAAGTGCTAAACAAAGCTTAGTTGAAAAAACTGATCTAAAATGTGAAAAATGTGGTAATGCAATGATCTTGAAATGGGGTAGAAATGGTCAATTCCTAGCTTGTTCGAATTATCCAAAGTGCAAAAACATAAAAAATTTCACAAAAAACAGTGCAGGAAAAATAGACATATTAAAACCTGAAACTTTAGGGAGAAAATGCCCTGAATGCAATTCAGAATTGATCTTGAGAGAAGGTAGATTTGGTAAATTTATTGCTTGTTCAAACTTTCCTAAATGCAAATATACAGAACCCTATACGATTGGTGTAAAATGCCCAGATTGTGAGGATGGAGAACTAACCGAAAAGAAGAATAAAAAAGGCAAATATTTTTATTCCTGCTCAAATTATCCCGAATGTAAGTTTATAACTAATAATAAGCCTGTTGCTATTAAATGTCCGGAATGCGGAAATCATTTTATGGAAGAGAAAAAAAACAAAGTTAAGGGTAGTTTTAAAGAATGCCCATCATGTAAAAAAACTGTTTATTAGGATTTATTAAAGTGAATTTATCGGAAAGCATAGTCAGCAGTTTCCAGAATATTTTTACTCATAAATTACGTTCATTTCTAACCCTACTGGGTATTATAATCGGCGTATTTGCAGTAGTAACTATGTTTTCAACAGTTTACGGTATGAAAAAGTTGATTAATGAAAGAATGAAAGAAATGGGCTGGAATAATTCTATTATTGTATATCCTTCTCAAGGGGAAGAGAATATTTCAAGCCGCAGAATGTACAGATTCAGACATATTCAGCGTGAAGCAAAACCTCTAACATTTGAAGATTATATTATGCTTAAAAAGAACATTAAAGCTAAATATATTTATGGCTATATTGAAAATTGGCAGAAATATCTATATGAAGAAAAAGAAGAGTGGGTAAGACTTAAGGCTACAAATATAGAGTTTTTCTTAAGCAAGACATATTCGTTAAAATCCGGTAGATATTTCAATTCATTTGAAGATCTGAATTCATTAAAAGTATGTGTTATTGGCTATCATTTTGCTAATCAATATTTTCCAAATAATGATCCTTTGAATAAAAAAATCAGCATTGGTAATCATCGTTATAAAATTATTGGAATATTGGCTGATGACAAGCTTAATTCTAAGGGTATGAATTTTAATGCTTGGGAACGAAGGCATGACCTGGAAGCGGTTTATATACCGTTGTCAACTGGTTCAAAATATTTGAAATCTGATAAATCGATTGATTATATTTACATCCAGGCAAAATCTGAAGATGATTATCAAGATGTAAAAAATGCTGTACGGCAAAATTTGTTGATCAGTCATAAAATGTCGCACGATTTTTCTTTTAACAATATAGGTGCTTTCATGTTGAATATCACAAAAGAGATAAATGAGATGATGAAAAAATGGAATATCACACTATCTGCAATAGCTTCAATTTCACTGATCGTTGGTGGTATTGGCTTGTTTAGCACTTTGCTGATCTCAATAAATGAAAGAATGAAAGAAATTGGGATCAGAAAAAGTATAGGAGCAACAAATCGCGATATCTTCCTCCTATTTATTTTTGAAGCAATATCACTTTCCATACTGGGTGCTTTCATTGGTATATTCTTCTCAAGTTTGCTTGTTAAGGTTATAGCTATTGCGCTTAAATTCAATTTTCCTGTACCGATCGAAGGTATACTATTAGGTATTGCATTTTCTTTGATAATCGGTATAGTTTCCGGTATCTATCCAGCTCATAAAGCATCAAAAATAGATCCGATCAAAGCTATATATTACTTTGAATAATTAGCATCTAAAAATATATTTGACATATATTTAAGTAACTTTAAACTGATACTGTTATCAAATTAAGGGAGGGAAAAATGAAAAAATCTGCATTACTTTTTTTTGTAATCACGTTTAGTTTACTTTTGTTTATTTCCGGTTGTAGTAAAGATGATGGTAACAACGGAACTACTGGCCCATCAATTGATCCCAATGATTATGATTTCTACATGGTCGTGTCAGAAGCTGATCTCAGTGGCGAATACATGATCACTGTTTCACCTATTGAGAATAACACTATTGAATCTCTTGAGTTAGTGGTAAATGACTATTCTGTAACGATGGTAAATTATGTGAATATGAACATGTGGGCAGGTACCACCACGTTAGATCAAGGGCAAACTTATCCGGTTGCGCTGACAATGAATGATATAGATTATTCATTTAATATGAAAACAGCTTATATACCTTCTGTTAATTGGCCTGAAGAATGGATAGTTACAGAAGCTACAGATTTATCTTGGAGTTTAACCGCAGATGCTCAATATCAGGATTTGTACGCTACTGCAACAGATTATACAATTTGGGATGAACAGTATGTAAATCTTGATGCATCCGCTCGGTCTCATACAATTCCGGCGAATTGGGTTGATTCTACGTTGACTAATTACAATCTACTCCTAATGGAAATGAATTTCTCTTTCGATGAAAATTTGATATGTAACTGCATGTCAGCTTCTGAAGTAGATTATAATGTAAGTACATTTAATAAATTTAAACTGGCAAAAGAAAGAACTTTAGAATTATTTAACAAGTAGATAAAGTTACTTTGAATTAATAAGGCTGCCTGAAGGTAGCCTTATTTATTTATCCAATTAAAATATCAGAATCTTTAAAGAGCTCAATGCGGTTTCTGCCGCGATGTTTTCCCTTATAAAGTGCTGTATCTGCTTCTCTAACACAAGTATCCACGGTTTTATCTTTAGCAAATTCGCTTATTCCAAATGTTAAGGTTATTGATATAGCTTTTTTATCATAAAAAAACTTATTCTTCTCAATAGTAGTTCTTATTTTTTCAGCTGCAAATTTTGCACCTTCCAGATTAGTTTCTGGCAGCAGGAGTAAAAATTCTTCACCGCCCCAACGACTAACAATATCCTGTTTTCTTAAAGTTTTTGTAAGAATTTTTGCCAGCTCTTGCAAAATGTAATCTCCACAATTGTGTCCGTAGTTATCATTTACTGACTTAAAATGATCTATATCGCTCATTATTATGCTGAAAATACGATTATTCCTATTTGAACGGACAATTTCATAATTAATTTTTTCTAAACAATCACGGCGGTTAGATAATCCTGTAAGTGGATCTTTACTAGATAATTCTTTTAATTTTTCATTTGCTTTTTTTAATTTGTTCTGATCGGCCGACCTAAGCTTATATCGTACAAAAAATACAAACGCCAGATTGAGAATTATTAAAAAACCAATCATAAATGAATTCCTGATAAAGATCTGTTTGGATATTTGCTTTCTAGTTTTTTCGATCTCTAATTCATTTTTTAAGGTATAAAGTTGCAAATACTCATGTATGACATCTGTGTATTTTTCTACATCTTGAGTCTCTTTGTAAATCTCTGCTTGAAGGAGTAGAATTTTTAAGATCAAGTCATTATTATTTTGACTGACAGCCATTCTTTTAGCTTGTTTACAGAGGTCAAGCCGTTCCCCAGTAGTTAATGAATCTTTGACTTGGATCAATCTGAGTAATTCACTATTTTCCTGCAAAGTTATAGAAAAGTTTATACTTGAGTTATCAACTCCTTTTTGTTGCTCAGCCAGCAATGAGATTAGAAAAAAAGTTAACAATAAAACAGCATATATTTTTTTCATAACTAACTATATGGGCTAAACTGATTTGGCAGATTGTTCTACACTAACTACCAAGGGGTTATCTTCCGGTTTAGTGATTACAACACAGTTTTTACCTTGATTTTTTCCTTTATAGAGTGCTTCATCAGCCATTTTAATGCAATGATCTATATCCATAGGTCTATTGTAAACACTAACACCAAATGTCATTGTTAATGTTAACTCAATATCATTATAGATATAAGTAGAAGTTTCAATATCATTCCGTATTTTTTCTGCTAATGAAAATCCGCCTTCGATATCAGTTTCCGGCAGCATCATCAGAAATTCTTCGCCACCCCAGCGCCCGGTAATATCTTGTTTCCGGGCTAAAGATTGCATTTGCTTAGCAAGTGATCCTAAGATAAAGTCTCCACTATCATGGCCATGAGCATCATTTATCTTTTTAAAATCATCAATATCAGACATTAATAGGACAAAAGATTTTCCATTCCTACCGAAACGTTTCTGCTCATGTTCCAGTTTTTCAATCATATCCCGACGATTAGATAGACCTGTTAATGGATCTGTTTTTGCAATATGTTCCAGTTTAGAATATGCGTTACTCAATTCTTTATTCTTTTTCCGATTGGCAATAAATAATATCGTACTGATCACAGCAAAGATAAAGATCATTATTGAAGCAGTTATCAAGACTTTTTGAATAAAACTTTGGGACCGGATCTGCATATCTCGCTTTTCAAGTTCTAACTCTCGAATTTCCTTATCCCTCTGATAAGCATCGATCTTTTTTTGAATATTTTCTCTGGCTAACTCTGCTGTTTTTAATTGAGCTTCTTTCAATTCTTTTTCTCTCTGTAATGCTTCTATTTGTTGAACTCTTTGTTTTGTCTCATACTCCTTTTCTTTTTTCTGCTGAGTCAAAGTTAGTTGTGTTAATTCAAGGTCTTTGATCTCTTTTTCTTTTTGCAGCAGTTCTATTCTTCGTTTTCTTTGTTCGGAATCATATCTGTTTTGCATATCGCTGATAGTATTTGACCTTTCTTCACTGGTAATAGTATCTTTTATTGAAGTGAATAGTTTATAATACTTAAGCGCCTTTTCATCTTCACCTCTTAAGGTATAAAATTCAGAGATCTGTTTGTATTCATCGCGCATTAGAACACGCACGTTCTCTTCTTCAAATCTGAGTGCTTTAATGAAATACTCAGAAGCTTTTTTATAATCCTCGGTTTTCTTATATTCTAACCCTATTCTATTCAAAGTTAAAGCAACTTCATTACGCTTATTAGTAATTTCATTGATCTTTAGTGCTTTATTATAATACTCAATGGCTTTCATAGAATTTTTATTACTGCTGTAGGCATCTGCAATTCTATAAATATCTTTCAGAATATATTCTACATCACCAATTGCCTCACTCTTCTTTAAAGCCTTCTCAAAATATTCTATTCCTTTTTCATAATTTCGTAGCAGGGAATAAGAATTAGCAATATTAACATAGGCTTTATATTCATTCATATCGTCTCGGAAAGATTTTGCTAATTCAGCTGCCTGATCACCATAATAAATTGCTTGTTTGGGCGAAATATATAAATATTCATTGGAAAGTGCATTAAGAACTTTGACTTTTTCTTCAGCCACAACTATATCTAATTTGTTTTCAAGACTATCGATTAAACTTATTGATAAAAGTGAGATAGTAAATACAAGAAGCAGAATTATAGTTAGACAAACCTTCATTAAATCCTCACAAATCTATTAATTATCGATAACTTCCAGTACTGAACAAATTTACATTATTTTTAAAAATTGCTAATGCTTTGGCAAGTTTTTTTTTATTTACACCATAATTAATTCTAATCCAATTCTTCCCATTTGTACCGAAAATTGAACCCGGCATCAGGATCAAACCAGAATTTATCAATTCCTGTACGAGGAGTTTATCATCAATTTCGAATTTGATAAAAAGGTAGGGATAGGCATCGTTGGGAAGAATAGTTAAGTTAATTTTTGAGGTTTTTAAAGCATCAATTAGGAATAATCTATTAGCTTTAAGTTTTTTACGGATCTGATTTTGTAAATTCATACCTTGCTTTGACAAGGCAACAATAGCAGCTTTCTGGGATATATAAGGAGCACAGGAGCAAATATATTGATGAGCGACAATGATCGGTTTGATCAATTCAGGATTTGACGATACAGTCCAGCCCAGTCTCCAGCCGCTCATACAATGAGATTTTGACAGCCCGGATATAACTATAATATTACCCTCTTTCTTTAGTAATGTTTCCGGTCTCTTCTCTACAAACAGTTCACGATAAACTTCATCTATCACAACTAATATGTTATTTTCTATACATTTTGAAACCATAAAGTTAATTTCTTTTTTTGAAAAACATTTTCCGGTAGGGTTAGCAGGATTATTCAAAAGTAAGATCTTAGTCTTAGGAGAAATATTATTTTCAAAATCAGTTTTATCCAGACTAAAGTCAGATTCAGGATTTAAAGAAAAATCAATTGAGATACCATTCAGCATTTTAATGATAGTTTTATAAGCAAGATAAGTCGGATCGGCTATTAATACTTCATCACCGGGTTCTATGTAGCTGAACAAAGTTGCAAAAACAGCTTCCTCAGAACCACTTGTTATACAAACATTATCATCTAAATCAATATCATAATAATCTGCAACAGCTTGTTGTGCTTCGATTAAACCTGCATTGGGTGTGTAAAAAATATTCTCATGTTCAACAACTTTTAGGGCTTCACGAATAATGTTGTCAGGGGGTGAAAATTGGATTTCACCTAAACCTAAATTGATCGCATCCCGAGGCGCTTTATCAATGATTTGGCGTAAGTTGGATTTTTCCACACCGGAAAATCTGCTAAGAGAATTTTGAAGTGTCATCTCAGTAATTCTTCCAACAATACAGACCTATCAGTCATTTTATCTCTATACTTGATAATGATAGGGCAATATACCGAGAAATCTGGATTGTTCTTGAATTTTCGGGATCCTGGAACTACAACAGCTTTTTTAGGAATAATTGTAATGTTGTTTACTTTACACAAAAATTTATTGTTAACCGCATCAAAAATAGGAGTTCCGGCTGTAATTGTAACACCGGCCGCGATAATAGCGTTCTCCTCTACAATGATACCTTCGTAAATTCCGCAATTGCCGCCAATAAAAACATTATCTTCAATAATAACAGGGTTTGAGCTAATAGGCTCTAAAACTCCACCCAGTTGAGAAGCAGCACTTAGATGAACATTTTTCCCGACCTGAGCACAAGTACCAACTAAGGCATGTGAATCAATCATAGAACCGGAATCAACAAATGCTCCAACATTTATGTACATCGGCGGCATTAGGATTACATCATTCCCAATAAAAGATCCTTCTCGAATCGCAGAACCACCAGGTACGAATCGTACATTTTTTTTCCCGGCAATATCCTGAAGTGGAAAAGTATCCTTATCATAAAAATTTCCATATCTGACTATGTTTCCCATTTTGAAACCAGCAATAATGCCTTTTTTGACCCAGTTGTTTGTAACCCATCTACCATCTTCTTTATTAGCAGCTCTGATCTCGCCTTTATTCAGCAGTGAGCGGAATTCTAGAAATATCTCTTTATCATTGGCAGAAAATTTGTTTTTTTCATAAATTTTTAGTATCTTTAATTTAAGATCCATATCTAACTCCCTCTTAAAAGATAAGATTATTTTACAAAATGTTTTTTTAAGAATTTTCCGGTATATGATCTGGTAATAGTTGAAATATATTCCGGTGAGCCTTCTACAACAATTCTTCCACCCTCATCTCCGCCTTCCGGCCCCAGATCAATAATATAATCAGCGCATTTTATTACATCAAGATTATGTTCTATCACAACAACCGTATTTCCCATTGAAACTAATTTATGTAGTACTTTTAATAATTTTTCAATATCTTCAAAATGTAAACCTGTGGTTGGCTCATCCAAAATATACAATGTTTTACCAGTGCTTGTTTTGCTAAGTTCCCGCGATAATTTTATCCTTTGAGCTTCACCACCCGATAGAGTTGTAGAAGCTTGCCCCATTTTAATATACTCTAGACCAACCTCTTTCAAAGTTCGCAATACCTTATTGATCTTAGGAACTTTAGCAAAAATCTCGATTGCTTCTTGAACATCCATTTTCAGAACATCAGCTATGTTGTATCCTTTGAATTTTACAGCTAGAGTCTCTTTATTGTATCTTGTTCCATTGCAAACTTCACATTTTACATATATATCGGGAAGAAAATGCATTTCGATTTGTTTTACACCACCGCCGCCGCAGGCCTCACACCGGCCTCCTTTTACATTAAAAGAAAAACGTCCCGGCTTGTATCCACGTAATTTTGCTGCTGGTGTCTGCGAAAATAATTGTCTGATTGGATCAAACAATTTAGTGTATGTTGCTGGATTTGATCGTGGTGTTCTCCCAATTGGCTGCTGATTAATATTGATCACTTTATCGTAATAATTGTATCCTTTTATATCATCAAATGCACCCTGCGGCAGGTTGGATCTGTTAAGCCTTTGTGCCATTGCAGGATACAATATCTGATTAACAAATGAACTTTTCCCGGAACCGGATACTCCTGTTATACAGGTAAAATAACCTACTGGTATATTAACATCTATATTTTTTAAGTTATTCTGCTTAGCTCCGATGATCCTTAATTTGCGCTTCCCATTAGCTATTTTTGTCTGGGGCTTAGTTATCTGCAGTTTACCTGATAAATATTGCCCGCTCTTACATATCTCAGATTTTAATAGTTGTTCAATAGTACCTTGGAAGACGACTTTGCCGCCATGTATTCCTGCTTTTGGTCCAATGTCAATTATTTGATCAGCTGTACGTATCATCTGTTCGTCATGCTCAACAATAATAACCGTATTGCCGATATCTCTCAAGTGAAGCAGCATTTTAATCAACCGCTTGTTATCTCGTTGATGTAATCCGATTGTTGGTTCATCAAGAATATACATAACACCAACAAGGCTACTCCCAATTTGGCTAGCTAATCTTATCCTTTGCGATTCTCCTCCTGATAAAGTTGGAGCTTTCCTATCTAAAGTTAAATAATGTAATCCAACATTTACCAAGAAATTAAGCCGGTTGTTAATTTCCTTTAACACTTCCTCAGCCACAATTGCATCATTACCAGAAAGCTTGAGTTTATTAAAAAATCTGATCGCGTCTGAAATAGACATCTCAGTGATTTCATTTATCGATCTGTCAGCTATCTTTACAGCTAACATCTCTTTCCTAAGTTTTTTCCCTTGGCAGCTAGGACACTGATGATTACCTATATATTTTAGATAATATTTCCGCATAGATTCTGATCTGGTTTCAGACATTCTCCGCGTAAGAGTTGGGATAATTCCGTCGAAGGAAGAGAAAAATGATCCAGTTCCGTTTTCGGAATTCCATTCAAATTTGATTTTATCACCTTTTGAACCATATAAAAGTAAATCTTGTATGGTTTCGGGAAGATCTATCCAAGGAGTTTTAAGAGAAAATCCGTATTTATTCGAAACAGTTTTGAGTTTTTTTAACTGCCAACTGCTTTTTTTTTGGTTTAAATTGCCCCAATAAACAACAGCACCATCCATAATCGGAAGAGATTTATCAGGTACTATAAGATCGGGATCAAATTCCATTTTAGAGCCCAATCCATTACAGGATATACACATTCCCATGGGACTATTGAAAGAAAAATGCTGCGGTGAGAGCTCAGGATAACCTATACCGCATTTAGAACAGGAATTTGTTTCAGATAAATTTTCGGTTTTGTTCTCGTCCAAATATTCAACTTTAATAAAACCATCAGTTAATTTTAAGGCTGTTTCTACGGAATCTATTAATCTTGAACGGATATCATTTTTTAAAATCAGACGATCTACAACAATATCGATGTTATGTTTACTCTTTTTATCCAATGTGATCTCTTCACTAAGAAGACGCATTACATCGTTAATTTTTATTCTCACAAAACCTTCATTGCGAGCCTCTTCAAGCTCTTCTTTATGTTCTCCCTTACGATTTTGTACTATCGGTGCCAGTATTTGTATTTTTGTTTTTTCCGGATGTCTTAAAATATGGTCTACTAACTGATCAACGGTTTGCGATCCTACCGGGTCACCGCAGTTATAACAAAATTGTTTACCAATACGAGCATATAGAATTCGTAAATAGTCATAGATCTCAGTTACTGTCCCAACAGTAGAACGAGGATTTTTACTGGTTGCTTTTTGTTCAATAGATATTGAGGGAGAAAGACCCTCGATGTAGTCAACTTTTGGTTTTTCCATCTGACCAAGGAATTGTCTGGCATAAGCAGAGAGTGATTCAACATATCTCCGCTGACCTTCTGCATAAAGAGTATCGAAAGCTAAGGAAGATTTCCCCGAACCGGATACACCAGTTATTGTTATCAATTTATTACGGGGAATTCTGAGATCAATATTTTTTAGATTATGTTCGCTCGCTCCTTTAATGTAAATTTCTGTTTTCATGCTATTCCTTTAGTCTAATCATCTTTAAGCTGTTCTTTGAGATTTGATATATAGAAGTTTATTTCGGAAGTATCTTGATATGCTCGAATTTTATTGAACAAATCAAGAGCTCTTTCTATTTCATTTGTATAAAGTGCCGATTGATAGATCAACTGGATCATATTTTTATCGGATCGATTATAATAAACAGCTTTCTCGAGGTGATCAAAACCTTTCTCTGTTTCCTCCATATCAAAAGAATTGAAAGCTGCTTCAGCATATAGTTGAGAAAGTCCAATATAGAATCTGCTCTTTTGGTCTATAAAATCAATCGCCTTTTCCATGTATTTAATCGCATTATCATAATCATTTTTTCTGTGAGCAAACCGAGATGTACGCATGAAGGCGGCACCATAATTGTTTAAGAGTCGTCTCATGTTTTTGTCTTTATATATCGTATCATCCATTATTCCACGATAAGAATAAACAGAATCAATATTTGTCATTAATCTTTCCAGATCAAACTGATCTTTTCCTTTTGTTGGCACCAATTTGCTTACCATTCCTTCATTTCTAAGATTTTCAGTAAATCCAATAGGATCGGGTGTTGTTACTGCAAAGTAAATAGGACGTTTACCGTAATTATCTCTAATGATTTGAATAACTGCCAAGTCCTTCGTGTACAGGATCGCGTCTTTTTTTATAGTTACAACAAATTCGTCTCCTGGATAAGTTCCGGTGATTGTTAAATTTGTATCCTTAAATATCTTTCTTGGATAGAGAGCAGATCTAGGATTATCCTGACAGACATCGATATGCTTATCAGGAATGTTGAATTCAATGCCTTCATTATCTCTCAACTGTTTAATATACCATGGAGTATTCAGAAGACTTAAATTAGCTATCGAAATATCTTTTCTTATTCCTTTGCATTGCTCATTCTTGAATGCCATAGCTTTGGAAATCATTTCATGTGTTTTTTCTGTAGGCATTGTAACTTGTTTAGAAATTTTACCTTCTTCATCTCTACTATAAGGATTGCTTGGTTGAATATATTCTTTGGCAGCCGGATCGTGAACTGCCTGAGCGTACCAGACCGGGAAGGTGTCATTATCACCATTAGTAAAAATAATAGCATTCTCTTCAACACTATTGAGTATATTCTGTCCGTAGTCTAGAGCTATATATTCTCTTGAACGATTGTGAATAAAATATTGAGAAGAGAGATTAAGTACCGGAAGTAATAGAACTATCACGATTAACAATCCTGCTAAAAATTTACTTTTTTTCCTGGCTAGATCGATCAAAGCTATTGAACCAATTGCCATCCAAACAGTCCAAAAGCTATAGGCAGTCGTAAAGAAGTAATCTCGTTCCCTTACCTCAGCATCAGACAAATTGATCACAAAGACCATTGCAATAGAAGCCATAAATATAAATGAGAAAAAATAAGCAAACGAGTGTTTATTCTTTTTAATGTGATAATAAGCACCACCAAAACCAAGTAATGTTACTAATAAATTGGAGATCAGTTGAATAAGCATTTGGGGAGTATGTAACCATCGGGAAATCGTCTCTGCATTAAAAAACTGCCAACTGAAATATTTAAGGAATTGTTCTTTCATTTGAAAAAAGAACGAAGCTCTTCTAACAAACATGCTTGTTACACCATATTGTCTGCGTAGGATATAATTAGAAAAAAGGTCGAATGTATGAGGATAACCTTCATTGATAAATGGTCGGTGAGAAGATCTGATAAACAAAAAAAGATGTGTTGATAAAGCTACAACGACAAATAAAAGAGCTAAAAGCCATGTTCTGGTAGAAACTCCGTTTCTTAAGTGATAGATTAATAGCCCTAAAAATGCCAATGCAAACATAAATTTTGGTAAAGCGGGGATCAATAATAATTTTCCAAAATATAAGAAAATCAAATAAATAAAAATCAAACCGACGGTATACATGATAACCCGTTTCCAAAAGGAAGAGGTTTTTATCAAATCTCTCAACATAGGATATACAGCAATAAATAATACTGCCGGTGCAATCTGCAAAGATGTTTGATGAATCCCAAATCCGAGAAAGAAAATATAAATTATTAACAACAGAATATTTTGATGTGACAACCCTTTTGATCTTTCCACCCAGATCAAGGTTAACCACACAATTAAAGTTATGATAAAGGCAAGACCGGAATAAACTTCCGCTTCGATAGCATTATTCCAATAAGTAAAGGAGAATGCACTATACATTGCAGCAATGAATCCGGCAATATAAGCTATATATGCAGATTTTTCTTGGATCCACATAGTAACTAATTTAACTGTGAAAAAATATGTGAACATAACTGCTAAAGCAGAGAATAGCCCGGAAAGAAAATTAATTACTATTGCATGGGGAATATGCATTCCTAAAATTGTAAAAAATCTTCCTATCAATATATAAAATGGATTTCCGGGAGGATGGGGAACACCAAGAATACTGCTGCAGGTTATATATTCTCCCGCATCCCAAAAAGATAGAGATCTGGCCATTGTTAAATAGTAAATGGTTATAGTGAAAATAAATACAAACAAACCAATAATCAAATTGTCTCGTTTATTAATAACCGGTTGTGGCTTTAAATTCATTTATTTCTCCATAAAAATATTTTGGAAAAAATGTTTTTAACACTAATAACGTCAAGTATTTTTAACTGCTGTTTATCAGGTTATTGTGCTTCATTAACACAACTTTATTAGGTAAGCATGTTTAAAACTCGTTCTGAAATTCTATGTCACTTGTATCCGATTGGTTAATTTACTATGAATAGAGTGAGTTTAGAATATACAGAAAAATAAAAAAGCCAACATCGTTGTTGGCTTTTTATTCGTTTATCTATATCTATGCAGATTGTTCCTTTTTATTATCAGTAAAAGAGAAGATAGGATCAGTTTTTCCTGAAACAACATCTGCAGAAATAAAGCATTCTTTTAAGTTGTTGATTTCTGGTAGTTCATACATTATTTCAAGCATAAATTTTTCCATGATCGCTCTTAATCCTCTAGCACCGGTTTTTTGTTTAATTGCAGTATGAGCGATCTCTCTAAGAGCATCAATACCAAAATCAAGTTTAACATTTTCAATCTCAAACAGTTTTGTATATTGTTTGCAAATTGCGTTCTTTGGTTGAGTTAAAATAGCGATCAAAGCTTCTTCATCTAATTCATGTAATGAAGATAAAACCGGTATTCTGCCGACCAATTCAGGAATAAGACCATATTTAACCAGATCATTTGGTATAGTTTTACTAAAAAAATCAAGGTCGATATCTTTTTGGGAAATCACGTCAGCATCAAATCCAACAGCTTTCTTCTTAAGTCTGTTTTTAATGACTTTATCTAATCCAAAAAAGGCACCACCGGCAATAAAAAGTATGTTTTTTGTATCAATTTCAATGAATTCCTGCTGAGGATGTTTTCTTCCGCCTTTTGGAGGTACATTCACTTTTGCACCTTCTAATATCTTTAACAGTGCCTGCTGAACTCCTTCACCTGAGACATCACGAGTGATCGAAGGAGTTTCAGATTTTCTGGCAATTTTATCAAGTTCGTCAATGTAAATGATTCCTTTTTCTGCTTTATCAATATCATAACTTGCATTTTGAAGAAGTCTTACAAGAATATTTTCTACATCCTCACCAACGTAACCCGCTTCAGTTAGGGTTGTTGCATCAGCAATTGCAAATGGAACTTTAAGAATTCTGGCCAGAGTCTGAGCAATGAGAGTTTTACCGGAACCGGTAGGACCAATCATCAGGATATTGCTTTTCTCAATATCGACCTCACTATTTGGATCTTGTTTAAATATTCTTTTATAGTGATTATAAACAGCAACTGAAATAATTTTCTTTGCTTGTTCCTGTCCGATCACATACTGATTAAGAAGTTCATGGAGTTCCCTTGGTGAGGGTAAAATAAAATTATCCATCTCCTTTTTCTGCGATTCAGATTCCATTATTGTTGAACACATTGAAACACATTCTTCACAGATATTCCCACTCAGTCCTTTGATCAGATATTTAGTTTCTGCTTCCGATCTGCCACAGAATGAGCATTTATATTCTTGTTCCATCTACTCTCCCTTTTTTGGTTTACCAAACGAATCTTTTCGGGTTGCAATTACTTCATCTATTATCCCGTAGGTGTGAGCTTCTTCCGGACTCATAAAGAAATTACGATCAGTATCCTTTTCGATCTTTTTTAAAGGTTGGTTAGTATGTTTATGCAGTAACTGATTAAGTTTGTTTTTGAGATGCAGGATTTCTTTTGTATGTATTTCAATATCAGAGGCCTGACCTTGCACACCCCCTAAAGGTTGATGGATCATTATCCTGCTATTCGGCAGTGCAAATCTTTTACCTTTTACTCCGGCCGACAACAAAAATGCACCCATACTAGATGCTTGTCCAATGCAAATTGTTGAGACATCAGGTCGAATATACTGCATTGTATCATAAATAGCTAATCCTGCAGAAACTGAACCGCCAGGACTATTAATATACATATAGATATCTTTATCCGGATCTTCCGCTTCAAGATGCAGTAATTGTGCGATAACTACATTAGCAATATTAAAATCTATTGGAGAACCAACAAAAATAATTCTGTCTTTTAAGAGCCTGGAATAGATATCATAAGCTCTTTCTGCTTTTCCATTTTGTTCGACGACGATAGGTACGTAAGCCATATTTTCTCCTTTAGTTATTTCTTGCTTTGATTTTTCTCTTTTGGCACTTTAACAAACGTTGAACTTTCTTTTATCAAGTCCATCACTTTTTCTTCTTCTGCTGCATAAGTGAAATCATCGCTCTTTATTTGTTTCTCATGCATTTTTTTGTACTTTTCAAGCTCCATCTTCATATTTTCAGCAGCTTTAACAATTAATTCTTCTTTTTCTTTCTCTGTTAATTTAATATTAGCTATTTTTTTTATTTCTTCAACTAAATAATGTCCTTTCAAATTGTATTCGGCTATCCCAAGATACATTTGAGTCATCTTATCCAGTTCCATTTTATATGATTCAGCATACGGTTTTGCCATATTCTCAGCAACTTGTTTCACAATAGACTGAGGTAATTCAAAATCATTTTCCTCGATCAATTTGGACAGGATCGCACCTTTCATATTATTCTTATTATCTTCTTTGATCTTATTTTTCAGTTCTTCTGCAACTTTTTCCTTAAGGTCTTTTACAGAATCGTATTCAAGATCCTTTGCGAAATCGTCGTTCAACTCCGGGATATTTTTACGTTTTATTGAATCAACTTTAATCAAGAATTCTCTGTCCTTTATCTTATCATTTATATCCTGATCACTTGAATTTTGCGATTTTGTGAACAGCTTGCTTTTAAATTCAGCTTCCGGTTTCAATCCTAATAACTTAGTATTAAAAGATTTTGAATATTGATTATTATCAATTTCAATTTTTCTTTTTAGTTCCTTTGTAACCTCGTCATTTTCATCAAGAAAACTAACCGTAATCTCCATAATGGCTCCTTTTTCACCTTCTTCAATGGACGTTTCAGTAGCCATTTTACTTCGATATTCGTCTAAGGTTGCATCGATCATTTCTGTTTTAAATTTTACAGGTTCAAAAGGTATTTCTAAATTTTTATATTTTTTTACTTTTATTTCTGGCATGATCTCATATTTAAAGGTTACAATTAAGTCATTACCTTTTTCCCAATCAAATTTTAATGGTTCTCCTTGATTAATGGGATGAGTATCTTCTGTATCGATCGCCTCTTTATAATAATCTCCCAATTTCTGATTGTAAAATTCTTCTTTGATCTGTGGTCCGAAGCTATTTTCAATGATCGAGACAGGAGCTTTGCCCTTGCGGAAGCCTGGAATGGCAACATAATTTTTAAATTGATTTACTACTTTTTTATAATCTGCTAAAGCAGTATTCGAATCTATTGTAATAGTAAGTTCTCTAACACATTGGCTAATTTCTTTGATACTAGTTTTCAATTTATCTCCTCTTATTTTTTATAAAAATATTTGGTGCGAAAGAGGGGACTCGAACCCCTACGAGATTTCTCTCACTGGCTTCTAAGGCCAGCGCGTCTACCAACTCCGCCACTTTCGCACGCTAACTATTCTTGCATCTTTTGATAAATTTTATTATATTTTTCCATAAGTTTCTTATCGTTCAATTCTTTAGCAGCATTATATAGCATTTGCACGGCTTCCACAGAAGTTTCATCGAATTGACGCCACATTTCAGCATAAGTAATTAAATCTTTAAATTGGGAAATACCGTACAATTTATAGCAAAGAGTTGTAACATACATAGGATTATCCAAAGTTCCATCTGCAACATCAAGATCTACTGCTTTTTGTAGAAACAATGTTGAAGCTTCATTATCTTTTAAAGTTAGAGCTAAATTACTTAATGTCACTAGTGTCGTTAAATTTTCCGGATCCAGTTCAAGGGCTTGCAGAAAAGCGTCGAACGCTAATTGGTTTTTATTTGCATTTTTATAAGCTATACCGGCATTATAATAATTGTCCGGGTTATCTTTTTCATTGATAGTAGCTGCTAAGTACCAGTTTCCAGCCTCTTCAAAATTTTCTTCTGCAAAGTATAAAGATGCCACTTGTTGTTTGGCATAGGTATCGTTGGGATCCAGTTCGCTGGTTTTAATAAAGTACTTTTTTGAGTTTTCTTTATCATCGAGTTTGTCGTAGCAAAGGGCAATTAATCTGTAAGTTAAAGTACTGTCAGGAACAACTTTGGTAACTCTCAGAAGACTTTCTATAGCTTCCTCATACTCCTGAGTCTGAATCTTTAGTTTACCCTGGTTTATCATTTGAGTAAAACAATTATCTCGAAATTTTATTACAGCCTTGAGTTTATCTTCCAATTTTGGTTTTTTGATATTGATTTTCTCATATTTCTTGGCAGCCTTCTCATCAGTTTTCATTAATTCTTCATATTCAGCATAAGTAGCATTAATTACATCGATCAATCTAACGAAATATTCACGAGCTTTGGCATAATCACCTATAATGTCATAATAAATTGCCGCAGTATTATTCAACGCTTCTATATTATTAGGATTTTCTTCTAATACTTTTTCATATAAAGGAAGTGCCTTTTCATGCCTTTTCCCACCTAAATGCATATTAGCTGAACGTAAATTCTTTTTCCCTTCTGCTGATAACTCTTGAGAAATTGCTAATATGGAAGTACAAAATACGAAAACCATCCCAATTAATAATATAATTCTCTTATTTTTTTTCATTTTTCCTCCATAATTAAATTAATTAATAATCTCACAATGCAAATTTTTTTATAAGCGCATTAAGTCAAGCACTTTATAAATTCAAAATGTTATAAATAATACTTTACTTGAAAAGAATAATTTGGAATTAATTTTTGAGTTCAAAAAGTAAAATAGCCTGTTGTGGATCATTTTTAATTGATTTCAACAATCTTAAGGCATTCATCATTGTTTGATCTTCAATTATTTCATTTGAAATGAAAGTTTCAGCAATACCAAAACTAAATTTATTTTTTAGAAATTCTGTAAAAAAATTCTTTTGTTCAGGATAATATTTAATTGTAAATTCTTTAACCTCAGCTAAATCGGCGGCTTTACTGATTGCATTATTTAATATTCCAGTCTCATCTATTAGATGATTTTGAACAGCGTTATCAGCTGACCAGACCTGCCCTTGTGCAATTTGTTCTACCTCGGACACTGATATTCCCCTGCCTTCAGATACTCTCTCCTTAAACTCCGTGTAAGTATCCTCGATGCTCATCTTTAATGATTTTTTCATGGAATCATCTAATTTCGAATAAATGCTAATTGCATCAGCATATTTACCTCTTGAAATACTATCTTTATGAATACCGAGTTTATCAGTTAATCCTGCAATATTGGGTATCATCGCCACTACTCCAATTGAACCGGTGACAGTATAAGGATCTGCAAAAATATAATCTGATTCCGCTGAGATGTAATAACCGCCTGATGCAGCTACATTTCCCATTGATATAACTACTGGCTTAACAGCTCTGAGATTTTTTATTTTAGAATGAATATTTTCAGATATCAAAGCACTTCCTCCTGGACTGTTCACACGAATTACAACACCTTTAATACTGTTATCTTTTTCAATTTTATTTAAGATTGAATTCAAATTAGTATCTGTAATATTAACTGTATCAAAACCTTGAGATTGCATCATAATGGCACCTTGAGCATAAACAACCGCAATATTGGAATCAGATTTCTTTAAAACAGGTATTTTGTAGTCTGAGTATGAAATTATTTTTTTTGGTATTACCCCAATTGCATTATAAAAATCCTCCTTATGACTGAGCTTATCGATTAAGTTAGATTCCAAAGCGTTTTCTTGTTTGATGAAAATTTCTTCTCTTTTTTCGTATAGATCAATAATAGTATTGAAATCTATCCTTCTATTTGTTGCGATTTTACTTAAAATTGACCCATAAATATCAGAAAATAATTCCTCTAGGTTTTCCCGCACTGGTTCAGACAATCTGTTTCTTGAATAATTTTCTCCGGCGCCTTTGTATTGACCAGCATGAATAACTTTAACTTCAACTCCAATTTTATCGAAAAAATCCTTGTAAAATAATATTTCACCTCCGACTCCTGTTAGTAATATCCCTGCTGAAGCGGATGGGTTTAAATAAATTTTATCAGCGACAGTTGAAAGCAAGTAATCTTTATCCATAGCAAGCTCTAAGTAGGCATATATTTCTTTACCTTTGGTTTTAAAATTTTCAAGAGCTGCCATAATTTCATTTATATTAGCGTATCCACTTGTTAGAAATTTAGGTTCCAAGATGATTCCTTTGATCTTGCTATCCATTGAAGCCTTATTGATCTTATGACAGATGGAATGAACAGAAGTTTTCTTACTAGAAAAGGGACCCGCAAAGGGACTGCCTTCAAATTCGTCATAATCTACAATTCTACCCATAATATCAATTTTGAGCCAGGACCCGGATGTGATTTTCTCGGGTAATGGTTTTTGCAACATTTTCCCGGTACTACCAAAAAAACTAGAGATCATTAATATCACTATTATAATTAAAGCAACTGAAGTAAGACAGCCAAAGGCAAACCATTTAGATTTCATTATATACTCCTTTATTCATTTTTAAGAATGTATGTCTAATTCTTTTAATTTTCTGGATAAATTACTGACTTGTAAATCGAGCGATTTGGCAGTTTTCGAAATACTTCCATTATTAATTTTCAATTGAGCCAACAAATATTTTTTTTCAAACTCATTCTTCTTTTCTTTGAAAGGGCGTATTACATTCCAGAAGGAAGGTTCATGTCCATTTTTCGTATCAATTTTATCAATAATATCGTCCAATTTAACTTCCATATAAGGATACAGAATATATATTCGTTCGATTAAATTTTTTAATTCTCGTATGTTCCCTTTGAATTCCCATGATTGTAATTCAGATATCGTTTCAGGTAAAAATTTTTTTAAGGGTAAGTTCAATTCCTGGGAGAATTTCTTAGAAAAATGATCTATTAATATTGGAATATCTTCCGGATGTTCGCGGAGTGGGGGAGTGATCAGTGGTATTACATTCAATCTATAGAAAAGATCTTCTCTAAATTGCCCGGTTTTTACAAGTTCCTCCAAGTTCTTATGCGTTGCGGCAATCAATCGCACATCAATTTTGTGAGTTTTGTTGCTACCAACTCTTTCAAATTCTCCTTCCTGTATTACCCGCAAAATTTTTGATTGTGCCATTAAGCTCATATCGCCAATTTCATCCAGGAAAAGAGTTCCACCATTAGCTAATTCGATTTTTCCTTCTTTATTACCTTCAGCTCCGGTAAAGGCACCTTTTTCATATCCGAATAATTCACTTTCTACAAGTTCGGTGGGAATCGCTGCAGAATTGAACTTAGCAAAATGTTTGTATTTGCGCTGACTCTTATTATGAATAGCGAAGGCAACCAGCTCTTTTCCGGTGCCGCTTTCTCCTCTGATCAGCACTTTGGAATTGCTTGCTGCTATCTTATCGACCAGTTCCAGAAGATTTTTGATTGATTTGCTATTCCCAATTATTTTATACTTTTCACTTTCATCTTGCTTTAATCTGGAATAATCTAAAGCCATATTATGAAATTCGAGAGCCTTTTTAATAATTATTTTTACTTTTGTTAAGCTCAGCGGCTTTTCCAGAAAATCATATGCGCCGTATTTTATGGATTGAACAGCTTCTTTTATACCACTGTGCCCTGAGATCATTATTACGATAGTATTTTTCTTCCTGTTTTTAATTTCTTTTAGCAGATCTATCCCATTTGCGCCATCAAGTCTAACATCTAGAAGTATAATATCCGGATTAACAACTTCAAATTTATCCAGCCATTTTCTTGTATCAACAACATAACTGCAACTATATCCTTCATCTTCTAAAATATTTTTTAATGATAAACAAATATTCATTTCATCATCAATAATCAATACTTTCATGCTATTCCCTTTTCAAAAGGGTAGTTTGGAATGATAATTTCAAAACAACTACCTTCATTTTCTTTTGATGTCACATTTATAGATGAATTATTTATATCAACTAATTTTTTTACTAGAGCTAATCCTAATCCTGTACCTTTCTTCTTGTTTGTAAAATATGGTTCGAAAATTTTATCGAGCTGAGTTTCCTTTATCCCAATTCCTGAATCTAAGATACAGATTTTTACAAAATCATCTTTCTGAGTAATGGTTATAGTTACAATATCGTCTTCCTTAGAAGCTTCAATCGCATTTTGAACTAAATTAGTAATAATCTGATAAAGATGAGTTTTATCAAATTTGATCATACAATTTTGACCTGATAATTTAAGCTCGAAATCATTTTGATATGATTTAAGGATTTCAGCAATTTCTGTTTTCGGATTAAATATTGAGCTTTCAGGCTCAACGTTCTTAGCAAAATTTGAGAAAGTACTAACCAGATTTTTTAAATTGTTTATCTCCTGATTAATGATCATCACAGATTCGGGGAAAACAGCATACAAGTTTTCTGTATCATTATTATACTTTTCTTCTAATCTTTGCATGGTTAACTGAATAGGAGTAAGTGGGTTTTTGATCTCATGAGCAAGGATTCTTGAAAGTTCTTTCCACATAATGTTCTTTTCTGATTGGATTAACTTTTTTTGAGTCGAATTCAATTCTCTGGACATTTCATTAAATGATTGTTTCAGGTTACGTATCTCTTTGATACCTGTTACCGGAAGATTAACAGATAAGTTTCCATCTTTTATCTTATTTGTCGCCTTTTGCAGCTGATCAAGTGGTTTTGTGATCTTATATAAAAATATTATAAATATGGCAATGGAAAATATCATCAGTATAAGTAAAAAGGCGATAGAATATATTTGAGCTTCTTGTTTAAGCATTTTAGCATCTGCCAGATTTTGTCGGAATTTGTTAAGGAGAATTCTAGCCTGAATGCTGTCCAGCTCAGTTTGAAAAGACAACTCTGAGATTGAAGTATCTAATTTCATATCCTGAAACAACTTATTCGATTGCTGATATTTTTTAATAAAAAAATTATTAATAATAAATAAACTTGAAATATACAAGAGTAGAAATAGAATAATTAAGCTTGATCTGATCCCAAAATTAATTTTCATTCTGTTCACCCATTATCTTATGTGTTAGTTTAGGTTTATTGTATTTCCACAGTAGCATAAGATCAAAATCCTTTTTAGCAGACACCATTTGTATTTTAGAAAGATATGCCATAATAGTTACTTCACAATCATAGATCAATTCATCTTCGAAACTATATTGTACTTCTGAAATGATCGCTTTCAGCTCTTCATAAGAATCAGTTGTGATGTTGAGTTCTTTATCTTCGATCATGACATAAAAAACCTGTTTGAGTGGGTCGAAGACAACTGAGTGAATAAAAACGTCTTCGAAGATCACAGTGTTATTTAAATCGAAGGTTATTTTAAACATTATTTCTATGTTTTGTCCAGATTTAAATATCTCTTCAAAATCATTTTCAAATGCTTTAACAAGCTTGTATTCAAGGAAAACTTTATCTTGGATCACCGAAGTATGAAAATTTTCGAATCTAGCTTCATTACCTTGATAAGAACTCAAGAGTAACATTGAAAGAGCCGCTAAACCAGTAATGACTTTATCAGCTAGAACCTGAAACACTACATCCTCCTAAAAAAAAAGTCTCCGGCAAAAAATGTCAGAGACTCTTCAAATGTGTCAATAATTAAAAACCAAACCAAGGGCCAATAGAAATAGTATAACCCTGATATGAGGTTTCTGGGGAATTGTCGATCTGGAAATTATCCTCACAGGAAACAGCATCCCAGCCTTTTGTATAAGAATGAGAAAGCATCAACCCACCTTCAGCACGGATACTCAGCCAATCAAGAATTCTTAACATCAGAGCTGCTTTTGGTTGGAATAATATATAATTTTTCTCTAATTCAACAGCATTATTTTCTGCTGAATCCATGTCATCATTCATACTGTCCCAATTATAATTGCCATCCGTTTGTGATATCTGTAAATTATGTCCACCCCAACCCAGCATAAATCCGAGTGACGAGATCAGATTACTGGAAAACGCAATTCTCTTATCCAATGTTACTCCACCAAAAGTATTTGAATATGACATTCGTCGGGTAACAGATTCGCCGGAAGCAGTTTGATAACCTTTTTTCTTATCGATCGAATATCCGGCACCCATACCACCTAGAAACCAACCTTTTCCAATATTACCATGACCTCCGCCACCGTGCATTAACATGCCGCTTTCATCCAATTCATTAAAACCATATTCTGCGAGAAGATAATTCAAGTCTCTCAGTTTATCGTTATCTATATACCAAACAGGTATCCAGCCACCACCACCATGGCCAACTGATAATTTTTTAGCGGCTTTTGTAACCTTACCGTCTTTTGTTATTGTGAAAGAACTTGATGCTGGTGTTAAACTATCTAACTTGACGTTGGCATAGACTATTTCTTCATCTCTAAAGATCTTAACCTTAACTTCATCTCCAATATTTTTACTTTTGATCAAGGTTACAAGATGCTTTTCAAATCTGGTAATTTTTCCATCGAATTCCATAATGATGTCACCCGCAACAATTCCAGCTTTATAGGAAGGCCCATTTTGTGTAACACCTGCTACATATACTCCATAACAATATGGATAATGCTTTTGATAAGCGTCTTCAAAGTCCATATCAGAAAAATAGAGACCCATTTTGGGTGTGACCTCTGATGTCTTAGCAGATAATACCTCTACATTTATCTCTTCAGTATCGGATTGAATTCCCTCAAATTCCTTTTCAAAATCTGTTTCATTCATTATCTTCTGTGCGGGTTGTTCTTGTCCCAATAATAGTGTGGAACATGTAATTAAAATTAATGCTGCAATGATCTTGTTCATCATATCCTCCCTTATTACTTATTTTTACAGATCAATCGGTTAATAACCTTTAGTTTCTTTTCCTGCCACTTAATAATTAAATTCTCCATTTTTCCTCCTTCATTTTAAAGACCTTTCTGCAAGATATGTGCCAAATATAAGGTCGTACTATAACCTGTTGATGTGCATACCGATGGAAGATATTTAGGGAATTGTTAATGGGTTAGATTTTATTAGTTTGATAACAAAGTGTGTTAAAATTTATCAAAATGATAAAAATATGTATTTTAATACAAGGCTTATTTTTTGTTTATTTTGTTTTCATTATCGCTGATGGCATAGGTAGGGCAACCTTTATAATCTGCTATTCCATTGATACAAATACCACAATCTATACACTTCCCTGCATCTATTTCTGCAAAACCATATTTCATTAAAATCGCATTAGTAGGGCAGACTGCTACACATAATTGACATCCAATACATTTCCTGCGATCAATAATAAAGTGTCCGAGATCTTCTTTTTCAGTCCAAAGCGGTTTCCCGTTTTGGTTACGAATATCTACAATATTGTCAACAGTGTGAATGTTAACGATTGTTATTACATTGTTGGATAATTTCCCTTCTCCCCGGAAATTACTATTTGTCTCAAGATTTATATTTTTTTCTGCCAGGTATTCTTCAGGAGCTAAATCCAGCTGATAGAAATCACCATTAAAAATTAAGAACCAATCCGTTCCCATTAGTTGTAGCTTACCATCAAATAAACTTACTTCGAGTTTATCTTGAGCTTGTAGGTTAAATATAATAAAAAAAATTAGAATTGTACAAAATAAAAGGAGATACAAAAGTCTCATAGAATAGATTAAGTACAATTACAATTACAATTGCAGTTAGGTTCATAATATCTGCAAATGTAAGAAGATTCTCCAATTGTTTTTACTTTAAAAGTGCTATCAGCATTAATCGTAAAAGAATCGTATCGTTCAAATTCTTTCCAAGATTCGCATCCTGGAAGCTGCACGTTGAGTTTACCGCTGATAACAGTCATCACCTCTTTTTTAGAAGTCTTGAACTCATAAACACCTTTTGCCATCACACCAAGAGTTGCCTCGCTTTTTTCATCTTTAAAAGAAATTGATTTAACTTTTCCATCAAAATAATCGTTGATTGTAAACATATCCTTTCCTATTCATTTGTATTGTTGTTTTTTAGATTTCTTTTTTCTTCCAATTTAATTTTTAACCTCTGGCTTCTTTCATAAGCTTCAAGTCTTCTGTCTGACAAAGGGAATTTATTGATCAAAAGATCGAAATAATAAATTGCTTTGTTGATGTCGGCTTCTTCATAAAGCACGCTTTCATATGTTTTACCAAGTTTGAACACCGCATCATCTCTCTGGTCATCTCGATATTTTGTATCATCAAATATCTCTTGGTATATCCTGATAGCTTGTTTATAATCACCTAATTTAATTAGATTGTCAGCATAGACAAGCTTTGCATGAGCATTTTTCTCGGTTATGACGTTGTCTTCATTCTCTTCAATTTTGAATTCTTCTAATCCTGCAGCAGATTCAGGAATAGTTTGTTCGTCAAAATCTTTTACAAGTTTCTGCTTTGCACAGGATGCAAGCAAAATACTGATTAGAAAAATATAAATTTTCATTTTAACCTCATATTACAAAATTAATTAAATAAGTTTCAATGTAAATCTAAATTTAATTAATTTATTAAATTATTATCCACCACTAACCAGATGAATAACTTTTACATCAGCTCCTGCATAAACTATAGTGGATTTATACTCATTTTTTTTTATAAGATTACCATCAATTTTCACAACTATCATTTTAAAAGTATAATTCATTTTTTTGAGTAAATCGTCGATGTTTATATCCTTTTCCCAATTAATTTCATTTCCGTTAACAGTTATAGTTTTCATATTTTACTCAGCAACAGCTCCAAAACTAAGTTTGCCTGCATATTAGCGATAATACCTACTCTTGGGCTCAGTGGAGAGATAGCTTCTGTAACTCTTGATTCCTCATCACCACATATCAACAAGTTATCAATCTGTTTTGTATGAATCAATTCATTTTTTCCCCAGCCGGCCAGCCCAGAAGCTGCTATGATTGGTTTTTTAGGGAATTTCCCCAGCCAGGTTTCGATCAGCATCACTTTCATCTCAGATTTATCAAAAGCTTCTACTAAAATATCAACATTTTTGAATATTGGGATGATGTTAGTTTTATCAAGTTTAACTTCATAAATCTTTACTCTTGTGAAGGGGCTTATCTTCTCCAAATTATCTTTTAATGCTGCAACCTTTGGTAGTCCTATTTGATTTTGAAAATACTGCTGTCTATTCAAATTGGAAGGTTCTATTTTATCGAAGTCAGCAATGATAAGCTCTCCAATACCAGCTCTGGTTAATGAAATTGCAACATTAGAACCTAAACCTCCTGCTCCTGCAATGCCGATTACAGCTCTTTGCAGTTTAGGAATGATCCGTTGATCATGCTTTGAAAAAAATTCTTCTTTCTTCATACTGCTCATTATATAACAATTTCCAAGTGGTAATTATTGCCCATATTTTTTCAGAACTTCGATCACACCGGGCAGATCCATTTTAAGTTCTTTCATTTTATTAATTGTTGGAACCCCGTTATTATCCCAGCCGCGTCTTTTATAAACAGCATCACAGAGTTGCTGATAGGCATCTTCACGAAATTGTCTTAGTTTATTTTTTCTTTCATCAACAGATTTTCCTTTGGGATTCCAGTTCCATTTCTCTTGTAACTGCTTATCATAACGGTCTTCTCTGGAAAGATATTCCTCATTTGTTACAGGACCAGCAGAACGATAGGGTATCTTATCAGAAGTTCTGGTACCAAAGCCCATTCTTAAATTGAAAACGCGTTGGAAATTATATACACGTTCAGATTGCAAGATCATTTCATTTTTATCAATTTTTCTACCTGTTATAGAATTAAAAATATCAACATAATTCTGTACATGAGAAGGAACTTTTGCAGGTTCTTCAGTCTCAGCATTATCAGCCGGTTCAACGTCATTCCATGGCAGCTTACACAAGCCCTGCAAACCAAACCATGTCCTGAACATAGGGAAGTAATGAAGAGCTTCAGCCTTATCTTCAAATGTAGGAATTTGATTGTTTACCATATCCATAAAGATCAGCCAGGCTTCATCGTGTTGTGCACCCTTGAGAGCTAAACCATATCCGCCTTGCATAGCGAGAGATTCTTTAGTCATATATTCGGAATATTCCATTCCTTTGCATTCCATTCCAATATCATTTAGAAAATTTGCATCAGCATTATATTTATCGACGAATAATTTTTTTAGTCTTCTGATCCCCAGGCCGATAGTTTTGCCAAAGCCAACTCCGGAGGCCATTAGATGCAGCATATTCAGAGCTTCTTCACCATTTCCAAATGATAGATCATAGCCGCCTGTTATCTCTTTGTTAATAATATTATTTTCATAACATTCCATGATAAATGCCATTGTTGTTCCAAAAGAGATAGTATCAATCGCATAAGTATCACAATAGAAATTAGCTTCGACAATAAAGTGAGGATCAAAGATGCCCATATTGGCACCGAAGGCAGCTGCTGTCTCATATTCCGGGCCATCTACAGAAACAGTATCTCCTTTATAAGGTCCTGTTCTCAGCACATAACCATCCACACATTTTGCGCATTGCATTGAACATCCATACCAGCATCCGTCAGGAATCCCTTGTGTAAACATTTCTCTCCAGATTGGAGAAGAAATCTTAGGTGTTTTAGAGTCAGAACCAAATTTGTAATTATGGGTAGGAAGCAGATCATAATCATCCATTATCTCGACAAGATGAGCTGTTCCAACATGACGCATATCACATTGTTTATCATCTTCCTCATATAGCTCTCGATGATAATTTTTGCCCACTTCCTTGATCATTTCCAGATTATCTACTTCGTTGTTATTAAAATTTAAACTACTAAATTTACAAACTACTGCTTTTACTTTCTTATGACGGAAAAGTGTTCCCAGTCCACCGCGACCAGCTTGTTTCAGTCTAGCCACCTTTCTGCGCCTATCATAAAAACTGAAATTTAAGCAGCCAAAAAAGCTGTTTTCGGCACCTTGACCGGCACTAACAGTAGCAATTGATTTCATATCCATTTCATTTTCTGCAAATATATCGCACATTTGTTCAGAGATCAAATGAGAATTGACATCTTCCTTGGGGGCTTCAATTATCTGAATTAGACCTTCATCTCCATTGATATAGACAATTACGTCCTTCTTTGAGATACCTTGAAGTTCTATTGCATCCCAACCTGAAAATTTTAAATAAGGACCGAAATAACCTCCAACATTACTATCCACAGGTGCTTGTGTGAGTGGAGATATCCCGCATACTATAGATTTCCCCGTTCCTGGGTATTGAGTAATACCGCTCATAGGACCGGCTGCGATAACGATTTCATTTTCAGGAGAATCCCATTTTGTATTTTCATTGACAGCATCCCACAATAATTTGAGGTTAAAACCGCGTCCTCCGGTAAATTTATCTTTCATCTCTTGTGAAACTTCTTTTGAACTGATCTTTGATTTACCAAGGTTGATATGTAATGTTTTGTTTGAATATCCAAGGGAGAGTTTTTTGATATCATATTTAAATTCTGCAATGATTTTGTGATTTTCCTTAATTTGATCTACATTGTATTTATTTTTATAAATATTCATTAGAAGTGCCTCCTGTAAAATACTTTTTCCAATGGTTCGGGTAGTTCTTGTAAGGCGAGAGCTCCTGACGGGCAATTCTTTACACAAACTCCACAAGAAATACATTTAAATGGCTTTGGTTCGGTTTTGGCAATAAACATCGATTGGGAAGGACAAAATCCTACGCACGATAAACAGCCTACACAAGTCTTGTCATTTAATCTAACGATACCTTTTGCATTACGGGTTAGTGCTTCGACAGGACAAACCAGAATACACTCCCCGCATTGATTACAAAAGTTACTTTCAAATCCATTTTCAGTCTCAGTTATCTTAATACGCGACTTGTCTCTATTCTCTTCTTTGAACCATGTTTGGGAACAAACCTTTTCACAAGTTCGGCAGCCAATACATTTCTCTTTATCCCATACTAAAACTTTCATAAAGCCTCCAAAATTATTTTAGACAATCCAAAATATGGAAGTAACATGATGCTAATGTATTATGATGACATAACGAAAATTCTATTTAGAAGCCTCTTGTCAAGCAGATTATCGCTAATTTTGTTAACTGTTTTTAATTTCTTGAGTTAAAATACTTGACGCAGAAATTCACTATTCAGAAATCAATAAATCTAAATTGTAAGAGGTAATATGTTTAAGCAGGATAAGTTGCAGGAGATTGAAAGAATTACAGAATTTATCAAGAAACAATTGAGTTATGCTAAGAAAAAAATGGTTGTTGTGGGACTGTCCGGAGGTCTGGATTCATCAGTAACAGCAGCATTATGTGCAAAAGCGCTTGGAAATGATAAAGTTTACGGTTTAATGCTGCCGTATCGTAGTAGTGATCCTGCCAGTTTGGCCGATGCCATCATCGTTGCTCAACATCTTAATGTCAAATTTCGAAAAGTAGATATTAGTCCTATGGTAGATAACTATTATAAAGATGAGGAACAAGAAGCTGATAACCTGAGGAAAGGAAACTTTATGGCACGCATACGAATGAGTGTTCTTTATGATCACTCTGCAAAATATAATGCGCTAGTAGCAGGAACAGGAAACAGATCTGAACTTATGATCGGATATAGTACGCAATATGGGGATAACGCTTGTGCCTTCGAACCTATTGGTCATCTTTATAAAACTGAAACGTTCGAATTAGCAAAATACCTGAAACTTCCCGAAGAGATAATTTCAAAAAAACCAACAGCAGATCTTTGGGAAGGGCAAACCGATGAAGAAGAGATGGGAATTACTTATGTTAATCTTGATGAGATTCTTCATTTAATGTTAGATAAAAGGGTAAATGATAAGAAACTTATCTCAATTTTTTCTGAACAAATGGTTAATAAAGTAAAGCAAATGATTTTAAAATCAGAATTTAAGCGGATTATGCCTCCGGTTCTTAATAGGCTAGAGGAGAAAAGTTGAGTTTTTTCAAAAAGAAAAAATGTTTTATCTGTAATGCCAGAACCGGTACCAGATTCTGTATGCGGAATGGAGCAGAGATTTGCTGGCACGATTGTAATAACATAAGAGTTGATCAAAAATGTCCTGATGATTGTGAGTATAGTGTGAAGAGTAATGGAATTATGAGTTTGAGAGCTAAAACAGATTCTCAAAGCGAATACATAGACGTGTTAAAAGTTCAGATGACTTTATGGATAAATAAACCGCAAAAGGTCTTTGCAGATCAGATACCTTTCACACTAGCAGAATCAGAGGAAGGTAAACAAAAGATCATAGCGTATTTGAAACAATTTAAAATCAATCCAATAGTACCACTAAAATACATAAAAGAAAGGCTTAACCTCGATGATCTTGAAGTAGTTTCTAGACAGCTTTCCTACGAAGATAAAGCTGAAGATATTATGCAGCTTCTATATACAAACGAATGGTATGAATTAGTTAAATCAATGCCGCAATATCAATATCTTGAATCTAACAATCTAATAGACAAATTTAGTAAATTTATCGCTTCGCATAAAATATTGAAGAAAATCAGTAATTTTGATTTGGTATCATCAGCTTTAAATAAGGAAAGGAATAATGCACTTGTTTATTTTGATATCAATAATAAGTATGATCTTACGATAAATTTACAACTAGATAATGAGAAATGGATTCTCAAATCGATAATTGCCGGTAGTCTGGATTTAATTAATAGCGAACAGGAAGCACTCCAGCAAGTTGCCGTGTTACTTTCAAAAAATGAGACTTCAAAAGCTTTTGATCTCCTATCTAAATACGCCAACATCTATTTAATGTCATCAGATTTTGAATATTATTGGGGCATATATTACACTTATTTAAAGAACTCCAAAAAGGCTGAGATTCACTTTTTACAAGCTGTGATTCTGGATCCCGCCTTTATCGAAGCAAAGTATAATTATGCTCTATTAATGCATTCAAAGGCAAAGATGCATCAGGCTAAAAAACTGTATCAAGAAATATTGAATGAAGCTCCAACAGAACCAAAAACATTGAATAATCTTGCTTCAATGTACATCGATGAGAAAGAATACGGAAAAGCTGCTGAATTACTTAATACTTGTATCAGTAAAAATCCCGATTTTGATCTGGCAAAACAAAATCTTGAGCGAATTAAAGAGTTTATTTAATATTAGATATTATACTATCTAGGACAATTTTTGCTTTTGGAACATGTTGGAACAGTTCATACAATTTATCACAACTGTATTCAGGACAATGTGCACAGTTAGGCAGACCTTTAATTTCACAACATTTTCTGATTTCACAAAATTTACAATGTGAAAATTTTATCCCGTCCGTAAGGCAGCCTAGGCAGTTGATATCTTCAGTGGCGATATCTGATCCGTATATTGTTGACCAGAACTCAGCAGTTTTTTCCCGCAAGTTCATATCATCGTTTATAGTTGCTTTATAAGCATTACATTCACTGCAGATCAGTCCGCAGGCAGCAATAATTTCATTCATCAATCCTCCAGTCATTTATATCTTTTTTGCTTATAGATCCGATTTCGGCATAAGCACCTCTATATTTTTTTGGTAACAATTCAGCAATCCTGTACATTAGCTGATCTACAAAATATTTCCTTTTCGCTTGATCTACCCTCTCCAGCGTATTAAGAATAATTGGTTGACCAACTTTAATAGTAAATTGTGTTCTTTTTATTCTTTTAAGGTTAGCAGCCAGCTTTTCACCACCATAATGAGCAACAGGAATAACTGGAACATTAGCTTTTATTGCTATACTGATAATACCTGATTTAGCTTCTCGCAATCTCCCAGTTTTATTGCGTGTTCCTTCTGGGGCAATAACCAGAAAGTAGCTATTTAATAATGCTTTATAAGCTTTACGAAATGCTTCAACTGTCGCTCCTTCTCTATCTAAAGGAATTGCATCCCAGGAATTTGCCAGCCATCTGGAAAATTTATTGTCCCAGGTTTCCCTTTTGGCAATACCAATAACTTTTCTTGGCTGTAAAAAGGTATAAAAAATTGGAACTTCTAAAAAATTTGTATGATTAATTGCAATTATATAAGGGCCTTTATCAGGTATTTTCTTGAGTTCGGTGGAATCAACTTTGCAAATAATCTTTAAGATCAATTTTATTATTTTATTTGCTATTGTTTCTGATAATTTCAAATCACTTTTCCGTTATAATGCTCAGTCCTTTTGGAATACAGTCTATTTCCAAGGCTTTGCATTTCTCACAAAATGTTTCGCCATCAGCATGAACGGCCATATCGCCTTTGATTGCCTCTATTTTTATATTCGCTATCCTGGCAATTTCTGTGTTATCCAATTTACTCTGAGTACCTTTCATATAATGCAGCATGGTTTTTAATAACTTTAACCTGGTACCTTGTTTTGTCATACAAAGATCCAGCAATCCGTCATTATTTTCTGCTTCTGGAGCCATGAAAAACTGGCCGCCCATTCTGCGTCCATTCATTATTGAAATTAGAATTGGTGTGTAAGTACCCGGAATTTCATTTAAACTCATTTCAACTTGTGGTGCTTCAGGATATGTGATGATAGTTTTAATTGCGCTGTATAAATAAGCAGCAGCACCGTGGATATGTTTTAATTTAGCAGCTTCCAGGCCAACTATCGTATCAAAACCTACTCCAATACCGTTTCCGAAATATCGACCGTCAGGATATTTTTCGCCTTTGATCAAACCAATATCCAATGGTTTAACCACACCTGTGATCATTAGATCCAAGCATTTATCAAGTTGTTCAGGAACACCAGCTCCAAAAGCAAAATCATTCCCGCGTCCAGCTGCTATCACTCCAAAAACGGGTGATAAAGATGGGTTTTTTGATTTTGACAGCATTAGCCCATTGATCACTTCATTTACAGTACCATCACCCCCGACAGCTATAACAGCTGAGTTAGGTTTTTTGTATAAACTTTCTGATAAATTTATGGCATGTCCTATTCGTTCAGTTATATGTAGTGAGTAATTTAGTTTGTTATCAGAAAAAAATTGTTTGATAATTGGTAGTTTTTTTTGAGCTTTACCTTTTCCAGCTGTAGGATTAAAGATTATTGAGTAATGTTCTATTTTTGATTTCAAATTTACTCCTTATCTAAATATTCAATAATAGTTTTAGAAGAACCCGGCAGTCCATTTAAACCTTCATATCTCAAGAATAAACCGTCAGAATCTCTAAACCAGTAAGTTCCATGCCAAAGAAATGATTTGATACCAGCAGCTCTTACTTTAATTCTGACAGCAGAATATTCCTTACCAGCAACAGTGATTTCTTCAATATCAATTCTTTCAGCTTTCATCTTCTCGGCTTCAAAATTATCGAGACGGACTAATAAAAATTCTGTATCATTCTGATCTGATAAAGCGAATTCACCTAAAGAATAGGACATAGACTGTTGCCATGATGTTTTATCGAGTTTGATTTCTTCATATTTTTCTCTATCGTTATGTTGAGAATTGATTATAAGTTTATCATCTTTTTTTATGATCCTAATATTAATATTTTTATCAGGATCAATGTAAGTAAATTTAATGGTTGATCCATCTGGATCATAATAGTTTATCTGCTCCTCATTATCGTGATTATAGATATAAAGTAATAAAGAATCAGTTGCTTCTAATGAAAAAGTGGAGTAGTAATCCACTTCATCTATGGAGATTTTATAATGGTTTGTTGTGCTTTCTAATTTAAAGATAGGGAAGATAAGAAGAAAAATGAAATAATATCTCATTAGTTCAGAGGAATAAGATCAGAAATAGGAATTCTGAAAAGTTCCATTTGCTCGTTTGTTATCTGAAGCTGATTACCGTCAAAACAAAGGCCTTCGCATTGTTGTGCTTTTATAGGAAGCCAGCTGACCTTACCATTGAAAAAATCAAGTTCTTCAGATTCAAAGACCCAGACATTGTTGTAGGTGAGAACAGCCAGTTTTGTCCCATCTATAGAGGCATCAGCAGCTGTGACCATTCCATCAATTTCAAAAGCACCTAGTTTTTTTAGTGGATTTATCTTTTGGTCCTTAATATTGTCAAATCGATAAAGTTGAGTAGCATTATTTGAGCGGTGTTTAGTCAAAAGAAACAAATTGTCTTGAGCCCAAAATACAGCTTCACAATCGTAGTTCATAGATTCTGCTGGAAATTCTGATTGCTCGCTGTAATAGAACATGATTTTTTTCATTGCTGTAGTTTTTTCTGTTGCATACGGTAGCGGATCTCTAATGACGTAAATTGCTAGATCCTTCCGGGAATTGAAGTTGTTACCGGTATCACAAACATAAATGTTTCCATTATTGTCAACCGCCATTTCTTCCCAATCAATATTCACTGCATTACTGATGAAAATGCCGCCATCAGCTTTTTTAAACCATTCTGCTCTGTATAGTTCTCCTTTTGAATTGAATGGAAAGATGCGGTTATTATTACCGGAATCGTTAAGTGTCCAATAAACATCATCCCAAACACGACTTTTAATTATTGCTGATGATTCATTTATCTCCGGAAAATCGAATTTGGCAAAAGGCTGCAAGATAACGGGTTCGACATTTGGTAATTCAAAAGATATCACTTGAGCAAAAACAGGTATAATCATAAAAAAAATTAATAAGAGAAAAATATTTTTCATGATCCTTCATTAACAAGTTAAATGCAAACAAGCACTTACATTATTATGAGAGTACATTTTGTTATACATTTCAACTGCCTTACCGGTTTTATTTGCTACAAAATTAATATTACGATTTTTGAATTCTTCCAGAACTTCCTGGTGGATTTTCATAAGACCATAGGCTCCGGTGCCCACTATAATTGTATTGGAATCAATTTTCAGGATGGCTTCCAAATCTTCTACTTGTAAGAGATGACCTTTTTTTCTTCTCCAGTTTTGTTGTATATGATCGGGAAAAATAATTATATCAGAATTATAAATCATATCATCGATAATGATCTTACCAAAGGAATATGAGTTTATCTTCATTATAAAATATATTTCGATAGATCTTCGTTTTTAATGATCTTATCAAGTTTTTTATTAACTTTATTCTTAGTAATAGTAACAGTTTTAATTTTAGGATCTGGCATGCTAAAAAGATGATCATCTAAAAGTGAATTCATGATAGTATGAAGCCTTCTTGCTCCGATATCTTCCATTTTGTTGTTAGCTTTAGAAGCAAAATCGGCTATAGCTTCAACGGCATCATCTTTAAAAGCTAATTTTACATTTTCCGCTTTAAACAGAGCTATATACTGCTTAGTTAATGAGTTTCTGGGATAGAGAAGTATTTTTCTGAGATCATCCTTAGTGAGACTGTTTAATTCTTCTCTAATAGGGAATCTTCCTTGTAATTCCGGAATCAGGTCAGAAGGTTTTGATGTAGTAAATGCACCTGCTGCGATGAATAAAATGTGAGATGTATTAATCAGACCTTGTTTTGTTGGAACGTTCGAGCCTTCAACAATTGGCAGTAGATCACGCTGTACCCCAGAACGTGAGACATCAGCTCCCGTGCGGTTTTCGTTACCGGCAATTTTATCGATTTCATCAATAAAGATAATGCCATTGTTTTCAACCCGCTTTTTTGCTTCTTCTTTTACAAGTTCCGGTTTTACAAGTTTACTTGCTTCTTCATCAATAAGTACTTTATAGGCTTTATCAACTCTGACTTTTTTCTTCTTTTCACCTTGTCTTCGTGGCAGTAATCCACCTAGTATCTCACCGATTGGAAGTTCAAAATTCTCAGTACCTGTGTGAGAGAGTAATTCAATATGAGCAGCATGTCTTTCGGAAGATATCTCGACTTCTCTGTTATTTAATTCACCTGTATCAAAAAGTTTCTCCATTTTCAAGCGGATTCGTTGATATCTTTCTTCTTTTTTCTTGGTCTCTTCTGCATCATCTTTTGGATTTCCAGGTGGTTTGGGATAGAGAATGTCAATAATGCGATTGCGAGCATTAATTTTGGCCTGAACCTGCACCCTCTTTGTCATCTCCACTCTAACATCATTCAGTGCGATATTCATAAGTTCTCGGATCATAGATTCTACATCTCTTCCTACATATCCTACTTCAGTAAATTTGGAAGCTTCCACTTTTATGAACGGAGCTCCTGCTAGTCTTGAAAGACGACGTGCGATCTCGGTTTTTCCAACACCTGTCGGTCCTATCAAAATGATATTATTCGGCATTATCTCTTGTTGTAATTCGCCTTCCACCTGCTGTCTTCTCCACCGATTTCTTAAAGCAATTGCCACTGCTCTTTTAGCTTTTTCCTGACCAATAATATATTTATCAAGCTCTTCAACTATTCTAACAGGTGTGAATTTTTTCATTTAAAGTTCCTCAATCATGATTTGATCATTAGTATAGATGCAGATTTGAGAGGCAATTTTTAAAGATTTTTCTACAATTTGTCGTGCAGAAAGTTTTTTATCAATAATAAAAGCTTTTGCTGAGGCAAGTGCATAATTTCCCCCCGATCCGATTGCAACTACTCCTTCATCAGGTTCTAAAACATCACCTGTACCTGAAATAAGCAGAAGAGATGTTTTGTCTGCAACTATTATCATGGCCTCCAATCTTCTCAGAATCTTATCTGATCTCCAGTCTTTTGCCAGCTCAACTGCAGCACGCTTCAGGTTGCCTTTATGTTCTTTCAATTTGTCTTCAAATTTTTCAAAAAGTGTAAAAGCGTCAGCAGTAGCACCGGCAAATCCGGCTATGACGTTATCATCATATAATCTTCTTATTTTTTGAGCAGTTGCTTTTATTATGGTATTTCCTAAAGTAACCTGCCCGTCGCCTCCGATAACTACTTCTCCATCTAACTTAACGCCAAGTATTGTCGTACCGTGCATATTTTTCATATCTTAAAAACCTCAAATGAACTATTTCTTTTCCTTGTTATCCTTAATATCCTTACCAGCTTTTACAGTATCACCGGATGATTTTGTCTCGTCTTCTTCTTTTTTCGCTTTTTCAGCTGCCTTTTTTTTAGCCATCTCTTTTTGCATTTTCTTTTTAGCTTCTGCTTTCTTTTTTTCTTCTTCCAATCTTGCTATTTCTTTGGCTTTCTCTATTTCCTTGTTTATGGCTTGGATCTTCTTGAATTGTTTTTCTACTATGTCTTTATCGGAACCGCTAATAAAGGGAAGACTAATTTTAAATATTTCTTCCGCTTCCAAAGTTTCTTTAATCAGAAGTTTTTCTGCTAATGTTACCAATAATTCACGTTTAGCATTTAAAATTTCCATTGCTCTATTATGAGCTTTTGTAATTATAACTTTAATCTCTTGATCTATTAGATTTGCAGTAGCTTCACTGAGTTGATCATGTTGTGAAATATCTCTACCTAAAAATACTTGTGTTTGTTTTTTAGCTAAAGTAATGGGACCTACCTTTTCGCTCATGCCCCAATTACAAACCATTTGTTTAGCAATATCAGTAGCACGTTCAATATCATTAGTTGCACCTGTAGAAACATCTTTAAAAATAATCTCTTCAGCTGATCTGCCGCCCATTAATCCGATCAACGATTGTTCCATATACAATTTAGAATAATAAGATTTATCAGTTTGCAAGAAATGGGTCGCTCCTCCGGTAAAACCACGCGGGATGATTGTAACTTTGTGAATCGGTTCGACTTTGTCCAAAAACATAGAGCAAAGTACATGCCCAACTTCATGATAAGCAGTTATCTTTTTATCTTCTTCTGTTATGACTTTGCTTTTTCTGGCTTTCCCAAGTGTAACTTTATCTTTTGCCTCTTCAAAATCGTCCATTTCAATCTTCTTTTTACCATTTCTGGCAGCAAGCAAAGCAGCTTCATTAACAAGGTTTGCCAGATCTGCACCGCTGAATCCGGGTGTAATCCGAGCAATTATATCTAATCTCACTCCTTTGGAAACAGGTAATTTTCTGGTATGAACTACTAGAATCGCTTCTCTGCCTTTAATATCCGGAAGATCAACGATAATCTGTCTATCAAATCGTCCGGGACGCAGTAAAGCTGGATCAAGCACATCAGGCCTGTTGGTAGCAGCTATAATAATAACCGAATCATTAGGATCAAAACCATCCATTTCTACTAATAACTGATTCAGTGTTTGTTCTCTTTCATCATGACCACCACCGAGTCCGGAGCCACGATGTCTGCCGACTGCATCAATTTCATCTATAAAGGCTATGCAGGGAGCAGTTTTCTTAGCGTTTGAGAACATATCCCTAACACGTGAAGCGCCAACGCCAACGAACATCTCCACGAAATCAGATCCACTGATACTGTAAAACGGTACTTGTGCTTCTCCGGCAACAGCTTTGGCCAGAAGGGTTTTACCGGTGCCAGGTCTTCCAAGTAACAGCACACCTCTAGGAATACGACCACCCAACCTTTGGAATTTTTTAGGATCTTTTAAAAATTCTACAATTTCCTCAAGTTCTTCTTTGGCTTCTTCAACTCCTGCAACATCTTTAAAGGTGACCTTTGTCTTTCCGTCAGCATTTAATTTAGCTTTACTTTTACCAAAACTAAAAGCTTGATTTGCTCCACCACGCATACCACGCATCAGAAATATCCAGATCCCAATGAAAATTATAAAGGGGAACCATGAAAGCAAAACACCGATCAATTTATTTGGTTTTTGAGAATAAACTCGAATTCCTGAAGTTGTAAGTTCTTTAACAAGATCAGGATCCCTAAACGGCAAATAGGTTGTAGATTTTTGACCGTCAACACTAACAATACTAACGTCCTTTTCATTGAAACCTACTTCCAGTACTTCACCGCGCTTAACCATTTCTAAGAAATCGGAATAAGATATCTCGGTCGTTTTGCTATTTGCCATATTGCTGATCTGGAACATTACAATCACCAGTAAGATCAAAACTATCCAAAAAGTAATTTTCTGTGGTTTTTTCATTTTAGGAAATTGGTTTTTGTTTTTATCTTTTTTATTATTTTGTTGCATTATTTGTAGATCTCCTTCTTCAAAATTCCAATGTAGGGAAGATTGCGATATTCTTGTGCATAATCCAGTCCGTATCCAACCACAAACTCATTTCCCACTTCAAATCCTAAATAATCAATATCCAGATCCGATTTATGGGCTTCCGGCTTATCTAATAATGCGCATAATTTTACTGATGCTACATTATGATTCGTAAAGTAATTATTAATGTACTTTAATGTTAAGCCGCTGTCAACTATATCTTCGATAATAAGTACATGCCGATTAGAAATATCAATATCAATATCTTTTTTGATCTTTACAACACCGGATGATTTTGTGCTGTCTCCATAACTGGAAACCGACATAAAATCAATATTGATCGGTATGGATATATGCTTCATTAAATCAGAAAGAAAGATTACTCCACCTTTTAGAATACAAACTAAAACAGGAGTTTTATCTTTGTAATCTTGCGAAATCTGTTCACCGATCATTTTAACTTTATCCTGTATTTCTTCTTTAGTTAATAATATTTTCTCTATATCATTTTTCATTATGATCTTTTAGCCCTCCTATTTGCTAATTCTTTCAGCTGCTCTTTTGCTTTTTTTAGCTCTTGCTTCAATCCGGATTTTAAGGATATTCTGAGTATCTTCCGAAGTTATGAATCTATTATCAATTCTATGACCGGCAAGCCAAATTATTTTTTTTTCCTCACAGAAGATCAACACCTTATCTCTCTCAAATTTTGGGACTTTTTCGTCAATCAAAAAATCTTTTAATTTCTTATTATGATCTAAACCCAGCGGATGGAATCTGTCTCCCGGTTTTCTATGGCGAACTGTTATCGGAAAATGGATTTTATCAAAATCGAAATAGGCAACGTTATCATCTTCAAATAAATTTCTTTTTTTAGGTAATTTCTTTAATCTTTTCATTATTATGCGATAATCTTCAAAAGTGAATCGGTTTCTGATAGATGTTATTACTTTCTCATTATTGACATTTTCCGATATGGATAGATCTATTTTAGTAAAGATCAATTTTTCATATTCTTTAAAGACAAATACACCGTTTGGAAGATAAATGTGCTTTGAACCGTCAGAGACAACCAGGTTTTCAATCTCTTCAAAATTATTATGATAAAAATCTTTTGAGTTGCCGTTTATCTTTGAATATGCTTCCAGATAAACATAATATCTAAGCACAGGTTTAGTTTTATTAATTACTTTAATATTCAAAATATATTTATCATTCGTATTTTTGATCTGTGCTTTTAAAAATCTTCGGGTTGCTAGTGATCTTAAAATTTCATCTGTTTCTGACAATATCTCAGCAGTTTCAAACAATTTTGTAACAACATTCGGATTAAGATTTTCTTCGATCCAGGGAATCATCTGATTACGGATCTTATTTCTCGAATGTTTATTGTTTTTGTTTGATAAATCTTCCCTCCATTGGATATTTTCGGACTGAAGATAATCCACAATTTCTTCTCTACTGAAACTAAGCAAGGGATGTACTACATCATCTGTAATTGGAGAAATCCCTTTGATACCTGTGTAGCCGGAACCTCTGAATAAGCGAAACAGTAGAGTCTCTGCTTGATCTTTCTTGTTGTGACCAAGAACTATTTTATAAATTTTATATTGTTTCCTTAGCGAATTGAAGAATTCAAAGCGTGTTTCTCTAGCATGATTTTCTACATTTGAATTAGGATTTATACTAATATTTTTTACTACAAGTGAAATATTTCTTTCAAAACAGAATTTTCTGACAAACTTCTCGTCACTCAGTGAATCGTCTCCGCGGAGATTATAATTAACATGTGCTGCCAGGATCGAATACCCGTATCTTGATTTCAAATGCCATAAGGCTAAAAGAAGAGCTGTTGAATCGGCACCTCCAGAAAACCCAACTAATAATTTTTCACCTTTCTTGAATAATTTGTTCCTATCAGAATAGTGGTCAAATTTATCAATAAAGTTTTCATTCTTCATGTTTTTATCCTTTCCGGATCAATAACTTCCGATAAAATAATTCTTTTTCAAGTTTTAATTTAGAAATGAATGTGTCAAATAAAAAGCTTGTAAGAATTTGCGGATTTAGAATTGTTGTAAATAAAATTAATAAAAAACATATAAGGAGCTTAATATGAAGAAGTTATTACTTTTAGGTGATGAAGCTATTGGACAAGGAGCTCTTGATGCAGGTTTATCAGGTGCTTACGGATATCCCGGAACTCCTTCAACTGAGATCATAGAATATATTCAAAAAAATTCTGAAGCGATTAAAAGGAATGTCCACCGAACTTGGTCGGCTAATGAAAAAACTGCGTTGGAATCAGCACTCGGTATGTCTTATGCCGGGAAACGGGTAATTGTAACCATGAAACACGTGGGCCTTAATGTTGCTGCAGATGCTTATATGAATTCAGCTTTAACAGGAGCAAATGGCGGGGTAATTGTTGCAGTTGCTGATGATCCTTCGATGCACTCTTCTCAAAATGAGCAAGATTCGCGTTTTTTCTCAAAATTTGCTTTGTTACCTGCTTTTGAACCTTCAAATCAACAAGAAGCCTACGATATGTGTTTTAAAGCTTATGAACTTTCAGAAAAATATAATTTACCAGTCATGATGCGAATTACAACTCGTCTGGCTCATTCACGGGCAGGTGTAGAAAGAAAGAAAACCATTAAAGAAAACAAAATGCATTTACCTCAAAATCCGGATCAGTTTATGTTGTTACCAGCATTTGCCAGAAAAAAATATCAGCACCTTCTTTCAATTAATGAAGATCTGGTTAAAGAATCTGAAAATTCTGAGTTCAATACTTATCAGGATGGAAAAGATAAATCTCTTGGTATCATTGTTTGTGGTCTTGCTTATAATTATGTTATGGAAAACCTTGATATTGAGAAAAATAACTTTTCGATATTAAAGATAAGTCAATATCCAATACCAAGAAAGCAGATTGAAAAAATTAGCTCTGAATGTGAGAAACTCTTGGTTTTTGAAGAGGGAATGCCATTAGTGGAAGAGATGCTGAAAGGCTATTTAGACAAAGGTATCAAAGTATCAGGACGACTTGATGGAACTCTTCCGAGAGCCGGAGAACTAAATCCTCAGATCGTCCGGAAAGCTTTGGGCTTATCCAAGCTGGAAAGTCAGGAAATTCCACTTGTAGTTGAAAACAGACCACCTGCACTTTGCAAAGGCTGTCCTCATATAGATACTTATAAAGCGATAAATGAGATCACAGCAAAATATGGGAAGGGACATGTTTTTTCAGATATAGGATGCTATACTTTAGGTTTTTTACCTCCCTATAATGCTATCAGCTCTTGTGTTGATATGGGTGCTTCGATCTCTATGGCAATTGGAGCCGCAGATGCAGGTTTCTTTCCTGCTATAGCAACAATTGGGGATTCAACTTTCGGACACTCAGGTATTACCGGATTGTTAGATGCTGTAGAAACTGATTCCAACATAGTTATTTTTATTATGGATAATGATACAACTGCGATGACAGGGATGCAGGATTCTCAAGTTAATGGCAGGATTGAGAAAATATGTCTTGGAATTGGAGTACCTGAGGAACATATTAAAGTGATCAATCCTCTCTCGAGAAATCATGAAGAAAATGTGAGGATAATCCAGAAAGAAATTGATTATACAGGTGTATCCGTCATCATCCCCAGGAGACCCTGTATTCATGTTTATAAAAAGAGCCTGAAAAAGGAGAAAAACAAATGAAAAAGGATATAATATTAGCCGGAGTAGGCGGTCAGGGAATTCTCTCAATTGCTACGATCATTGGTTATGCAGCTATTGAATCAGGTTTAAATTTAAAGCAAGCTGAAGTTCATGGTATGAGTCAAAGAGGTGGTGATGTACAATCTCATTTAAGGATCTCAGACCGGCAAATATATTCTGATCTCATTCCTCACGGCGGGGCAGATGTTATTATCTCAGTTGAACCCATGGAAGCCTTAAGATATAAACCTTATTTATCACCAAGCGGCTGGTTTATTTCAAATAGCAATCCGGTTGTTAATATTCCCAATTACCCTCAAATACAAAATGTCATAGATGAGATCAATTCATTAACTAAAAAAGTTATTTTGGATGCGGATTCGATAGCCAAGGAAAGTGGATCTGCCAAATCTATGAATATGGTTGTGCTTGGAGCTGCCTCAAAATATTTGGATCTTCCTTATGAAAAATTGGAAGAAGGAATAAGCTACATTTTTGGTCGTAAAGGTGAAAAAGTTGTAGAAATAAATCTAATAGCGATGAAAGCCGGTAGAGCAATTGCAGAAAAAGGCTTACAATAACCTAAGCTGAAAATTATTTAATTATTTCGTCTTTTGTTAAGATCTCAGAGAGGTGTTTTTGGGGATCATCTGAACGTCTACCGCCCAAACGTTTGCTTTTGCGTCTATCCGATAGTCCATGTCTGGCCTGATGAACACTGATAACTAACCCGTCCAATTCAGATTTATCGAGGTGTAGAATTGCTTTCTCAGCTTCGGTTGGATAAGGCATTTCGGCAAAAGCTATCTGCTCATCAATTTTTACTGATTCTACCTGCCCATATTTTTCTAATCTTTCTTTGATATCTTGTTGATCTAAAGAGTTTGATAAATTTCCAATAAAAATTTTCATAAACCCTCAGTCTATGTTACTTCAGGAAGATCTGTGTATCGTCTTCCGCCCTGTCTATCAGGACCTCTTCTGTCTTTTGTGCGGTACCGAGCTTGATGTACGATCAAAGTATGACCAAAGTGTTCTTTATTATCAAGTGCTGCAATAGCATCCCAGGCTTCTTTCTCTTGTGGCATATCAATGAATGCAAAGGCTTTCCATTCACCATCGATCTTATCTATCAGGATATTGACTGCTTGGACATCACCATAATCACTGAACAAGTCAAGTAAAGTTTCTTTACCAATATCGCGTGTCAAATTCCCAACAAAAATTTTCATTCTACTACACTCCACAAGGTAATTTGAAATTTAAATATTCTTTAAAAGAAAATATTATTAAATCTTTCCCTCTGTCAAGAATAACTTTTTCTTTACATTTATAATAAAATAATCTGTCTAGTTTAATGAATTATTTAGGAGGCAATATGGTGAGAATCATTTTATCTACATTAGTATTAATTTTAATAACCGCCTGCGCAACAGAATCTGAGATTGAGATCTTTAATGATACAGAAAACTCTGTAAGTTTTGTTTTAGGAGATAGAATTTATCATCTTTTGCCTGCCGATCCACCCGCTGCTCAAACATTTTATGTAAATTCATATATTTTATTTAGTGAAACTTTGAAAGTTCCATTTATACTAGAGGGGCAGGTTTTTTTAGAATCAAAAGAGAAGGTTTTTAGGATCAAAGCCAATGTTAATAAAAAATATCATATTACATTTGATCGTGCTGGATTGCAGATCAGTAATCCTTCCGTATATACGATAAGTGCAGTTTATTTGAGACGAGAAGGTGATGATGATTGGGGAGATAGCATTATTGAAGAACCAATTTACTCAGAAAACATCAGTTCTGTCTTGTCTGTTGAACCTGATTTTAATTATATAAAAATAACTGATTCTTTCGGCTCGGAATTTCAGGAAGAAGCACTTGATCTTCAAGTAGGCGAAACGACAATTTATATATTTGGATTGTAATAACTGATTAAAGAATATTCTTCAAAAAATCTCTATTTTCGGAAAGATCAGGATTATCTTTATACTTATGGAATTTTTTCCTTCTGGAATCAAATCTGAAAATTACTTCCGGGATCAGCAGCTCCCATTCTAAAGGATTTATCATTCTAGCAGATCTGTATGTTTCCGTTACTTGCTTAAAAACTTTGCGGAATTTACTGAGATTGTATTCAGACGCACAAAACAATAGAAAATGGATAAGGTCAGTTTCCGGATAATCATAAATCCATTCACTAAAATCCAGTATATAATATTTACCATTTGAGAACAGAAAATTCCTGGGATTGTTATCGTAGTGACAGATACATTTGTTTCCCTGAGGCTCAATAGAATGGAAGTGCATAATTAATTTAGTTATTTTAACGAAATCTGGTTCAGCCATGTCAAATATCGGGATCCCATCTATATATTCAAGAATGAGGGTATTTTTGCCGTCATTATCGATCAATCTTGGCGTATATGGTAAATGATATTTGTAAATATAAAGTTCTTTTTTAAACATTTTGGGAGTATTACAAATTTTGATAACCTGTCTTTTATTTTTGTTAATAATTATCTCATTTTTCATTATCACTCTCTGATTCTAATTTCTATGCTATTTCCATCATCATATCCTTTCAGGTTTTTTACATAAGCTTTGATCACATCCTTCAAAGTGTTTTGCACATAAGGTACAATTTTCATATCTTTTCCGCCGATCTTCACGTTAATTTTAGGATCGTTATCCACTTTGCAATCTTCTCTTTTATTCCGTCCTGCAAGAATTCCTGCAACCATCTGCCGGCAGTTAAGTCCACATTCCCCGCAGCATTCTTCCTGTGCTTGTGGTAAAACATCGAATACTTTTTTAACTGTTAAATCGGCTAGTTCACTTATTTGCTCAGATGAATTGAAGACAGTTAAATTTTTATATTTATTATGATTGTTTCCATAAATTCCTGAAACAGCGAATACAGTCTCATCGACAAGTTCCTCTAATTGATCTTCATTTTTAGCAGAGATTATACGGGGAAGATCAGCATCTTTCATGCCTTCTACGACCACAAAATCACAGTGTAAATTTGCCAGCATTTCGTTTAAAGTAAGTTGTTTATTCCAGATTTGATATGTCTCGGAAGGTCCTCTGGCAATTACTGTACTACCGCTGGCTTGCAAATGTTTCCAACTATTACTTCCTCTTTTTTCCATAGTAAAATCTTGATAATGAATATCCTTGATGGAAGTTACTGAGTATCCGCGTTTTTTTAGCTCCTTTATCAATCCGATAGCTACAGTTGTTTTGCCGGAATGATGATATCCTGTTATACTTAGAACTTTCATTTTGATCTTTTACTCTTCACAGGAGTCTGCTTAAAACATTCAACTCTGTTTTTTCCTGTTTTCTTACCTTGATAAAGAGCTTTATCGGCTCTAGTAATGCATTCATCAACTGTTGATCCCTTGGTATAAGTACTCACTCCAAAGGTCATTGTAAACGTGAGTAGATTCTCACCATGTTTTATTTTCTCTTTCTCAATTTTTTTTCTGATTTTTTCAGAAATAGTCAGTCCGCCTTTTGCATCAGTTCCAGGCAGAAGAAAGAGGAATTCTTCTCCGCCCCAACGCGCGCAAATATCTTGTTTCCGTATAGAATCTTTTATTAACTTCGCCAAAGCGATCAACACTTTATCACCAACATCATGACCATAAGAATCATTAATGTTCTTAAAATCGTCAATATCACTAATAACAATGGTGAAAGGCTCATTGTTTCGTAAGAACCTGTTCACTTCATAGTTGATCTGATCCAGAACAGCACGGCGATTTGGTAATTGCGTTAAAAGATCTGTTTTAGCAATTTTTTCCATTTCGGAAGTATATTTTTCCTGTAATTTATATCTACTATAAGCAATAAACCCAATTATTACAATAAAAACTCCTATAATTATTGCTATATAAATTGTTATTTTATTTATCTTTTGTTGTCTTTTTAACTCGACTTCTTTTAAATTTCGTTCATTTTGCATTGCCTCAATTTGTTTTATGATTTTATCATTTTCTAATTTAGCAATTTTTTCTATATATTGTGTTTCATTGACCAGCTTTTCGATCTTTTGTTGTTTTTCTTCTAATTTTTCTTCTGCGGTTCTTTCTACTTCCAAAATCTTTTCAGTTGTTTTAGCTTTTTCTTTTTCATGCTTATACTCAATATCGCTAATCAACTCATCAACCTGTTTTTGTTTGATCTCGGTCTTTAGAGAATCCAAATGAGCGGTATATAATTTATAATATTCCAGTGCTTTATCTTCACTGCCAATAACATTATAATATTCATAATTATGTAATAATTTATTTTTTATGATCCTCTGATTAAGTTGTTCATTTGTTTCGGCATACTTTTCAACATATTCAAGTGCTTTTTCTTTTTCACCGGATTCTTTATAAATTCTTCCGAGAGCTTGGTAAGTTCTAACCAAACTTTCCAGATCATTAATTGCCTCATAATTTTCAGATGCTGTATAAAAATGATCTTCCGCATAGTTGTAATTCTTATTATACAGATCGATTTCGCCTAGTTTTTCATTTGTAAGCGCGTAAGAAGATTTATCATCAAAGTTTTCGTGTTCCGCAAGGGATATCAGATAATTCTCATAAGCACCTTTGAGGTCGTTCAAATCAAAATATATTTCCGCAATAATGAAATGGCATTTAGCCAAACCGGGATGGTTTTTCGACTTTTTACTCAAATCTAATGCTTCTAAAGCATATTCAAAAGCTTTTACGTTACGCGCTAAAGCATTTTCAAAGGAAGCAAGGTAATACAAAGCATTGATCTGTAACTCGATATCATTAATTTTTTTAACCTGACGAAGGCATAAAGTCATATATTCTATTGCCTTTTCGTAATCTTCTAAATGTTTATAAGATATAGCAATATTATTAAGTTGTTTTCCTTTTTGTAATTCATTTTTTAGATTTGTAGAAGATTTCAAAGCTTGAATTCCGTATTCTAAACTTGCTTGGGGGTATATCTTCCAATAAGCTTTTTGTAATTCATCTAAAATTACGATCTCTTGCAAACCGGAAGCGGTTTCCAACTGCTGCTTTAAAAAATCCAGTCTGGTTAATGCAGCAACCTTTACAATTATCACCGCAAAGAGAAATAGAATTATATACTTTTTCATATTAAATTTATTTAGGGATGAATGATCCCTAACCAATCACCTAGTAAAAACTGCAGTCTTCCAATTAGTAATGAAATACGCGCCATTGCCGTATAACCAAAAGCAGCACCAAAACTAACCATTAGAAAATATATCCCAATTTTCGCTGAAACACCGAACACACCTTCATGTTTCTTACTGAAATAAAAATAAATTACACCGCAGATCGTACCAACAATTAGCATGATATTTCCAATTACCATCACCCAATCATCACTTTGGAAGGGATTTATCATAGTTGCAGTTATCTGATTTAAGACATCTGATTTCAAATACCTGAGAAAAAATACACCGGATGTTGTACCTATCACGACCGAAATCGGGAATCTGCTTACCCATTCTGTTTTAGGTATCAATCTCATTAACATCATGATACCCAGGACAGCAGGAATAAGCTTGATCCAGTTTGCATTAAAATCACTAGTAAGCGGATCATATAGATTTGGGATCAAAATAAAAAATATAGTATAAACGAACCAATAACCTGCTGATAGTCCAACAAATATCTGCTCAGCAGCTTTGTAAAAGGGATTATCTTTATAAAGGAAACTAAAGATCGCAAATGTAAAAAAAGCTCCGAGCCAAACACCTAATGTTGTGAAAAACTGTTCCATTAATCCTCCCCTTTTTCCCGGGAACGCTTATTCCGCCAGTAGTTTACATTTCCAATAATTATAAAGATTATAATGATCAAATGAGCTATCGATTGGGCATCCATCCCGCTTGTTGCCGTTCCAGGGGAGAAAGTTAAAAATTCATATTCTGCAGCAGCCTTGAGTCCGGCCAATAAACCCGTCAGCTGTTTTTGTTCATTAACATAGGGTAAAATTGCCGGAGCACTTACACCGGTAACACCACCGGAAGTTGGTCTACCATAAGCATCATGGGCAATTTGTACCCATTCTTTAATTCCGGGAGCACCAGCAGATAAGGAAAAGACAAAACCAATGTTATTGAAATTCTTAATGCCGTCTAAAATTGGTAGATCCATGACGTCATTACCATTCACATCTTTAGGAAAGACTTCAGCAAAATTTTTACCCATAGATTGGATAGTTATCATTCCCCCTGCTTTAAAGCCGAGATTCACATAATCTTCTCCATAAACAAGATCAGGATATTCATTTTCTAATTGCGCCAAAATATCTTCTGCCATTTGCACACCCATTGGCCACATAGCAGTAAAGATCAATTTTATATTTTTTTTGAAACAGTGTTTTACCAAAGTTTTTGCCATCGGATGCAGCTCAGGCATACTAGCAGGATCATAATCAAAAGAGATCAATGCTATTGATCCTTTTGGTGTATTCTCTACCAGATCATGAACCATTTGAACATTCTTTGAGGTTTCTAATGGTAAGCCGATCTTAAAGATCAGTGGTAAAGCAACCCCAACAAAAATCAAGAGGAATAACCAGCGTCTGTCAATCTGTTTGGATCTGCCCATTAATCACCTCCCAGGTAAGATCTTTCAATTCCTAAGATGATCCTCAACGAACTGCCGATAATACCCAACCCTGCTCCGATCATAATCGCTCTTTGCCCAGCCGTAGTTGGGAAAGTCATAATAAATTCAGATATTTTAGGTAAATGGAGGAAGTTCAGAGATTCCGGCAACCAGCTTGTTAGTAATACACCTAAGGTTGTATTGCCCAACATCACAAGCAGCGCAGCGAATAAAAGAAGATTTGATTCAACTGTCCTTCCGATAAATGCTCTGTATGCGGCTGAAGCAATAAAAAAAGCTAAGAGAGAAAACATAGTCGCTTGTAAGTGCTGATAAACGTTATGGAACAAATAATCAAATGGTTTATAACCCATAGCGGAAGAGATTGCTTCTCCCTGACCTAAGAAACCACCGCTGTTTCCGGTTCCCCATAAAAAACCAAAAGTTACCATGATCACAAAACTTACTAAAGTTATCACGTAAAATGGCCAGTCATGCTGCTTGTATCTTATTTTAAATATATTAACTTTGAATAAACTTAATTGTCCCAGTAAAATAGCAAAACCGGATATGATCAGAAACCAAATTTCAAGTTCTCCTGAAAGCTGACCAAACGGTTTATGAGGAATGAATTCTGAAAATATTAAAATAACACCAACAATGAATGTTATCATTAAAGGTAATTTTCTTTTCATGGTTTCTCCTTAATGTATTGTTAAAAAATCTTTTATGATGCTAATTCCGGATATTTCTAATATTATTCCTACTACGAGAACGAGAACAAAGATAGCTTTTCCAAAATCCTGACCTTTTAAGCTGCCTAATTGATGAGGGTCTTTTGATAAATAAGCTGATGCTGCAAATAACTCTTCACCAATTAAAGTAAAATCACATGCTACAACAAAAAAAGGTAGTTGACTGGGCATTGCTGTTCCTGCTGTTTGAATCGCTCCACTGGAAAATCCGGTTTCAGCGAGGATCAACGATTCGGCGTAAAATGCACCAAGGAAAAAATTAGCTGCTGGTTTTTCTCGAACTATTATCCCGTCCACGCCAGCGACATAGCCAAATTGGTCATCAGTAAGGTAAAATACTGAATCAGGATCATAAGCATCAGGACGACCGGCTTTCAAATATGCTTCTTTTACTACTTCTTTTGCAGTTGAAAGTACCATAGACCGGCAAACCGGAACAATTAGTTTTGAATCATATTCTGCAGTTTTCTGGGCAAGTCTTCTTAGAATTGTCAATCCTGCTATTGTCTGCATATCGTCAAGATCCAAAGTTCCGGGGATGAATAATATCGGACGGCCCATTTCTGTAGCACGACCAACAGATTCATCAATAGATTCCAACCCGCTGATCTTTCTTATATAAAGTTCCTTTCCGCTTCTGGCAGAGAAGATATAATATATTATAGAAGAAGATATTAGAAGCATCAGGATCAAGAGTGATATTTTGCCTGTATTGAACCACTGCGCTTTTGATTCACCTGATCTGGTTTCTGAAAATATAATCTCATCAGCACTGTTAAAAGCAAAAAGTTGATAATCGTACATTTTACCAGGTTCAATATTGATACCGTCTTCGTGCTTCCCGCTAAAAGCATTAGACTTTTTGATATTCAGAACTTTACCTTCCGGTGTTTGGCGTGAGATCAGAATGCGGTAAGGAGAGATCTGAGTTGTATCCCAAGAGATTATCAAGGCAGAACCATCATCATTTGGTTTATCATAGATATCAAACTTAACTTCCTGGGCATAAATAAAACAAGTAATGAAAACCAGAAGAACAAATATTACTATTTTCATATCCTCTCCTTTGTAAATAATAATTAAAATTAAAAAAACTTAGATGTTTGTCAAATTAAAAAGTTTTGATAAACATTTAATTCAATATTGATAATTATCTACATTAATATAGAAATAATATTCCGAAAAATCCGCAAACAGCTAAGATCTGAAGTACAAGATCAAACCATTTTAACTTGTTTTCGTAGATATAAGTACGAACAGGTGAGATCCTGAAAGCTTTTAATTCCAAAGAGATCGAGCGATATTTCACTTGGTAAATTGATTTTGCTATAACTGGAAACACAAGAGCAGAAAACAATTTAATTCTCGAGCTAAGTTTAACTTTTGATAACTCAATACCCCGCAGATTTAACGCTTCTTTACTTATGGTAAACTGCTTTTGAAAAATGGGAATAAAGTGAATTGTGGATGCTACTAAAAATGATATTTCATAGGGAATCTTCCATTTACGAAAAGCTATAATGTATTCATGATATGGAATATCAAAAAGTAAACCAGCAATTACAACTATTAACAACATACGCAATGAGGAAGATATTCCGTAATTCAAGCCAGTTTCGGTTATTTTGATAAAACCGTATTGCCAAATTATCTCACCACCCTGACGAAACAGAACTTGAAATATCAACATGATCGTAATGATCTTTAACACAAGTTTCATTCTGTGATAAAGTCTGTAAAATCTATTCTGAGAAGGCTGAATCGTTAAATTTAAGATAATAGCTGTTGAGATCAAAGAAACTTGCATAAAAATTGAATTGTAAACAACGGATAAAGTAGTGAGAGCAGATACGATGAGAATAATAGTTCGTAAATTTAAGATTGCCGGGTTGTTGTTATCAATTTCCTGTTTCATAATACCTATTAGTTAGAAGAATTCGGTTTCTAACCTAATGATAAAATTAAGTCCTTTCCCCGGATATCCGAATTCTTCCTGATAATCAATATCAAAAATATTCTCTAATCCGAATAATATCTTAAAGTTATTGAATTTGTTACGAAGATAAACTGAATTAAGCCAATAACCAGGAAGGATAACACCTTCGTCAGTGAAGCGTTTATCAACCCAAGATAGATCGTATTCCAGATCAGTAGCGAAAGGTAGTTTAATGTTTTCTTTAAGATTAACGCTGTTTTCAGGTGTCTCAAGTAGCGGAGTTGAACTGTTTTTCATATATTTTAAATGTGAATATTCTATTTGATGTTCCCAGAGAGCGAAAAATGTTAATGAGATTTCAAAACCGTATGTATCTATCTTATCCAGATTCTGATAAGTACCACTTACTTTATCAATTAAATTTGTAATATGATTATAATAAAGAGAATTCTGAATTGAACCGGTTAAACTTCCTAAGAAAACCGGAATATGCAAATTGAACTCGTTTTTTTCTGCTCTTTCTGCTATTAAAGCAGGATTTCCACTGCTGTCACTAAATAACTGATGCATTGACGGATATTTTGTATTCGACGAATAAGCTAGAGAATACTTCCAGTTTTTGCTATTTGAATAGTGAATCCCGGCTGATGGCTCCCAATGTAAATTCCAATTGGAGATTCCTGCTGGTTTGAAAAATGACATTCCTGATCCGGCTGTAAAGATCATACTATTGAGTGTGTATTCCGATTGCCAAAAACAGTAATGCTGTATTTGCTCATTTCCCAGCCAATCCGGATAATTGGCATTATCCTTTCTGGTATATTCTTGGTTCTCAAAGCGATAACCAAAAGAATTATGCAGATAGGAGAATAATTCCCAATCAAATTTTATATGAGTGCCGTAAATCCAGCTTTTGATGAAGGAAGGCCATTGTCCGAACATTTCACCTGTTGCGGGATTATACTCAGCATAAGTATCATCATAACGATCATAAAAAATATTTGATTCTAAAGTAAGGTTATGTTTTAACTGAAAAAATCCCAGAGTTGAAGCTTGATATCTCTTCCAATCAGTAAATTTACGCACTCTGCTTTCATATATGCTGCTGGGAATTTCTTTGTTATCCATAAAAGTATAACCGGCCTGGAAGCCGATCGAATGAAAATCCCATACCGTAAAATCAAATTTTGATTGGAAATCCCACTGATCTCGGGATGTGTTATCTCTAAGTTTTCCGTCTTCATTAATAGTTGGTAAAAAATCTTTGGAAAGTGAAAATCCATCGGTTTGATAACGAGATACATAAAGCCAGTAATCCCATTTTCCCAGATCATGATTGGAAGAAATATAAGATTTATTTGTACTATTCCTTTGAAATTCAGTACCGATTTTAAGTAATGCACCATTTTTTGGTGTTTCAGTTATGATATTGACAACTCCGCCCAATGTATTTGAACCATAAATAGAAGAAACCGGACCTTTTAAAATTCTAATTTCTTTAATATCAGAATTGGGGATCGTATTAAGGTCAATATTGCCAAAGTAACCACCACATAAAGGTCTTCCATCTAATAATATCTTAACCTGATCATTGTTAAAACCTCGGATGCGGAGCGAACTGCCTGATTTTCCACCGCTTGAAACGTGTAATCCGTTCATCTTATCAACTGTTTCTGCAATATTAATTTCCGGTCTTAATTTTGTCGTATCAAAGCCCAAAATATTAACAGCTCCTATTGTTTCCTGCTGTCTGTCTGCAATTACTCTGATACCGTCTAAATAATAATGACGTTTAGATGTCTCAAGTGAATCTACATTTGCAGAGTTGAGCGTTCGGAAAATTGAAATGATTAGCACAAATACGATATATTTTTTCACGCTGTTTTCAAATCCTTGATTTAATTTTCTGATCGCATATTATGTAATATTGATCAATTATTTCTTTTAATACCTTTTCATTATGGGAGACAATCAAACAACCATTACCGTTTAGTTTCCTTTCTTTGAGTATCTTTACCAGTAAACTTACAAGTGAGTCGTCCAGTCCTGCCAGCGGTTCATCCATGATCCAATAATGATTATCTTTTAACAATAAGGCAGCCAAACCAATTCTTTTTAATTGACCGCCGCTCAGTTCCCAATTCGGTTTCCTGCTGATACTTGATATCTCATATTTATTTAACGCACTTTGTCGCTCCCGAGAAAGTACATCTTCATGAGAATCAGAAAAAAACTGCCATATCTTCAGATCTTCTTCCGCCTCAGAAGCAATAATATTTGAAATTGGCTCTTGTTTTAAATAAACAAGTATTTTAGCAAGTTCAGCAAAAGAAAAAGATCTCAAATCCTGATCGGCAATTTCTACTTTACCGCGATATTTTTTTTCTAATCCGCTGATAATACGGCAAAATGTAGTTTTACCTGAGCCATTTGCCCCACTCAGGAAGGTAATATCATTCAACTTGAAGGAAAGGGAAATTTGAGTAAATAATGGTTTTCCCTGTTTGTACTCAAAAGCGAGATCTTTGATCTGTAAACTTTCCATATTACTGCTTTAACTCAATAGTTTGTGAAGCTTTAATTTTAGCATTTTCATGACCAGCAACAATGATGATCTTTCCCATTTCTGCCTGATTATAGATCTCTTCTTTCATCAATTCGATATTTATCTGCGAAATCCCTGTAAATGGCTCATCCAGTAATAAGACTTGGGGTGATAATATCAATAAAGAAGCAAAAACAACGAGTTTTTTTTGTCCGAAAGATAACTCAGTTGTTTCTTGAAACCGTAAATCTTCGATATTTAAATGTTTCAAAGTATTATAAATTCGCTTTAGAATTTCATTCGGTTGGATATTCAGGTTTTCCGGTCCAAAAGCTAACTCTTGTTCAACCGTAGGGAAAAAGAGCTGATTATCGGGATGCTGCATCAGGAGACTTATGTATGGTGCAGTTTCAGCGAGTGAGAGTGAAGAGATGGGAATGTCGTTGAAAAATACTTCTCCGGACAAATTTCCCTGAACAAATTTAGGTATAACTCCGCAAATTATATTTAATAATGTGGTCTTGCCGGCAGCACTGTCGCCGTTAACTGCAACTATCTCACCTTTGTTAATTTTCCGTGTTAAATTGTTCAAAAGCTTCGGAGAAGAGAATTTGTATTGAAATGTAAGGTCATCCAAGTATAACATTATATCAGCTCAATTTCAATAATATGCTTGATCCAGCGTTGACTAAACTGATCAGTTGGAATCACAAGTCTCACATCTTGTTTATCTAAAACATCCTGAAAAATCAGATAAAACTGGGCTTCATCGTCCTTTGATAGTTCCAAAGTTCCGCCGTCCAAAGATCGAAAAATATACCCTTCAATTTCCTGAGTGTTAATCTGCATATTTTCCAATATTTCCAGTAATTGATAGCCGGTCATATTGTCACCACGTTCAGTAACAAAGCTTATTTGTTCATTCTTTTGGATATCTACATAAGATAACAAAATCTTATTTCCTAAATTGATTATCGTAATCCCATCTGAATTTTTAAACCTGTTTTTTTGAATTATTACGAGGATCACCAGCAAGATGGTCAAGACAATTAAAATGGGAAGAACTTTTTTCATAAATATATTTCTTTATATTTACGGACGTAGTGATCATTTTTGCTACTTTGTCCTAAAAACTCAAAGTCTTTAAATCGCTCTTCAAAACTATTATATTCAGCCGGGACTTGGCTATAAACACAAATTTCTTTAATATCCTTTATATTGCATACAGGCGGCAATTTTTCAGTTTTAGAGAACCATCTATCTGCTTTTTTATAGATCTCAATTTCAGAAAAACTCTTCGCAGTTACTAGTACAGCCGTTCCGTCACTTCCGATTATTAATGCATATTCAGCCGCTGGACTGAGTGTTTGAAGTAGGTTGTTTAACTTTCCATTTTGATGAATAAAAGTAGTATAATCAATATTGCCTGAAATTAAAATTCCGGGTGGTGAACAGGATGCAAACCATAAAAGCAAACTCAGTAAAATTGATTTTTTTACCATTCCAGCCATTTAGCATTTCTCCATACATTACCGTTTATATCATCAGTGGAATTTAACTTTGTTTTAGTATTATCATTAACTAGCGTAAGCGAGCGTGGAAATTTAGTCCAGTTGGCAAATTCTTTTACTTCTAGCAGTGAGTTAAATCGGTCTAAAAAGATTGCTGCAACATCGAATATTTGGATATAAGCCAGGTCTTTGATCCACATACCGGCCGGCATCGACGCGCTCTTCAAATCGTAAACATCACCGTTTTTCACGACCACAGCTTCAGCCAGGTACTTATCATAATCCAAACTATGTTTTACACCATCTCGACCAAGTACTAAAACTTCATCTTTCAGGAAAGGGAATATTGGGGCAGCGATCTCACTGAAAGTGTAGCCTTCAACATTAACAAAGGGTGAGAGGTCTTTTCTGATCTTCAAATCGGAGATCACAGATTCAACAAAATATACTTTGTGCGGGAAAGGAATATCAATATTTGATTCTGTTCTTATGGTGGCAATTTCCTGTATCCAAAACATATCCCGCATTTCAGGAATAACTAATCTGATGTGTTCATCATCCAGAGGTTTGCCGTTTCTATTCAGGGCTAAGATCATTTGCTGATCGTTGATATCATTTTTAGTGATCCTAACAAGATAATTATCAGCGGAAATAAAACTTAATGTTTCAAATTCTTCTATTTGATAATTATCTAAAATATCAGTAATTTTTATACCGATCCAATTATCTGTGAGCAGTTCATCATTTTTCTCACGTTGAGTTGTTAACTCAATTTGTGTATAATTTTCTAATCCAACCTTATCCAAAGTATAGGTTTGATCGTTATTCTCTAAAACTATTGAAGATAATAAAGTACTTACAAGTAGAAATATTAACATCAATCTGAAATTCATAATAACCTCTATATCAAATTATAAGATTTGATCTTGTTAAAAATATTATATGAAATAATACCGCCCACAATACCAGAAATAATCGCAGCTATTATAGATATAAGAAAGGGAATAGCTGCCAGCCGCATTATAACAAGGGTGACGATCACTGCACCGGTAATATTAGCAGTTATAACTAAGATAACATGAAAATACAAAGTAGATTTATTTTTGAAGAATATGGAAATGATATCAGCCGTCAACCCCGGCAAAGTATAGCTGATAATAGATACAGCACCATGACTACCGAAGAAGCCCATACTGATCATAACTATCCCCTGGGTAAGACCAACTAAAGTACCGGCACCGGGTTTATTGACGATTGAAATTGCCAATGCTATCCACATCATGTACAAGCCGCCCGCTAAAGAGCCACCCGGAATCATCAAAGGAGCAGAAACAAGATGAATTAATGGTGTTATGATCGGCTTTACAGCTAATCCGACAGCACTTAAAATAGCCAGATAAAGTAAATCCTGTGATGAAAATTTCCTTAAGAAAGACACTACTTGCTGATCTCCACCAGTTCTATTTTTTCCAAAACTTTTACACTTTTGAAAATAGTATCATGATCCGTATCTAAGAATATCGCCTTATTATGTTCCGGAAGCCAAAAACTATTTTCAATTGTATTCCAGTCAAAGATGTTATTAGAATCATCATTGATCCAGCCATCACCGGCTGTGAAAAGAAACTGATAACTTTCCGGTTCTAAAGTAACATAATCAGAGATGAAATTCTCTAATTCAACAGCATTAGCTGTATAAGTTTCACCATTTTTTGTATAAGTGATTTCTTCCGTTGTAAAAGCTCCGGATTCAAAAATTGTGATATTACCATCTAAAATTACATCGATCTTTCGGTACAAGCGTAAATATCCAGCCCATCTTACATTGTAGCCGGACGGAATATTATCATCAGCAAAATAAGTTCTACCTTTTTCATTCGGCAGCAAGTAACCTGTGATAAAATTCTGCCAACTAAGATCATAATATCCATTTAACCTGGGTGACCAATTACCGTCATCATCATTAGAAACGATCTGAATAGCAAACAATCCACGGCAGTCCAAAGAATCTTCATCCACATAATTATCAACCGTATCCTGATCGACAAATTGATTCAAAGAATACGCCGGTACCATTGTTCCGTTATAATCGATCAACTCAGAATCATAAGCCAGAAGTTCGGTTGAATCCGGAAAAGTAAATTCCAGATCGTAGGTCGCTGCAAGTTGCGGGGGAGTAGGGTTATCGATTTGATTTTCAGTTGTGCTGCTTGTGCAGGACGAAATTAATAGAATTATACCCAATGTAATTATTACTTTTGTAAAATTGTTCATGAAACCTCCAAAAAATATTTTTTTGAAGGCAAGAAGGAACTATAACCGTCTCGCCTTTCCAAACACGGGAGATATTTTCGTTTCCAAAAATACCCTGTCGGTAAAGTATCATAGCAGTAATAAATGCTTTAGATCGCTTTACTTCAGCGCGAAACAAATGTTAAATTGATATTTATGATGTCAAGGTTTGGTTTTTTGTGAGTGAATATAAATTACAATATAACAAGATTTAATATCTAAAATGATCAACCAGGTTATTGTCCGTAAATATCGTATGTCTCCCAAGCTATTGTCTGCAGAAATAACGCTTCATCATCTGTAATAGAGGGATCATTTACATAAGAAGCTCCAACCGGTGTTTCACCCCATAAAAAGGCAAAGAAAGCACAAGATGCGAGATATGTTCCATGATAATTTGGATGATTGCCATCATCAATAAAAAGTTGAAGGTCAGGATCCTGCTGACGTGAAATCTGCCAAGCTCGTGCTACCGGAATAACCAGCGCATTAAGTTCATTTCCGATAAAATTGTATGCTGCTGACTGTTGCTCAATCATCTCATCGAATACACTCTCAAAAGGCCAACTGAAGAAAAAAACTGTTTGTGCTCCTGATTGAGTTATAACAGAATCTAAAAGTGCGGCATATTCATAAAAAAGTTCCGGTTCGGTAACCGGACGGGAAGTCATTTCCTGCAGGATCACGAGATCCCAGTCACCTTCCTCAATTGTTTGAATTGTATTAGGACTGTTAAAATGCTGTTCTAAAGTCCAACCACCAAATGTAACATTATCGCAAACAACAGCCAAAGTTGAGTCTATAGAATTTGCCAGATCCATCGTATGCAAATCAACACCGCCATTGTAATATGTAATACTATTCCCGATAAAAAGAACTCTCTGAGGTAGATCGGGAATCAGATTTCCCCATTCAACAATAATCTCCAGATTTCCTGTAGTAGGTACAAATTCAAGTATGATCTCAACAGTTGTTGTTTCATCAGCAATAACTTCTCCGGTTCCCGATCCTGTTGCAATAATAATTTCATCGTCAAATACTTCGACATAGATCGTGTAAATACCAGGTTGAAGATCGGAAAAAGTACCCGAAGCTGTATTGGTTGAATCATCTATAGATAGATATAAACTACTTGAGAATTCATCTTTTGTTATTGTAACCAAAACCGCAGTTACATCAAACCCATTATCCAAGGCAGGTTGTAATGATAGTGAAAGTGGTAATTCGCTAGTTGGAGATGGTTCTGTTACTAATTGTTGGCAAGCTATCAATAATAATATTGAAAGGATACAAAATAAACTGATTAATTTCATTTTTATCTCCACTATTTTTCAATTTTTAAGATATCAAAAACAAAGGTATAAGTAAGAGCTATTTCTTTTAGATAATCATATCGTCCGGATGAACCTCCATGACCTGCGTTCATGTTTGTATGCAAAAGAAGCAGATTATCATTGGTTTTATTTACTCTCAGTTTTGCAACCCATTTTGCTGGTTCCCAATAATTCACGCGTGTATCATAAAATCCGGCTAAAGCAAGAATGTTTGGATAATCTTGGGGAATCACGTTTTCGTATGGGGAATAGGAGCGGATGTAATCAAAATAAATCTGATCATTTGGATTTCCCCATTCTTCATATTCACTTACAACAGCAGAAAGATTTGGATCAAGCATCGAATTTAACATATCAACAAAAGGTACATCTGCAATCACGCCCTTAAAAAGATCAGATCTCATATTGGTAACAGCTCCAACTAATAAACCACCAGCGCTTCCACCATCTATGATCAATTTTCCAGCATATTTCTTTTCTTTAAGATGTTCAGCACAAGCGATGAAATCTGTAAATGTGTTTTTCTTATTGAGCATTTTACCCTGGTCATACCAGTATTCACCCATCTCTTTACCACCGCGTACATGAGCAATAGCGTACACGATTCCGCGATTTAACAAACTTAACCTTGTAGTAGAGAAATATGGATCGGAAGAATCTCCATAGGCACCATAAGCTGTTAAATATAAGGGATTGCGTCCATCTTTTTGGAAGAGATCTTTTTTATATACAATAGAAATCGGGATTTCAGAACCATCTTCAGCTTCAACAAAAATTCTTTCTGAAGAATATTCCCGCGGATCAAATCCTCCCAGCACTTCCTGCTGCTTCAACTTAGTTTTCTCTTTTGTTTCCATATTAAAATCATAAACTACAAATGGAGTAACAAGTGATTCGTATGTAAAACGAAGTAGGGGAGAATCGTATTCTGTATTGTTCCATGTATTAAAAGAGTAAATTAGTTCAGGAAAATCAATATAGTATTCTTCATCGTTTTTTAGATTAATAACTCTCATGTTCTCAATTCCTCTTTCACGCTCAGTTAATACTAAGAAGTTTTTGTATACATCGGCATTTAGTAACACGTTGGAGCGTGTTGGGATCACTTCCTGCCAGTATTCCCGGGAAGGTTTTTGGATTGATGTTATCATTAGTTTATTATTCTTTGCATTTTTGTTCGAAACTATATAAAAATCTTTTTCATGAGAAAACACATCGTAATCATGTCCTTCAATGCGTGGTTCTATTAATTGGAATTCACCGTCTGCATCGTCTGTATTTAAAAACCAGCGTTCAGTTGTAGTTTTGCTGTCTGTTCCAAGAATAATAAATTTTTTATCTTTAGTTTTACTCAACCATACCCAAAAACGTTCATCTGTTTCAGTAAATATTAATTTATCTATTTGAGGATCAGTTCCAATTTTATGTTTGTTTATCTTGTATGATCTTCCGGCTTGATCAGATGTAGAATAGAAAATTGTCTTATTATCATTTGCCCAGGCAATATCATTCACCAATGGAATTCTATCTTTTAAATAGTTCTCAGTACTAAGATCTTTGATTACAAGAGTATAATCTTCCGCACCTGTTGTATCAACACCATAAGCCAGGAAATTATGATCAGGGCTTACTTTCATCTCAATAACAGAATAGAATTCATGCCCTTTGGATAGTTGATTTAGATCAAGATACACTTCTTCTTTAGTATTTGGTTTTATCAATTTCCTGCAATATATTGAATACTGCTTACCTTTTTCTTTTTTTGAATAGTATAAATAATTATCAATTTTGATTGGGACACTCTGGTCATTTTCTTTAATACGATCAACAAATTCACGGAAGAGAGAACTTTGAAATTTTTCCGTTTTCTTAAGCATTTTATTTGTATATTTGTTTTCAGCTAAAATATAATCTAATACTTCACGATTTTCACGCGTCTTATCTTTGAGCCAAGCATAATTATCTATTAGTTCAATTCCATGAATACGGGTTGTATCAGGTGAAACTTTGGCAATTGGTGGATAAGGATCATTGCTGCAACTAATTACAATAATAGTTGTCATTAAGAGCAGAAATTTATTCATTGATACTCGTATGTTTAAGGGTTTATCTCTTTAAGCAGCTCAATTGCTACATCAGCATCTTTCTGTTGAACAAAAAAAACAACTTTCCCGATTTCAGCGCCAAAACCGAAGTTAAATTGTGCACCCAAAAGACCCTGCATATGGTCGCCTTTTATCAGAAAATCTATATCGGCATCACTTAAAATTGATTTAATGATCGCTGTAATTCCCAAATTTGAACTTTCAAACACTTTTACATATCCGTTTGATTCAGTTGAATTCATCTTAGAAATATCAGCACCGCAACTTGGGCATATCTTAGTTGATGGATCAAGTAGGTTATTACATTTTGGACAATTCATTTGTACTCGTTAATAAGGGAGAAACACTCTCATTATTCTCAAATTTAAATTTCTCTTTTTCAAAAACATCCACGCAGGCATTTACAACTGTAGAGTCGTAGAGAATTCCGCTATTCTGTTTAATTTCACCCAATGCTCTCTGAATTCCAAAAGCTGCTCGATAAGGTCTATGAGAAGCCATAGCTTCCACCACATCTGCAACCATGATCACCTTCGCTTCCAGCATAATTTCTTTATCTACCAAACGATTGGGATAACCCGTTCCGTCCAGGCGTTCATGATGCTGCAGAATAATTTCTGCTATTGGCCAGGGAAAATCAATTGTTTTTAAAATATCATATCCGGCTTCAGGATGATTTTTTATTAAATTAAATTCAGCCTCCGTTAGTCTGCGGGGTATACTGAGAATTTCAGCAGGGATGGATATTTTACCAAGATCATGTATCATCCCGATCATGAATATTCCTTCAATTTGATGATCAGATAATTTCATATTTTCTGCAATCGCTTTAGCGAGAAGAGCCACTCTTTTTTGGTGACCTGCTGTATAAGGGTCTCGTGTTTCTATGATCAATTCAGTTGCATAGATTATACCTGTAAGAGTTTTTTTCAATTGATGCATCAGCTTTCGCAGATGGGCTTCTGTTGATTTGTGTTTAGTGATATCCGTGCCGACTCCTAAAATGCCAATTACATTACCCTTTTCATCCAAACTCGGGGTTAATGTCATTTTGCTCCAAAGTACTTCCCCTGATTTTGTGATCTGCTGGAGTTCGCATTCTGTGCCTTTTTTTGTTGTCTTGATCTTCTTTTGAGCTTTTAAGGCAGTTTTCTTGGAAGTTACGCCATTATAGATGATGGTGATTTTTCTCTTACCTACAATTTCCTCAGCTTTATAACCAAAGATATTCTCTGCACCTTTATTCCAATAAATAATGTTTTGATCAAGATCTGTTGAAATGATTGAAACTGAACTGGAACTTTCTAAAATACCCGATAGAAGCTGGCTCTCAATTATTTGCGCTTGTTTATCTTTAGTTTTCTTTTGGTTCTTTTCTGATAACTTTTCCATTTCTCTTAAGTCCTTTTTTGAATTTCTACTCTATTTCTACCCAAGCGCTTTGCTTTGTAAAGGATTTTATCGGCAGCTTTAAGAACTTTCTCAGGTTTTGTTTGGTCTTTGCTGTGTTCTGCAATGCCTGTACTTACAGTTATAGTTGCGGTTGTTCTGTTAACGGAAGCCTTTTTCCCCCGATTTTTGGCAGTTGAAGATCTTCTGATCGGAGAGCGAACAACAAACTCAGATGCACTCAGTTTTTCCCTGTATTCTTCCATATAAGGTTTTGCTTCTTTGGAAGTTTTTCCGGCAAATATCACTGTGAATTCTTCACCTCCGTATCTGAAAGGTTTACCACCACCGGAGATATCATTGAGTTTGGAAGCCGCCATCTTCAACACTTGATCACCTGTTTTATGTCCATATTTATCATTAAACTTTTTAAAGTGGTCTATATCGATCATGGCAATAGCATAATTCTTGGAAAGCGAAGCTAATGTGTCGTTCAAACTTCTGCGTCCGTGTAAGCCGGTTAATTCATCAATATAAGCCATAGAAAAAGATGATTCAATTGCTGTAATGAGCAGAATAAGGGCACTTGTTGTAAAAAAAATCATTAAATGCTGGATATTATGTTTGGAGCTGATCGCTAGAAATAGTAAAATAATAATGAACAGATAGCCGCCTTTTTTCTCATCGCGCGTATTCACAAAGTTGATTGTCATTATTGTTATGATCACGAAAAAAGAAAAGATGGAAATAAGCGGTATCCCGATGATGAAAGATTTATTATTTAAAACTGTAAAAACACTTTGGGTGAATTTATATAAAGAAGCAGCGAAGTTTGGAAATTCCACATGGAACTGAGTAATAAAATTTGAATCGGAGAATTCATAAAGTCTATAAAAGAAAGCTAATATCCCGAATTCTGCTATTAATATCAGATATGATATTACAGTACTCTTGAAATTTTTTTTCCCTGTAAAAGAGATCAGACAAATATTGATCGGTACAAAAAATAAGATAAGAGAAAGTATTGAATGATCTGAAAGATTACCGGTATAAACATTTCGCAATAAGAAATAACTCAGTATCAAAAGAAGCGGGATCATTGTAAGGTCAGGATTCTTGGAGCGTAAACCCAAAACAGCAACTATTGCCAAAAGTAAATAGGGAAGATAAGGAAAAATTATGATAAAAGCCGATATTTCCTCGCCAATATCACTCTGAGTAAAGAGTTTATCCCATTGCCAGCCTAAGACCATCGCCAAAATAACCAGTAAACTTGGGATTATTAACGGTGCTAAAAGTCTTTTAATGTTATAGTACATTTTACTCCATAATTAATTGATCACTTGTTTCAAATACTTCATCAATACGATTCGAGATGCGATCCCTGAAACAATATAAGTAAAAGCAATGGCAACGAAAATTCCTGTCAATCCAAATAAATGTGAGCCTATCAAGACCAGCGGTACGCAGATCAGGAACATTTGCATAATAGTGAGTCCTGCTGCTTGTAAGGGTTTGTGCATAACATTTAAACCAGTTGTACTGAGCATAAAAACGCCCTGAAGCGAATAACTGAATGGTACAATCGCTAAATATAATGCAGTTGTGGCGATGACTTCAGGATGATTATTGAATACACCAGCGATAGTATTCCTGAAAGAAATTAATAAGATCCAAATAAATATCTCCCAGAAAATCGAGAACCTATGACTTAAATTGATAGCATCAACTACACGTGTGAATTTTTTTGCTCCCAAGTTCTGACCAATAAACGGGCTGAACACTGATGCTAAGGCAGCTATTACAGCCAGAGAAAAAAATTCTATTCTCGAGGCAACCCCATAACCTGCTACTGCAAAATTTCCATAAGAAGAAATTATCCGCGTGATGATACCGATCGTAATGGGAATAACTATCCTTGAACCGGCAAATGGAACGCCAATAAATAATACTTGTTTCCAGGATTGAAGTATATTGGAAATACCAGTTAAATCAAAAGTTATCATTTTATCACGTTTAATCAAAACCCAAAGTGCAACTGAGAAGGTAGTGAATCGACTGAAAACAGTAGCCAGAGCAGCTCCTTTGATCCCAAGTTCGGGAAAAGGACCAATACCAAAGATCAGCATCGGATCAAGAATAACATTAATTCCAAAGGCTATCAGCATGATTATACTGGGAGTTTTGGCATCACCCGTGGCTCTGATGGCATTATTCCCAACCATCGGCACAACAACAAAAGGCATTCCTAAATACCAGATTTTCATATAAGTTACAATATAGGGAAGTAGTTGGGGAGAAGCACCTAAGGTTTTAAATAAAGGTTTTATAGTAAATAACCCTATCACAACAAAACTTATCACGATCAATAAAGCTAATAAAAGACTATCAGTAGTTAATCTTTGAACTTTATGATGATCACCTTCTCCTATTGCTCTAGAAATTACTGCAGAAGCACCAAAACCCAAACCTAAAGCAATACTGGATATTACAAGTACCACAGGGAAAGTAAAACTGAGGGAAGCTAATTGATCTGTTCCGAGCTTTCCCACAAAGAAAGTATCGGCCAGATTAAAGGCTACCATTCCAACCATGCCCAGTGTCATCGCGACGGTCATTCTGGCTAGAGTTTTTCCGATAGGACCATGTATCAGTTTAGCAGAATTGTTAGATTTCATTTGATAGATCAGATATTTCAACTGAGAAGATCAGTTAGAAAAAGGAAAAATAAATTTATTTTAAATTTTAAAAAAAACATCGTGATAAACTTGGTTAGATCTTACCACTCTCTTTCATTTTTTTATATTGTTTGGGAAAATGTTTTTGTAAACAGTCCGGGCAGATACCATGACTAAAATCAACATTAGAATGTTTGGCGATATAGTGTTCGACATTACCCCAAAAGCCTGAATCATCGCGGATCTTCTTACAATGAGAACAAATAGGGATCATCCCTTCCAGAGTTTTAACTTCATCGAGTGTCTTTTTTAATTTTATTATTAGTTCTTTCCGTTCTTTTTCAACCTTCTTTCTCTCGGTAATATCTTTATAAATAACAAAAGTTCCTGTTGCCTTTCCTTTGATCAGGATAGGAGCAGCGGAAATAGAAACTGAAACTATATCTCCAGTTTTAGTCAATCGCTTTGTGTCAAAATAAACATAACCATATAAAGATTGATCACTTAATTTTGCAGCTTCATCTTTTTTTGTATCCGGAATGATCAGATCATCAATGTTCTTACCTTTAACTTCGGCGGGTGAATATCCGAAAAACTCACTAAAGCGAGGGTTAATATCGAGGACAGTAAAATCAGTATCTAAATAGACACACGGCTCTGGGTTACTCAGAAAGATACTCTCGAATTTAGCTCTATTCTCTTCCAGTTTCTTTTCCGTATTATGCTTGATCAGGGCAATTTCAATAGCTGCATTCAATTCCTTTGCTTCAAAAGGTTTTAAAAGGTAACCGTAAGGGGAAATCTCTTTAGCAGAATTTACGGTAGCAGCATCAGCGTAAGCAGTTAATAATATGATTGGGATATTGTTCTCTTCTAAAATAGCTTTTCCCGTTTGGATGCCTGTCAGGTTACCTTCCAGCATAATATCCATTAAGATCAGATCGGGATTTAACGCAGTAACATTTTTTATTACATCTTCACCATTGCTAAAAATTTTTATCACTTCGTGTTTATATTGCTCAAGTGTATATTTGATGTCTGCGGCTATCATTGATTCATCTTCAACTATTAGTATCCTAGACATTCAGATTCCTTAAAATTTTATTTTTTGTACCTTTAAATATTAGCGAATATCGTCAAGTAATAATAAATATTTAATCTGCTTTACAAATTACCAAAAAAAATGAAATTATCCCGGAAAATATAGTTCAAGAGGAGAAAAGCATGAAAAAAGTAGGCTATGATTTCCCAAAAAAACCGAGGAAAACAGCTTTGTTTAATGCTGAAAACTGGTATCAGGAATTCCTTTCCAAAAAATTACAAAGGGAATATTCTCCCATTAAAACAAGTAACTTTGGTCAGTATGAAATGGCGGTAAATTATCTCACTTCCGTATTGGAAGAAGCAAAAGCAATTGAGAAAGTAGCCGTCTTCAATATTGATCACATGGCTCAAATACAATTCAGCGGTGCAGAGGCAGAAATCCTTTTAAACAGAGTGTTGCCGGTGGATGTGTCCTCTATGAAAGTGGGACAATGCAAATACACTTTACTGCTGACTGAGAAAGGAACTGTGCTGGATGACCTGATCATAATGAGAAGAAAAAAGGATAATTACGTTCTTGTGATCAACGCCGGACACGATATTACTGACGCTGAGAAAAACATGATTTCAGATGCAGATTTTATCCTGCAATATAAACTGGAAAATGAACAGGTTGAAGTGAAAGACATCTCAGATCAATTAGTAAAAATAGATATCCAGGGTCCGTTGTCTTTTAACCTGGTCTCAGATATTTTTGGAGAATCAGTTTTGAAAAACCGCCATAAACCGAAGAAAAATATGCGCTTCTTTACTTTCAACGAATTTAATTATGAAAATCAGCATTATATCATCAGCAGAACAGGATATACAAACCGCTGGGGCTGGGAATTATATGTGCCCTTAGAGGCCGCGGAAGAACAATTCAAACGGATTGCCATAAAAGCTTATGAATTGGGCGGTTTGGTCGTGGGTTTAGGCGGTAGAGACGAAAATAGAATTTCAGCCGGTAATTTCGGGCTTCCGCTTAACGGCTCTGAATACGATAAAGAGCACACTCCGGTTAATGCTCCCTTGTTCAATGCGGCTATTGATATGAATAAAGCGGAGTTTATTGGAAAAAAAGCACTGGAAACTGAGATAGAAGCTGGCGTCGATAAAAGAATGGTCTTGTTCATAAGTGAAGGTATTGTTACTGGCAGAGCTATCTATCAAAGCGATGAGAAAATTGGAACTGTAACATCCAGCATCAATTCACCGAATGTTCCAAAAGAAAAACGGGAATTTCTGCAATCAGCCAGAAAGAATGTGATGGGGGAGAACGGAACTGCTGCTATCGGACTGGGCTGGTTAAAACACAATCCTTTCAAAACGGATGAGAATGGAGAGGATATTTTATTTGAAGCTGATAAAGCTGTTCGTATTCTAGTGGAATTCGTTAAGATCGATGAAAATGGTGATCCTAAAGGGAAACCGATAAAAGGCTATATATCTGGTGACGGTGTGAATGAAGCTAGTGCGCCTAAACCTCTGAAATATATCCAGGATCTGTAATTACATATAGATTAAACAGATAACATCTATTTATTTTATCTAAAGAAAAATAATTGATGAAATTATTAAAAAATCTTTGACACAAAAACACCTCAATCCAAAAGTGCCAAAGTAATTTTTTAATGTTGCGGGGGCGTAGTTCAGTTGGTTAGAACGCCTGCCTGTCACGCAGGAGGTCGCGAGTTCGAGTCCCGTCGCTCCCGCCATAATTAGTAGCCGCTGATGTATTTAGCGGCTATTTATTTCTTCTTAATTAAATTAAAGGAATGATTTAAAAGTGACACTTTAAATTTCAAAAAGTGACAGCATAATTTCAATTTTTTACATTATGTAAACCACTTATCAATCAGCTATCAATTAAATTTATAAACATTTAAAGTTATTTAATGTCCCAAACTTCCCATGTCGCCGGTTCTTCATAGTTTTACTTCAAGTGATTGCAATTCTTCACTTTATATATTCATTCTTTTGTGCCGACAAAAGAACGAACCAAGAAAAACTCCCAGCCAATATAAAAATCTAAGATTTCTGCTTTCGAACTAAATTATTTTAACTCGGAGTGTCTTCATTTTACAAAATGTTTGTCTCATCCTGAGCGTAGTCGAAGGATAACAAAATCAGCTCTTATCAATTACTCAAACAGAAAATAATTCTTAACGTTCTCAATAAAAATTTCTTAACGTTTTTTATATTATGCTGAAATTATTTAGAAAAAAGTTGTTACGCTCTTGGGGTACTTGGAAATAGTATGCCTCCCAGAATTTCCGATGCTGATATTGTGGTTATACATGAATCAGCGGATATTCATAACTTAAATGGAAAAACATGTGCCTGCCAGCGCTCTCGCTAAATCCAGCTTCAAAACCAGATTAGCTGAGATGATGCTTGTTTCGCAGCATCTACGGTTAAATTCATTTTTATTAAAAAATTTAACTCTGTCCCAATCTATATAATCATTACTTCTCATGGGGGTATTAAGATTATGTAATAGTATAAAGCAAATTGAGTTGTCTTCAGATGACATAGAATCTTATTGACGGATCGAGTAAAACAAATAAGAAAGTATAATCTGATTAGAGAAAACAAATTCATCGATTGGGATGATGTGATAGGAGTTAAATGTGGCTACATTAGTAACTAACCAGCAGGAATTCCTGACTGAGGTTATTCAGAATATCCTGCCGGGTTCAAAAAACCTTTATTTTCTTGTAGGTTATTTCTACTTTTCCGGCTTTGAAGAGATATATGAACAGGTTGGTGATAAACATCTTAAGATTCTTGTTGGAATGAATATTGAGAAAGATTTATCCAATAACATAAAAGAATTCTTTGTATTACAGGAACTCAATCAATCAAGATTAGAAATAAAGAAGAACTATTATAAATCCTTTGTAGATATCTTTAACGATACTGATTTCTTTGATTCAGATAGGAAGATAAAAGCCTTTGAAGCTTTTCTAAGAAAGATTAAAGACGGTTCTCTTGAAATAAAAAAAACTGCTTCTCCTAATCATTCAAAAATGTATCTGTTTGAGCATAAAATCTATCATTCTCAAGGTGGCAAATTACCAGGTACTATGATAACTGGTTCAAGCAATCTTACTCTTTCTGGTTTGAAAGGTCAGCAGGAGATCAATGTAATACTTTATGATGAGTATAAAACTGGAAAGAAGATATTCGATGATCTTTGGGAACCTGCTATCGATATTGTCACAGAAGCCAACATCCTTGAGTTTACTGAAGAAGTTATCGAGAAGATTTGGTATGATAAGCTCTATAAACCATACCTGTTTTATATTCGTGTTCTTCATGAATATTTATCCATAAAAAGTGATCAGGAAATTTCATTCCCATCTCAGATAACCAAAGGAAAATTCTTCAATCTGCAATATCAGTTAGATGCGATTAAAAGGTCACTGATGATCATTGAAGAGCATAATGGTGTACTGATTTCTGATGTTGTAGGTTTGGGAAAGAGTATTATCGCTTCTGCAGTAGCTTATAATCTGCGAAAGAAAGTCATTATTATTGCACCTCCACACCTGTACGATCAATGGGATAAAGAGTATCGAACCCTATTTGATTTGAATGCTGTCGTCTATGGAAGTGGCTCAGTTCATAAAGCATTGGATCAGCTTCAAAACGTCTGGTATAATGAAGAAGTATTGATCATAGTTGATGAAGCACATAAATACAGAAATGAGGATACTGATGATTATATAAAACTACATCAACTTTGTCAGGGTAATAAAGTAATTCTACTTACAGCTACACCATTTAATAACAGACCACAAGACGTTTTCTCAATGATCAAACTGTTCCAGATTCCATCTAAATCTACAATCAGAACGGTTGATAATCTTTCTTTTAAATTCACTGAGATGATCAAAGAATACAAGGACATAAACAATAAACGCAGAAAGAAATCTATCAGTGAGAAAGAGTTGAAGAATAGGATAAATGACCTTGCCCGGAAAATTCGTTTTATCATGGAACCGATTATCATCAGGAGATCAAGGATTGATTTGGATAAGATTGATTTTTATCGTAATGACTTGAAGAAACAGAAGATCAAATACGTTTTTGCTGAACCTCCAATAATCAAAGAATATTATCTTGGCAATCTGACTGGGTTATATCTATCCACTCTCACTTTACTGGCAAAAGAAGATCGTAACTTCCCTGTAGATAAAATCGATTTGGAAGAAGGAACTGGTTATATCGGAACACGTTATAAATCTGCCCATTACATTATTGATCTGGAAAAATTCCGCAAAAGTATAACCAATGAACATGCTGATGTTGAATCAATCAACACAGCACAGATCAATCTGGCTAAATTCATGCAGAGATTATTGGTAGGCAGGTTTGAAAGCTCTCTCAATGCTTTTAAGAAAACTCTGGAATCGATGATTAAATCTATGGAGGGTATCAAAACTTTCTACGAAAAACTACATCGTGTTCCCATCTACAAAAAAGGTAAGTTGCCTTCCCCAGATGCTTTACTGGATGATTTGAATGATGATGCTCTTGCTGAAGTCGGAGATTACAGCTTTGAGGAAGAACTCAAGAAGGAATATGAAAAAGGTCTTGTTTTTATACCTAAAGATGAACTCAAGAAATCCTTTATTATCCACCTTAAGCATGATTTGAAGTTACTAAAGCAAATCCACAAAGATTGGTTTGAAGATGGCATTAAAGAAGATCCAAAATTAGAAAGCTTCAAAAAGGAAATTGTAAAACAGCTCAAAGAAGATCCCGAGAGAAAGATCGTTGTTTTTAGTGAATACACAGATACTGCCAGATATGTTTTCGATAACATCAAAAATGATTCTGTAATCAAGGCTATCTATTATTCCAGCGCAGAATCAAATAAAGTAAGAAGAACTATCAAAGAAAATTTCGATGCTTCATCTGAAGTTCAGAAAGACAAATATAACATAATAATCACTACTGATGCTCTTTCTGAAGGTATAAACCTGAACAGAGCAGGTACTATTTTCAATTATGATATTCCTTACAATCCCACCAGAGTAATTCAAAGAGTTGGTCGTATAAATCGTATTGGCAAAATGCTATTTGAGAAGCTTTATATCTACAATTACTTTCCAACTGAAATTGGCGAAGGTCATATCAGAAGAAAAGAGATTTCCACCCTCAAAAAAGCTATGATAGACACACTACTCGGAGAAGACACACAAGTTCTAACCGATGAAGAACAACTGGTATCATATTTCCATGAACAATACAGCAAAGCTTTAGAAACTCAGGAAAGCGAATCCTGGGACGTGGAATATCAAAATGAATACTACAATATCCTCAGTGGTAAACCGGAACTGCTCGATAAAGCCAAAGCTATTGAACATCGAAGCAGAACCAGAAGAACAGTAAAAAAAGACAGAGCAGGTGTTCTTGTATTTGGCAAGAAAGGTGAGGACTTCACATTCCGGTTAGGAATCAGCAAAACCGATTCTGAAGCTATCACAGCAGAAGAAGCTCTTAAGCTCTTTAAAGCTGAACTGACAGAACAACCACATGTTGTCTCAAATATATTTGATGAGATTTACCAAAATGCCAAAGATAATATGTACATATCTAAATCCAAAGTTTCTACCAAAGGTAAACGAGCTCGAACACTGAATAAATTAAAAGCTTTGATTACTGCTGTACCCAAGAAGAAAGACTATCTGCAAGATCTTTATACTGTAGGTAAAGAGCTTAATTCTCTGCCGGATGGTGTTTACAGTATTATCCGAAAAATCGATACAAAATCTATTGATAAAGATATAAAAGAACTAATGAATGAAGTTCCACACAGCTATCTTGATAAGATCATAAAAGCAGCGAAGAAAATAGATGAAGGAACCGAGTCACTGATACTATCAGAAGAATTAATATAAGGAGCATGCATGGATCATATTTTAAGTTCGAATTACAATAGAGAGGACTGGATTAATTTCCTGCAGAATCAGTTCTTACCAAGCGATTTTTCTCTGCGGAGAGAACAGATTGATATTGATTTCACATCCAAGTATATTAAACCTCAAGCCTATTGGATTGGCGATTGTGAATCTCTGGGAGATCTGGCAATAATCGAAATCGCTCATTCCTCTGAAAATGATCCTCGAATTGGTGTATCTCGTGATGCATTCCGCTTAATGGCAGAACATGGTCTCAGCAAAGCACTTTTCTTCTTTGTATCAGATAATTCGAATAACTATCGATTTTCACTGATAACTCTCGACCTGAAACTGGAAGGTACAGATGTAAAATATAGATTTTCCAATCCCAAGCGTTTCTCTTTCTTCTTAGGAGAAGAAGCCAAAATCCATACTCCGCAGGAATTCCTCTTTGAAAAAGGTAGAATTAAAGATTTCGAAGATCTGCAAAGCAGATTCTCCATAGAAGTTGTAAATAAAGAATTCTATCATGGAATTCAAAAGTTATTCTATAAACTGGTTGGTGGCAAGGTTAAACAAGGCGCTAGAGAATTTGATTTTCCTTCCATGCTCAAACTGCCTGCTACAAATGATCATCAAACCATGCAGGAGTTCAGTGTGCGGCTGGTTGGTCGACTGGTTTTCTGCTGGTTCCTCAAAAAGAAAAAGTCGAATGCCGGTATTCCATTAATACCGGAAAACATACTTTCTTCAGATGCAATTGAAAGGGATTATTATCATAAAACAATTGAGCCATTATTCTTTGAACTACTGAATACACCGATCAAAGAAAGAAGAGATGATTTCCGTAATTCTGAATTTGATCTTATACCATTTCTTAATGGTGGTTTGTTTGATCCTAATCTACATGAAGATTTTTATCGATATTCTCCTATGGAGAAAGAATATAAGCCATCTTACAATCTCGTGATTCCTGATGAATGGTTAGAAGAATTTATCAACCTATTGGAAACATACAACTTCACTATCGATGAGAACACATCTATTGATATTGATTTGTCTGTTGATCCTGAAATGTTAGGTAGAATCTTCGAAAACCTACTGGCAGAGATCAATCCAGAAACAGGAAATACTGCTCGTAAAGCTACAGGAAGTTATTATACTCCTCGTCCTATTGTGGAATATATGGTCGATGAATCATTGATCCAATATCTTCTCACAAAAACAGATATTGAAGAAGCTGCTATTCGGGCATTACTCGATTACAACATTGAAGGAACAGAGCTGCCAAAAGATAAGAAAATTGCTGTAATAGATGCTTTAGATGAGATTAAAGTGCTTGATCCGGCCTGTGGTTCAGGTGCATTTCCGATGGGGATTTTACAAAAAATGCTGCTCATTTTACAGAAGGTTGATCCTGAATCAATTGAATGGGTAATTAGACAATTGGAGAAAATACCCAATAAACTGGTGCGGCAGACTCTGGAAGATAAACTGATGAATGAGAACTGGAAATACAAGCACAAAATGGGTATTATCCAAAACGCAATATACGGAGTTGATATCCAACCGATTGCTACAGAAATTTCCAAGCTGCGATTATTCCTTACTCTCATTGTAGATGAAAATATCATTGATAATAAGGCAAACAGGAATATTCATCCATTACCAAACCTATCATTCAAATTTGTAACAGCCAATACTCTCATTGGATTAGGGAAAACACCTGATCTTGATGATTGGACTATAAAACATGCCTATGAAGAGTGTGTGACCGATATGGAAGAAGTTCGTGAACAATATTTTTATGAGTTTGATAAATCGAAAAAAGCTCAATTAGAAAATAAGATTAAAGATATTCAAAAGAAACTCTATAATATTGTAATTGAACATCAAATCCATTCTAAGTATTTCAATAAGCTAATAAGCTGGAATCCTTTTGAAGATAAGGCTTCCGGTTGGTTTGATCCCAGTTGGATGTTTGGTATTAGCAATGGGTTTGATATTATAATAGCAAATCCCCCGTATGGTGCGGATATGTCAGCAGCTCAAAAAGAGTATATAAAACAACAATTGATAGATACAAAAAACCCTAATTCAGCCTCGTATTTTATTGATTATAGTAAAAATAAATATTTAGCAAAAGACGGAACATTAACACTTATTGTACCAAAATCTTTGCTTTATTCAGGAAGATGGTTCAGCTTGGTTCTCGCATTATTGACCAGGACTTCATCCTTACTTGATGTGGAAAAAGGTTTTGAAGATGTTTTACTTGAACAGGTTTCATTCACTTATTCTTCGATAAAATCTAAGACTTATAAATCTTTAAAATTTAATGGAAAAACAATAGATCAAGTCAACACAATCAATAAAGAAATTGTGAAACAACTAAGAGCTTGGATCTGTGATGTGAGTGAAAATGAATTAGATACTTACTTTAAAGTGATCTCCAATGTACTACCATTATCAGAAATATCAAATACAAAACGAGGTATTGGTCTTCAAAAATACTTAAAACCAGTTGGTAATGTCCCAGTAATTGGTGGTAAAGATATAGAAAAATATAATATCAGGAGTATAAAAGGGTATATTGATAATTCAGAGATTGAATCTCATCCAAAAAAATTTAACTTTATGCAAAATCAAAAAATCATTTCACAAGATTTGGTTGCACATATTGAAAATCCATACCCACATGTTTTACTTGTAAGTTCTGTTGATTTTGAAGGATCAATCTTTTCTGTTGATACTGTACAAAATACTGTAATATATAATTCATTTTTCTCACTACAATACATTTTATCTATTTTGAATTCAAAATTGATATCATGGTATGCCTATAAATTTATTTATTGTTCTGCCATCAGAACTATGCATTTTGATAAATATTACTTAGGAAAAATTCCAATTAAACAAACTGACAAACAATATTTGTTCGAAGAACTTGTGAATTTGATTCTTGAAACAAAGAAAAATGGTGAAAATACTAAAGGTATTGAAGATCAAATCGATCTAATGGTTTACAAAATATACGAGCTTACTTATGAAGAGGTTAAGATAGTCGATCCTGAGTTGGATAATGTTCTGAATCAGTTTGGTTTGAGAAAAGAAGATTATGAGAGGATGAGTGTGTCCGACTTCGCTGCGCTACGCCGGGACGAGTAGGAGTTGGGGGAGTTGAGATAAACACCCCGTCCCGAAAGCCTTCGGGACACCCCTCTATGAGAGGGGAACAGAAACACCCCGTCTTTCTACGAAATCCACCCCTCTAAGAGAGGGGAATTAAAGGAAAGAAAGTGAAAAGGCAGAATGAACATCATAATCGTGTCTCTCAAAAAAAACCAGAGAAAGCCCTGAATTCCTCTATGCAGAAGAGCAGCAGAGAACCAAATTCCCCTCTGGCAGAGGGGTGCGGCTTTAGCCGTGGGGTGTTCGCTGCCTTGATAACGTGCTATTTATTTTAAAAATTTGACAAATAATCAACATTCGGAAGATGGACAAAAAGCTGATCGAGGAGAGCAGATGGATAGGATCATCAGAGGTATGACCAAAGATAAAAGCTTACGTTTTAAAGCTATCGATGCAACCGTAACAGTGCAGAAAGCTGTAGATATCCATCATTTATCAATGACAAATTCGGTAATACTGGGTCGGATGATCTGCGGCGCTCTGATGATGGCGAACGACTTAAGATCAGAGCAAAATATTTTAACTTTAAGATTAGACGGCAACGGACCGGCCGGTGCAGCAATTGTAACCGCCAGGAAAAACGGATTTGTAAAAGGTTACATTAAGAATCCTGAGCTGGAGTTTGCTTTAAATAAGAAGACAGGCAGCTTCAATATACAAAAGGCGATTGGTAAAGGAACGCTGACGGTGAGCAGAGATCTCGGTCTTAAAAATCCTTATGTCGGTCAGGTAGAATTAAAATATTCCACAGTTGCTAAAGATCTCACCTATTATTTTGTTCATTCAGAGCAAATACCTTCCCCTGTAGGTTTGGGAGTAATGGTCCAGCCCGATGGTTCTATCAAACAAGCCGGAGGATTCATCATCCAGATCTTACCGGAAACTCCAAATGAAGTGATTTCCAATTTGGAAGCTAATTTAGCCCGATTCCCCAATTTAACTGATATGATGGATATGGGTTATAGTATAGAAGATCTTATCAAAAAATTTATTTTGCAGGATATGCCGCACGAAATAAAAGAGACAACACCAGTAGATTACCGCTGTGATTGTTCCAAAGAAAAATTCAAGCAGGGCATTAAACTGCTTTCCAGAGCGGAACTGCAGGAAGCTATTCAAACAAATGAAACGCTGAAGGTGCATTGCCATTTTTGTAACACCGAATACAAATTTGATAGGCAGAAGATCGAAACGATCTTAGCAGGTATGTAGATGAAATCTTTTAGACCGAAGAAGAAATTGGGTCAGCATTTTTTGCAAGATAAGAATATTGCTTCTAAAATAGTGGATCTTGCCGAGCTAACAGAAAATGAAGAAGTTTGGGAAATAGGTCCGGGAAAAGGGATATTAACAGAGAGTTTAGTGCTGCAAAAAGGCAGGTTAACCTGTTTTGAAATTGATAATGATTTGAGTTCTAAATTAATTGGTAAATTCGGCACAAGCATAGATTTGATCAATCAGGATATACTGAAGATTGATTGGGCAAAATATCTAAGAGATAAGCAAGTGAAGTTAGTTGCAAATCTGCCGTATCAGATCACTTCGCCTTTTTTATTTAAAGTAACGGAATTTTCCGGCTCATTTTCACGTATCGTTATTATGATACAGAAAGAAGTTGCCGACAGGATCACAGCTCAACCGGGCACGAAAGATTACGGCAAACTTACGCTCAAGATGCAGTTCAATTTCCGGATAAAATATGGATTCACGGTCAAGCCGCATCTTTTTTATCCTGTTCCCAAAGTTGATTCAGCAGTTGTTATTTTAACACCAAGACCGGATAAACCTCATTTAGAAGATGAAGCTCTATTTTGGAAAGTAGTAGGTTTTGCATTTCAGAACAGGCGTAAAATGTTACGTCGAAATTTACGGATGCTGTTATGCAAAGAGAAGCTGCAGGAACTGGGATCAATAAGCCGTATAGAACTAACCAGAAGAGGGGAGACCCTTACCGAAAAAGATTTTATCGAGTTGTATGAAGATATTTTAAGTTTGCGTAACAACTGAAATTTGCTCAATCCAGATAGGATTAGTAATAACAATTCCGTCATTCTCCGTATTTAATATCATACGGAGATAACCATTTTCAGGAAGTTCAATTATAAAATTGTTTTTGGGATTAATTATTTCAGTTTCTGTTCCTTTACTGCAATCACCTATGATCAAAGTTAGCTTCCTAGTCTCACCAAATTCGGCTGTAGTCCCGATTTCATAAGTTAACCTGGCATTTTTACCTGAAAAAATTGAACCGATAGAAAAGTTCTTCTTTTCAGTTTGCAGATGGAAGCAGAGGAATGGACCGTTGCTGACAATTATTTCTCCGTTCTTTATACCGGCAGCAGGAGAGTTGTTCTTATACTTAAACGCTGTAAAGAAGTTTCCAAACACCTGATCCCTGGAAGCAAATAATTTCCGAAAAGGTATCTTGATCTGCCGCATCACATTGAAGTTTCCATGAGCATCATTTCCGGCGATGATCAAAAATCTTTTTCCCTTGAGAAGTAGTTTTCTCCAGTAATTCAGGGCAGAATTCAAACTTATTTGATCACTGCGATTAATTATCTGCAGGATGTTTATGCCGCTCTCCTGATAATCCTGCTCTGTCCAGTTACCACGTCTTAAGGTAAGTTTTTGTAAAAATGGAACTTTATCGATCGGATGAGCTGCGAAGAATAAATTATCTTCCTGATGTAATTCACTTATTTCCGTAAGATGACGTTGCGGTTTATTTCTAAACCATTTTTCAGCGCTGTCGCCTCTACCTTCAATAAAGTTTTTATAATCCACCGCCACCATGTGAACGTTTTTGCCTTTTGCATTGGCAATAGATACTTCTTCACCGGCGATCATTCTCAAAGTTTCACTATCACTCTTTTTTACATTTTCTTTCATTTGCAGCCAAATCGGCAGTTTTTTATCATTTTCTGTATAGGAATCCAGGCTGTCATCAAGATCATAAGAGTGATCAGTTATAAAAACCCAGTTCAAACCAAGCGCTTGTGCCATCTTAGCTGTAGCTGGTATATCAGCACCAAACTCCACTTGATCAGCAGTATGAATGCTGTGATAATGTGTTTCACCAGCAAACCAATCAACGGGAAGCGGTAAGCTGTCCCGGGCGTAAAAAGTGGTATAAAATTCTGTATTGATATCAGAATAATTATCATTTACCACAATTTTTATCTTATCGTTGATCTTTACTTCAAGTTTAGCTGAGATCTTTAAAACTTGATCAGGCTCAATATCTCTAACATCAAGATCAAATATTCGGGAATAGTATTTTTCCTTAATTTCTCGGTTGATATTAAGCTCCAGGTTTCTGCTGCCTGCTTTAAATTCAAGTGTTACCTTTACAGAATGAATTAATATATTGTATAAATGAGCGTCTTTCACAATAATTAAAAAAGGTATTGTCCTATCTTTATTCCTGATAACTCTGATCGGTATATCGGTAATTATTTCCGGTTCTTTTTTATAATATTTTGGGACAAGAAATTTGAAGTGATAATGAATCTCAGCATAAGAGATCAAGAAGGCAGGTAAATTTAAAAAGCCTTCAAGAAAATTGTTATCTTGAAGGCTATGAAATATATTCATATAAGCTGAATAAGTTATGGGAGCCAGTTTGGGTCAAAAATACTTTCAGAAATATTATCGTTACGCACACCCCAAGGTCCATTCGGCAGGTAATAATAAATAGAAGCACCTTTCTTACCGAAATTCAGATTTGAAGTTGCTGTAACCGTTGTATCTGTTACCGCATAATCAAATAAGAATTTATCATCAGTTTTTTTGAGTTCGTCTCCGATGAATAAGAGGTCTTCTCCGATATATTCGCCTTTCTCATCCAGTTTAACAACTGTATGTTCAAAGATATAATATCCGTTAGCTGGATCTTCTTTAAATTTTACATCCGCTCTGGCTATCACCTGCATGTTATAAACTGCTTCCTCTAATTTTTTCAAATTTAATTTGTCTTCTCTTAAAGGTATGATAAGTGTAAAAACAATACCAACTAACATTATCACCATGATCAGTTCGATCAGAGAGAATTTTTTTGTTTTTTCAATTTTATTGTTTTCTGCCATTTTTCCTCCAAAAACTTATAGCGCAGAATCTAAAGCAATATTCACTTTGTCAAATCTTTTTTATTTCAAATTTACCGGTCTTTTTTTTCTAAATAACAAAATCTTCCAAAGAGACAACTTAATAAAATTCCTTTACAATAAAAACCTAAAAATTTTATTAACCAAAGTTTATTAAATCCCTTAAAAATTTTCTGAGGATATATAAAATATGTTAAAAAAATTGATCATAACACTGTTTTTTCTGATTATTCTTGTCTCAATGCATGCTATAATTGATTTAAATAAAGCAACCTTACAGGAATTGATTACACTGCCAATTACTCAGCAGCAAGCTGAAGATATTTATAATTACAGATATTATATTAGCTTTTATCAAAGTATTTACCAACTGAGAGAAATAAATTCGATCGATCAGGCTACAATGAACAGGCTTAAACACTTGGTTACAGTTTCCCATTATACCGAAAAGGATGATTCTGCCCAGCGTCGTGATGATATTTATTATCTTATCGAAAGATTGGGCAGCAACGAAGGACTACAAGAAGGGATGAGTGATGTTTGGGAAGATTACCTGATCTCACCCAGGAATGTAAATAAATTAACTTTTACCGATATTCTGAATCTCCCTAATACTTCTCCAATCGATGCTGCAGCTATTTTGAACAGAGTTACTCGCGGAGATTCCATCTCGAGTTATCGCGATCTTCGTAAATCACCCGGGATTTCATACTACGGTGCCAGGAATATCCAGAATTACGTTTATTATCAGGAACAACCGGATATCAGAGATTTCTATATTGATTATCAGATGAAATATAATGACAGCCCTTACGGCGATACTGAAAAAGATATGTTTACTGAGTCAATGATCAGACTTGATCCGCCTAATTCAACTGATCCGATAACTCCCAGGGAAAAAAGTCAATCTTACTGGGGATATTTTAATATGGAATCAGATCGCGCCTCTATTATGAATAAGATCAGAATGCGATACAGAAACGAATTGAAAGCCGGTCTGATCTTTGAGAATCCTAAAAGCTCTTCTGTGCTTGATGATCATGATATGGATAATGTTTTGCAGGATGCTAAATTTTACGTTGGCTATGAGAATGATTTTGAATTTCAGGGCTACAATTTTTTAAAAGTTTATGCTGGTAATTTCCGGGCGACATTCGGTGAAGGACTGGTCATGGAGAATACAGATTCTTTCAGTCCCAGAAAAACCGGATATGGATTTGATAAGAGAATAACCGGAATTATTGGCGATATCTCCCGCTCTCAGGAATATGCTTTACGGGGAGTTGCCTTGGATTGGAAACGAAATAATATGAATGCTGCCTTTTTCATCTCTTCCGATAAAAAGGATGCAGTAGTTTACGACAGTAACGAAAATGGAGTTTTAGACGATGATGATTATATTCTGGGCTATATTAATTTAACCAAGCGTTTTTCTAACCAGGAGTTGGAAGAAGCAGAGAAGTTTTTTAATGAATATGCCGGCAATCAAAATCAGGTCCGAATTGCGCCTCGTTTAGATGCTTTACAGGAGAATCTGATAGGTGGTCATTTGGAATATTCTCCTTTCATAGGAACTCATTTAGGCATAACTGGTTACGAAGCTACCTATGATCGGGAAATTGTTGTTCCGGAAGAAGATGAATTGAAAGCACTTCTGCTCAGTGATGAAAATAATTTTGATAAATGGAAAATAACCGATAATGAAATTTCTAATTTATACTCAACTAAATCTGATCTGTACGGAGATAGAAATTATAGAAGAATTCTCGGATTTGACTGGAGAACGGTATTGAATAATACATCCTTTCAGGGTGAATATGCAGAATTACAGAAAACAGGATCTCTTGCAAAGATAGGAGACGACCCGAGTGCTTTAATAATAAGCTCCTACACTCAATTTGATAATTTATATTTGCTGGCTATGTATCGTGATTACGATCTGGCCTTTGATAATCCTTATCAGCGCAGTTTTTCCGAAAGTGAACGCTTTGATGATACAGTCTTGGAAAAAACGACCTACGGATTGAATAACACGCTATTGAATGATATGTATAATAATTCTGCTCAGCCGTCTGCTGAAAGAGGTTTTTATTTTGAAACCAGATACCAATTTCATACAATGCTAACGCTTAACCAAGCCTATCTAGATATCTGGGAAAGGAAGTCTGATGCACGACAGGGGATACGGGCACAAGTGAATTTTGAATTCAAACCTATCCATCAGCTCCGTTTCAGATTACGTCACAAACATCAGGTTAAAAGGTATAATGATGATCTTGATAGAGGGAAATCCCAAGCAGATGAAACAGAATTTAAACTAATTACCTATCTTTCTAATTTTGATAAACTACAGCTTGGTTATGTTTATGCTCGTGTTCTTCAGCCTCCCTATTTATCGATACTTTCTAACCCGGCAGAACCCGGAGCTCCCGATATGGCACAATCACAAACGCTCACAGATGGTGATATGATCTATCTGGATTACACTCATAATTTTAATGAAAATCTTAAAGTGATCGGGGCTTTTTCCTTCTGGTATGCTCATGGTGCTTCCTTCTGGGATTTCGAAGATATCGAACTTGATTTTGACCATAGCGACAGAGGCTATAAAACTTGGTTTAATATTCACAGCAGAATCGCAAATAATGTTTATTTATCATTAAAATACAAATATAAACAGTATTTAACAAGAGAAATTGAATTCAGGAATTATAATGATATCCCAGATTCCGGTGAGTACTATTTCCAACGGATAGAGAGAAAAGAAAATATTATCAGATTGCAGTTGGACTGGAATTTTTAAATAATAAATTAATCGGAGGATAGATGAAAAAAATACCTTTTATAATAATCATAATAACAATAATGTCTTTTTTATATTCATATTCTGTGCTGGAAAATGAAACGGGGAACATGATTGGGAACATAGACCCCTACTCAGCAGCAATGGGTTCAGCTGTGGGAGCAGGCGGCTTTAGGCTTCTGGATTCTGCAGTTAATCCCGCGAATTTGACAAGTCTGCCAAATAATTTTGGCTTTCAAACTACAGGTAGTTTTGTTTTCAATTCCGATAACAGATCTTTGCCGATGTATAACTCTTTCGATGCCTATAGCGGTGAAGCGGTTTATGTGAGTAATGTAAACATTTTTACAGATTTTGCCGGCGGTGTTTATTATCAACTTGCCTATGATGAGATGAAATTAGCTGCCTCTATGCAGTACAGACCTCTGGTCAGTTTTAAATCAGATTATCAGGAAGAAGTTAGGAATAATAGAAATTCCGATAATAATGGATATCCTCCTAAAATAGCTCAAAATGCCATCAAAAGCACCGGCGGGATCAATGCTATTGCTTTCCAAACAGCGATCAAGTATCAGGATAAAGCTTCCTTAGGATTGGAAGTAGCAAAACTAACTGGGACTTCTGACTGGGAGCGTAGTATTTATTGGACTCCGGAAGCTCAGGATATGGTATCAGAAACATTAGAAGATACTGTTAATACATTAAGCAGAGATTTTTCAGCAATACGGTTTAAGATTGGATCAAATTTTCACTTTTCTCCCCGTTTTGATCTTGGCTTTAGCATCACCCCAAAAGTTGAACTTGATGTTACAGGAAATAGAGATGGGGTAGATGTTGCGGATGCTGTGTTTATTTATACAAAATTTGATTCTACTTCTGCTCCGCTTGATTCTCTGACATATTCTCAATATACACTTCCATTAAATGCCCGTGTTGGTTTTACTTATCAGCCGAGGAATATAATGCGTACTGTTATGAATTTCGATGTTGAATACGTGAAATGGTCTGATACTAATCCTTTGTACAAAGATGCGGTTAATTTCTATATCGGAATAGAGCATAGTCTAACAAATTCTATACCTTTCCGTTTTGGATTTAACTACACAACTACTTACGGATTGCATGCAGATTCCGGCTTTGTCTTTGCGGATGAGATTTCTACGCCTACTTTTACTACCGGAACCGGTTTCACAATATTAGATAATTTTGTCTTTGATATATCTTTAGAATATGCCAACCGCAGTTATGAAACTCTAGATCTCTTTATGGATAGTTATTATGATATTGAAGATCTGTGGGAAAATTATTTTTATCTGAATCTGCAGGATCGGAGCTGGGAAAATCCCGATACTGTAAATGAGACTTTTATAAATTTGAAAACTGCAATCAGCTATAAATGGTAAAAAATAATGAGAAATAAATTATTAGTTTTATTGTTGCTTCTTACAATGTCGTTACTTTTCGGAGATGATCTAATTCTTGATATTATGTTCACAAATGATATTCATGGCGGTATTGACAGATATCCTGCCACGTTTATGAATCCTGATTTTCCACCTATGCTCGGTGGCGGCGGTACCGCAGCTTCTTACATTAAAGATATTCGTAACAAAGCCAAGAAAGATCAAAGGGATAATTTACTTCTAGATGCCGGTGACTTTTTTCAGGGACATCCGATCGGCACAATGAGTGAAGGGCGTTCTGTTATCACATATATGAATGCTATCGGTTATGATCTAATGACAATCGGAAACCATGAATTTGATCTGGGTGAAGATGTTATAAAGAAAACTATTGCCGGAGCAAATTTCCCAATTCTTTCCTGTAATATCGCTAAAAAAGGAACGAATGAATTAGTCGATTATGTTCAGCCATATAAAATAATTGAAAAATTAGGTTTAAACATAGCAGTGATAGGTGTGACGACTGTTGATACAGAACAGATGAGCTTTCCTGATAATATCAAAGGCGTTGATTTCCTATCAGCAAAAGATCAGCTGCAAAAATATGTTGATATCGTTAGAGAAAAAGGTGTAGATCTGGTGATCGTTCTAGGTCATATGGGTTTACCATATGAACCTCAAGAAACTTATGATTACCGTTATTCCAATTCAAAAGTAAAGAAAGAAGAGCGGCGTTGGGGGTATGATGCTCAGGAACTGGCCCACGAGGTCAAAGGCATAGATCTATTTTTTGGCGGTCATATGCATAAAGGTTTTGGTGAGCCCTGGGAAGACCCTCTAACTCATTCTCTTGTTTTTCAAGGTTATGCCTACGGAAGTAATGTGGGACACGTGATGATCAAGATCGATAAAGATACTAAGACAATTTCCGGATTTGAGCCTCCAGCTATCCGGGAAGGTGTTCTGGTTACTTTATTTGAAGATGAATTTATGCCCGATCCTGAAATTGCTGACACTATCCTGAAAATGCAGAAAATAGCTGAGAAAGGAATGGATGAAATTATCGGAGAAGCTGCTATAAATATTACTCGTGATGGTTCTGGTCCTCAAAATCTGATCGGTAACCTTGTTTGTGAAGCTATGAAGGAATATACGAAAGCAGATTTTGCCTTCATCAACTTAGGCGGTATCCGAGATGAAATTCTAAAAGGGCCGATCACTTATCGCAATGTATTCAATGTGATGCCGTTTGATAATCAGGTCGTTTTAATTGAAGTTGATGGGAAATTTTTGAAAGATATCATTGAAACAAGAGTTGCAGGCAGCAGGCACGGCTTGAGAACTGCCGGGATTAAAGTAATTATTAACAGAAATAGAGAAGACTTCAATAGAATCTCTGAGTTAATTATTGGGGGCGAACACTGGAAGTCAGATAAAATATATAAAATAGCAACATCGGACTTTTTGTTACAGGGTAATGCGGGATTAGCTTTATTAACAAAAATCCCAGAATCTAAGATCACACGTTACGAGCAGGGACTGAGAGAAGTAATAGTTGAGTATATTAAAGAAAACTCACCAGTAAGTGCAGAAATCGATGATCGTTGGAAAAGGGATGATAGCAGTAATATTACCCCTGAATTAAAAAATGAATTAAAGAAAGTAAAAAATTAAATCCAAAAAATCATTGACTATATAGCAATGCTTGAAAATTTAATTTTGTTAAGCTATTTTTGTGAAGTAATTTCATTTAGCAAGCCTGTAGTTAGGCACACAAAATATCAATTTTTTACTTAGCTTAATAGGAGACTATAGTTGAACGAAATTGGCAGATTAGACGGAGACGATCGTAAAGAACTGAATGAGCTTTTAGATAATATCTTTGCTCACCTGGATAAAGATGAATTTGAGAAAGCAAAAAAGAAACTTTATAAAGTATCTAAAACACCTAACTATTTTATTCGTGAGTACTTGGGTAAAAGTTTAACAGATTACAGTAACAAAGCCAAGGTATCAAAACTGGTAAAACCCATGTTAAAACACAAGATATATGGTGTTCGGGCGACAGCATTATTCTTTTTTTACGAACTTGATAAAAATGATCCTGATACATTATTCCAGTTGTTAGAAAAGACATTCGATAGCGTACCTTGGGAAGTAGAGAGTGTGATCAATGACATGTGGAATGAATTTCCTGATTTCATGAAAGAAAATATCGTGGAGTGGATCAAATCAGAAAATTCACAAAAGCGAGCACTTTCATTTCATGGTATGGAGAATATAGCCAAGACCGATCCCGGCTATATAATGGAATTCATCAGCAAGGCGATCGATGATGATAGAATAGAAGTTCAAAAGAAGATCACGCACATTTTAACTCAAGTTGCAAGATCGAATCCCATTTTTGTTTTTCCTTATATTCGTGAATGGCTATCGGTAGGTTCGGAAAAACGTATAAAAACAATTTGGGTTTCTATGAAGAAGTTAGCAAATATCGTCGTTCAACGCAGCCGGCGGGATAAATCAGAAGATTTTGTATTGCTGACGCAGCAAACTATCGAGGATTGGGTAAGAGACGAAAATGAGAATGTTTCTGCCATGGGTGAGAGATTAACATATATAATAAATAGATGACAGCTCTAAAATGAAAAACAATATTTGGATAAAATTGATAGTTGTTTTATTGGCAATCTTCTTTTGGTTTCATCAAATCTTGATCAAACAGCATACCATTAATGTAAATATACCTTTGAAACTTTTAGCCACACCAGAGAACCTTGTATTGGACTATCCACGTCTACCGAACATAACGGCTAATATAACTGCTTTAGGAAAGGATATTCTAGTCTTTAATCTCTCAAAAAAGTACTTTTTAGTTGATGCAGCTAATTTCCGGTATGGTAAAAATCCAATCGATCTGGTTGAAGATCAATTGGACTATTCTGAAAATATTAAGCTGCAGGTTAATTCAATTCTCACACCCGACGATTTTTACATTAATATGGATAAACTGGTTGAAAGACAAAAACTTTTGGAAGTACAATATAAATCTGTTAATGATGAAGAGTTTTTTATCAAGAACAAAATCAAGGATCCTAATCGCAAAGTTACAGTAAAAGGTCCGTTGGCTTTGATCAATAAAATTGATCATATAAAAACTAAAGAAATCTCGAATAAAATGATAGTTGACGGCAAGATCACTATCGAACTTGTATCCCCTGACGCTAAAATAGAATTAGAGCAGAATGTTGTAGAATTTGAGATAACGAATACAAAAATTGTTCAGAGAACTATTTCTCTTATTCCCATAAAATATCCTGAAGATAAAAATATCTCGATCATCCCGCAAAAAGTTTCTGTCATGGTTAGCGGTCCCAAAGAAATTGTGGAAGAGCTAAATGTAAATTCTATTATGGCTACTTTGAATACTTCCAATTTAAATAAAGATTTTACCAATGTTACGTTTAAACTTCCTACTGGAATAAAAATACTAGAATACACTCCTCAAAATATTCAGATCATACGTAATGAATGATCCTCAAAAAACACAGAATTTTAAAATATTAGCGTTTGAAACCTCATGTGATGACACTTCGGTTTCTGTAATCAATTCAAATTATGAAGTGCTGGCAAATCTCATTTCATCGCAAACAACCCATGAAGATTTCGGCGGTGTTGTTCCCGAACTTGCTTCCAGACTACACTTAAAAAATATTATGCAGCTCACAAAGGCAACTTTGGAAAAAGCCGCTTTAACTTTTAAGGATATCGATGCGATCGCGGTTTCGGTTAATCCTGGCCTGATCGGAGCTCTGCTGGTTGGAGTTTCATTTGCCAAGAGTCTGGCTTTTAGTCTCAAAAAACCTTTGATAGCTGTTAATCATATGCTTGGTCATCTCTACGCTAACAAAATTGGAAACCCTTTTTTGGAACCTCCTTACCTGGCCTTGATTGTTTCCGGCGGACATACTGAATTAGTTGATTTTAAAGCAATGAATGATTTTGTAGTAATTGGAAAAACCCGCGATGATGCAGCTGGTGAGGCTTTTGATAAAGTTGCTAAACTTCTGGATCTGGGTTATCCGGGTGGACCGTTGATCGATAACATTTCTAAAAATGGAGATCCTGAGTTCCATCGATTTCCCAGAGCTCTCAATAAAAAAGATAATCATGATTTTAGTTTCAGCGGACTGAAAACATCAGTTAGAAATTACTTGGAAAAACATGATGCTATGTTTATTGAGAAGCATAAAGCAGATATCGCAGCCTCAATCCAGACCGCAATTGTTGATAGCCTTGTTTCCAAAACGATATCTTATGCCATTAAAGCCAAAATAAAAGTCATTACTGTATCCGGCGGTGTTTCTGCGAATAGTCTATTGCGCAAAGAAATTGTTAATCAGAGCAGAAGGACGGGGATAGAAGTTTACTACCCAGCTTTGGAATATTGTATGGATAATGCTGCCATGATCGGTGCTGCCGCTATTGATAAATTTAAAAATAAAGATTTTGCAGATCTCACTCTTAATGCATTTTCTACCAAAGGAATTCGGAATATCTGATCATAAAATACAGATTGTAATAAATCCCCTTGACCATATTTCACCTAAATATTTATCAATTTTAAATAATTAAAATGTTGCTGGGATGGCACAGCTGGTAGCGCAACTGATTCGTAATCAGTAGGTCGGGGGTTCGAATCCCCCTTCCAGCACCATAAATAAAAGGATATTATCAATGAAAAGAAAACATAAATGCCTGGCTTTGTTTTCCGGTGGGCTGGATAGTACTTTAGCAGTTATTCATATGAAAAAACTTGGTTACGAAGTATTCCCAATGTTTTTTCTCACACCTTTTTTTGGAACTGAAAAGGCTCAGAAGACAGCGGATAAGGCAGGTTTTGAGTTGATAGTTCATGATATCACAGAAACACACCTTAAAATGATCCAAAATCCTAAGTATGGTTTTGGGAAAAATCTTAATCCTTGTATCGATTGTCATGGCCTAATGTTTTATGAAGCAAGTAAATTACTAGAAAAGTATCATGCTGATTTCATTATTTCTGGTGAAGTTCTGGGCCAAAGACCGATGAGTCAGCGCAAAGATGCTTTAAATTCTGTTGGTATGTTAAGCGGGATCAAAGATCTCCTGATAAGACCCTTATCTCAGAAATTGATAGCTGATACTCTGCCGATCCGAGATGGATGGGTAATCAAAGACGAAATGTTGGATATTCAGGGAAGAAACAGAAAAAGACAGATGCAGCTTGCTGAGGCTTACGGAATACATTATTATCCTTCGCCGGGCGGAGGCTGTTTGCTTACGGATGCTGGCTTTTCCAGAAAATTGAAAGATCTTATGGATCATCATATGTTCAATAAAGAATCAATAGAGCTGATTAAAGTCGGACGGCATTTAAGACTGGATAAAAACACAAAATTGATATTGGGTAGAAACAAATCTGAGAATGACTCATTAAGTAAACTTGCTCAAGATGAAATAGTTTTACAAACAAAAGATATTAAAGGTCCGTTTGGATTGTTAAAAGCAACTAAAAAGTTGACGAATAATGATATTACATTGGCAAGTTCAATATTACTCAGGTATAATTCTAAGATTCAATCAGAAGCGGTTGTGCAATTTGGGAAAAATCATAATCTTGATAATGATATTAAAGTAAAAAAAATGGATGCTAAGAAAGTAGCAGATTATTTAATATAAGGATAAAAATGAAATACAAAATATTTAACTTACTACCAAGTTTCGGGACAAATACATATCTTATTTGGGACGAAAAAACGAAAGAAGCGGCCGTAATAGATCCGTCAGCACCTTCAGAAGAATTTATTCAGGAGATCAGAAACTTAAAACCAAAATATTTGATCTTAACTCATGCTCATGGTGATCATATAGGTGGAATTGAATACGTTAAAGATAATTTTGATATTAATATCTGTATTCACAAAGAAGATGCAGATGCTCTGGCTGATCCTGTAAAAAATTTGAGTTACTATTTTGACTGGTCGATCACTGCACCTAAGCCAGATATCTTATTACAGGATAATGATGACCTCTTTTTAGGTTCCGAAAAATTAAAGATCATACACACGCCGGGACATTCAAAAGGGGGAATTTGCATATTGACCTCAAACTTTATAGTAACAGGAGATACTTTATTTAATAAAGGAATCGGCAGAACTGACCTCAGCGGCGGCGATCATAGAACCTTAATTAATTCTATCGAAAAAAAAATATTCTCTTATGATGATAAATTGGAAATACTGCCCGGTCATGGTCCTGTATCAACAATTGGAAAGGAAAAGCAGAACAATCCATTTGTTGGTACTAAAATCGATTAGCAAATCTCAATATTAATCATTCAGTATATAAATACCTTTTGATCTTCTTTGTAGGGGTCTTTTCAAAAGGTTCAAGTTGTTCGATCATCTTATAGACATTAGAATAAGAAGGTACCTGTGAGTTTACAATTTTTCTTACATCTTCGATAAGTTGTTGTATGAATACGCGCATTAATTTTTCGTTTGCCCTTTTATGCTTATTTTCTTTATCAATTAATTCATAATTCAAATGAACTCTTGCCACAATCCGGTTCTCATATTCATAAACAATTGATTCTAAGACATAATGGTGTTGGTTTATAACTGATTCAATATCTTCCGGGTATATATTTGTACCGCTGGGACCAATAATGACATTCTTTAATCTCCCTTTGATATAAAGATAATCATTCTTCAATATTCCCAGATCTCCCGTCTTAAACCAGCCATCATCAGTAAAGACTTCCTTGGTACGTTCCGGATCTTTGTAATATCCACTCATCACATTATCACCCTTAGCTTGAATCTCACCTTCTCCTGTCTTTGGATCAGGATTAAAGATACGTAATTGAATATTTGGAGGAGCGGTTCCAGTTGAGCGGTATTTCGTAAAATTCGGATTGCATCCGGCCAGTAATGGAGATGTCTCGGTAAGGCCGTAACCTATGGCATAAGGGAATTTAGCATCTCTTAAAAATCTTTCTACATCGGCTGCCAGCAGAGCACCACCAATACCAAAAAAATGAAGATTCCCGCCAAATGTATTATAAAGTTTCTTTCCTGCTAAATAATGCAGAAATTTTCTGGTTGGTGGAAATTTATAGAGTGAACGAAAAATAGGATTGGAAGTAAGAGTCGGCTGTATCTTGTTTTTAAAGATCTTCTCGATAATTAAAGGTACTGTAAGCATAATAGTTGGTTTGATCTTTTTTAATACCGGCAATAAAACTCGGGCTGTAGGTAATTTATCAAGATAATATATACATGCTCCCTTCATAATTGGCATTATCAATCCGAGTGTACATTCATACGTATGAGGAAGAGGCAGAACAGAAACAAGCCGGTCTGATGACTCAATATTTTGGATCGCGAAAACTTCTGTAGCATCGAAAACAAGGTTTTTATGTGATAATACTACTCCCTTTGAATTTCCTGTTGTACCGGATGTATAAAGTATACAGGCAATGTCATCTTCCAGAACTTCAGCAGTACGTAAGCCGGTAAATTTTAAGGCAGAGTCTGTTAGCTTGGTTATCGGCCTGGTACTTCTAGAGATAGAACTTTTCAATTTCGCAATTGTTGTTTCTGGTGGTAATATGGCAAAATTATCAATTAATACTCTCAGAACCATTACATCACTTTCAAAATCATCAATTTTGCAATATTGTTTTTCGGAGATCAGGATAGCTTTACTGCTGGAATGCCTTAAAATATGGTGTACTTCATTTTCCCGGAAATCAGGTAAAATCGGTACTGCAATTGCTCCAAATGATGTGATTGCAAAATAGGCGATTCCCCAATTAGGCGAATTTTCGCTTAAAATGGCAACTTTATCGCCTTTAGTTATTCCTTCTTCCTGCAGCAAAAATTGCAGTTCTTTTGCTTGCTCATAGAATTCATTGTAACGGATCGGTTTCCCATCAACCCAACTTACACACGGTTTTGTCGCATATTTCTCAGCACTGTTTTCTAATACATACTTTAATGTTAATTTCTGAACTTTTTTCATTTTACTTTCCTTTTTAATTCAAAATTACACATTTTTTTGATGCTACAACCTTACCATCTATACTTAAATTGATCAAGTATAAACCTGAACCAACTATTTTATTTTCTGAGTCAGCTCCATTCCAAAAGATAGAACGGCTGTTTATAGAAGGAGAAAACTGATTAATTTTTTGTCCTTTAATATTGTAAATTTTTATTTGGATAGTTTGAGCTCCTGCTGGAATGCTGTAACTCATTTTAACAGAAGAAGAGTTAAAAATAGGATTAGGATAAACATTCATATAATAACTGATATTTGGATTATTTTCTTCTACGGATGAAGGCTCGTAACCTAGAACGGTGATATCATCAACGGCCCAAGCAGTTGTTGTGCTGGTTCCTGTTCCACTTGAAGTATAATGGAAAGCTATATTAATAGTCTCTTCTGTGAAATCACTCAGATCAATGTCTCCTGAATTCTGCCAAGTTCCACTATCCGGCACCGGCAGATCGGCCGTAAGAACTGTCCAGTCTGCAATATTTGGTTCACCAGTATAATTTGCTGATACTAATATTTCCAAACCTGGAATAATATCAGAAAACTTAGTCCATGCAACAAAATTAATGTAGGGATCATCATAAGCAGTAAGATCTAAAACCGGAGTGATCAGCCAGTCGTTAGCCGGAGCATTTGAATTATAATTATTAGCATAAGCGTAATAGATGCCGTCAGGAACTGTAGAAGGATGAGTATAAATGGAGATTTCATCTGTTATCGTCCAATCCTGATCGCTGGCTTCACTGATCAGATACCATTCAGGAATAAGAGATTCAAAACTTTCACTAAGCATAATTTCCGGAATCCCGGATTGAACTACATGAATAAAATTTTCTTTTGTAATTGTAGAGCTGTTACCAAGATTATCTTCCACAGTTAAAGTTACATTAAAGAAACCTGTATTTTGATAAGTAAATGATGGATTTTGCAAGGTTGAATCATTAATGTTGTCACCATCCATATCCCAATTCCAGGAAATAATATCACTCCCATACGATGCATCTGTAAATTGAACAGTAAGAGGAGCCGTTCCTATTGTAATATCTGCTGTGAATTCCGCTGTAAGCTCGGGATTAGTATTACCCCAGATATACCCGACGAATTCTGGATGATCAATAAAGGGATTTCTATTCCCCTGCCAGTTAGTATAAATGCGGTCGTTTCTGGTTTCTTCAAAGCTGCTGGGAGGATCCAGGGAATTCCATTCCAAAAGTGTCGAAAGTTTACCATGTTCCGGATTAGGAGCTGTGTTGACCTCGTCTACAACAACAAGATCCAGCTCACTGTTCTCACCTTCATATCTAGTTGCCATATAGAATATCATCCGGGCTACATCACCTTTTACTTCATCACGAGGTTCCCACGAATCACTGTCATAAAAACAAGTAGGAATAGCGGGATAAGGATTATCACTATAGTCAAAATCTAAATTACCGCGATCGCCGTTAACCTGAACATCTGTAGGACGCAAATGATGAACATCTGTTCCGCAGGGAGGATCGTTATCAAAACCGCCATGAGATTTTGCCCAAGTATGCTCGCGATTCCAGGTAGGATAACCAGCATTAGTAACAGACCAGCCTGTATAAAGTAAAATTACATTTTCAGGGTTTTCCGGATCTTCATCAGTATCTCTTAAAGCATCCCAAACCTGTGAGTAAGTTAATTCTGTATGGTTATCAATAATATCATTTAAAACAGACTTTAATTCATCTCCGCTTAATCCTTCGGTACCATCATAATAACCGGGCGGGATCAAAGAATATAAGCAGGTCAAAACTACAATATTTATGACCAAGAATACAATTTTTTTCATTAAAAACCTCTTTAGTTTAGAAAAAATAAGTCATAAATTATGTCAAAGGAAATAGTTTAAATAATTGTATGCTACATGTTTATTGACATTTTGGCATCAAAAAAATATTTAACACAATATGATGTCAGATAATAGTATTTTAGTAGAAAGTAGAAAGATCTACGAATTGGAATTTGTAGATGACAGGAAACTGGATTTTCCAGCTATTTTTGGGAATTCAAATCCGATACATCTGGAAATCGGTAGCGGTAGGGGAGAGTTCTTGATAAAAATCGCTAAACAAAATCCTCAAATAAATTTTATAGGTATTGATCTCAAAGAAAAAAGATTCAAAACACTCCTCAGGAAGTTGTTTAAAGAACATCTGCTAAATGTGAGGGTAGCAAAAATATTTCTTGATGAAAATATAATTAAATTTATTGATGAGAATTCTATAGAAACAATATATTTGCAATATCCCGATCCATGGCCAAAAAAGCGCCATAATCGCAGACGCATTATTCAGGATAACTTTGTTTCAGCTATGAAAAATCTTCTTGTTCCTGGAGGTTTAGTTGACATAGTTACCGATCACAGAGAATATGCATTATGGATTGTAGATCATTTTCGTAACAGGGAGGATTTTTTTGCCTTATATGAGATCGGATTTAAAAGAGTACCTGATAAAAATCATATTGAAACTTATTTTGAAAAACTGAAAAGAGAAGAAGGTTTCGAGCCTTATTTCATGAAATTTCGGAGTAGATTATGAATAAAGACAGATTTACAAAATTGTTTGAAGAGTTTGTTGTCAGATCAAGTGAACATTATAGCAAATATGCCTGTAGAAATCAACAAGCACACCGTCTAGAACTAGATGATAACTGTTTTGTAAGAACAGAATTTGCTATTGATAGAGATCGGATATTACACTCCGGAGCTTACCGGAGGTATCAGGGAAAAACTCAGGTGTTTTCATTTACTAATATGTTTGATGAAGAGACGTCTAACAGAAGTTTACATACTACCTATGTATCTCAAATCTCACGTACTATAGCTAATATGCTGGGACTTAATCTGGAACTGGTAGAATCTATTGCTCTTGGCCACGATCTGGGTCATCCCCCTTTTGGTCATGACGGAGAAGTAGCACTATCAAAAAGCTGTGAACGAGCTGGGATAGGCAAGTTTCATCATAATATACAGAGTTTACACGTTGTGGATCACATTTCCAGAAAAGGAAAAGGACTAAATCTTACGTTTCAAGTACGTGACGGAATTATCTCTCATGATGGTGAAGTTCATAATCAAATTTTAATTCCGCAGCGAGATAAAACAGAAGAAGATATCCAAAATTATATTAAGCTGAGAAAAGAGGGTACTGAGCAAAAATGGATGCCAGCTACATTAGAGGGTTGTGTTGTAAGAATTTCTGATACAATCGCTTATATCGGTCAGGATATAGAAGACGCGATCAGATTAAAGATAATGAAAAGATCTGAGATCCCCAAAGATTGCGCTGAACATTTAGGTAATACGAACAGCGAAATCATAGATACGCTAGTCAAAAGTGTTATTTTAAATAGCTATGATAAAGATCAGGTTGCCTTTGATGAAGAGATTTCGTATTATTTACATAAACTTAAAAAGTTCAATTATAAGCGCATATATACTGATAAAAATGTGAAAAAAGCCAGAGAAAAGATTGACCGGAGTATGGAAGTTCTTTTTGATCAATATATCGAGGATATCAAAGAAAATAATGTTAATTCAAAAATTTTTGTTCATTTTTTGAACAGGAAAGGAAAATCTTACCATAATAGGTTCCGTGACTCAGAGATAGTTCGTGATTTTATAGCTACAATGACCGACAGATACTATAATGAAGAAGTGAAAAGCTATTTATTACCTGGAAGTTTTTATTGATATAATTTTCAAATCTAATTTTCTGGTATTATAATATTATTTAAATGATTAGGAGAAGTAATGGAATTAATAGATTTTACAAAACAGAGTGAAGATCTTGTATATCGGATTACGGAGATCAGGAGGTTACTTTGACACCGATGAACTCCGCGGCAAGATACAACAATATGAAAAAGTGATGAAAGATCCTGATTTTTGGAATGATCAGAGAGAAGCAGCAAAAATCACTAAAACAATAAAAAAATATAACGATCAAATAGATAAAGATCATCATCTTTCTACAATTATTGATGATCTGGAAACTTATATTCTACTTTTGGAAGAAGATCTGAACGAATCACTTTTAAATGAGGCTGGCAGAGTATTTAAAAAAGCAGAAAAATATGTAAATAAAACTGAAGCACTATTCCTGCTGAATGGGAAAACTGATTCAAACAATGCTATTTTAACTATCCATCCCGGCGCCGGCGGCACGGAATCGCAGGACTGGGCTGAGATGTTGTTGAGAATGTACACTCGATGGGCAGAAAATGCTAACTATAAATCCGAAATCGTTGATTATCAGGCAGGAGATGAAGCTGGAATAAAAAGTGTCACGATGGAAATTCTCGGAGATTATGCTTTCGGCTATTTAAAAACTGAATCAGGGATTCACAGATTAGTGCGGATTTCTCCCTTTAATGCTCAAGGTAAAAGACAAACTTCTTTTGCTTCGGTTTTTGTTTATCCCTTGGTTGATGATGATATCGAGATTGACATCGATCAAAATGATCTGAGAATTGATACTTATCGTGCTAGTGGAAAAGGTGGACAGGGAGTAAATACAACTGACTCCGCTGTTAGGATAACTCATATTCCAACAAATATAATAGTTCAGTGTCAAAACGAGAGATCACAATTACGTAATCGTGAAGTTGCAATGTTGATCTTGAAATCTAAATTATATCAGCATTATGAAGAAGAAAGAGAAAAAGAAAGGCAAAAACATGAAAATACTAAAACCGATATCGGCTGGGGAAACCAGATCAGATCTTATGTTTTCCATCCCTACCAAATGGTAAAAGATCACAGAACGGATCATGAAACCGGGAACATCTCAGCAGTTATGGATGGTGATCTTGATGATTTCATGGATGCTTTCTTAAAAAAAATAGCAGCACAAAAAAGAAGTTAAAATTATGGAATATAAACAATTAATCCATAAATTAGATAAGGAACGAATGCCGAAGCATATTGCCATTATTATGGATGGTAATGGACGTTGGGCAGATCTGCACAAAACAAAAAGGGTCAATGGACATAAAGAAGGTGTCAAAACCGTAAGAAGCATCGTTGAAACTGCAGTTGAGATCGGTCTTCCATATCTCACTGTTTATGCGTTTTCAACGGAAAACTGGCGACGTTCAAATACTGAGGTATCTTATCTTTTGAAACTGATAGTGGATTCTCTAGTTAAAGAGATAGATGAATTAATTAAAAATAATGTGAATATTAGATTTATCGGCAGCAAGGAAGAGCTAGCGAAAAATTATCATAAAAAGGTTTTAGAAACCTGCCAAAAAAGTTGGATCAATACAGGACTGCATCTCAATGTTGCTATGAATTATGGTGGACGTAGAGAACTTGTCGATGCTTTCAATCTGATCATTGAGGATATTCAATCTGGAAAAATAACTTCTAAAATTGACGACGAACTTCTCAGTAATTATCTCTATACTGCAAAAATGCCTGATCCTGATTTGATAATCAGGACAAGCGGTGAAGAAAGACTTTCCAACTTTTTGATCTGGCAAAGTGCTTATTCAGAATTTTGGTTCACTAAGACTATGTGGCCTGATTTTAGCCGCGAAGAGTTTATTCGATCCATATTGGATTTTCAAAACAGGAAAAGAAGATACGGCAGCCGAGGGGAGAATTGATGGCTTTATTAAAAAGGGTATTGATCGCAATTATTTTTATACCTCTGATCATAATATTATTTACAATTGGAGGCGTTCCTTTAGCCTCTTTTTTGGCTTTGATCGTTTTCCAAATGATATTTGAATTGAGGGAGATATTCAGAAATAAAGGAACATTCCTGCCAAGGTTCATTCTCATTCTCGCGTTGTTGGTTTTTTTTTCCTCAATCTATTTTACTCCAATAATCCTTTTTGCTGCACTCATGCTCTCAATTCTCATCATCATTACAATCGATATTTTTAGAGATAACCTAGAGAATGCACTTGCCAGAAGCTCTGCAGCCTTGTTCTCTATATTTTACACTGCAGTTTTATTCAGCAGTTTATATCATATTAGGTTGTTAAACAATGGGAAAAATCTGATTTTTGGATTACTGATTACAATTTGGGTCACTGATACAGCTGCATATTTTATAGGAAATCACTTTGGGAAACATAAAGGAATATTCCGAGCAAGTCCAAATAAATCTTTAGAAGGCTTTATTGCGGGTATCATTGCTGCTTTTGCAGTCATGTATTTATTTATATATTTTTTTGATCTGACAATTTATCAAGCACTTGCGGTTGCAATTTCCGGTGGAATTTTTGGTCAACTTGGTGATCTGTTTGAATCAATTTTAAAACGAGATGCAGGCATAAAAGACAGCTCCGACTTCCTGCCGGGGCATGGCGGTCTTTTGGACAGATTCGATAGTATTTTATTTGCTGCTCCGGTCTATTTTATAATTTTGTATTTAATTCAATAGGTAAATTTATGGAAAAGAATAACATAGAAAAAGAAATTAATTTCTTTAATGGTAAAACAAATTTACAAGAAGATAATAAGATAATTCTGGTAACAGGAGGCGCAGGTTTTATAGGCTCTAATTTTATCCGACATCTTATAAACAAATATCCAAATTTCAAGGTGATCAACTTTGATAAATTAACCTACTCGGGAAATCTGAACAATCTCACTACGCTGGAAGACAATAATAATTATGTTTTTGTAAAAGGTAACGTTTCTGATCCCAAAGATGTGAAAACTACTTTTGAACAGTTCAATCCCGATTTTGTAGTTCATTTTGCAGCAGAATCACATGTAGATAAAAGTATTATTAATCCAAATATATTTTTAGAGACAAATGTACTGGGTACGCAGATCATGTTGAATTATTCCAGAGAATATAAAGTACAAAAATTCGTTCAGATATCAACAGATGAAGTCTATGGTTCAATCCAAGAGAACTGCAATGTTGGTGAGGAAGGCAGTTTAGCACCTAATAATCCTTATGCTGCCAGTAAAGCTTCAGCAGATCTTTTATTGAGAGTTGCCTATCAGACCTATGGGCAGCGGGTTAATATCGTGAGAGCATGCAACAATTTCGGACCTTATCAATTTCCTGAAAAATTCATTCCAATTATTATTACAAATGCTTTGCAAAATAAAGAAATCCCGGTTTACGGTAACGGAATAAATGTTCGGGAATGGATTCATGTAGAAGATCATTGCAGAGCGATCGATACAATCATGCAAGATGGGAAATCGGGTGAAATATATAATGTAGGTACTGGCAATAAATGGAGAAATATTGATCTGGTGGAACATATCCTGCAGAAATTAGATCTAAAGAATGATCTAATCTCTTATGTCCTTGACCGCCAGGGGCATGATATAAGATATTCTGTTGATTCATCTAAGATTAGAAAACAATTGAATTGGGAACCACAAATTGATTTCGAAACAGGTTTAGAGCAAGTAATATCGTGGTACAAGAATCATCTGGATTGGATTGAAGAGATCAACTCTGGAGAATATGCAGCTTATTTTAAAGAGATTTATAAACCCCGTATGATGGATACCGATTAATGCAACTAAAATATATGTTTCTCTTAGTTTTGGTCAGCTCATTTATAAGTTGTACAATAACAGATAGAACCGAGATTGATCAACCTGGAAAGCAACAATTAGTTAATTATGAAACAATATATTTTGATTCTCTACAGCAGGAAATAATTAATCGTAATATTATAATTGATACATTGATGATCAAAAACGAAGAACTATATTATCAGATCGATTCTCTGCAATATGCCCTGGAAGCAGCTAACAGCAGAGTGGCGGTCAATAAGGATTTCGTCATCCCAGATTCCATGATATTTTCAGAGAGAAGATTCGATCTTACAAATGACAGGATCTACGATAAGTTCGAGAAAATTTTTCAGCAGGAACTTAGAGTTGCTCATAAATTTATCCCCAGAAGCGGAGAATATTTCGCTTATTTTGATTCCGTTTTTACAGAATTTGGAATTCCATTAGACGTAAAGTATTTAGCAATTGCAGAGAGTAGATTAAATCCAATGGCAGGATCTTCAGTAGGAGCTTTAGGAATATGGCAGTTCATGCCAAAAACTGCAACAGGATATGGGTTACGGATAAACTCCTTTATTGATGAACGTAGAAATGTGTTTCTGGCTACTCCGGCCGCAGCAAAATATTTGTTAAACGCCAGAAATTATCTTCAGAAAGGCAATACTGATGACTGGTTACTAACTTTTTGTTCTTATAACGCCGGAGTTGGAAGCATCTCAAAAGTAGTGCGGGAACAGGATGCTCACGATTTCTTCGATCTGTTAATGAGAGTTGATGAAACACATAAATATGTTTGGCGGGCAGCTGCTATAAAAATGATATTTGAAAATGAAAAGGAAATATTTGGAAAATATTTTGAAAGAAAAGCTCCGATCCTGCAGGATCGACAGCTAAAGTTAATCAAACTAAAGGGGCACTATAAGATTGATGAATGGGCAAAAGCTCAGGGAACATCAATTGGTAAGATCCTGGAGTTAAATCCCTGGATTAAAATCTATCAAAGAAATCGGATAAAATATTCTGCTGTTAATAATGTAGTACTACCGCCCGGTGAATATTTGGTCCTTATCCCGGACGGGGAAGATAAAGATCTTCAATTGCTTGCTAATATTGAAAACCAATTTATGAATGAAAATGACGGTTTTATTACTTATCATATTGTAAAATCGGGAGATAATCTTTATAATATTGCTCGGAAATATAAAACCACAGTTAATAGCATCAAACTTTTAAATAATTTAAGATCAAGTACTATTCATCCAGGGCAAAAATTAAGGCTCTACGGAGATGTTTCAAGCTCAGCCATAAAAAAAACTGATAAATATCATTTGGTAAAAAAGGGAGAAACTGTTGGCTCTATCTCTTTGGAATTAGGGGTTTCTCAAACAACTCTGATTAAAAATAATAATCTTAATGTCCGAAACGGCATTATAATGATCTATCCGGGTCAAAAATTATATTATTAATGGATATTACAATCAAGGAAATGCAAAAAAAACACTTGCCAGAGATTATGAAAATCGAAGAGAAAGTTTTCACAAATATGTGGAATGAAGAAATGTTCATCGAGGAGATAGAGAATAGATATGCTTATGTAATGATGAGTAAAAATCAAATAATGGCTTACATTTGCGGCTGGATGATCTATGACCAATTTGATATCACCAATATAGCAGTTCTCCCAGAATTTCAGCGAAAAGGTTATGGCTCATGCTTGATCAATTTTCTGATCAGTAAATTGCTGAATGAGAAATGTTACAAGTTTTTTTTAGAGGTAAGAGAATCTAATCTAGCCGCAATTTCTTTCTACAAAAATCTGGGATTTAAGTATTTGGGAACTAGAAATTCTTATTATATATCTCCGGTTGAAGACGCCATGATATTTGCAGCTGATTTTCAAAATATTACACATTAGGAATTAAAATGAAAAAAGGAATTTTTATCACATTTGAAGGCATTGAGGGCTGCGGAAAATCTACGCAAGCTAAAATGTTAAAAGATCATTTAGAAAAAATCGGGAAACAGGTTTTTTTAACAAGAGAACCAGGCGGTCCGAAAATATCTGAAACAATTAGGGAAGTGTTGCTTTCTATTGATAATAAGGAGATGCTTCCCCAGACTGAAGTTCTTTTATATATGGCTGCCAGAAGCCAGCATACGGGTGAATGGATTATCCCTGAATTACAAAAAGGTAAAATCGTCATCTCTGATAGATATTATGATTCGACCTTTGCTTATCAAGGAGCTGCCAGAAAGATTGACGGAAAGCTTATTGACACAATTAGGAGATATGCTACTTTTGGATTAGTTCCTGATATCACTTTCCTTATTGACTTAAATGAGGAAATAGGATTATCAAGAATATTAGAAAATAAAGCTGACAGATTGGAACAAGAATCGCTTTTGTTTCATAAGAAAGTTAGAGATGGATTTTTAGTTCTTGCTAAAAAGGAACCAGCTAGATTTAGAGTGCTGGATGGTAATAAAAGTATCGAACAAATTTATCAGGCTGTGATTAATATTATAGATAAGGAGATAGAATAATGAAAAATAAACTAAATAAAATGAGTAAAATTTTATTTTCCGCTAGTATAATTGGGTGGATAATAATAGGTGCTTTACTTTTTAACTTTGCAAATGCAGATGCATCGAATTCCGGAGATGCAAACGTCTATAAAAAACTTAAATTGTTTAGCGAAGCACTTTTTAATCTCAGACAGAATTATGTTGAAGAGTTAGATGTTGATAAACTAATAGATTCTGCTATCAAAGGAATGCTAGATGAGGTTGATCCCCACACATATTATTTTACACCGGATGAATTTGAGAAATTTAGTACAGATACAAAGGGAGAATTCGGTGGACTTGGAATCTCAATTGATAAAAAGGGTGACTATATAACAGTTGTTGCACCGATAGAAGGTACTCCGGCTTACAGGTTGGGAATTCTGGCAGGTGATAAAATCTCTAAGGTTGATGGTGTTAGTGTGGTTGGTTTAAATACAGATGAATCTATCAAATTGATGCGTGGAGAACCTGGAACAAAAGTAATGATATCAATAATAAGACCGGGAGTTAAAAATGAACTTGAATTTGAGATTGTCCGAGAGATAATCAAAATTCACAGCATACCTTATTCATTCAAATTAGATAATGGAGTAGGATATCTACGGATAAGACAATTCAATGCCAATACTACAACCGATCTGCGTGAAAAATTGGATGAACTTGAAGCTGAAGGTATCAGAGGTCTCATCATTGACTTAAGGTTCAATCCCGGTGGATTGCTGCGTGAAGCTATTAACACTGTCAATGAATTTGTCGGAAAAGGTAAGCTCGTTGTATTTACAAAAGGCAGAGCTCCTCAAACAAATGAAAAATACCTTACAAGATTTAACAGGATAAGAGATGATTATCCGGTGATCGTTCTTATCAATAACGGTTCCGCCAGTGCCTCGGAAATATTTGCCGGTTCTTTACAGGATTGGGATCGCGGATTGATTGTAGGACAACCTTCTTTTGGCAAGGGATCTGTGCAAAGATTATTCCCGTTGTCAGATGGTAATGGCATCAAGATCACTACAGCAAAATATTATATTAATTCAGGTAGATGTATTCATAAAGACATCAATGATAAACTCTTAAAAGACGAGCGAGTAAGAAACGGTGATATCTCTACTGAAGAGATCAAAGAGCTGCATGAAGCAGCAGAAGAAAAAAATCATGAGGATATTTATTATACCAGTAAAGGAAGAGTCGTGTATGGGGGAGGTGGGATCACACCCGACATTGAAATAGAACAAAACAAACTTTCCGACCTTGGTGTAGAATTAAGGAGAAAAAATGCTTTCTTCAATTATTCTGTTGATTACTTGGTAGATCATGAAGAAGATGTTGAACTCGATTTCAGATGTTCTGAGCAAGAAATTCAAGATTTCCTGGAATACGCTAAAAGTGAGAATATCAGCTTTGAACAAGCAGAAGTTGACAGTATCTACAGCTGGATTACAAATGAATTGAACAGCAATATAATCGGAAGAAAATTTGGAGATATTGAGCTTTATAAAATCCTTATTGAAGAAGATTTCCAGTTGCAAGAAACTATTAAAATATTTGATAAATACAGATCATTGGCCGATATGTTCAGATATGCTGAGGAACATAACCGGGAAAAGAAGAAGAAACTGGAATAAATAGACAACTTTATGAAACCTTCCAGACCTTGGGAGGTTTTTTTTGTTTAGAATTTAATAGGCAATTTTATTATCACTTGACATTATTAATTTAATTAAGTTTGAAGATAAAAATAATTAAAGTAGATGGAGAATAATTTGGAAAAGTACTTAGTGACCAGTGCGCTCACCTACGCAAACGGCAAACTACATATTGGACATATAGTCGGTTCATATCTGAATGCAGATATTTTTGTCAGATTTCAGAAATTGCTGGGAAACGATGTTTTATACATTGGCGGAACAGATGATTTTGGAACACCAATTTCACTCAAAGCAGAAGAGGAAGGGATATCTCCGCAGAAGATCGTTGATAAATTCAATCGGAGTATGAGGACAGATCTGGAGGGGCTGAATATTCAACTAGATAATTTCTCCGGCACATCACATCCAAATCATATAAAAGATTCTCAGGATTTTTTTTTAAATCTTCTTAATGCAGGTTATTTAAGAAAAAAGAATTTGAAGCAATTTTATGATGAAAAGCTCATGAGGTTTCTCTCTGATAGATATGTAGAAGGTAATTGCCCTTATTGTAATTCAGCTGGGGCTAGGGGAGATCAATGCGATAGCTGCGGGAAATTGCTCGATGCGATGGAACTGATCGAGCCTAAAAGTAAACTTTCCGGCGAAAAACCGATAATCAAAAGTACTGTTCATTGGTATCTTGAATTACCTAAGTTTGAAGAGGAATTGCGGGAGTGGCTGGCTACAAAAACTTATTGGAAAGATAATGTGAAAAATTTTGTTCTTGGCTGGCTGAATGAAGGCTTACAGGAACGTGGTATCACACGTGATCTAGATTGGGGAGTACCGATCCCGTTGGAAAATACACAAGGTAAAGTTCTATATGTCTGGTTTGATGCTCCAATAGGCTATCTTTCTTCCACAAAAGAATGGGCAGAAAAAAGAGATGAGCCTGAGAAATGGAAAGATTATTGGCTGGATCAAAACACAAAAATGATCCATTTCCTGGGAAAGGATAACATTCCATTTCATACAATTATTTGGCCGGCAATGCTTTCCAAACAAAAAGAGGGTTTTATCCTACCACACGATGTACCGGCGAATGAGTATCTGAATTTAGAAGGCGAAAAGATGTCTACAAGCCGTAACTGGACGGTCTGGGTAGAAGATTACTTAAAATATTTTGAAGGAGAATATCTCAGGTATGTTCTTGCAGCCAATGCTCCTGAGACAAAAGATAGTGATTTCAGTTGGGAAGATTTCCGCAAACGTGTAAATAGTGAGTTAAATAATGTCTTAGGGAATCTGGCGAACAGAACTTGTGTTTTTTGTAATAAACATTACGATGGTATAATTGAACGGCCGGTTAAACTTTCTGAACTTTCTCAAGAAACCCTGAAGGAAGTATATAAACTTGCAGCTGAAATCAAAATATCCTATTCGCATTATCAAGTACGCAAAGCGACAAAACAATTTATGGATATCGCCAGAATTGGAAATAAGTACTTTGATGAATCTGAACCGTGGAAAAAGGTTAAAGTGAAAAAGTCAGAAGCTTCCGAGACTCTTTACATTTGTTTCGAAATTCTTCGTGTTTTAACTATCGTGGCATCACCGATCATACCTAAAAGTATGGAAATATTACATGATATGATAGGTATTCCAGAAACGATTGTTTGGGCTAATATAACCAAAGAATCATTTGTCTATTCCATGAACAATGTTCAAAGATTATTTAGAAAGATCGAGGAAAAGGAAGTTAAACAACAACTTGAAATCCTGCAGAAGAACAAAAAAAAACTGAATAAGAATAATTGTCATAAACCAGAAATTGAATTCCAAGATTTTGCCAAGCTCGAAATTAAAATTGCAAAAATATTATCTGCTGAAAAAATTAAAAAATCGAATAAACTTCTGCATTTGACGATTAGCATTGGAAATGAAGAACGCTCTGTTGTTGCCGGCATAGCAAAAGATTATGCTCCGGAAGATATCGTTGGAAAAACAGTACCGCTGTTAGTTAATCTAAAACCATGTAAAGTTATGGGAGTTGATTCTGAGGCGATGATCTTAGCTGTTCAAGGTGATAATGAGTTGGCATTGTTACATCCTGATAAAAATATCAAGGAAGGAAGTGAGATATCCTGAAATTTACATTTTACGTATTAGGAACTAATTTGAAAATTCAACACTTCCTCGGAGTATAAGATAATGAATATCACGTTTCTAAAAGACAGCCGTAAAGGCACTATAAGAACTCATAAACGAGTTCCGGTGGATGTTGCTATTTTAGTTACAATTATAATAATTTGTTTTGCTTTATTAAAAGTATTTATCGTCTCTGACCACATCCTGAAGAGCTTTGGATTTTTCAATTATAAATTAGTGATAGAGTTATTGATCATTTTCTTTTTACTCACTGTAGGCTTAATAATATTTATCTATCGCCGGTTTCTGGAATATAAGGAAGATGTTGAGAATTGGCAAAATCTTGATCACCAACTGCATCAATATGAAGATAAACTAGAGAAACTGATCTATAACATACCTTACATTGCCGTGTATTCTATTGATAGAGATCATAGCATCTCCTCTTGGAATTATCAATGTGAGAAGGTCTTAGGGTATTTGAGTAAAGATGTTATTGGGAAAAAAGTAGAAGATCTACTGATCCCGAATGCTGATTTTGATCAATTCCGAGCTAATGTAGATAAATGTTATGATAGTGATGTGGAAATCCCATACGGTGAAATCACTTACTTGCATAAGAATAAATCAGTATTGCATATGTTATCCAGCTTCCATAAATATGAAAATGTCTTTAATAAACCCAAACTATATAATTTCTCCATTAATATAACAGATATGATAAAAGCAAAGGCTGAACTAAGTGAATCCAATAAAAAATTATTCGAGGTTATTAGAACTGACCCTCTCACTCAGCTACCCAATAAAAGAGCACTTACAGAGAAGCTCGAATATGAGAAGTCTAAATTTGAAAGATCTAAGGAAGAATTTTCCATTATGCTGATCGATCTGGATAATTTCAATTGTATTAATAAAAATCACAATTATGATTGTGGTGATTTTGTTTTGAAGCAAATTTCAAATTTAATAAATAATTTGATCAGGAAGCAAGACGTTGTAAGTAGATACGGGGGAGAAGAGTTTGTAATTCTGCTGCCGCAAACTGATGCCATTGGTGCTTTGCACGTAGCAAAACTGATAAAACAACAGATCGCTAAATTCCCCATAACATATAAAGATAAGCAAATAGCCTTAACTGTTACAATTGGTATTGCCAATTACAATACTGAAGAACTTTCCGTTAACGATCTTCTGAAGAACGCTGTTAGGGCTATGTATAAAGGAAAATCTGATGGCCGGAACAAGATTATTGTAGCAAAATTGGATGCCTTAAAATAAAATGAGTAAGCTAAAGAAAGAACTTGGTCTGATCTCAGTTTTTAGTATAGCGGCTGGTGCTATGATCAGTTCCGGACTTTTTATTCTACCTGGTCTGGCATATTTTAACTCAGGTCCGGCAATAGTAATAGCTTATTTACTGGCAGGATTACTTGTAATACCAAGCATGCTTAGTCAAGCTGAACTTGCAACTGCCATGCCCAAAGCCGGAGGGTCATATTTCTTTATTTTCCGCAGTATGGGAGCTAATTTTGGAACTTTAGCAGGATTAACATCCTGGTTTTCTTTAGCGTTCAAAAGTGCTTTTGCTCTGATCGGGATTGGAGCTTTTGCTACTTTTGTCTTTCCGGACATTTCGATGCTACATATAAAACTAATCGCTACAGGATTTTGTATTTTTTTTACAATATTGAATATTATAAGTACAAAACATGCAGGTACAATACAGGTTTTGATGGTCGTCTTTCTATTTGCAATCCTCATTTTTTATGTTATTCGAGGAATTCCGGTTGTCGATAACAAAAACTTTGATGTCTTTATGAAAGGTGATCTGAGAACTCTCTTTACGACTGCAGGGATGATATTTATCTCGTTTGGAGGATTAACTAAAATCGCCAGTGTGGCAGAAGAAGTAAAAAATCCTTCCAAAACTATTCCTCAGGGTATGATCTTAGCCTTTTTAACTGTAACGATCCTCTATTTCCTGGTTGTATTTGTTACAGTCGGCATTTTAGGCAATAAGTTGTTAATTAGTGAAGTTGGGAACTATACCTTAACACCAATAAGTGATGGAGCGCATGTAATAATGGGCAATCCAGGAAGGTATATTCTTGCAGTTGCTGCTTTGCTTGCATTTTTTTCAACTGCTAATGCCGGAATTATGGCTGCTTCGAGAAATCCGCTTGCTATGAGTAAAGATCAGCTTTTACCGAAATTCTTTTCTACAATTAACTATAAACTTAAAACACCCGTAAATTCTTTAATATTTACAAGTATATTCATGATAGCTGTTATTTTTCTGCCTCTGGAAACTCTGGTTAAGACAGCTTCTACAATGATGTTATTGCTTTTTTTATTTATTAACATTTCAACAATAATCATGCGTGAAAGCGGAATTCAAAATTATCGTCCGAAATTTAAATCACCACTTTATCCCTGGCTTCAGATATTTGCTATTATAGCTTATATTTTCATAATCGTTGAGATGGGGAAAAACACGCTTATCATAACAGCTGCTTTTGCTGCTTTCAGTGTTATCTGGTTCTTTTTTTACGGTAGGATCCGCACCAACAAAGAATCTGCTCTATTACAATTGATAAACCGTATCAAAGCAAAGGATCTTGATACTTCTAAATTAGAAAGTGAATTAAAGGAAATAATTAGAGAACGTGATAATATTCAGAAAGATAGATTTGATAAGCTAATAGAAAAAGCGATTATTTTGGATATTAAAAAGAGCACCACAAAGGAGGACTTTTTCCATAAGGTTGCTGAGAACCTATCAGCTTCACTTGATACAAAAGAAGATAATTTTTATACTTCCTTGTTGGATAGGGAAGATGAAAGCTCTACTGTGATAACGGAAAACCTTGCTATTCCTCACCTGATAATCTCAGGAAATAAAAAGTTCTCCATTCTGTTAGCACGCTGCCGAGAAGGTATTTATTTTTCAAAAGAAGCTCCAAAAGTGCAGATAGTATTTGTCATAGTTGGTACCAAGGACGAAAGAAATTTCCATTTACAAACACTAGCAGCAATTGCACAGATCGTTCAAAATGTTAATTTTGAGAATAAATGGCTGAAAGCAAAAAATGTTGAAGCTCTGCGTGATATAGTATTGCTGGGTGATAGAAATAGAAAAGTATAAGGAAGACTAATAAATGAATGTTTATATCGAAACTTATGGTTGCCAAATGAATGTTGCTGACAGCGAACTTGTGTCTTCCATTTTAAAAGAAAATAAATTTACTATAGTGAAAGATATTGAACTAGCTGATGTAATCCTTTTTAATACTTGCTCTGTACGTCAACATGCAGAAGATAGGGTATTGGGAAGAATTACAAATGAAATGAACCGAAAAAAATTCAAGAAAAATTTAAAAATCGGTGTACTGGGGTGTATGGCACAACGACTGGGTAATAACTTATCAAATATCAATTCCAATATTGATTTTGTTCTTGGTGTAGATCAATATGCCAGGCTTCCGCAAATTATAGCTGAACTTGACGAACAAAGCGACTTTGTTTGTAATACCACTCTAAATGATGAAGAAATATATAAAGATATCTATCCTATCCATAAGGGAAAATATAATGCTTTTGTTACGATCATGAGAGGCTGCAATAACTTTTGTTCGTACTGTATAGTGCCTTATACCCGAGGTAGAGAGCGAAGTAGACCGATCAAAGATATAATAAATGAAATTACAAATATCGGTAAAAAAGGGTTTAAGGATATCACACTCTTAGGCCAAAATGTAAACTCATATAATTATAAAAATGTAAATTTCGCAGAACTGTTACGACAAGCAAATCAGATAAATACAATTGAGCGAATAAGATTTGTCACTTCCCATCCTAAGGATCTTTCAGATGAAGTCATCAAGGTGATGTCAACTTCTGATAAGATATGTGAACATCTTCATTTAGCTATGCAAAGTGGAGATGATGAAATTTTAAAGAAAATGAATCGTGGATATACCGCGCAGCATTTTTTGGATATTATAAACAAATTAAGACAAGCAATGCCGGATATAGCTATAACTACAGACGTTATTGCCGGTTTTCCAGGTGAAACTGAAGAGCAATTCCAAAGAACTTATGATCTAATGAAAGAAATACAATTTGATTACGCTTTTACTTTTAAATATTCCTCCCGATCAGGGACCAAAGCGGCAGATTTCGAAGATCAGGTTCCAGAAGATATTCGACTAGCAAGACTGCAAAAACTTATTGAACTTCAGCAGGAAATTACTACAGCAAAGTATAAACAGCAGATCGGTAAGATAAAAGAGATCTATGTAGAGCAGGTCAGTAAAAAATCAGATTTGGAAATGTCCGGAAAAAGTAGAGATTTTAAAATTACAGTATTTCCCGGATCAAAAAATCTCATCAGTAAATTCGTTAAGGTTAAAATAATTGATGCTGTGGGGTGGACATTAAAAGGAAAGATCGTTTAATTTAATAAAAAAATATCATATTGCTCTATGTATATCTAGTGCAAGACATTATCATCGTTCAAATCTATTTCAGAGTCCCATATTTCAATTTTAACGGCTTTTATCATTTCCCGAATGTACATTCATTACTTTTCATGTAAATCTCATCGCATTTAGGTTTTGATTGGTTGATCTTTTTATCAAATTAATTTTTTTACAGCGTTTTACGATCTTATTAAATATTTTGTACTTCATTAATAAACTAACACGATCTAAGATACCAAAATTGTTAAGCTGAGTTTTATCACTACATATCATTTATAATGAAGTAGAGGCAATAAACCAAGAATGAATCTCACAAAAACATCGCATTTCTTACGTGTGATAATATATATTATGTAAACTTATATGTTTTAGTGTAATCTGTTGTATAATAATGTGTTATGCAGAGTTTGATATTAATCGTGTTTGTTAAGTTCTCGCAAATTTGTTTTCAGAGGTCTTATTCCTTAAATTGTATTAGGTGTGATAGTCGTATGGAAAAATTATAAACTGAAGTGAATAAAATGAAAGCAGATTAGAAAACACAATCGCTCTGCAATTACAAAGCCTTAAGGATCAAATAACTGATAGTTATAACAAAACCTTCTATTTTAGTATTAATGATGATCGGAAATTCCAGAATATGCTTGAAAACCATTTAACAAGATAAAAAAAACAACGAGTTGAACTACTTATGAGGGAAAACAGCAAAAATCGATTCTAAGAGCCGAAAAAAGAAAAAGAGACTTAGGAAACATCCCCAAATCACACAATAGCAGTATTAGAGCAATTTTAGCCGAAAAAAAAACAAATCCGGTAAGAACCGCAAAAGAAACATCAGATGAAAAAATAACTAGAAATACAATGAATTAGAATTATTTTTATCTTTATTACAATTACTTCTTGCATTATAATTTTAAAGTTAATAATTTGATAACATAAATATTTCGAGGTAGAGAATGAAAAGTATGACAGGATACGGACGGGCAAAATACAGTGATAAAAGCTTTGATCTTGAGATTGAAGTTAAATCAGTTAACAGTCGTTTTCTTGATATCAGGATCAAGCAACCTTCGCTATTATTTTTTTTAGAGTCAGCATTATCAAAGCGGATCCAACAAGTAATTACTCGCGGAAAAGTTGATCTCTATATCCACTTAAATTTGCTGGAAATTCCAAACCTGGAACTTAATGAAGAATTGATAAAAATTTATTGGGATCTTTATAAAAAAGCGAAGAATATGGTTGGAACAGATCAACCTCTCCCCTTTGCTAAGTTACTTTCAGAAAATGGTATAATTAGCACAGCTAACGATGTTGAGGAAGAAAATCTAAGCAAAATTATTTTTCAAACTCTGGATGAAGCAATTTCAGAACATCAAAAAATGTCAGAAACTGAAGGTGATTCCATGAAAACCTTTTGTTTATCATCATCTGCTTCAATGGTAGCTGCCTTGAAAAAGATCAAAAAGCAATTTCCGAAATATAAAAAGAAAGTATTCTCCAAATTGAAGAAAAATGTTAAAAACTTGATTGGAGATATGATCTCGGAGGAAGATCATAAGAAAATGTTAACTGAAACAGCCATCTATGTCGAAAAAGCTGATATTACAGAAGAAATTATAAGGCTGGAAGATCATATCAATAAATTCAATAGTTTAATGAAAATTAGGAATGATGTTGGTAAAAAATTGAATTTCATACTTCAGGAAATGCATCGAGAGATCAACACAATAGGCTCAAAATTTAATTCTACCGAAGTTCTTAATGATGTGATTTTTATTAAAGAAGAAATAGAAAAATGTAGGGAGATTGTTCAAAATGTCAGATGATCAGCCAAGATTACAATGGCTTTCCTATCCTTTCCGGGACTATCCGGTCAGCTCTATTCTGCTTTGCATATTTCTGTTGCTGATAAGTTTACTGCTTTGGAAAATAACTGTGATCAACTGGGGTATGCCGTTGTTCTTCTTTTTGGGAATGGGCTTATTTCTACTTAGTTTAATAACATATTTTATTCCTACCAGCTATGAACTTTTTGAAGATAAGATCGTTATTCATTACTGGGTAATTAAAGCAGAGCGTCAATATTCACATTTCGGATGTTTTTACCTTGATAAAAAAGGCGTAATGTTAAGTACTTTCAAAATGCCTCGCAGGTTAGATCCGTTTCGAGGTCAATCCTTAAGATTTTCCAAAAAACAAAGTGAAAAAGAAGATTTGCTGAAGATCCTGGAAGATAAGATAGGAAATAGAGTTTAAACTATGTATGATAAAAAATTAGAGAACAAAATCCTTAAATTACTTGAAGATAATAGCCCTAAACGTTTTAGAGTAAAAGATATAGCACATGCTATAAGACTTAATAAGCACCTGCATAAAGATCTGCTTGATACACTTTTTCAATTAGTAAACAAGGGTAAGCTCAATTTACACAATCGCAAATATTCAGCTGTAAAATCAGGCAAAACAAAAATCATCAGTGGTATATTCGATGCCACTACATTAGCCAAAAACAAATCTTATGCTTTTGTTAAAGCCGATCCGGACGATATTTTTATATCTTCAGAAGATACCTTGAATGCTTATCACAATGATATCGTAAAATTAGAAATAAAATATCAGCGCAATGGTAAAAAATATGGAATTATCACTGAAATAGTCAAACGAGTTAACGAGATAATTATCGGAAGTCTCCAACAATATAACTGGAAATATTACATTGTACCTGACAATTCAAGAATTCATACAAATTTCGTTGTCAACGGCCTAAATAATGCCCGGGAAGGTGAAAAAGTAGTATTAAAAATTACAAATTGGGGAAACAGAGAATTGTTCAAATTGCCGGCAGGTGATATAGTTGAAATTTTAGGGAAAGCTGGTAATCCTGACGTGGAAGTTCTTGGCGTTTTAAAGCAATATAATTTACCCCTGGAATTTCCTTCGGAAGTTATCACAGAACTTCAGAGCATAAATGAGGAAATATCTGAATATGAAATTTCCCGGCGTAAAGATCTCAGAGATCTTTTGACTTTCACTATTGATCCCGAATCTGCTAAAGATTTCGATGATGCAATTTCTTTGATCGAAGATGACGATGGTTTTAAGCTGTTCGTTCATATTGCTGATGTATCCCATTATATTAAAATTAACAGTAATTTATTCAAAGAAGCAGCGGAACGTGGGAATAGTTATTACTTCCCGAAACGAGTCATCCCGATGCTTCCTGAAAAAATCTCCAATAAAATTTGCAGTTTACGGCCAGCTGAAGATAAGTTAACTGTTACTGTAGAAACTAGCTTCAGCAGTGATCATAAGATCAAAGCTCAAAAAGTTTACAATAGCATTATTTGTTCAGATGCAAGGTTCAATTATGAAGAGATAGATGATTTTTTTGAAGGTAATATTAAATTCGAAGCTGAAATGGAAAACACTCTAAAAAAGATGCGGATTTTATCCGCATCCCTCAAGAAAGCCAGGATCAGCCACGGTTATCTTCAGTTAAATATTCCTGAAACAGTGTTCATATTCGATGATGAAGGACATGTCACCGATCTGCAAAGAAGTCAGGAAACGGATTCTCATAAAATGATAGAAAACTTCATGCTGGCTGCAAATGAATTTATAGCAGGAGAATTATCCTCAGGAAAATCCATTTACCGAATTCATGAACAACCGGATGAGGAGATGCTAATAAAATTAAAAGATGAACTTGCTGTTTATGATGTTAAGATGGAGATGTTTCCAAACAAAAACACAATTTTACAAAAATTACTAGCAGCGCTGCCAAATGACAATTTTCATAGAGTTTTTGATAGAAAGATCCTCAGAAGTTTGAAGAAGGCAAAATATTCTGTTGATAATTTAGGGCATTTTGGACTTGGGATGGAACATTACACTCATTTCACATCACCGATCCGCAGAATATCTGATCTTGTTATACATAACCTAATTAAGAAAAAATTAGCTGCAGCTAGTTCTCCCTTCTCCACAGCTGATCTTTTCAATCTTGCAGATAATGCTTCGAAAAGAGAGATGATAGCCGATGAATCAGAAAGAGAAGTCGACATGAAAAATAAAATGATATTTATGAAAAAGCATTTAGGCGAGGAATTCACGGCAATCATCATCGGAATTAGAAATAATATCATCATCGTTGAACTGGACAGATATCCGGTAACAGGAATTATTGAAATATCTTCAATGAAAGATGATCATTATGAGTATTATCCTCATCTTTACCGCCTCATCGGTAAGCGGAAAGGGAAAATTTATAATTTGACTGATAAACTGAACTTAATGTTAAGCAAAGTTGACGATGATATATATTTTCAGCTCATCAATTAAAGAATTTAAGATCCAACTAAAAGGTCAATTATGGTAATATATCGCTTTGTTACTGCTTTATTGGTTAGATTGAGCTATCCAATAATTCGCTTGATATTCAAAGGGAAACATGGAAAACAAAGGGTCGGGTCATTAAGTTTCAATTTTGATAAATGTATCTGGATCCACGCCGCCTCGGTAGGTGAAGTTAACGCTGTTAAACCCCTTATTAATCAAATATTGCAAAAGTATCCACTTAAAAATTATATCATTACTACTATGACGACAACTGGATTCAAAGCAGCAAAAAGTATAAGCCATAAACTCGCTGCCAGCCTGTTTCCACTTGATGTTGGATTTATTCAGAAAAGATTCTTTGAATCGATAAATCCCGAATTGATCATTTTAGTAGAAACAGAATTTTGGCCTAATATGCTATATATGGCGAGACAGAAGCACGTTCCAGTAGTTATAGTAAATGCTCGTTTATCGGATAATTCATTTCCTAAATATAGGAATTTACGTTTTTTCTGGAAACCTGTCTGGAAAGCTGTTGTTGCAGTTAATGCGCAATCTGAAAAAGATAAACGAAGATTTTTAGGTTTGAAATTCAAAAACGTTGTTAATACTCATAATCTTAAATTTTGTATTGCTTTACCCGAGTTCGACAAGCAAACACTACGGTTGGAAATAGGCTATTCTGAGGATGATTTTATCATAATCTGGGGTTCTAGTCGTCCGGGAGAAGAAAAGCTGTTTAAAGAAGTATTTAAAGCCCTCAAAGCTAAAATTAGTAAACTGAAGATAATAATAGTACCACGGCATCTTCACAGAATACCGCAAGTTTGCAATATTTTTAAAGATTTTGATTATCACTTTTATTCCAATCTGGGTGTACCGGAGGAAATTCTACTGGTTGATGAGATGGGTATTTTAAATATGCTGTATGCACTTTCTGATATTGCAATAGTCGGCGGTAGTTTCTATGATTTTGGGGGACACAATCCTCTCGAGCCTGCTTTTTATAAAATTCCAACTATCATTGGAAAATATCATCATTCTTGTAGTGATTCCGTTGACAGACTGTTAGAAAATAAGGGTATTATTGTATCCGAAAGTAAAAATCTGGCAAATGATATAATGAATTTATACGAAAAAAAGGAATTGAGGAGTGAACTCGGAGTAAATGCTAAAAACACATTGAAGTTAAATTCTGATAGTTTGAAACTGAATTTGAACATATTAGACAAATTTTTAGGTTAAAATTATGAATGAAGCATTATTTTACACAAAATTAGCAGAACGCAAAGTAAAATGTGAGCTTTGTCCTCATAACTGCATATTATCAAAAGGACAAAGCGGTCTTTGCCGAGCTCGGAAAAATATCGAAGGAATTTTAAATACTTTAAATTATGGTAAGACAATTTCTCTGAGTATAGATCCCATTGAGAAGAAACCTCTGTATCATTTTTTCCCTGGTGAGAATATTCTTTCTATTGGTCCTAATTCATGTAACTTCGCCTGTGATTTTTGTCAAAATTACCAATCAAGTCAATATAGCGTTCCCACCAAAGATATCACTCCTGGAAAATTAGTTGAACTTTGCAGATCACACTTAAGCAGCTATGTAGCATTTACTTACACAGAACCGACCACATGGTTTGAATTTGTTTTAGACTCTGCAAAACTCCTTCAGCAAAATGGTATAAAAACTGTTCTAGTAACTAATGGGTATATTAATCCGAAACCATTACAAATGCTTCTCCCCTACATTGATGCTATGAACATTGACCTAAAAGCTTATGATAATAAGTTTTACAGAACAATTTGTAAAGGTTCTCTTGAGCCTGTTCTAGCTACTATTAAAACTGCTTCAAAAGAATGTCATGTTGAAATAACAAATTTACTCGTTACAGGTGAAAATGATTCTGAGAAGCAAATTAATGACCTGGTGAATTTTGTTGCAGAAGTTGATCCTCAGCTTCCGCTGCATTTTTCACGCTATTATCCTACTTTTAAAATGAAAAATCAGCCAACTCCAATATCTAAATTGAATTTTGCCAAGAAGATAGCTGAAAATAAATTGAAATATGTTTATCTGGGGAATATTTTGACAGATATAAACACTATCTGTCCAAACTGCGGTCATGTTGTTATTCAACGGGATTATCCCTTGAAAATTGATATTGTTAAGGGAAACTGTAATTCCTGCGGTCATATTATCTACGGACAATTTGAATGATCCGTAACATTCGTAAGATCATTACACCAGCTGATGCTATTTTGATCATCTTTCTGCTTATAATTGCTTTATTGATAGTTGTGTTCATAAAACAAAATATTTCTGGGAGACAGGTTAAGATCAATTACAGGAATAAATTAGTTAACGTACTTTCACTTAATAAAGATAAAACCATTTTTGTGGATGAAGGCATAATTGTTGAGATAAAAGACGGCAAAGTTAGAATGAAAGCATCCACTTGTAAAAATCAGTATTGCGTGAAACAGGGATGGAATACTCAATTCCCGATCATTTGTATTCCGCGAGAAGTAGCTATAATTATACTCAGCAAAAATAAGGAAGATATTTTAATTACCAGATAAATGAATTACCTTTTCTTCCTGGCAACATAGATAATATTTTCAGAATCTGCTGTAAGCTTTCCCTGCTTGAAATCTCCATAAATATTAATAATCTCAAAATTACACTTATCAAATAAAAGTTGCATAAGATCTAAGCTGCATTCCTTTAAAGATGTGTATATATTAGTTCTCTTTTCTTCACCGGATTTAGTTATCTCAAGATACTCATCCTGCCAGTGTTTTATTTGATTAACTCTATCAATTTTATGGGAAGTAAACATTGTAACAGTAGAATTATTGAGTGGGTAATCGCCAGTAAAGACCGGAGTCTTCTTCAATATATCATCTCCTTCACAAATGCGAGGATTAATATCCATAGCTAAAATTCCACCTTCTATCAAATGTTTACTGATATTATCAAGACATGCTATTTGATCATTCAAAGTTAATAACTGCTGAAAAGAAGAATAGCTTATAATAGCTAACTGGAATTGATTCTTTAAATTGAAATCCTTAATATCAGCAACAATTGTTTTAACTTTTTTTAGCTGTTTGTTTTTCAGGATATTCAGCATCTCAGGTGAATTATCAACTGCAGTAATATTGTAACCTCTCAGTGCTAATGCAGTTGTTATCCTTCCGCTCCCGCAGCATAAGTCTAAAATAGGAGCACCGAATCTTTCTGCCATTGCTGTCCATAGTTCCACATCTTCTTTTTGTTTGGTACAGATCAATTCAAATTCCCAATCGTAATATGGTGCAAAATCATCCCAATTCAATTTTAGCTCCTTATGAAAAATTAAAATTTACTTGTAACTTGGAAAATGATACAAGAAGTGATCTAAACACTCTTCAGAAATGCCTGACTTGATCTTATTATATATGAGTAGCAGATGTAACTCTGACAAAGTACTCTGTGCAATAAATTCTCAAAGATCAATTTGAAAAATAATTTTATTTCATCTTTTCAATTCTATCCTCAATCAATTTTTGAATTTCTTGTAACCGCTTTTCAGTCTCTGCTTCAAAGCGTAAAACCAAGACCGGAGTTGTATTGGAGGCGCGGCATAAACCCCAACCGTCCTTAAAAGTTATTCGCATTCCATCAATATCATTCACATCATATCCTTCTGCAATAAAGGAATCTCGAACCCGGGCGACATGTCCGAACTTATCATCATCTGTACTTTCGTAATGTATTTCAGGCGTGTTATACATTTTTGGCTGATCCGCTAAAAATTGACTTACAGGCATGGTGGTTTTACTCATGATCTCAACAAATCTTGCTGCTACATAAATTGCATCATCAAATCCTAAAAAACGATCTTTTAAGAAAATATGTCCGCTCATCTCTCCGCTTAATAGCAGTCCTTCTTCTTGCATCTTACTCTTTATGTTTGCATGACCGGTCTTATACATCATCGGGATACCGCCGTGATTTTTTATATCGTCAAATAAATTCTTTGAACATTTTACATCACCAATGATCTTCTCTCCAGGATTCGCTTTTAAAAAATCCCTAGCTATGATATTCAGAATTTGATCGCCAAACAGCATTTTTCCGTTTTCATCAACTACTCCAATCCTGTCTGCATCTCCGTCTAATCCCAGTCCAACCTCTGCCTTACTACTTTTTACAACTTTAATAAGATCGGTTAAATTCTTTTCAATTGTCGGATCTGGATGATGATTGGGGAATCTACCATCCGGATCGCAGTACATTTCTGTAACTTCACAACCCAGTTTTCTTAAAATTTCCGGTAAATAAGGGCCGCCGACTCCATTTCCACCATCAACAATAACCTTAACAGGTCGTTCAATCGTGATGCCTTTGATGATGTAATCTTTGTATAACTCATCCATTTCACTATTTGTTGTGGTTGTACCTTTCCCGGAATCAAAGTCTTTGTTCTGTATGAGTTTCAGAATTGCTTGTATTTGTTCTCCATAAACACTCTGTAAACCTTTATTCAATTTTATCCCGTTATATTCTGCCGGATTATGACTGGCTGTGATCATTACACCACCATCTGTCTGCAGTTTCCAAATTGAAAAATAGAGGACAGGAGTAGCTACAATCCCGATATCAATTGCGTTTATACCAGTTTCGTTCAAACCCTTACAAATTGCTTTTTTATATGAGGGTGTACTTAAACGAGCATCTCCGCCAATACTGACAGTTTTCACGTTTTGTCTCCGCATATAAGTCCCATATCCCTTTCCGATTTGATACAGAATATCTTCGTTAAGGTCTTTATCAACAACGCCGCGTATATCATATTGTCTGAAAATCTGTGGATTAACTTTCATCTTTTCTCCTCATATAATTTTTGATAATTGGGATCATCTTTTTTAATGCCCTACTCCGATGACTAAAAGATTTTTTTTCTTTATCTGTCATTTCACCAAAGGTTTTTCCTGTTTCATTCGCTCTAAAAATTGCATCGTAACCGAAGCCATTATCACCATACTCTTTCTCAGTAATTATACCTTCAACAATTCCTTCTGTAACAGCTATTAATCCATCTGGAGAGACGAGAGCACATACAGTTCTGAACTGTGCACTTCTAACTGAGATATTACTCATAACCCGCAGCATTTTTAATCGATTATCTTTGTAGGAACAATTTTCACCTGCATAACGGGCAGAATAAACACCCGGCTTTCCGTTCAATGAATCAACAAACAAGCCTGTATCATCAGCAATTGTAAGCAGATTGGAATATTCAGAGCATTCCTTAGCTTTTTTTATCGCATTTCCTTTGAGAGTATCTCTGTCCTCAACGACTTCTGGTATTTCAGAAAATCGGGAAACAGAGATAATTTCTAGCTCTAATTCAGCAAGAATATCTTTGATTTCCTTAACCTTGTCTTCATTACGAGTTGCTAACAGTAATTTCATTTTAGCTTTAGAAATTTCTGAACCAGTTTTTGATTTTTTTGAGTATATTTTTATCAAGGAAATTTTCAGCAATATAGGTGATCTTCTGGAGAAGTTTCAGAACGTCCTCATCTCCGCTCCAATGTTCAAGAACTATCGCTTTATCCAATTCATTCAAGATGATGTTTAAGCCAAAAACAACCAATACAAGATCATCGACGTAACCAATAAAAGGAATAAAATCTGGAATTATGTCAATTGGTGAGATCACGTAGGCAATAATCCCGGCTACTAAGAATTTTTGATTTTTACTGACTCGTTTATCAACAGCTAATCTACATAACAAAACAAAGAAATCAGGTAAAGCTAAAATGTATTTTGTGAAAGCACCGGCTTTTTCTCCACCTTTAGAAACGGCTAATTTCTGGATCTTTTTCCTGAGTTTTTCATAAAATTTCTTTCTCTTAGGATCGTCAATCACTACTTGTGACTGCTCATCAATAACAGCTGATTCTGCAGATTTTTCATTACTCTTCTTCTCATTGAACATATAACCTCCTATTTTAGTCCTTCTAATAGCAAGACAGTAATATCATATTTCGTTTTTATCTCATGATGTTTTTCTTTTTCTTTTATCACAATCGAATCCGGAGCATTTGCCATGAATTTTGGATTATCAAGTTTTGCCTTGATCTTATTTAATTCAGATAGCAGTTTATCAATCTGTTTCTGCAATTTAGCTCTTTCGGCTTTAAGATCTATCAAGCCCTTTAATGGTAAGTAAACTTCCATATTCTGTACGACAGCAGCAATTGAAGATGAAGGCTTCTGTAGAACTGTACCTGCTTTAAGTTTAACAACTTTAGCTAATTTCTGGAAATAATTTTCATACGCTCTTAACAGCTTGATCTGCTCTTCTGAACCAACTTTAATTGCTACTGATATTTCAACTTTAGGTGCAAGATTTACCTGTTTACGAAGGGTTCTTATTGCAGTGATGGTTTCCTGAATTATTTTCATGTCGCTATCTATCTTATTATTGATAAGACTATTATTAACTTTGGGGAAAGCAGCAATAACAAGCGCTTCTTCTTCCAATGGAAAATAATTTTTGATCCCGTTCCAGATCTCTTGAGTGATAAAAGGCATAATCGGTTGTAAAAGCCGCATCGAAGTTTGGAAAATATCCAGTAACACATATTTTGCAGTTAATTGACCTCCCGGCTCAATCTGGTTGTAAATTCTATCTTTGGAAAGTTCTAAATACCAGTTGCAAAAGTCCTTCCAGATAAAATCCATTAGAATATTAGCTGCATCATTTAATCTCAAGTCTTCATAATGCTTTGTTGCCAGAATGATCACTTCATTCAGGCGGCTGTAGATCCACTTATCAGCGAGTTCCAGTTTCAGTCCTTCAACTCCGCGCAAAATCACAGATTCAGGAATCGGATCAATTTTCTCAACATTCATCATAATAAAGCGGTAAGCATTCCAGATTTTATTAGCGAAATTTCTGCCGGTATCCAAAATTGTATTTGAGTAATAACTATCAGCGCCTTTGGGTGTGTTGTAAATCATGCTGAATCTTAGAGCATCTGCGCCAAATTCTTCAATAATGTGAATTGGATCAGGAGAGTTACCTAATGATTTACTCATTTTTCTACCTTGTTCATCCAAAACCATTCCATGCAACAGAACCGTTTTAAACGGAATTTCATCCATGAATTCTAAAGTTGCCATGATCATCCGGGCAACCCACAGGTAAATAATACCTGGTGCGGTGATCAGTAAATCAGTGGGAAGAAAAAATTCCAGGTCTTCGGTTTCTTCCGGCCAGCCCATAGTGGAAAATGGCCATAACCAACTGGAAAACCATGTATCTAAAACATCTTCGTCCTGTGTAAATTTCGTGCTGCCACAATTACTGCATTTATCAGGCATTTCTTTGGCTACTGTGATTGTTCTACATTTATTGCAATAATAAGCGGGAATTCTATGACCCCACCAGATCTGACGGGAAATGCACCAATCGCGTACATTTTCCATCCAATGATAATAGACTTTTGTCCATCTCTCTGGTTGGAATTTGATCCTGCCGTCTTTAACTGCATCGATCGCCGGTTTTGCCAAAGGCTCCATCTTTACAAACCACTGATCGGAGAGATAAGGTTCAATGATAGTTTCGCATCTGTAACAGTGTCCAACTGCATGATCGTGAGGATCAATTTCTCCCAAAAGACCTTTTTCTTTTAGTTTTTCAATTATTTTATCTCTGCATTCAAATCTGCTTAGTCCTGCAAACTCTTCTCCGGCTTTTTTATTCATGATTCCATGTTCATCCATTACGATAATTTGTTCTAATTGATGCCTTTGTCCGATTTCAAAATCGTTCGGATCATGAGCCGGTGTGATCTTAACACAACCACTTCCAAAATCTCTTTCTACATACTCATCAGCAATGATAGGAATCTCTCTTTCAACAAATGGAAGTATAACTGATTTACCAATAATATCTTTATAACGTTCATCATCCGGATGAACAGCAACAGCTGTGTCGCCCAGCATTGTCTCAGGTCTTGTCGTAGTAACAATAACATAGCCTTTACTGTCTTTGATGGGATATTTCATATTCCAGAGATGCCCATGTTCATCTTCGTGATCAACCTCATCATTTGCCAGTGCTGTTACACAACGAGGACACCAATTGATGATGCGTTTTCCTTTGTAGATCAGTCCTTTCTCATATAATTTGATAAAAACTTCTTTAACAGCATTGGAAAGTCCTTCGTCCATTGTAAATCTTTGACGCGACCAATCGCAGGAACAGCCAAGTTGTTTTAGTTGCTCTACAATTCTGCCGCCTTTTTCATTTTTCCAATCCCAGATCATATCTACCAGCTTTTCCCGGCCAATGTCATGCCTGGTTTTTCCTTCATTTGCCAGTTGTTTTTCAACCACATTCTGGGTTGCTATACCAGCGTGATCAACGCCCGGAATCCATAATGTAGGAACACCGGTCATTCTTTTATAGCGTATCATCACATCCTGAAGAGTATTATTCAAGACGTGACCCATGTGCAGTATACCTGTTACATTGGGTGGTGGTATAATTATTGTAAAAGGTTTTTTAGTTTTATCTATTTTAGGTTTGAAGTAACCTTTTTCCAAACTATTCTTGTACCATTTCTTTTCTATTTTATTTGGTTCATAACTTTTGTTTATTTCCATTTTTATTCCTTTCTATCTCAATATTAATAAATAAATTAGTTTTATCAATAATTAATTTTTTTCTTCCAAATATAAAGCTTTTACAATATTAATAAATTTAATATGTGATGGGAATGCTATTTCGGGTAAATCATCGAAGGTGACAAAACATGCTTCAGCTGCATCATCACCAGCTAAAAGCTTACCGCCCTTGATCTTCATCAAAAAACCAAATGATATAACTTTCTCATATATCGGAGATTTGTCGGTATGATATCCTAATTGAATAACTGCCTCACCCGTGAGTCCTGTTTCTTCTTTCATTTCAGATATTGCACATTCTTCCGGAGTCTGATCGATTTCCACATAACCACTGGGTAAAGCCCATTCCCCGGCATTTGGTGCAAATTTTCTTTTTACAATAACAATTTCCTGCTTATCATTCATAATCACACAGGCAGAGGCAGGAATAGGATTTTTATAAAATGTCCAGCCACAGTTTTTACACTTGGGCCGTACCCTTCCTTCTTGATCAGTAACCAGTTCAAGCTTACTTCCACATTCCACGCAATAATTGATATTCACATAGGTTTCTTTCTTTATTGGCATTAATTAACTCTCAAAATAATAAATAGCATTTTTTTTCATTTAAAATTAGCACCACCATTTTATAAAGCTGCGATAAAAAACTCTAGAAAGTGTTGGGAAGTGCATCAACATATTTGTGTAGGATGCATTAGCCAAAGGACAATGACATTCATAATTTTTGATAGATCTTCTTTCTTTTTTCATTTTAGCAGAATTAAAAATCCTTTTAAAGTTGTAATCGTGATCACGTAAATTTCCCATTGATCCTGCTTTGATGCAGCACGACCAAACCTCACCATCCGGAGAGATCTGAGCAGATGCTACACCGGCATAACATGGGATCACTTGAGTTTTATCCCTCAATATTTTTTTCACAAGATTATAATACTCTATACGGAAGGCTTGTGTAATTTTTTTCATACCCTTGAATTTGCCGTTTTTTAAGCGATGTATCAGATAATCTATTGAAGAACAATATGAAATGATATCTGGTGTAATGTCGCTTTCCATAGTATCCAACTCAACTCGTTGCTCTGCAATTTCAGTTATGTAAGAATCTGGTTCCATATTGATCAGCTCATTTGAAATAGCTGGAAAACTCTTAACATTCAATTTAGAAACTACTGTGTGAATACCAATTGTCAGATTCTTGATATTAAGCGCTTTCAATTTGTTAAATGTGGAAATTACTTTAATATAATTACCCTTTACTCCACGAATTTTATTATGTTGTTCCCCTATCCCATCGATCGACAAATTGATAATCAGCTGACTTTTTGAGCAAATAGCTGCGATTTTTACAACATCAGAAACTATTTTATCAGTAAGAAGACCGTTAGAAGGGATGTTAATGATTGCTGGTTTGCAATATCTGTACAATTCATGACAAATTTCAACTATATCTTTTCGGATAAACGGTTCGCCGCCACTTAGAGTTGCCCAATATGGATTTTTCCCGATCTTCATGAAGATGAGTTTATATTCTGAAACCGTTAGATCTTCCGATTTTTTTTTCCAAATATTACAGGTCTGGCAGCGAGAGTTACAAGTGTACAATAAGCTAAAAGTATAATTCATCGGCATGATACGTGGAAAACCAAACCAATAAAACAATTTATATATCAATATTCTAGGTATCAATTTAAACATTATTTAACAACTTCCTTTTCTAGGTTTTTAGTAGAATTGGCAATATCCCATTTAAAGGGATTTTTCTTTAGAATTTTACAATCATACCAGCCGAGAAAACGACTGAACATTTCTACTATGGCAGTTCCAAATAGAAAAAATATTTTTTTTTTATCTTTTTTAAACTCTTCTATAGCAATTTTCAGTAATAGTCCTTTATCCTGTGAGGCAACTGAATAATCATTATTTTTTTTAAGCCACAAATGACCTGCTTGAATGCGCCTTCTTTGTTTAACAAAATCAGGTAGATTATCAGGTCCTTTATTATATACGATTGCATCAGGAATGTATTTTATAAGGAATCCCTCTTGCTTCATGATCGCTTCAATACTTGCTTCATCAACTGCGCTTTCAGATGGTATTGCTCGAAAGATCTTTCTAAAAGCCACCATTTCACCTAATTTTGGAAAGATCAAGGCCATTTGATGATGTAGATTCCAGAGAAGACAGACACTGTACCCTATAAAAGATCGAGGATCATTTTCGGGCGAAGGTCGGCCGCCAGTAATTCCAATTCTGCTATCTTGGAATGGTCTGATCAACTTTTCTACAGTATCTTCTGCAGGGATTGTATCTCCACTCTCTATAATCAGAAGGTCTGTTCTAGCTGCTTTAATAAATTTGTTAATTGCGGAAGATTTTCCACCTCTTTCTTTCTCTGTAATTAATTTGATCTTGCTTTCTTTTTCTGCATACTGCTGAACGATCTCGTCTGTTCGGTCTGTACAAGCACTGGATACAACAATGATCTCTTCAATCTCCGTTAATTCGGTTTTCTGAGTAATCAGAGCCTCAAGTAACTTCCCGATATTGGCAGCTTCATTATAGACTATAACGCCAACACTACATTTAAGAAGTTTATTCATTTACTAATCGCTTCTTTAATTGCATTGAGAACACCATTGATAAATTTCCCTGAACTTTCGGAGCAATATTTCTTAGCTATTTCAATAGCCTCATTCATGATGATGGCAGGTGCTGTCTCTGTGAAAACCAGCTCATAAGTTGCAACTCTGATAATACCGAGATCCAGTTTAGCTATCCTTTCAAAAGACCAGTTTATGGAACGAGCTTTTATTTGCACATCTATAGGATCGATGTTTTGGATAACACCATTAACTATTTCAAAAGCAAAATCATAAATATTGTTATCGGGCTGGATGTCTGTATCTGCTGCAACATTCTTCAGAATATTTTTAATTTCCTTTTCCTGAACCTGATGAATATCAAAATCCGAAAACTCCAGGGAATAAAGCGTTTGGATTGCTATTTCTCTCCCCTTTCTTCTTATACCCATATATTTTCTCCAATTAGATAAATTAATGATTGTCAGTAAAAATTCCCTTTCTTAAAAAGCAAGATTTTTCTAAGATTTTATAGAGTTCAGTGAATAGTTAGAAGTTTGAATTTAATTTTGCCTTAAACCATTAAAAACTTGCTTAAAATGCTTTTTAAAACTGATTTTATTTGACATTTAACTGAAGATATTTTAAGAAAACATAAGTAATAAAGGAGGATTAATTGTGAATAAAACCAAGAATAATATCTATGTTTTGGATACAAATGTACTTATTCACGATCCGCACGCAATTTTCACTTTCGGCAAAAATACTGTTGTAATTCCAATTACGGTGATCGAGGAAGTCGATAATTTCAAAAAAGGTGTTGATGAAAAAGGCAGGAATGCCAGACAAATAGGTCGTTATTTAGATGATCTGAGAAAACAAGGCAGTTTGAGAGATGGCGTAAAAACTGAAAAAGGAAGTATTATCCAAGTAGTTCTCAGCAGAAAGATATCTGATACTACTAATGAAATTTTAATAACAGATACTAATGATAATCTCATTATTGGAACCGCTCTTTATATTCGGAATAAAGAAGTGGATAAGAATGTGATCTTAGTTTCTAAAGATGCTAACGTGAGGATCAAAGCTGATGCTGTAGGTTTAAAAGCAACTAATTTTGAAACTGATAAAATAAATTTTTCGGAACTCTATATGGGTTATCTGAAAATTATTGTAGATAATTCAACATTAAAAAAATTTAAGAAAGAAAAATGCATGAAAAATGAGTTTGGAGAGATATATCCAAATCAATTTGTTCTATTTTGTAAGAATGAAGATGATGAGGGCGGACTTGTTGCTAGATATTCTGTTGAGACAAATGAAATACATCCTCTTAAATACTATCAAGATCAGGAGTTGTTTGGTATCAAAGCTCGTAATATTGAACAAAAAATGTCCTTCGATCTGCTTCTTGATCCGGAAGTTAAATTGGTAAGTATGTTAGGAAAAGCCGGTACTGGGAAAACACTGATCGCTCTTGCTGCGGGTCTGGAACAAGTTGTAGAAAAGAATAATTATTCGCGTTTGATCGTTTCACGTCCGGTATCACCTCTTGGAAAAGATATCGGGTATTTACCGGGCTCAAAATCAGATAAATTTAATCCCTGGATGCAGCCGATTTTTGATAATATGGAAATTTTACTAACAAACAGAAATGAACAGACTGATAATGAAAATGGTAAAATATTTGGTAAGAAACAACCGGGACTCAACGATTATCTTGATTTCGGATTTATTGAGTTAGAACCACTTACATATATCAGAGGTAGAAGCCTTCCCGACCAATACATAATTGTTGATGAAGCTCAAAATCTCACTCCTCATGAAATGAAAACTATTATAACAAGAGCTGGCGAGGGCACTAAAATAGTATTGACAGGAGATCCTTATCAGATCGATATTCCATATCTTGATTCAGAAAGTAACGGATTGAGTATTGCAGTGGAAAAGCTGAAGAAGGAAAAGATTGTAGGACATGTCACCTTAACTAAAGGCGAACGTTCTGCCCTGGCAGACCTTGCAGCAAAATTCTTTTGATAAAGATGAGGTTAATTAATGAATGATGATAGAAGTTGGACAGAAATCGATCTGGGGAATTATCAACATAATATTGAACAACTAAAAAAATTCTTCAGTCCGCAAACGAATTTTATGCAAATTGTTAAAGCTGATGCCTATGGTCATGGAGCTTTTCAAATTGCCAAAAAAGCGATAGAGTGTGGTGCAGTATCTTTGGGAGTTGCTAACTTGCAGGAAGGAATTCTATTGCGATATCAAGGAATATCAATTCCTATAATAATTCTGTCGCCATCATTAAACAGTGAAATTGATCAAATTTTACAGTATGACCTTATTCCTACAGTTTCTTCTATGGATTTTGCCAGAGCAATGAATAAAAAGGGAAAAAACAAAATCCACTTGAATATTGATACAGGCATGGGAAGAAGTGGTTTTTATTATCAAAATGCTTTGTCAAAAATAAAAGAGATCCGAAGATTAACAAATCTTGAGATAGAAGGTATTTTTTCACATTTTGCTTCTGCTGAGAATGATATAGCTTTTACTGAATTACAAGCAGATAGATTTCATAAAATTGTTTCAAAATTAGATGAAAAACCTAAGTACATCCACATCGCAAACAGCAGTGGAGTCATATTTTCCCCAGATAATTATACAAATCTTGTAAGATTAGGATTATTAACCTACGGAATTTATTCCAACAAACCGCTGAAAGATAAAATAAAACTGAAACCTGTTATGACATTTAAAACTCGCATAACTCAGATCAAAACAGCACAAAAAGGTGATTCAATTGGTTATAATCAAACATTTATTGCTCCTAAAACAATAAAATATGCAATTTTACCAGTTGGCTATGCTGATGGTTATGATTTTCTGCTGTCTAATAAGGGAATAGCAGTACTCCGTAATTCCATTTGCAAAGTAATTGGGAAAGTAAGTATGGATATGACAGCACTCGATATCTCACAAATATCAGATCCCCAAGTAGGCGATGTTGTCACAATGTTAGGAGATTCTCACGACGATATTACAGCAGAAAATTTAACTGATTTATTCGGCGGACTTAGTTATGAACTTGTTTCTCAAATAGGAAGAAGAGCAAAAAGATATTATACGCAAAATGGCAAAATAATTGATTCTTCACCGCTCTTACGCCGTGAATTTATGCCTAAGGATCTTTCGGATAAAAAGCTTGGGGATATCATTGAGACTGCTATCGAACAGAGGCTGCAAAGTAAAGAGATCGCCAGCTTAGTTCACGAAGATATATTAAAAAGAATGTTCGCTGAAAAAGATAAAGATATCCACTATAGAAAAAACTTCAAACATTCAATAAAATTTGAGGATTCTAATGAATTTACAGATTATTATTTAACTTCTACTGAGCTCTCCTTTTCTAAAAAGCTTCAGAATGATCACTTTATAGTAGCCTGTGCCAAAACAGAGAAAGATCTGGAGAAATATTTCCTGCGAAATGATGTCGAATATCGTTGGCTCTTGGATAACAAAATTGATTTAAAAAAAATGTTTTTTTCTGTAACTTCCGTGAAAATCAATGATCTTGAGTTATACAATGAAATGAAGATCTCTGACGGCAGTATTGAGATAAAATGCTATCATCCTAAACTTAAAGAGCTTATGGGAAAAGAAGTAAATTTTTCGATCTCAACTAAAACCTATTATCCGAAAAATTCTCATCAATTATCCGTTTACATTATTGAAATGACGCAAGGCGTAGATATTTCATTTGAGAGTAATATTGTTAATATAGAAGCAGTTCCGATCTTTTCTGGTAAGAGCAAATTCCCTAAATTAGTTAAAACGGATCATCAAATATCCATCAGTACTGCTAAAAATGAATGGGTCTTCCCTACCAGCGGCGTGGTCTTTGTTTATTGATTAACAGCTTATTCCAGCTGCGTAACCGCTACTCCAGGCGATCTGCAGATTAAAGCCGCCGGTGTAACCGTCACAATTCAATACTTCACCTACAAAGTACAATCCCGGAACCAGCTTCGATTCCATTGTCTTGGGATCTATCTGTTTTATATCAACACCGCCCGAAGTAATGATAGATTCTGATATGGGACGGAATTTAATTAATTTTATTGTTAGTTGTTTTAGTGCAATTATAAGATTTTGCCTTTCCTGAGCTGTGATCTGCTGGATAACCTTATCTGACGGAATTCCCGAAATATTTTGGATCACAGGTATCAATTTGTTTGGAAGTAGATTTTTCAATACACTTTTAAATTGTTTATTCGAGTTTTTAATAAAATCACGTTGTAATCTTTTATCAAGTTTTTCTATTGATAAAGCAGGTTTAAGATCAATAATTAGTTTATAATCTTTTATTTTTCTGATGTGAGAAGAAGCAGATAGGATGATCGGTCCGTCCACTCCAAAATTAGTAAAGTTCATCTCCCCAAAATCTTCAAAAATAATTTTATCTCGAGTATCTCTGATCATGATCGAAACATTTTTTAGAGTGAGTTCCGCCAGATCTTTTACATTGCATCTTCTAGAAGCTGTTTCACCTTGTATAGGAATTATACTTTGTGCGGATATTGGTACAAGTGAAGGTTTGAAGTCTGTTACCCTATGACCAAAATCTTGAGCAAATCGATATCCATCTCCAGTTGAACCAGTCCTTGGATAAGATTTTCCTCCTGTTGCGATCACTAAATTCTTTGCTCGGATAACTTCTCCGTTTCGCAATTTTGCGGCAAAAAGATTTCCGAATTTCAGAACAGAAATAACTTCTGCTTGTCTAATTTCCACTTTAAATTTGTTGATAAATTTGATCAGTATTTTAACAACATCTTTAGCTTTATCAGAAACCGGAAAAACTCTATTACCTCTTTCAACTTTTGTTTCGAGCCCTAATTCATTAAAAAATCTGATCACATCATAACTGGAAAAAGCATACAAGGAATTGATAAGGAACTTCCCATTAACTGTTATAGATTGAACTAAATCATTTACGTCACAGTAATTTGTAATATTACATCGACCTTTTCCTGTTATCAACAGCTTTTTGCCAAGAATTGGATTTTTTTCGAGCAGAGTAACTTTTTTTCCATTCTGGGCCGCAATTCCTGCAGCCATCATTCCAGCCGCTCCACCGCCGATAACAACTAAATCGTATTCTATGATCTTTTCCTATTTCTTAATGAACTTTATGTACATTGGTCTGATTGCTGCTATAGCAGCGCCTAAAATATAAACCCAATAATCAAGTGTAATGATCTCTGGGATCAACTTAATGATAACTATAAAAAACAAGAAAGCTGCTACTTGAGCTAATTTTATATCCCAAATAGTGAAGTACTCCTTTATTCTATTGTTAAAATACTCTATAAGATTCATTTTTACCTCCTTATAATCAACTGATAAAATATTTACATCTGCATTTATTTTGCAAGTGAAAAGTTAATAAAAAAAGGATCTCAATAAAATATAATTGACCAAATGTCTTGTAATACAAAATTTGCTTTAGAATTAATAAGGAGAGATTGTTAATGAAATACGGTAAACAAATGCAGATCAAAGAAGTTCTTAATTGTCTTCTCCTTTTACTCCCCTATTTGGGGAAATAATACAATTCTAAAAAACCAAATAAAAAATAATCAGGAGTTAACATATATGGAATATCCTTTTGAAAAAATAGAAAAAAAATGGCAGAATATCTGGCAGAAAAAAAAGATCTTCAATGCTGAAGACGATACAGAAAAGAAAAATTATTATGTCCTTTCGATGTTCCCCTATCCTTCCGGTGCTCTTCATATGGGACATGTTTCGAATTATTCTATAGCAGATGCAATTACGCGTTATAAAATGATGCAAGGTTTTAATGTAATGCAGCCAATGGGTTATGACTCTTTTGGAATGCCGGCGGAAAACTTTGCGATTCAACATCATTCACATCCAAGAATTACGACAGATGAAAATATCAAAGTTATGAGAAAACAATTTGATATGATGGGTTTTGGATTTGATTGGGAACGCGAAGTCAGTACCTGTCATCCTGAATATTACAAATGGGGACAGTGGTTTTTTAAAAGAATGTTTGAAAAAGGTTTAGCTTATAAGAAAACTTCTTTTCAGAATTGGTGTTCAGAGTGTCAGACTGTCCTTGCTAATGAACAAGTTGAAAATGGAAAATGCTGGCGCTGCGAAAGTGAAGTACATCAAAAGGAACTTGAACAATGGTTTTTTAAGATCACTGAATACGCTGAAGAATTGCTTGATTTCAGCGGAGTTATTGATTGGCCGGAACGCGTTAAAACTATGCAGACTAATTGGATCGGGAAAAGTCAAGGAACTGAAATCTGGTTCAAACTGGAAAATTCTGAACAATTAATAAAAGTTTTTACAACGCGACCTGATACGATCTTTGGGTGTACTTTTATGGCATTGCCTCCAGAACATCCGATAATAATAGAATTTTTGAAAGCAGAATCTGAGGATTCCAAGATGCATAGATTCTGTGATAAAGTATTGAATGAAGACTCAATAACCAGGACCGCCGAAGATACAATAAAAGAAGGATTTTTTACTGGAAAATATGCTGCAAACCCGGTAAATAATGAAAGAATTCAGATCTGGATCACTAACTACGTGTTGATGGATTATGGAACGGGAGCTGTGATGGCAGTTCCGGCTCACGATCAAAGGGATTTTGAATTTGCTAAAAAGTATAATATTCCTATGAAACTGGTTATTCAAAATAAATCCGGTGATCTCATACTTGAAGAAATGGCAGATGCTTATGTCGAACCCGGATTTTTAGTCAATTCTGGTAAATTTGACGGAATGGATAGCCAAAAATCTCTGAAAACTATCTCCAAATGGATGTTTGAGAATAAAATGGGTAAAGAAACTATTACTTATAGATTGAGAGACTGGGGTGTATCTCGTCAGAGATATTGGGGTAATCCAATTCCGATAATATATTGTGATGATTGTGGAACTGTACTTGTCCCTGATGAAGATCTTCCTATAAAACTACCGGAAAACGTTGAATTGGGTAAAACACGTCAAAACCCGCTTCTTTCTGTAGAAGAGTGGGTTAATGTAAAATGCCCTCAATGCGGGAAGTCGGCTAGAAGAGAAACTGACACAATGGATACTTTCGTAGATAGTTCCTGGTATTTTGCGCGTTATGTTGATCCCAAAAATGACACCTTACCTTTCAGTCAGGAACTAGCTGTTAAGTGGCTACCTGTAGATCAATACATTGGTGGTATCGAACATGCTGTTATGCATTTGATGTATGCTCGTTTTTTTCATAAATTTATGCGCGACTTAAAATTGGTAAATTCCAACGAACCATTTGCCAGATTACTAACGCAGGGCATGGTCACGAAAGATGGTGCTAAAATGAGCAAATCAAAAGGGAATGTTGTTGACCCGCAGTACATTGTAGACCGCTATGGAGCTGATACTGTACGTGTTTTCATGCTGTTTGCATCTCCTCCGGAAAAGGATGTTGAATGGAGTGATGAAGGTGTGAAGGGTGCATTCAGATTTCTCAATAGAATCTGGCATTTATTTGCAAAAAATCTTGAATTGATCAAAACCTATAAAGATGCTGCCAGTGATGATAACAAACTGAAGGGAGAAATTAAAAAACTACGCTACAGCACTCATTTTACTATTAAGAAAACACTCAATGATATTGAAAACAGATTACAGTTCAATACTGCAATTGCTGCGGTAATGGAACATCTGAACAATGTCTATGCCGTAAAAGATGTTGAAAAGTTGAATGATTTCGAAAAAGCAGTTTTTGCGGAAAGCTGTGTTGCGATTCCTCATTTAATGTATGTTTTTGCTCCACATTTAAGCGAGGAACTTTGGATTCTCATTGGTAATGATAGACTTCTCCACGATTCAGGCACAGCTCAGTTCAACGAAGATTTTCTCGTTAAAGATAAGATAACTTATGCAATTCAGATAATGGGTAAAATACGCGGTAAAATAAAGGTTTCTGCTGATGCAACTACTGAAGATATAAAAAAATCTGCTTTAGAAGTGGAAAATGTAAAGAAATCGATTGAGGGTAAAAATATCGTGAAGATGATCGTTGTTCCTGATAAATTAGTAAGTATTGTAATAAAATAATTAATTAATAATGGATAATATTACAATATTAATAATCGCACTGGGCTTGGCTCTGGACGCCTTCGCAGTATCGATAACCAGCGGTGTAACATTGCGTTGTTTCAAGGTAAGACCAGCTTTCAGAGTCGCCATATTTTTTGGTGGATTTCAAGCTTTGATGCCAGTAATCGGTTGGTTTGCCGGCTCCAGTTTCAAAAGCTATATCGAAACCTTTGATCATTGGATTGCCTTTGGGTTATTGGTTTTTATTGGTAGTAAAATGATCTATGAATCAATCATGATTAAAGAAGCAGAAAAAAAATGTGATCCTAATAATCTGAATACTGTTTTAATTTTAGCAATTGCAACAAGCATTGATGCACTTGCAGTGGGCTTGAGTTTTTCAATCCTCCAAGTTGAAATTATCAAACCTGTACTGATCATTGGTCTTGTAACTTTTTTTGTATCACTTGGTGGTGTTTATCTGGGAGGGAAATTCGGTTCCTTATTTGAAAATAAAATCGAATTACTCGGTGGATTGATCTTGATCGGAATAGGTATAAAAATTCTAATTCAGCATTTGCTCTTCTTGTAAATGTGCCCTGTGATTGTAAGTTTGGTGCAGAAGAGGGGATTTGAACCCCTACAGGCTATTGCCCACTAGACCCTGAACCTAGCGCGTCTACCAATTCCGCCACTTCTGCACATAGATATTAAGAAAAAAAACCAATGTTCGGAGTCAAGAAAAAAGTCTTTTATATTATCTTAAATATTAGAATATTTTATATCAAAATCAGCTGAGATTTTTGATTGACAAATATCAGCGATCAAAGAAAGTCCAAAAATACTAAAAAGATGAGGAATGGATGGCATATTTAATTTTAGCAAGAAAATATAGACCGCAAACTTTTGATGAAGTTTATGCGCAAGACCATATCACAAATATTCTTAAGAATACGATTGAGATGGATAGAATTGCTCAATCCTACTTATTTACTGGTCCGCGAGGAGTTGGCAAAACATCATTAGCAAGAATTTTTGCTAAAAGTTTGAATTGTTTAACGGAAGGACCAACCATTACTCCTTGCAATAAATGTCAAAATTGCATGGATATCACGCAAGGTGTATCCTCGGATGTAATTGAAATTGATGGTGCATCTAATACGGGTGTAGAGGATATTCGTGATCTTCAGAAAGAACTCATGTATTCCCCTTCAAACTCTCGAAATAAAATATATATCATCGATGAAGTACACATGCTTTCTAAAAATGCTTTTAATGCACTTCTCAAAACCTTAGAAGAACCTCCTAAGAACGTAATTTTTATTTTTGCAACAACTGAACCGCATAAAGTGATCCCAACAATTATCTCACGCTGTCAACGCTTTGATTTTAAAAGAATCCCGATTCCTGCAATAATTGAAAGTTTAAATACTATTTGTAAAAAGGATTCTATTTCAATTGATCCTGAAGCTTTGTTCGCAATCGCCAAAAAAGCTGATGGCAGCATGCGAGACGCTTTTTCTCTAATGGATCAGGTTCTGGCTTATGGTAAAGATTATATTGCACTGGTTGATGTTCTCTCTATTTTTGGAATTGTACATTCAGATGTATTTTACAATATATTGCTGGCTGTAACTAATAAAGACGCTACGGAAATCATTAAACAGCTTCATGATATACTTGAGAAGGGAAATGATATCCAGGAATTTTTGAATGGGATGTTAGATTATATTAGAAATGTATTATTAATTAAATTGCTGGTTGAAATAGAATCAATATCTGATTCAGATAGAAAACAAATGACAGTGACGGCAGATAATTTTGAAGAAAGTGATCTGCTTTACATTATGACAATACTTTCTAAAACTAAAATGGATATTAAAACCAGTAACAATCCTATATTAATCGCAGAAATGGCATTTATCAAAATTTCACACTTAACTGAACTTCAGGCTTTAGAAACTTTAATCGAATCAATAAATACTGGTAAACAACCAGCAAAAATTATAGAACTACCTATAAAAAAACAAATAATTCCGGAAAAGAAGAATTCAACGAGACACGAAAAAACTGAAGAAGTCAAATCTGAGATACAGAAAGAAGCAGATGAGAAAAAACCGAAAATAGATAAACTTACCGTCGCCGCAGTAGAAGAAAATTTAGAAAACATTGCTGCTATTCTATCAAAACAAAAAGCTATAGTAGCTAATTATCTTTTAAAGTGCAAGATAGATAACATAGTTAATAATTCACTTCACCTTATAGCTAATAATACATTGGCATATAATATGTTAAAGGCAGAAAACGCAAAGATCACCGAAATTTTCTCAAAATATTTCAATTTACAAATAAAAGTCGATTTTACCTTGAAAGAGGTTGAAAATAAAAATGTTATTACAAATCCCAGTTTAGATGATATTAAAAAGGAATCGCCAGTTATTGCTGAATTTATCGAAGATACTGATTCAATTATTAATTAATTCTGAAATCGTTTTGAATTGATAACCCCTCTTAGGCAGTTCCTGAACTATTTCCTTAACAGCTGCTATAGTTGCTTTACGATCTATATTCTTGCCGTTTCGTGATAATCCTGAATCATGTAAAACAATTATTGATCCAGGTTTAAGTCTGTTATAAATTCTGCTGATTATTACCTCTGGATATGGCTCTTTAAAATCTTTAGTCGGAATATTCCACATAATAACTTTCTTCTTTAAGGATTGCATCACAAAGCAGGCAGACAATAATATTCTTCCAAATGGCGGGCGGAAATGGATCGCGCCCTTAACTCCGAGTTCCCGAAGAAGTTTATCAGTTTTTAGAATTTCATCTCTGATCTTCCCAGGTGATCTGAATATCAAATTTTTATGTGAATACGAATGATTCCCTAATTCATGACCTTCATTGATCATTCTCAAGATCAGATGTTTTTGTGACTCTATGTTAGTCCCTGTGACGAAGAAAGTTGCCTTTACATTCTTCTCTTTGAAAATATCCAATAGCTCTTCAGTAAACTCTGGATGAGGTCCATCATCAAAGGTGAGAGCAATGATTTTTTTCTCGGTTTTAACTTTAAAAACAAATTTTGGGAAAAGAAGCATTTATTTTCTCCAATAACATTGACTAAATATCAAATATTAAGATTCTTGAAACAGATTAAATAAATTGAGGATTTCTCGGTCAAGGTTTTTGACTAAATCCGAGAATTATGGTTATATGGAATTAATATTTTTGGTATGCTCGATCTTTTATTTTTCAATCTTGTTTATTTTCGTGATTGGAATAATATTTCAGGATTCACCCGGAAATACTGAAATCAATAGAATCTCTGTGATAGTTGCTGCCCGGAATGAGGAAAAACACCTTCCTGAGTTACTAAGATCATTAGCCAACCAGGAATATCCTACAGATTGCTATGAAGTTGTTATAGTTGATGACCGCTCTGAAGACAAAACCTCAGAATTAGTCAAAGAGTACGAAGCCAAAAATCATATTTTCAAGCTGCTTAAAGTAAGAACTGAGTCTAAGTACCTGTTAGGGAAGAAAGGAGCTCTGGATATGGGAATTCGAGCTTCTAAACACGACATTCTTGCTTTCATTGATGCTGACTGCACAGCTCATCCTAATTGGCTGAAGCAAATAAATCTGCATTTTGATGAAAAAACCGATCTTGTTGCCGGTTATTCATATATTTATTATAATTCTCTATTCTTCAGACTATTGAAGAATTTAGAGAGAGCTTCAATTTTCGCCATAATAGCTGGAAGTTTTAGCTGGAATTGGGGAATTACAGCTACAGCTGGTAATTTATCATATCGAAAGAAACTTTTCCACAAGGTTGGCGGGTTCCACGATATTGGCAATGTAAGATCAGGTGACGATGATTTGATGGTTCAAAAGATGAGCAAGTTTACACACAAGATGAGGTTCATGTTCCATAAAGATTCAATTGTCAAAACAGGTAGGAAAGAAACTGCTTCCACACAAATTCAGCAGGAAACGCGACGCGGATCAAAGTGGAAATACTATCCAATCTCAATAAAGATAATCACACTTTTTGTGCTGATTTATTACATCCTGTTCAGCATTAACTTCATCGGTTTCCTGGCCGGATATTTTACAACTTACTATTTTGTGACTTTTATGGGATTAAAGCTCCTTCCTGAATTTTTGTTAATACTATTCTTTCTGATCAAAATTAATAAGATCAGTTTATTAATTATATTCCCGATTTTAGAAATTATCTATATCCCCTACTTTATTTTTTTTGGTTTAAAAGGTACATTTGGTAATTATAAATGGAAAGAATAAAAGAACTCTATAAACACGAACTTGCCAGGTTTGAAGTTCAAAAAAATAATATCCACAGATTATGGAACATTAATCAAAAAACTGCTGAGTTATTATTTACACTTGTATTAGTAACAAAACCAAAAAAGATATTAGAGATAGGTACATCTAACGGTTTTTCAACTTTTTGGTTATCAATTGCTGCTGAAAGATGCGATGCAAGCGTCGATACAATTGAAGTTGATATAGCAAGATTTAACCTGGCAAAAAAGAATCTTAAAACCAGAAAAAATGTGATTCAGCGATATGGTAAAGCAGAGTTGATTATACCTGAATTAAAAGGTAGGTATGATCTTGTTTTCCTGGATGCAGGCAAAGTCAATTATATTAATTACATTACTCAATTACTTAACAAACTGAAAAAGGATGCAATTGTTATTGCAGATAATGTGATATCACACAAAAGTTCAGTTAAGGAATATCTTGACTTTGTTACCAAAAGTGAACTTTTTGAAGCTGTAACATTAGAGATAGATTCTGGCATAAACATTGCAACTTATTGCCCTAAGAAATAATATACCAAGAGGAGCGAATTAATGAATACTCCAGTGATAATAGGTATCTCGGGAGGCACAGGCTCAGGCAAAAGCACTATCACCGATGCGATAAGGCACAAGGTAAATGATATGATAACCATTATACCGCAAGATAGTTATTATAAAAATTTTGCTCATTTACCTTTTTCAGAAAGAGAACAGATCAATTATGATCACCCGGAGACTTTTGATAATGAGCTTCTTATTGAACATTTGAAACTTCTCAAGCAAGATAAACCTATAAATATGCCCGTTTATGACTTTAAAACTCATACAAGATTAAAAAAAACTACTCCCAAAAAACCATCAAAATTAATTATAATCGAAGGAATTCTAATTTTTGAGAACGTAGAATTGAGAGAACTTATGGATATTAAAATATTCGTTGATACTGATGCTGATATTAGAATTTTAAGAAGAATTAAACGTGATATAGATGAAAGAGGAAGAGATTTCGGATCGGTTGTTGAACAATATTTAGCAACAGTTCGACCAATGCATATAGAATTTGTTGAACCAAGTAAAAAATATGCTCATGTCATCATCCCCGAAGGTGGAAGAAACACAATCGGAATTGATATGATAGTTTCAAAAATTAAGCAGATCATTAACTGATTAGTGGAGGAAATATGAAAATCAAATTGTTAGTATTATTTATGCTTATGGTAACTTTCTTACTAGCCAGGGAACAGATCACCATCTATAATGATAATTTCTCTTTGGTCCGTTCTACACTTGAGCTAAACTTAACCAATGGCATACAAAGTTATTTTATGGATGATATTCCATCCACAATTGAAGCTAATTCGGTGATAATTAAGTCGATAAGAGGTAAATTTGATATATTTTCGCAAAATTATGAATATGATCTGGCAAATTCTACAAAGATTATCTCCAAATATATTGGAAAGGAAGTTGAAATTATTTCTGAGGACAATACTAAATTTCTTGGAATATTGCAGTTTTCAGACAGTTCAACCATAGGCATTATCGAAAATACAACCAATAAGCTGATACTTATTAAAACAGAAGTTGTTAAAAATATCAATTTAGCTGAACTACCAGCAAATTTTTTCTTAAAACCAACACTTCATTGGAGGCTGAATACTGCCAAAGCCGGCATCTATCCAATCGATTTCTCTTATTTATGTACCGGTTTGAAATGGGATGTTACCTATAACACTGTATGGAATGAAGAAATCGGAAATTTGGATATCAACAGCTGGGTTACTATTGTTAATGAAACAGGAAAAGCTTTCAAAGACACAAAACTGAAACTTATTGCCGGAGATGTGCAAAAAATTCAACCGGAAACCTATACCAGAGGATATACTAAAATGGCAGTTGAATCCACCATGGCAAGGCAACCAGAATTCGAAGAAAAAGCATTTCATGATTTTCACATGTATACTTTAAGTGAAAATATGAATATCAATAATAATCAAACAAAACAACTCAGGCTGTTTCCATTAAAAAGTGTGGAATCTGAACCAAAGTATGAATACAAAACCGGAGCAACTAAAGTTCAAAGTAAAATTAAATTTATCAACACCGCAAAAAATGGATTGGGATTACCACTTCCAAAAGGTGTTGTAAAAATATACAAGAAAGACGAAGCTGATAATGAATTAGAGTTCATTGGCGAAGATAGAGTTGATCATATTGCTAAAGATGAAGAAGTACTACTTTCAACCGGAAATGCTTTTGACTTGATATGTGAGACGATCCTGGAAGAAAGGATAATGTTAGCAAAAAATATTTACGAATCAAAGAGGAAGGTTGTCTTAAAGAATAGATCGAATAAGAAAAAAACCATTACAGTTATTCACAACATCTATGGTAATTGGACAATATTGAAGAACAACAAACCGTTTACAAAAAAGAGTGCAACAGAAATAGAATTCATTATCGAATTAAAAGCAGATGAAGTTTATGAGTTAACCTGGATTGAAAGGGTAGAATCATAATTTGGAGGTAAGATGGAGTTTAATTTACTGACTTTCAATAGTACGTTGAGTAATTTGAAACAAAAAAATGAAGTTGAAGAACATCTTAGAAATATTGTTAAAGATATTGAAGCTGAATTCAATTTTCAGTCCTTAGGTATTTATCTAAAAGTTCCTAACTCTGATATTTTCCGCTTGAAGATTGCCAGAAATATAAGTCATACATTCGTTAAAAATTCCATCTTTACTCAAGCAGATCCAATGATAGAAGAATTGAAGGACTTGAAATTCTTAGATATCCATCCACCAGGAAGATATATTTTTGAAAAGAGTTATACGCACTTGTTAATTCTGCCAATATTTTATTATAGTGAAATGCTTGGTTTTATGTTCATCGATAAGAGTTCAGAAGATTTTGATAGTGAAGAGATCATAAAAATGCAGTTATTCGCTTCAGTTTTTGCTTTTATAGTAAAGCTTGATCTTCTTAATTCTGAATTCGAACAACACAAAAGCTTATACGAATCTTCTAAAGTTTACTCATATGATACTTTTTTAGAAAAATGTAATGAGATATACACTATGATGAAGCGCTATGAGCGTTATTTATCCATCGCGGTTTTAACGATAACAAACTATAATAATATGATAAGAACGATCGGTAAATCTGAAACTTCTGATATTGTAAAACAGATCTCTTATGTTATTAAGAATGATCTTCGCGAGACGGATATTATTGGTAAGATCCATGAAGATGAGTTTGCCATAATAATGCCCGAAACTTCCGGTAAAAATTGTTTTATCACTCTGGAAAGAGTGCAAAAAAGAATGGCAAAATTACCTTTACAAGATATTTGTATAATGGGTTGGGGAATTGCAAGCAGAACCGATAAGACTAAAAATGCTCTTCAACTTTTACATTTTGCAGAACATGTAGCTAAAGAAACAGATAGAAAGGAGCAGAACAAAATAAATATTCATCAATAGAATGTTATTCTACAATAGTTTTCATATTAGAAACAGCAGTCGCAAGCCCTGAGAATACTGCTTTCGAAATTATACTGTGTCCGATATTAAATTCTTCGATAATTCCTAATTCAACCAGCCTTTGAGTGTTAAAATAATTCAAGCCGTGTCCGGCAACTACCCTCATTCCTAATTTTTTAATGAAGTGCGCAGCTTTTCGGATAACTTCCACTTCCTGGGAAATCTCAGATTCGTCTTTTAAGTTGGCATATTTACCAGTGTGTATTTCCACAGCATCAGCTCCCATTTCCTTTGCCTTACTGATCATTTTCAGATCAGGTTCTATGAAAACACTAACTTCAATTCCAGCTTGTTTTAATTTTCGTATGACACTAAGATGAGCATTTGTTAGCAGCAATCCGCCTTCGGTAGTAAGCTCTTCCCTCTTCTCAGGGACTAATGTCACAGTATCAGGTTTTATGTCAGATGCTATTTTCATCATTTCATCTGTGGATGCCATTTCCAAATTCATTTTTGTCTGAATAGTTTTCCGTAATATCTTTACATCCCGATCTAAAATATGTCTTCGGTCCTCTCTTAAATGAATTGTTATCTGGTCAGCACCATTTTGTTCAGCGATACCGGCAGCAAAAACCGGATCTGGTTCAATACCCATTCTGGCTTGTCGTATTGTTGCAACATGATCAATATTTATTCCCAGTTTTGCCATGAAAAGTGATCTCCTGCTTACAGTTCTTTATGATTTATTGTAATATCTGCTTTACTGCGCAATGCTTTTAAGTGCTTAATTAATTTCAGTTCTGAATCAATCCTTTTTAATCTTGTTTTAAGTGCACTTTTAACTTCTTCAAAATCAGCCATGATACTATCTTTCTTTCCTGTATTCATAATGATATGATAACCGAATTTAGTTTTGACCGGTTTACTAAATTCAAATTGTTTTAAAGAAAATGCCACTTCCTCAAACTTTTTCACCATTTTACCTTTAGGAAAATATCCCAAGTCACCACAATGGCAGTTACTCGGGCATTCAGAACATTCGACAGCAATCCGATCAAAGTCCTCTTTCGACTTGATCTGCTCATAGAGCTCTTCAGCTCGCTTTTTACTGGCTTCATCAGTACCTTTGATCAAAATATGTGAGGCTTTAACCATTTCCTGAGTTTTAAAAGAATCGGGATTTTCCAGATAGAGTTCTTTCAATTTTTCCAAAGGGATATCATTATCGGCAGGAAATTTGACTTTGATATATTCAGATATCAACAGGTCATTTTGTATGCGGGTTCGTATCGTTTCAACATCAAGACCTTTGTTAGATAGCATATCATTAAATTCTTCTTCAGAAGCAAATTTAAGTTTTATCTCCAGCAATCTGTTTTCAATTGCTTCTTCGGTGATATCAATATCAGATTCTTTTGCACTGTATAGTAGCAAATATCCATCTATCAATTGTTCAATTGCCCTCTTTTTAACTTCCAGATTAGCCTCTTCCAAGTGCATTGATCTAAGAACTTCCTTTAACTCAGCCTGATATTCGCGAATACTAATTTCGTAGTTGTTAACTTTTGCTACAATCATTTTTTCTCCCGACAAAATTTCACAATACTTTGATGGACATCTAAAAAGTTAATCTTTTTGGTATCCAATGTCAAATCAAAATCGATTTTTCTATACCAGGTCAGCTGCCTCTTGGCAAAATTTCGAGTATTTTTTTTAATCTCTTCTTTGCAATCATCTAATTTGGTCTGGCCATTGAAATAAGAAAACAGTTCTTTATACCCTACCGTATTCATGCCTGGGTCACTTTCTTTGTATCCCATGTTCAACAAGTTCTCCATTTCGGTCAGTAATCCTTGATCGAACATCTTTTCTACTCGGTCGTTAATTTTAGCATATAATGATTTTCTGTCTTCAATCATCAATATTTTATAAATGTTATAATCAATGTTATTTGTATCATCTTGTTCCCAAAGCTGCGAAATTGTTTTCCCGGTTGTATTATATATCTCCAATGCCCTTAATATCCTGTTAGTATCATTCTTATTTATCCGGACCGCCGATTCTTTATCGACAACTGTTAACTTGTCATATAGAAAGCTCGGGCCTGATTCAACAGCAATACTTCTGAGCTTATCGCGAATTTCGTTTGGGATCTCAGGAGCTCTGAATATTCCTTCGGTTAGTGCTTTGATATAAAACCCTGTCCCACCGCAAATTATTGGTATTTTTCCCCGTTCTGATATTTTCATGATCACTTTTTTTGCATCTTTAACAAAAGTACCAGCATTATACTCCTCACTAGGTTCAACCAGATCTATTAGATAATGTGGTATTATCTTCCGTTCTTCGCGGGAAGGTTTTGCAGTGGCTATATCCAAATATTTATAAACTTGTCTTGAGTCTGCTGAAATTATTGGTGATTTGAATCTCTCAGCGAGTTCCAATACCAGCTTACTTTTCCCAACAGCAGTTGCCCCTTGAATCGTGATAAGTGTAATCTTGTCTTCTGAAGTCATACAGTTCTTTTGAATTTCTTTTCGAATTCCGGTAAAGTCATTTTAATAATAACCGGTCTCCCATGCGGGCAGAAATAAGGAACTTCACAAGCGAAAAGATCATTGATCAAAGCAAGCATTTCTTTTCTGTTCATTTTTCTGCCTGCTTTTATTGCAGCCTTACAAGCCACAGATTTTGAAAGACTGTCTCTAAAATCTTCTGTCTGTTCAAATTCATCTTCCAATTGAGTTAAGATCTCAATAAAAATATCCCCTCCATCCCAATCCTCTAATTCAATTGGAATTTCATCGATCACGATGGAGGCATTACTAAAAGTTTTTATCGAAAAACCTGCTTTTTGAAATACAGAAATATTTTCAGAAATCAGTTGAGGAATGATCTTACTCAAATGAGGCGGAAGATCTATCACGATAGGAAACAATAAGTTCTGAGTTTGAGCTGGTGCTCCATGAATTCTATGCAGGAGCTTTTCATAAATTATCCGTTCATGAGCTGCATGTTGATCTATGATCATCAATCCATCTTCCACTTGAACAAAAATATAGCTTTGATGTAATTGCCAAGGGTTGATAAAATCTTCTTCAGGTCTGAAATATAAGTCTTTGTTCTTTTTTAAAAAATTCTTCTCTATTTCAAGATCATCGCTCGTTTTTTCTTTAAATATATCAGGTTGATACATTTCTTTTAATTCTTTTTTAACTTGATTGAATCTCTTCGCGTCCATTTTGTTTGTGAATATCCTAGATTCCAGATTTTTAACTTTACTACCTTGAATTGATGAACTAATTTTATTCTTGATCTGTTTGAATTTATGATCTTCATATTCCAATAATTTCTTTTCTATGTTCAGTTTAATAAAAGAATGTACTTTACCCGGATCACGGAATCTAATTTCCAATTTTTGGGGATGAACATTAAAATCGACTAAACTGGGCTCAACTTTTAGAAACAAAATAAAAGGAGGAATTTTGCCCTGCTGAAATATTCTTAGTTTTTTAATAAAAGGTTCATAAGCAGATTTCAAACTATGTAGAACTATTTTATCTCGAATATATCTACCATTGATAAAAAGATATTTAAATTGTGTTAAACTTTCCTTTTCTTCATTCAGACCACTAATATAGCCAAACAATTCAATATCCTGACCCTTTTGGGAAATTTCTATCAGATCACGGTTTTTAAAATCATTTCCAAATACAGCTAACATTCTTTCATTAAGGTTGTTAACAATAGGATAATTCAATTTTTCTTTACCCTCTGCTTTAAAACTAAAATGAATATCGGGAAATAGGATTGATTGATAATGTAAATAGTTGAATATATGTTTGAATTCTACCTGATGTGATTTGAGAAATTTTCTTCTGGCAGGAATGTTGATAAACAATTTTTTAACAGTAATAGAAGTTCCTTGGTTACCGGATGTTTGAGAATAATCAACTAATTTACCGTCTTTGAACTCCACTTTTGTGGCAGTTTCGGAATCCTTATTTTTTGAGATAAGTTGCAAATGACTGACTGAGGCAATACTGGGTAAGGCTTCTCCCCTGAATCCTAAGGTAGCAATGTTTAGAATATCTTTCTCAGTTCTGATCTTACTTGTAGCATGTCTTTCAAAAGCTTGTAAGGTATCATCCTTACTCATACCTTCACCGTTATCGACAACTCTGATCAGTTTTTTCCCGCCGCCTTCTATATCTATTATAATCCTTTTAGCACCGGCATCGATCGCATTTTCGACAAGTTCCTTTACTACTGATGCTGGTCTTTCAATAACCTCACCTGCTGCGATCCTATTTGCAACAGTTTCAGATAATACTTTTATATTTCCCATTTTTCTCTTTTCATACTTTAAATTTTATTTCTTCACGATGTAAGAAAACACTTTATACCTTTCTATCATGCTTGTTAATGTTGTCAATATTTGAAATTCGGTAAATTTCGTAACTATTTTGCTGACAGTTCACAATAAAAACCTGCCGGAAAGAAACCGGCAGGTATCTATTACAAAACAACTGATTTTGCTTATTCTCCAGCCATTTTCAAATATTTTTGATAACGCTCAATAACATATTGCTTAAAATTATTCCTAAATCCTTCTACTTTTTCCGGGAATGTCCTTTGTAAAGATGAATATCGTCGTTCACCATCAAGAAAATCAGTTACAGGTAATTTTGGTTCTCTTGAATCTAAGATCAAAGGATTCTTACCTTCTTTTTTCAAATCTGGATTATATCGATAAAGTAGCCAATAACCAGTATCAACTGCCTTTTTCTCTTCTAACATTGTATGAGCCATATTAATCCCGTGGTTAATACAAGGTGCATATGCCATTATAATTGAAGGACCGTCATAAGCTTCGGCTTCCTGAATTGCTTTTAAGGCCTGCACTTTGTTTGCTCCCATCGCGATACAAGCAATATAGACGTAACCATAGCTCATTAACATTAAACCGAGGTCTTTCTTTACAGTATTTTTGCCTGATTCAGCAAATTTAGCAACCGCACCCAGTGGTGTTGCCTTTGAAGCCTGACCACCAGTATTTGAATAGACCTCCGTATCCAGAACAAGGATATTCACATTTCTGCCGGAAGCCATAACATGATCTACACCCCCATAACCAATATCATAAGCCCAGCCGTCTCCACCAAAAGCCCAGACAGATTTATCAACGAAGTAATTTTGCAGTTCCATGAACTTTTTAATGATCAATTTATTGTCTCCCTCAGCTCTTTTCAAAAAGGTTGGAAGTAACTTCTGGATCTGGATTGCGTTCGCTACTGCATCCTCACTCTTATCATTCCAAAGTTCCAAAGCTTTTCTCGACACCTTTTCCAACTGCTCATCAGAACCGTTTGTCAGAAGCTTCTCAATATTGTACTTGAGCTGCTTTCTGTTAGCTTCAATTGCCAGTCTCATCCCAAAGCCATATTCGGCATTATCTTCGAACAAACTGTTTGCCCAGGTCGGTCCATGGCCATCCTTGTTTTTGCAATAAGGGATTGTTGGGAATGTTCCACCGTAAATAGATGAACATCCAGTAGCATTAGCGATTATCATTCTATTTCCAAAGAGCTGTGTTACTAACTTAATATAAGGTGTTTCCCCACAACCAGCACAAGCTCCTGAGAATTCCATTAATGGTTGTTTAAACTGGCTGCCTTTAATTGTTGTAGGAATATTGCTGCCAAGCACATCATTAGGAAGAGATTCAAAGAAATCTACATTCGTTCCTTGTCCCTCGCGTTCATCTTCGATCGGCTTCATTTCAAGTGCATCTTTAGGACATTCATTCACACAGACACTACAGCCCTGACAATCTTCAATGTAAACCTGAATCTTGTAATGATAGTCTTCTTTATCTTTACCGGTAGCGGTTAGAGTATTAAAGCTTTCAGGTGCATTTTTCATATCACTGTTCTTGATCAATTTAGGTCTAATTGCAGCATGGGGACATACAACTGAACACTGATTACACTGAATACATTTATCAGCATCCCAATGCGGCACAAATGGTGCTACTCCACGTTTCTCTAATTTTGTGGTAGCTGAAGGCACATATCCATCTAAAGGCATGTGAGAAACAGGGATATCATCACCTTTCTCCCTCATTATTTTTTCTATGATATTTTTTGTGAAATCGTCAGAGTTATCCGGGATCAATTTTGTCATTTTAGCATGTTCTTTTGGAAGTTCTTTCGGTACCTTTATTTCAACTAATGATTCATTTGTGCGATCTACTGCCGACCAATTCATTTCAACGATTTCTTTTCCCTTTTTGAGGAAAGTTTTCTCAATGGCTTTCTTTATCATCTTGATAGCATCTTCTCTTTCCAGAACACCGGAAATCAAGAAAAATGCAGTTTGCATAACCGTATTAATTCTGTTGTCGAGTCCTACTTCGTTTGCTATTTTCAAAGCATTGATATTATACAATTTTAATTTTTTATCAATAATCGTTTTTTGCATATCTTTGGTTAGATTATTGAATACTTCCTCTTTGGTCCAATGCGAATTCAACAGAAAAACTCCATTTTCTTTGATCCCTTCTAAAATATCATAACGACCGATAAAGGCTGGATTATGACATCCTATAAAGTCAGCGTTTTCAACAAGATATTCAGATTGTATTGGATTTTTACCAAACCGTAAGTGTGATCTAGTAATTCCTCCGGATTTTTTTGAATCATACTGGAAATATCCCTGAGCATACATTTCAGTATTATCGCCGATGATTTTAATAGAGTTTTTATTAGCTCCAACAGTTCCATCTGAACCCAATCCCCAGAATTTACAACTTATACTGCCTTCTGTCTCTGTATTAATATGCTCATTGACGGGAATTGATCTGTTACTAACATCATCAGTAATACCTATAGTAAAACCGTGAAATGCTTTCTCGCTGAGATGTTCGTAAACAGCTTTAACCATAGAGGGTGTAAACTCTTTAGAAGATAAACCGTAACGACCGCCGATGACCTGTATGTCTTTTCTATCTTTAAGAGCCGTAATTACATCCATGTATAAAGGTTCACCGATTGAGCCTGGTTCTTTTGTTCTATCCAAAACAGCAATTTTCTTAACTGTCTTTGGCAGAGATTCAATGAAACTATTTACCGAGAATGGTCGGAAAAGTCTAACTTTGACTAAACCAAGTTTTTCACCATTAGAATTTAAATAATTTATTGTTTCTTCAATTGTATCGACCCCACTTCCCATCGCTACGATTATTTTCTCTGCCTCAGGACTACCGAAATAATCAAATAGATGATATTGTCTTCCAACTACTTTTGCTACTTTATCCATGTAACTCTGAACAATTTCCGGAGCAGCATCATAGTAATTATTTGATGTTTCACGACCCTGGAAATATACATCCGGATTTTGGGCACCGACTTTTATCATGGGACGCTCAGGATTCATTGATCTTTGTCTGAATTCTTCAACAAATTTCATCTCGATCATTTCTTTGATTGTGTCATAGTCGATTACTTCGATTTTTTGAATTTCATGAGAATTTCTAAAACCATCAAAGAAATTTAAAAATGGTATTCTTGATTTCAACGTAGCCAAATGTGAGACTATAGCCAGATCCATTATTTCCTGGATAGACGACGCTGCTATCATAGCAAAGCCAGTATTCCTTGTAGACATCACATCCGAATGATCACCAAAAATCGAAAGTGACTGAGCAGCCAATGATCTGGCTGAAACATGAAACACTGTAGGCAGCATTTCACCAGCTATTTTATGCATATTAGGTATCATAAGTAAAAGACCCTGAGATGCAGTAAAAGTAGTTGTAAATGCTCCTCCGGAAAGCGAACCATGAACAGCTCCGGCAGCTCCAGCTTCAGATTGCATTTCTATAACATCTACCGTCTGTTCAAATACATTCTTTCTTTTGTTCGCTGCCCATGCATCAGCGTACTCTCCCATTGGAGAAGATGGTGTAATGGGATAAATCGCAGCAACTTCACTGAAAGCATAAGCTACATGAGCTGCAGCAGTATTACCATCTAAAGTTACTTTGTTAAATTTTTTCATATAATCTCCCTTTTAGTTCTTTGTTTACCAAAAATGATTTGAATATCAATGAGTCAATAAATTATTGATTGGAATTACCATTTTTACTTTTATAGAGTCGATATCAAAAACCGGTTTCAAATATTTAAATTGATTAGTCAATTTTGGATTCTCGTAAATTAAATTTCTTATTTGATCTAACTCATTTTGGAGCTTAAACTTTTGGACATCATTACTGATATCATTAAGCTCATCAAGAATAAACCAGCACATAATATACTGTTTTTCAATTCTAAAAATATCTACTAATCCTAATAAAATTTCACTACGATTTGGATTATCAGGATAATACATATAAAGTTCGAGTAAAGAATCTTTTGCTTTTTCATAGTTTTCTAACGAAATATTAGCAATATAATCCAGGAATAATAATCTCTCTTTATAGAGTGAATCATCTAGTTCGATCAATGGTCCGATGATATCCAGAGCCTGCTGATACTCTTTCTGGAAAATGCTGTTAGTGATAATTTTCAGTTTGAGTTCAATTTTTTGATCTCCCGTTAATTCTGGAAGAATCGTACTGTATACATCATTCGCCTCATCATACAATTGGTTTTCTTCATATAACCTTGCCAGGATATTAAGAAACCCGATACGTTTTTGTTTTTTTATTTCTGTGGTTACGGCAGTTGAAATTATATCAAATGCTAATAAGGGTGAAACCCGTTCAATTACATTTTCAAAATCCTTCAAATGATCTGAGATAAATTCAGTATTATTTGATGCTAATATTGACTTAGCGTAAAATTCAGAAGCTTTCAGCCAGTCTTCCTTATCTTCATATATTATAGCTTTAAAATAATAAAGTGTGTCTTGATTAATTGATTCCTCAAGAGTTTGATCAATAAATTCCAAAGCATTCTCAAACTCACCTTTTTCATAATAAAATTTGATCAAATTTATGTTGTATCTTACATCATTGATGCTGGATGACTTGTTATTTTGGGAATATAATGCCAAACTGAAAAACATAATCAGTATAATTAAATAGGTTTTCATACAGATTAAGCACTCCTTTTTATTTCATATTTAGCAATTAATAATCAGTTATAATGTCAAGCGGAATGTTAATTCCCCATATCCTCTTTGGCTAATATTGCAGCTCCAAGAGCACCAGTGATAAAAGAATTCTCCGGAACCAGTACTTTTGAATTCATGATCTCTGAAATTGATTTTCGCATTCCAATATTCTTAGCAACTCCCCCGGTAAATACGATTGGGCTGTGCCAGGTTAATTGGGAAATAAGGTTTTTGGTTCTTCTGGCAATCGAATAATGAACTGAACTGATTATATCCGCTTGAGATTTTCCCTCAGCTATTAAACCGATTATTTCCGATTCAGCAAATACAACACAAGTGCTGTTTATCTCTAGCTTTTCTGTTGATTGCAATGATAGTTGACCAAGATGGTCTATCGTAGTTTCGAGCGTTGTCGCTGTAACTTCCAAAAATTTTCCAGTTCCGGCTGCACATCTATCATTCATCACAAAATCTGTCACATGGCCTTTTTCATTAACTAATATTATTTTTGAATCCTGTCCCCCGATATCAATAACAGTTCTTGCTTCAGGGTAGAAATAATTAGCACCTTTGGCATGACAGCTGATCTCAGAAATCTTTTTATGCGCAAATGGTACAATATTTCTTCCATACCCGGTTGAGTAAATAGCAATGATGTCTGAGGTTGAAAGTGATAATTCGCTTAAAGCACTGTCATATAATATTTGTGATGTAACTTTAGGATTAACTGCAGTTGAAATTACCTTTGAATAAATTATTTGATCATTTTCCAAAATAATGATCTTAGACATCCTGGATCCCAAATCAATGCCGGCAGTTCTTATCGTATCCATAGTTTAACTAATTCCGTTAAAATTTTTCCGGTTTTACCTTGGTGAAATTCATCTACAAAGGCAACATTTGTTGTTTTGTCAGGTTAACACAAATCGTTTTTGCATTTTGTGATTTCGCAATTGCTACAAATTGAGCTGCTGGATAAACAGTTCCGCTGGTGCCTAGTACTAAGAAATAATCTGCTTCCTGAAGCGATCGGAAAATGTTATCAAGATGATATGGCACTTCCCCAAACCAGGTAACTTTTGGTCTTAGCTCTCCCCCGCATTCACTGCAGATAGGCAGATCAACACTGAGATCAACATCTTTCATATGCATTTCCTGATTACATTTTGTGCAGACGCTTTTAGATAATGAGCCATGCATTTCCAAAACATTTTTACTCCCTGCTAAATGATGGAGTCCATCAACATTTTGTGTGATCAAGGTAAAATTATCTTTTAAATATTCCTCTAATTTACATAAGGCGTAATGTCCGGTATTTGGTTTTACATTTGACAACTGCATGAATCTTTGCTTATAAAATTTCCATACCATTATCGGATTTCTTATAAAAGCCTGTGGAGTAGCTACATCCTCTACTTTATGATTTTCCCAAAGACCGTTATTATCCCTGAAAGTTTTTAATCCTGATTCAGCACTTACACCAGCTCCGGTTAGAACTACAAGTTTATCGTTTTTGCTTAAGGTAAAATTTGTGTTAATTACTTTCATGATCAAGCCAAGATGTGAATGAAACGGTTCTCTATCTTAAAATATTCAGCTGCTAATTTATGCAGCATCTTCACATTTACCTTTTCCAGTCGCTCATCCCTTTTTTTGTAATACGCGTAACCAAGATCAATTGCTTCTAGCATAGAAAGGACTTGAGCTTGATTCAAAATACTTTCTTCCTCAATCAATCTTTGACCGCGGATATAATTTTTTGTCGTTTGCAGATCTTTTGGGGAAAAACCATTTTTTTTCACATTCTCCAAAATATTACAGATCACTTCAACAGCTTCATTCTGTTTTGATCTATCAACAACTGCCGTGGCCGCCCAAAACCCGACGGATCTGGTAGAACTAAAATTAAATCCTACAGAATAAGCCAGACCGCGTTTTTCCCTAAGTTCACGAAATAATATTGAATCACTATCTCCGCCAATTATCTGAGAAAGAATATGAAAAGCTGTACTTTTTTCTTTTTCCAAAGTTGTGCAGCCAAATCCTCCAATAGTTATATAAGCCTGATCCAGCCCCTTCTTAATAAACTTAAATCTTGATTCAGATGATGAAATAATAGCTTTTTGATCACCACGCTTAGAACCATTATTTTTTGATCCAAACTTTGAATTACAAATTCTCAGAGTCTCCTCAAAATTAAAATCGCCCACAATTGAAATAGACATATTGCCGGGATTATAATGCTTATTATACCAATCTTTTACCTGTTTTAAAGTTAATTTATTTATGGATGATTTTGAACCGGAACGATTTATCAAATTGCTTTTCTTCCCAAACATCATATGCTTGAACATGTTAGCTGATAAATATTGTGGATAATCGGGTAATCTGTCCAGACTGCTTTTTGCAGTTGTTTTCAAGTTATGGAAATGCTCTTTAGGAAAGGTAGGTTTTAAAACCACTTCTGCTATAAGATCTAAACTTGCAGAGAGAGTTTCTTTAAAACATTTTGCACTTACCAAGGTTGTTTCACTATGCGGATTTATGCTAAAATTAATACCATTTGAAGTACAGTAATTCAAAAATTGCTGATAATTTCTTTTTTCATTGCCATAAAGCATTAAAGCAGAAGTTAAAAAATTTATTCCCAGGTTTTTTTCCGATTCATTTAATTGAGAAACCTCATAAGCTAATGAAATTCCTACTGTTGGCTTTCCCATTACTTTTTTTAGAAAGATTTTTATTCCATTATCTAGCTTTGTTTCAAAAACTGTTGATTCAATATTTTTGTATTTTTTATATTTTTTTTCAATTATTGTAAAAAGCTGTTTAATATTCGGTTCTGCTTTTCCCTTGAAATAAATTTTTAACTGCTCTTTTTTGAAATAACTATTTATCACTCTATTGACATCAATTTTAGTAATATTCCTAACCATTTCAGGATATTCAAAGAATTTTTCATAGTTGGAAAGAATTTCTTCACTGCCTAAACTTGAAGCCAAAGATTCCATGTATTCAAAACTGTAACGGTAAAAGAATATCAATTCTCTCTTGTTATCTTCCAGTTCTATATCATTAATCCCATGCAAATAAAAGTATTCCAATTCTTCAAGGAAAATACTGCTTATCTTTGTAACATCTGCTCGCTTTTTTGCCATGACATTGATAACACTAGCACCATCATGAATTCCGCTAAGGGAATGGACATGAACGCTATCTACAAGCTTCTCATGATTAAAAAGTCTATCATATAACCGTGAGTTTTTACCTATGGCAAATGCTTTCACAGCAAGTGAAAGTGGATAAGCCTCCGGATCAGATTCAGACAGGTCTGGCAGCACAAATGCTATCAAATTACCTGAAATGCTCTTGGGAAAATATTTTATCTCAGGTTTGGTAGGAAAACTATTTCTTAATCTCTTTTTTCTTTCTATAGGAACCTGTTCCCATTTAGAAAAATATTTCTCTGAAATTTTGAGAAATTCATCAGTTTTAAGATCACCCGAAACAACTAAAAAACAGTTATTTGGAGTATAATGATGTTTGTAAAAACTCCTGATCTGGTCTGCTTTGCATTGTTTGATAGAGTTCAAATTGCCAATTATAGGTTTTTTATAAGGATTGTCTTCAAAATAATCTGCAGCTACTTCTTCAATAAAAGAATCCTCCGGTTCATCTTTGAATTGCTTAAGCTCTTCAATGACAACTTTTTTCTCGGAGACAAAATCAACTTCAGAAAAATTAGCATTGAACGCTAATTCAGAAAGTATTTCCAGAGCTTCTTCAGCAAATATTGCTGGTAGTGTTATATAAAAACAGGTAGAATCAAATTCCGTGTAAGCATTTATATAGCCACCCAGATCAGTTACTCTGTTCATTAGAACATTATTGGGAAACAGTTTTGTTGATTTAAAGATCAGATGTTCAGTAAGATGTGAAAAACCGGCTTGAGCTTCTTCTTCCCAAACTGAGCCGACCCGCACATACAACTGGATACAGACAAGAGGATTTGAACTATCTTTAGCCATAATGATCTTAAATTGATTAGGTAATTTTTTGGATATTACTTTCATTCCTTTCCTTTAAAATGTTCTACACAAGCATAAGCGTTGTGATTATGGATCGATTCAAAATTCTCTGATTGAACTTTGAACCAGTCTATTCTATCATCCTTTTGAAATTCCAATGTAACTTCTCTAACTATATCTTCTACGAATCTTGGGTTATTATACGCTTTCTCAGTAACATATTTTTCATCAACTCTTTTCAACAAAGAATAAATTTCACAACTAGCACACTTCTCAATTGTCTCAATTATTTCTTCCAGCCAGATAAAATCGTGATAAGATAATTCTATACTCACCACAGATCTTTGACTATGAGCTCCGTTTTCACTGATCTCTTTTGAGCAGGGACACAATGTAGTAACCGGAACTTCCACTCCTAACTTCATTTTGAATTCGTATCCTAATGATGCTTTAAAGAAACAATTATAAGAGAGTAGTGATTTAGTTTTGGAGATGGGAGCTATTTTGTTAATAAAATATGGAAATCTTATATTTACATAAGAATAGTCAGCATTAAGTGCTTTTTTGATCTCAGCGAGAAATTCCGGTAAATTACCAATTAAATTTTCTTTATGAAAATGATTAAGGACTTCTAGAAACCTGCTCATATGTGTACCCCGATGATGATGAGGCAGTTCCACATAAATATCAAGATCTGCAACTGTATTTTGAAATTTATTTTTTCTATCTTCAACTATAATCGGATATTGCACATTCTTAACACCAACTTTGTTGATCGTAACTTTTCTTGTATCCTTTAGATTTTGAATATCAATTTTTCCTTTCATAATAGTCCTTCATTTCTTTAGTTTCAATTCTTTTGATCTTATCTTCATCAAAATAATAAAATGCTGCCATGATCTTGTTTCTTTGAGCAAGGTCCATAGCCTTATCCAGCGGTAATACAAATAAAGCTGTTGAATAAGCATCTGCTACGAGGGCTGTTTCTCCAACAACTGTTACCGAAATTGCATAATGTGATGGATAACCGGTTTTAGCGTCAATGATATGGTGATATCTTTTCCCGTCTTTAATAAAAAAACGCTCATAATCTCCGGATGTGACCACAGACTCGTTACCTATCAAAAGAAGATCAATCAATTCATTGGATTCACTTCTAGGATGAATTATTCCAATTTTAATTGGCTTTTTAGTTCCAAAGATGCGAATATCTCCTCCGGCGTTAACAAATCCTGAGATAACATTCTGCTGTTGTAAGTAATTCACTGTTTTATCAATTATAAAACCTTTGGCTAAACTGCCTAAATTAAGTTTGAAATTTTGAGGTTTAGTTAAATATCCGTCCCTAAAAGTTAATTTATTAAATCCTGTATTCATGATTGCATTCTCAATCTTACTGCTATCGGGAACAATAGAATTATTAAAATCCCAAATCTCAGATAAGACTCCAATCGTAACATCATAATGTCCATTTGTCTTACTGTACAGCTCTGCTGAAACATCCAATATTGATCTAAGATCATCATCGAGCAATAGACTATCGATCACGTTATTATTGAAATTCCAGAGATCACTTCCATTTCTAAAGAAAGAATGCTGGTTTTCATAATCTTCTATCAGCTGAAAAGCACTTTCAAATATCTTTTCTGTATCTTTCTCTTTAGTAGTGAGCTTGATTTCAATCAATGTATCTAATAAGAACTTAGATTTTTTTGCAGTGTATGTTCTGGTTTGATAGCGATATGCTGCAAAGGCAAATATAATCACAAATATTACCAGCTTATATATATCTTTCTTTTTCATGTTTGTCAGAAAATTAGGAAGACTTAATTTGTCAATTCTTATGGTTTTATGATAATTATAATCCAACTTGCAATTTTTTTAACACTCCCTGAAACTCAAATCTATGATATGTGAGAGGAATGCCATTATAATAATTCCATACTTTTTAAGTGAATCTTCTTATGAAAATGCTCTGCTAAGTGTATAAGAAAGATCTGATTAAGCTGCTTTACGGTAGATTTTGAGATTGAAAGTTCATTCAGGGAATTTCCAATGCTATGCATTATCCTTAATATTTCTGCTGAATCTTTGTTAATTTTAAAGATCTGATCATCAAATCCCGGATGATAACAAGCTTCACAGATAAAACCATGTTTTTGAGGAAAATACGCACTAAATTTTTTATTTTTAGAACAGATAACACAATCTATGATATTTATTTCAATTCCAATTATTTTTGTTAATTTTAATAAAAACCGCCAAAAAATAGCAATTCCATTTTTATTAACTTGTTTGGTGAATTTAAAATATTCAGTTAATAAGGAATAGACAGCTTTTGAATCATCTTCTGGAATTATAATTTGCCTGATGACCTCTACTGCTGCCTGCAGGAGAATGCTACAAGTATAATTTATATTAAATAAATGTGCCTGAGTTAAACTAGAAGTTTTATAAATATACCATTCAGATTGAGGATTTTTATAAAGCTCAAACTCCAGCTCATTCAGAATCTCAAATAAACCAATATCTTTACTGTTTGCTTTTCTTACACCTTTGGCAATAACATTAATCTTACCTAATCTTGGAGTGAAAACATCCAGTATTAGACTTGTTTCACGAAATTTAACTTTTTTTATTATAATACCATTTACTTGTAACTCTCTACCCATGGTTATTCAACAGTAACGCTTTTTGCTAGATTCCTGGGCTGATCTACATCCAAACCACGTAAATCTGCAACGTGATATGCCAAAAGTTGAAGCGGGATAACTGTTAACAAAGGTTGGAGAGTCCGAATTGTTTTAGGAATATAGATCACACTTTCAGATATTTGTTTGATTTTCTCATCACCTTCTGTGGCGATTGTAATTATTCGCCCGTTTCTGGCTTTAACTTCCTGCAGATTCGAAATTATTTTGTCGTATATCGCATCATCCGGAGCGATAGCTATAACCGGCATATTTTCATCTATCAGCGCAATGGGACCGTGTTTCATCTCTGCCGCCGGATATCCTTCAGCATGGATATAGGAGATCTCCTTTAATTTTAATGCGCCTTCCAGCGCTACAGGATAATTTGCGCCTCTTCCAAGATAAAGTGCATTATTCGAATCCTTGATCGATTTTGCGATTTCTCTTATCTCATCATTTTTTGCTAATATTTCTTCGACTTTCTTTGGGATATCATAAAGCTCTTTGATAAAAGACTTTCCAAAAGTCGGTTGCAGATCTTTCATCCTGCCCAGTAAAACAGCAATTAAAGTTAAAATAGTTACTTGAGATGTAAAAGCTTTGGTAGAAGCAACACCGATCTCTACTCCAGCATGGATATAAACACCACCATCTGATTCCCGGGCAATTGTACTACCAATAGTGTTGGTTATTCCCAAAACTCTTGCTCCTTTTGCCTGCGCTTCTCTTAGACCTGCAAGTGTGTCAGCTGTTTCGCCTGATTGGCTAATAACAAAAACTATCGTATCTTCGGGGATGATCGGATTTCGATATCTATATTCACTCGCATATTCAACTTCTACCGGAATTCTAGCCAAGCCTTCAATCAAGTACTTTCCTATCAGAGCAGCATGCCAAGATGTACCGCAAGCAATTATTTGCAGCATTTTAACTCGTCTAAGCTCTTCGCCTGTCATGTTCAACCCACCCAGCCTAACAGTTGATAATCTTTCATGCAGACGTCCTCTAAACGCATTATTGATGGATGTAGGCTGCTCAAAGATCTCTTTCAGCATAAAGTGTTTATATTCACCTTTATTTATTGAGGATACATCCCAATCAACAATTGAAATATTTGCTTCTATGCTTTCATTTTGTAAATTTGTCAGTTGAAAGTCATCGTTCGTAATTGTGATAATTTCGTTATCTTCCAAATAGATCACTTTTTTTGTATGGATAATAATAGCAGCTATATCCGAAGTAATAAAAAACTCATTTTTGCCGATTCCCAGGATCAGCGGACTTCCTTTTCGAGCGGCTACTAATTTACCAGGATGATCTTTACTGATAACTGCGACTCCGAAAGTACCTTCGACCAATTTCAATGCACATTGCACAGCTCTTGTCAGATCATTTTCAATTGTTAAAAACTTTTCGATAAGATGTGCAAGGATTTCGGTATCTGTTTCACTTTTGAAAACATGATCTTCCATTTCTAGTTTGCTTCTCAAGTTTTTATAATTCTCGATTATCCCATTATGAACAAGCGCAATAGTATTATTGCAACTGGAATGCGGATGAGCATTTGTTTTACTCGGTTCACCATGTGTAGCCCATCTAGTGTGAGCAATTCCGATATTACCGAAAGATTCGTCTGGAGATGGTAAAGATCTTTCCAATTCTATGATCTTCCCCGCTTCTTTAAAAATCTTCAAATTGTTATCATCATCGATGATAGCAATACCAGAGCTATCATAGCCGCGATATTCCAAACGCTTGATACCCTCAATAATTATAGGTGTTGCATTCTTTTTTCCTATATAACCAACAATTCCGCACATATTAACTCCAAAATAAATTTTTTATGTATATTCATAAGTAATTAAAGTAAAAGCTCGTATATTAATCAACCATTTCGGGATTTACTTTATGAAATCCTGCAATTACAAAATAGAGGATCACTAAGGCTGGAATTACAGTCCAATAGGCAATGTTTTCATCTTTGAAGATAAAACTCATCCAAGCTAGCCTATCAGAATAATTTGAGATCAAAACGGTAAGTGAATTATGTAGAAAATGAGCTAGAATAGGCACATACAAAGATCTGGTTTTAATTGCTAAATATCCCAGCCAAATTCCCAGCAGAGTTACTGGCAGCATTCTGAAGGGATCAAGATGAAAGGCTCCGAATAATACAGCCGTAACAACAATTCCTGCCCATACTCCTTTTTTCCTAAAGGAGCTTAGAATAAAACCTCTGAACATGACTTCTTCACAAATTCCCGGTAATACTCCTACAACGAATATTGTAAATAGTAAGCCATGCTGCTGCATTGTCACAAGATCCTTCATAGTTTCTAAATATGCCTTAGAAACAGGAAAGATCATATTTATCAATTGTGCTATAATTCCGGAAAGTAAAAGCAGGGGCAAAGCAGCTATGAAAACCATAAGATAGTTTATAGGTTTTGTATTATGAAGTTTTAGAGCTGATCTTAAATCTGTTTTTGAAATTCTCAAAATCAATATTACCGGCAGGATGATGATAAATATTTGTGTTTTGATCAAACCGGAGAAAATATCCTTCATTTGCCAGCTTCCACCGAGATAATAAAGGGCGATCAGAATAATAACATAATATACTATTACAAATTGAGTATTAAGTATATTTCTCTTGTTTTTACCCCAGAATTTCAAGGATTTATCTTCCGCAGTTCTGAAGAGTATTTTTTCACTGTGAAATAGTTTAATTGATATATAAACTGTCACAATATCTAATATTACCGTAGAGCCAATAACAACAAAGAACAAATATGGATTAAAATTATTAAGCATGATATCTCGCATCAAAAGCGAGAAATTTACGATCGGTATGAGTGCGAATCCAAAATTCAATTCAAATCCGGGCAAGAAACTTACCATAGAGAGCATAATAGCACCAAAGATCAATGGCATTTGATAACTCTGAGCTTCTTTAATATTGCGTGAATAACTCGAGATTGATAATAGAATTGCCGAAAAAAAAGTGATCAAAGGAAGCATTAAAAGTAAGATCAGCGCAAAATTCCAAACAGGTAAATGAAACTCGTTTATTTGCGATCCCATTTGCATAAATATATGTTGAAATGAAAGATACATACTGAATAAGTTTAACAGAACCGTAATAATTGAGATCGTGATAATTGTAAGATATTTTCCTATAACAAGTTCATTTCTTCTGGCCGCACTGATTAAAATTGTTTCAAGTGTGCCACGCTCTTTTTCACCGGCAATCAGATCGGAAGCTATTACGGAAGCACCACTTATTGTTAAGATGATCAACAAATAAGGTAGAAACTTACCTACAATGAATCCCACCATTTGTTCAGGTGGGGCAATGTTCTCCTTTTTCAGTTCAATCGCATTTAATATCTCATTGTTGATCTTTATCTCATTTAGCCTCTCGCTAACTAGTTCCTCTTCAATTTCATACAGTTTATCGTTGATCTTTCTATATGCCACCGAACTTTTTTCTGAAGTTTCATCGTAATAACAAGTAATATCCAAAATCCTATAGCCGGTTGAAGATAAGCTGTCTCTGATATTTACTACAGCTTGAATAGTTTTACCTTTTAACAAGTTTATGTAAGTAATATTATCAAAATTTGGTTTTTCTTCCATTATCTGAATTGTTTCAAGCTCTGATAATGATCTTTTCAAAGCATCTGTATCCCTGTCCTGAACTTCATCATTGATATAGATGACTATTTGCTGCTGCTCCAGCTTAGTCTCTTGACGTGCCATCATTGATGAAAATCCTATCATTAACAAGGGGTATAAAATTACGGGTAAAATAAACGAAGTAACTACGGTCCTTTTATCACGAACTAGATCAAGGAGTTCTTTTTTGTAAATTACGATTATTTTCTTTAAATTCATTCATCTTCCCCATCGATTTTATTTACATAATGGATGAAGATATCGTCCAGATCATGTAAGCCGGTCTCTGTCATGAAATCTTCCCAACTCCCTTCAGCCAGCAATTTTCCTCTATGGATCATCACAATTTTATCAGCAATGCGTTCTGCTTCTCTCATGATATGCGTGGAAAAAAGTACACATTTCCCTTCTTCTTTACATTGATTTATAAATGATACAATATTTTTTGCTGTGAGAATATCCAGACCGGCCGTAGGTTCATCAAAGATCATTACAGGTGGATCATGGATAATAGACCTGGCGATTGATACTTTCTGTTTCATTCCTGTAGAAAGTAGATCAATCTTTTTATCAAGAAAATCGTGCATATCCAGGAGCTTTGTAAGGTTTGAGATCCGAGTTTCAATGGCATAATCTTCTACATCGTAAAGTCTGGCAAAGTAAGTTATTATTTCACGAGCAGTCAAGCGGGCATAAAGACCTGTATCGCTGGAAAGAAAACCGAGATTTGCTCTCACATCACGAGGATTTTTTTTCAGATCAAAACCTTCCAGAGTTGCTGTACCGGAAGTTGGCTGCAGTACTGTTGACAACATTCTCATAGTTGTTGTTTTCCCAGCTCCATTCACACCAAGAAGAACAACTATTTCTCTCTTATGCGCTTTAAACGAGAGATCATTAACTGCAAACAGTTCTTCTCCATTTTTCTGTAAAAAGGTTTTGGTTAAGTTTCTTACTTCTATCATATTATTTCATAAAAAATGGGTAAAGGGATAAAGTTCTTTACCCAATTTATTGATTATATTTGAGGAATAAAATCAGTATTATCGTCAATTAACCTTACAAATTCAGCTAAAAGTTTTACAGCACCGTCAAGATCTTTAAAAGAGATCATTTCACTTGGAGTATGCATGTATCGATTCGGGATACTGATAAGACCTGCAGCTACACCTGCCCTTGTTATCTGAATAGCATTTGCATCTGTACCTGTTCCCCTCGGAGCCGCTTCGATTTGATATTTGATCTTAGCGTTATCTCCTGCTTTTTTTAGAAGCTCAAATACCTTAGGATTAATATTAGGCCCAACCGAAATTGAGGGTCCTTTTTCTAAGGCAACATCTCCCATCTGATCTTTATTCATTCCCGGATAATCAGTAGCATGAGTAACATCTATCGCAATGCCAATATGAGGATCAATTCCGAAAGCACTGGTTCTTGCTCCTCTTAATCCAACTTCTTCCTGGACTGATGATACTGAGTATATGTTTGTTGAACAGTTCTCGTTCGCCAGTTCTTTTAGCAAACAGCCCACAACATAAACTCCAGCCTTATTATCTGTAGCTTTTGTTGTGATTATGTTCCCTGATAATGTTTCTATGCCGGGAGAAAAAGTTATATGATCGCCAACACATACTCTCTTCTCAGCAGTTTTTTTATCTTTTGCTCCAATATCAATCCAAAGATCTGAGATCTTGGGAGCTTTTTTCCTGTCTGCATCATTAAGTAAATGGATCGGTTTTCTTCCTATAATACCGCGTATCACATTCTTACCATGATAGATGTTTACTCTGATCCCGGGTAATAAACTTGGATCTATTCCGCCGATAGCTGTAAATCGAATAAAGCCTTTATCATTGATATATTTGATCATCAATCCAATCTCATCAGCATGACCGGAAACCATTATTCGCAGCTTTCCTGTACCCTTCTTATGAGCGATCACATTTCCATGGACATCAGTTTTTACATCGTCAGCAAACTTCCTTACAAAATTTCTATAGACTTCCTGCGCTGGCTGTTCGAAGCCGGAAGGGCTGGGTGCGGTTACTAAATCTTCAAAAAATTTTTTTTCCATTTTTATCTCCTATTATTTATTTAACAATTATTCGCTTTTCCAGAAGCAAAAGGATTAACATTTTGCTTAATTTTTTTTTCTTTATTGGTCTTTTCTAAAGGGATTAGGCAAAGAAATCTTAATGTCTCTTTTCCTGTATTTTTATAATTGTGTTCCATAAACGGATCAACATATATCACATCACCTTTTTTAAAAGGTAATTCATCATCTTTTGTTACCAACACACCAGACCCCTCAAGTATGAAATTTTCATGTTCCCACTCGTGGGCATGAAATGGTGTAAATCCACCCGGTTCTACTTCGAACATGCGCATTACGAAGTTAGGAGGATCATCTTTATCAGAAATCAACCATCTGATTTTAGCTTTTTTCGCGCCTTCCATTGTCACTTCTTCTAATGGTATTTTGGTATAATGCTCAAGTTTCATTTCCCCTCCAAAAAATTAAAACTATTTGTTACAAAAAATGAGGTATCTAAACAATAAGACACCTCATTTTACAGCTGGTCTATTATCAAATTAAACAGATACAACTTCTTTTATTTGAGGTATTTCTTCTTTCAGTACTCGTTCAATGCCTGCCTTTAATGTCAGTGTTGCCATAGGGCAGCTGCCGCAAGCACCTTTAAGTTTAACTTCTACGATATTATCTTTCGTGATATTGATCAATTCACAATCTCCGCCATCTGCCTGCAGAGAAGGGCGAACTTTATCCAGCACTTTTTGTACTTTTACTTTGTCCAACATAACTCCTCCATAATTTTTTCTGCACAAAATAAAATAACTCAAAATAAGTAAAGTTAAAATTATTTATTTAAAAAATAATGATTAAACATAATTAATAAATTCCTTATTAAATTCCTTGACTGCAAAGCTTTGTTTAAAAGCCTGTCTTTAAATAAAATCACAAAAGAAAAAAGGAGAAAAAGATGAAGAAAAAAGTCATCATAATGGGTGCTGCAGGGCGCGATTTTCATAATTTTAACTGTTATTACAGAGATAATGAAAATTATAACGTAGTTGCTTTTACCGCAACTCAGATCCCTGATATCGAAGGAAGAAAATATCCGGCCGAACTGGCAGGAAAACTCTACCCTGAAGGTATCCCTATCTTCGCAGAAGAAGAAATTGTGAACTTAATCACGGAATATGATGTTGAAGAAGTATTATTTGCATACAGTGATGTTCCTCATGAAAGAGTGATGAATAATGCGTCTTTGGTTAATGCTACAGGAGCTGATTTCAAACTATTTGGTTTGAAAAATTCTACAATAAAAACCACTAAACCACTTGTAACGGTTTGTGCTACTAGAACCGGATGCGGGAAAAGTCAAACTACCAGGACAGTTGTAAAGGAATTGAAGGCAAAAGGTCTTAAAGTTGCCTCTATCCGTCATCCTATGCCGTACGGTGATCTGGTGAAACAAAAAGTACAGAGATTTGCAACTTTAGAAGATCTCAAAAAGCATAATTGTACTATTGAAGAGATGGAAGAATATGAACCGCATATTATGATGAAAAGCATTATTTATGCCGGAGTGGATTACGAAGCTATAGTGAGAGAAGCAGAAAAAGAAGCTGATGTAATAGTTTGGGATGGCGGTAACAATGACACTCCTTTCTACGTTTCTGATAAAATGTTGAATATTGTTGTAGTTGACCCACACAGACCTGACCATGAAAGAACTTATTATCCGGGCGAAACTAATCTGCTCAATGCAGACGTAGTAGTTATCAATAAGATTGATTCTGCTGATCCAGAAGGTATTCAGATTGTTCGTGATAATATCAGAGAACTTAATCCGGAAGCGATTGTAATTGATGGTGCTTCACCTGTAACTATTGATAAACCCGAAATCGTGCAAGGCGCTAATGTACTAGTTGTAGAAGATGGTCCAACTCTCACTCATGGGGAGATGAAGTATGGAGCCGGTATCGTAGCGGCAGAAAAATTCGGTGCTGCTGATCTGGTTGATCCGCGGCCTTACGCGGTAGGATCTATCAGCGAAACATTCGAAAAATATCCTGAAATCGGGATTTTATTACCGGCAATGGGATACGGTGAACAGCAGATAAAAGATCTGGAAAGAACTATTAACGATACCGAATGCGACGCAGTTATTATCGCAACACCTATAGATCTGAGAAGAATTATTGATATAAACAAACCAGCAGCTCAAGTAAAATATGAGCTTCAGGAAATTGGACATCCAACTATTAAGGATGTTTTAAAAAATTTCTAGTTAATAGACGTTAACAAATCAAGGGCAGAATGATCATTCTGCCCTTTTTACTTTCTATCATTTCATATAAGTTATATTTTGTTGAAGATACACAAGCATCACAATAATGATGCTGACAATTTGAAAAATAAATATTTAGCAGACCCTGCTGAAATACTGCTTTTTTATTAATTAATTTTTTCTGTTTATCATCCATGAATTTACCCATATAATTTGTTAAATTATTCGCCGGTAAAGCCGGGAAATCCCGATAAACTTCGAGAATTGCATTTTCTAATTTCTCATATCGTTTCTCACGGGCATAAATGATCGTAATAGGAAGCAAAATATTGATAAGAATAGTATCGATACGTGTTTTACCGAGTTTATAGTTTTTTTGGAGAAGATGGCTTTCTGTTTGGAAAAACTTATACAATTTCCTTTTAAAATCACTTAGTTTGAACACATCAGAAGGGAAAGAAAATAGTTTCAGCGAATTATGAAAAAGAGAAGTTTTTAAACTTTTGTATAAAAGATCAGTTATCTGTAACAGCCTTACCGCAGGATGATTAACAGGTCTTATCCTGAACATGTTCCATCTTTTGGTGATTGTTTTTTTCATATACTTTTGGTTAAGATACATATTTTGCCAGGTATTTTTTAATTCATCTGAGATCATTTTCGGTAGCGTTTCTATTAAATTTGAAGAGCAGATCAGAATGGCTGTCATCTCATCTTTACTCATACCTTTTGCATAAAATTCCTGTAAATCCTTATAAGGTAAGTCCATGGCAAATTGCAGCATATGAAATTTATTTTTGCTATAGCCTAATGCTTCCATAATACCACTATAAAGTAGTTGATCATAGTCATTGAAGTAATGTTCAGCTTTAAACCTTTTTATCTTCTTTTCAAATCTTATCATTCCCATTTTCAATAAAGTATCCGCTGTTTCTTTAGAATTTAAATTATCAAACAATTTACAAAATTTGTCTTTTTCCGAATATGATTTGTTAGAATATTGTTTTAATAATTTTGAAATATCAACATCAAGTTGGTCCTTTATCTCCAGAATTTCTATTTTAGTACCATCTTCACTGATAGTATAAGGATTGTTACCTTGATTTTCATAAATGACATGTAACAGAACTTGATTAAATTCAGGATTTTCATTGTGGGAATGTGATTTCCATTGATATGATGTTAAATCGATCTCAACATCTCCGCGTTTCACCTCATCCTCGATCACAATAATAGAATCTTTAAAATCAGGACCTGAATCTGTATTCCAGCGTCCGGAAAATTTTATGTTCAGTTTCTTACCTGACTTAGTTTCAAGCTTATTATTCAAATGTTGTGCATCCCAAATATGATACAAAAACTCTTCGGTAAATTCCATGCCAATCTCCTTATCTTTTAAGTCAAATAAATAGAAAATTAATCTATGTAATTATTTAAGTTAATGTGAAAATATTTTAGGTATTAATTAGTGAATTTACTTTTTTTGCAATTGCCAGACAAGATGTTAAACCTGGTGATTCTATTCCAATGCAATTAATAAAGTTAGGATAACCTTTCTGAGTTTCTTCTTTAATATAAAAATCTCTGAAACCGTCACCTTCTTTTTGTAGTTTTGCCCGTATTCCGCAATCATCAAGATGAATTTCATTTTCCGAAATAGGTAAATATTTTTGTATTGCTTCTAAAAATTCTGATTTATGTGATTCATCCATTCCATAATTTAATTCATTAACATAATAGGCATTTGGACCGAATCTAACTTCACCTTGTAAATTGATGGTAAGATGAATACCTAAAAAAATACCTTTCGGGTCAGGTACTGGGTAAATCAGGTGATTAATATCTGTTATTTTAGATGATTTATAATATTCACCTTTACACCAATGTAGTTTTAAATCTTCCTTTTCTACATTAATACCGACCATCTCTGCTACTTTATCTGAAAATAAACCTGCACAATTTATCACTTTAGCTGCTTTAAAAAGCTCTCCATTCGAGAATTTTACTAGATATTCTTTTTTTAAACATTTAATTGAGATTACCTGCATATTATAAACTATGAATACACCGTTATCTTCGGCAATATTTTCCAATTTCTGCATCAGTTTATGAGAATCCACAATGCCGGTAGAGGGAACTTGAAGTGCATATTCTGCAATCACTTTCGGTTCTAATTTTTTACAATCTGAGCTGCTTATAACTTTAAGACCTTCTACTCCGTTTAACTCTCCATTAGCTTTTAATTTGTAGATTTCTTCTAATTCGTCGTCATTATTTGCTACAACCAATTTACCGCAATTTTTGAACGGAATTTCGTTTTCTTCCAAGAAATAATATAAAAGTTCCCCTCCTTTAACACAAAGATCCGCTTTTAGTGTATGTTGAGGGTAGTAAATTCCTGAGTGGATCACTTCGCTGTTTCTGCTGCTTGTGTGTCTGCCGAATGATGCTTCCTTTTCCACCACAACAACATCTTCATAGTTTTCAGACAGTTCTTTAGCAACGGCTAATCCCACAACTCCGGCTCCGATTATCAATATATCAACTTGTTCCATAATTTCAAAAAATATTATCTGATTTCAATATTATCTATCAGTCTGGTGTTATCCACGATAACTGCAAGCGCTATTCGGCACCCGGGCGAAAGTTCGGGTAAATGTTCAAAAGAAAACGGATCAAAAACCTCAATATAATCAATAACACAGGCAGCATTTACTATCAAATTGGACATTTGGGAGATTATTTTGTTTGAATTGACCATTCCTCCCCTAAAAAGATTTTGAGCAAGCAGAAGTGATTTATAAAGGCATAAAGCTCTTTTCCTACCCTCTGCAGTAAGGTATTTATTTCTTGAACTCAAAGCTAAACCGTCAAATTCTCTTACTATTGGACAACCAATAACTTCTGTTTGAAAATTAAGATCTGAAACCATTTGTTTAATTACAGCAAGCTGCTGGAAATCCTTTTCGCCCAGGAAAATAAGATCAGGATTGATAATGTTTAATAATTTGCTGACAATCGTTGTTACACCTCTGAAATGTGTAGGCCTGGTTTTACCACATAGTATCTGCGTGATATCTTCTACATCTACCCAAGTTTTAAATCCTTGCGGATACATTTGTTCATCATCGGGAAAAAAAACATAATCTACCTGATGCTCTTTTAAAAGTTTAATATCTTTATCCAGATCTCTTGGATATTCAGTAAGATCTTCGTCGATAGAAAACTGAGTCGGATTAACATAAATACTTACGATCACAACTTCGGCTTTTTCTATGGCAGTATCGACCAGACTTAAATGTCCTTGATGCAGAGATCCCATAGTCGGGACAAATGCGATCTTGCTTGAGATCCGGTTTCGAATCTCAGACATTTCCTTGCTGGTTTTAATCAGTTTTGGTTTCATTTAACATATGATACTTGCGGTTAATATCGTCATCGACAATTAAGATCTTTTGAGAATATTTTATTAGTTCCATTTCATCTAAACAACCGTAATTTACAATGATCACTTTATCGTTAATACTAACTAATCTTGCCGCAGCGCCGTTAACTCCAATGATACCTGACCCAGCCAGCCCTTCCAACACATAAGTGGCAAACCTGTTTCCGTTGCTGATATTATAGATTTCAACTTTTTCACCCGGTAAAATCCCAGTTTTATCCAAGAAATTACGATCAATAGTGATACTTCCGACATAATTCAGATCACGCATTGTAACGTTCGCTCTATGTATCTTTGATAAAAGCATTGTTCTCTGCATTTATCCTCCAATCAACTTGTTATTTAGTTCCAAATTTATAAAGTATTTATTTTTGTAAACCTATTTAGTCTTCATCAACCCAATTTAAAGCCACCAACTTACCTTTCTCTTCATTAACAGTTTGCAATACTATTATACCTGCGATGAAAAAAAGTGAAACAGATAAAATAGCCCATTTTTGATCGCCTGTGATTCGAGAAACTTCGCCATAAACTAACGGACCGAGAATTGAAGCGATCCTCCCTGTTACGGAATAGAAGCCAAAAAATTCAGCCATTTTATTATCGGGTGTAAGCAATGCCAACATAGCTCTACTGCTTGATTGACTTGAGCCAATAGCCATTCCGGCTAACATCCCAACTAAATAAAATTCTTTTACATTTCTGCAGAAGAATGCACCCAGAACAACAATTAACCAGATAAATAAGGTTATGCTTATGGTTTTCTTTGCACCTATTTTATCAAAAATATATCCAAAAAGTAAAGCACCAGCCATTGAAGTGATGTTAGCGATAACGAAGTAAGTGATAAGTTGTTTAGTATCCATTCCAAATCTTGTAGCTCCATAAATTGCTGCAAAGCTGATAACTATGATAATGCCATCGTTATAAATTAAATAGCTTATGATAAATTTTAATAATTCCCTGAAATCTTTGATATTCCGAGTAGATCTTTTAATTCTTTTAAAAGCAGTTTTAAAATAATTTGTTCGTTTGGAAGGTTTTTGTATTTCTTTTAAAAGTACAAAGGTTGGAATGGCAAAAAAACCAAAGAAGAATGCAACAGTTGGAAAAACTAATCTTGTCCAATTATTATTAACTAATGGTAAGATCAATAATAATGCCAGAAGCCCCCCGATATACCCCACTGCCCAGCCCCAACCGGATACTTTTCCCATTTCATCACGGGGAGCAACATCAGGTAAAAGAGCATTGTAAAATACATTCCCACTATTAAAAGCAAAGTTTGCAATAATAAAAAAGATCATTCCTTTTACTATATCGCCTGATTTGACAAAAAACAACAGTGCTGTAAAAATAACTGTTAAATAACAATTGTAAAAAAGGAACTTCTTCTTTGCCCGAGAGTAATCTGCAACTGCTCCGAAAACAGGAGCTGAAACAGCAACCATCAGCATAGAAATGCTGATAGCTCTCCCCCATAAGGCGGTACCAAGTTCGCCTTGATCAACAACGATATTTTTGAAATAAACACTATATACTACGCTTACAATGATAGTAGTAAATGATGAATTAGCAAAATCATACATTATCCAGCCAAAAACGCTTTTATTGAGTTTCATTTTTTCGTTCTAATTCGTTTTTGAGATCTATTTCTTTTAAACCAAATGACCGATAATGCGATATATTGGGAGTTGAAATAAATATTTGATGATTCCCTTCTAGAGCATTTACTATTCTTTTAGCTCTTTTATCATCCAGTTCAGCCAGAACGTCATCAAACATTAATATTGGAGTGTCCTGATCTTTTTCTATAATAAGGTCATTTTGAACCAGTCTCATTGCAATTGCTATTGATCTTTGTTGCCCCTGAGAACTGAAATTTCTGGCAGGATGATCATCAATAAAAAGGCCAATATCATCCAAGTGTGGTCCGGCTAATGTTCTTTCCTGATGTTTTTCCTGAGTTTCAATTTCCAGTAAATGATCTAATAAATTATCGGCAATATCAGAATCGCTGTTGGGAAATGAATATTGATATTCTGCCATAAACTTCTCTTTAGATCCGCTAATGGTTTTATAATATTTTTCCAGTAAGGGAGTAAATAACTCAAGATATTTTATCCTAAGTCTGATTATTTTAGCAGCAATATCAGCGAATTGTTTATCCCAAATCCTTTTTTCTTTTGCCAGATAATCTGTTTTTAAAAGGGCATTACGTTGTTTCAAAATGCGTTTATATTTTCTTAAATTTTCGATGTATTCAAAAGAATATTGTGAAACTGCCTGATCAATAAAACTGCGCCGGTAAATTGGCGAACCAGAGATTATTTCAAGATCTCCCGGTGAAAAGTAGACCACTTTAAGATATTTGTAAAGCTCACTGATACGAGCAATATTCATATCATTCAATTTAATTATTTTTCTTGTTTTGTCTGAGGCTGCTTGAAATGTATAATCTTGATTGTTGATGATAAAATCAGCTTCTATCCGAAAATATTCTTCCGAGAAATTGATAATCTCAGAATCTTTACTTGTTCGAAATGACCTACCGAATGCAAAATATGATATTGCTTCCAGCAGATTTGTTTTTCCGATCCCGTTATTTCCAAATATCAAAGCTCCTGCGGGAGCAAATTTTAATTCAAAATCCCTATAATTACGAAAATTTTTTATTTTTATTGAAGATATCAGCAACCTAGACTAACCGCAACGGCATCAGTAAAAATCTTGCTGTGAAATCATCATCAAGATCAGTATTAAAGAAAAGAGCCGGCTCATTGGATTTACCCATTCTGATCTCAATTTCTTTGGATTCAATAACTGAAAGAATAGCGATTAAATACCGGTAATTGAATGCAATTGTAAGTGGTTCACCGGAATATTTGAATTCTTCGATCCTTTCATTTGCCTCACCTTCATCACGTTTTGTACTATTGATAGTAATTTCCTTATCAGAAATATCAAGTTTAACTTTAAATGTTTCTTCCGAAGCAAGCAGCGAAACTCTTTTTACTGCTTCACGCAGCTTTTTTTTATCAATGATCAGTACGTTGTTATTGTTAGTAGGAATTGCTTTTGTATAATCAGGAAATCTTCCTTCAATAATATGAGTGAATATTGTGTAAGTACCATAAGCAAACATCACTCGATTTGATTCGATCAGAACTGCTATTTCCGGCAAATCATCAGTGATAACTTTATCAAGGAATAGAAAGCCTTTGGTAGGAATTACCTGTTCTACCGTTCGGGGAAGATCAATTTGTTTGTTTAATTTAAATTCAGCAATCTTTTTTCCATCCGTGGCAACCATTAATTGTGAGTCAGAGGACATTTTCCAGAAAATTCCTGAAAAGATTGGACGGTTGATCTCGGTCGATACAGCAAAATGTGTATTATCTATCATCTTCTTGAACATTTTAGCATCAAGAGTGATTGTATTTGTCATGTCTTTCTGAGGTACGAGTGGAAATTGGCTGCTTTCAGCGCACAACAAGCTGAATTTAGATTGTTCACAACGAATCTTAAGAGAATCTTCATCAACTAAAAAATGGATCATCGCTTCTGGTAAAGAATTAATTATTTCATTAAAGTTTTTAGCCAAAACTGTAGCCTTACCGCTTTCAGCTATATTTGCTTTGAATTCAACTACAACAGTGATCTCCAGATCAGTTGCTGTAAATTTAATAATATTTTTCTGATCATCTGCTTCAATGAGATAATTTGTAAGTATCGGCATTGTATTTTTACTGGGTACAATATTATAAAGATATTGTATTTGTGCTTGTAAATCTACTTTTTCAATAGAAAATTTCATATTATCCTCTTTAAACTCTAATATTTGGCAACATAAAAAAAATGGATAAAATAAAAGCAAGAGTTTTTTCACTCTTGCTTTTATTTGATAAACTCTGCTTACTTAACAGCGTCTTTAAGTTTTTTACCAGCTTTGAAAACTGGAACTTTTCGTGCAGGTATTTTTATTTTTCCGCCAGTTTGAGGATTAATACCCATACGAGCTTTTCTAGGATTAACCTTAAATGTGCCAAAACCTACTAATGATACTTTGTCACCTTTTTCTAATGCAAGTGTAATGCCATCGATCACAGCAGTTAAAGCTTTTCCTGCATCTTTCTTTGTTACGCCAACTTCTTCAGCAATTTTTTCAATTAGATCTTGTCTGTTCATTCATATCCTCCTTTTTTAGTGGTTAACAAACACAGAATTATTTTTTCTTTATTCAAAATATCTTGTCAACTAAAAAAAACCATAGATAGCCATTTTTAGAGGGTTTATTGAATATATTTAATAATTCCCACATCACTCTATTCATTTGAAACTCTAGTTATCTGTTTGTGTTATAAGCATATACGCAATACAAAGAACTTTCTTAGAAATATTCAAGATACAAATCACAATTTCTTACATTTTCTTTACTTTATAACTCATTAGCTCTGTGGATCTGCAACAACTCATAGATTCTGATCAATGTTTTTTTGCCTTTTACCGTTGCCTCATCGATAAACTCAGCCTCTATTCTATCTTTCGTTTTTTCATAAGTGCTTTCGCTGATAATAATGTTGTTTTTTGTATCATAAATTCTTGTCAAAGCTTCAATCCTGGCACCAGCATTCATATTATCACCAATGGCAGTATAATCAAAAATTTGTTCTGAGCCGAGATTTCCAACTGTAACCAAACCTGAATTAATGCCTATCCCGATTTCAAAAGGATCTTTATTTTCATCTTCCCATTTATTCTGTAATAAAGTCATTTTTTCACGCATCTCGAAAGCTGTTTTACAGGCAAGGTAAGCATGATCTTCCAATTCTACCGGAGCACCGAATATTGCCACGATCTCATCTCCAACGAACTTATCAAGAGTGCCTTTGTTATCTCTGATGATCTTAACCATTTCTGTAAGGTATTCCCGCAGGATATCGACAGTTTCTTTTGGTGTATGACTTTCTGTATAGGGTGTAAATGAAACTATATCACAATAAAGAACAGAAACATCTTTTTGAACACCACCATACTCTAATTTTTTTGGATCTTTAATCAGCTCTTCTACGAGTTCCGGAGCAATGTATTGGCCGAACGCCTGTTTAATGAATTTTCTCTCTTTAACAGTATTTACATATTGCATGATCAGACTAATGATGTAAACTACGATGATCATCAATGGAATTTCTAGAACTGGAATTAATAACATCTGCTTTGTAAAAATAAAATATGAGAACAAAATGTATGCTAAAATTAGTGCCAAATCAATAAAAACTGAAATCGAAGGTCTGACCAGATAATTTAAAGCAAATATCAAGATCGTTAATACAAAAAAGATAAGCAGAGAGGCTAAAAATGGAAATTCAGATAAATAAGCTTTTCTTAATGCTGTTTCAATAAAGTTTGCATGGATCTCAACGCCGGGCATTAATTGGCTGTTCGCTGAGAAAAACGGTGTGTGATGAGTGTCGTGGAATTCTATTGCAGTCAGTCCAACCAGAACGATTTTATTTTTAAAATTCTCAGCTAAATTGTAAAATTGATCCAGGTTCGTATCCAGTTCTTTTTCAAAATCAGTAGTAAAAGTAGAGTCATCGATAACATCTGCAAAATCATAAGTGCTAAAAGTTCTAGGCGGTCCAAAATAATTAATAAGTGAACTTTTTGCCGTTACCTTTGGGATGTTATTGCTGCCAATTCTGAAGAATTTAGTGTGATTTTGAATTTCTTCTGAATCAATATCTAACCTATAAAACTTAGCTAATGCCATAACTCCGATTGAGAGTTTGACCTCATTAGATCTTTTTTGAAAGAGTTCATAGCGTCTAACAAATCCATCTGGGTCTGATGAAATATTAACCGTACCCCACAGCGCACCGGCTTGAGTTAAAATAGATATCGGTGATAATAGCTGTTCCCGCACAGAATTATTATATTCAGTTCTGATAAGTTTTCCAGAAAGAATAATATTGTCATATTTAGCAATTGCAGATGCTAATTTGCTATCAGAATTGATATTAGTTCTTTCAGTAAATTCAATATCAAAGATTATTTGACTAGCTCCGGCTTTTTCCAGGTTCTCAATCAACTTAGCATGATATTCTCTGGGAAAAGGCCACTGCTCGTTAAGTGTATTAAATGTATCATCGCCTATTTCAACGATAACTACATTATCAGAAATTTCCTTTTCTCCTCTCATCATGAAAAATACATCATGAACTTTATGCTCGAGGTTTTTCCAGAAATTAGTGAAAAACACTACCCTTAATAACAGGAAAACTACCAGCGATATCAGGATGAATTTTAATATTTTCATGCTCAAAACCTTTGTGATATTTTCATTTTAAAGTTCATTCTTGAGTAATTTGAGTTACTCTCCTCAGCATTCTGGTAAAATTTCAATCCGGTTTCTGCAGAAACAGAAGAATTAGTAGTTATAGCAAAACTTCCGCCTAAGTTGAACATCTGAGAAGATTGAGTGAAAATATCACCTGTGTACAGTGTGTATCTCATATCTATATAAGGTTTTAACCTGTTATCCATAAGATCCAAATCTCCCTTAATATAGAAGGAATTATAATTTGATGTTTCCTGAACAGATTCCTCTACATTATCGTTCAAAGTTAAGGTATAACTTAATGTTGTGGTCAAGGGTAATTCTTCAAAACTGCTTTTTGCACTTAAAGTAAGGTTATTCATTTGATAATCAAAAATATTATTTGCATCATCTTTACTCGTTGAATTAGAAAAAATTACTGAAAATCTTGTAGGCATTTGGAAAAACTGTTTTACAAAATAACTTGTTCCGAAACTAACATTATTGGATTGGATTTTCAACGCACTATTACCCTCATAATCCTCTATAGCTTCAAATCCATCCTCAGAGCTGTTTGTATTGAAACTCAAATTAAAATTGAGTTCTTCATAGGGATTATACATGAGCTGTGTAAACACAGTAGTTGAAGAAGAGGTTCTATCTTTTGTGCCATTAACATTATCATACATCAAATTGAGTCCAAAATTCATTGAAAGCTGGTTGTTCATCAGCATAATGTTGTCATTAATTGAAATAATCTTAACATCTCTCTGCAGATAATTCGCCGATAAGGAATAGAAACTTGAACCAATATTCGTATACGATAGATGAAATAGGTTTCTATAAAAGTACAGTCTCAAATATGATTTTAGGGCCAGATTTGCCTTTCCCGGTTTAAAAGGAACCATTGATTCATTGATTACAAAGATACTTTCAAAATCTTCAGGGTTAAAAGGAATATTTGTGTCCAGAGAATCTGCATCTGTTGCAGGACCGTCAATTATGTTGTCATTATAAAAACTCATAGCTGCTTCTGTCCCGAGAAGCACTCTATGATTCAATAAAGATAGCCTGAAATCAGATCCTAAAATAAGATTATCATTTGGAGTTTTTATTAAAGTACTATCTACCGGATCAACATAATATTCTTCATTTAAGGAAGCAATATCATCTTTATTCTTCGCAAATCCCAACCCTATTTGGAATCCTTGCGGATTACCGAACTCAATTCTTAATGTATTGTTGTTCTGTTTAAAGGTTCCTGCAGTGAAAGTTGTGTCATTTACAACCTTCCCGTCCACTTTCCGGTTAATTCGTCCGGTTGTAAAAAGCAGCCGTAAAGAATTAAAATGAAGCTTCGAATGAAATCCCATTACATTCTTATTATCCAACAAAAAACTATTCATGGTAGGAGAATAATCTCCTAATGTCAGCTCGAAATGCGGTACATCGAAAACCATTTGGTATTTGTTGACAGGTTGATAAGAGCTGGATTCCAGAGAGGAGAGATACAACTTTGACCTAAACTTTAACCAGGCTTGAGAACCTTTAAATGTAAGTAAAAAATTTGCTGATCTATCTGTATCGGAAGCATTATCATTATTAGAATAATTCATGTACCGCATTGAGAGTAAAGCCCTGCCGGTTAGATTAAGGGGAAGTTCAAACGCTTTCACATTCACATTTGTATTCCAATGGTTTGATTCGATTTCCTGACCACTTTGCAACTTAGCTTTAACAAAGTAAGAATGTTCACCATTAGAAGCATTTGTTACCTGGTAAGTTATAGTATTCGTAAAGATCCTTGCCTTTTTTGTTACATCTTTACCGTCAAAAAAGATTTGAATTGAATTATAATCGAGGTCATCAGATATAGCAAAAGTCGATATTGCGATCAAGAAATTGTCAGTAACATCAGAATAAACATTATCCGGAGCAAGTAAGACAAAATTACCTCTTCTGCGCTGCGGTAAATTAATTGTAATTCGATAGGGATTGATCTCAGGTTGAAAACTTGGATACTTGAGAATCCGTCCTCTTTTACTGGTTATTACAAAAAAATATTCGGCATTGGAAGGATAATTAGAAAATTCAGTCATTATTGAAGTAAAGAAAGGATTTGTTTCCGAACCTGCTTCCATCTCTTTCTCAGAATAAGTTGTTTCGCCGGTTTGCCTGAAAAAAACAGTAACCATCTCAATTTCTGAAAATCCTTCTCTAACTTCCAATTCAAGAATAGTTTTTCTACTATCTGCAATATTCACCGGAAGTTCATGATGCAATGAAATTTCAGCAGCTAAAGGTAGAAATAGAATTGAAAATACAATTATGATACTTTTTCTAAACATTTTAACCTCTATTCAAAATCTATTTTTATCGATCTCTGTTCTCCATCCTCATTCTTCAAATTGATATTCATAGTTTCAGAGATTGGAATATCATAATCATCCATTTCATTTTCTTCTATATTACTGATGACTATTTCGCCAGATCCAGAAGTGCGTGCTTTTTTCCCTGCTCCTACATCTGTTTCGTTATCATCTTCTTTATTTCGGATGTTAACAACACCGTCTAAAGTGAAGAGATCAGTAACACCATTCTCATCAACTGCAAGCACAAATCTTGTTCCTTTTACAGAAACAACTGTTGTGGGAGTATCGACAATAAAATCACCGGAATTTTTAGTAACTTTAGCCCATAATTCTCCGATGTTTATTTTAGTGTTTTTATTCATTTTACCGTTTTCTTTTGAAGTATTGATCGTAAGTATGCTATTGGGAAATAGTTTCACTACTGAGCTGCCATCGATAAATTTTACAAATGCATAAGATTCTTCCTTACTTTCCAATTTATCTTCATTTTCCAGTTCAGAGCCGTCCGCAGCTTTAGTGACTTCTTTTTGATGTGACAGAAAAACGTCTCCTTTTACTTTTAAAGCAATACCAACTGATTCCTCTGCTAAGATCGACATGGCAAAAAGCATAAAGATCGAAGCTAATATGATAATTTTTTTCATAATAAACTCCTATTCAATTGTAATTGATACCGGTGTAATAACGCCTGAGGATATTTCTTCTAAAATTTCAATGAGTTTTTCAACCGGGATCTCATATCCATTCCAGATAATATTATCTAATCTATAACCTGTTTCAAGTAAGCTGATAGCTTCATCTACTCCATCGATATCCAATTGATTTATAAAGTTGATTAAAATTTGATATGAAATTGCGTCAGATTCTGTATTGGATAATTTGAATAGATACAAAGTACTCTTGTATACCGTTTGAGATGATATATTCGGGCTTGTAACCGTTGCTGAGATCTGCCAGGCATAAGTCTTGTCGAATTGTAATGTTGGAGCACTTGCGGGATATGAAAAATTTGTCGTTTGAATATTTGGTTCTGTAAAAATAGGATCCTGCATTTCGATTTCTTCAGCTGAACCGCCCATCTCTTCAACTTCAAATAATCTTAACTGATAATCGTTCAAATTTGAAAACCAGATAAAATTCGGATTTTGCGAGCTTATGACGGAAACTCCTAATCCAATAGGATTCCCGGGCGTGATCAATGAAATTGAAATTGGTGATCGGATTATAATCAACGCTGTCTCCGGATTTGAAAGTAAATAGTCTTCTTCTCCTTCATGACCACTTTCGTAAATACCGATATGGAAAATGTAGATCCCGTCAGGCATTCTACCGGAAGTGATAAGAATATCATCAATTCCATCCAAAAAATCATTAAAAGTTTGAACTACTTCAAAACCCGGTGGATTCGAATTGATAACTAGCGAACTGTTAAGTTGAGCTGGCCACATTCCCGGAGTGTTTGGAGTGAGTGTTATTTCAGCTTCTTCGTTTTCCCACTGCATTCTACAATATAACACTGCGTTATCCGGTGGTTGTCCGATAATAGAGATATTAAACAGTATCGGCTGCATTTCCGGTTCATCCGGGTTAAAATTAGCTGGATAGAGTATATTGTAAGTTCTTTGGCTGGGAGTTACAGTTAGTCCCAGGTCGTATTGTGCGGACAAATTTAGCGCAATTGTGAAAATAACTATAACTAATATCTTTTTCATTTTCACCTCCGTTATTAGTTAGCGTTTTATGGATAGTTCAATGATCTTATAAATAAGCTCCTTAAAGGAAAAACCAGCCTCTTCAGCTGCCATGGGTGTTAAACTTAGTTTTGTCATTCCGGGCAGAGTATTGACTTCTAAGAAATAGAGAACTTCGCCTTCCAAGCGAAAATCAACTCTAGCGTATACTTCACAGCCAAACAGTTCAAACACATCACAAGCTTGTTTCTGTATTAATTCTGTGAGCTCATCACTTAGCTTTGCAGGAACTTCATAGATCGTGTTACCCTTTGTATATTTATTATCATAATCATACCAACCATTATGAGGAATAATTTCTACGACAGGTAAGGCTTTATTTCCTAAGATCGTTACGGTAAGCTCTCTTCCATCGATGAATTCCTCTAACAAAACCTGTTTGCTATAAATAAATGCCTTATCCAGAGCGGAGGATAATTCGTTTTTCTCTTTGATTATACTGATGCCAACTGAAGAGCCGGAATCATTTGGTTTCACAACAAGCGGCAGGGACAGGTTTTCGAAAAAAGATTCAAAATCGTACTCATAATTTTTATACAGCAATCTACGTTTAGGCAGTTTGATCCCCAGATATTGCGCTAATATCCCGGAAATATATTTATCCATGGCAATGGCACTGGAACGTTCACCGGACCCGGTGAAAGGTATCTTCTCCAATTTCAATAGTGACTGGATTGATCCGTTTTCTCCTTCTGCACCATGCAAACCGATAAAAACAAGATCCGGTTTGATCTTTTTGATCTGATCCAGCATAATAATATATGAATCAAAGTCAGCAGGATCAATAATGGTTATTTTCTTACCCTTTTCATTAAGAGCTGAGGCGATCTCCTTTGAAGTTACCTTGGAAACTTCAGCTTCTTCTGAAAAACCGCCTGATAAAATTACTATATTTTGAATATCTTGCATATAGGTTTTTTCACCAATTTCTATATTTATGTCAAGAATAATAAGAATTAACTAATTAATGATCTAATATCATTGAGGAAATTCGGATATGATTTTTCGGTAAATGTTGAGTTTTTGATATTGATCTGAGGGAATATCAATTTAAGAATATAGAACGCCATGATCAATCGATGGTCACGATATGTTTCCAGGATAACATCGCCCGGAATGGTATCCAGCGGCTTGATCGTCATAACATCATTTTCGTAGGTTAACTTTGCACCAATTTCGGATAGTTGAGTGATCAATCCGTTTATACGATCAGATTCTTTATATTTTAAATGTCCAATATTCAGTATCCGGGTTTTAGAATTAGCAAATAGAGCCAGCACAGCCAAGGTTGGAACCTGATCAGGCATAGCCTGCATATCAATTGTAATTCCTTTCAAAATTTTACGGCAAACCCCTATTTTATTACTTTCAATTTTAACATTAGCACCCATAGTTTGGAGTATATCGAGGAATTTATAATCCGGCTGTACGGAACTTGAATTACCTTTGTTCGTATAGATTTCAGATCTGCTTAAAGCACCTAATGCCCAGATATAACAGGCTGAGGAATAATCCGGCTCGATTGTGTATTCTTTGAGGTTATTATAGCTTTGTCCTTTTTGGATAAATATTCTGTTCCCGGAAAAATCTACTATAATCCCAAACTCCTGCATTATTTTTATAGTCATTTCAAGGTAAGGTCGTGAAACAATATTTCCATCCAGAAAAAGTTCAAGATCAATTTTATAGGACGGTGCGATCAATAAAAGTGAACTCAAAAACTGACTTGAGATATCAGCCAGAAGATCATGAACTCCGCCTTTTAAATTTGCCCCCTTTATTTTAGCTTTACTCTCAGAATATTTAATAACAGCTCCCATTTTAGACAAAATATCCCACAGCGGCTTCATGGGTCTTTTTTGCAACTGTTCAGACACTTCTATTGTATAGGCCGTTCTTGGTATACTTGCTAATCTTGCAGTTAAAAATCTCCAAGCGCTACCAGAATCGGAGATGAACATGCTACCCTGCTTCCTGATATTTCTCAGCGGTAACACATTCCAGGATAGTTCTTTTTTTTCTACATTTAATCCTAATTTGCTTAAATTATTCAGCATTGTGGATATATCTGAACAATTAGAAGGATTCATGATCTTTAGAGGTTCTTCTAAAAAAGTAGCAATTATCAGAATCCTATTTAAGATAGATTTTGAACCTTCTAAAGAAATTTGACCTGACAGCTGCAAATAGTTTTTCATTTCAACTCCAATTATGACAATATTTATTCATCTGGTTAGAATAAGTCAATAAAGTATTTTTGTTTTGACAATAAACCTGTAAATTCATTTATTCACTTAATATTTAAAAACGAGGTGCAAATAGATGTCTGATATTATTAATATTGCCGGTATGAAGAAAGAATATAAGATGGGCAAGATTACAGTTCCTGCATTAAATGGAGTTGATTTTATTATCAATAAAGGAGAATTTGTTGCGATCATGGGACCTTCAGGTTCCGGCAAGTCTACATTAATGCACATAATCGGCTGCCTTGATTCTCCCACAGCTGGGAAGTATTATTTAAATTCTGAATTGGTTAGTGAAATGAAAAAAGGCAAACTGGCCATGATCAGGAATAAACAGATTGGTTTTGTCTTCCAGACATTTAACCTTCTACCCCACTTGAATATCTTAAAAAATGTAGAATTACCCTTGATGTATGCCGGTTTAAGTAAAAAAAAAAGAACTCAAACAGCCAAGAAAGTTCTAGATGAAGTCGGTCTTAGTGATCGATTGAAACATAAACCTTCAGAATTATCCGGAGGGCAGAGACAAAGAGTTGCTATTGCCAGAGCAATAGTAAATGATCCTACAATAATTTTAGCTGATGAACCTACAGGAAACCTTGATACCAGCTCCGGGGCTGATATACTTTCTATATTCTCAGAACTTAATGATAAAGGCAATACCATAATTATGGTTACACACGATCCGGCAGTTGCAAACAGAGCAACCAGGGTCATCAATATAGTTGACGGTTTGATCAAAGATGGCAATATCTCTTAAAGAAAATCTGATTATCGGGTTTTCCGATTTTTGGTCTAGAAAGATCAGAAGTTTGATCACAATTATAGGTATCGTTTTAGGTACTATGTCTATTATTGTTGTGTTGGCACTTGTAAAAGGTATAAATCAACAAACAATGAAGTGGATGCTGGAACGAGGCGGATTAAGTAAAATAACTGTTAGCAGAAATTGGCAATATCAAAATCCCGAGAATGTAAAAACTTATTTTACCTGGAAAGAATTGCAATTGATCCGCTCACTTATTCCTGAGGCAAAATATTTTAATCCGCAGCAAAGACACTGGGTAAGACAATCTTATGCTGATAAAGAATATCGTACTGCAATTTATGGCGTTTTACCTGATTTTTCTAAAATAGAAGAATGGGATGTAGAGGATGGCAGATTTATAAGTGATTTTGATGTAGAACAGTCAAATGATGTTATTGTGATCGGCACAACAGTAAAAGAAGAGTTATTTGGTAATAAAAATGCCATAGGTGAAGTTATAACGGTGGAAGGACGAAGATTAAATGTGATCGGAATTATGGCTTTCCGATATATGAAGAACAGCGGAGCAATAGGTAATGAAAACGCCTTTTCTTATTTGAATCGACAGACTTTTGTACCACTTTCTACTATGATCCACAAAGGTACTGGAGAAGATGAGATATCGAGATTTACTCTCAAAGCACAAGATGTGAAAAGTGCTCCGGCTTTGCGGGAAAAGATCAATAACATTGTTTTAAATCTGCGCCGAGGTTTGCCGGTCTTTGAAGTGGAATCAGCTAAAGAAGAAGCGGAAAAAATGGCTGAAAACCAAAAAATGTTCTCAACTATCTTCTATATAATCAGTGTAATTTCGCTATTGGTAGGTGCTATAGTTATTGCCAATATTATGCTTGCTACTATTCAAGAAAGAACTCGTGAAATTGGAATTAGATTAACAGTTGGAGCACGCCGCCGAGATATATTTTTTCAGTTCTTAGTACAGACGATCCTGGTAACAACTATCGGCGGAATTATAGGAGTTATTTTAGGATTATCAATCCTTGACATAGTCAGTAACTTTTTAGGAATTGATCTCATTGCAAGTATAAACATGATCTTTTTAGCATTGCTTGTCTCATCCGGAATCGGATTTGTTTCGGGGATAGTACCGGCAATTATTGCCAGTAAATTAGATCCTGTAGAAGCTTTAAGGTATGAATGATTGAGGTGAATTATGATTTTTACTAAAATATTTGGATTTTTAAGAACATTTTGGAAAAAATACAATGAAGATAAAATATTTAAAGAATCGGCAGCACTTACTTACGTTACGCTGCTGGGGTTTATACCTTTTATTATTTTTCTGCTGTTCTTCTTACCCGAACTACCATTTTTGAAATTTGCAGATCAAATATCAGATATAGCAAAATCAATCTTTGTCCCGGAATCTGCAGAGATCGTTTTTGATTACATATCACAAATTGCCAGTCAAAGGGTTCCCTTCAATTTGATCAGCTTTATCATTTTACTTTTTACTTCCTATTCCCTATTTCAGATCATTAATTCTACTTTTGATAATATTCTTAATGCTCAGGAAGTTAAACCAAAAAAGTTTCTAACCGAAATAGTGCGTTTCTTCGGGATGACTATTTTTGGTTCTATTATAATATTGATACTTTTATCGGCAATTTCACTGCCGATTGCCTCAAAATTCTTTAACCTTCCTTTTCTCCAGAATCTATCTTTATATTTAACTCCATTTCTTATCTTATTTATCATTTTTACCCTTGGTTTCTTTTATATACCTACCGTCAAAGTAAAAAAGCGCTCTATCATGATCGGGGCGGCTACCTCAGCTGTGATCTGGATTTTGTTTAAATCATTTTTTAATTGGTATATTTCAACTCTAACCAACATTGAGATAATCTTCGGTGTGTTAGGTGCTATCCCTATCTTTCTTATCTGGATATATATGAATTGGATCATAATGCTTAGCGGTGTTGTGATTGTTTCCATTTTGGAAGGTCGTCATTTACAACCTAAAAAACAGCCTGTAGATCAGGAAAAGATCAAAATCAGCTTCGAAAGATCAGTTCCCTATGTCACTGAGAAGAGGCAGCTGAAATCAAAGCTGCATAAATCTGATCTTAAAGATGTACTGAAGGAATTGATCGGTGAATTAACCGGAGAGAAAGATTCAGAAGAAAAAAAATCAGAGGAAAAAGAATCTTCTGATAAAAATGAGTTTACTGAAAAGAAAGAATAAATTTTTTGGTTCTTTCTAATATGGAGACGTGTCCGAGTGGCTTAAGGAGCACGCTTGGAAAGCGTGTATACGGAAACGTATCCTGGGTTCAAATCCCAGCGTCTCCGCCATTTGTTGTATACTTAGATCAGCCGCCTGTCAGCTCGATAGCCGAAACGCTTGTTAGGTACATGCCTGTTACAACTCAACTAGCTCATCTGTGTAATTCGACAATACAAAAACACGCTCAAATTTAGTTCTGAATTTTGTGTCAAATTCCTTAGTTAATTTAAAAGCTTCAGGTGAATTAAACTCGTCAATACCGATTAATAACCAACATGTATCACAATGCTCTAAATATTTCTTTATCTTTTTTTCCTTTTTTTGAATTAAATTAGAGATTTCTTCAACAGGATTAATTGTTGCGAAACCTACTTTAAGTTCACACCAATCTGGATCTTGTGAATGTCGAATCCTTATCCAATTAAAATATTTTAACTGTTTTGGCTTAATATCAAAGTAATCATTTTTTGGTACTTTTTCAATACATTTAACAACAAAATCGTATAATTCATGGGCTGCCTGTTTAAAGTTAATTATCCTAGAGTTACTAATAAAATTAGCGTTAACAGTTAATGTATCAATTTTATTTTTGTGTGCCATTTCCATTGCTAAATTAAAACAATGTTTTTGAGCGTTTCGTACTTTCATTAATGAACCATCAATTAATGATGTAAGTTCAATCCCTATTCTTTTGGATTCCTTGTAAATTAAGAAATCTGGAGAAGGTGGATCTTTTTTCTCACATTTTTCAATCTCGAAGTCTTTGAATAACCTTTTAAAATTCTGAATATGTGATTTTTCACGCTCACATTTGCGCGGATACCTATAAATTACTTTCATTTTCGAATGTACCTAACGGCTCGAATATGCGTAGTGCGGGATTTCAAGGCACTATCCTGTCAAACCTTTACAATTTTGAGTAAATGTACAAAAGTTCAATTTACCCACATCCCCCGGCTTACGTATATTGCGTGTTGTAGCCAGTTATTCATTTATCGTATCATTTATATTTCTATCAAGTTTTAAGTTTTGAATTTCTGATTTTAGACTATTTTCTGTTTCAATTAGTTTATCATGCTTCTCACTTAATGTTTGAAATTGTGTCTGATTTAAAATTACTTTAGTTTTTTTTTCTTGTTGAATAAAATAAACTAATCAATCCAAATAGTACAGCAAGTGAGATACTTATCCATGCAACAGTTTGGCTTTTTTTAAATTTTCTATCTTCTTTCGCTACATAATTATGACTTTTCAAATCTTTCAGTTCTTCAGAAACTAAAACTAAACCCATTAAATTTTCAATTATCCAGTCATAGATATCTTGTTCAAGCTTAACTGCTGTATATACAATGTTTCCATCTTATCAAGAAGATACTGTGCTTCTTTCGGTGAAATATGAAGTCCTTTATCGTTTAATATTACTATATTATTTTTATTATCAATCTTAGGCATAAAAGATTGTTTTATAATATGTAGCTCGGATTCATAAACATGATTATTTGGAAAAATTGTAATGTATCGTTCAGATTTTAAATAATCAATTAACGATATGAATTCAATGAATAGATAGAGTTCCTTTTTTCTCAAATTCATATCATCAAATACTTCTTTCTTTAAATAAAGAAGAGCTGTTTTATTTTTTGTTAAAACAAATAATGCTTGATTGTAATCCTTAAGGAAATACTCATTTTGAAGGTGGTAACTAAGAAAATCAATATTTCCATAATCAATACGGCATAAAATTTCTATTATTTGCTTTTCTCTATCATTAAATGTTCTCATTTGGCCATAAGTTATCTGATTAATCAAAAGAAAAATTATCACATATAATAATCGTTTCATAGTTATTTATTAAGTTCAGAATGATGTCTTAATTGGCTACAACGTTCCAGGAATATGAGAAGTTGCCGTCGGGAGCTTGCGACCAAAGGCAATTTGGATGGAGCCGAAGGCGGAATCTCATATTCCTTGTTAGCTGATGTGTTCGGCTTACAAGTGTTTAACAAAAGACAAGGATGTCTTTTGTTAAAATTATAGAGTATTCGTTTTAAAAAAAGTAAATATTTCTGAACTTGGTAAAGGTTTAGAATATAAATAACCTTGACCAATATCACACCCCATATTCATCAATTCGAAACAGGTTTTTTCATCCTCAATTCCTTCGGCAATAACTTTTATTCCAAGATCATGTGACAGATTAATTGCTGCTTTGATGATAGAATTAATACCTTTAATATTAAACAGATTCTTGATGAAATATTGATCAATTTTAATATAGTCTATTGGAAAGCGACTTAAATATGCAAGTGATGAATAGCCTGTCCCAAAATCATCTATTGATAATGAAATTTTAAATTGTTTAAGAGTATTAAGAATTAAATTTACTTTTTCAGGATTGCACATTAAAGCAGATTCAGTTATTTCAAATTCAATACTATCTGGTGACATACTATGTTTGTCTAATAAATTGATAATTATTTCAATAAATCTAGGATTAATTAAATTTTTTGGTGAAATGTTTATCGATATCGTATAAAGTAATTTGTTTTTAATAAATTCTTTACTTTTCTCTAGCCCTTGTTTAATAACAGATTCAGTTAATTGATGGATTAAATTAGATTCTTCAATAACTGGAATGAAATCCATAGGCGCTATCATTCCTTTTTCTGGATGTATCCATCTTACAAGTGCTTCCATCCCAACCGGTTGCTTTGTGCTTATATCAAATTTTGGCTGATAGTATAGAATAATCTGACCATTTTTAACTGCATGAGGAAACTCACCCATAAGTTGTATATTATTTTTATTAATTACTATTTTATCTTCATCAAAAATAGATGGTGAAATACCTTTCTTTTGAGAATAATTTGCAGCTATACTTGCTTTTTGAAATGAATCAAGATCATTACTACCTAAAGAATCATACATTACTGATCCAATTGAAAATTCAATATAAAATGGAATATTATTAATAACAATAGGTCTGTCAGTAAGATGCTGTATCTGATTATGGATAAAATCTATATCGTCTCCGTATAATATTAGATAAAATGAGGATTTCCCTGCTTGAATTATTCTATAGCTATTTTTGTAATAATCATAGAAACGTTTATCCAAATCCTTAATTATATCTGTAGTTATATCAATCCCTAACATATTAATCAAATCTTGATAGTTATTCCATAGTAGGGAAACGATACAAATATGATTATTGGAGTTTTCTATAAAGATTTTAATGTCATCATCAACTCTAAGGCTTGAAATATTCAATAAACCTGTATATTCATCATGCGTGGAATAATATTTTAATTTTTGAATATTTTGTTTTAGTTTATCTCGAAACAAACCTAAAATTACTGAAATTGTGATAAAAAATAAAAGTCTGTATATCCAATTAATTAGTAATTGCTTTTCTCCTGTATAAACATCTATTGGCATTAATGGACCTAATAATAGACCTCCAACAATGGAAATTACAAACCCTCCCTTTATTCCCCAAAAAAGACTCGCAAGGATTATGGGCAGATACATACTGTGAGAAAAGACAAATTTAATTCCGCCGGTTATGTATACGAAATAGTAAACTAAAGGGAGAAGCAATAAGATACAGATAGAAAAAATTACTTTCGTCGCCGTTTTTGGAAACAAAAAAATACGTAAAAAATCTTTCTCTCTTTTTTTATTCATAATAAAACTCCTTTCCCGAGCCAAGGATGGCGAGGTTCTTAGATTCTTAAGCCGAACATTTCAGCTAACGGTTGGTGCAAGTGGAGTGCGGGATTTTGAAACGGTTCCCTTTCAAACCTGCACGGAGCCAAGCCGGCGTAGCACCAAATTTCTTTTTAAAACCGTCATCCGTCAAAGACGGATTGGCGGTGGTTGAACAATGCGAAAATGCTTGAATACCAAGCCCGCCAGCATTACATTTGCACTTTGTTATAAGCCGTTTTTCTTCTTTTTTTAATCAAAATTGCTGATTTTATCCGAGGGTGAAATGTCAAGTTTTGGGTTAATCAAAAATCCTGGTTTTTTATTTTCCCGACTAAAAATCAGTCACTGTTTTTTCTGTTTTATTATCGTAGCACAATTTATCAATCTTTTTTTGTTTGACATAAAATCAGAATGGTTTTTATCTCGAAGTTTTAAAAATTTAAACGCTCAAAAGTTTCATTGAAAAACTTCCGCTAAAAATAGGGTAGAACCCCGATTAAAACCACTGCCAAAAAAACGCCAACAAAATCCGGAGGATTTTTTATTGAAAAGCACAACCAAAAAATCAAGCAGATTTAGATTTTACCGTTCTAAATATTTTTCTTTTAAATTTCCTGGCACTAAACTTATTTTTCACTGCCAGGTTAAAATCGGGCAGGATTTTCATTTTAACCTGCGCAGTAAAACATCAACAAAATCCGACGGATTTTTATTAAACCCCAAACAAATTTCTTTTTTCTTCAGTCGATTTTTAATGAAAATGACATTTTAAAATTGAACTGCAATTTATGTTAATGAACTCTTTATTTTATTTTTTTGTCTTTTTTAAATTCTACTAAAAGTCATTTTTGAAATGAGAAATTTCCTTAGAATTTTCTTTTTTCAAATGGCTTATAACGGCGCGTATAAGAATAGTAGCCGACTGCGTGGCACGTTCCTGTCAAGCTACACAAAAGTTGAAGCGGGCTAAAACCCTTGAGTTTACTACTGGACCGGCTATTATTTTTATACATTGTTGTGCGTTCGTGCTTTATTTTATAAGTTCTGTTCTGTATTTTTCAGTATAGATTTCTGGATGAATTAAATGCGTTCCATCTTTAAATTTCGTACTATCCAAATAGGTGATTTTATTAAAATAATCTTTAAATTCTTGATCTAAATTGGCTTTTGCAAACTCATCAATATCAATTCTATCAATCAAGTCCTTTTTCTGAATACTTGTTGGAGGTGGTAGAATAGTTAATTCAAAATTGTATTTAATTGAAAGTTCTTTTATTTTGATTAAATATTCTATAGATATTGGTGACAAAAAAGTATAATCAATTTGGTCAGTTGAATTGAATTCAGGAGCCCAAGAAGTGACAAAAACATGTGGTATCTTAGTAAATTGACGATATGGTATTTTTTTAATTTGTTCTTTTACTGTTTCAGTAAATAAAGAATCGTATTCCGAAGTGTAAAATGGTTTTAAGAAGTAATGATATGTATATACTTGGTCTAAATTATTTTTAAACGAAAAAGGAGTAAAAAGCATGAAAACTTTATCTATCTTATTTCCAGTTCTTAAATAGTTGTTCAGTAAAAAATATTGCCCAACTACACCAATAGCCTGATTGCAGGCTAGTGAATTTATTCCATCGTTATTTGTTTTATTTGAGAAAAGTTGATTACCTACACTATCACCAATAAACAATATTTTGGATTTATTCTTTTTCTTACTCTTATTAATTGCATTGTAAATTTCACTACCCGGATAACCAAGCAGATATAGATTAGTAAATGCAAGAATTCCAGAAATAGTCTCAATAAAAACTACCACTAGTAATAGAAATAGAACAATTTTATTAATAAATGTTTTCATGTCAAATTAAAATTGAAAGTAAATAAAACCTTGTTTTTCGCCTTGAAACCAGAATATCAAGAATACAATGGTTAGATAATAAACCCATCTAACTGGTCTTCTTTTTAGAAAAGAATTAGCTATTGCATATTGACTATCTCGTCCGTTCCACTCAATTAAGACAAATATCGAAATAAGAAATATTGTCATTAATGCTCTTCTCATTCCAGCAAATTTGGGTATTGAAAAAAGAGAGGGTGATAAAATTTCAGATATGTAGCTTATTGCATGATCAATATTTTCTGCTCTGAAAAATATCCACGCAAAAACAGTCAACCCAAAAGTTAGCAACATAAAAAAGAGTTCTTTTATGTTGGGAAAGAATTTTCCTTGAGCCACTGTTTCAAAATTATTACGGTTGTTGTTGGTTAATAAAAGTGGCAAAAAGTAAATGGCATTCAATGCACCCCAAACAATAAATGTCCAATTTGCACCGTGCCAAAATCCACTGACGATAAAAATGACAAAAGTATTTCTTACTTTCATCCAAGTTCCACCACGGCTTCCACCTAATGGAATATATAGATAATCTCTAAACCAAGTAGAAAGTGAAATGTGCCAACGTCTCCAAAACTCCGCAATGTCTCTTGAAAAGTAAGGAAAGTTGAAGTTTCTCATTAAATCAAAACCGAAAAGGCGAGAAGTTCCAATTGCAATATCTGAATAGCCAGAAAAATCTCCATAAATTTGAAAGGTAAAAAATAATGCACCAAGAACTAATGTGCTTCCGTTTAAATCTGCTGAATTATTGAATATTTGGTTTGCAAATTCAGCACAATTATCTGCAATTACCATTTTTTTAAATAAGCCCCAAAGTATTTGTCGCATTCCGTCAACAGCTTTTGAATAATCGAAAGTCCGCTTTTTGTAAAACTGTGGTAATAAATGCGTTGCCCTTTCAATAGGTCCAGCAACCAATTGAGGAAAGAAACTAACAAATGCGGAAAAGGCAATAAAGTCTTTGGTTGGTTCTAGTTTTCTTTTATAAACATCAATTGTATAGCTCAATGTTTGAAAAGTATAAAAGCTTATACCTACTGGCAAAATAATGTTAAGTGAATTTGCTTTTATCTCAGTCCCAAAGAATGAAAAAGCTGTTATAAAATTATCTAAGAAAAAATTATAATATTTGAAGAAACCAAGAAAACCAAGATTAACTAAAATACTTGTCCAAAGTAAAATTTTTCTTTTGGTTTGATTTTCTGATATTCTTAGTTTTCGACCAACAGTATAGTCAACAACGGTACTGAATAATATCAGCGATAAAAATCTCCAGTCCCACCAACCATAGAATAAATAACTAGCTGCAACTATTAGAAAGTTTTGCAGTTTCAAGTTGTTGTTTGTTACAAACCAATAAAGTATAAAAACTATCGGTAAGAAAATTGCAAAGTCAATTGAGTTAAAAAACATAAATGCTGTCGTTTCTTTTAAAGTTTGATATTAGTACTGTCGTTTCTCTTAGCATGACGCACAACGGTTTGAATATGGTGCGTGACGCAGTTTGAAACGTTTATTTTTCAAGTTACAATAAACTTTTATTTGAAAAATTAACTTTCTAAATTACAATTAATTGCGGCATGCACTATATTTTTTGTTGTGGTGTCGTTGTGTGTCCTGCGTTACCATAGGATACAAATATACTGAAAAGTTCTTTGAAATGGTAACATAACTTTGAAAGAGATGATAGGGTTTTATTCGCTGATTATCAATGTAACGAGCTATTCCCCGAGAAGAAAAGGGTAAGGTAGAAGTCTCACAAACGATAATAGAAATAAAATGGACTATCGGTAAAGGCTGTTCAGGCAGATTTACCAAACCGCCTTGTGGTGCTGCATTTTCACGGTGTGGTATTGAGCGACAAGGTCAACGCAAATTCAGTCAGTTGTAGGACGAGGTTTTGTATGGTATGAACAGAGGAGTTGAACGTAAGTGAACCCTTATTGAGGTGTCGAAAATAACTTTTACTGCGGTAAAATCGAGAGGGGGGCGACCTCGAGAGACAGAGTGTAACAGTTAACCTGATGTACGGTTACACACCGCACGGCATAAAGAGGGCAAGAACTCTGTTTGGGCTCTTTCAAGGAACAGGAGAAGCAATACTGTAATGTAAAGCCAAACGGCGGAGAATCCGCAATGGAAAACGCCAAAAGTAGCGAAGTACAGTATTGTGACAGATGAAGTCGTAGTAGCGAGCATATCCAAGAGAGTTCTGATGAAAGTTGGGACGAGCGAAGGGCTTCACATAATAAGTTCAAGATTGTATAACAACTTAAAACTTGATTTAAGGATGATTTTTGAAAATGAACAAAAGACGCAACCGATAACAAAGTTGCAAGTAATGGAGGCTTTTAAACGAGTAAAAGCTAATGGCGGAAGTGCAGGTGTGGACAACATCAGCATTGAGCAAGTGGATAAAAGCAAACGCAAGTATCTGTATCCGTTGTGGAACAGAATGGCAAGTGGAAGTTATTTTCCCAAAGCTGTCCGCCAAACCCTAATCCCTAAAGGTAAAGGTAAAATGCGAGCATTGGGTATACCAACGGTGGTAGATCGAGTTGCACAGCAAGTAATAGCAACAGAATTGGAACGAATAGTGGATAAAACATTCAGCGATAATTCCTTTGGATATCGCGCGAAGAAATCTGCTCACCAAGCTGTAGAACAATGTAGAATCAATTGTATGAAGTACAGTTGGGTAATCGACATTGATATCAAAGGCTTTTTCGATAATATCGACCATGAGTTGTTAATGCAAGCGGTGCAATGGCACACAGACAGTAAACATATTCTGCTGTACTGCAACCGCTGGTTAGAAGCACCCATACAGTTACCTGATGGTACTATCAAAGAGCCACAAGGCAAAGGTACCCCACAGGGCGGAGTAATCAGTCCGGTGCTGGCAAATATCTTTTTAGATGTGGTGTTTGATAAATGGATAGAAAAGCGAAACCCGGAGGTTGTTTTTGAACGATATGCCGATGATATAGTGGTACATTGCCACCATATAAAAGAAGCACTTCGTTTATTGGAAGCGATAAAAGAACGGTTTTAAAACTTGCAAATTGGAAGTAAACAAGAGCAAAACGAAAATCGTTTATTGTCGACGAAATCAAAAGAAACAACCACCTTTCAAAGTTCGTTATCAAAAGTTCGACTTTCTTGGTTTTACATTTAAACCAAGAATCAGCATGGAGAGAGGAAAATTGATGTTGGGGTTTGCTCCTGCAATTAGTAAAAAGAGTATTGCTCGAATCAATGATGAATTGCGAAAACTCAACATTCATCGGTGGACATACTTTAGTTTAAGTAGAGTAGGAGAGCTGTTGAAATCCAAAATCAGAGGCTGGCTCAATTATTACTCTAAGTTTCGTAAGTCAGAAATGCGTCATTTATTTCGCAATCTGAACAAACGATTAGCTAAATGGGTAAGCAACAAATATCGCAGATTTAGGCGTAAACATTGGTACTTTGCCTCTAAACATTTACAAGGTATTGCAAAGACATACCCGTATATGTTTGAGCATTGGAAGGTTGGATTTATGCCCTAATCGTAGTCTTTATTATGAAGAGCCGTGTGATGGGAGACTATCAAGCACGGTTCTGTGAGAGGTTTAGGGGTGAGATTCCCCTTTACCTACTCGATTTTTTTAACTTCTCATTATTAATAGTCCTGATACTCCATGAGAAACCAAAAAAGCAGAACATACATAAAATAGCCAATTCTCGCCAATTGCCTGTCCACTTATTTTTAAATCAGAAAAATAAAAGATAACAACACATGCAAGAAAAGTTATTGCAGCAGTGTAGTTTCCAATTTTATTAAATAATTGGCTCTCGCGTTCATCAAGTTTTTTCTTTTTTCCGATAAAGGGATGAATTGCCAAAAGGGTAAAAGCAGCAAATCCTTTTTGACCGAAAATTAAAACGGCAACCAGTAAGGTAATGCCAACAGTTAGTTCTAAAATAAATCTCTTATTCATGATTATTTCTCCTTATTTAAATAAAAAATATTTTCAACATTACATTCAAAAAATTCAGCCATTAATATTGCTAATTTTACAGATGGATTAAACTTGCCATTTTCAATCGCATTGATTGTTTGGCGAGACACATCTAATTTTCTAGCTAATTCTTCTTGCGTTATTTGATTTTTTTTAAAACGCATTATTTTCAAATCATTCGATAATTCCATACTAATTTAGGATATTAATGATGCCTCAAAAGTACATAATAGTTTACATATAGTCAAGTATTATGTGCATTAAATTTTGTCATAATTGAAAATATTTTATTTTTTTCTTTGTATTTGTCTGATTATTAATAAAGTGCCTTTTTATAATGTCAAAGTAGTTAATCAGGCTATTGTGCTTCTCAAAATGCACCACAACGTTTGTATATATTCATTGTTGTTATACCGCCAAATTGGAGGGATAACAACAATTGTTGATATTTTTCTTTTACCATTTCACTCTCCTATTCAAAAAGATCATCTACTGGATTTATAATATTACCAATCGCTTTTTTTGAAACATGAGTATAAATCTCTGTTGTTTTTGTACTATTATGCCCCAACAACTCTTGAATATATCTTAAATCAGTGCCTTGTTCAAGTAAATGTGTAGCAAAAGTATGTCTTAAAATATAATAAAGCTAACTCTTCTGATATTTACTTTATTGTAAAGAACTTTTTATAAGAGGTTATTAAATTCACTTTTTGCAAAGCGAAATCAGAACTTGTTAATGAGCAATGAGTTCTAGATAAATTTTATGGAAAAACAAACTTATTACTTTATTTCAGCAAAACACATTTACTCACAGCTTTTTCTTCACCATTCACTTTAAGTTTTATGAAATAATTACCACTTGATACTTTCTTTTTGCTGTCGTCAGTTCCTCGCCAAATAATCTCAAAATGTCCTTTTGAAGAATAGGCATCCAGCAAAGTCTTTACTTTTTGTCCTTTAATGTTATAAATTGCTAACACAATTTTACCTGATTCTGCCAGATCAAGTTTGATTGTAGTTGAAGGATTAAATGGATTTGGATAATTGGAGATTTGTGTAATTTCAGGAATGATAATCTCATTTTCGTCATTTGATTGAGGATCACCTTGAAACTCATAAGCTCCCATATCAATTGTTTCTCCAAAAATACGTGGATTACCTGCAAGATCGAATTCAGGTAGTTCAATTCCTGCTGGTAAATCTAAAGTTCCTGCATTTATACAGGGAGAATTCTCTAAAAGAGAAAATGGATATGTTCCCAAACTATCAAACATTGGATTTTCATCTAAATTGCCCCCCAACCAATTGACAGTTGCCAGCGGATAATAGTAGTTTACATTTTCATCACCACCTTCAATTAACGAATTAGAAATATTTACTAATGCATCTTCCCAAAGATTGATAGAATAACCAACATTATTGTACAAAATGCTATTGTATAGATTTAATTCTGTATTATAAACAGATGTAGTACAACCTGTATTATGGGAAAGTGTATTATCCCCAAAAGTACTGTTTACTACATCAACTAATACCATATCTTTCAGATACAAACCGGAAGTACCACCCATATCTGTTTGAGGATTATAAAAATTATTATAGTTATCACTAATTTCACAATTAATCAATTGTGAATTATAACTACCCTGAATGTTGGAATGACCACCAAACCGGATAGCACCACCACTATAATATTCTTCTCCGGGATTATTGTTTTGAAAAATTGAATTTTTAAGAGTTGCATTTAATACTGGGTTTGGACAATTGTATTCTACTGAATGCGATACACCTCTACCACCGGTATTGTTTCTAATAGTTACATTATTTAGATTACAATAACCATTAGCAGTTAAAATTGCACTACCAACACCACCATTACAATTTTCAATAATCACATTTGTTAAGTTTATATCTGCTTGATAAATTGTTATTCCACCGTATGAACTTCCAAGTTGAGCACTATTTGTCATTGTTAAGTTTTCTACAATAAGTTTGGCAAATTCATTTTGATACTTTGAGAATTGGAAAAAAAAAGTAGTTTCATCTTCAGCTTCAAGTATTGTTTCTTCCGGTGAAATACCTGAATATAAAACACCGTGTTTTACATTTAGAGGAAATATTTGGTTGTTTAAAGTTGGTGAGTATGTGCCTTCAGCAAGATGGATTGTATTTGGATTTTCATCATTTCTCTTAATAATTGTTTGTGCCCAAGCTAAAGTTTGTAAAGGATCATCAGAAGTTAATCCACTATTACTGTCATCACCATTAGGTGCTACATATAAGTCTTGATTTATCTCCTCTATTTTTGCATTTAAGTTAGAAAATGAAATATCATCATTGCTTGTAATAAAAAAATAATCTGGATTGTTTACAGTGAAAGTATCAACAATAACATTTGTAGGATTTGGAATCATAGGAATACTAATATCAGAACAAGTAGCTGCATAATTTAAGTAAATGTTATTTAATGAGACACTATTAAAAACGATGTTTAATTCATCTCCATATGCTCGTATACCTCCCCCTGATTGTATAGCTTGATTATAGGCTATTGTATTATCACTTAATTCAACGAAATTACACCAAGCAATTAAAATTCCACCACCAGTATAAGATTTGTTGTTTTTTATCTTACAATTTGATATTAGAGAATTTGTCACATCTTCAATAAATATACCACCACCTTGATAACTGTCTGCAACACCTTCTTGCATAGCATAACCATTTTGAATTGTAAATCCGATTATGGATGTATTTTCGCAATCTTCAATTTTCACACAACTTGCTTGCTGGTTTCCGTCGATAATAGTTTGATTGATAAGTGAATCTTCTGGAGTAATGATATACAATGATGCAACAGTAAGTGATTTTTCAAGATAATCAATATTCTCGAAATATGTTCCTGGATAAACAAGAATAGTATCGCTGTCTGCTGATGTATTGATACCTTCCTGGATGGTGGTAAAGTTGCCGGTGCCGTCTTGCTTGATGTGGAAAG
>JAIPIH010000025.1 GCA_021734835.1 Candidatus Cloacimonadota bacterium | reverse complement strand
TATACTAACCATGGGTTGCACCCATGAAAAATAAAGAAACCATTTTCCCCCACCCCCTGCCGTTTTCGCCTTGGTCGAAAAGGCCAGGGGGTGGGGATTTCATGTGATTTTGAATCCATGGGTTGAAACCCATGGCTATTAAAGTTATGCCCTTTCAGGGCTTTTTGGAAGTCAGCTAATTTTTTAATTTCGGGGGGATGCCAGCTATGATTGATAAATTCTTGACGTCGAAAAGAGAATAGATGAAAATGTAATTGATTTGCTAGAGAGAATCAGATTAATTGAATATGATTAAAATAAGGAGAAAAGATGAAGAAAATTAGCACAAATTTATTTATTATTGTTTTTATTATATTAATTTTACCTATACATTCAGAGCGGATAGCATTAGTAGTGGGAAATAACGATTACGAAAAAAAACCTTTAAACAACGCCTACAATGATGCAAAAGGGATTGCTGATATTTTGTATGATCTTGATTTTCAAGTTATTGCAGGATATAATCTGGATCGTAAAGGAATGGATCAAATAGTAGATTCTTTGGGTAATATTACAAAATCCGATGATACTGTATTATTCTATTACAGTGGACATGCGGTTCAATATGAGGCTGAGAATTACTTACTACCAATTAACTATAATATAGTCTCTGAGTCAGATATAAAATATGAAGCTTTTCCATTGAATAGAATTTTGGATAAAATTGAGAAAGCGAAAATTAATCTTGTTTTTTTAGATGCTTGCCGAGATAATCCTTTTAGTTTCCATCGAAGTATTAAAGAAAATGGTTTAACTAATAATTTTAGCGGAAAAAAAAGTGAGATATTAATATCTTACGCAACCAGTCAAGGTGAAGGTGCAGAAGATGGATATGGCGATCATAGTCCTTATACAAAGAACCTGATAGAATTGATAAACTCCGAAAATAAAATTGAAGATTTAGTTAAAGAATTGGCAATACGTGTTAATGCCGAAACAAATAATAAACAGAATCCATGGATTTCGAGCAGTTTATTATCAGAATTTTACTTTCGCACAAATCACAGCCCTCGTACTAATAGACAATTAAATCAGGAAATGCTAACAAATGAGATTACAGATTTGGGAATTGAGATGGTACAGGTAAAAGGCGGTTCATTTTTTATGGGAACTGATGAAGGTGATAGTGATGAAAAGCCAGTACACAAAGTTGATATAGATAGTTTTTTTATGAGTGAATATGAAGTAACACAAGAATTATTTAATAAAGTCATGGCGTATAATCCATCAGTAAGATTTGCAAGAGAATGGAGGGATATGCCTGTCAATCAAGTTACCTGGTATGAATCAATTCTTTTTTGTAATACTCTAAGTGAACTGGAAGGTCTGGAAAAATGTTACTATATTGATAGAATCGGTAAAGATAAGAATAATTTTAATCAAATGGACCTTATAAAATGGAATGTGCAATGTGATTTTTTTGCTAATGGTTATAGATTGCCAACCGAAGCAGAATGGGAATATGCAGCTCAAGAAGGAGAACCAAAGCAGCTATATTTATATTCTGGCAGTAATAATATTGAGGATATAGCCTGGTTTGGAACTGAACGAAACTCCAAGGGTCTTTCTGAAGAAGAAATGTACAATTTATATAAGAATAATAAGCTAACATTTGGTCCTCAAGAAATTGGCACAAAACAAGCAAATAAACTGGGGATATATGATATGTCTGGAAACGTCTGGGAATGGTGCTGGGATTGGATGGGAGTTTATACTGATTCAGTTGAAGTAAATCCAACAGGTCCAGTGTCCGGCTGGAGCAGGGTAACCAGAGGTGGCGGGTTTGACCATCCTGAGAAATGGTGTCGTATTAAAGATCATAATGGCAGTAAACCTGATTACAAGTATTATAATCTTGGTATTCGTCTTGTAAAAAGTTACTAGAAGTTGCTACAAAAGAATATTATTCTATCTATTAGTAAAATTTAATTTTGCATTAGGATCGCCATAAACAGTGTAGGAGAGCCAGGTGTAATACGGATCAGATAGCTTGAGTTCTGATCTTGCTAAACGAGTTGCTTCCCCTAATGTTTTCCCTTCACTGAGAAATTTATAAAATTTTACAGCAAATTTCTTTGCTGCTGAGTCTTCTATGCTCCATTGAGAACCTATCACAGCTCCTGTACCAGATTTATTAAACTCAATTATCCAACCCCCCATATTTGTTATGGAACAATCTTCTCTACCTGATTTGCAGGCGTTCATGAAAACCAATGAATTGTTATCGAATTTATAATTATTGATCCAGCTTGCCAGAAAATTTCCATCTTTAAGTTTCAATGACGAAAAATCTCCCCACTTACTAAACTCTCCATGACATGCTAAATGATAGATACTCTTTCTTCCTTTACTGAACATATTTCCTACTTCTTCTATTGTGGAATCTATATTTATAACATTAGTATTCAATCTGAATAACTCATTTAATTGTTCTCTCTCATCAGAAGCATACTTAAAATCTTTAACAACTGCTAAAATATACAATTCATCAATCTGGATATCTTGCGGAGCACAATCACCACTTAACCATCTGGTAACATTATATTTTTCACATAAATAGCTTTCATCCCAGTAAGCCATTTCCCAGGGAATATATGGCTCATCAGATATGATATTTATTGTTTCAATCTCTTCGCTATCATATAATATGTTATTCACTTCTGTTGGCATCAGTTCTGAAAAAATCTTTGTTCCCAGACTTTGCAGGTGAAGTCCGGTCCTATGCGTTGAATCCCTCAGACTTGATTCTAACTCTTCCATTTGGCTATCCATCCAGGCTGATAATTCTCCTTCTAAATTAATAATATATGACCGTGAGCATAAATTCAATTTATTTATGGGTGAATTCAGTATAAACTCGAAGGAAGAAGGATTAACAATATCGCCAATACTCCGGATGCGAATTGACAGGTCTGGATTGAGAAAAGCTGGATTGATTGAAAATTTTTGTTCGGACTTACCTGATGATGCAGTTATATCATCAGTGAAATCAGTATTCGACTCGAAAACTTCAGTATTGCTCTTTACTGTTCCAAGGTATTTTGATTCATGCCAGAAATCGATTTTAAGCTGTTGACTACCTGTTTTTAGCGGTTTAACCTTCCAATAAACAGGTTGTGAATCTGAATCATAAGGAATTTCAAGGATTTTATTTGTTTGCCCATTTTCAATTTCAAAGTTATCGGCAAATAGTTTCATTGTAACTAAAACGGTATCTTCGTCTTCTAAATAAGTCTTGAGTTCGAAAGAAATATCATTCTCTGAAGGCTTGGGGATTGGCTTTATTTCACCATCTGGTTGTTTAACTTCTGCTTGAATTATCTGAATCCTCAGATCCTGCCATTCATTGACAATGGTTCTTTGAGGAAAGGATACTTCTGAGTGGCGTTTTAATGTTAAGGAATTATCAAAGTTATGAAATTGACTTAAATCCAATTGAAGTTTGTAGTACAATAAACAGAGTCCTTGATCAACATAAAAATTGTCTTTCAAAGTAACAAACCCATCACGCTGAATTTTTACATCATAGTCCCCTCTCTTCAGTCGTAAATCCAACTCTCCATTATTTAATATCTGCTTTCTCCCATTTACAAAGACTTCCGAATCATAAGGAAGGATATAAATTGAAAAACTATAGTATTCTTCACCAGAACCACTGAGGACACATATCCCATCTATTATAGGTTTATCAAGATTACCATAATTTTTAACTAAAATTAAAGGCATTCTTAATGAAACAAATGCAATTTTAAGATTTCTTTTTTTTGATGGGATTATTTCAGTTTTATAAAATTCACTATATTCTTTTACTAATAATTCTATTTGAGTACTATCAATACGGGATTGAAAATGATTCAGTGAGGGATTATTCAGAAATTTAATAGATTCATTAATCATTTGATTAATGGCATTGTGCTTTGCTTGCTCAATGGCAATATTTTCTTGATAATTAGATGAATTACTATATGTGTAAATATAGAGAGAATCTATAGATTTATTTGAATACCATTCTGGAAAAGTCTTCGGACTTGAATTAGAGGGATTAACTTTTAACTCACTCATTACACAAGAGCATAAGATAATAATACAAACTAAACTCAATCTTTTCATCATTATATCCTATCTTCAATCTCTTCATAGACTATCGCAAGCAAACTGATAATAGCAGTTGTTTTAAATTTATTAACCTTAACATTTTCCCTGATCTCTACATCTGGATGGATTAGGTTTCTATATGTATTTACTATGTGGACAAATCCACGAGAATCTTTACTGATAATTTCAATTTTCTGTGAGACATCTATTAACTGATACATTTTCCATCTATCAATTTCAGGTACATCTATATTGGATTTGTATTTCTGCTTATACATTAGAAAGGCTTTATCTTTTTCTTTTCTTAATGCAAAACATAACAATCCTTCAATAATTGAACCACACATTGTCATAGTAGACCGAAACGCACCTATCTCGTAACCTTGCCTGGCTTCATTCCACCTGGAAATCATTTGCTTCCTGAAATTTTCATCTTCAATAAAGTGAAAGCTAAAAGCTGGAGGTGAAAGAAACTTTCTTAGATTATTTTCTGTCTCAATTCTTAGTTTTTCTTTTTGAATAATTTTCATGATAAAGAAAATGAAAGAAATTATCATTACTGGATAAATGACAATAAAATAAGGCAGTATCAGATTACTATGAATGAATAGCCCAAAATTAAAGGCTGAATATATAATTATTAGTGTGATCACCGATAGCGTAAACTTCAGAATTCCAAATAAATAATCAATAGTTAGAATTGAGATTATAATTAACATAATTAGTATAAACAACACCCCTGAATCAATTTCATTCAAAAAGTCCTCACTTATGATATTGCTGATCACAGTTGTAAACAGATATGATGCGGGAAATCGAGCTTCCGAAGGAACATGAACAAAATCACTACTTTTTAAGGAAATATCAGAAAGAATGCAAACCCTGCCTCTTACATTAGTATTTACTGCTTTAGTTTGTTGTAAATCCAGTATATCACGGACCTTATATGAATGAAGGAAGTTATTTTCTATGTAGGAGCCATAGAAATTGATAACAAAATTACCATCTTCATCAATAGGTATAACAATATCATCTTTTGTTTCACCTTTTAGAATAATTGAGTTTTTAATTATTTTAGTCAGCATAAAATCATAACCAAGAAAATCACAGACTATTGCTAAGGCAAAGGTTGGTATATATCTGCTGTTATATATTCCAATTAATGGTATTTTTCGAGCTACACCATCTTCATCAAGGTAATAATTTGCAAATCCTAATCCCTTTGCATTTTTAAGAGCACTATTAAAAGAAGAAACTCCCGGCTGTTCAAAATTTGGGAATTGTTCAAATTGAGCTTCAGGCATATCATCTATTTTTAAAATAGAATCTAAATCCTCTATTTCATTTGAATTATAATAGTTTTTGTCTTCTTTTTCCATGTGATAAGGAAGAATAACACAGTTTGAGTTTGCAATTGCTTTAACCAGTAAACTGTCTTTATCATTGTCAAGACGATTTACAAACATCATGTCACAACCAATAGTGCTGGCTGTAAATTGAGATAATTTATTGATTACCTCAGCGATTTCAGCTCTACCCCAATTGTATGATTTTGCTGAAGTTCTATATGTGTCATCATCCAAGACTATATTTACGATATAGGGGGAAATATTAGGATCATTACCTAATTTTTCTCTTAGTTGAAATCTATAGTCGTATATCTGGTATTCAAAAATTTGAAAAACGGGTTTTACTAAGAAAACAGCTGAAAAAATGAAAATACTAATAAATGATTTGATTACAATATCTGACACATTGACTTTCATCTTATTTTACTGCTATTTCTATTTTCTTTATTATCATATCCTTCGATTTGCTTTCATAAAACAATGATTTAGTAAATTCAGGTTCTGCTGCGCCACGGAAAACAACTCCAATAGCATCTGGTTTAGATATTGTAGTAGCAAGCATAATATCTGCTTTTTTTGTTACTCTTTCAATATGAGGTGATTTGTCCATGCTATGGTTACTAATTTCTTTTTCCATTTCGACTTGTTTTGTTCTGCTCAATATCAAATAGATGTTATAGATATCTTTACAATTAAAATTTAGCCAGCCAGTTGTATAACCTTCATTGTAGTTCTGTTTTGGTTTATTAACAATTTTAAGATAATAGCCGTCTTTATCTTCTATGATAAGATAGAAATGTAAATCAGGTTGATATTTGTAATTGATTTTTATGGAATCTTTAGTGCTCAATTCAGCCCAATCTTCAATTTTAAACATTGTATCTGAATCAGCTCCCTTCATCCCAATAATACTATATTGCAAAGAAATGGAATCATTCAAAGTGTCTTGACCTGCTAATTGAGAAAAAGTGAATATAAGAAACAAATAAATCACTACTTTTGGGATATTCATTTTTTTACTCCAATCTAAAAAAATTAACTCCTGTTTTCATAGCTGGCTGCTTTACTTAGCCATTTTGCTGCCTTTTCCTCCATTTCATTGCTTCTTTCTACAAATTTGGAAGCTACTTGCTGCAAATGTGCCATTTTCTGCTGAATTCTACTCGCTCGCTGTAAAAATATTGCTGCTTTCTGCTTGAAATACTGAGCTTTTTTTTCACATCTAATGGCTTTTTTTACGTTTGACATTTCTTAACTCCTAAATAATTTCTGTATTCGGTTTCTTATGAGTAAATAATTACATTAAATCCATTTTGATGATATTCAAGACTTTCATTACATTACCTCATACTTATTGAATTTTATTATCCGTTAAAATTTCGTCAAGATACTTCTTCATTTTATTTGATAAATTCTAATTTTACACTTTTATCTTCTAAGATATCTCCTACCCAAATCTTCCGCTTGATTACTAAATAAATTAATCTTGCTAACATAAATACTAACAATTTAATAATCAAAAAATCATACATCTCAATTTCGGTGGGATGCCAGGATAACTGAAATATCTTGTCAGCATACAAATTAAGACAGGCTTATGTGTTTTGAGCAATCATTTCCAAATCACTACAGAGTTGTTCTATAGTTTTATCACTGAATTCCTGCATAAAATTGTTTCTATTCAATTTATCCTTGTTTTTTGATAGTAGATATTTAATGTAATCTTTAAGATTATCATCAAATTTATCGCAGACTTCAGTAATTAAATTGTCACGAAGTTCTTTTGCCTGTTTGATTTGACTTTTATCTGTTTTAGATAGATCAGGCAATTCTTCTTTTAATTCATTGTGCAGTAAAGTCTTAATATCAATCAACCTGTTATCTGTTATTGTGCTGTCTAATGTTTGCTCAATTTCCTGGATAAATTCTGCATCATTATCTTCTTTCTTCAAAGCTAAGTAGATTTTGATTGGACATAGCCCAGGGTTTTCTTTATATGGTGTCCAGAACCATTGAACGAATTGGTTGATAACTTCCTCTTCATCTGAGTCTGTTACTGGATACAGAATCTCTTCCTGACAGTATTTAGAAAGTATATTAATTTCCATTTCGTATTTAGAAGAGAGTAAATCTTTAATAGTAATAAATTTATCTTTTATGCTGCAAAGCGTGTGATAAAATTGACCTTTGCGGATAAAACCTGGCATAATATTGAGATTAAGAGTAGTTAGCTGCAAAATGAATTCAGTATTTGTTTTGATGAATTTGTCACATATTTCACGATTTACGTCAAGGTTGGTAATTAAATATTTTAGGAAGTTTTCTGATAACATGATCAAGCTTACACAATTGTCTTTTAAATCAAGTTCCAGATATTTGTTAAACTGACATTTGTAGTTTTCTAAAGCCATATCGAATTTGTTTTGTTTTTTATAAATATCACCTAGTTTTCCATAAGCTCTCGCTTCGCTTTTCAATATTCCTCTATTGCTGGAAATTTCTAATACCTGGCTGATTGTAGCAGCAGCAGTATCCAGATCATCTATTGCTGAATAGTAGCCTGCTTTTTCAAAATATGCCAGGGTAGTTAAGTGATAGTCCTCTACTTCTTCAGCTAAATTCATCATAGTTGCTAGGTCATCTTCAATTTCCTTAGCTATCTTTTTTACATTTTTCTTGTTAATTTTGTAATACGATCCGAATTTAGTAATAAGAAGATGAAGTTTTGCTCTATCATATTGAGTTTTGCTTTCTTCTGGCAGTTCGTTTAAAAGACTAAATGCCCTGTCAAAAAACGCCGAATAGTCTTCAATAGGTTCTTCTAATTCAAAATTTAGCCTGTCTACCAGGTTCTGCTTATTAATAATAGAATAGAAGTTCATTTTATCAATATCACTATAAAGTTGCTCCAGGCATCTGATAAGCTGCAGTGTTGTAAGGTTAGTTTTACTAAGAACTCTGATTGCCCAGAGGAATGATTGAGTATAGCCAATCTCGGCATATGACCAGCTAAGATATGAAGCCATAAGTAAAAGGTCAGCATCAGCAAATTTCTCAAAATCCTTACATTGCCGGCATTTATAAATTGTGTCTTTCTTATTTTTTCCTGATTTTGTACTCATTATTATTTGGACTCTAAGAATCTCAAGTCTGGCATTCCAGGTTTCACCACTGATTGCTAATTCTTCTTCCGCTTTTCTTAAATAATTTTCAGCATCGGCAAATTGGAATGTCTGGGCTTTGGTTTTCGCAGCTTTCAGACAATATTCCAAAGCTTTATCTGCATATTCCCTTCCTGCGAAATAATAATGGTCAGCTACTCGGAATATACTGCTTTTTTTGTATTTATCAAAAATCTCAAGTTCTTTGGCAATGCTGAGATTTAATTCCCTCACCACTTGGGGCACTTCAAGGTTATCAGGTCCTTTACAGTGCGTCTTTGTGATATCCCGTAAAGCATTCAGCACTGATTTTGATTTGAATTTGAAAATCCCATCATTCTCTTTATCATCAAGGATCAAACTCGTTTCATCTTCTATTTTATCGAGTATAAAGTAGAACTCAAGCTTAGGAGCGCGAAAGATCGATTCCAGCAACTCGGCTTCAAATTCATAACCGATGCAGGCTGCGCACATTATGTATTTATGATATTCATAAACTGATCTGTATTGCTTCATGATCGTTTCTTTGTTAGATTTGGGGACACCGCAATCTTCCAACTTGCAACTTCGTTTCAAGTTAAAACTACAATCTGGATCTAATACAATATCACCCTGTTCTGACATGAATTTGACCGTATTTAATATAGTATGCAGGTTATGGTCATTATCATTTTCATAGTTTAAGTATTCAAGCAGATTGTTTACAAATTCCTCATTCAAATTCAAGCTGCCGGTTAAAATCTGTTTTGTCAAAATTCTCTTGTCTTCATTTTTATTGAAAGCTATATGCTGATCAGAAATAACTCCCTCTATATTAATCATGTTTTCTGTTCCGGTAAGGATCAATTTAAAGTTCTCGATTGAAGATTTTTGAGCGATTATTTCCTTGATCAATGATATAGAATCTTCATCAATCCACTGTACATCATCAAGCTGTATGATCACTGTGTTATTCTTGTTGAGAACTCTGATAAACTTAATAATCAGGTTTCTAATTTCTTCTGGCGAACTTACATCATTATCATCATCTCCACCTGGCAGTAAATACGAGGTTAAGGGCAAAAATGTATCAATTAATGTTTTTATATGATCAGTACTATTATTGGTATGCTGGAAATTGATTATATGTTGAAAATCCTGACTGTCCTCAAAAGCACTTATAAAGGGAGCATATGCTCTGTTTTCCGTGTTTTCTACTGGTTGAGGGCATTCACCTGTCAAAACTGAATATCCCTTTTTCTCAGCGGCTCCTGTTGTTTTTAAGTAATAACTTATCAATTCCGCTGCTGTCCTGCTCTTACCACAGCCGCTTTCACCCTGGATAAATAATATATCAAGTCCTTTATTCCACTCATCTATGATTTTCTTGAAAGTTTTTTTATAGTCTTCATATTCACAAAAAGGTGGTTTATTGACAACTTCCCTTAATTCCTCCACAGTTTTCGGGCAGGCGAGGTGGTAATCAGTATTTATTGGGGAGATTCCAGTTATATTAACTTTGATCTTTTTCTTTTGCAGATTGAACACTATAAATCCCGAAAATACCAATGATAATACAGTTGCAGCTATTTTAAATGGAATGTTTAAGGATACTATTGCCGGCTCAGCTATGATTGCCAGTAAAAATGGTGCGATTATGAGATATTTTGTCTTGTGGTGCTTTTCGAGATGATAACCTAAACAGAAATTGATACTTAATATTACTACTAATGTAGTTAGCATTGTCCACGAAAAACTGTTCATATAGATTAGTTCCAGCTGCAGATAATAGCTTGCCTGTGCTAAGGCGACCGGCAGTAATACATTATAAACATCACTGGTGAATTTGATATCAAAATAGTTTCTGAATTTCTTTAAAAGCTCATTAATCAGCAGTCCCGGGAGGAATAGTATTAAAACACCATGCAGGCAGAGCCACCAGAAGGATAGTATTGCCAAATTCTCTGGCTCTGGTTTGAAAGGAAGCAGAATCACTGTGAAGATATAAGCAATAATAAAACCAGCTATATAAGTTAACATGCTCAAGAGCACTGATTCCCAGTTAATTTTTGCATTATCCTTTCTTCGCAGCATAAATTGAAGCGCAGAAACTAATAACGCAATCAATATTAAGAACAATATGTAATTATATGCTCGATTATGGTTGCGAATAAATTGGTTTCTGCTGATGGTGAATACTGGTTTTAATTTGTTTTCTTCATAGCACTTTACATTTATCTTAAAATAGATGATATCATCAAATTCTGCTACTGCGTTGATATTTAAGACAACAAACTGCTCTTTATCAAGAAAATCTAATATTCTGTCTTTTAGTCCTTCGTGAATATTGTTTTGATTAAAATCACGATATAGATTCTCCCCTAATTCATTTGCCAGTTTAGACCTTGAAAAATGGAAGAAATTACTGTCATTCAAGATCAGATAAATTATCTCATTTTCCAGCTCTATATCTAATGGTGTGCTGTTTACCAGAATATCAAGCTGGTCTTTATAACGGATGATATTCTCTATTAATGAAAATATTTCTGTTACACTATAACTCATTGCTACACAACGAGGATCATCAGCAACTTCATAACTGTCATTCACATCTGCTGCGATAAATATTGTAGTATTCATCAGGCTGGAAATGGGAAACATTCCCCTAAAAGTGTCAAACATCATTCCTCGCTGAAACTCCAGGTCAGTTTTCAAAATCGCTATTTCTTTCGCTAATCCCAAGTCTTCAACTTTATCTTTCTCCTGCGCAAGAGCCAGGTTTTCTTCTGCTTTTGCTAATGCCTGCATATCACCTTTTTCCGCTATTGAAAGCAGACGATAGTATTGAGCTAAATTGTAATAATCTATCGCACTTTCAGAATACAAGAATGCTGAAATTAATAAAATTGCTATTAGTAATAGTTTTTTCATTTGACCTCTCAATTATTCGTCATTTTTTCTCTATCTCATATTGTAGCAGAGATTGAAAATCCATCCCTTGATTTTTCTTCAATAAATTATATCCATCAATGTACTGACTGCCTTTCGCATTAAAAAGACTGCTCAGAATATTTTGACCAGACCCGCTGTTTGTATTTTTACCAAATCTCGACATCAATAACCTATACAATAACCCTGTTGAATGATTAAATCCCGTGGCACAGTTATAATGCTTTTCCAGATATTCCTTCTGAATGAAATAGGCATGTCCTTCCAAGGCAGTCATTGCATTCTGTATTTTCGAATTCTTGACAATTTTAAGCAATTCCTCAAACTCTAATTCTTCTACCTCAGTAGCACTACGGTCTTCAGATACTTCCTGCAGAAGCTCATTCAGGTAAGATTCCAGCGCTGGCTTTAAATTGCTGACACTTTTAAATTGCCCCGCATGCACTATTTCATGCCCTAAAATCACTTTAAGATAATCTAAATTAATATACTGGCAGGTATGATTGTTGATGTATATTGTCTTGTCCCCAGGAAAATATAAAGCAGATATCGAATTATATAAAATTGCTGTTAATATCTTATAGAAAAGCCATGGCATATAAACAAGATCATCCTCTATTCCCAAAGCTGTTTGATAATATTCGAACAGTTTTTCAATAATTCTTTTCATCCCTGATTTGTTGTTGATGATCTCAAAATGAATTCCGTCCAGAATATCATGCCAGTTCGTGGCTTGTTCCACCAGTGGCAGCACTTCATTTACGCAGCTTTCCACTAAATCTTCAGTTATATTAAGTCGTTTTTTTGCTTTTTTATCAAGCTCAAAAATTTCGATATCCTGCAAATCCTCAGGCACAGCTCTACTCAGGTAATTATCTAAGACAATATCTCCCAAATCCTCTTCCTGATTAAATTTTCGTTTGAAGAATTCTTGTTTCTTCAAGGTAATAACTTCCTGTTTCTTATCGTCTAATAAAGAAAAATAACAATATATATCAGGTGTGGTCTCAAATTCCAGAAAATCCAGTCGGAACTCATCCGTAGTAAAATTGAATAAAAATATGCCATCATCGCCAGTGGTTCCCATTGCCATCAGATCATCAAAAATCAGGTCTTTATCCAGAATTGTTACCAGTATCCCTGAAATAGGGTTGTGATTTTTATCTACGACTCTTCCCATTAGTGAAAAAGTCTTTATCTTGCCTTTTACAGATTCAATTCCACTGCTTTCATCACCTGTATTGACTTTAAACACTCCAAAAAATTGAGTAAGGTGGTTTTCAAGTCCTGTAACTTCATCCTTCTTCAAGAAATCTACATCCTGGAATACATTGCTCGTGTAGATTAGCTTGTCATCTTTATATACTTTAAAATAAATATCAGGTTTTGTCTCACCGGGTGAATCAAGGGAATCTGCTTTATCGATTGATGTTATTAATTCAATTTTACCATCATCATTTAAAAATGCTTCGCCCATCAGATCATCCACCAGGATATCTTTGTCATATATTCTTACTTTATAAGCTTTTCCCGTCAACGGTTTGCCCGTACTGGCACATACAAATCTGGCATTAATTTTAATTATCTGAGACATTTTTCCCTCCTGAAAATTTAGTTATATCATAAAAATACATCTACCATCTCATGCTGAAAACATTTTAAAGAAGAATACACCATGAAATTCCCTTGATAATATATTTCGCTTAAATACATATCAGCATCAATTTACTTTAAATGTTATAAGTCAAGTAAAATTCCCAAATATTATATCCTAAGATAAGAGACTGTTCAGTTTTGCTCCGGTGCAGACATTACTGCCGGCAGATGGTTCTGCAAGGTAATTGATCAGGGGCAGCTGTTTTTTGCTTGACTTTTATTACCCGCTGAAAAACTTACTGAACTCAAAATGTTATCTAAATGGAGGTATAATGAAAAGATTAATTATTTTGCTGGTAGTTGTGCTTTTGAGCCTTAGTTTATATGCTGGCAGGTCAGCAACTCCCCATCCGGTTTATATTGAGCTGCATGATTCGGAAGGAATGGTTCCTGCCAAAGAAGATCTGGAAGTAAAATGCTGGCTGGATCACAAACCGGAAGAGATACTTGATCTGGCGAACAGCAATCTGATTTTCCCTATTAAAGATGTATTTCTGCAAATCCAGTGTTCTGGTTTCAGCAGTTGGTCAGCAGGAGATATTCTGCATGTGGAGATCATGAATACAAAAAAACAGGAAGCTTTGATGATGGCGATAGAGCTGGATTTTGATAATTTCCAGATATATTTTGATAATCATTTGCAGAAGGTGGAAACAGAGGAATGATAGTTAAGCGAAATATATTGCTGCTGACAGTTGTACTGGCAGCAGCTCTGCTGTCAGCATTACCACTTTGGGAAATGACGGTGTATCCTACCAGCACAATTGCTTATGGCAATGTTACCTTAGAAGGTGAACCTGCTGCTCAGGGAGACATTGTCTATGCCTTTGTAAACAGCGAGTGCCGTGGTAAGCAGCCGGTGAAAATGAGTGATGGCAAAGCGTATATGACGATGAATATTCAGGGTTTGGCAGATCATGAACCGGTTTATTTCAAAATCTGGGATGCCAGTGCTGATTCCGTTTATGATGTAAATTTCACTACTTATACAAAGCCAAATTTTGATATTGGCTACCCGCCGGATGTGTTACCCATCAATGGCATTAGAGCTGGAGTTACTTTTTTCTTTCCGCCTGAGGAACTGGAAATGCACCCCTATGAAATTCGCCAGCTTGATCTGGGATTTTATTGCAATACCACAAAATTCATCAAAGATGTCCGCGTATTTGGAGCAGAAAACCTGGAAGTTGTGCCTGATGGCTTGACTTTGAATATCACTGCCGTATCAGATTGGACAGGTGAAGAGAAAATAGAGATAGAGCTTCTGAACGAAGCCCGGGAAGTGATCGAATACGGAGATGTATTGATTCTAGTGAAACCGAATTAGCGACAACACGAAAACGCGACTGCTAGACTTCAAGACTGCACGACTTCAAGACTGCACGACTTCAAGACTGCACGACTTCAAGACTGCACGACTTCTAGACTTCTAGACTTCAAGACTGTACGACTTCAAGACTGCACGACTTCAAGACTTCAAGACTGCTGGAAGGATAGCTGCGTGGGTGCGTATCCAGAGCATCCTGCTCTGGGATTACATTACATTCGTCTCACGACTACACGACTGCACGCTTCGAGACTGAGAGTTGCGGGGGCTACGTATCCAGAGCATCCTGCTCTGGGATTACATTACATTACATTCTACTAACGACTAACGACTAACAACTCCCGTCTTCCTCTATAATCAGATCAAGCCAATCAATCAATTGTTCTCGCGAGGGTGAATGAGCATTTCGGACGTAATATCCGGAAGTGTAAACCCCGGTATAGAGAGCGTTCTCCAGGCTCATATTCAGCAAAAGCCCCAGACAGAATCCGGCATTAAAATTATCACCGGCACCGGTAGTGAGCACCGGAGCAGGAGTATAGGGCCCATTTACCCAGCTTGATATTTCGCTCATAGCAGCCGCAGCACCTTTCACGGGATGGATCACTACGGCAAATATATTCAGACAGCGTTGCAGGGCAAGCGCTCTGGCACTAGTATTATCTTCAAATATGTTTATATATCCGGCAATCAGGGCAGATTCCTTTTCATTCATACCCAGTATAGTACGGGAATGATGTGCCAGATTTGATATCAGGTCAAGAACATGTAAAATATCCTGCCTGCTCCTTTTTGCCGGGTCAGCCAGATCGATGAATATATAGGGGTCATGCTCATTCTGGCACAATAATTCTGTGAATCCTTCAATAATGGAATTCATCTTTGAGAGCATTGTCCAGTTTGTGATAGCGATCAGGTCAGCTTCATCGGTGAGCTGCCTCAATCTCTCCAAACCCAGCGTAGCAATCAGGTTCTGCCAGTTAACTTCCGAGAGAGTAGTCTTTTTGCCCAGCATCAGCTTGCCGTCCGTAAATTCCAGAGCATCGGTATGCCCCGGATCGCAGAGCGAAGTTACACTTTGGCAGTTCCGCGTGAAATCTTCAAATACAGGATGGATATCAGGAGCTCCCAGAGAACCCATATAATGAACTTTCATATTACTCACAGCCAGAGCATTTGCCATGATCACCCCATTTCCGCCGATCTTGATAAGTTGAGGCAATAATTCTATATTTGTGCTCAATCCTGCCGCAGCAGACACTTTATCTGCCAGATCACTGATCTTTTCCATTCTTTCATATTCTGTTTCGCTATGCCGTGTAGCCACTATATGGATTATTTCATCAATAAAGCCATCAAAGCCGATAATCAGATTGCGTGGCATCTGATCACTTTGTAATACGTTTTTTATTTCAATCAGTTTACTTTTCATATACTACCTCGATGAATTGATTTGGTAGATAGAGAAATAAGTCAACTAAAAGATATATTTTTGTTTACAAATTCAGGCAGGCAGAAAATTGTAAGTTTATTAATCGTATTAACAGGAGGCATTATGTCTAAAAATATTCCTCGCAGCAGCGGAATTTTGCTGCACATCACTTCTCTGCCAAATAAGTATGGTATTGGCAGCCTGGGCAAAGAAGCTCGCGAATTTATAGATTTTCTGGAAATGGCAGGACAAAAGGTGTGGCAGGTTTGTCCCATAGGACCCACCGGCTATGGTGAGTCACCTTATGCCATGTATTCTTCTTTTGCCGGAAATCCGCTCTTCATTGACTTGGAGATGCTGTTAGAAGACGGCTTGATAATGCCAAAACACCTGGAAGATGCGCCGTATTTTGAGCCGGAATATGTCGATTATCCAGCAGTTCATCAATATAAAGAAAATATCTATCGACTGGCATTTGATAAGTTTAAGGGGCAGACTCCCGCAGATTATAATGCCTTTATAAATAAAGAATCGTTCTGGCTGGATGATTATGCCCTGTTCAGGGCGTTAAAAAATAAATATAATGGCAAATCATGGCTGGATTGGGACGCGCCCCAGAAAGCACATCAGCCTGAAGCAATGGCAAAGGCTGAGATTGAACTGAAAGATGAGATTTTATATCAGAAATTTCTGCAATATATCTTCTTTCAGCAGTGGGGGAGTATTAAAAATTATGCCAATGATAAAGGCGTGCTGATCATTGGTGATATTCCCATCTATCCATCGCTGGACTCCGCAGATGTCTGGTCGCAGCCTCATCTTTTTCAACTGAATGCCGATATGCAGCCTCTGGCAGTAGCCGGTTGTCCGCCGGATGATTTCAGCGAGGACGGGCAGTTATGGGGCAATCCGCTTTATGACTGGGCTCAGCATGAAAAGGAAGGATACAACTGGTGGGTGGAAAGATTCCGTTCGCTTTGCCGTTTAGTGGATATTATCAGGATAGACCATTTTCTGGGATTTGAGCATTACTGGTCAGTACCTTACGGTGCGCCCACAGCAGCTACCGGCAAATGGCAGCCGGGACCCAGCCATAAGATATTTCAAGCTGTGGAAGATAAGCTGGGCGAATTACCTATTATAGCAGAAGACCTGGGTGCTGTGTCTCCGGCAGTAGAGAAGCTGCGGGACGATTTTGAGTATCCGGGCATGAAAATCCTGCACTTCGCCTTTGGAACTGGTGAGGATAATCCCTATTTACCACATAATTTCACCAAAAACTGCGTAGTTTATACCGGCACACATGACAATGAAACCACTGTAGGCTGGTATAATAACCTGCCGGAGCATATAAAAGTTCATGTCCGCAGTTACCTTTCATATCTGAATTTCACTGATTGGCAAGTAAGCTGGAAAATGATAGAAGCAGCCCTTGATTCCAAAGCACTTATTGCCATAGCACCGCTGCAGGATTATCTGGGTCTGGATAACAGTGCCAGATTCAATACCCCAGGTACCATAGAAAACAACTGGCGCTGGCGCTTCCTGCCCACTCAATTAAACCCGGACATGGCAGCAGCAATCAAAAGCATGGTAGTTAAAGCGGGAAGATAAGACTACACGACTACATGACTGCACGACTACATGACTGCACGACTTCGAGACTGAGAGAAGGATAGCTGCGGGGGTGCGTATCCAGAGCATCTTGCTCTGGGTTAGATTGATTGAGAGAAAGAAGAATAAATAAATAGAAGGTCGAAGAAACGAAAAGCAGAAAAGGTGAGGTGGTGGCGGCTAAATAGATAAATTTTTACCTTACATTCTTTCGTGTCATTTAACGGATTTCGCCTGCCATACCGTAGCCTTGCGATAAGGATGATGGCTAATAGTTTCATTTATAGTATATGTTTCACGATTCTTAGAATTAAAGGAATTACTAAGAAAGCAATAATCCAAACAGTTTTGCATTCTTTTGATACCCATCATTTGGGAAATGATGAAGATTTAAGAAAAAAGCTCATTCAAGTTAACATCAGACTTGGCTATAAAAAACTGTGTGACAGTGGTCGGCTTTGATGTAGTTTTTAGTTTTTAAAGAGTTGGAACAAAATAGTATTTGATAGAATCGCAAGGACTTCCCCAATCTTTTGAAATATCTTCTCGTGATTTTTTTTGATATATATAGGTTTGTTCTTCTCCATCAATTTCCTTAATAAATCTAGATAGTTGTTGTGATACTTTTTCTTCATTTAATATGATTTCATCATTAGGATCAATATATATATTAATCATAATAAAATTACCATAATTATTATGTTTAATCTGTAGATTCTTGATATTCATGGAAAAGCTAAAACTCCATTCAAATTTGCCCTCAGAATTCAATCCCATTGATGAAGAAATTATATTCGATGTAATGAATATTTCTTGGAGAACACTTTCAAATACTTGCATAATTTTCCTGGAATCAAATTCTGGACAATAACCTTTAATAAATGGTATTGGGTGCCAAGTATTTGGATCGATAGGATTGTCATAACTCAGTGTCAATTTTCCATGTTGTTCTTTGTATTTTGAAAAGTAAAAAACAGGATTTGTTAAAACTCGTTCATCTCCAAGTAAAAGTGCAATTGTTCCAATTAAAGTATCCGTATCCTGACCAAAAATCGAATAATTCCGAGACCATACTATTTCTCTGGCGAAATTGAATATCGTAATTTCGTGGTTAAGTTTCTCGAATTCCTCTGCAAGTCTAAAGCTTATGATTGATTCAAAACGTTTGTCAGACAATATTTGATCGTTTATTTGAGGGGTCTTACTCACTAAAATAAAAACATCGTCTAATTTCAATTGAGGGAGTTTGCTGAAAAAAAATTGATTAACAAATTGTGCAAAATGAAATTTCATTTTTTCTGAGGTAATAGTCTGTGGAATAAATATAAAAAGAACTGAATGCCTGGGTCTATCTTTATCTGTTTCAGTTTCCTTATAATAAGATATAGTATTTAATTTAAAAATAGGATTTCCATCTACATAGTCTAATGTAGTATAGATAGAGCTTTGCAATAGTTTTTCTTTAGATATATCCTCATTTGATTGTTCATTGCTATCATGGTTCGGTTGGTCAAGCCTGTTTTGATTAGTTTTATTAAAAAACCATTCAAGAAATTCTATTAAAGCCATTTGACCTATCTCTAAATGTCTGCTGGATAGTGAAATCTCCTGAAAATGTGATCCTGGATTTGAATAATTTTGGATAGAACGAACATGAATTGATATATTTTTTGGAATAATGCCGTTCTTTATTAACGGTCCAATCATTCGTTCAAGTGTTGGTTCTGCTTCTCCCCATGAAATATTATTTTCTATGCATAGCATCCTTAAAACTTTTTCTGTAATATACCGGATCTTATTAAGTGCACTGTGTTCATCCTGACGTGAAAGAGTGCAAAGTAGTCGAATATCACTTTCAAAACCATCAAGCTTTTGCTCAAGGAGTTGTAGGCGTTGTTCTATTGATTCCATATAAACCTCCGGAATTCTTTTATATCTTCTAAATAGTGTTTAATTCTCTTTGATTTCTTTATCCAAACACTATCTTTTACAAAAAAGATTGAATTTAAATTTCTTGTCAACTCTAAATAAAACTTTCAAATAAATTAAATTATGAGTTACTTCTAGACTGCTGGACTTCAGGACATCAGGACTACAGGACTATAAGACTGAGAGACTGAATGACGGATAGCTGCGGGCTTGCGTATCCAGTGCATCCTGCTCTGGGAGAGTTTTAGAGGGTTAGAAGATTTGAAAGTTAGAAAGTTTGAAAGTTTGAAAGTTTGAAGAGGGGAAGGGGTGACAAGAAAACTGAAAGACTGAGAGCTGCGGGGGTGCGTATCCAGAGCATCTTGCTCTGGGATTACATTATATTCGACGAACAACTAACAACTAACAAATCACTCCAATATTCCTCCATTCACTATTCACTTCTTTTTCCAATCAGGGATATCCGTGTTCATCAGTGCAATCCGTTCAATCCGCGTTCTATTCTTAAAAAATCTCCACATTAGCTACGTAACTTGAGATTCATAACTCGAAATTCAAATCAAATCTTCAGCTAAAAGCAAAAACTACATTACATTTATTTAGTTAACACAGTAGACGCAGTATTTAGAATACCAGTCAAGCTCTTCATCGACTCACGACTCACGATTCACGGAATATCCTCACCTCCAATTCTTCTAAGGTTAATCGATATTCATTCATCCCGCACACTTTCAGCAGATCACCCAGCGTTTCCACGCCCCACAGCCAGTTATCAGGCGAAATCTCTTCCAGGTTAAAACCCAGTATCCCTCCCGCTCGAAATACCAGCTTAGACCACAAATTATGCTGCCGCACGATCTTCCAGTCCTTCCGGTAATTAGCATCAAACCAGCGAATATGATACTTCTCCCACACCTTCTTAAATTCCGCAGAAGCCGCATTCCAGCACCCTGTCACCTGTT
>JAIPIH010000010.1 GCA_021734835.1 Candidatus Cloacimonadota bacterium | reverse complement strand
ATAAATCTCGCATTTATGATGTATCTCAGGTTCTGGTGTAGTAATGTCCAGCTCCTCATAAACAAGCTCTGCTTCATCAACTGAGTGATTCAAGTATCGATATACTCTGAATTCGATTTTATCAGACCTGTCTCTCAGAAATGATTTCCAGCTTGTTAGTTTGGTGGGAACATGGATTGTAATAAACAGCCCTGCATCAATAGCAAAATCAACAACCTCTTCAGGTTTATCTTCACCGAGTAGATACGACTTTAATTTGGCTTCATTCGAAAGCATCTCTTTCAGCACAGTATCTTTAACTGCAACGTTCAGATTTGACTCCTGAATGATCAAACTCCACATTAGGCTGATTCCTTCCAGAGATAGAGTTTGCCATTGTAGTTGATGATCTCACCATCAACACCTGATGCTGGAAGTGATGTTACCTTCTCAATCAGATGGCTTGTTTTTAGTGTGATGTTCGATGAGAGAGCCAAGCCATTGATTGTCCTGCTGGTATCTACCTTTCCAGCCAATGCAGTTGTCAGACCGCTGATCTTGCTCTGAGCCAGAGTTGGAATGCGATCAACTCCCAGAGTACCGGAACTGATCTTAGATGCATCGAGACTCGGAATACGAGCCACATTGAAACTGCCTGAAGTGATCTTGGAAGCATCGAGACTGGGTATCTGTGATGCAGATAAAACACCAGTAATTTTAGCTGCCGAGACATCAGGTAATTGAGTATCAGGTAGCTTTCCATCAGCACCTAACTGCGCTACTCCATTAGCAACACCAAGCTGGTCGGAATCAAGAATCGATTTCCATTGTCCTGCCATTCTACTTCTCCTTTTCTATTAGATTCTCAAAGTGCTGCATCATGAGAAGAGCACCTTCAGTTTTTAAGATTTTCTGCTGTGTATCATTGAGCAGAAGACTGAGTCTTTCATGCTCAGATTTGAGTTCTTCTTTCTGCTGTTCAATTAGTTTTTTTACAAAAATATAGTTGATGTGGCTAAGAGAAATAAAATAGCATTACCAGCTCCCTGCTATTTAAGCAATAGAGTCAATGGATGTTGTAAAGTATGTGTTGTAGAAATTGCAGGAAAACAGAAATATGCATGCACAACTGCACCTGAAGATGATCTTGAGGTGATTGTAGATCGATCAGATCTAAATGCATTAAGGAAAGAGCGTATTGTAGTATACCAACAGGGAAAACATGATAATAACTCTTGTGATTGTGGTTGTTCCTGTTCTGATTCAAATTGTTGCTAAGTTCTGTAGAAGGCATAATTGTTTAAGGTAAAGTAGATACAAACTTATTGACATCTGACTATATTTAATATTCGAAGGTTCACAGATTTATGCATATACCACTGAGAATAAAGTGGGTGCATTGGATATAAAAGGTTGATTCTTGAGTCTCAGATGGAGAGATAAATGAATTTTATTAGGAAATATTTAAATGACAGAAATCCTGAAGTGACTTTATTCTTTGGATATTCCACATATGTCGTCTTAGGCGTTATTTTTCTTTCGATCTCATTCTTCCGAGCAGCAACTATACCTTTTTTGGATAATTTATTTATAACTGTATCCGCTATATCAACAACTGGTTTAGCAACGATTAATATTGCAGAAAATTATAGTTTGCTTGGACAAATTGTGATTTTAATATTAATTCAATTTGGTGGAATTGGATATATGACATTTGGATCATTTATCATTCTATCTACAAAACATAGTCTTTCTGAAGATCGAGAATCTATTCATAAAACAGCTTTTAGCTTACCCAAAGAATTTAAAATCAGCAAGTTCATCAAGAGTATTGTAATTTATACTTTAACTATCGAAATTATCGGTGCCATTTTTCTGTATTTTGCTTTTCAGAATGATCCTCGAGTCAACCCAATCTGGAGTGCATTATTTCACAGTGTGTCATCATTTTGTACAGCAGGCTTTAGTCTTTACAGCAACAGTTTTGAATCATATGCTAATGTAACTTATTTAAATTTAATTGTGTTCTTATTAAGTATTTTAGGAGCAATAGGCTATATCGTAATGGTAGATGTTTGGCTTGTTTTAAGAGGAAAAAAAGATAATATGACTTTTACCAGTAAAGTAATAATCACTACAACAATAGTGCTATTAATCCTGGGCACCGTATTTCTTTTCATCGAAGCCGTATTGAAAAACGATATCAGTTTCATAAGATCTAATGTGCTTTTACAATCCTTTTTCCAAGCTATGACCGCCTTAACGACTGTTGGATTTAACACCCTTCCTATCGGTGCTTTACAATCATCTTCCCTGTTTATTCTGACAGTATTGATGATAATAGGAGCATCACCTTCAGTACAGGTGGAGGCATTAAATCAACAACGCTTAGTGCTTTATTTGGTATTTTAGGAAGTGTCTTCTCTCATAAAAAAGAATTTGTAAATTATCAATCAAAGCAAGATAAAAAGGTTATAAAAAGGAGTAAAAAATATAATAAATTACTCGGTATTTTCCCAATAAAACAAGCAGAAGTAACTACCGAAGAGGTTATGGAAAATGCTGACGATCTTGATTCAATTTTCGGTGAGATATTCAAGATTAAACTAATGAAAAGAACTATTCCTTTTGATAGAGTAATTCATGCAATGGCAAATTTCACATTCTATTTTTTGATCCTGTTTCTGGGTGTATTTTTTCTTCTATCAATAGAGAACTTTAGTTTTGAAGCAATATTCTTTGAATCTGCATCTGCACTTGGTACAGTAGGATTAAGTACGGGTATCACTGCATCCCTATCAGGCTTAGGAAAATTTGTAATAATTATTTTGATGTTTATAGGACGTATTGGCCCTATAACATTTGGGATTGTACTCCTCAATCGAAGAAAAAATAGAAACATTAAAGAATACGAAGATATAGTAATTTAATATTATTAGCTTTAATATAACTTCAATTACTAAATAAAATTTGATCTTTGATGATATGACCATCTATTAAGATATTGTTTTGATGATAGCTAATATTCTGAAATGGAATATTATTCTAAACATATTTCATTTCGAGAAAATTGGATAAGTGACAAAAGCAAAGCCAGAATTCAAAACTGAGAAAACGAAAATTCGAAATAACGAATTAGAAAACCGAATTTTCGATCGTTTTTTCACCGTTTTTTCATTTCTCCCTGAAAAACCGTTTTTTCAGAAAGTGAAAAAGCGAAAAAGCGTAAAAACGGTATGGTTGTGCAGCGTTTTGCTCATCCCTAAACGAGCAAGCATTTGATAAACCTAATAGATAAAGGCATTTAGGAGACAGCGAAGCTCCCTAAAAAGACCGCAAAGGTGGATTCGTTCTGATAAGGAACTACCTGAAAAGACCGCTAATGGCAGATTTGAAAAAACGGTGAAAAAACGAGTTATCAACCTAATAATAAAAGAGATACCGAATCGGGTAATCGTTTTCTCAGGTGGCAGGTTTGGGTGTCACTTTTTAGCAGAGAAAAAACTCTAAAATTTGAAACATATCACAAAAGTCACTCCGGAAGAGCATTTTCACAAAAGCACTTCTAAGCGGAGCGAGAAGTGAAATCTGCAGGAGTTGAATCGTGTATTACGTTTATGTTTTGATCTGCGAAGAAGATCGCAGTTCTTCTGTTTAATTATTCATTCTTTTGTGCCGACAAAAGAACGAACCAAGAAAAACTCCCAGCCAATATAAAAATCTAAAATTTCTGCTTTCGAACTAAATTATTTTAACTCGGAATTGTCTTCATTTTACAAAATATTTGTCCCATCCTGAGCGTAGTCGAAGGATAACAAAATCAGCTCTTATCAATTACTCAAACAGAAAATAATTCTTAACGTTTTCAATTGAAATTTCTTGCCGATTTTTCTATTATACTGGAATTATTTAGAAAAAACTTATTGCGCACTTAGGGTACTTGGAAATAGTATGTCACCCAGAATTTCCGATGGTGATATTGTGGTTATCCATGAATCAGCGGATATTCATAACTTAAATGGTAAAATATGTGCCTGTCAAACACCGGATGGTATTACACTCAAGAAGCTACAGCTTGATGAAGAGAAAAAGCGAGTTTTTCTAAGACCACTTAATCAAGAATATGATGTTATTGTTTTAGAAGAATACGAGCTTGAGACCTTCAGGATACTCGGTGAGATGGCTTTGTTGTTTAGAGTAGTATAGAATTTCAAAAGGAGTAAGAAATATGATTATTGATAGAAAAAAAGTAAGTATTATATCAACTGATAAAAATATAGTTGATGTGGCTAAGAGAAATAAAATAGCATTACCAGCTCCCTGCTATTTAAGCAATAGAGTCAATGGATGTTGTAAAGTATGTATTGTAGTAATAAACTGATCATAGCCTCTGCTGGGTCGGGAAAAACAGAGCATATTGTCACAGAATCAAAATCAACAAAAAATAAAGTGTTGTTATTAACTTACACTTTATCTAATGAAGATGAGATAAAAAAAAGATTTTTCTATAAATATGGTTGTATACCCAGCAATATAACAATCCAGACTTGGTTTTCTTTTTTAATTCAGCATTGGGTAAAACCATATCAAGGAAGCATGCATGATGAGTTGTTTGTGAAAAATATACGTGGGATGCTCTTTACCAATCAGCAATCAGCAATAAGATATCAAGGTAGAAAAGGTCCAGTATATTGGAAAGAAGAAGAAACATTCAAACATTATTTTACATCAGACATGAGATTATTTTCAGATAAAGTTGCAAAATTTGCAGTAAAATGCAATCAGAAATCATCAAATGCAACTATCAACAGACTTAGTAAGTTATATGATAATATCTTCATTGACGAAGTTCAAGATCTAGCTGGGTGGGATTTGGAAGTGCTGAAAATCTTATTTTCATCTAACATTAAGGTACTGCTTGTTGGTGATCCTCGACAAGTAACATATTTAACCCATGTAGACAGAAAATATAGGAAGTATAATTATGGTAAGATAAAAGACTTCGTCGAAAATGAGTTAAGCAGTTCAATTACTTGTGAACTTGATGAAGAATCATTGATCAATTCGCATCGATGTGTTGAACAGATATGCTCGTTTTCATCAAAGCTCTATCCTGATCTTCAAACAACTTGTTCATGTAGTAATTACCAAGAAACTGAACATATTGGATTATTCTTTGTAAACCAAAATGACATACAATATTACTTAGACAAGTATCAACCGATTCAACTTCGTTGGAATCGAAATACATGCTGTTGTGAATTATCTGCTATTTACAATTTTGGTGAATCGAAAGGACACACTTTTAATCGAGTACTGATATATCCAACTTCAAAAATGATAGAATGGATTGAAAATAATAGTACTTCCTTGAAAGAAGAAACCAGAGCGAAATTCTATGTAGCCATAACCAGAGCGAGATACAGCGTTGCGTTTGTTCTACCTGATTCAAAGGAAATCAATACTGATTCGATAGAATTGTGGAAAGCCAATAAAGAATAAGCTACCCGGTTTGATAGTATATAAATATTGATCAATTCACAATCTCTGTAGTCGTTCGGCATTTCCAATGAAAAGGTGGAAACGGAGTGTGATTTCCTTAAGACACCAATAGCTTTTCCATGCGGCTCATATTCTATCTGCTTATCAGTTTTGTGTTAAGGTATTATCTTAGATGTAAAACCCAGGATGATCATTGATTTTAACCGACGCAAACCTTTTTCTTTTAACTGCCGACACTTTTCACGGGAGATATTCAGCTTTTCAGCTATTTCTCTCAAAGTCAACTGCTCTTCAAAGGAAAGTGAAAGAACTATTCTTTCTTCATGGGGCATGTTATCGGGGAAATTTAATTTCTCTTCATTTTCACTGATCTTAAATTCCGCATTTGAAGAAGGTATCTCTTCATTCAGTTTCGAAGCATGTAAATGCTGCTTGTTTTCATTATTTACAGCATCCAGAATCCTTTTTTTTATCCAAAAAGTGGCATAAGTAGTTAATTTTACACCTCTCTCCGGTTCATAACGCTGCATTGCCTCCCACAAGCCCAGCATTCCTTCCTGAATCAGATCCTCAAAAGGTAATCTGGAATAAACGTATTTGCAGGCTATTCTTTTCACAAAGGGCAGATAGTCCTCGAATTTAATATCTTTCATGGTTCAAGAGGAATACTAATTTTAAAACTGCTGCCAGAATTTAAAACACTTTTTACTGATATTTCCCCGCCATAAAGTTGGACTACGTGTTTCACTATAGAAAGCCCTAGCCCTGTACCGCCAGATTTGCGTGAATGTGATTTATTAATTACAAAAAACCTCTCAAAAATACGTGAGAGTGAATTTTCAGGGATCCCTATACCTGTATCTTTACACTCAAATACTAGATTTTTGTTTTCAATTACCAAGGATAACGTGATAGAGCCTTGTGAAGTATATTTTAAGGCATTATCTATCAGATTATTAACTATCTGTTCAAACCGGAATATATCAATTAAGGCATAAACATTAGGTAAATAATTTTTCTTCAGTTTCAGATTTTTGGCTTCTAATCGGGTTTTAAATATATTTGCCGCATTATCCAACAGAGTAGAGACATTTGCCTTCTCACGGTCTAGAGATGAGATATCTTCCAGAGAAGCAAGGCTTAGAATATCATTCACTATAAAAGTCAGCCTTTGATTATTCCTTTCAATTGCCTCCAGAATATTTTCATTTTCCGGTGAAACATTTCTTTTAAGTAGTTCCGTATATCCTTTAATAGATGCCAGAGGAGTTCTTAATTCATGCGAAGCGTTGATAACGAAATCGCGTTTCACTTTTTCCAGTTGCCGTAAAGGTGAAATGTCATGCAGCAGAATTATCATACTTCCGTTTTCCTGATGGAAATAGATAGACATGTGACAGATATGTTCTCTAATGTTAACTTCTTTAATAACAGCCTTACGATCTGAAATGGCATCCTTGATCAGTTGATTGATCTCCATATTGCGGAAGATCTCCCAGAAATGTTTATTAGTGGGATCTTCTATTCCCAAGAAACGTGAAAAAGCCTTATTTGCCATGGTTATCTTTTCTGTATGGGTATCAATAACCCACAAAAGCTCATTGATGTTATCAATAATATTTCTTAAAGATTCCTTTTGAGCTGAGATTTCTTGTACCAGTTTATCGATCTTGTCTGTCATTATATTAAAGCTTAAACTCAGATCATAAAGCTCATCCTTGGAACTGGGATTTAATCTGACAGAAAAATCACCAGCTGATAGCTTTTTAGTTGCTGAAGCCAGCATTTGTATCGGCTTGATAAAACTTCTGGAAATAAAATAGGTCAGGATCAGTGAAATCATCACACCGATGATCAGATATTTGGTCATATCCTGAGATAGTGACTTCTGCAATTCCTCTATTTGATAATCATAAAAGCTAAGCCGCAAAAATCCCGCAGTCACATCTTCAACCATTATTCTTTCCGCAAAATAGAGCATTTTATGATTTACTGAAGTTGAAAATCGCCAGGCAAAACCAGTACCATTTTCCCATGCGGATATTATTTCCGGTCGATCTGCATGATTTTCAAGAGTTTTCTTGTCTTTATCCGAATCCGCTCTCACCTTCCCATCCAGATCTATATAAGTAATCCTGATCTGGGTATTCAGGCCGTGTATGTATCGATCCAGTCCTTCATAATCTCCACTGTGCACAAAACTTATTATACCTGCCTGAATAATATTACCATATTCTTCCAGATAATGCCTTGATGCATCCAGGTAATTACTATTCACATTCTTGTAGGTAAAAATATAAAAGATTATGGCAAATAGTAGAAATACTGTTAAGAAACTCCAGAAAAGTTTTGAAAATAACTTCATAGTTCTACAACTCCAACTTATATCCGACGCCTCGGACATTTTTTATGATCTTCCCAGCATCTCCCAGCTTCTCGCGCAAATTCCTGATATGGACATCTATCGTACGGTCTATCACTATTTTATCGTTCCCCCAGAGATGATCAAGTATTTGATTACGCGAATATACCCACCCCGGATGCATTGCCAACAGATGAAGAATGTTAAATTCCGTTGTGGTTACCTTTATTTTTTTATTACTAACTAATATTTGATATTTCTGCGGATCAATTGTTATATGTTCATTCAGCTTGATTACTGCTGTTTCTATCGAATGTTTACCTCGTCTGAATACTGCCTTTATCCGGGCTATCAACTCCCGTGGAGAACTCATCTTGTCCAGGTAATCATCCGCTCCCAGCTCCAGTCCAAGAATTTTATCCAGAGATTCTCCTCGAGCACTAAACATAATTATAGGTATATGGCTGGTAGATTGCTTGGTTCTAATGATCCTGCAAATATCAAAACCATCATAATCCGGAAGCATAAGATCAAGAACGATAAGATCTGGTTCATCTTTTTTCAGATATTCCAGTAAACTCGTTCCATCCTCAAAACATACAGTCTTGAACCCGGATCTGTCTAAATTCACTTCTAATAAGTGCAAAATATCTGGTTCGTCATCCACTACGGCAATTACCTTTTTCATTAATTCTCCTTTCTTAGAACCTAATACGATTTCAGTATTATATAATTACGGATTAACTGTCAATTCTAAATAAAGCTTCTGTTAGTTTTCTGTTAAATTTAAATAACTGCAGTGAGTTACCCGGAAGATTGATTCTGTTAACATAGTCTTAACAATTCCCTTATTTTCTATTAACATCAAGATAGTATAATAGAGCAAAAGCAGAATAAATTTACCTGCTGGCAAGTAGAGATGTGAGGAAAAAGGAGGAAAATGTGAGAAAAAGAGTAATTTTCTTAGTTTTGTTATTAATGCTGGTGGCAATAGCCAGCGCTGAGACTAAGCTCAGTATGGAGTTATGGAATCGTTGGTCTTACAAAATGGTCGATGGAGAGAATACTAAAAATGAATTAGCCCTACACCGAGCTTATTTCCGACTGGAACCTGTATTTTCAACAAAGATCAAAGGCCGCTTTAATCTTGACTTTTTTAGCGATGATGGAGCAGCCAATGGTGTCGGCATAAAGCTTAAGTATGGTTATCTTGATTTCAAAGATTATCTTTGGACTGATGCTACGTTCACATTTGGTTTAATGAAAAACTATTTTGGTACTATCTACAGTTGGGAATATGAGACAATAGACAAAGATCCTGCTGATAAGTATAAGTTTGCATCATCAACCGATTATGGTATGGGTATCAGTGGCTACCTTCCCCAGGGATATGGATCTTATAACGTAGCTGTTTATAATGGAGAAGGATATAAGAAAACAGGTAACGACGTTGATACTAATATGGAATATCTTGTTAATATGCGTTTTGTCCCCGTTGCAGGACTGGAAATTGGTGGTTCATTTGTAATGAATAAAAATTATATCGAAGATGCGGATAAAGACGAAGAGATCACCAAGTTGGCTGGAGTTGCCAGAATTACAATGCTCCCGAATATAGACTTGAGAGCACAATATTTAACTAGGATAGAAAAGAAAGACTGGGATGATTCTGAAAAGACGGTTAACGCAATTTCGTTCATGCCTTTGATCGATCTGAATGGATTTAGCAATATTGATATGCAGCTTGTATTCCGTTATGACATATACGATGATAATGCAGATATGGATGATGACGACGCGGATTCTGGTGCTTTTGATACGATCATTGCAGGATTGAATTACTTCATTCAACGTGACTCGAAGAACAATCCCAAGTTGTGGATTCAAGCAAACTATCAGATGACCAATATGAAAGCTGAAGGCATAGAAAATGAATCTGAGATCATGGTACAGCTTCGTTGGAAATTTTCTGAAACTATGAATTAATTTAAAAAGAGGAGAAAATAATGAAAAAAATCATACTTATATTAGCAGTATTAGCCCTTGTTATTGTCCCTGTATTTGCTGGTAAAGAGGGAAACAACCTTACCATTGCTGGGTCCACAACCGTGCTTCCTATTGCCCAGAGCTGTGCCGAAGCTTATATGAATATCCATACAGAAGCCAATATTTCAGTTCGTGGTGGTGGATCGTCGCTAGGCATCGCCAATGTAATCGCGGGTACAGTAGATATTGGAGACGCTTCACGTCATGCTAAGACCAAGGAAAAAGCTCAAGCAAGAGCTCAGGGAGTAAATCTTGTGGAAAATGTTGTAGCAAATGATGCAATTGCAATAATTGTGAATCCATCTAATACCATTGATACAATCACAATCGAGCAGATTAAGGGTATTTATAGTGGCAGTATCACAAACTGGAAAGATCTGGGTGGCAAATCACAACCTATTGTTGTTGTCAGCCGTGATGTATCATCAGGAACATTTGAAGTTTTCAATGAAAAAGTCATGGGTGGCAGTCAAGTGCTCGATAGTGCATTGATGTTAGCTTCCAATAATCCTGTAGCCACCACGGTCAAAGACACTCCCGGTGCTATTGGATACGTTGGGATTGGCTATCTTTCAAGCAATGTGAAAGGTCTTATGATCAATGATGTAATGCCAAGTAAAGAAACAGTCCTTAATAAAACATATCCCATCGCCCGTACGTTGCACATGTACACCAATGGAAGACCTCGCGGCATGGCAAAAAAATATATAGATTTCGTTTTATCTCCAGCTGGACAAAAGTTAGTAGAAGAAAACGGATTCATAGGTCTAAAATAACTTTATTTTCGGTAAATTGGAATCCTGCTAAATATTGCGGGATTCTCCTGTTATTGTTAGATAGAAAGAATTGAAAGATAAAAAATTAAGGAAAAAAACATTAATGAATAATTACAAAGAGAAATTATTCAAAGCGATTACATACACTGCAGCTTTGTTTACGATCATATTTCTATTTGGGATCATTGCTAGTATATTTTATGAAGGTGCTCCTGTGATCACACATGATCTGGGACAATTGCCTCTGGAAACTTATCAAATTTCGTTTGGTCGTCCTTGGCAGCCTGTAGCTAAGGAAAGCAGTGTGAGGGCGTATTGTGAAGTGCTGCTTGATAATGAACCTGCAACTGTGCAGGATGAAGTGGCAGCCTTTATTGATGGTGAATGCCGTGCGGTATCAAAAGTAACTGATATTGATGGCATGGCTCTGGCAGTACTGGATATCCAGGCAAACGAATCTGAAGCAGGAAAGATCATTAAATTTGCGATATATGATGAGAGTTATGGAGAAGTATTCACAGCTATGGGTGTCGCTATTCTTGATTTTGAGCAAGATCTGGGAGAAATAGATTACCCCATTTATTGTGAAAGCGGATCTCCATACCTGCACCCACGCCAGTGGCAGATAATAGAGTATGGATCTGCTACTACGATAACTACCTCGGTAAGTTTTGATGGCATATCCGCAGAAGCAGGTGATGAGATTGGAGCTTTTATTAATGATGAGTGCCGGGGTATTGGAAAAGTAGAGATGTTTAATGGTGTTCCTCTGGCAAAATTTACTATATTTGGTACTAAACCTCAGACTGCTGTTTTCTCAGTTTATGACGTTAGTGAAAGAACAGTTTTAGGAGTTAATGATAAAATAATAACCAACCCCAACTCTGAGATAGGCAGCAAGGATGATCCAATATTAATGAAGGGGAATTCTTATAATGGTGGAGGGGCACAAATATTCTCCCGCCCATGGTTGCCGGTTGAAATTGATGACCCGGAGATCACAACAGTTTATGGTAAACTAAATAAAGATATTCCCGTTCAAGGTTCAGAATTGGGTGCTTTTGTGAATGGTGAATGTCGTGGTGTATCAAAAATAACCAGGAAAGGTAAGGTGACTCTGGCTACTATTCCTGTAAAAAGTTATCCAAATGAACTTATTCAGTTTGCAGTCTATGATTCAGCCTCAGCACAAGTTCAAGGGATTAGTTTTAGTACCAGCACAAATCCGGGTGGAGAAGCTGGCAATTCTCCTGATAAACCTTATGTCATACAGTATTTGGAGAAATTGATCAGTTTAATTTTTGGTCTTTCCTGGCATCCTACATCCATGCCCGGTAAATTTGGCTTTTTCACACTTATTGTAGGTTCGTTTCTGGTAACCTTAGGTGCACTTGCTATCGCAGTTCCTTTTGGAGTGGGCTCAGCAATTTATATTTCTGAGATTGCCAGCCCCAGGATGCGGGAAATCATCAAACCTGTGATTGAATTGCTTGCCGGAATACCTTCCGTAGTTTATGGACTTTTTGGTATGGCTTTCTTAGCGCCCTTACTTATGAAATGGTTTCATCTTGATGCTGGCTTAAATATCCTCAATGCTTCGATCATTCTTGGGATCATGGTAATACCAATCATTTCCAGTATTAGTGAAGATGCAATTTCCATGGTACCTAAAAACCTCAGACTTGCTTCTTTTGGATTGGGTGCTAATCGCTGGGAAACTATTATTAAGATAATTCTACCTGCCGCAAAAACAGGTATCATCAGCAGCATTCTGCTGGGTTTTGGTAGAGCAGTTGGAGAAACGATGGTAGTGATCATGGTTGCTGGTGGTTCTCCTCAAATACCTAAATCGATTTTTCATTCGGTACGGCCAATGACATCGGCCATTGCAGCTGAGATGGGTGAAACTGCTTATGGTACAATGCACTTTCATGCTTTGTATGGTATTGCTGCAGTTCTCTTCATTATCACTTTCATGACAAATCTTATCTCGGAACTTGTATTTCACAAACAAAAGATAGGATAATGGTAGAAATATGAAAATTAACATTAGAAAACTCTCCGAGCTGACAGGTATTAATCTACTGAGATTTTTTATCGTTTTTACTGCTGTCTTTCTTATCAGTTTCTTATATATAATTTTCTCACGCGGTGTTGAAGTGATCTCCTGGGAGTTTATTACAAAAGGTCCTATTGACAGCATGACAGCAGGAGGTATATATCCCGCCATAGTTGGAACCTTCTGGTTAACTATCTTATCCATCACTTTTGCACTGCCCTTAGGGATATTCACTGCTATCTATCTAGTCAGTTATGCCAAACCGTACTGGTTTGTGCGTATGGTTCGGATTGCGGTAAATACTCTGGCAGGTATCCCTTCAATAATATATGGTTTATTTGGCATGACAATATTTGTGCAGATTCTTCATATGGGAGTGTCACTGTTAGCTGGATCGTTGACTTTAGGGATCCTTGCATTACCGGTAATAATAAATGCATCAGAAGAAGCTTTTAGGCAAGTGCCAAAATCTTTTCGAGATGCATCTATAGCTTTGGGTGCTACTGAAAGACAAAGTATAATGAGAGTTATTTTACCGGCAGCTCTGCCAAATATTCTAACCGGAACAGTGATCTCTATTGGCAGAGTAGCAGGCGAAACTGCACCTATACTTTTTACTGCTGCTACTTTTTATTCTCACAACCTCCCATCGTCTGTGATGGATGAGGTGATGGCTCTGCCCTATCATATTTATGCCTTGATGACCGAAGGTGCTCATCCAGCAAAACAACTGCCTATTGCCTATGGTACTTCTCTGGTACTGTTAGCTCTTGTGCTGATTGTAAGTGCTATTGCGATAATAATAAGATATAAAATAAGGAAAAACAGGAAATGGTAGAAAATACAGCTCATATTAATGCCCGTAACCTCAATCTTTGGTTTGAAACTAAGCAGGTACTGCACAATGTAAACTTCCCTGTGTATGATAAAAAGATCACAGCTCTCATTGGTCCTTCCGGTTGTGGTAAATCAACACTACTGCGTTGCTTCAACCGCATGAATGATCTTATACCAAACTGTCACATAGAAGGTAAGATCACACTTTATGATCAAAATATCTATAACAGCAAAGTAGATATCACTGAGATACGAACTAAAGTAGGAATGGTCTTTCAACAGCCTAATCCATTCCCAAAATCTATCTTTAATAATGTTGCCTTTGGTCTGCAGCTCAGAAGAATGAAAAAAAGTCGTATCAACGAAATAGTGGAAGACAGCTTAAAAAGTGTCTGGATTTGGGATGAGGTGAAAGACAGACTGCATCATAGCGCATTCTCGCTCTCAGGCGGTCAGCAACAGAGACTCTGTATTGCCCGAGCTTTGGCAAATGATCCAGATATCATTCTCCTAGATGAGCCGACCTCGGCACTTGATCCACAATCCACTGCCAAAATCGAAGAATTGTGCCTTGCTCTTAAAGATAAGGTGACAATTCTGATAGTAACTCATAATATTGCCCAAGCTGGGCGGATTTCGGATTACACAGGCTTTATGTATCTGGGTGAAATGCTTGAATTTGCAAAAACCAAGACATTATTTACAGTACCTAAGGATAAAAGAGCAGAAGCTTACCTAACTGGAGTATTTGGTTAATGGAGGAAACATGTTAGAAATGAAATTAGATAGTTTACGCAAACTGATATCAGAAGAGGCAGATTACGTTACTACCATGATCTCAAAGGTTTATGAAGGACTCTTTGAAAGAAATAAAGAACTTTTTACTGAAATATATAAACTTGAAGACAAACTTAATAACCTGGAAATGCAGGTGGAAGATGATGCTATTGGTCTCATGGCTTTACATCAACCGGAAGCAAAAAATTTAAGAATCATTATCATGATCATTAAAATGAATAATGATCTGGAACGATTAGGCGATCATGTTGTTAATATCACCAAATGTGCAAACAGAATTCTCAACAGCCCTGTGATCATCAAATATATCGATCTCCCCCTGTTATTCAAAGAAACTATTAATATGATGCGTGATGCAATTGCTGCTTTTATAAATCAAGATACTGAGCTTGCAAGTATGGTTATGGGAGCTGATGATTTTATAGATAACCTGCGAGACCAGATCTTCCGAGTGAATATGACTCACATGATCTCATCTCCGGAAACTACTCCCGTTCGCATGCAGATAAACGAAATAGCCAGCCATCTGGAACGTATCGCTGATCTTACAACTAATATTTGCGAAGAAGTTATTTTCATGGTTAAAGGGCGCGTTGTGAAACATAATTTAACCGCGGATGGTGAGAATGTAGTTTAATAATTGTATATAAAGCATGTTTTTAGTAAATTTTTGTGATACTCACCAAACAGAGGGGAATTGATCCTGGTTACGTTAGGATAAAATGATGATCCTTAAACTTAAGAAAACCTATTGGCTTTGTGAAAAAGCTTGACCATAGAAGCTTATGGATCTCAAGATCTTATGAAGTAAAAAAGGAGATTATTATGGCGAAATGTAAAGAAATTCCAATTAGATATTCTCAATTCAGGATTTGGATGTTATTGACGAAAAAAGATATCGATATCAGCTTTACAGTTACAATGAACCATACAGAGGCGTACCAATAATTGAATTTATTTTTGAAAAGACTGAATATGTTCATAAAGAGAGCTCCTTGCAGAAAAAATATGATAAATGTGCCCATGATTTCTTTACCGGACTAGTTGTTGATGAAACTAAATTTTGGAGAGAATAATTCCCGATGAAGATATTGTGGTTGTTCATGAATCATCGGATTTATTGAACTTAAATAGTAAAATATGTGCCTGCTTGACATCAGATTGTTTCACAAGCAAGAAACTACAGCTTGATGATCAATAAATACTTACTTTGGATAAGGTTATTGCAGAGGGGTGGCAGAAGAAGTTTGACGGGATGTTCAATTCCCCATCTTCTGAAAGATCGAAATACGTATTATCACAACATGACAAATAGCTCGTGTTATGTAAGCTACTCAATTTCCGTTGTCGACCTGCAATTCCAATGAAAGTAATAGCTTGACTTGTAGATACTGAATCAGATTATATAGATGTCTTACGCACTTTGATTTGAGTTAAAAAAGTTTATAGGAATAAGAGAGAAGGAGTTTAGAGAGATGCATGAAAAACAGATGAGTATTGATGGAAAGAGAGTGAGTTTTTTACCAACTGATAAAAATATCGTTGAGGTAGCAAAAAGAAATAAAATAGCCTTACCTGCCCCTTGCTATAACGTTAATAGAATTAATGGATGTTGCAAAGTTTGTGTAGTAGAGATAGCGGGGAAAATAAAATATGCTTGTACAACAGCACCTGCTGAAGATATGGTTGTTATTGTTAATAGAACAGATCTGAAGGAATTAAGGAAAGAACGTATTGAACAATATCAAAATGGAGAAAAAGATAATGCTCCTTGCGAGTGTTCATGTTCAAATTCAGATTGTTGTTAATTAAATTTGCTTATAACTCGCTTTAATTATTTATAAATTATCGAAGAATATCAATTGCACAATACCCCTATTTTTGAATAGGATTAAGATGAAGCTCTGTCATTCTGCTTGCAATCCCAAGATTTACTACCCGGCGAAAGCCATTTGCGAGGTAGTGAAAAACGTGTGAGAGATGTTAGCCAAGTACTTCCCCATCAAGTCTGATGATACAAACGAGCTGAAATACCTGATTATAATATTTGTTTAGATAACATTTGTTTTTCGTGGTGAGCGGATTCTAAGTATGGTCCTTTATCATAAAAATATTTACAACTTCAGGATTTCTGTGATGATATTTTCTGAGGCAGTTCCATTTCCATAGAGATCAATATCATAATTCATTTTTTTATTTTTCATTGTCTTGTACTCGGTTATGATTTTATCAAAATTGCTTCCTACAACTTTGTTAAATCCATTTTCTACCAGTTCCACCCATTCGGTTTCATCACGTAAAGTCACACAAGGTTTCCGGAAGAAGAAAGCCTCTTTTTGCAAGCCGCCGCTATCTGTCATCACCAATTGACAATGTTGCAATAAATAGATCATTTCCAAATAACCAACAGGATCGATCAGCAACAAACCTCTGGTCTCAATCTGCTGCTGCACAATGATCTTTCGAGTTCTGGGATGAAGCGGCAGCACTACCGGAGTTTCGTTTGAAACAATTTCCAAAGCTTTAAATATAGAATTAAGTCTTTGCGGATCGTCAGTGTTCTCTGCTCGATGCACAGTTGCTAGAATAAAATTGGCGGGTAGATCTATTAAAGGTTTTCGTGCCATTTTGGCATAAAACAGAGCAGCATCATGCATCACATCACCGCATTTCACTATCTTAGCAAGTGAATGTTTCCCGATTCCTTCATCTTTCAGATTTTTCACTGCCTGATCAGTCGGACACAGCAGCAGATCACTTATTTTATCAGTCAGAATACGATTGATCTCTTCCGGCATTTTCCTGTTATAAGAGCGTAAACCTGCTTCCACGTGTGCAACTTTTATATTTAGTTTCTTGGCTGCCAGCGAACCGGCAATAGTAGAATTAGTATCGCCATAAACCATTACCCAATCAGGCTTTTCTTTTAACAGTACTTCCTCTATTTTTTCGATCATCCTGCCAGTCATTGCACCATGTGATAGACTATTGATTGCCAGATTGTAATCCGGTTTGGGGATTTGCATTTGTTCAAAAAATATCTGGCTCATATTGGCATCGAAATGCTGTCCTGTGTGAACGATGATTTCCTTCATATTTGGCTGCTGCGCGATTTCGCGACTTACAGCGGCCGCCTTAATAAATTGGGGTCTTGCCCCGATGATGCTGCATAGTTTCAAATTAAATACTCCTAACTATTAATTCGTTTTCCAGGTTCGTTGTTGTTTTCCAGAAATAAATTTGATCAGGGCAAATAGAGAAGCTACATTCATTGCTAACCAATAACCAGCGAATTTAAATAATTTCATAGGTTTTCCTATTTTTTCAAGATACAACTCTAAAATTGCAATAATATAACTTGTAACCTGAATTATAAAAAAAATTTGGAAAAATATTTCGTCCAAGAAAAAAAAGCATGGAAAAAGCAAACCAAATGACAATATTGGTAATAGCCATCTTATAATTTTATGCGAAAAAAGAAAAAAAGAAGCTATGGGAAATTTAAAAGGATTGAGCAGCTCAAGGTTCCTAAATAATGCGAACCATTCAGTAGAAATAATTCTAATTTTCCGTCTTATTTCATCTTTAGGGCTTGAAGTTAGTTTCTCGAATACAATAGCAGAAGGTTCTAAAACCGCTAAATACCCGTTTTTTAGAGTAATCAAAGTTCTTTCAAAATCGTCAGGTGAAGAAGGGTGTACCTGTTTATACAAACTTCTTCTCATGGCAAATAAACAACCGCTGGCAACTATAAGGGAATATAAATCGGACTCATTCTTGCGGAGCCAACTTTCATATTTCCAATATATTCCTTCGCCTTGACTAGTACCAATTTCCTGTTTCAAGATCATCTGACCAGAAACAAGACCAATTTTCTCATCTGCAAAATATCGCACCAGCTTTTTAATAGAATCTTTCTGAATATATGAAGAAGCATCAGCTGAAATAATGATTTCAGTTTTAAGAAAGGGTTCGATCAAATTTAACGCAGATGCTTTCCCACCACGTGGATGTTGGATTTTCAATCTTATATTGGAAAAATGAGTACTGTATTTTTGCACAATATCGTTAGTAGAATCTGTACTATCGTCTGATACGATTAATAAATTTATTAAATCTTCAGGATAATCAACGTTTGCGAATGAAGTAAGCAAATTATCAATTTTCTTTTCTTCGTTATATGCTGCGGCTAGTATAGTTACAGATGGCAGATAATCAAGATTTAATTTACTTTTACGTGATTTGAAAATATTCACAATTTGTAACAAAATCCCGTACAAAAAAAGATGGTAAATTAATAGAAACAATGATGAAAAGAAATAAACTTTCAAATTACACTCCTAATATTTTTTTATATAATAAGAATAATTTTCTTTCTTCAGATTTCCAATTGAAAATTTCTTTAACTGCTTGACTCCCATTTTTTCCCAATCTCTTAGATATCTTTGGGTTTTCTATCAAGTGGTTTATAGCAGAAGCGATCTCATCTGAATTCAGTGGATCGACAAGAATTCCACAGTGATTTTTCTCAACAATCGTATACCATAATGGAAAATTCGAACAGATAACAGCCAAAGACGATGACATATATTCGAATAATTTGTTTGGTTGAGCATTAATGTGATTTGGTACAGGTTCAAAAAGGACCAAGCCCGCTATTGAGATAGAAAGGATTTTTTTCATTTCGTTACGATTAACGAAACCCACTTCCTTAACTTTTTGCCAACCTTTTTTGGATTTTAGTTCATCTCTGTAAGATGTAGGTTCATAGTTCCCAGCTAGAATTAATTCAGCATCTACTAACTCCATAGCATCAATTATAGTACTAATTCCTCTCACTTTTGTAATGCTTCCTATATAACATACACTTTTAGAATGTGGTTTATGCTTACTAACTAATTCATCTTGGATTGGATAGTTATTAATATCAATTGTTCTATCATTTAATTTCTTAAACTTTTCTCGTATAAAAGGAGTCGCAGTGATATTGTAATCTGTCAATCTTGAAATTTTTCTTTCAAATTTATTAAAAATTACAGATATTGAATTTCTTAATATGCCTCGTAAATATGCTTTACTCTGTAAATCGCTAACTACATCTTCGTGAATATCATATATCAATTTAGAACGAGTGAATATTTTAAGTAACATTAATGTGATCAATAACTCTGGATCATGAATATGATATATTTCAGCTTTGTACTTAAGGGCAAGGAAAAACATTCGAAGTGGTGAAATGAACATTCTAAGAAAACGATTTTTGAATGTTTTAAATGGGATGATATTTACCCCATTATTAATACTTTTTTTTTCAGCTTTCGCAATTAGTGTTACTGTATAGTACTTAGCCAAGCTGCTACATTCCTTAAGAAATATTCTGGTGTCGGATGCAGGATGGACTGAAGATAGATGAGTTACTTTAGTGTTCATTTATTACTTCTCTATATAAATCACTAATTTTCTTTATTATTATTTCATAAGAAAAATTATTTCTGCAATACTCACAAATTTCATCAGGATCGTATTTATCATAATTATTTATTACATAATTGATACCTGATGCTAATTCTCTACTATCCCCTTTATTTACGACCACTCCAACTCTTTTGTTTACAAAATTCTCAGGCCCGCCACAAGCAGTTACCACAACTGGCAATCCACATGCTAATGCTTCAATAGTTACCACACTGAAGCTTTCTATAAGGCTGGGGTGTATTAACATATGTGCAGTATCCAAATAATCAAAAATCAAATCGTGTTTTACTTCTCCAATTAAAGTGACATGATCCAATAAATCGTAATCTTCAATCATTTTTTGCAATTCTTCTCTTAATATACCCTCTCCAATTATTCGTAGTTTCACATTAATATTTTTTTCAACTAATAATTTTATTGCTTTGATAAGAAATCGGTATCCTTTGTTTTCTATTAAGTTCCCAATACTTATTAAATTAATTTGATTTAACACTTGTCTTGGTTTTTTATTTGGGATAAATTTAGTCATATCAACCCCATTAGGAATAACAGTAATTTTTGAATCATCATACCCTTTTTTTAACAACTCATTTTGCAATCTTTCAGAGACCACTATCAACTTATCGATCTTTTCAAATGTCTTTTTGATTAATGATTGCATTGATCTATTTTCGAGATCATCATTTAACCTTCCGAAATGTTCTGTAATAACAACAGGTACATCGATTTTCTCGCCAATCATTGAAGCTGCAATTCCTGAAGGTTGAATAAAATGAGCATGGATTAAATCGAAATGATTAATAGAATGTAAACTTTTAATAAGATTAAAGGTGGAAAAAAAGAGAAATAATCCGATTTGAGGACGAAGAAGATTCTTGGGAAAAAGGAGATATCTGGGATGAAAGATTTCGATACCTTCAATGATCTCGTATTTGGGAATTTTTGAAAATTTACTCCACTTTTTAAATATTTGGATTTTTGGGAAATACGGAACTGGAGCTACAATAGTGATCTCGAAAAATTGCTTTAAAAATTTTACTCTTTCAAAAACAAAAATTCCACTTGTTTGATCAATGTTATTTGGGAATAAATGTGAGAATATTAGGATCTTCATTTTTTTAACTCTCGTAAAACATTAGTGATCCTTTCCACTCTATTGTCCCAATTCTCTGTTGTTTTTATTAACTCCAAGGCATTCTTACTTAACTCAATAAAATAATCTTTATTTTCAATGAAAAATTCAATAGCTTTAACATAACTTTCAACATCATGCTCAACAGCTACTCCAACATTGTGGATTCTTAAAAAATTTTCCACTTCAAGTGTATTTGTAGAAATTACTGGTAAACCATAACTTAAATAATCCATAATTTTAAGTGGAAATGCTAGATCAAGATATTCTATTTTTTCGTGAGGAATTAATCCTACATGACATTTACTAATTAGTCGCTTATTATCTTGAAGACTTGTTCTATGGAAGAAAACATTCTGAATATTTATCTCGGGTGCATCGGTACTGAATATATGCAGCTCTATCTTAGTATTTTTTTGCAGCATTCTTTTCATAATATCAAAAATAATTTCACAACCTTTTTTCATATTACCTGCAAAAAGTATTCGAAAAATTCCATCATTATATTCTTTTGGAGCTATTTTTCTAACAATTCCAGCTGGTTGTAAGATAGAATAATTTTTAATTCCACAAAACTCACTAAATAATTTAGTCGGTACAAAAAATAAGTTAAAATATCTAGCAAAAATCAAATACTCAATTTTAAATCGGATATATGATTGAATTTTATTAAAACTGGGTTTTTTTAGATAATCATTAGTTTTCCAGTAGCAATCGCGATAAAAAATTGTCATCGGGATTTTTCCTTTGCAAAATTTAAAAAACTTATAATCTAATATTTTAAGTGGCCAATTGTGAGATTCACAATACATACCGTCATATTTAGTTATGTCTTCTTCCTTAAAAAATCTAAGTACAGCATCCTTTCTCTCTTCATAATCACCAGAAATACAGTAAAGATCATGATCCTTTATTAAAGCATGATAAATACTGTATTGCCTAATCCTGGGAGCTTTGTTTAGTGGTAATTGATTCTTTAAAGAAAAACTATATGGAGCATAATATAAGATTTTCATAATCTGTTTACAATAATACCATACATATCAGTGATAAATTTAAATACCATAATTTATGATAAATTCTCATTTAGTATATCTCCATCCCAGGTTGAATAAAAAATAACTCCACCGATTGAAAACCACAAATACATATTTCCGTCAATACTTCCGCTAAACTGTGCATTAATAAAAGTAAAAATGAAAATAGTAAGTAACAGCATCCCTACCTCATATCCCTTTGAGTATACTCCATATTTTTTAATAATTCGAGAAAACTTAAAAGAAGCATATATAAAGATACTGCTAAAAAAAATTGTGCCGATGATACCCATTTCCGAAAGTAATTCTAAAAAAATGTTGTGCGGATACTTAAAATTTCCTAAAACTCCCTTTGTAAAACCACCTAACCCTACACCTAAAATTAGATTTGATTTAAATAAATTAATCGCATCAACTGCAAGTAATACACGTACCAAGCTAGAGTTTTGAACATCACGCCCTTTGCTTAACAGTCTTTCTTTAATATCTTCTGGCAAAAAACTTGAAGCTATATATAACATTATTGCTATTATCATTATAGTAGATAATATCATTAAAAATAATTTTAAATTAAATCTCTTTTGCTTAAATAAATCTATTATGTATACAAATAACAATGAAACAGCTAATGATAAAATAGGCCCCCGGGAACCTGTTCTTATCATGAAAAATAACATAAATAAAATTGCCGTGAAATAGGATAATTTGAAATGAATTTTCTTTGACCATCGAATAAAAAAAACTCCTATTATAAAAATCATACCTAAAAACCGAGAAAACCATATAGGATTAATATGTAAAGTTGTTAGTCTAGGGAAGTAGCTGTAATCAGGATAAGTTATGACAAAAAATAAATAGCAAAGACCAATAATGAATGCAGATCTGAAAATAGTAGATATACTTTTAAATTGATTTTTAAAAACTAAAAAAGTAATGATAAAAAAAGGAGTTGATAAGATAAATTTTTTTAGTTTCATCATCCCGAATTCTTGATCGCTGGAGTATGACAAAGTATATATTAAAAAAACATAAATTGCTAAAAACAGCAATATATTCTTATTTGGTTTAATATTAACAATTAATAATTCATTGGAATACTTAATTACTAAAATGAATAATAAAATAATTGTTGTGTTGAAATGAAAGAATGTATCGAATTGCATGTTAATAGATGATAATAAAGCCAACCCGAAAATAATCAATCCCCATAATAATGATCTATTCACAAATAATAGTGTAATTATTATGCACATAATCAACAATGTTAGAAACCATTCAAAGTGAAAAACAATACCTATTGTAAAGAAAACAACAATTATTACAACCAGCATATAGAATTTATTTGAATAAGCTTCAGCCAATAAAGTTCTCATTGAATTATCCCTATCTCTTCCAAAATATGAAATCTAGATTGGGATACATTTTTGAAATTGTTTTTTTAAATAACAAGTAATATGAAATTAAAAATATAATTACACCTATTGAAATTTGAAGAATTAACGTATCGAAAAGATATTTAGGAACTGATGATAATAATGCGATTAGAAAACTAATAAATAAGATAATTGTTAATTTTTTCCAAGGCCATAAATTATGGACTTTAACATTCAGAGTTCGTGATATTTCAAAGAGCTGCATTGTATTCATTATATACACCGAAAGTACAGAGGCAATTGCCGGGCCGATCAAACCGAATATTTTTATCATAATTAAATTTAAAATCAAATTAAGTAGTAGAGTTATTGAAGCAAATTTAAAAATAGTTTTTGATTTTCCTAATGCTAAAAGTATGTTACCAAATATTGTAATACGGGCAAATTCGCTAAATAAATATATTTTAAATATCAAACCACTGATTACATACTTTTGAGAAAATAAAGATACAATTATTTCATTTGAGTAAGATATCAAAAACGCACATATAGGAATTATGAGCAGCCCTACTTTTAGTATTGCAGTCTGCCATTTTGAGACAAAATCTGAAATTCTCCCCTCTTCAAATGCCAATACAAAAAAAGGCATCAACACGACCATTACCGAATTTGTTAAAATTGAGAGAAATGGTATTTCTATAGATCCATTCGCATATTCAGCATAATCGGTCGGATTAAAAAAATACGATATCATAAACTGATCCATTCTTTTGATTAATATACCAATAATTGAAGCAATTCCAAGAGGAAATGCAAATTGGAATTGTTTAATAAATTGCACTCTGGAAAATGTAAAAGATATTCCTGAATAATATCTAAATATGATTATCAAAACAATAACCAATTGCAGAAAAGAAAACAAAACTAAAGACAATAAAATATTGAAAATTGAATTATAATACAAAATTGCTATTAAAACAAAACCCAATTTCATGAATCCGAATATAATACTGAGTAAACCGCAAAGTTTTGTCTTATCAATCATTATTAAAAAATTATAATAAATAGATGCGGGTAAGCTGAAAATTAATAATAATGATAATAATATTGTTAAACTTTTCAAATTTACATTATTAAGAATTTTGCTTAATGTATCATTAAATAATAATAAAGTACCGCCTAGTAGAAATGAAATTATTAATAAAAAAAGCACGGTTTGAATAATTAAAGTTTTCTGCTTTTCAAAATTTAATTTTGGTAAGAAATAATTAATGCTGGCAGGCATCCCGAAAACAAAAATAATCATAAAGAAAGAGTAAACCAAAATTACTTGGCGATAAGTTCCATAATCGTATTTTGAAAGGTACCTTGAAAGTAGAACATACAAGATGATTAGTAAAATTTTTTCAATAGAACGGCCTAAAGTAACAATTATTGCCTTGTTTGAATAATTTGACTTATTCATTATATTCTTTTTGTTTGCTATTTATTTAATAAATACTTTTTTAACTGAATTAATTTAGAATTATTATTTTCATCTATTTTCAAATTGTCATAAGAATTTCGAATTAAGGCAATGATTGAACTCAGGATAAAAGCAACAAGAAAAGACATAATGCATAATTTTGCTCTTTTTGGCCAAGATCTTATACCAGCAGGAACAGCTCGATCTATAACATTAATTGTTGGTAAGTCTTTTAACTCTTCAATTTTAGCTGTTTCAAATTGGGGATATAAGAAAGAGTAAAGTTCTTTTAATATCCTATATTCAGCTTCATAATTTTTATATAATAGTGTAAGCTGTGGAACATCATCAATATTAATTATATATTTACTGTTTTTGGTTTTGGAATACTCAAGATTCTCTATTTGTTGTTTTAATATTTCTCTTCTTTGAGTTAACTCTTCAATTAATGGTGTCATTTCTTTCAAGTTATTTACTGTATATTCATATTCAATATCTAGTTTTCTTTTTTGAGAGACTAAACCAACGTAATTTGTTATAATATCACTGACTTGGTCTGAAAATATTATCACATTGTTCTCTTCTTGAAACTCTTTCATTTTATCTGCTAATGAATCAATATCTGATTTAATTTCATTCAATCTCGTCTCAATAAATATCCTCTTCCTCTTTCCTGAACTCATTCTTGTATTGAGATTATAATCATTAATTTTATAGCAATAATAATTCGCAATGTCAGCTGAGAGATATTTATCTTTCGATTTAATTGTAATTGAGATCATACCCGACTCATCGTCTAAACTTAACCCGAGCATATTCAAACGTAAATGCTCTATTGCTTTATCCATAACCATCAAACTGTCTCTATCATCTAGTTTTAAATAATCGATTAAGTTAAATTTAATAACAATGTCCCTGGAAAATGTCCGACTGTTTAAAATTGCAAGCAGTTCTGTTCCTTTAGCTTCAAATATATCGCCTAAAAATGATGATCCAAGACTCATTAAAGAAGAACTAGAAATGGAGAGTTTGCTAGAGTCATTTTGTAGAGGTAAAATCACTGCTGTTGAGGTCCAGAGTTGAGGAACTACTAAACTATAAATTACAGCTATTATACTCACAATTAAGGTTGTCCAAATTATAAACTTCTTATGCTTGGCTAAAATTAATAATACATCCAATATATCAATTTGTTTATTCTTCATATTTCATCCTTCTTATTCAATTTTTGCTTATCTTTTTTTCTCTTGCTTCTCTGTCAATTGAAATTATCATACTTTAGTCTACTTTATCGTACTTCTACCCCACCTGCGATCATCATAGATTGGATAGAATGGGATATTGGAATTTACTGTTTCTTTGAAGTTATAGGCTTGGATGTGGCTGGTCGTCTTATTATCAGGTCAGGGTAATTTTAAAAAGTCAATTATCTCCTCAGGAACCTTGATATCACATTCCCGCTCAGTAGTAACTTTCTTAATATCTTCTGTGATTGTTTTGGAATAGACTAATTATAAAAAGCTTAGCCTCAGAAAATTTAGTATAATGAATTAAAGAGAAGCCATAAAACTTTTTTTAACAAAACTGCATCTTACTCAGTTAGGCAAGAAATAAAATAAACTCAAGGAATGACCTAATACTGTAGATCCTGTATTTGATCGGAATAATTGCAATTTCTTTCGGCAGTATAACATTATATATCTGTTAGTAATTCCAGTCATAAATTATGAATTGAATTCAGAAAAAACCCCGCTGAAAAAAAAAGTGTTTGGCATTATCAACTGCTATTGTTCATCTTACTAAGATTATATATTAATTAATCAAAAAGAAAATGGAGGGGAAACATGATGAAAAAATTTTTATTGTTACTTATTTTTGTTTTTGCAGCAAGTATGGCATTCAGTGATCAATACGATTACTTACCAGCCGACAGTCCTGATCCTGGTTCTTATGACTCTAATACCTATACAGAACTTGGTTGGACTGAAATCGTTGTTACTCAAACAGATAATGTCACCGATGTTGTTGTTGATTACACTTGGGGTACAGATAATTATGCTTCTGAAGGTTCATTCTGGTTAGAATCACCTTTAGGCACATCAGTCGAAATTGCATCTGGAGAATTTAGCGGAACATATAATCATACGATCTCAGATTTTAGCAACGAATCAATGAATGGTACCTGGATTTTGTGGATTGAAGATAGTTGGGGTGATGGTGGACATCAAGCCACAGGGATCACAGTTGAATTTCATTATGTTCTAGCTGGCGCCCCAGGAGCTCCTACCAATCCAAGCCCTGCTGATAATGCCACAGATATAGCCTTATCCGGTGATCTCACCTGGGATTTTGGCGCAGATACAGACACTTATGATCTATGGTTTGGGCCTGCCGGTGCTATGGTAGAGGTTGTTTCCGGTGTTGCTGCCGGGGCAACAGGTAGTTATACCTACTCTGGTTTGAGCTTTGATACCGAATACGAGTGGCAAGTAATATCAGTTAATTCTGCCAGAGCAACTTACTCTGGCCCTGTTTGGAGTTTTACAACAATGTTGGATCCTGCTATAGTTCAAATTGGAGCAGGTACTGCCACTAATGAACATCTGCCAATCGAGCCTTTTTATGGCTATTCCTATTCTCAAACAATTTACCTCGCATCAGATTTCGGAACGATACCAGCTGATAAAAGAATTGAAAAAATCTGGTACAATTACAGTTGGGGTGGCGGTGATGCTGATAGTGATGATTGGACGATTTACATGGGAACAACATCAGATAATGCTCTTTTAGATTGGATCCCAGTTGCCGAACTTGATCAAGTGTTTAGTGGTGATGTCGATCTGGAATTAGTAAGCGGTGACGGATGGCTTGAAATAACACTCAACAATCCGTTTGCTTATGATCCCGCAACTGATGGTAATCTCGTTGTTGCAGTTGATGAAAATGCTAGCTCATATACTTCTTCTTCAGATGAATTCTATTGCGACCAAGATACAAGAGCATACGTAAGTTATCATTATTTTAGTGATTCCACTAACCCTGATCCCGCAGCTCCACCCGCAGGAACTGAAAGCACGTATTATCCAAACACCAGATTTGAGTTTCAGGATATTCCGGCAATACCTGTCTTCGCCGTTAATCCGACTTCCTTTGATTTTGGAACGGTTAATCTCGGAGATACTTCTGTTGAACAGACTTTTACAATTTCCAATTTGGGTGGCGGTACACTCACGGTAACAGATGTAGCATTTACCGGAACAGATGCAGATCAATTTGTGCTTACCGATGGAAATACCTATCCTCATGATCTTGGTGCAAGTGAATCAATCACTGTAGATGTTGCTTTTGCTCCAACCTCAGAGGGAGCCAAAACAGCCAATCTAACGATCACGGATGGCAGATTCTCAGATAGAAGTGCAACAAAAGCCAGCAGAGCTGCCACAGATGTGCCTTTGACAGGTGATGGCAGGGAAGCTAATTATGGTGGCGGCGGTGCTGCTCAAGGAAATTATTTCTTCGCCAACAGCGAAGCAGGCGGCGCTCCTTCTCACCCAACCTATAATTGGATAAATTATGCATCTCACACAGAAATTACAACCTGGACATCTGGCTCAGCTGATGATGGATATTTTGAGGTTCCGGATATTGGTTTTGATTTTACTTTCTTCGGAAATGTTTATCGAACTGCGGATGTATATATTGGTACGAACGGTTTAATTACTTTTGGCACTGGCTTTTCTTCAACTGGTTCTTCTGCTTCAATTCCAGACGCCGATACTCCGAATAATATGATAGCCGGTTGTTTGATGGACCTGGATAATGATACCGGAACACCAAACGGTGCTATTTATTATGGTGGTGATGCAACACAATTCGTTGTAACATATTATCATTATTATGACTATTTCGATGCATCTGAATGGATGACTTTCCAGATCATTCTATATCCCAATGGAAATATCAAAATCCAATATAATGAAGCCGAAAGTACTATCGATGCAGCCGTGAATTCGTCTACTGTTCGAGGAGATGCTTGTATCGGCATTGAGAATTTAGCCGGTGATGCTGGCATTCAGTATCGTAATGATGGTGATGGCGGCCCGATCTTCGGTTCAGATCTGGCAGTTGCTTTCGGTCTCAACGACAGTAGTCTTCCTGTAACACTTACAAACTTTACAGCGGCTTACTTCCAGAATGAATTTGTATCTGTTACCTGGACAACCGAATCAGAAACAGCAATGAATTGCTACAATCTCTATAGATCGGAAACCGGTCCAAATGAACAATTGCTTATCAACACGCAATATGCCCTTAACTCCACTTCAACTCACAGCTATGAGTATCAGGATCATGAAGTTGAAAATGGTGTTACATATTCTTATTGGTTAGAGGCAGTTGCTTATGATGGCAGTTCCACAGAATATGGACCTACATCTGTGACTATTTTGGGCGAGGAAACACCAGAACTTCCTGATACTACTTTGCTTTATGGAAATTATCCTAATCCATTCAATCCGGTAACCAATATCAAATTTGACATCAAAGAAGGTGAAACAGCGCAACTCACGATCTACAGTGTTCGAGGTAGGGTGGTTGCCAGAGAAACCTTTACAGCGAATGATGAAAATACAGGTAGAATAACTTATAACTGGGATGCTTCTAAAAATGCCTCAGGTGTATATTTCTACAGGTTATCGTCAGAAAGCTACACAGAAGTTAAGAAAATGTTGCTGTTGAAATAATTTCAGTAACAGTTATCATAACAAAAAGCCGCCTTGTACAAGGCGGTTTTTTTTGTAAAACAAATGAGTAGATGAGAGCAGCAATAACTATAATAAATACAATTTATCCCGGAGCTTAAGTAAATCCTTAACCTCAAAAGGGTTTCAGTATGTTTCACTTTTGCTGCTCTATTATTATTTGAATCAGGTTAGGAATTCAGGAAATTCAGCTTTTATTATAATTGTAAATTTATGTCTTTTGGACCAATAATTCCGGCAGAAATAACAGTTCGAATACCTTCGTCAATAGTCCAGCCCGGCTCTATGAAGTCAGTTTCTTTGGCAATAATTATTGTACCGGTTGTGGGATTAGGCGGCGTAGGTACAAAGATCTTATATAATATCTTTTGTGATTTTTTTTCGATCAGTGAGCCGGTGATGAATCCGACAGTATAAAGTTCATCATTCAAATAGTGAATTAAAACAACTTTTTTAAAAACCTGCTTTTCCGGTAGAGAAAGTGTATTGGAAATCTGTTTTCCCACCTGGTAGGTTGTCCCAATAATTGGAATTTTCTGGGTAATGCGTTCAAATATATTCAGCAGCCATTTGCCAAATAAATTACGAGATAACAATCCTACGAAATAAAGAAGCAAAACAGTTAATAATAAACCAAGTCCGGGAATTCTGATACCGATGTAATCATCGATCAGATCCAAAACATTTTGATCGATGAAAAGATAAAAGAAACGCACAATGATCAAAACTAAAAATAGCGGGATAATTGCTAAAATACCGGCCAAAATATATTTTTTCAGATGTTGAATTACTTTATTCATTTTCACCTCTTTTTTTTAAATTTCGGTTCATTCCATTTATCAAATGCTGCAATATGTTTTTAACTCAGATTTTTGCAGGTAATCGTCAAGACAAAAAAAGGGCAATAAGTGATTCCCTCTTGTTTATTAAGTACAAATACTAAATTGTGAACAGGTTACATAATGATAAAACTTATCTTAAAGTGCTGCATTAAACCATTTTTTGTTAAAGAGTAGCAGTTATGTTCAAACTAAAATTGACAGCTAAACTTTGATATAATTATATAGTACTAATGAAAAAGTTGATAATTTTATTAATATTGCTGATGTTATGCTTATTGCTTATTGCAAAAGAAGATTATTTTATAGGAAAGGTTCAATTCGTTGGCAATAATACGATATCCGATGCGCGGTTGTTAAAAAATTTAATCATAAAGCCTGAGAATCTTGCTCAAAGATTGCTTTTTTGGAAAAAAACTGCAGCTTACACCGAAATGTACCTGGATGATGATATCCAGAGAATTATTGCGGATTATCAGAGGGAAGGATTCCTGAACGTTAAAGTTGAAGTGAAAAAAGAGATTAATGCAAAAACCGGTAAGATAAATCTGCTTTATTACATTCAGGAACATAACCCGATCTTGGTCAATAATATTGAACTTGAAATAATAAGTCCCACTCCGGAGATACAAAATTCTGTAATGCAATTTTTAGTTTCAAATAAAGAAAATTGGCCGCTGCAAAATAATCGTAGATTTAGAGATGCTGATGTATTTGCTTTGAGAAAAGTGTTTTTTAATCTGCTTTTAAACCGAGGTTTCCCCTCATCGGATATTGAGCAGGAGATCATTTTTACGGATAAAAAGAAGAAAGTTGATGTTGTTTATACAATCTCGACCGGTAAACTTTGTAAGTTTGGAAATATTACAGTTTTAGGAAATGAACGTACTTCAACGAAAGTCATAAAAAAACAGTTATCCTTTCAAGATAAGCAGTACTCTCAAAATCTGCTGCAAGAAAATCAGCGACGCATCCAACAGTTGGGAGTTTTTAAATACGTAACCATGAAAAGCCTCCTGGATCAGATTGAGTCAGATAGGCTTCCAATTGAGATATTTGTTCAGGAAATGCCAGAATGGTCTGTTAAATTTGGTATTGGTTACGGTTTGGAAGATCGTTTTAGAGCTTCGGTAAATCTATTAAAATTGAACTTTTTAGGTGATGCCCGAAGTGCCAATGTTTATATAAAACATTCCTATCTTGAGCCGTATAATCTCAGTTTAAAGATCACCCAACCGGCATTATTTGGTCCCTACAATTCACTAATTTCCAAATCCTTTGTAAAAAAAGAAAAGGAATCTGCTTATACTTTGGAAAGTTTTGGCAGTATTATGACGTTTCAAAATATAATCACATCCAGCCTGAGCGGATTTTTCAGTTACAGGTTTGAAAGAAGTTTGATTGACCTCGCTAACGATATTGAAGATAATCCCTTAAAAGAATATTATAATAAATCCACAGTTTCACAAGGTATGAACTTTGATGATTCAGAACCGGCTTTTTATCCGGATAGAGGACTTTTTGCTGCCTATTCATTTAGTATTTCAGGATTAAAATTAAAGAGCAAGTATCATTACGTTCAGGGATTAATCGACATCCGAAAATACAATGAACTCTGGGCTGATCTGGTTTTTGCCGGTAGAGTTAAACTTGGAGCGATGAAACCTATTTGGGGTGATCAGGCAACACCATTGGAAGAGAGATTTTATGCCGGCGGCAGCACATCTATAAGAGGTTGGAGCAGAAGTCGGGTGGGTCCGAAAAATGAAACAGGAACACCCATCGGTGGAAATAGTTATCTGGAATTTTCCGCAGAATTAAGACAGAAGATCTATAAATTCGTTTATTTAGTTGTGTTTATGGATGCTGGTAACGTCTGGAAAGAATATAATGCTCATGATCTGAATGAACTTAAATATTCTCCCGGTGCCGGTCTAAGATTTAAAACTCCTATTGGTCCGCTGCGACTTGATGTCGCACAGCCACTCTGGGATGAGAAAAGCAGTGTTCAGATCCATTTGAACATAGGACACGCATTTTAATATGAAAATGAAAAAAAGATCAATTATCATTTTAATACTATGCCTGATCATTTTAACAGCAGTTTCGTTTTTGAACTCAGCTATTTTTAAGAATATAGTTCGCAAAACCATTATCAAAGCCGCTAACAAAAATTTAGTTGCAGCGGAATTAAGTATAGGTAAAGTTAAGGGTAGTTTATTAAGTAATATTGCTTTGGAAAATCTTGAACTTTCAACTCAGAATGAACAGATCTTTACCTGCAAAGAAATTTCTATTAATTACAAAATTTTGCCTTTGTTGAAGAAAAAATTGATCATAAATGATTTCAAAATTCAGGATGTGGATCTACTGCTGACAGAGCAGGAGCCGGGAAGCTGGAATTTTTCACAAATATTACCACCTACAGATTCTACAAAAATCGGATTACAGCAAACTGAGATTAACTGGCAGATCGAGCTGAAAAATTTGCAGATCGTAAATTTAAATGCAGTACTTAACTTAATTGAAACCGGTCGGTTTATTCCCCAAAAAATATCAGATCTGAATTTAACTGCAGAGGCTTCTTATAAGCAGAATGAACTCAGTGTGAATTTAACAACATTTAGTTTACAGTCTTCCGTTCCAAACATTACGATCAGGGATTTAGGATTTACCGGAAAATTGCAGGATAGTTTATTGGTGATCAGCGATCTTAAACTGCAAACAATTCGGAATGAAATGAGTGCTAAAACCAGCTACGATCTAAATTCAGGAAAGCTTTTAAATCTCCAGTTTGAATTACAACCATTAGATTTATACGAATTCACAAACCTTTTTTCTGAGCTGCCACTCAGGAAATATCCTCTTATCTTTTTAAAATTAGTTCTGGAAAATGATGAGATGAACTCCGATATTAAATTACAGATCAACGAGCAGACGATCAGTTTGGAGTCTTATATCAATTCTATTTATCATGATCCGGAATACAAAGCTGATCTTAAATTTGCGAAGATAAATATGGCTGATTGGCTGAAAGGATTTGATGTTTCTACTGATCTGAATTTAGAAATGGAATTAGCCGGGAAAGGAACTGAACTCCAGGGAATAACCGGCTTTATGAAATTGAACTCTACAGATTCCTATCTTGGGGAGAAAAGAATAAACACATTATTACTGCTGGCAGATAAAAATAAGGATTCGGCAAATTTAGACCTTAAAATAAATAGTCCTGCTGGCAGTGTAAACTTAAAAGGAAGAATAAATAAACTTTTTGCCGTCCCCGAGTTTGATCTGAGCGGCAGCGCTGAAAAACTTAATTTAAGCGAAGTAACCGGAAACAAAGATAACATTTCTGATCTGAACTTCAATTTTGACCTCAAAGGCAGCGGTTTAAGCAGAGATGAGCTGAAAACCGGTTTGAAATTAAGTGTTACAACATCCAGCTATGGAGAATACAATTTGAATACACTTAATACAGATTTTTATTACGCCAATAAAAACTATGATCTAAACAATTTTTCTGCTGATGCAATGGGAATATCAATAAATGCCGCAGGTAAGGGAGCGTTGGAAGGAGATCATGAGATCGCTTATAGTTTAAATTCTTATAATCTAAAGCCTCTGCAAAAATATTTTTTAATTGGAGATATATCTGGAAGTGTCGAATTAAAAGGATCTGTAAAAGGTACAATTTCCAATTTGAAAAACACAACAAACCTGCAGCTTAATAACTTTTCTTACAATAATATGTCTCTTGATTCGCTCATTGCAGATGTTGCTCTAAATAAACAAGTTGAAAATATCGAGTTTTCTAGTGAAATTAATGCTCATGATTTTAAAATTAACAAATTTGATTTAAATAAAATAGAGCTGATAAGTTCAGGTAATTTGAATACTTTTAGAAATGAATTGGTTATAGTTTCTGATTCACTTAAATTAACTTCCAAAAGTAAGGTTATCCTCGATAGTATTTTCAAAGTAGAACTTCCCTATTTGTTAATATCAGCCGGCAACCAATTTTTAGAGACAGAACATGATTCTGCAATGTTCAGACTTAAAGATAATGACTATTATCTTGAGAATTTTTCTTTGATCAATGAGAGTGGTGCGATCAGAATAAACGGATATTACAATCCGGTAGAACAAGTTGATATGCATATCGGACTGGCAGGGATTGACCTGCGTCAAATCAATGGATTACATATTCTGCCTATGAAGATCGGCGGTATTCTTGATTTTGATTCAAAGATCAAGGGCAGCCTTCAAGACCCGGAGATCAATGCCGATCTGATTATTCAAGATCCTCAAATGAATGAATATCTACTAAAAAAGATCACTGCTGATCTCATGATTAATAATAATCTACTGAATAGTGAATTCCAGATCATTCGAAGTGATAATGAGCAAGTTTTGGGTCTGGCGCAATTCCCTGTTGATCTGATGCCAGATAATGACCTCATCTCCCCAACAGCTCCCTTTAAAGTTGATCTGATGGTCAATGACCTTGATCTGCGTTTCATGGACAACTTTACTACCCAATTTGAAAATATAAACGGTATTCTCAACTTGGATTTCAGCGTTTATAATACTTTGCAGGATCCAGAATTTAAAGGTAATGTAAATCTGAGGAATGGTAGTATCATTGTTCCTCGTTATGGTATAGATTATAATAAAATGAAATTAAATTCTATCATCATCAAGGATACATTGTTCATTACAGAATTCTTCCTGAAAGGTGGAGAAGGTAATCTTACTGTTTCCGGTCACACAAATTTAAAAGACCTGATAGCAAATGAGAACAGTGAGCTTTATTTTCACGCCCAGGGAGATAATTTTTTAGCTCTGAATAAAAAGAAGCTGCAGTTGTTAACTGACTTTGACGTAAATATTAATGGATCTGCCGATTATCCGATCTATGGTGGACAAATTGATATATTGAGAGCTAAGATCAATCTGGATGAATTAAAAGGTAATAATAAAAATGTGAAAAACACCAGCGAGCCATTACTTGTGCAGGCTTTAACTATCAACAGTGATGAAGGACCGCCCAAGAAAGCAGCATCCGGTAGAACCAGCCCTGATATGATAAAAAATCTCACCGGAAAGATCAAAGTTAACATTCCCAGAAATACCTGGATAACAGATAAAAATATGAACATTGAGTTATCCGGAGATCTGGAAATTCTCAAAACCGGCAGTTATTTTGAGGTTTTCGGATTTATTACAACTCGTAGAGGAAATTATACGATCTATGGTAGAAAATTCAATTTAGTAAGTGGACAGATCAGTTTCAATGGCGGAGAAGAGATGAATCCTTATCTGGATATAACTGTTTCTCATATTTTCCGTGATGCAAATAAATTAAAAAGGATAATGCAAATTCATTTAACCGGATATTCCTTGAATCCTGAGATCAGATTTATTCTGGATGAGGAAGCAATAAGTGAAGCCGATGCTGTTTCATATTTGTTGTTTGGGAAAAGTAATAATGAGATCAGCCAGAATGAGAAAACTCAGGTTTCAGAATTTAGTCAGACAGATTTTGCTAAAAGTCTTCTAACAAAAGAGATCGGCAGCCGAATTTCCGAAAAAATAGCTAATAAGCTTAACCTAAATGTGATAGAATACTCTGGCGGCACAAAATTGAAGCAAGGTTCTTTTTTGATAGGAAAATACATAACGAACAATCTTTTCCTGAGTTATCAGAAAGAATTTTCTTTAGGTCAATCCAAAGAGATCGTACCTGATAAAGTAGCCTTGGAATATGAAATATCCAAACACTTTTCCCTGGAAGCATTTCGCGGGGATGAAAAATCAACCGGTGTTGATGTATATTGGAAATTCATCAAACAATAATAAGGATGGGAGAAGTTAAATGATCACAAAGTTAGAAATTATTAATGCTCAGGAAAAATGGGGAAATTATTTGGTAAAAATTGGCTCATGTAAAAATGATGTTATTAAATGTAAAAAAACAACAGAACAAATGATAGATAAATTGTACGGATATGGAAAAGGTACAGTTCTGTTTTGCCCGACAAAAGCCGAAAAGATACAATTCCGCTTAACCAGAAGAGGAGCAATATCTTATTTTATAGGTAATGATAATAAGTTTCCTGAAGATCGTGGTTTTGCCCTTACTCCTTGGAAAAAAGTACGTTTTGAGAATGCTGGTTTTATCCTGGAAAATAACCGTGCTTTGAGCATGGGTAATTATTTCTTCACTGATTTGAATGATAACGTGATAAAAGTTGAATACACTTTTGGATATTTTAAGGATGCTGAAGGTGAGTTGAAGATCGATCTGCACCATTCGGCGCTTCCCTATAAAATCCCTAAACTTTAGCTTAAAATTAAATGAAATATCTGACACTCATCTACATATTATTTTGTTTGTTTACTCTTCAAAATAAATTCAACTTGACACTAAATCTTCATCTCTTGCTTTTTTAATTAATTCTGGAGATAGTTAATGAATAAAAGAGAAGATATTTATAAATTAACAAAATTTGTTAAAGCTGCCGGCTGAGCTGGTAAAGTAGGTCCGGCGGACTTAGATCAAATCCTCAATAGACTGGTATTCCCAAAATCTGATCAGATTCTGATAGACAGATATGATAAAGATGATGCCGGTGTTTATCAACTTTCAGAAGATCTGGCTTTAGTACAAACAGTTGATTTTATTACTCCTGTTGTTAACGATCCCTATCTTTACGGTCAAATAGCTGCTGCGAATAGCCTGAGTGATATTTATGCAATGGGCGGAAAAGTTATAACTGCTTTGAATTTAGTTACTTATGACAACTGCAATATTACAAAAGAAGTTCTGAGTGAAATTATCCGAGGTGGTATCAGCAAAGTTAAGGAAGCAGATGGTGTTATCTTGGGAGGCCATACGATCGAAGATATTGAAATGAAATACGGGCTTTCGGTTACGGGTACTATACATCCCAAAAAGATAATCAGAAATAATTCGACCAAACCCGGTGATAAAATAATACTGACAAAACCGCTGGGTATGGGTGTTATTTCAACATCTATCAAAGCTGATCAAGCTCCTAAAAGTGCTATTGATAAGGCTGTATTCCACATGAAATATTTAAACAGAACTGCCTCTGAAATTGCTGTCTCTGTAGGTGTGAATGCTATGACCGATGTTACCGGATTCGGCTTGTTAGGACATCTCAGTGAAATGATCAATTCAAATACTTCTATTCAGCTCGATTATAATTCTATTCCGTTTATCGAAGAAGTTTTTGATCTGGCTGAAAAGGGATTTTTCCCCGGAGGTTCATATCGTAATCAACAATTCTATGAACCAAAAGTGAAAATTTTACATCATAAAATCCCTGATCATAAGAAACTGCTGATGTATGATGCTCAAACATCAGGTGGACTGCTGATTTCGGTTTCTCAAGAGAAAGCTGTAAAGTTGCTTGATCGTCTTAGATCTACAGGGATCGAGTGGGCTGTGATCATTGGTGAAGTTGGAGAATCTGCCAAGTCTCAAATTACAATCGGGTAAATAATTTATCTTTCTTACAATCAATTCCTTACATTTTTTAACTTGACGGTTAATCTGCAATAAGATTTTTTAACTATGTAGTTAATTATTTAGGAGGATAATATGCCATTTGGAAATAGAATGAAGGAAGTATTAAAAAAATTAGAACTTACCCAAGTAGGTATGGCAGAAAAGATCGGAGTTTCCAATGTTGTGATAAACAGATATGTAAAAGGGAAGACAAATCCCAGTTATGAATTTTTAAATAAATTAGCTACAACCTTCAATATTAATATTACCTGGTTGATAACAGGAGAAGGGCCGATGTTCCCAATTCGCAACATTGAAACGATAGGCAATCACGAATACTTCCATCTTCCCATAATTGCAAATGTCAGTTGTGGTTCTCCTCAGGAAATTGATGCAGCCGAACCAATAGACCATATAATGATGGATACAAATTCTTTAACTGGTGATTTTAATTCCTATTTTGCTTTTTACGCCAGTGGAGATAGTATGGAGCCCTATATCTCGAATAGCGATGTTGTGATCGTGAAGCAATGTGATAATTGGGTTGCAGCTGATGAACGAATATGTGTTGTCAGAGTAGAAGGTGAGATCACTTTGAAAAAAGTAAAATCTTTTGCCGAAGGTAAAGAAATATTATTACAGCCGTATAATAAGAATTACGAACCGATCCTTCTGGATAGATATACATTGCGAGATGCACTTCTGATCGGTATTGCTGTAATGTCTGTCAGGAATCTGTAATAGAATCAATTTTCTTTAAGATCAACCAGCCAAATCCTGCTCCAACTATATAATATGCAAAGTCCGATGAGACGAATGTTGTTCCGATCAGTGTCCTTCCCAGAAAGGAGCTTCTGATATATTCCAGGAAAAGAGGATGCCAAAGCTGAAAAATTTCCAATATACAGGTGCCAAGTAGAACACCAATAGCGATAATAAGGGATTTTACTTTTGGTGCGATTAAAGAAATTACCAGACACCAACAAGTTACATATAATAAACCTACAAATGAGTTATTGAGCCATTTGGCAGAAGAACCTTGATAAAATTTACTAGTAAACCCCATTATTACAAGCAAAATGATGATTAATATCAAGAATTGGTTGCGTTTTCTCATTTATGTGTTTTGTTCTTATCTTACAGAATTTACAAAATTGATCGTTCTAATGAAAAAACGTAGTTCGGTGTTTTTTAGGGCTTTTCTTATCCTCAATATACGCTCCTTCATGTTTGTATTCTTCCTTTAGTTTTAGGGCTTCGTCTAAGTCATTAGTCAATTTGATGATCTTCCCTTTCCCTGTTTTAACAGTATAACGCTCTTTTTTACTCATAATTTCTCCTCTTTAATTTATCTGAACAAATAATATTAACTACTTTTTGATATGTCAATTGAAAAATCAGTCTTAATGTTGCTTGTAAACGCACAAAATTTAATTTGCCTTTCTAAAATCAATATCACAGTATATGAATTTATTAAAAAAATTTTAAATAAAAAAAGTTATATCCCACAAATAGCTTTATACTTGACAAGTTTTTGATTGAATATAATTAAGTGTATTGTGAAATTTTAAAATATTTTGAAAGGGAGAGAATATGAAAAATGTAATTAAAGTTATTTTACTTATCGTCGTACTTTCAATTCTTCTTTCTGCTTGTGCTCCACCACCACCACCGGTGACAAAGTCTCAATTAAACACAGCAGAGGATGAAGCGATTCAAGAAGAGAAAAAAGCAGAAACTTTGAATGGGGAAATGAAATCTTTAGAAGCTCAATTAGCAAAGCAGGAAGCAGAACTTAAGAGCTTAAAAGAATATCAAAAAGTACTGGAAACAGGGAAATAGGAGTAAACTATGAAAAGAATTATACTTATATCATTGATCGCATTGTTAGTATTACCCGTGTTAACCCAAGCCAGAGTTACTTATTTATCTGAAAAAGAGTATAAAGCTCTCAAGAAAAAGGAAAGAGTAGCTTATTGGGAAAATCTTGAAACTGATCTTGCTGAATTGCAGCAAAGAAAAGCTGATGCAATTGCAAACCAGGAAAGATATTCTGCCCGCATAAAAGAAGTTAATGCTTTATTGAAAACTTCCAAAACAGAGTATGATAAAATTCATGGAGGGATCCTGGCCTTTTTAGGAGTTACAAAAGCTGATTTCGCAGCAATTATGAATAAGATCAAATTCTTCAACAGTGAAATTGCCAACTGGAATAATTTAACTGATAAGGAACTTTGGAAAGCAAAAAAATCTGTTCGTGCATTAGTTGTGGAATATAATGATTACCGAGGTTCCAAGTTTGGGAAAGTACCTGATTTCAGAAAAGATTTCTCTGATCTCGATAATAAAATCGCTAATTTGGAAGCAAACTTAGCATCTGCTAAACCCAAATATTATGAAGATGATTATAAGATAGTTAAAGGCGATTGGCTTTCTAAGATTGCTCAATATAGCTTCATTTACGGTGATATGTCTAAATGGCCAGTGATATATCGAGCTAATAGAGACCAGATCAAAGATCCTAACTTGATATATCCAGATCAGGTTATTAAAATACCGCGTGGCCTTCCATATGAATGGAAAGTTTACAAAGGCGAATGTTTATGGAGAATTGCAGGTTATCAAGAAGTTTACAATAATGCTGCAAAATGGCCTTTGATCTATAGAGCTAACAAAGACAAGATCAAAGACCCGGATCTAATTTATCCTAATCAGATCTTTGAAATTCCAAGAGACTAATCTTTAAAACAACCGGAAGCCTCTCTTTATGGGAGGCTTCTTTTTAATATAACAATTGAAACTTACTAAAATTCATCTAATCCTTTTAGCTTCAGCGGCGATTGCACTGCTGCATTCTTTCTTTAATCCTTATCGTGTTGTTTCGCATATTTATACTCTAAAATTAGGGGAAATAGCTGAAAAAGACATCAATGCCCCCTTTGATTTTTACGTGTATAAATCTTCTGAAACTTTAGAAGCAGAACAAACAACAGCTGCTGCCAAAGTTCAACCTATTTATAAGGTGTCTGAAAATCTTAAATTCAATGCTCAAAAAAACCTTGATTTTGTTTTTCAACACTTTGTTTTACAAGACGTATCAAACATCCAGACAATAAATAGAAAGTTAAGGCAAAATGGTTACAATCTATCAAATGATAACATCAGATTATTGATGGATAATCAGCGACGCAGCAGGCTCTATAATTTCCTGAGTGAGAATATTACGAAAATTTTTACAGTAGGCATTTATCCGGATAATTATCAATATCAGGAAATAAAAATTTCTAAACCAAACAGAGTAATAAGCTACGGACTTGATAGATTGTATTCTCTGGAAGAAGCTAAAAACAAATTAGTCAGTTGGCATTCTGTTCAAGGTGAAAAGAATTTAATAAGAGAATTGGCGGATATCGTCTTGATCGAGAATATTATAATAGATCAGGAAATGACTGATGTTGAAATGGGAAGAGCTAAAGAAAAGATCCCCTTAACATTAGGCAAAGTTCAAAAAAATGAAAGAATTATAGGTAAAAATCAGAAAATAACATCGATTGAACTTTTAAAATTAGAATCTCTTGTCAGAGCTCAACATGAGCATCAACCAACAAGAAACAGCTTTCAAATGATCCTTTCTTCACTGGGAATCTTTTTGCTTTCTGTGTTAATACTATTTCTTTTCGATTATATACTGCTGCTTTTTTTTCCTAACAACTTCTCAACATTACCCAGAACAATTATTATTTTAGGTAGTATATTAGTCTCAATAGTATTAACGATCTTTATCAATAATATCCTAAAAATCCCATCATTGATCATACCATTTAGTTTTTCTGTAATGCTCATCGCACTTATCTTTAATCCGCATGTAGGTATTATCTTTAATTCGATCAATCTTATTTTTGTCTCACTGTTTCTAAATTGGAGTTTAACTAATCCGTTAATACTTTGTTTAACTACATTTGGCGGGATTATTGCTTTAACTTATATGAAAAAAAAGCAAGAATTTTATCCAATCACTTTGTATCTATTGTTATCTTTTTTTGTGGTAAATACAGCTGTCGCATTGATAAAATTTGAAAGCTTTAATATTTATTTATGGCATCTTCTTTGGGGAATTATTTCCTGTACAACCTCTGTTGTGGGTCTGGTCTTAATAACACCTATTGTTGAGAGAAAATTAAATCTTGCTACAAAACAAATACTTTTAGAACTGCTTGATTTTGATAATGAACTTTTGAAAAAACTGGCCTTATCCGCACCCGGAACTTATCATCATTCTTTGATCGTTGGTAATCTTGCGGAAAGTGCTTCGGAGGCTGTAAGCGCAAATCATCTTCTGGCCAGAGTGGCTAGTTATTATCACGATATAGGTAAACTTGAGAATCCCCAATTTTTCATAGAAAATAATCCCCTGTCAACTAAACTGCATGATAAAATGATGGCAAATGAAAGTGCTCATCTTATTAGAAACCATATTAATGACGGCTTGGTATTAGCCAGAAAGCATAATTTACCTAAAGCAGTGATCGAGATCATTCAACAGCATCACGGAACCGGGCAGATTAAATATTTTTATAACAAAGCACTTGAGACTAATCTGGAATTTGATATTGATCAATTTATGTATAGTGGACCAAAACCACTCACTAAAGAAGCATCTATTGTTATGATAGCTGATATTGTTGAATCAACCACAAAATCATTAGACGATTTCTCGGAAGATAAGATAAAAGAAGTACTCGATAATACTATTAAAAACCTGATTAATGAAGGGCAACTGGACCAATCACCACTGACTATTAAAGAACTTGATACCATCAAAGTATATATGTTACCGATTTTGATGGGTGTGTATAGGAAGCGTCTTGAATATCCGGAAAACTAAATCCATTCTTTTTAATAACAATACACAGGAAAAGGTTCGAATAGATCATTTTTTGCGAATTTTTGAAATTGTAATTCATGGTGAATCTTTACATCCAGACAGCTTTGTTAACCTTACACTTTCGGAAGATGGTTCTATTAAAAAATTAAACAAAAAATATCTCGCCAGGGATGAAATTACCGACGTGATCTCTTTTACAGCGGACATACCAGGAGTAAATTTCTTAGGCGATATTATTATTGACACTTATGTTGCAAGACAGCAAAAGGAAAGTAGAACTCTGATAGAGGAATTACAGATATTATTTCTACACGGGCTTCTACATTGTTTAGATTATGATCATCTATCAGTAGAGGGTAAAAAGTTAATGTGTTATAAAGAAGATATGTATTTGAAAAAATTTACCGGAGAGGATATTAAGTCGTGAGTGCTAGTTTTGCAGTTGTATCAATAATAGGTTTCTTAATACTGTCAGCTTTTTTTTCAAGCTCGGAAACTGCATTTTTCTCTTTGTCTAAGATCCAGATTAAAAAGTTAGAAAATAGTGAAAGCAAAAGTTCTAGAAGGATCATAAGATTATTAAGCAAACCAAGGGAACTTTTAATAATAATTTTATTAGGAAATACTATTGTAAATGTAGCTGCTTCATCCACAGCAGCACTTATTGCAATCAGCATAGGTGAAACTTATTTGATTCATCTATCTAAATCAATCTTAATGATGTTTGAGATAATGATAATGACACTATTATTATTGATCTTTGGTGAAGTTACACCTAAATTGCTGGCATACTCATCTCCAGAAAAAACTTCACGCACAAATAGTTTTTTTTTAGAAATAACAAAATATATCTTTTGGCCGGTTTTAAAAATTTTAGTGTTCATAAGCTCTATCTTCACTATTAAGAAAAAAATAAAACAGGCTGATCTTACTTCAGAAGATTTTAAAAATATCATTCATTCCAAGACTACTAAACATTCACTGGCGGAAAATGAGAAGAAAATAATTGCAAGTATCTTCCGTTTTTCTTCTACGGACACCAAGAAAATCATGACACCCAGAGTAGATATTGCAGGAATTGATACTTCGGAAGGCTTACAAAAAATTAAGGAACTTATAACTAGTGTAGGACATTCTAAGATTCCGGTATATAAAACTAATATTGATAATATAATTGGAATTATTTATGCTAAGGATATAATTTTAAATCCGGATAAAAAATCTATCGGTGCGTTACTAAGACCACCACTTTTTGTTACTGCTAATACAAAAATCCAAAATTTACTGAATAATTTTAAGAAAAACAAAGTCCAGATAGCAATAATAGTTGATGAGTATGGTGGTACAGAAGGTTTGGTCACGTTAGAAGATATTTTAGAAGAACTTGTTGGTGAAATTTGTGATGAGTATGATTCAGAGCAGCCAAATATAATAAAACGAGCAGAAAATATCTTTGTAATAAATGGAATGTATTCTATTGCTGATCTAAATGACAAATTTAAACTTGATATTAATGAAGCAGAATATGATAATTTGGCTGAGTTTGTGTTCGATAGATTCAACAAAGTACCGGATGTTGGTGAGAGTATTATCTATAAAGGCACAATCAAGCTGACAGTGAAAAGTATTCAGGAACGTAGAATACAATATATTACTTTAGAATTCTTCAAAAACGGGAATGATTCAATTTAAAAAAATCAGTTTTTTAACTTTTTTTTTGATAATTCTTAAAGTATTATCAGCAGAGACTTTGAACCTTTCAATCAAATATTTAGGGGTAAGTGTAGTAAATGTTAATGTTACAAATATTGATTCCACTCTCTTTGTAAATGCGCGCGCTACTTTTATTGCCAGCATTGCTGCAAACATGAATAATAATTATATTTCCCATTATTCAGGGGCATATCTACCAACGGTTTATATAAAAAAAATCGATCAGGGTGACTATTTTGAGGATAGAACAACAACCTATGACAGACAGAAATTAGAAGCCCAAAGGATCAGTAAGTTAGGTCCTGAACAAAATTGTTTGTATCCAATTATGCCAGAGAGCAGAGACTTTTTTTCAGCATTGTTTTACTTAAGAACTGTTCTGGATGAACCAAGAGGTGAACTTTGGGTAGATGCTAATAAACTTATCTGGAAAGTTAATTACAAAATAGTTGGATACGAGACTATTTCGACAAAGTTAGGAAGAAAACAGGCAATAAAATTAGAAATCACATTCAATAACTATTCAAAAGGTGTAAAAGAAAGATCTGATATGCTTACAAACAATCTGGTTGATGAAGATAAAGTACTTGAGATATGGTTCTCGAACGATGATCTTAAATTACCTATAAAGGCAAAATTCATTATGGCACCTTTTCCAGTCACCTGGAAATTGAATAGTTACACGAGATAAAGGTTAAAAATGATGAATAAAAATTATTACAAAGTTACATTTTATATTTGGCTGCTGGTAATCCTGACTTTAACATCTCTCCCTAAATTACACACACCACTTGATGATTCTTTAAATGTAGATAAACTTGGTCATCTTTTTGTGTATCTGATTTTCGCTTATTTATTTATGAAAATGCACCGTGAGGATCAATACAGAGCCAAACTCAAATTATTGATCATTTTTGCTGTTGTTTTACCTTTTGTTGATGAACTGCATCAAATTCCAATACCAGGCAGAACCTTTTCTTTTTATGATATTCTGGCTGATTTTCTAGGATTCTCTATTGTCATCACAATTTACAGTATAAAACTAAAAAATGGATGTTATAAGATCAATCCTTAATTCGCTTGAGTGAAACAACTAGTTCATAATGATAAGGCGGTTTCTGCCAGATTTCTTTCTTTAGGTATTTTTCAGGATTAGTCATAAGTTCTTTTTCTGTTACTTCTTCGATCTGGTTGTCCTTTGATACAACCCAAAAGGTCTTCTCAATTGATTTTGCTGTTTTTCCAGTTGGCATAAGTTCTCCTACTAATTTATATTTTGGATGATTTGCTATAAACTCCAATAGCATTTCATTTGTGATTTTTTTTCTATACTCCTTGCAGAACCTTCTTTCATTACAGCTTGCGGCACAAACGATAATATCTGTATGCTGCTGGTTTAGAGGGCACACCACAAGATTAATATCTTTTCTAATTTGTTTTCTCAAAATTCTCTACACAATTTTATAATTTATTAACACTTGTTTTAACATTTCAATTTTCTCTTGATCCATATTACACAGAGGTAATCTTATAACCCTTTTTATCATATTCATAAGATGTAAGGCTTCTTTTACAGGTATTGGATTTGATTCTAAGAACAGAATAGAATTAAGTTCCAGTAATTCCAAATGGATCTTTAGAGCTTGGGAGTATTTGTGTTGTAAACTCAAGCTAACTAACTGTGATACTTTCTTAGGGAGAATATTTGCAGTAACTGATATCACACCTTTTGCTCCGCATGACATAATCGGTAGGTTTAAAGCATCCTCACCTGACATTACTGAAAAATTACTATCCGTATACTTTACAATTCTTGAAACCTGATCAAGATTTCCGCTTGCTTCTTTTATTCCAACAATATTCTTGAATTCATTAGCCAATTTAATAGTAGTTTCAGCATTTATGTTAACCCCGGTTCTACCTGGAACGTTATAGATCACAATTGGAATATTTGTATTTTCTGCTACTGCTTTGAAATATTGATACAATCCGTTTTGTGTTGGTTTATTATAATATGGTGTAATAACCAAAGCATGATCTACACCCCAATCCTGCGCTTGTAAAGTGGCAGAAATTGTGTGATGCAAATTATTGCTTCCGGTTCCCATCATTACAGGTATCTTCTTTGCTACTTTCTTAATTCCGTAATTTACCAATCTCTCTTTTTCATCACCCGCGAGTGCTGGTGATTCACCGGTAGTGCCGCAAAAAAGTATGCCATCTGTATGATTCGCGATTTGAAATTCAATAAGTTTTTCGAGTGCTGTGTAATCTATCTCATTATTTTTAAATGGAGTAACTAATGCGACATATGATCCTTGCAACATAAATTTACCTCCTCTTATGAAAAAACAACTTATCACAATTATAACAAGTCGTCAATATACATTTGTTTTACTTTAAGTTTTTAAAATCCGACTTGCCTCCAAGCTTCATAGATAACAATTGCAACACTATTAGAGAGATTCAACGATCTAACTTCCGGACTCATTGGAATCGTAATATTTCTATCCTGTTTTTTTTTTAAAATTTCAACCGGGATTCCACGTGATTCAGCTCCGAATACAAAAAAATCTCCATGCTGATATTGCCGAGATGTAAAAACTTGATCGGTTTTTGTAGTACAGTAATAAGCGTTTGCATGAGGATATGAATCCCAAAGTTCATCTAATGAACTATGCAGCCTTATTTTTAACTTATCCCAATAATCTAATCCAGCTCTTTTAAGTAATTTATCTGTTAACATAAATCTCATCGGTTTAATAATATGCAGCATCGAATTGGTTCCAACACAGAGACGACCTATATTACCGGTATTTGACGGGATCTCAGGTTGGAATAATACAACATGAAAGTTTACATCTGAATTAGCTAAGGAATCATTATTTTTTGCCATTTTGATATCCAGGTATTTTGTTGAAATCTTATTTGTCTTACTGAAAGATCGTTCGTCAAATCCTTGCCGGCTTTAGGAAGTATTTCATATTCTGGAGGTAGTTTGATCTTTTTATTTGCCGGAAGCATCCACATCCCGGAGATTATCTTTTCCTGAAATTGTGGAGAAATTAAATAATCTACTAATTTTTTTGCCAAGTATTCCTGTTCAGTTGATTTTAATATGCTAACTCCTATAATATATTTAAAAGTTCCTTCCTGTGGGATAGTGTTTCTATATTTGTTAGATTTCTCTATATCATTATGATAGAGTGAAGTAGTTTCAAACCCTAATATTATCGGAGCTTCTCCTGCTAAAAAAGCATTATATGCATCATCCTGATTTTCGTAACATTTTAAAATATTTTCTTTGATGCTCCGCCAAAAATGACCATAGCCGCTTATTCCAAAAGCAGAAATAGACCAATGTAATAAAGCCCTGCCCAGCCCTGATGTTCTTGGATCCATAATTATTATTTGTTCTTTATACTTGCCGTCCTGCATCTCTCCAAAAGATAAAGGTGGATCTCCCAAAGCATTACTGTTGTAATTAAATCCAATATTGCTATAACAGATTGGAGTTATTACATTGTGTTTATCAAAAATTAAGTTGCTGTGTAAATTATTTATACCTGTTGGTTCATAAGAAGCAAAAAGGCTGTCACTATAAAATGAATAATATTGGGTGTTGTCTAATCCTATTAGAATATCAGCTTTACAACTATCACTTTCCGCTCTTACATGATCGAGCATTTGAAAAGAACTCGAAAATCTGGTTAGTTCAATGTTACAGTTAAATATGTCTGAGAAAACAGGTAAAATATCGTGATAAAAGCTTTCATTTAGAAAAACATCAACCGTATAAACATTTAGAGTTTGGACAGTTTCGGGAATTTCTCTTTCTTTGGTTTGCCAGCAGGATAAGCTCATTATCGAAATAATGATAATGCTTAAATATTTCATGATAACGAACCGAAAAGTAAAGCAGCTACAATGAAATCTGTTATTAAAATAAATATGGATGAGTAAACAACTGTTAACGTAGTTACCTTCCCTACACCTTCAGCTCCTCCGGTAGCCCTATTACCTGCAAAACAAGCAATTACGGTAATGATCAAACCAAAAACGATTGATTTTATCAATCCTCCCAGTAAGTCTGATGGGAGAAAAAAATCCCGCATATTTGTAAAAAAGCTGAAAGCATTGACCTGGTATTTATAAATAGATAATAAAAATGCAGATAAAATTCCTATTACATTTGAAAATATTGTTAAAATTGGAAACATCAAAACGCCAGCGATAATTCTGGGCATATAAACATAATCGACCGGATCGATAGCCATAGTTTCAAGAGCATCCAATTGTTCACTAACTTTCATTGTCCCGATCTCGGCGGCTATGGATGCTCCAACTTTCCCGGCTAAAACCAGTCCGGTCAATACTGGTGCCAGTTCGATCATAGTGGATTTCCCGATCAAAACTCCGATCAAGCTAACAGGTATGTATCCACTAGTTTGATAAGATGCCTGCACAGAAGTCACAAGCCCCGTAAATGCGGATGTTACAGCTATTAACAGAAAAGAATCGTAACCGATCCTCTTCATTTGTTTCATGATCTCTACAAATCTTTTATTTACTTTTCCCAAGTGGAGAAGCACTGCTTTATTAAATAAAACAAACTCGCCAACTAAATTAATGATATTAGGATCAGACATCGTACTCATTCATGTCTCTAAAGGCAGTAAATTCTTTTAAAAAACGCAGCTTGATTTTACCTATAGAGCCATGTCGGTTCTTGCCAATAATGATCTCAGCAACTCCTGGATCTTCTGTTTCTTCATTATATACTTCATCGCGATAGATAAACATTACAATATCAGCATCCTGCTCAATAGCACCAGATTCCCTAAGATCTGCCAACTTAGGTCTTTTATCGTCTCTGTTTTCAAGTCCGCGGTTAAGCTGAGATAAGGCAATAACGGGTATACTTAGATCTTTAGCCAATACTTTTAGAGACCGTGAAATCTCAGAAATTTCTTGTTGGCGGTTTTCTCTGTTGCTGCTGGAAGACATTAATTGCATATAATCAATGATTATCAGATCGAGACCTTTGATCTCGGCTTTCAGACGTCTTGTTTTAGCTTTAATATCAAGAATAGTATTTGTACCGCTGTCATCAATATAGATATCTTTTCCGGATAAAACTTCAGCAGCACCGGCAATACGCAGCATTTTTTTCTGATTCATACTAAAACCTTTCAGCATATTTTCCATACTAACTTCGGAGGCTGAACTCATCATCCTCATGAGCAATTCATCACTTTCCATCTCCATTGTAAAGATACCGATTCTTTTTTCATAATTAATAGCAGCATTGCTGGCCAGATTTAAAGCAAATGATGTTTTACCCATAGCTGGTCTGGCAGCAACAATTATCAACTGGCCGGGTCGCAAACCTCCTAATTTCCTGTCCAGATCGACAAAACCTGAAGGTACACCCAAAATACTTTTTTTGGAAGCTGCAGTTTCTTGTATATTGTTTACAGTAGATTGTATAATATTTTGAATCCATTCAAATGATTTACGATTTGGTCGTTCTGCAATATCGAAGATCATCTGTTCGGAACTATCCACAATTTCTTTTACTTCCTGATCAGAAACGTAACATTTTTCGATGATTTTATTTGAAGCTTCTATCAATTGTCTTAGCAAAGCTTTATTAAAAACTATTGTTGCGTGGTATTCAATATTTGCACCACTTAATACAACATCGGACAATTCATTAATAAAAGATTCACCACCTATTTTATCAATTTGTTTTGTTGTTTTTAATTTGTCGATCAGTGTTATAATATCAATTTCTATATTATCATTGAACAACTCACAGATCGTTTTGAATATTATCTGATGTGCTTTTCTATAAAAGTGATCCACATCGAGCATTTCGATTGCTTTTGCAACAGAATAATTATCTATCATCATAGCGGAAAGTACTGCAGCTTCAGCATTGATATCGTTTGGTACCTGTCGTTCGTATTTTTTTGCCATTTTCTATCCTATTGAATAAACATTTACAATCAATTTTTTTATGTATAGAAATTATGCAACTTATTTTTTAAACTAAAATTGTTTAGAAAATTTTGTGAGATTAATTTTTTCGATATTCTTTTTGTAAATTTTGGAGATCGATCCAAGCAAATTTTTTCCAGTTAGGATTTCTCAATAATGCTGAAGGATGATAAGAAACAAATGTTTTTAAACCTTTATAAATATGAGTTTTTTGCCTGAAAACTGTTAAAGTTTGCTGAACTCCAAGAAGTGTTTCTGCAGCCACTTTACCAAGCATAAGTATTAATTCCGGTTGGATGATCGAGATCTGCTCTTCTAAATATGGTAAGCAAGACCGTTTCTCATCAGGATTGGGATTTCTATTCTCCGGAGGTCGGCATTTTACAATATTTGTAATATAAACTTCATCTCGGGAAAGGTTAATTGCTTGAAGCATTTTTGTAAGAAGTTGACCCGATCTTCCTACAAAGACCTCACCTTTTCTGTCCTCATCTGCTCCCGGAGCTTCGCCGATTATTAAAAGCTTAGCGTCAGCATTGCCATTACCATAGCAAAACTTGTTGCGTCCTTTATGCAATGCACAAGCAGAACAATTATTATATTTTTCTTCGAGTGTTTTTAATAATTCAGATTTGTTAATTTTTGGTTTAGGTTTAATAAAAACATCTTGAATACCTGATAAATGCAAGTATTCAAGATATTGCTTAATAGATTTGTTTTGCAAAGTTGCCCGTTAAATTATTTCTTCTTCCATTTTTTCTTTTTCTTCTTCTACTTCAACCACATAATCAGGAATTTCATTTGCCGCTATATGTTCTAAGGCAACTGTAGTAACTTTCCCCTGTAGTGTTCTTTTAACAATATAAGGCAAATTGCTTATCCTATCAGCTTCCAGATTTGCAAGAAGCAAAAAAAGGTAAGTCATATTATTTTCTTCCAGAAATTTCTCAATTAGTTTTACGTCAGCTTTCAACTCCATTTATCCTCCAATGTATTGCTTAATATTAATATATCTTTTAGTTTTATTTTCTTCTGCGCTTATTATGTCTTCAATCTCTTTTATCGCTGTTTCCAGCTTATCATTTATAACAAGGTAATCAAAATCTCTTGCCTGCATTATTTCTTTCTTTGCTGAATCTAATCTAACACTCAGAGACTCTTCAGATTCACTGCCTCTCTTCTTCAATCTCTTCAACCAAATCTCTCTGGAAGGAGGAAGTATAAAGATCGTTATTTGATCAACAGCAGTTTGTATGATCTGTTTGGCTCCTTGAACATCAATATCCATAATTATGTTATTTTTTTCCAAGATTTGGCTAACATATTCTTTTGAAGTTCCATACCAATAACCATGAACCATAGCAGATTCAAGAAATTCTCCCTTGTTTTTCATCTCCAAAAATTTCTTTTGGGAAACAAAGTTATAATCAACTCCATCAATCTCATTAACTCTCGGCTTTCTGGTTGTAAAGGAAACAGAGTATTTAATATTTTCATTATCATTTAATACTCGTCTGTATAAAGCAGTTTTACCGCCGCCGGAAGGTGATATCAGTATGATAAGAAACTTTTTTTTATTACTTCTCAAGATCTTAGAATCACCCTTTTATTAACTGTGAATATTGTTCTGCTGTTAAAAGATCTTCAAGTTCATCTTTATCGCTAATTCTTATCTTCATTATCCATCCGTCTCCAAAAGCATCATTGTTGATAGTTTCAGGTGCATCTTCAAGATCTTCATTTATGGCAATCACTTCACCGCTGAGAGGAGCAATTATATCTTCAACAGCTTTCACAGCTTCAATTGAGCCGAATCCTTCTCCTTTGGAAATTTCATCTTCAATCTCCGGTAGTTCAACATAAACAATGTCGCCTAGTTCATGTTGAGCATAGTCAGTGATACCTATAACGGCTTCATCTCCAAGAACTTCGATCCATTCATGAGTTTCCGTATAGAGCAAATTATCTTTTACCATTATTTCCTCCAATATTTTTTTGAGTTATGCATTCAAACTTGGTTTTTGTGTCAAGTTATATAGTAAGATGTTCAGCACAAACTTATTAAGTGGCTTTTGCATCACTCTGAAATTCAAATTCAGATTTACTGAACAATTCTAAACATGCATCTACAGCTTCCTTATCGTAGAGTATTCCCTTTTGAGTTTCAATTTCCTCCAGTGCAGATTCTATACCTAGCGATGGCCTGTAAGGTCTGTGTGAGGCAATAGCTTCTACAACATCAGCCACGGAAAGAATCCTAGCTTCCAAGAGAATATCGTTGCCCTTAAGACCTTGAGGATATCCACTTCCATTTAATCTCTCCTGGTGTTGTAAAACTATTTCTGCAATCGGCCAGGGAAAATTGATTGTCGATAGTATCTCCTGCCCTGCACTGGGATGAGTTTTAATTAATTCAAATTCTGCATTAGTAAGTTTACCTGGTTTACTCAGTATCTCAGATGGAACGTATATTTTACCAATATCATGCACGATGGAAGCAATTCTTAAGCCATCAATTTTTGATTTTTCCAAACCCATTTTTTTTGCGATTTTATCCGCTAATTGAGATACACGCCTTTGATGACCGGCTGTGTAAGGGTCTCTCTTCTCTACGGCTGATACTAAGCCATTTACAATTTCTTCCATAAGTTCCTGCAAACGGTAGAAACTATTCTTCAATTCAGTAATATCAACTGATACACCCAGAATTGCATCGGGATTATCAGGTGTTTCGAGTGGAACTTTTGTTGTTTTTAACCAAAGAATTTCACCATTATCAAGTTCAATTGATTTTTCAGGTAGTGATATTTCTTTCTTTTCGGTTAGCACTTTTATGTCATCTTTTGTAATATTATCTACTTCTTTGCAGCGAATTTTAGAAACATTGATCAGCTCTTTTTCTGTTTTGCCTATCATTTCCTGAGGTGTTGAATTGTAAAGAAAAGCTTGGGAATAATTAACTACCAAATATTTACCTTTTTTGTCTTTAACGTAGATATTATTAGGAACTGAATCAATGATCTTCAACAAAAAATTTCTATTTTTCCGTAATCTATTTTCCATCTTGTATTTATAAAAAGCCATCTCTATCGTGGCTCTCAACTCTCGGTCCTCAAAAGGTTTGATCAAATATCCAAATGGTGATGATTCAGCAGCTTTCTCTAATATGTTTTCGTCAGCATAGGCTGTTAGGAAAATTATCGGAATTTCCAATTTTTTATATATCTGTTTTGCTGCTTCTATTCCATTAATATTGCCCTCGATCATAATATCCATCAAGATCAAATCCGGACGGAGCTCTTCAGCTTTTTCAATAGCTTCTTCTCCGCTTGAAATGATCATTGGTACTTGATAATTAAACTTTAATAAGGTATTTTTGACATCTTCAGCTATTATTTTCTCATCTTCAACAATTAAAATATTTTTAGCTTTCATAAAACCCTTTACACGACTTTTTTATTTTTTTTATCCGAATACATTTTTTCATCTGCTTCTTGAATAATTTCTTCAATATCACAATTATTTTCGTAATTCCAGAATGAACTTCCTAAAGCGAAATTAACCGGAAAAACTAATCCGCTTTTTTTATTAGATTCGATTATAGCGTTTCTAATTCTGTTTTCTACAATTTCTACTTCTTTTCCCGTTTGCGGAAGCATTAAAACAAATTCATCTCCCCCATTACGGATAATATTATCCGATTCCCGCGCTTTGGAAACTAAAAGAGAAGCGACGAATTTTATCGCCTTATCTCCCATATTGTGCCCATAATTATCATTTATTTTTTTTAAGTTATTGATGTCAACTACTATAAATGCGATGTTATTCCCGTATCTTTTTGCAAGTTTTACTTCATTTTTTAAGATATTATTAAAATATAACCTGTTATAGACTTTTGTCAGAGGGTCTATTACTGCTTTTTGCTTTAACAAATTCTCATACTCAAGTCTTTTTAACGTTTCTCTTACATGCTGGAATAAAAAGCCTAAAACTTCTTTTCTTTCTTCTGTTGGTTTAAAATCAATTTTCGTAAACGCAATGATGAGATGATCATCACTAATTCTTGCTCCGATCGCAGTATCAATGTTTTTCCACAATGGATCTACCTGAACTACTTCCTTTCGCTTCGATATTAGACAGACTTCCGGCGAATAATAAACTTTTTTCAAAAACCCCTGTGAAATTTTATATTCTGATTTAAAAAGATCATTATTACTAGCTGAAAGCAATTTTAACGAATTTTCCTGAATGCCAAAAAAAGCAAGATCAGAAATTTTAAACATTTCTGTTAAAGCTTGAAAGGTTTTTTTAAAAACACTACTTCTGCGTTCGCAATCCATTAGGTCAATCGCAAAATAATGTAATTTTTCTATTTTAGTTTTTGCTTCTCTTAATGCCAAATCCAACTTAAATTTATATAATGCCATTTCCAGAGCTGTATAAAGTTCATTAATTTGAATTGGTACTGATAAAAGCCCGTATGGAGCTGTGAAAATTGCCTTTTTAACGGCCTTTTTACTTGCATCAATATTGATGTAAACGACAGGGATTTTATATTCTTTTTGGATGGTATTAGTTAAGTTGATTTTACCCGGAACGTCATTTAAACAAATTCTGATTAAAACCAGATTAGGATTTTCATTTTTAATGGCTGCGACTGCTGATTCACTATCAGTAACAACATCTACAACTTTATATTTCAAATCTTCTAAGGTGTTTTTAATATCGTTTGCAGCTTGTATTTTATCATAAACTATTAATATTTTTTTTTGCATGTCCGCAATTTATTTTGATAATACTATTCTGCAAGATTTTTTTTGCTCATAATTTTTTTTATCAGTGTTAGCGATTAAGATCTTGTATTATAGACTAATTAATAAAAAATGTAAAACAGTTTATTTTTGATAAAAATTATGTTAAAGTTTCAACTAATCAGAGAAATAAGAAATGCTTTTCTTAATTGTAAGCTATACTCTTATAATTATAATAAATGAAAAAAACTCATCCTATCTCAAAAAAAACTTGACGAACCTCAGAATTATCTCACGTTTGTCCCAGAATTTCTCAGATATTCTCATATCATCTCAGATGAGCAGGAGGTTGTTATGTCAGGTGAATTTTTAGGAACGTACAAAAATTCTGTTAATAAACGTAAATGGATCACAATACCTGCAAATTTCAAAAAGAAATTCAATCCTCAAACAAAGCAGACTGTTGTAATCACTTTGGGTCCTAACACAGATATAGCGATCTATCCTTTAGATAACTGGCAAGAAAAAATCGATAAGCTGAAAAATGGTACAGACCGAGATAAACAGCTTTTATCCAACTTACGAACCTTCGCTTCCGCAGAACAAAAAATGGAAAAGAACGGCAGGATTAAAATTGGAGTTGAGCTTTTAGAAATTGCCAATATCAAAGATAAAGTAATAATAAAAGGATCTGGAAATTACATCTCAGTTTGGGGTCCCGAGAATTATAGGGAGTTTCGTAAAAAAAGATTAGAAGAGCATAGAAAGTTATTTAATTCAATGGATTACCAGTAATGAATAAATATCATATCCCTGTAATGCTATCTGAAAGCGTTTCTGCCTTGGACTTGCAAGATGGCCGGATATATGTAGATGCTACATTTGGTGGTGGTGGTCATGCTGGGAAAATATTGGAAGGCGGGAAATCTCTACAACTTTATGCATTTGATCAGGATCCCGATGCTGTTGCACAAAGTAAAATTCTCAGCACAAAATACCCAGATAATTTCTTTATGATCCAGGGTAATTTTGCTAATTTACGAACCGGTTTAGCTCTTAAAAGGATTAAGAAGATAGACGGGATCCTTTTTGATCTGGGAGTTTCCTCGCATCAGATAAATAAACCAGAAAGAGGTTTCAGCTTCAGCCTGGAAGGTGATCTGAACATGCGAATGGATCAAGATAAAGAACTTACTGCCTTTGAAGTTGTAAACACTTATCCTTTTGAAGAACTCACCAGAATATTCCGTGAGTACGGTGAAGAAAAGGAAGCAGTCAGAATAGCAAACAATATAATAAAAGAAAGAAACAAAAAAGAGATCAAAACAACACAACAGTTATCAACTATTATAGAGAATTGTATTTTATCACATAAAAGTATAAAAGCAAAAGCCAGGATCTTTCAAGCCATTAGAATTTATGTGAATAAGGAGATCGAAACCTTAACGACCGCCTTGAAAGAAGCTGAAGAGGCTTTGAATCCAAATGGCAGGATCGTTGTCATATCCTATCACAGTCTGGAAGATAGAATTGTTAAAAAATTCTTCAAATACGAAGCGAAAGATTGTATTTGCCCGCCGGAATTCCCCAAATGTATTTGTGATAAAGTTTCAAGTTTAGATATATTAACGGTTAAACCGATAACCGCATCAAAACAAGAAATAGCTATAAATCCAAGAGCAAGAAGTGCAAAAATGAGAATTGCTCGAAAAAGGGAGGTTTTATGAACTGGAAAGCAGTTATTGTTGTTTTACTTTTTTTTACTTTGATCTTTTGTCACTATAGTAATCAACATAAAATCATCGTCTATGGACGTCAGCTTGATCAATCAAGAGAATATTATCAGGCTCAAAAAGTGAAGAACCAGGATCTGGTAACAACATACAGCAAATTAAGTTCTCGCGAAAGGATCCAAGATCTCGCATCCTCTTATTTGGGTATGTATTATGATGACAACAATGAAAATGTGCATAATATAAAATATAACAACAAAAAAGAGACATTTAGATTAATTGATTACATTGTCCCTTCGGCTGAAGCACTTACCAGATAGTGTTAACGCTCATTCATAGGAATGAGCTTTTTTTATGAACGCTCGAATAAAATTATTTATTTATTTGAATATTGCCCTACTAATTGTCTGGGTTATTTATCTCTTTTCTATCCAAATATTAGATGTTTACAATTTAAGAGAGACTGTGCAGATTAGGCAAAATCCTTCTAAAGAGATATTGATTCCCGAAAGAGGTAATATATACGATCGTAAAGGCGACTTACTTGTAAGCTGTATAAAGTATTATCAGCTTGATGTAGATCGAAGAGCTGCGCTTGATAATATCGAACCGGAAGATGAGAATTCAATTTTTACCTTGTTTGATAAAATCTCATTGATCATTTCGGAATACAGTGATACAGATCGAAAATTAATTCTCTCAAGGCTCCAGCAAGAACCTTTATACTCCAGTATTTTTATAACTAATAACATAACGGAAAACCAGCTTCACGATATTAAACAGGGATTTTCCAATAAAAAGATTAAAGGATTGGTAGAAACTTTCCATAAGATTGAGCGGTCCTATCCCCATGATAAATTAGGAGTTAATTTTCTTGGGATTATGGATGATAAGTTTGATGGAGATAATAACAATAATGTTTATAGAACATGCGGGAAAAATGGTGTCGAAGCGACCTTCGATGATCTTCTTACCGGCGAAATAGGTTGGCGTGAAACTATTTACGACGCGAAGAATCGTAATGTACCGCTCTTGTTCCTGAAGAAAAAACCTGCCCTGCCGGGTAATTCTATTTATCTCACAATAGACACAAATGTTCAGGAAATCCTGGAAGAAAAACTGATCGAAGGACTTTCTGATTATAAAGCAAAAAATGCTATCGGGATTGTTATGGAACCGCAATCCGGAGAAATTTTAGCAATGGCTGGAATTAAAGATGATTATAATTACAGATCGGCAAAAGAACTGCGATCTGTAACCAATATTGCAGCTTCTTTTATGTTTGAGCCGGGCTCAACCTTAAAACCGATAACAGCACTTCTTGCTCTGGAAAAAAATATCTTCGATCCCAAAGATAAAATAGATTGTTCTGATTATCATATCGAATATCAATCTGAAGAAAGAGTAATAAAAGATGATCACAAATACAAAACACTAAGTTTCAAAGATATAATTGCCTATTCAAGTAATGTTGGGATAAGCAGAATAGTAGAAAAGATAGGTAGTAAGATGCTGTATGAAAGGATGATAGCGATGGGTTTCGGGCATAAAACCGGATCAAATATATCCGGAGAATCATCCGGGATCTTCCGAAAATTAAAAGATTGGAAAGGATTCTCACTACATTCTATTTCCTTTGGACAGGAAATCTCTGTTACCGCACTACAACTAGCTAACGCCTATTGTTCACTTGCCAATGGTGGTAATGTAATGCAGCCGCATTTACTTAAAGAAGTCAAAGATTACAATAATAATACAATATTTAATTCCAAACCAAAAGTATTAAGAAGTATCTCAACTCAAAATTCTCTGGATACTCTAAAAGTGTTTTTAAAGGGGGTAGTGGATTACGGTACAGCAACCGGAGCGAAAGTTGAAGGGTTAACTCTTGCTGGGAAAACAGGAACTTCTGAAAAAGCTATAACCGGAAAAGTAGGATATGAGAAAGAGAAGTACACCTCCATTTTTGCCGGTTTTTTCCCAGTTAACGAACCTGAGTACGTTATAGTTATAGTATATGATGAGCCAGACTACGAATCATATTCTTATTATGCTTCCTTATCAGCCGTACCTACATTTCAAAAAATCGTGAAGACAATGATAAATCTACCGGAAACTGAAACAATTGCAAATGTAAAAGAAAATAATAAAAAGTTTATTTTTGCACCTGATGTCACCGGTCTCCAATTAGATAAAGCTATTGAGAAGTTACAAAAAAAAGGTATTGATTATGTAATTTATGGCAACAATGCTGAGAATATAGTTACAGATCAATATCCTAAACCAAATATCTCATTTGATAAAACTGAAAAAGTGATCCTAAGCCTTGACAATAAACAGGGTCGAGAACAGTTGAATGTCAATGTGAATGAGATGCCGGATCTGAAAGGATTAACTTTGAGAAAGGCAATTGCACTATCAAATAAGTGTAATATAAAATTATTGATAACGGGTAAAGGGGTCATAATTGATCAAACGATCAAACCAGGTTCAAAAACTAAATTTGGGGATCAATGCGGGGTAACGGCAAGATGATTTCAACTTTGGATATAATAAAGATGCTTCAGGATAATAAATTCCTGATCGATACCATCAATGTAGTTCCCGGCGAAACATACAACAATATCCAAACCGATTCACGAAAGATAAAAGCTGGTCAGGTTTTTATCTGTATCAGAGGATTTATTAATGACGGACATGAATTCGCCCAAAATGCTGTTAACAATGGTGCCAAACTCTTAATTGTAGAAAAAGAATTAAATATCAAGGTCTCGCAGATTGTGGTCATTAATGCTCGCAAAGCAACAGCTCTCTTAGCAAAATTGTTTTTCGGTGATCCCACTGAAAAGTTAAAATTGATTGGAATAACTGGTACAAACGGAAAAACAACGATCGCTTCTATTTTGGAAACTATTTTGCTGGATTGTAACGCGAAGGTTGGAGTTATTGGAACTTTAGGTTATTCCATCAATGGTAAGCGATTCTCTACTGAAAGAACAACTCCTGATATAATCGATCTTAACAAGATCTTAACAAAAATGGTCAAAGCGAAAATCGAATATGTGATCATGGAAGTATCATCCCACGCTTTGTCATTAGACAGGATTTTTTCTTTGCACTTTCACTCAGCGATTTTCACAAATCTCTCGCAAGATCACCTTGATTTTCATATAAATCTAAATGAATATACTAAAACTAAATTTAAATTATTTGAAAATACTGATAAGGCATTTGTTAACATTGACGATGAAAACGGTGATAGACTTTTCAGGAAATGTTCTTTCAAAAAATACGGAATATCCTTTAATAGTGCTGATGTTACAATCAAAAATTATAAGTACAGCTTCACAGGATCGCAATTCGATGTAGCATTTTTAGAAAAAGAATACTCAATCTTCACAAATCTGATCGGGAAGTTTAATATATTTAATATTACTGCTGCATTTTCAGTTGCTTTGGATCTTTTGGGAACCAAACAAAAACTCAGGATAATTATAGCAATTAAGAATATTCATCGTATTCCCGGCCGGCTGCAGCAGATACCCAATGATAGAGGTATTGGGGTCTTTGTTGATTATGCCCACACACCTGACGCTATAAAAAATGTATTAACAACACTGAATGATTTAAAAAAAAGTAAGATCATTTGCGTTTTTGGAGCTGGTGGGAACAGAGATAGAACTAAAAGATCTGAGATGTTTCAAGCAAGCTTACTGGCAGATTGGATAATAATTACTAACGATAATCCTCGAGATGAAGAACCTGCCGAAATTATAAAAGATATAGTAAAAAATGGGAATGATGTTACGAAATTCTGGATTATCAGAGATAGAAAAGAAGCGATACGAACCGCAATAAAATTTGCCGAAAAAGATGATCTTATACTCATTGCCGGAAAAGGACATGAGAAATATCAAGAGATCCGAGGGAAGAAGCATCATTTTGACGATGCAGAAGAAGTATCAAAAGCACTTGCCATACATTCCGAATTCAATACAGCTTTATCCCTCCCAATTGACCCATTGCAGCTTGAATTGATCTTCCAATGTAATTTATCTCCAAAACTTGATCAGCAGATAAAACACATTTCTACTGATTCCCGAACCATAAAACAAGATTCACTTTTTTTTGCACTTAAAGGTGATAACTTTGATGGCCATGATTATATTAAAGATGTTTTAAAAAAGAAAAATTGTCTGGTTGTTGCTAACCTGGAATATGAAAGCAACTCTATGAATGTAATTCAGGTAAAAAATACTTCAGAAGCTTATGGCAGACTTGCGAAAATATATAAACAGCAGTTTCATCTAACTACAATTGCCTTAACAGGCAGTTACGGTAAAACAACCACGAAAGAGTATTTGTATAATATCCTTTCGGGATTTTGTCCGACTCATAGAACAACTGGAAATGAAAATAATCTTATTGGTGTACCAAAATCAATTTTTACACTAGATCCCAGATATAAAATGTCCATTCTAGAGTTAGGAACGAACCAAACAGGTGAAATTGAAAAATTAACCGAGATCAGTGATCCCGATATAGGAGTGATCATTTCTATCGGGCCGGCACATTTAGAATTTTTGATCGATGAAGATGGAGTATTCCAGGAAAAAACTGCTCTCTTCAAACATAAACTGCAAAAAAAGTTCTTTCCTGCAGATGATAAGAGATTCCAGGAATTTTCCGGGTTTAACTTTGGATCGTCTTCCCATGCAAAATATAGATTCTCAGATTTAAAGGTTGAAAATGAAAGTACAATGTTCAAAGTTAACGAGGAAGAATTCACAATTCCAACACCCTTCAAAAAATATGCTTTTAATGCCGGCATTGCTGTATCCATTGCTCTTAGCATGAATTTGAAAAAAGCTTTGATACAGCAGGGATTAAATAAACCGCTTCAAATATCTCAACGCATGGAGATCGTAAAAAAAAATGGGATAACACTGTTAGTGGATTGCTACAATGCAAATCCTGATTCGATGAAGGCTGCCATAGAATTTTGGCGTGATTTTGAACCGGGAAAACCACACTTTGCAATCTTAGGGGATATGCTGGAACTTGGAAAATTGACAAAAGAACACCATACAAATATCTTGAAGCTGCTTGATAAGATCAGTTATTATCAACTTATTTCAGTTGGTGATGTTTCACGTGAATTCAAGGCTACAGCTCATTTTCATAAAGTGGAAAATTTAATTTCCTCGGGATTACTTGAGCAAATTCCGGAAAAAGCGGTCGTACTTATCAAAGGTTCTCATAGTATAATGTTAGAAAAAATAATAGGAAGGATTTAATATGTTTTATCACCTTTTTGCGCCATTAGCCAATACCGAAATCTTTGGATACAGTTTCTTTAATGTTTTCCAATATGTTACTTTCCGCTCGATCGCTGCTTTTATAACGGCAATTTTCTTCTCTATAGTTTTAGGACCTAAATTCATAAAAATGTTAAAGAAACATCAAGCTGTAGAAAGCATCAATGAATATGTACCGATCTCTCATAAAGAGAAAGAGGGGACTCCAACAATGGGCGGACTTATTGTGATCTGTAGTATTCTGTTATCTGTTCTATTATGGAATAATCTTGTTAACAGCTATGTCTTGATCATGATCATAACTACCATCTGGCTGGGAGCAACAGGTTTTCTAGATGATTATTTGAAAAATTTTTTACGAGTGAAAAAAGGCTTGATTGCAAAATACAAATTGCTCGCTCAAGTGATGTTAGGTATATTAATTGCCTTTGCTCTGTATTACGGTTCTCAAAATCCTGATATCATTACGCGAATTAATCTACCTTTCTTCAAAGATAGTTCTCTTCAGTTGAAATTCCTTTTCATCCCGTTTGTAGTTTTTATGGTAACAGCGACTTCGAATGCAGTAAATTTAACTGACGGGTTGGATGGATTAGCAGGCGGTACGGTAGCAATTGCAGCCTTAGGTTTAGGCATTATGGCATATATCAAAGGAAATTTCGTATTAGCAGAATATCTACATCTCGATTTTATTCAAAATGCCGGAGAACTTACAGTTTTTATTTCTGCACTTATAGGCACATTGCTCGGATTTCTATGGTATAATGTTAAACCTGCTCAGATCATTTTAGGAGATACCGGATCTTTGTCATTGGGTGGAATACTGGCTGTACTTGCTGTACTGTTGCGGGAGGAGATATTCTTTGCAATAGTGGGTGGAATATTTGTCATAGAAGCTTTATCAACTATTATTCAAAGGTATTATTTCAAATATACACGAAGAAAAACCGGTACGGGTAAGAGAGCGTTTCTTTGTGCTCCTATTCACCATCATTATGAATTAAAAGGCATCTCGGAAGAAAAGATCGTTATCAGATTTTGGATAGTGGCAGCATTGCTTGTTGGTGTGGGCTTAGCAACACTAAAACTAAGGTAAGGAATGAAAGTTAAAGGAATTAAATTTGGAATTCTCGGAATGGGCAGAAGTGGTTTGTCTGTTGCTGCAAAGATTAAAGAACTGGGGGGAATACCATTTTTAAGTGATAATAATTCAGAAGATAAAATTCCTGATGCTGATAAAATTAAAATGACATTCCGTACTGAATTTGGCGGACACACCCAAAAATTATTAGAAAATGATATACTTATTTTAAGTCCTGGCATACCGGGAAAAATAAGAATTTTACAAGACGCTAAAAAGATGAACTGCAGGATGATCAGTGAAATTGAATTTAGTTTTCTGATCAAACAGAATAAAAGTAAGATTATTGCTGTCACCGGATCAAATGGGAAAAGCACTACTGTAAGTCTGATTCATCACATCTTGAAAGAAGCAGGATTTAATGCTGTTCTCGCTGGTAATATCGGGATTCCGCTTTCTTCCTATCCTTTAGAAAAAGCAGGTATTGATATCATTGTTTTAGAGTTAAGCAGTTTTCAGTTGGAACTTATAGACAAATTTAAAGCTGATGTTGCAGCATTGATCAATATTACTCCAGATCATTTGAATAGATATAATAGTTTTGCCGACTATGCCGCGATGAAATTCAATATTTTCAATAATCAAACAGAAAATGACCTGGCAATTCTCAACTATGATGATATGAACACAAAGAAATATAATGAAATAGCTAATAGAAAAATCAAATATTTTTCTCTAAATTCGGAAACAGATATATATTACAAGAACAACTTCATAATTATTAATGGCAGAAAATATTCTCTGCAAAATACCTCCTTGAAAGGACCGCATAACATCGCAAATGTTATGTGTTCAATTTTAGCTATTTCTCCCTTTAAAGTAGATGCAAGGATCATTCAAAACTCTATCGATACCTTTACACCACTGCCTCATCGTTTGGAATTTGTTAGTGAAATTAGTGGTGTGAAATTTTATAATGATTCCAAAGCGACTAATACAGATTCAGTGAAATATGCCTTAAGTTCTTTTGATAAACCACTTAGGATAATTCTGGGAGGTGCAGGGAAAAATGAAGATTACAGCGTGTTGATCCCTTATCTTATTAATAATGCTAAGAAAGTATATTTAACAGGTGATACGATTGATGAAATGGCTGCTGCTTTTATCGGTAAAATTAAATTTGATGTAATTGAAGATTTCGAGAGTGTGATCAAAAAGGCTTTTTCTGATTCTGAACAAGGAGACATAATTTTACTTTCACCTGCTTGTACGAGTTATGATAGATTTGACAACTTTGAGGAACGCGGAAATACTTTTAAGCAGATCGTGATGGGATTAAAGAGATGAAAACCAAAACTTATATTGCACAGTACGATATCTATATATTTTTCACATACCTTTTATTGATCGGTATTGGAATTTTTATGCAGCTCAATATAAGCTCTGTCAGAACCTCAATGTATTTTTTTTATCGTCAGTTTATCTGGTTGTTTCTTTCCGGAGCTTCACTATTCTTTGCTTTTAGGATCGTTGATCTCGAAAAATTGAGAAAATGGATATTCCCTTTACTTTTTGTAACAATTATTTCATTAATTGCAGTTCTAATATTCGGGGAACCAGTTAAAGGAGCAGTACGCAGTATTCATATCTGGAAAATAAATATTCAACCTAGCTTAATAGCTAGATTATTGTTAATTATTTATTTTGCACATATTTTAGATAAAAACAAGTTAAAAATAGAGCAAACAAGGCCAAAAGGATTCCTGAAAAATTTCAATCAGTTGATCGTGATTACGATGTTGATCTTTGTTTTGATCTTAGCAGAAAAACATTTCAGTACTTTGATCATTTCCGGAGCAACTCTGCTCTCGCTATTATTTATTGCCAAGATCAGAATTTCGACTATCAGTTTGATATTATTTGTTAGTATTTTAATGGGCTCAGTGATCATTTTTTCAGGGCCGGCATATCGTTCCGAACGCATGCAAATTTATCAAAAATATTCATTATTCCATAAAGCATTAGATAAAACCAGCCAATATTCCGGTAATCAAGATTATCAGATCAAAGAGAGCTTGATCTCATTAACAAGCGGAAAGATCATTGGCACAACACCTTCCAGAGGAACCGGTAAACATTATTTTTTACCGGAAGCCAAGACTGACTATATTTACGCCATAATTGGCGAAGAATTCGGTTTCATAGGAGCTTTAATTGTAATGGGGTTATATGCGTTTCTATTTGCCCGCACAATCCTCAACTCATATATTCAGGATGATATGTTTCTGAAACTGGCAGGAATCGGTCTGGGAATGAACATCTTTTTTAATGCCATAGTCAATATAGGAGTAGCGATAGCTGCTTTGCCTTCAACCGGTGTAACTTTACCATTTATCAGTTACGGCGGCACTTCACTTCTGCTCAATTCATTTTCGGTTGGTCTTCTGTTGAACATAAGTGCCAAAAAGCAGAGATTACAAAGTCATTAAGGAAATTTTATGAAAAGTAAAAGGGTCATAATCGCAGCAGGTGGAACGGGAGGGCATATTATTCCCGCAATTTCAATTGCGAAAGAACTTGTAAAAGAAGGTATTCAGGTACTTTTCGTCGGTAATAGATCCAGTATGGAACAAGAATTGACCCGAAAAAATAATTTTGAATTTTCACCTATAAATGTGCAAAAATTTTACCGGAAATTCACTTTTGCACATATCAAATTTCCTTTTAAATTGTTAAAAAGTATTATTGACTCTAAAAAAATTATTAAGAAATTCAAGCCGAACGCTTTTTTAGGAACAGGTGGCTTTGTCTGCGGTCCTGTTGGTTATGCAGCGCATCTTCACAAAATTCCTATTTTCCTGCAGGAACAAAACAGCTATCCGGGAGTTACTACCAGAATTCTCAGTAAATACGCTACGAAAATATTTTTAGGTAATCATGATTCAAAAAAATATTTACCATCGGTTAAATCAATTTACACCGGCAATCCAATCAATCAGAATGCTATCCTGGAAAAAAAGCAGTTGGATTTTGCAAAATTGGGTTTAAGTGAGACATCCAAAAAGATTTTCTTATTCGGCGGCAGCCAGGGTTCAGTTATCCTAAATACTGCATTCTTTCCGATCGTTGATGACCTTTTAACTCAGGGTTTTGAAATAATCTGGCAGATCGGGAATTTCAGTTATGAGCAGTTTTATGCCAAAGTAAAAAATACAAAAGGGATCTATGCATTTGCATTTACAAATGAGATAGGTAAGATCTATAATTCTGTTGATCTAGCAATTGCTCGGGCGGGTGCTTTGAGTTTGGCAGAATTAGAAGCAAAGAAAATCCCTTCTATTTTAATCCCCTTACCTACTGCCGCTGGTAATCATCAATATTTCAATGCAGCTGAAATGAAAAATAAACATATAGCAGAGATCATTGAACAGAATTCTTTGAATTCAGAACTGCTTTTTTCCACAATTTTGAATATGTTTGAAAAGTTAATTAGTTTAAAAAGAAATTTTAAAATGACTGTGCATTCGAACGCAGCGCAAAATATTGCTGCCACAATTTTGAATTATATCGGAAAGGAGAAGTAATGCTGGGCAGAACTAAGAAAATACATTTTGTCGGAATTGGCGGGATTGGAATGAGCGGAATAGCTGAGCTCCTTCTAAATCAAGGCTTTAAAGTAAGCGGTTCTGATCTTACTCTCAGTAAGATCACCCAACATTTAAGCAAAAAAGGTGCTGTAATTTCACAAGGTCATGACCCGGCAACTGTAAAAGATGCAGATGTAGTCGTAAAATCTTCAGCTGTTGATGATAGTAATCCGGAAATAACTTATGCCCTATCACAGAAAATTCCTGTTATAAGAAGAGCAGAAATGCTATCAGAAATAATGAGAATGAGTTATGGAATTGGTATTGCCGGAACTCACGGTAAAACTTCTACTACTTCCATGGTAGGAAGTGTTTTATCAGCGGCGCAACTTGATCCTACTGTGATCGTAGGCGGAATCGTGAAAAACTATGGCTCTAATAACCTTCTAGGCTCCGGTAAATATATTGTTGTAGAAGCTGATGAATTTGACCGTTCGTTCCTCACCTTAAGCCCGATAATTGCCGGGATCACAAACATAGAAGCTGATCATCTAGATTGCTATTCCGATTTGAAAGGGGTAAAAGATGCTTTTATAGAATATTCTAATAAAGTTCCATTCTTTGGTAGTGTGATCGCTTGCTTAGATGATCATGGAGTGCAATCTATCATTCCTGATATTAAAAAGGATATCTTGACTTATGGGTTTTCACAACAAGCGAACATCCAGGCAGCTGATGTTGTGTTAAATAATTTCAAAGCAAGTTACACAGCCCTGCATAACGGTAAACAATTAGGCAGAATAGATTTGAACGTTCCGGGAACGCATAATATTCTAAATTCATTATTAGCTATTGGTACAGGTTTGGAATTGGATATTCCCTTTGAAGCTATTAAAAAAGGTTTAAAAAAATATAATGGTGTATTTCGCAGATTTGAATTTAAAGGAATAATAAAAAAGGTAAAAGTTTATGATGATTATGCACATCATCCCACAGAAATTGAAGCTACACTTAAAGGTATTCGTGATAGCGTGGATAACAGAATTGTAGCTGTTTTTCAACCACATCTCTATTCCCGGACACAAGACTTCTATCAGGAATTCGGTCGCTGTTTTTTCCAATCTGATGTGCTTATTATCACACCAATCTATCCGGCCAGAGAAAAAGCGATTCCGGGAGTTACAGGTAAGTTGATTTCTGATGCAGCTATCCAGTCAGGACATAATAACGTGTGCTATATAGAGAAAAATGAAACTATCGTTGAAAATCTGAATAAATTAACCAAACCGGGTGATATTTTGATCACTATGGGCGCTGGAAATATTTACAAATTTGGCGAACTTTTTCTAAATGAGGAAAATAAAATTGATTAAAACAGAGAAAATGTTTGACAGTAAAATGCTAACTTCGTTTCATATAAAGAGTTCCTTAAGTGAATATTCCAATATCAAGATTGGTGGAAAGGCATCTTATTTGCTTGCGCCGCTAAGCTTTAGGAGTTTATCTCAGATCATTAAAGAAGCGAATAAAGGCGATTTAGAAATTTTGCCTTTGGGTGGCGGCTCGAATATCTTGTTTGGTAATGTTGGTGATAGAGTGATTATTCTGGATGCTTTTCTTCCTGAGTTGTTTCAGGTTAATAGCGATGTTGTTACAGTTTCTGCAAATTGTAAGATCAGCACATTGATCGATAGAGCTATGACACTCGGTTTAGGCGGATTGGAATTCATCTCCGGAATTCCTGCTCATGTAGGTGGAGCTGTAAACATGAACGCAGGCGCTTTTGGTAAGAGCTTATTTGATTATTTATCCTGGATTGAATACATTGATCACAACGGGGAGTTAAAGAAAAAAACTCACAAAGAGTTGGATCATGGCTACAGAATCACTTCAATCGACGGTTTTATAACCAAAGCTGCCTTTAAATTGCAGAAAAAAAAGCAGGCGGATATTTTAGCTGAGAAAGAGACTATAATTAACAAGAGATCTACCAGACACCCGTATGATTTCCCCAGTTTGGGCAGTACATTCAAAAATCCTGAGGGACATTATGCCGGTAGGCTGATAGAAGATTGCCAGCTAAAAGGGACACAGATAGGAGGAGCACAAATAAGTGAAAAGCATGCAAACTTTATCATCAATAAAGAAAATGCCACATTTGATGATGTTATGTCTTTAATTAGATTAGCAAAGAAGAAGGTGAAAGAAAGGAAAAATATTAACCTTGAATTGGAGATAAAAGTTATTAATGATTAAAAAAAGATCCGGCTCCAGCAGATATTTCTTTATTTTTCTGATTTTTGCCCTTTTGATCTATGGATCATATTGGGGCATAAACAGTCTGTTTACAAAACTTGATATTTTCAATGTTAAGAGTATCAGTATAACAGGAAACTCTAATTTAGAAACTGATTTTCTGTTAAATATCTGCAGTGATCTAGTCGGTAAAAATCTTTATTCAATATCAAAATTGAATGTTCGAAAAAAATATGAAAATATTGTAAGGATCAATGATATCAAAGTCACCAGAATTTTCCCTGATAAATTAAAGATCAGAATAATTGAGACAAAAGGAGAATTCTTTATCAGAACTCAAAAAGGCTGCATCTTCCCTATCGATCAGGATAGAATTGTTCTTGATAATGTGAACTTTTATAATGATGAAATACTGCCTGTAATAGACACAAAGATCCCTGATCCTGATATCGTGATCGGTAGTAAATTGATAAATGAACTTGTTGAAGAAGTTTTTTTGTTAAAAAGTAGTTTTGATAAAATTGATCCGACGTTCATAAAGAGTATTTCTGAATTTTATAAAAGCGGCGAAGATATTGTCTTCGTTAATGCCAACATCGGATACAGGATTGTATTAGGCTCAAATGAGATTGAAGAAAAATTGGGAAAACTCAATTTTCTGGAGCAAAATCGTTCTTTTGAAAAGGGTACAACAATAGATCTCAGATTTAAAGATCAGCTGGTTATCAGAGCGGAGGAGTTATGAAAGTCGGACAAGTGATCACGGCTATTGATATAGGTACAACTAAGATCAGTGTTATTATTGCTGAGATCAATGTTGATAATAAACTAGAAGTTAAAGGTATTGGAAACAGCAAATCAAACGGGATGGTCAATGGTATTGTTGTAGATATAATGAAGGCGTCCAAATCTATGCAAGATGCGATTTCGGAAGCTGAAGAAATGGCCGGTTCCGGATTTAAAGCCAAAAATATTTATGTGGGAATTGCCGGAGAACATATCAAAAGTCAAAACACGATCGGCAGAATTTCACTTACATCAGGTGCACAGCCCTGTGATATAGATCAACAGCACGTAGAAAATGTGATCTCCAATTCAAGGAATAATGTAAAAATTCAACAGGGTAATGAAAGACTTGAAATTATTCATGCTATTCCGCAATATTTTAAGATTGATGATCAGGATGGTATTATGAATCCTGTAAATATGAGTGGATTTAATCTTTCTGCTCATGTCCACATTGTGATGGCAGATATTAACGCTCTGAGAAATATTAATAAATGCGTGGAATTAGCTGGCTATAAAGTGCTGGAAAGTTATCTTGAGCCGATTGCCTCTTCCCACGCTGTGTTGGATGATGTGGAAAAAGAGCTCGGTTCCATTATTATTGATATCGGCGGCGGTACTACCGATATTGCTATATTCTACAAGGATAGTATCAGATTTAGTGCAGTTCTGCCAATAGGCGGAAAAAATATTACTCATGATATCTCTGTTGGCTTACACACATCTCCTCAAAATGCAGAGAAACTCAAACTGGAACTCGGAAATTCAATATCTGATAATATCCCTATTGATAAAGTTATTGAAATAGAAGGAATCGGCGGTAGAGAAACACAGAAAAAGAAATTAAAATATATGACAGAGATAATCGAAGCCAGAATGCGGGAAATTTTTGAAGGTGCTTATAAATTGCTAAGTGAACATCACGATCTGGAATTGATCACTGCCGGACTTGTTCTAACCGGTGGCGCTTCTCTCCTCAAGAACAGCAACACCTTGGCTGACCAAATATTTAATATGCCGACTAAGATCGGGTACCCTTATCTTTCAAACTTAGCTGGTCCGACCGAAAGATTAGAAAATCCTAAATATGCTACGACCGTCGGTATCTTATATTATGTTTTTGATGAGCTTAAAGAACAGGATGAAAAGATCAGCAATATTAAGATCAGAAATTCATTTACAAATTTCTGGCAGAAAGTTAAAGAATTTTTTCAGGATTATTTTTAAAATCCATCCGGAGGATATATGTTGGAGTTAGATCTTAACCATGATGAAGTGCAATTTGGCACTCATATAAAGATCATCGGTGTTGGTGGAGCCGGCGGAAATGCCATTGGAACTATGATCGAGTACAAATTGAACGGACTAGAATTTATCGTTGCCAATACAAACATCATGGATCTTAAAAAATCGAATGCTAAAATAAAGCTGCAGCTAGGTAAGGAGATAACTAAAGGACTCGGAGCCGGTGCAAACCCTGAAGTAGGCAGAAAAGCTGCGGAAGAATCTCGAGAAGATATAAAGAACATTTTGAGAGACACCGACCTTCTCTTTCTCGCTGCCGGAATGGGCGGAGGAACCGGAACCGGTGCAACTCCGGCTATTGCTGCCTTAGCGCGGGAAATGGGCATACTTACTATTGGTATAGTTAGCAGACCTTTTAAAAGTGAAGGGAATAAGCGAATGTTGAATGCTGCAAACGGTATTAAAAAACTAGGCGAAAATGTGGATACACTTATAATTATCCCCAACGAAAAGCTGAATGAAATTTTTCCAGATATGACGGTTGTAGAAGCTTTCAAAAAAGCGGATGATGTCTTATATGAGGCAGCGAAAGCAATTTCAGACATCATTAATTTCAGCGGATATCTTAATGTCGATTTTGCTGATGTTCAAACTGTTATGCAGAACAGAGGCCTGGCAATGATGGGTTCCGGAGTCGGTGTGGGTGAGCAAAGAGCAGTTGAAGCAGCTCAAAAGGCAATGAATAATCCACTCCTCTCTGATGTTTCTATCGTAAATGCAAAAGGAGTTCTCATTAACATCACAGCAGCTGAAGATTTTAAAATGGATGAATTCGACTTGATCACAAATGAGATAATTAAGCAAACCGGAGATACGGGAGATATTATTTACGGAATAATTATCGATGAATCGTTGAAAGACAGAATTAAAGTTACCCTGATCACTACTGGACTAAATTCCCCCAATGCAACAGCTGATGAACGTGAAACTATTATCCATGAAACAAATGATGCTACAGAAGGAATTGAAGATGTATTGAAAAGAGTTAGGAATGCCGGTACTTTAGATACGAGTAAGAAAGCAGTTGAGCGTAGTGATTCTTTTTCAGATAGACAGATGGAAATTCCTGCTTTCATGAGAAAATTCTCAAACTGAACTCATATTTGTTAATATAATGGAAGATACATTAATACAATTTTTTTTGTTAGCTATTTCTATCTATCTGGTTGGACGTATAACCGATCTTTTTTCTGTAGATAACCTTTTTACATCGATCGTGGCAGCTCTTGTTCTGGCGTTGATCAATGTAACGTTAAAACCGATTTTTGAATTTATTTTTTTCCCGCTCACTTTTCTCACATTCGGAGTTTTTGCTCTGATCATCAATGGATTGTGCTTACTTATTACGGCAAAAATAGTTCCAAAATTTAAACTACATGGTTGCCTGACTGCTTCTATTGCGGCACTTTTGATCTCCCTTGTAAATGCTTTGCTGTTAAAAATATTTTATTAAATTGATGGAGAATCAATGACCTATCTAGAAATATATAATTTGCTGAAAAGTAAATTTTATTTACAAGCTGAGAGTATTGACATACCGGAATTGAAAGTTCAAATAATAAATGTTCCTTTTCAATCATTCAACCATATATTATTGCCCGGTGAAGACACATATCATTGCCATGAACATAATTTATCTTTTAAAAAGGTTTATGATCTAGACAGCAAGCATAACTCTCCTCACTTGAATAAGATCATAGAAATACCTGATTCTAAGATAGAAGAAAATGTAAATTTCAATTATAGTATCATCACGCCAATTGAACTGAAAAGATCAAAGAAATCAGGGAAGGAAAAAATTGTTCGGGTTAAGACTAAAGGTGTGATAATCTTACTGCATGGATTAAACGAAAAAGATTGGAGTAAATATCTGCCCTGGGCTTATAAATTGATGGAGTTAACCGGAAAACAGATCATCTTATTCCCCATTACTTTCCACATGAACCGAACTCCTCCTGAATGGACAGATCCGCGTTTTTTGAGAACTGCCAATAAAGAAAGAAAAACGATAATCCCCAATATTGCTAATTCCTCTATCGCAAATATTGCCTTGAGCGCCAGACTTCAATTCTATCCGCAAAGGTTTCTCTGGTCCGGCTTACAATCTTATTACGACATCATTCAGCTGCTACGGGAGATCAGATCAGGAACACATCCTATAATAAAGAATAAAGCATCGATAGATTTCTTTGCTTACTCGGTTGGTTCATTTTTGGCAAATATATTACTAATGACAAACTCCTACAATTATCTGGCTAAGTCCAAATTATTCAATTTTTGCGGCGGTCCTACTTTGAACAGGATGAATGCCGCCTCCAAATATATTCTTGATAGTGAAGCTAATATCGCGGTATATTCATTTTATATTGAACGGCTGGATGAAGAGCTCAAAAAGGATGAAAGATTAAAACACTATTTCAGTGACCTGCATCCGGTTGGGAAGTATTTCAGGAGTATGTTGGAATTTCATCGAATGCAGGAATTTCGGGAAAAAAGATTTAAAGAACTAAATAAACGGATCTTTGCACTTGCTTTGAAAAAAGATTTTGTAGTTCCGCCAATTGAGGTTATAAACACTCTCAGAGGTAATGAAAAAAAAATTCCCATAAAAGTCAAAGTTATGGATTTCGATTATAATTACGACCATGTTGTTCCGTTCCCTACGCAAAAGAAGCTGGAAAAGGAAGTTGATAAAAGCTTTAATCGTGTTTTCAGATATGCTGCTAAGCTTTTAAAATGATATGAATAAACTCGGTCCAACTTTAAACTGTTTACCATAAGTACCAAATAAAAATATGAAAGATCAAGCAGTTATAATTAGACAATTAAGAGAATCAGAAATTTCAGATCTGTTCCGAGTTTGGGAAAAGTCATCTCTGCCCTATAAACCGACAGGAAGAGATACTGAAGCGAACATTCTCGAACAGATGATGATGCCAACGAACCGCTTCTTCATAGCAGAAGTAAAGAACAAAATTGTCGGCGCTGTCATCGCTAGTCATAACGGCAGAAAAGGCTGGATAAACAGACTGGCAGTTTTACCTGAATACAGGAAGATGGGAATTGCCAAAGCTCTGATAACTCATTCCGAAAGTTTCTTCAGAGATAATAAAGTAGAAATTTTTGCCTGCTTGATAGAGGACTGGAATGAATATTCAATGGAATTTTTTCAACTTAATAGATATAAAAAACATAACGATATTTTTTACTTCACTAAAAGATTGAATCCCGGGATATAAAAATTTTTACTTGCCCAAAATAACATTATTAGTTGCTTTAACTTAAATAAATCATAAAAAAGGATAATTTATGGCTGAGATCAGAATTACTATTGCGGAGATAATTGATATCTTTATTGTTAATGACCTAATCCCTAAGGAAGTCTCAGATCTTCAGATCTCTGGTGATCACATAAAGTTCAAATATAAAGATAAATTCATTATCCCCAAACAGATCACTTTTGAGATCAATATAGTTGAATACAGTAACGGCATGCTTTTCCTGAAGCTAAAATCAAATTGGCTTGTGGCAAATATTCTTAAACATAAGCAGATATTGGAAAAAAAATATTTGCAGTATCAGCATCCTAAGATCACCTTTTTCCTGCAACAATTCCTAACCGATAAAACCAAAATGGTCCATATAGAATCACTCAATTTCAATAATGGTAATTTTATAATAAAAACATTTAATGAATAAAGAGGAGATAAAATGAAAAAGTATATTTTAATGATCGTAATAACTTTAATTGTAACGATGCAGTTATTTTGCGAACCAAAAGGAAATGATAATTACACAACTACTGAAAGCGGATTGCAATTTATAATTACTGAAAAAGGAAATGGAGATCTTCCCATAGCAGGTAACAGAGTAAAGGTTCATTATACCGGCAAGCTGGAAGATGGTACAAAATTTGACAGTTCTCTTGATAGAGGTGAGCCATTTACATTTGAGCTTGGTGCCGGCAGGGTTATCAAAGGATGGGATGAAGGAATAGCCTTGCTGCATAAAGGCGGCAAAGCAATTTTGAAGATCCCGCCGCATTTAGGATACGGTGAACAAGGTGCCGGCCAAGTTATCCCGCCAAATGCTACCCTTATCTTTGATGTTGAATTGGTTGATATCTTACAACCGATAATGATAACGGAATACGATACAGAAGGTAAGATCCGCTCTGTAACTGAATCGGGATTGGAATACATTTTGGTAGAAGAAGGAACAGGGATAAAAGCTGCACCCGGAAATACTGTCACTGTCGATTATACAGGGTATCTGGAAGATGGAACAATTTTCGATTCTTCTCTTAAAAAAGGACAGCCTTATAGTTTTGTGCTTGGCCTGGGACAAGTTATCAAAGGCTGGGAAGAAGGATTAGCATTGATGAGAAAAGGTGATAAAGTAAGGCTGATCATTCCTTATGAGCTGGCTTACGGAGAAGCAGGTTATCCCGGTGTTATCCCGGAAAAAGCAACTTTAATCTTCGATGTAGAATTATTGGATGTTAAGTAACTACTAAATGAAAACAATAGGCTTGATCGGTGGTATCACCTGGAAATCCACAAAAGAATATTATCGCATAATTAACGAGCTCACCGCAAATAAACTGGGAGGCTTGCATTCAGCTGCGATCATTTTATATTCTTTTGATTTTCATCAGATCAAAACGTCTGATCCCTCTCAGGTTGAGAAGATGCTGATCGAGAAAGCCCGTATGCTGGAAAACTCCGGTGCAGAGATCCTGCTGCTTTGTGTTAATACTCTCCATAAACATTTTGAGGCTATCAGCAGGACAATTTCTATTCCGATGATCCATATTGCAGATGCTGCTGGAAGGGCTATCGCTGCTCATAATTTAGCTCGGATCGGGCTCTTGGGAACACAACCAACTATGGAAGAAGATTTTTACATAGATCGGTTAAAAGCAAAATTCGGATTTAAGGTGCTTACTCCGAAACCGGATGAACGTATAGTCGTAAATGCAATTATTTTTGATGAACTGGTAAAAGGAATTATTTCCCAAGAATCAAAAGCTAAGTTGGTACATATTTGCCAAAATTTGGTAAATCAAGGCGCTCAAGGGATTATTCTGGGTTGTACAGAATTACCTTTTTTGCTTGATCATAGAGATCTTGATATTCCAATTTTTAATACGGTATTTTTGCAGGCAGCAGCTGCGGTTGATCTTGCTTTGAATTAAACTTATAAAGTTAATATAAGAAACGGAGGACAAATGAAGAAAACAGTGATAAAAGCAAAAACCTTGTATGATGGGAGATCGGTCGCTAAGGATAAATATATCCTGGTTGAAAACGATAAAATTATTAAAATTTCTGATCAGAAACAAAAATTTGATTATGAAGGATTTGTAACTCCGGCCTTTATCGATGCACATTCTCATATTGGAATGTTCAGAGACGGAGAGCCCGGAGCTGAACAAGAAGGTAATGATTTTTTGGATCAGTTCCTACCGCTGCTTGATCCATTGAATGGTATTTATTTTGACGATCGTGCTTTTAAAGATGCGGTTGATTTTGGCTGCCTTTACAGTTGTGTAGTTCCGGGAAGCGGGAATTTAATGGGTGGAAAAGCAATGATCATCAGAAATTTTGTGCCAAATCGGCAAAAAGCACTGATCAAAAATTATGGATATAAAATGGCATTAGGCTACAACCCGCGTTCTACAACAAGCTGGAAAGGAAAACGCCCAAATACAAGGATGGGAGTTTATTCCCTTTTGGAACAAAAATTTGATGAAGTGATCACAAAACGTAAAAAAGCCGAACTTACCCTGAGAATGAAACTTAAAGATCTGGAGAAGTCACTGAAAGAAAAGAAAGTTACTAAATCAGAATATAATGAAAAAGCCAAAAATAGGAAAGCAGAAAGCCAACTGGAATTCAACTCGGAAGAACTGGCGATCCAAGAAATACTCGATAGAAAAAAAATTGCCAAGATCCATGTTCACAAAGAAGATGATGTTCTGTACTTGATCAATTTTGTAAAAAAGTATAATATCAAAGCAACCGCCGATCATACGGGTGATGTGCATCATAAAGAGATATTTGATGAACTGGCAAAAAATAAAATTCCCGTGATCTACGGTCCCTTAGGCGCATTGGGCGGAAAAGTTGAATTAGCTCACTCTTACTACCAAAACGCCGCTTTATTATACAAATCGAAAGTTGAATTCGGACTTATGACAGATCATCCCGTAGTATGGGCTCCACATCTGAGAGATAGTTTGAAATTCTTCCTGATAAGCGGTATGAGTGAAGCTGAAGCTATTTCCTTGATCACATACAAAAATGCCAAGATTCTTGGTATCGATGATATTCTGGGTTCAGTTGAGGAAAATAAACTCGCCAGCCTGGTAGTTTGGAATAAATCTCCTTTCGATCTAGCTGCCTTTCCTGCAATGGTAATGGCTGAAGGGAAAGTCATCAGAAAATAAATTGCTATGTTTTAATTGATAATTCCCAAAATAATAAGGAGGCTTGATGCCGACTGCTAATGTTTACTTTGCCTTTAGTTTAACTGTTTTCGCCGGCTTAGCTACCGGGATCGGTAGCTTGATGGCTTTGGCATCAAAGAAATTCAATCCGAAATTCTTAGCCGGCTCTCTGGGATTTTCAGCTGGCGTAATGATCTATGTTTCATTTGTTGAAATTTTTTTAAAAGCCCGTTTGGCACTCTCGGCTCACTTCGGCTCAAAGATCGGTTATCTATATACAACTTTAGCTTTTTTTGGCGGAATTGCTGTAATTGCCCTTATCGATAAGATGATACCAGCTTATGAAAATCCGCATGAAATCAGTAATATCACTAAGTTGGAGGATGGCATTTCCAATAAAGAAAAGAAACTGATGCGAATGGGAATATTCTCAGCCTTAGCAATAGCGATCCATAACTTCCCGGAAGGACTGGCAACCTTTATGGGAGCTCTAACAAATCCCAAATTAGGGATAAGCATTGCAGTGGCAATTGCCATTCATAACATCCCGGAGGGAATTGCTGTTTCTGCACCTATTTATTACGCATGTAAAAGCAGAAAGAAAGCTTTTTGGTTTTCTTTCTTATCGGGATTTGCCGAGCCGGTTGGTGCTATTTTAGGATATTTCATCTTGAAAAGTATTTTTAACGAAATTACCTTCGGCCTTATTTTTGCCGGAGTAGCAGGAATTATGGTCTATATTTCTCTGGATGAATTATTACCTACAGCAGAAGAGTATGGTGAACATCACATTGCAATTGGCGGCTTGATAGGCGGTATGATCCTCATGGCTGCCAGTCTTTTTTTGTTTGCTTAATTAAATTAAAACATAGCTTTAAAATTCAATCTCTTGTGGATCATTTTTCGCTTCCACCACCTTCCATTCCTCTTTTTCATGATCGAAATCAGCAATTTTATCGATGGGCAGTTTCATATATTTTCCCCTGGCGCTTACCGCAACTTCACCATTAGGCAGGATGAGTTCTCCAGTTCCTACAAAGAAACGTTTATTCTGATCAGTGATCCTGCCAACAACTTTCAGCTCCATATCATGAGGAACAGGACGCTTGAATTTTATCTGCAATTCGACAGTTACACTCCAGATCTCATCATGTTCGATCATAATAGCACGGCCGATCGTTTCATCCAGAATAGCTGTGGCAATACCGCCATGCAGCCTGCCTGGATAACTTTGATGTTTTTCGCAGGGTGTAAAAGTGGCAGCCAGTTCATTGTTATCCATCTCGAAAAATCCTGCTTTGATGCCAAAATCGTTTTTTAGCCCGCAGACGAAACAAAGCCTGCTATTTTGTTGTTTTTTTTGTACTTTATGGATCATAATTTTTTCCAATTTAAAGATTTTATTAATTTATTAATTCTAATCACATTTTTTGCAAAATCGCTGCTTCAATTCAGTTCAAAATTCCTGATATTTTCTAACTGCACTATTGGTCTTGATCCTTAGCTCGTCAATCTTATTTATAAATAGCTCTTCCAATTTTTACCTCTTACCGGTAAATTTTTCTTTGAATGTCTTTCTATTTTGTTGTTTTCCCACCCATTTTAGTAAATACACTATCGATCGGTTCCCAAAGTTCGATCTTGTTTCTTTCTGCGTCCATAATGTGAACGAACTTTCCGTAATCATAGGTTTCAATGTTATCAAGAATATTCACTCCGTTGTCTTTAAGCTTGGTAACAAGTCCTTCAATATTTTGAACCCTGTAATTGATCATAAATTCCTTATTCGAAGGGGAAAAATATTCACTTCCTTGTTTAAATGGACTCCATTGCAAATAATTTATTTCTTTCGGTCTGTAAGCATTTCTAAATTCAAAACTTGAACCCCATTGATTTACTTCCAAACCCAAATTTTCGGAGTACCATTCCTTGGTCATTTCAGGATTCTCAGAGAAAAAGAAAATCCCCCCAATTCCCGTCACTTTTGGTATAGTGTCTTGTGGTGATGGTGATTTGTCTGATTGATCTTTTTGTTCTGCCATATTTTTTGCTTTGTTAGATGTAAATTTGCAGCTTATCAAAGCTGTTAAAACTGCAATGGTAAGAATGATTTTTTTCATCTTATCTTCCTTTTTGGGGATATTATTTTGTTGATAACTAAAGTTGACGGGTCTAAGGAGAGTTTCGAGAATCGTGAATAATTAGAGGAGTCTGATATTCGGAGCTCCTTTAGTTCTGTAAAATCACCCCGAATCTTGGCGAGAAGACGCAGTCCATGGTTTGAATTCAAAAAATATTTTCCATTATTATTTCTAGTGTTAGGCTTTCCTTAATACTTATAAATTCCATTTTTTTTAAACTTCTTATTCATTTACAAAATGTTCATATTCTTTCTTAAAATTAGTATTATAATCATAATTAAAGAATGGTAAACCAATTAATCTATAATTTGGATTTTCCGCTTTTATAACTTTCTCTAACCCATATTTTTTAGATATTTCTTCTAAAAATTGTTCTTTCCAACTTTCTTTTCCAGTTCTGAAAGTTCCATCATCACCAAGATATTGATTCCCTTTTGGCTCAATAAATATTTGATAATATAGCTCTGCTTTAAATCCATTTTTTACTTCTTTCTTATCATTTGTTTTTAAAAAGAGAATAAAATCAGGTTGAAAACCTCTCCCTTGTTCAAAATCATAAATTTTATAGACTTCTTCGTTTCTTAATAGATATACTTCTTTGTATTTCTGTTCTAAATTACCGATTGTTTCTTTGATAAATCCAATCAGTTCTTTTTCTTCACTTGTTCCATGAAATGAATCTAAAACATACCAGTTTTTTGTTTCTAATTCTTTAGCAATTCTTTCAGAATCGCTATCCGATTCAATAGTCTTTGTTTTTGGCACTGCAAAGAATTTTTTGAAATCTCCTGCAATAAATTCACTTCCAATTTTTGGAGCAATTTTGTCTTTCAATTCTGCAAAGATATTGTCTAAAAACTTCATCACTAAACCTAACTTGTCGCTATTATCAATATCATCATAATTTGTGTTTTTACTCACAATTATTTTTACATCAAAATCGGCAAGTTTATCTGTTTGTAATTCTTCAATGCTTTCAATTTCCAGTTCTTCTTTTACGTTTTCAAATTGAAAGAGTGAATTTTCCTGCTTAGCCTTGATATTGATAGCCTTTTGAACAATATGTTTTTCAATATATTTGAATTTAATTGAAATTGTCTGCAATCCCTTTTCTTGTAACTTCAATCTATGCAGATCTTCTTGTTTTTCAAAGTCAATTTCTTGCTCGGTAAGTTCTAAACTTTTGATTTTATAAAGCCCAAAAAAGTCTTTTTTAATATCTTCTAAAGTCTTCTTTTTTCTGTTTGGATTATCAATCTGTTTGTTGTACCAAATCTTTGTTTCTTTATAGAATTTGCTGTCTTGAAATTCCTTTTTGAGAGCAAAAGTTTTGATAACTTTATCGTCTCTGATATATCCGTCTTTTCTTAATTCTTCTTTCAGATGTGAAATATATCTTGATTCTTCGTCATAAGTGTAATAATATAATTCTTCTAAAACTCTTAATTCGTGTTTCAAGTCATCATCAAATTTTCTTTTATTTTTGATTTTGTCATTGAAAGCAAATGGGCAATATCTGACACCTCTTCCGATAAGTTGTTTTTCTTTGGTTGTTGCTTCTGGAGTTTTTTTGGTACTTCCTCCTGTGTTTTGTCCTTGATAAAGTCTAACAATATCAAAAAGATTTAAAACATCCCAACCTTCCGTCAATCTATCAACCGTAAAAATAGCTCTAATATGATTATTTTTATCTTCTAAACTATTTAATAACTTTTCTGTTTCTTCGTCAGTTTTTTCTTTTTTGGTCTTATTCGTTTTTGAGTTGGTGATAATAGTATTTTTTTCTTGATAGCTTTGTTTGAACCAGTTTGCAACATCTCCAAAGTGTATATTTTTGCTTTTGATAAATTCTAAAAGGGTTTCGGTTCTGGATTTTCCCATTTCAAAAAGAGTCGGTTGCTTTGCTTCATAGATTTTATTGCCAATGTTTTTGAGAAAATTAAAATCACTACTTGAAATATTATCTATCCAATTTAAAAATTCTTCATAATCGGCTTTTGATTCTTCAATCGTTTTACTTCTAAAAAGTACGACTGGTTTAAAGTTAGCAATGCCATTTTTTAATGCAATTTTGTGTCTATACCATTGAAATAAAAGTGCTTGCAACACTCTCTCTTTTTTATCCAAAGTTGAGGAAATAAGATTGATTTCTTTGGTATATCCTGCTTGTAAAAACTCTTTTAGTCCAAATTTATAGATGATTTTATCTTCGTATTTTCTTGCAACAGCTTCTGTCGCTGGAATTGTGGCAGTAAATTCTAAAAGTACATTACGATTGAAATTTCCCTCTTGAGGGGTGCCACGAAATTGCTGGGTGGTTTTCTTCCCGGTTTTATTCAAAATGAGCTCTATAACAGTATGCTCCCAACCTTTCTTTTCAATTTCTTTTACACTTGTTCTGCCCGTAATTTCTTGTGGGAATAGTTCTTTTTGTATTGTCTGTTTCTTTGTATGTGCGTTGAGATGATGAGCTTCATCAGCAAGCATGACAATATTTTTGCTGTGCAAATCATCCAAAGTAGTCTGATTCTCTCTTTGAAGGTGAATGTCGTTATAGAGTTTTTGTATAGAAGTAAATTTAATTTCTATGCCTTGCGGATTATCACTAAAAGCATCTACTTTTTTGATTGTGATAGTTTTATCGTCAATAACAATTTTTTCTTTGTAAAGGTATTTTGTATGAGTGTTATCTATAAAATTATTCTCGGTTTTATCTACGATATTGTTTTGGTTTACAAAAAAAAGAAAATGTCTGTATCCTTGCTCGTAGTAATACAAAATAGTACTTGCCATCAAAAGTGTTTTTCCTGTTCCTGTTGCCATGTTAAACATCAGGTGAGTAGGTTCATTTGGATTTTCTCTTTCTTTGATTGCTTGATAAGTAAGAAAGTTTTCAAAAGCATTT
>JAIPIH010000024.1 GCA_021734835.1 Candidatus Cloacimonadota bacterium | reverse complement strand
TTTGCCTTTCGTTTTAACAGAAAGTTATCAACCTATAGAGGAAAGCTGTTTTACAGACTGATACAGCAGTCTGTTGTAACTTCGCCAAAACCATTGAATGAATTACAAAAATCACTTGACTAAAGCAGACTAGCAGTTATATCAATTTCCGTATATGAAAATGATTTAATAGAAAACGGGGTTAAAAAAGCAGTTACCGTCGAAATATCTGATTCCGGGAAAGGAATATGCGAGAATATTAAAGAAAAACTTTTCGATCCTTATTTTACATCAAAAGACCATGGAACAGGCATGGGGCTGGCAATTGCAAAAAAAATAATTGAAGATCACCGTGGCAGCATCACATTTTATTCCAAAGAAAATTTTGGCACGACTTTTTCTATTACTTTACCTATAGAGGAGAATGAAAAAAGTTAAAACGGAAGATCAAGTGTATAATATAATTGCAATTGATGACGATGAACACCTGCTTGCCTCGCTAAGAAAACTGCTGGCAAGAAAAAAATATGATGTAACTACTTTAACAAATCCGATTAATTTGATTAAAGTCCTTATGTCGGATACTTTTCACGCTGTACTGTTAGACGTAAAAATTCCGGGGCATAACGGACTAGAAATACTAAGAAAGATATCTGCATACGATCCTTCCTTGCCGGTAATTATGATTTCGGGTGAAAGTACGATAAGCGTTGCCGTAGATGCGCTAAAAAAAGGCGCTTATGATTTTCTCGAAAAGCCGGTCGATCCCGAAAAGTTGTTTGTCTGCTTAAACAACGCCCTTAAAAAGAAAGAATTAGTAGATCAAAATGAGGCTTTGATTAGTGAGTTAGCCGATAAGCATGAAATAATTGCAGAGAGTAAACAGATGAAACAGCTTCTCAATCAAGCTTATAATGTTGCTCAGACTGATGCAAAAGTTTTAATTTACGGTGAGAGCGGAACAGGTAAAGAATTAATTGCCAAATCAATTCACTATCACAGCAAACGGAAAGGTAAACCGTTCATAAGTTTAAATTGTGCGGCAATTCCTTCCGAATTGTTGGAGAGTGAATTATTCGGTCATAGAAAAGGAACGTTCACGGGAGCTGATAAAGATAGAGTCGGTAAATTTCAAGCAGCCGAAGGCGGTACATTATTTTTAGATGAGATCGGGGATATGAGTTTGTCTCTTCAGTCAAAACTCCTCCGCGCGCTTGAAGCAAGTGAGATTGAAATTATAGGCGAAAACTCACCGGTAAAAATTGATGTTAGAATAATTTCGGCAACGAACAAAAATCTGCTCGAACTGATTGACGATAATAAATTTAGAATGGATTTATACCACAGGCTTAATGTTATAAAACTTGTGATTCCGCCGCTGCGCGATAGAACGGACGACATCATTCCAATAGCAAATCATTTTATAAAAAGGTATTCGCATGAGTATAATAAAAGGGTATCAAAATTAAGCAGGCAGGTTGAAGGGGTGCTGCTTAATCAAAAATTCCCCGGGAATGTTAGGGAACTTCGCAATATTATAGAGAAGCTTGTTATTTTTTCAAACGGTGATGAGATTAGTATAGATGAAGTGTTGAACTCACTTGAAAATTTATCCGGCAGTAAAATTAGCGACGGGGTTAGTACTGACTTAAAACTGGCGATGGAAAATTATGAGAAAGATTTGATTTATCATACGCTGAGCAAAAACAATTGGCGCATTAACGAAACAAGCAATGCACTTGGGATCGATAGAACAAATCTCTTCCGGAAAATGAAGAAGTATGATATTGAAAATAGATAACTCTATTTCAATGCAGAGCAGGGGGATCTGACTCAATAAATTTTTATTCGGGTTTGATTTAAGGAGGCACGGGTGAAACAAAAGTTGTATGAAAGGGTTGCAAAACCTTTATTAGCGGGCTTATATGGATTTTCATTATTTTTAATAATAGTCGTACTTACAAAACTTATTGGCGCCTTTATCGGTTCAACCGATGGCATAAATTTAAGCATGAGTGACGTTTATATCTCATTGATTGGATTCTTTCTTCTTTCATTAATAAAAGTATTGGAATTTTATAGAGAAGAGTAAATCATTCGCACTCTGAGACTGTGCAAAGAAAAACGGTGAAATGATTAAGACTCCCAATCATCAACCCCTCCATAATTTGTGCAGTCTCCCAATTTATTGAACAACCATAAACACATTCATTTTCTAACTGTTCTAGGCATAAAACCATTTCAAACATTCACTAAATTTTGATGCATATCCTATTGATTGATTAAACGTTCGCATTGCTTTCGTGAGAGTTTATATTGTTTGAGTAGGAGTTTGCTTTGTTTGAATAAGAGTTTACATTGTTTCAATCGGAGTCGGTATTGTTTGAGTATAAGTTTCCATTGTTTCGGTCAGAGTTGGCATTGTTTAACTCTGAGTTTCCATTGTTTCAATCATACTTTGCATTGCTTAACTTGGAGTTTCTATTGTTTGAATCAGAGTCTGCATTGTTTCAATCAGAGTTTGCATTGTTTCAACCGGAGTCTGCATTGTTTCAACCGGAGTTTACATTGTTTAACTCAGAGTTGCCATTGTTTTGGGTGTGTCCTGACGTTTTTATCAGGATGCATCAAAATAAACGGGCAATTAATTAATCGTAGGTCCATTCACAAATTTTATCATGAGAAAAAATTAATTTATTACTCCAGCGTTTCCAAACCTTCGGGCATCGGCAGTACAAACTTAACTGGCTGAACCGTTCCGTCGGATTTTAATATCTTATTTACCTTCCTCTTAATCAAAACACTGTGCTCAATAAACAAATCATCTTCAACCGTGGTACCGAACAAATAACTTGTTCCCTTAATCGTAACATTGCTGCCGATACGCAGCGGGAAATCATCACTGCCGGTCATGTTAACGCTCGATTCAATTCTGGAACCATCCCCGATAACAATATTACCTTTAATAATATCTCCCCATAATATCTCGACATTATTCCCGATGGTAAACGTCTGGTTGCCAAAACATGAAAGGTGAACACCTTCCCATACAGTAACATTTTTACCAAATTTAACATTACCGTTAACAAAAACATTTTTGTGCAGATTAAGATTATAGTTTAGTTCAACACCTCTGCCGATATGTACGCCCTTCCCGATTGAAATATCAAGCGGTGTACCGATCCTATCCATCTCAACTATTTGATCAATTACTTCCTCTGCGATGTAAAAATCATCAGGATCATCAATCAGCACCAAATCTTTAATTTTGTCATAAGCCAATTTACGGGCAATCGCTTCCATTTCTTTCAATACAGACTTATTATTGAATCCCATTATTACATGCTGTTGGCGCGGACTCACGGCTCCAACCGTATACCCTTTTTTGTTGAACAAATCGATGAGATCCGTAATGTAAATCTCTTTCTGTGCATTATTGCTGTCAATAGCGAACAACAGCTCCATCAAGTGTTCTTTCTTGAATGCATAAACGCCGGAGTTGAATTCATTATTTGCAATCAACTCCTTTTTTGTATAGCTGTATTTCTTTCTGTTAAATTCCAAAATATGATGCTCGGTATCGCTTAGTGCGTGGATATCCTTATTCTCCATAATTTTAATCACCTTGCCGTTATCCGAACCCGAAGAATCACCGTTCAAATCCTCCTCTTTAACTCTTATAATTCTACCGTAACTATTTTCCACCGGATCGCCTTCATACAAACCGGTTAAAACCATCATGTCGCTTTCGGATTTAATAAATTCATCCCGGAATAATTGCATCGTCTCTTCATCAATCAATCCCATATCACCCGGCAGAACGTACACAACACCTTTTAATTTGTCACGATCAATTTCTTCGATTGCAACCTGTACCGCATGTCCCGTTCCCAATTGTTCCGATTGATTTGCAAACAAAGTGTTTTCACGTTTTCCAACTGCTTTTATCACATCCGGGGCTTTAATTCCCACAACCACAACCGCATTAACTTTCTGCAGCCCGTTCCTGCAAGCAGTATAAACTCGCTCAACAGTTGGCACTCCCCATATACTGTGCAGCATTTTTGATTTATGAGATTTGATTCTTTTACCATGTCCCGCAGCTAAAATAATTGCCGTCTCTTCGATGTTATAATCAAAACCGCTCGAATATTCTTTGATGATTTCATTTACGTTTTCATTTTTTTCTGGACTCATTTATTCCTCGGTTAATAATTCAAGATTGAAAATCGATTGGCAAGATAATAAATAATTGGGGTAATTAATGTAAAAAATCAACAAGGGAACCGAACTAGTGAGGATAGCCTGAAAGCGCAAAGATTAGGTAATTGAATAACTCCCTACGCTGAAAATCACATTGCGAGAAAATAGAATAGGTTATTGGATGCTTGGATGCTTGGATGGAGGTAACTGGTGTCTGGTGTCTGGTGTCTGGTGTCTGGTGTCTTGTGTCTTGTGTCTTGTGTCTTGTGTCTTGTGTCTTGTGTCTTGTGTCTTGTGTCTTGTGTCTTGTGTCTTGTGTCTTGTGTCTTGTGTCTTGCGTCTTGCGTCTTGTGTCTTGCGTCTTGCGTCTTGCCCTCTCTGCCTATATTAGTGGAAGAAAAAAGCTAAGACAAATTAGAGTAAATTAAAGGGCAAAAAGGAGAAAAGAATTGGATACAATTATAAGAAAAGAAAAGGATACCGGCTTTAGCCGAAAGAATAATAAGAGATGTAAAAAATATGATTTCATAAATAATATATCCCCCCAAACCCTTTCACTATACAAAAGAGAATTGGGAGGATAATTAATCCTTACTTCACTTTGAAAAGTTCATCACTTAAGCCTGTATTCACTTCAACGGAAATTACTTCCATTTCTATGTTCTGGGGACCCATTTGCTGTGATATTTTATGCGGATACATCACGCCTTCAACTTCTTTATAATCGGAATAATCAACAGTGGATGTAAAAGTACCCTGCGGGGATTCGGCTACTGAAACTTCTCTAACTTTGTAACCGGTTTCCGCATCATAATATTCCGTTTTGGTTTTACCTGTTGGGAGATTTAGTACAACCTTATAAGCATCCTTACCGTCAATTGCTTCCATGCTTACAAGCTCAGGTGTAATTCCATATTTGGAGTAATCTAAATACGAATGCATGATCGATTCAATCTTCATCGCTTCGAGTTGTTCACCTTCTAGTTCCGAACCGCCCATTCCTGTTACAACTGCTCTTTCACCGTCGAACTTTTGTTCTTGTTTCATTACACCGGCATCAAGATTAAAATAATACATATTCGGCACTTTCTGAGAAATAGTCACGTTAATTTCGAAAGTTTGAACCTGTCCTTTCATCTTGGTTGTACGGTCAACAACTTTTTCTATATTTTCTCTTCCCCCGATAACTTCTATGTACTTATTAATCACATCATCCACAGTTAAGCCAGCCGGCAATTCTTTCACGTTTGGATCATATTCACCGCCGTAGATATCATAATAATCAACCTTCCCGGCAGGTGAAAATTGTTTTAAGTTATCGGCTACATCACCTGCATTACCGACTACCAAAACATATGCTTTGTTCGGCTGCAGGTATTTTTTCGCCATAGCTTCAACATCTTCAACCGTAACTGCGCTTAAATTTTTAAGATAATTTTTATAGTAATCCTTGGGGAGATTATATAATTCGGTATTTATCGCAAAGTTTGCAATTGTCTGCGGAGATTCAAGCGATCGTGCAAATCCGCCGCTCATATAATTGATCACCATATCCAATTCTTCTTGACTGACTTTTTCATTTCTCAACTTTTGCATCTCTTCCAGGAATTGAGTTACTACACTATCTGTCACTGAATTTCTGGCTTCACATGATGCATCAAACGATCCGATTAATTCATCTGAGTTAATCGATGATCTGGCGCCGTAGGTATAAGCATGAGTTTCACGGAGGTTCTGATTTAACCGTGAACTGAAAGAACCGCCGAGAATTGTATTCATTACATTTGCTTTTATTACGTCTTCGCTTCCTTTCATCAGCTTAACCGGATATGCAATATGAATAACCGACTGTACCGCATTCGGTCTGTCAACAACGGCAACTTTTCTTATCAACGGTGCACGTGGAGTTTTATATTCTTTTGCCGGAACTTCTTTTACAGTCCAATCACTAAAATATTTCTTTACCAAATCTTCGGCGTCATCTACATTAATATCTCCGACAATTGCAAGATATGCAACGCTCGGTGAAAAGTAATTATTATAATAATCTTTACACATATCAAGAGTAATGCTCTCAACCGTTTCTTCGGTCATCTGTTCACCGTAAGGATGATCCAATCCATATAACAAAGCATTTTTAACTCTACCCGCAATTGCATTCGGATCATCTTTCTGTGAAGCTAATCCTGAAATAGTCTGCTTTTTGATTTTATCCAATTCAGCTTGAGTAAAGTTTGCATTCTTAACAATGTCGGACATTAAATCCAACAGTTTATCGATGTGTTTAGTTAAAGAAGCGCCGTAAACTCCATCAGGTGATGTATTTAAAGAAGCGCCTATAAAATCAACAGCTTCATCAATTTCATCCTTGGTTCTGCCGGTTGTTCCTGTCCTGAGTAACTGTCCCGCCGTGGTTACATACCCGGCATTTTCACCTTCAACAATCGGATCAAGATCAAGAACTAAGTTAAAAGCTACCCGCGGCAGTTTATTATTTTCAACAACAAAAACTTTCAGTCCGTTATCAAGTTGAAACGATTCGTATTCCCCGAGTTCTATTTCCGGTGCAGGACCCGGTTCAGGCATTTTCGTTCTATCTAACTGAGCAATTACCGGAATCGAAAAGAGGAAGGTGAAAAGTAAAATTATCGCTTTTCTTTTCATTTGTGATTTCTCCATTAATTTTTATAAATCCTTTTTATCATTCTTTTTTTGGCGTTTATTTTTCTTCGCTCTTCGGCAGATAATACAATACGACTCTATTTTCTTTTTTCAGATAATCATTAGCAACACGTTTAATATCCTCGCGTGTAACTTTCATGTAACGTTCAATCTCTGTATTGATCAGATCAGCATCACCAAAATAAACATGATAATTCGCCAAGCTTGCTGCAATCCCCTGAACAGTTGAATTCTGAGAAATAAAATCACTTTCAATTTGGTTGCGAAGTTTTTGAAATTCGTTTTCATCTATAAGGTTATCTTTTGCTTTATCCAATTCCACTTGCATTGCAGCCTCAAGATCTTCAGGCGTTACACCCATATTTGCAATAGCATAAGCAATAAACAAACCCGGATCTTCCAGCGCAAACGGTATTGATGCAGCGGCAAGCGCTTTTTGCTGTTTATCAACTAACTCTTTATACATCCTCGAACTTTGCCCGTCGGAAAGCAGTGTAGTTAACATTTGCAATGCATAGTAATCATCTGTACCTTGAGCGGGAATGTGGTAAGCATGCAGTACGAGCGGCAGTTGAATGTTGTCATAAACTATATCTCGTACTTCCTCGGTCTGCGGCGGTTCAACTTCATTAGGAGCTTGAATCTCCTTTGAACCTCTCGGGATATCGCTAAAGTATTTTTCGACTAAATCTTTTGTTTCATCGATATCAATATCACCGGCAATAGACAGCGTTGCATTATTCGGCACATAATAAGTTTTGTAAAAATCGATAAATTCATCAAGTGTAGCTTGGTCAATATATTGAACGGAACCTATCGGCGTCCACCTGTACGGATGCACTTTGTAAGCATGACTGAAAGTTTCTTCCATTATTGAACCGTACGGCTGGTTATCGATTCTTTGTTTTCTTTCTTCCTTAACAACCTTACGTTGAGTTTCTACACCGATGCTGTCAACTTTGAGATGCAGCATTCTTTCGGATTCCATCCACAATCCCAATTCAATTTGGTTTGAAGGAAATACCATAAAATAGAAAGTACGGTCGAATGAAGTGCTGGCGTTATTAATTCCGCCGGCTCGTTGAGTGATATCATCAAATTCGCCGCGTGGAATGTTTTCCGAACCTTCGAACATAAGATGTTCAAAGAAGTGAGCGAAACCAGTCCGCTCAGGATCTTCATTTTTTGAGCCCACATGATATGTGACGGTCACTGCTACAATTGGTGTTGAACTGTCTTGATGCAAAATCACATGAAGACCGTTATCGAGATCGAATTCTTCGAATTGAATTTCCCGTAACTGTGCCTGTGATAATGACACAAAAACAAATAGAAGAAGGATGGAATAAAATAACCTTTTCATATTGTTTCCTTTATTTGTTTGGATAATTGATTGATTTGATTTCCCGGTAAAATTTGGTACTGAATTATAACGAAAAATTTTCTATGTGTAAAATAAGCACTCAGAAAATTTTAGACGCCTCAGGATCAAATGAGTTCGAAAGTCGATTACTTTGTTCATTTGAAGCGGATCATTTTTTATATTATATACGTCTTCAGAAATTGTAATGTAAAAGAGGAAATTGATGCGAAAGATGTTAATTGCTGTACTTATGCTAGGAGCAGTTTATACTTACGGACAAACCGAGGGCATGGGAATCGGAGTAATTTTAGGTGAACCAACCGGCATCAGCGGAAAATATTGGCTTGATCAACAAAAAGCAGTTGATTTTGGATTAGCTTATACTTTACTTAAAGATGAACCGGGATTTTCTATTCATGCCGATTTACTTTTTCATTCAAAAGATTTGTTTCATGTTCCCTGGGATATAAATTTCTATTATGGCTATGGAGGCAGGCTTCGTGCCGGCGATTCTCTCAAACCGGGAATTGGCGTTAGGGGTGTCGGCGGAATTGTATGGTATAATAAAATTGATTCTTTCGATATCTTCTTCGAAATTGCACCGGTATTTCAACTCTTTCCTTCAACCGACTTGGATTTTGATATCGGTATCGGCGGAAGATATTATTTCCCAATTCATTAAGGAAAATTATGAGTTCAACATTAACATATTTCGACAAACCCGAACGAACTACACTTGCAAAAGTTAATGGGCAGCATAAAGCAATTGCAGAAGATATCAATATAATGCAGATATTGGAAGGATTCCCCGAGCTCGTGCTGATTTTAAATAGCAACAGGCAGATTGTGGCTTTCAATTCAGTTGCTTACCACATATTTAAAGTAACTGATAAAAAAAATATTTTAGGAAAGCGCGCAGGTGAAGCATTAAATTGTATTCATCATTCAGATATTCCTGCCGGATGCGGTACAACTAAATTCTGCCAGGAATGCGGCGCCGCAAAAGCAATACGCTTTACGAATGAAACTTTGAAAAATTCAATCGATGAATGCAGAATTACAAGTCTTCTAGAAGACAAAGAAGTTTTTTTTGATTTTGAAGTCCACACAAAATCCGTACAGTTTAACGATGACAACTTCACTCTATTCGCTCTTAGGGATATCTCCGGAGAAAAAAGAAGACAAGCGCTGGAACGTGTGTTCTTTCATGATGTGCTCAATACAAGCGGTGCAATTAACGGGCTTGCTGAATTATTGATTGAAGCGGAAGACGACGAGGACAGAAATTTATTATCAACATCGTTGATGGAATCGTCGCGTCAATTGATAAATGAAATAATGGCGCAAAGAGAACTCAGGAATGCAGAAGACGGAAAACTAAAAACGAATCCACAGTCTGTTCGGATTAATAATATTCTAAAATCTGCCGCAGAATTATATTTTTCTCATGATGCCGCTAAGGATAAAAAAATTATTGTTGAGTACCTTGATGATGGTGATGACGCAGAAATTATTACGGATAAAACACACCTTGTTCGTTCAATCGGCAACCTTATTAAAAATGCACTGGAAGCTACCGAAAAGGAGGGAACGATTAAATTATCAGCCGAAATTTCTCAGAATAATCTTTGTTTCAATATCCACAATAGTTCGATTATCCCGGAACAGTATCAACTTCAAATTTTTCAGAGATCGTTTTCAACAAAGGGCGGATCGGGAAGAGGTATCGGGACATACAGTGTAAAATTATTGGTTGAACAATATTTACATGGCAGAGTTTACTTTGTATCCAATAAGGAATGCGGAACAGTTTTTACGATTGAATTGCCGGTTGCGATTTCAACTGATTAAAATCTTCCATCTAAGAAGGATGCCTACTTATCAACTACCAGTACTTTGAAAGTTTTTTAATTTCATTAAATTTATTATATTAAATACACATGTATCTATTCGTGTGGGGAGAATCATTTTCAATGCATAGAAAAAAGAAATTTTATTAATTGCAAATAAATTAAAATGGGTTACTTCCTTGAAGTAAAGTCTTTATTGAAACTTTACTGCGGAAGATTTCTAGGGTTGATTTCACATTCTTCAGTAATAAGTTTACTTATAACTATTCCTATTGTTTTTTTCCTTCCGGAAATATTCGACAAGTACAATGCCGAGATAACCGACAGAACAATAAATTCCGAGAGAAGAATTATTTACTTTGAAGATCTTAATAACGACGGCATAAGTGAAAAAATTATTTTCCAATCAACTACACCAGGTATGATAAATCTTTTTGTCTATGAAAATGATTTAGTATTAGAACAGTGGAATTTAGAAGGCTTACGAATACCTTCATTTGAAAGCATTTGTGGTGACGTGGATAATGACGGATTAACTGAGCTGTTTATTTTTACTTATAGAAATAACAAAATATTTATTAATTGTCTCTCACCATTTAAGAATAAGTTTTATGTTGAAGATCGATTCATCAGTGAATATTTTCCCGTTAGTAATGTAATAGACTGCAATGTGTTCACTTTGGGATTATTCGATAATAATGATGATGGGATTAATGAATTATATTTTTACACAAATGTTGGCTTCTCTGAATACCCACGAAAGATTTTTTCGTATGATGTTTTTCAAGATAGTCTGATCAGTTCGCCAAAAAGCTGCGCATCCCTACTACACTCAATTCCCCACGATGTTGAAAATGACGGTAAAATAGATTTTTTAGCCGCTACAACTGCAGTTGGTAATTGTGACAAAAATGATGCTTATACAGATTGGTTTGCGTGGCTTATGGTTTTCAACCATGATCTTTCTTTTAAATTAGAGCCGAAAATAATCGGAAATTATTCATCTATTTCCAGAATAAAACCCCTCTATAAAAATAATGAAAAATTTTTTGTGGTATTTTCAGAGAAAATCGGAGCATTTTCCGACCCGGCAAAATTATCAATCTATGATAACGGTTTTAATAAACTTACTGAACGAAAATTTTATGAAAAACCAGAGGAATGGGAAAATGCCCTGCTTTACACAAAAAATGATCTGAATCAAAAGTACTTTTATATTATTAAAATGAATGGTTTGATTGAGAAGTATGATAGTGAATTGGAAATTGTCGAAACAATAAATTTTCCATACCGTAAATTTTTTGATAGAATTGTTGAATATGATCTGGACAAAGACCAAAGTAATGAATTATTTTTTATTTCGAGAGATCAAGAAAATTTGATTATCGCCGAATCAGATTTCCTTAATTTTACGTTATTAGATTTAGAGGGAGCCAAACATCTCAAAAAATTTGCTATTAAGCACAATGTGGAAAATGATTCTGAATTGCATATACAATTTAAGGACATCTCTTATTTAATTACATATGGTGTTAATCCTCTTTATTATCTAAAATACCCTATTTATATTGGAATTTATTTAGTCCTATTCGCAATTATTACATTCATCCAAAAATTACAAACATTCAGGATTGAGCAGAAGCACCGAGCTGAAAAGAGGATGACAGAATTACAGATAAAGGCAATTAAAAATCAAATTGATCCTCATTTTACATTAAACATTCTTAATTCGATTGGCGCTTTATCATATAAGAATCAACCGGAAAAAGCCGATTATGTATTTGGGAAATACTGCAAATTATTGGTTCAAACAATACGGAATTCCGATAAAATTGTTACTACCCTTTCGGATGAATTGAAGTTTATTCAAAACTATCTTGATTTAGAGAAATTTAGATTTAACAATAGATTTGAATACAATATTGAAATTGAGAAGGGCATTGACCCATCCCTAAATATTCCAAGAATGCTGTTACATAATTTTGTTGAAAACGCTGTTAAACATGGTTTACGACATCTTGATAGTGGCGGTAAACTCTTTATAAAAATTTCCAATGGATTTGATAAATACTCCATTGTTATTAGGGATAACGGTGTAGGTAGAAATGCAACGCGTGAAATCGAATTTAATAATACAAATTGTGGCTTAGATATTATTGATCAAATTTCGGAAGCTTATTTTGATTTACGAAAAGTAAAAATAACTTATAAAATAATTGACTTGTTTAATGAGGAAAGTGAACCTACAGGTACGGAAGTGCAAATAAAAATACCAATTGATAAATAAAACATAATGCAGCCACCAAGACACAAAGACACGAAGGGAGCTTGCTTTGTGCCTTAGTGCCTTCGTGGCAATTATCGGTTTTAAAATATGAAGCAATCAAAAGCAAAAAAAACAAAATTCGCCACCAAGACACAAAGACACGAAGGGAGCTTGCTTTGTGCCTTAGTGCCTTCGTGGCAATTATCGGTTTTAAAATATGAAGCAATCAAAAGCAAAAAAAACATAATTCAGCCACTAAGTCACAAAGACACGAAGAGATTTTCTTAGTGACTTGGTGCCTTAGTGGCAAATCAAAGGTTTTAATAAATGAATAAATATACAGCTGGTTACACACGTAATAATTATGAACCCCTATCAGAAAAAGAAGAAAGGATAGGGAAAGCAATTGTTGAAGCAGCATATAGAGTGCATAAAGAACTTGGACCGGGATTATTGGAAAAAGTTTATGAGGTATGTTTTTGTCACGAACTTAGAAAAATGGGACTTCATGTTAAGAGACAAATCGACATCCCTATTATTTATGACGGTATAAAATTTGACGAAGGGTTAAGACTGGACGTACTTGTTGAAGATTTAGTGATAAGTGAATTAAAAGCGGTTGATCAAGTAAACCCGGTTTGGGAAGCGCAGATAATAAGTCATCTTAAACTAACAGATTTGCGTCTTGGTTATCTAATTAACTTTAACGTTCCGTTGATAAAAAGCGGCATTCGCAGGTTTATATTGTAAATGCAAAAACAAATTGCAGCCACTAAGTACAAAGTCACGAAGGGAGCTTTCTTAGTGCTCTAGTGCCTTCGTGGCATTAAATGGTTTTAAAATATGAATGAACATAACATAATTCAGCCACTAAGACACAAAGACACGAAGGAATGTTCTTAGTGCCTTGGTGCCTTCGTGGCAATTATCGGTTTTAAAATATGAAGCAAAAAAAAACATAATGCAGCCACCAAGTCACAAAGACACGAAGTTCTTAGTGGCAAAGCAGAAATCCAGGAGGAATAAAATGAATTCTCCCGACACAAAACAGAACATAACCTGCATCATTATCGATGACGAACAGGAAGCATGCGACAGGCTTGAGTGCTTATTGGAAAAGATTCCTACTGTGAATAAGATTGTTACAGAAACTGATGCAGAAAAAGGAATTGAATGGATAATTAATAATTCATTTGATCTGGTTTTCCTTGATGTTGAGATGCCGAAAAAAAACGGGTTTGAAGTTGTAAGGGAAATTAGGAATAAAAATTTAGCTCCGACTTTTATTTTTGTTACCGCTTACGCTCAATACGCAATTAAAGCTATACGAAATACCGCCTTCGATTACCTGCTGAAACCGGTTGATATTGACGAACTTAAAGAAGCTATTAATAGATTTCAATACAACCGCGAAAAAGCTTTTAAGGATAACTTGCCCGCAAAGCTGAAAAGAGAATATTCTTTAACCGATAGGGAAATTGAAATTGTAATCATGCTTGGTGAAGGCAAAACAAGCGCTAATATTTCAGAGCAGCTTTTCATAAGCAAAAACACAGTAGACACACACAGAAGAAACATTCTAGAAAAAACACACACCAAAAACACACCGGATTTGATCGCGCATATTACCACGTTTTAAGCAGATGAGTATGGAAATACTCAATTTAGTATTGTTGGTCATTATTTAACAGTAGCTAAAATTTGAATTTCTCTTTTTATACTTACTACAAGATAAGTTAACAATAGTGATCTTGGTTATTTAATAATTTAGTCCATCAAAAATTATTATAAAAAGGATGTGATTCATGAAAACAAATTATTATCATACTATAATTAAAGTGGTCATACTTCCTTTATTGGTTGTCATTATTTTCACTAATTGTTCAAAAGATGATAGCGTTACTTCACCAACTTCTCCAAAGAAAAGTGATTTTGAATCACCAGAAGAATTTATTTCTAATCCCTCTGTAAATGATGCAACCGAAAATTCCGATATTGATGTTAACTATGGGAATAATCCCCCACCTCTTGCAGGCACTTATATACTGGATGGGCAAATTTTAGAAGTTTCATCATCCGATTTAAGTTCATTAATAGGACTTGCAATTAAATCCGAAATGGAATTATTCAATCAGACTACTTCAGGCAAAATATCATTAAGAGAAACAGTTGGGAACATTACCGTATGGGGGAGTGGAGGATATATTACTGGTGAAAGTGATAATTTTACGATCTGGCAAGAGTCTAAACAAAGTGGCGCTGAGGCTGGATTACCAAATGATATAACAATTAACGTTGCTCTTTTAATGAGCGGCAGAAAATTTTCTAATGGAAATTTAGATGCTAGAGGCATCTCAATAATTACTAAAGTTGAGACAAGTAACACTAGTTACAATACCGAATTAATTGAGGGCCTATGGTGGCTTTGGGAAGCAGACTTCGATTTACAGGGCTTATTAAATAAAACTAATAACAGTGAGTGTAATTATAGTTTTTTAAAAATCATTATAGAAAAACTAATTTAGCTAATTGAGTCAAACTACTGCAACAATTCATTTTTTAATTTTTTTCTCAATTATTATAGGAATAATAAAAATGAATATCGGGTAAACATTTTAGATAGCTTAATAATGGAGTAGATAATGAAAGTTGCTAATTGTATGTTATTTTGTTTGCTATTCGCTATAATTACAAGTTGTAAAAAAGATCCAATTTCACCGGTACCAAGTAATCCTACACAAGAAACAGAAGAAACCACCTATTACTTGTCATTCAAAGTAACTTGTTCTGAATCCGGCACATATCATCCTGTTTTGTGCGATGCTGAAATATTTAAAAATGAAGCAATGATGGAGCACGGAGGAAACACTGTAAATGGTTGGTATGCCTCGATGATTCCATATTATAAAATATATGACAATGCCAGAATAAAACTAAAGGATATTGCCTCAGGAGAAATACTTATGGAGGTCTGGAATATTAATCCAAGTGCAAATCCAGAATATTTTGTAATAAATTCCAGTGATAAGATGAAGAATGAACCAACGGACTACGGATTAGGTCATCTTCATATCGGAAGTTGCAAATAAATTAGGATTATCTCATGAATATTAAAGTGTTATTTATATGCATTATCTTTTTGTTAATTATCAATGAGTTCACTATAAAAAGGGCATAAAAAATTTTTATGTGAGTAGATTTTTAAATATATTCCTGAAAACAAAACTACTCACTATTAGTTAAAAAATGTTCAGAAAAAACACTAAACACTCGCAAACAAACATATTTGGATTTACGAATATAGTATCATCCAAAATGGCAAAGGAACTTCAAGACTCGGAGGAACAGAAGTTTTACGAACTTATCTTCTGCAATATAAAAGAAGAAGACTTTGCTTGTTTGTATTCAGAGACAGACAGCCGACCGAATGTACCGGTTAATTGCATGGTCTCGGCACTGATACTTCAAAACCGTCATAGATTAACTTACGAAAAATTATTCGACAGTATAAAGTTTAATTTACTGACCAAAATAGCACTTGGGTTGCAGACATTAGATGAAGTTCCTTTCTCTGAGGCATCGCTTTTTAATTTTCAGAATAAGCTTAATTCATACTTTATTGAGACTGGAATAAACCTCCTTGAAAGAGCCTTCGATCATTTAACAGAAAAGCAGTTAAAACAACTTAAGATAAAAACAGATATTCAAAGAACAGATTCATTTCAAGCCGCATCAAACATTAGAAGATACAGCCGGCTTCAACTGCTGGTGGAAATGCTTATCAGAATATACAGAGTACTAAGCGAAAAAGACCAAAAGCAGTATGAAGAACTCTTTTCTCCTTATGTAAAGAAAACATCAGGACAGTTTATTTACCGGCTCGATACAGAAGATATTCCATCTGAACTTCAGAGAGTTGGGAAAGTCTATAAAGAAATAAACGACAGACTAAAGCCGAAGAATAAAGAGGTTGATATTTTCAAAACATTTGAGAGAGTATATTTAGAACACTTTACCGAAGTTGAAGAAAAAATAATCATCAAGACTCCGGAAGAATTAACGAGTAGTTGCCTACAATCGCCGGATGATATTGATGCAACATATCGGAAGAAAAACAACAAACAGTTTTACGGCCAAACTATAAACATAACAGAGACTTGCAACCCGGATAATCCTATAGACTTACTTACAGATATATCAGTGCACGCCAACAACATAGACGACTCAAAAGATCTCAATGAAAGAATAGATTCCATTAAAGGAAAAAACCCCGAATTAAATGAGCTGCATTTTGACGGTGCATATGGCAGTGAAGATAACGACTTAAAGTTTGACGAACATAAAGTTACTCCGGTACAAACAGCTATAAGGGGAAGAAAAGACAATGGAGTAGAAATTACAGTAACTCAAATAAATGAATCCGTCACTGGTAGAGAATATTTGGTTAGCTGTCCAAATCAAAGTGTAGAAGCTGAAGTTGGTAAAAAGCGCTTCAAAGCGGAATTTGATTTAAATATTTGTTCGTTATGCAGCTTCGCTTCAGAGTGTAAGTTAATAAAAAAGAAGTCTGCCAAAGTGTATTATTTTACTGTAGAAGAATATCTTAAAAAGAAGCGCTTAGCAAGTATACAAAAGATACCCAAAGACAGAAGAAGTTTACGAACAAACGTAGAAGCAACCGTTTCAGAGTTCACAAGAAAGATGTCCGCAGGATCCTTCGGGAATAACCGGAAGCTAAAAGTTAGAGGGTATTTCAAAGCAACTATATTTGCATTTGCCGTTGGGATAAGTGTGAACTTTGGGAGAATCTATCGTCACCAAAAGGCACTAGCCGTAGAACTGGGGCAACTAACTACATAAAAACGGAGAGTAAAGAGCGTTATTTTGATCAATATGTCAAAGAACATCTGTGAAAATGTAAAACGCAAATAAAAATAATACTTTTAGAATATTCTTAGGAAAGATAGCTCCTAAAATTTATAACAAATAGTTTTTTTTACAAAAATAAAACTAAAAAGCATCGCTGCTTAAAGTTGACTTTTTAGAGCGGACTCATCAATAATTGCAAAAACGACCCTGTTTCAAATGAACCTAATCAAAACAATGAAGGACAGGCTCCATCAAAACCTTCGTTGATCTCACTAACAGCAATAGTTGATGAGCCACAAAGAGGCATACATATCATTATTCTAGATAATTCCGATAACGAAGAAGCTTTTTCATTAGAAAGAAAAGTCGAATATGGATCGTATTCATTAATAAAAAACTTATCGGCTAATTCAACTGAATATACAGATTGGGGATTAGAAAAGAGTAAAAAATACACATATAGAATTCAAGCATTTAATGAATTTGGGAATTCAGATTGGGTGGAGAAATCACAGTACGCTGCGGGTGAACAAAATGGGAAAGTATATATTAAAACAAATTCAGACACTTACGTTGAGGAGTCAAATCCCAATTCAAATTATGCGAATAGATCTTATATGTCATTAGCCGGATTAAGCGGATATTGGGGTGGGAAATCAAATATCCTTTTAAAATTTAGTTTGTCTGCGATACCAGATTATAGTAATAAGGTTAAAACAGCAAAGCTACAAATCTGTGAAGCTGGTGGTGGACATACTAGTTATCCCGGTGCAATACAGATATATGCAACATCAATAAGTGAAGTCTGGCTTGAAGAAGAGGTTACATGGAATAATATACCTGCAATTTCATTATCAAACAGTACCGCAGGGACAAGCCATGATCCAAATAATTCAACATGTGTCACTATTAATGTTACGAATATTGTAAACGGTTGGTTTTCAACAGAAATACAGAACTATGGAATTATGCTAGCAAGTGACTCAAATTCGTACTGTTCATATTACACAAAAGAAGGATATTCCTCCGGTTCTGCACAATTAGAAGTTATATATAGTTGGTAACAAATTATTGGTAATCTAAATACCAATTAATAATTGATTTATTTTATTCATCTTTTTGGGAGAATTACTATGAAACAGCTTCAAAAAATCGGTCTGGTTTTTTGTTTTTTTTCTATAATAATTATTGCAGTTAACGGTTGTGCAATAATTTTCCAAGGAACAAGTAAAAGCATGAGTTTTGACTCTGGACCCGGGGCAGCAGAAGTCTGGATTAATGGATCAAAAGCGGGAGTCACACCATGTAAGATTGAATTAAAACGTGACCAAGAATATAGTGTTGAATTTAGAAAAGAGGGATTTGAAACAAAAAGTTACAGAATTACCAATAGTGTCGGTGCAGGATGGGTAATACTAGATATATTAGGTGGATTAGTTCCACTTGTAATTGATGCGGCTACTGGAGCTTGGTATAGTTTCGATCAAGAGAATATAAATGCTCTCCTAGAAGAGCAGCAATAATATATTTCGATTATTTAATTTCCAACATTTTGATAGGTTAAAACATCTAGTTGATTTTAATATCGGTGAAACAAAAATTTTATTGGAGGTCCCATGAAAAATTTAACTGCTATATTTCTTATTATGTGCTGTTGTTTGTTTATTATCTCTAGTATTTCTGCGCAGGATAACAACAAGATAGATGAAATCAATTCTGCGTTATCAACTCAAAGGTCGCTACCAGTTCAGATTGTTTTAGTTCCTCCTTTTACAAAATCAGAAAAACCCAGGCAAAGTGAAAAACAATATAATTCTACTAATTCTGATTGGATTCAACAAGCTAGAGTAGATACAACAAATGGTAATTCATTAGTCTACGGAGATAACCCAAGCGGTTACAATGGGGAAATTAGCCTTAATGGTGCAGAACCACAAAATCCAAGTTGGTTAAATTATTGGGTTTGGATAGTTAATAGTAATGACGGATTTGTTAGTTACAATGATATCAATTTAGCTGATATTACAGGAGCAGATTCAATTCATATTAGATGGCAAATTCATGGCACCTCTTCGGGAGGGCATTCCGGGACAAGATGGTTTGTTGATCTTAACGGTACACGTTTTGACCTATCTGATACGCTAGATGCAAGTAGATGGTCTAAATGGATTTGGAGAACTGACTTAAGTGACTGGAATTTTAACTCAATTAATAATGAATTTAAAATTGGATTGCAAAGCACTAGTAATACGGTTTTAGCCGTAAAAAGAATCTGGATTTACGTATATGGAGCTCGGCAAACTGAATCATCTTTAAATTGGAACCAATATGCTATTGCAGATGATGAAAATGGAGAGCCAATAATTTCAGGAGATAATCCAAGTGGGGATAATGGAGAAATCAGTTTCTTCGGTGCAGAACCTCAAAATCCAAGTTGGCTTGATTATTATGTTTGGATTGTTAATAGCAATAATGGGTATGTAAGTTATTACGATCTTAATTTAAAAGGTATCGGCAGTGCTGACTCAATTTTTATCAGTTGGAAAATTCATGGTTCATCATCCGGAGGCTTATCTGGTACTCATTGGTTTTGTCAACTTAATGACAATAGAATGGATATACCTGACACACTCGATGCCGGTAGATGGTCTACATATATTTGGAAAACATATTTAGGTGATTGGAATTTAGATTCAAATGAAAATGAATTTAGAATTGGTCTTCAAAGCAGCAGTACTACCGTCCTGGCTGTAAAATCTATTTACGTTTATACTTATGGGTGTATAACTGGCTTAAATGAAAAATTGGATAATTACCCCGCTAGATATACATTAGTACAAAACTACCCCAACCCCTTCAACCCAACAACAATTTTACGTTTTGGGCTGCCGGAAGATTCAAATGTGCAGCTATTAATTCATGATATAAACGGGCAGCTTGTTGAAAAGCTTGTTGCAGGCGAAGTAATGAATGCCGGAACATTTGAATACCAATTCGACGGAAAAGATTTAGCCAGCGGAATTTATTTTTATACTCTTACTGCAAATTCAATAGTTACTGATAAGGCATTCAGAAAAACCGGTAAGATGCTGCTGATAAAATGAGACGCTGCGGGTAAAAACCCGGTTGTTTAGCCGGTTTTTTTTACCATTAATATTTCATTTTTATATTGGTAATTAATGATATGCTGTGTATCTTCGTATATACAACGAGATACAGTGAGTTACAATTATGAAGAAAGCCATTAACATAAGATTGGAAAAAGAGATGCTTTCCGCATTAGATAAGTATGCAAAGGAATTGGAGAGACCACGAACCTTTTTAATTGAAAAAGCCATCAGCGCGTATTTTGATAAATTGGATGAAATGATTGCAGATAATAGAATTGATGAAATAAAATCCGGCAGAGTAAAACCAATCCCGCTGAGAGAAGTATTAAAAAATGCCGGCATTAATGTATAAAGTAGTTTTCCATCCCTCGGCTGAAAAAGAATTTTTAAAATTTCCACAAAAAGACCGTGAATTTATAGCTTCAAAAATTACAGATCTTTCAAAAGGCATTTTCAAAGGGGATAAACCGTTAAAGGGCAAACACAAGGGAAAATTTAGAAAACGGGCAGGAAGAACAAAAGTCAAACTTAGTTGAAATTATGAGACCCCAAAATAATCATGCAACTTTAGATTGCTCTAATTTCAATTCTTTTTTAATAGCAATTCTTAATAAATCTAGTTTTTGGTAATTGTTTATTTTTCTCATTCG
>JAIPIH010000023.1 GCA_021734835.1 Candidatus Cloacimonadota bacterium | reverse complement strand
TCAAGCAAATTTCGCCCCGACCTTTGCAGGAAGGGGCAACTTTTGTGATAAGATCAAGCAAATTTCGCCCCGACCTTTGCAGGAAGGGGCAACTTTTGTGATAAGATCAAGCAAATTTCGCCCCGACCTTTACAGGAAGGGGCAACTTTTGTGATAAGATCAAGCAAATTTCGCCCCGACCTTTACAGGAAGAGGCAACTTTTGTAAAAAATATTATTTTTGTATTTATTAAAGAACTGCCAAAAAAAACGACAAGGCTCGTCCTATGGACAATTTGGCAAAGTAATACATTCGTACAAACATAAAGGAGAAAAATTATGAGTAAAATTGATAACTATATTAACAATTTTTTTGAAAGGATAAAGAGAAAGCAAGCCGAAAAAGTAATTAAGAATTTTACAAAAGAAAATCCAAAATTGGCAAAAAAACTTGATAAAATTAATGATGCATATTCTGAATTAGAAGACTATCTTAAGAAAAACGGAGTTGAATAACGGCCTAAAGCTACAGATAAACTAACCCAAGAGCAAGAGCATTTATTAAGTGCTTTTTAAAAACATGCAAAAGTAAATACTTATCGATAAACTTATCTAATTACTAATAATCTTGAAAAGGTATTGATGCCCAAAGTAGCAATCGTTAATGTAAGTTCAATATCTAACTAAACGATTCTATAGCAACTATACATTATGACCAATAAATAACATGAGCATTGATAGAAGATTAAGAGCTTATTTATTAAATCAAATCAGAAAGATTGTGAGTGAGTAAAACTCAGATCATTGCAGGATCAAATATTTCAATAATATAAAAGTAGAAAATTGAAGAATTAAGTTGCTGGACAAAAAAAAAGTGATGTTGTTTACCAACATCACTTTTACAAGATCGAGCCGTTATTTATGGCAGATCATTAAGGAGTTGAGTCATCATAGTTTTTACTTGTTCACTATCCATATATGATAATGGAAAACTAAATACATAACAGACGTTTTGGGCAGGAGATGTATATTTTAACCCAATCGATTGTCCTTGCAATTGATCATATTCTTCCTGTGTGGGGTTAATATGATACGGCTGTCCCGGTGGATCCTCATCTACAGGTTTGCAGCCATATGAGAATATTTCTTCGGCATTAAAATCATTAAACAAAGCAACCGGACCCAATCCATTAACACTGAATTGTGGTATTACGGGATTAGTGATTGTTGTGTTAAAGCTTGGGAGCATTAGGTCAAGATCATTAAAGCTATTCTCTGAGACTGCTTTAATAAAGAAAGGACTATCAGTATAAGAACTTGATACTCTGTTAATAGCATTTGCATTAGTAATTGGAATTCCAAAGTAGTTATGCAGAATAGTAAAACCTGTTGAATTACAGTTTTGTTGAATTTTCTTAAGTGAACCACCAGCACTTAATATAATATGACCACCCTGGTTCAAGTAAATTTTAAAAGTTTCGAATTCCTTCCAAAAATCAAATTCGGCTGCACCATTATCTGAGTGATAAATAATTGCCTTGTAATTTTGTATGTCATTAGTTGCGATTAGCGAATGGTCATGTAACCCTATCATATGCAGATCATTAGTAAACCATTCATTCAAGCTTTTCCGATTAATATAACCTGCATCGGTTGTATAATCAGAAACGAAATAGTTATAAAGACTATCTACCAATGCAGCTGGAGTTGCCTGATTATTGCCATCGTCGTCAATGATCAATATACCGGATTTTTCAGCTTTAGGGACAGGAGGTACAACATTGTATGTGAATTCATCAGGTGTCAGGTCGACGGCGCCCTGCATATCCACTGCTCTTACTTCAAAGGTGTGTTCTCCATATAGATCTTCCAATGTCCCGCCACAGCTTGTACGAGTAATAGTAGTTTTTTGACCGATCGCGTAATTAACACCAACGCGAAGCCATTCTGTACCGTCATCATCAATCTGTAAATTATCTCCTTCAGCCGGTAAAGGAGGATAATAGTAAGGCTCACCATCTAATCTCAAATCGTATGCAACTATCTCACAATAGTAAGGTTGTCCTGTTAATTCATCAAGAGTTTCAAGATAGCGTTGTTTGAAAGGATGATTATCTTCAAATTCTCCCTTATAACCCCATCTAACATAAACTTTAAGGTCTTCACTTCCAATGGCAGTGTATTTTTCTTCTGAATCATACCAAAAAGAGGTTGCGTAATGAGTTCCATCAGAAGTTTGTACAGATGGTAGTATACTTGCAGTTCCATCAGGGATGTAAGTAGAAAAATGATGAACACCCAGAGCCTTTATGGCATTTGCATAAACATTATCTTCACCGTAATAAATTATTGTTCCAGGATAAAAACCATCTTTAACCAAAAATGAAATTTCTTTTTCCATAGAACTGATCAAAGCAGCATCAACTGCTTTAGCAATCAGGAAAGTTGAATCTTGAGCGACATCATCAACAAAAGTGTTGGTTAATAGAGGATTTCCGGAAATAGCACTGTGTAAAGATAAATTTATATCAGGATTATAATATGTTGTTTCCCACTGATCAGGGTAACCGCCCTCAACTTCTGGAATCACTTCTCCAGACAAGTCTCTTTTTTCCAGTTTATATTGGAAATAATAGGGAATTGCTCCTACATAGGGATCATCGTCATGCATTGTAAATTTGAAAATTATTGCTGTACTTATAGTTTCACCGGAAATTTCACCTTTTGTTGAGCCAATGAAAATTCTGGGAGTATGTGAATATGCACTAAAATATTTTCTGGCAATTTCGCTTTCCAAGCCGCCATTATCGATGCATTTAACTTCAAATATACTTACTACATTAGCACTGTCTCCATTAGCATCTGCAGCAGGAAAGTTCACAGTAGTGTAACTTTGGTCTATCCATATTGTAGTTTGAGCAGATTGATCTAAAGGAATACTCAGATCAGCACTTGGTGTGTAAAATTTTACCCAACCATCAGGATCTGTTATAACGTCATTTCCGGCAGTTGCTATAGGTTCTTCATCCTCATTCAGAATTCTATATGCATATCCTTCAACAACCCCATCGCTATCTATACCGCTCCATTGGATTGTTTGCTGGAATAATTGAGCTTCAGTAAGAAGTGAATCATCGTCAGCACCAAAATAGTTAGTTATCGTAACCGAAGGTCGGGCATTTGCATTTAATGTACCTTTCCTTGGTTCACATGAAGTTAATATTAAAATAAAAAATAGAACAAAAAGTATTAAATATATTGCGCCTTTCTTTTTCAACATATTTTCCTCCTATATATTTGTTACTTTTTACTAATAACGGCTAATTAGTCAATAAAATTATTATAATAAAACATAATAAACTTATTATGATTAATATAAAATAAATTTCAATGAAAAAATATAACTTATCTGGCACTTTCCTTTAATTTATTAGAGGGGTACTCTACCTTGATCAAATATAAACCATTAGGCGGCGCAGTTGTGATCAGTTTATTGTTGGGTGTTTTAGCAAGCATCAATTCCTGAATTATTTGTGGATTTGAACCGGTTCTAGCAATATTTAATATTGTTCCTACAATTCTTCTCACCATATGATGCAGAAAGCGGTTTGCGTTGATAGCAAAAATATAATCTTCCACAACTTTTTTTAACGTAAATAATTCCACATCACAGATATTGCTTTTTATATCGGGATTAAATTTAGAAAAAGAAGTGAGATCATGTTTTCCGATGAAGTATTTCAAACAGTTACGCACAATTTTAGGATCTATCTCAAGATTTGGTAGATAACTTTTGTATGATCTGGTGAAAGGTGAATACTTTGTGGTTAAGATATATTGATAAGTTCTACTACTCGCATCATATCTAGCGTGAAAGTGATCTGGGACAGATCTAACTTCCAAGATAAAAACATCTGCGGGAAGTTTGGATTGAATAGCAAGCTGGATTTGTCTGGTAGTCATAGTAATGGGGAATTTAAAATTAACATATTGGCTTAAAGCATGTACACCGGCATCAGTTCTGCCTGATGCAGTTGTCTTTATCTCAGTTTTAGCTATTTTGGTTAATGCGGACTCTAATACTTGCTGTACTGTTCTACCTTTTTTTTGGATCTGCCAACCACAGAAGTTACTACCGTCATAGCTTAATTTAACCAAATAATTTTTCATAGCCAATCCTATTGAAGATAATAAGAAAAACCGGTACTATTATCAATAACAGCAGATAAATTTGTGGGAAGAGCTCTTTTTTTGTTTTTCTTTGCAGTGTGTTGATTTTATCGATTACCAAATGTTCTACCTGATCAATTTCATTCACACAATCATCAAATGATCGTAGAATGCTATCTGAAAAATCAGTTGATGATGCTTTATTTTGCTTAAATTTCGAAATAAAAATGGGGATAAAGTGGATAGTTGCTGCTAATAAAAACTCAAATTTAAATGCGAAACTAGTGCTTTTCTTGTTTCCTGAGCTGATAAAAGAATCAATTGCCGTAGTATTCACAAGAAAAACTGATATCAATAACAAATAACAAATCCTTAATGTAATATGAAGTTGGTTGGGGAATGGGAGATTGAATAAGATGCTGAAAACATAAAATGAAATAAAAAAGGGGAGGATTTTAAGTAAAGTGGTTAACCAGAAAGTATAAATATTTGGTTGAACAATAAAATATAATAAAGAAAATCCGAAAATCACTAAAAAGAGTGAAAAATCTATTAATGAGGTGATGATAACTAAGAGTAAGCAGATAATAACTTTAAGGGTAGGATCCTGTTTTGTTAAAACAGTTTCACTCTTTACCATTTATTTCACCTTTAATAGGAGAAATATTCTCCTGGATCTTTCCCTTTTGCTGCTCTTCAATTACCTCTTTGCTCTCAGGTTTTTGTTCTTCATTATCTTCTTGTTCGGATCTCTGTTTTTCCAGATCCGCTTGTAAAAGCTGTTCAATATAAGGTAAACGGGATATTTTGATAAAATTCTCTCCATCGTAGAATTTTCTAACTTCCGATTTATACGGTGTCATTTCAGAAATAGTTAAAACAGAATCAAAATACGGCTTTGCTGCTAAGCTGTCTTCTAAAATGAAATAATTGATATATCCTAAGCTGTAAATTGCCTGCTCGCGGAATTCGTTGTTGATATCACTTACAATCGGTCGTAGTAATTCTACAGTTTTGGCAGGTTGAGAATCGAGGTATCTTATTGCTTTATTATATTCAGCTGCTTCTTTTATCTGTTTTCGGGTAGCAATTAAAATTGAGTCTTTCCCCGCAAGAAATTGCACAGCTGCGAAAGTATATTTGTTATCCGGATAATCAGTGCTTAAAACATTTAATATTGAATTTACCATTACCGAATCAGATAAAATATTTTTATATAACCAGAGCTTGGAAAAAGTAGCAAATGGAATGAATTCATTTTGATAAAGTTTGATATTCTCCTGAATATTTTCTATTGTATTTTTTAAGGCATTATAATCTGTCTGAAACTTGTTTTTTAAATTACTTTTTGCTTTTTTGTCTTCACTGTCCACTGTATCATTTTTTGTAAGGTGTACTAAGGAATCGGCCAGACTAACAGAATCAAGAACAACTAGAAGGCTGTCTAGTCTAAGCTGTAAGGTATCAAGGCTAGTTATAAACTTCATTTTCTGATTTATGATATTGTTATAAACTATTAAAGCAGAATCAGGCATACTGAGATATTCAATATAAAATTCTGCTAACTTGAACTGTTGATCGATCAATTCAGAAGCTGAGATTTTTGTATCTGGATTATAATATTGAATTATCTGACTTGCAATTGCACTTTGGGATACGGCACTCTCTAAATATTTTGAATTTCTGTCTTCACCTTTTACCTTATTATAATATTCAATTGCTTTACTGTAATCCTTCATTTTATAGAAATAAATATTACCGAGAAAATAAAAAGCTTCGCCAGATATTCTGCTTCGTTTATTATCTTCTGTAATTGCTTCGAGTATTGCAATAGCTTCGTTCAATTCACCTAACTCAGCAAGACTACGCGCTTTTATCAATTGTATACCTGCTAGTTTATTCTCCCTGTATTCATCTTTTAACAGAGCAGAAGAATAGTCAGCAGCTTTTTGAAATTTTTCTAATGAAAGGTAATTGAGCGCAATATAATATCTGGCATCAAACTTAGTTTTTCTGGAAACCCTGGTTTTCATTAGTTTATTGAAGATCGTAATGGATTTCTGATAATTCCTGGCTTCAGTTTGCGATTTTCCCTGTAAAAAAAAAGCTTCTTCATATTGCTTTGAATTGGGATAATCATCTAAAAGTTTATTCAAATAATACTCTGTTTGGATATAATCGTTTTCCAGCAGTTTATAATTTGCTAATATCATTAACGCTTTAGGATGGTGACTTTTGTATTGATTATTTAAAAGAAATTCGTGCAGAAGATCATAAGCCTCCTCTTCTTTCAATAGTGAATACTTAGCCTGAGCAATATAAAGTTTTGCTTCGGGTACTAATTCACTATCCTGGTATAGGAGAACCATATCTTCCAGGATCGATATTGCCTGAGTGTAGTTCCTGCCGATATAGTAAAATGATTTTGCCATTAATAAAAGGGCATCATCAGAATATTTACTGCCTTCATAATATTCTAAAACAATACCGCACTTCTTTATAGATTTGTTATATTTTGAAATTGCAGCCTGAGTTGGTCTTCCACTATCATTCAGATCCATTTGCTGAGCTTCTTCAAAGTATTTTTCAGCATTGAAGAATGTATTGTAATAAACACAGCTTGCTATTAGCAACACCAGAACTAGTAGGATGAGAATATGTATTTTCATAAAAACCTATCGCAGATCAATATATTGTTTTACAATATCAGGAATTATATCGGAATCAATAACCTTGGTTAAATAGATAATATCGTCGTGCAGGATGCGGTCTTTATCCAAGAATTTTACAGTTTTTCTAATCTCTTTCTTTACTTCTTCCAGGGCTGGTGAAGACTTAAGATTCCTTAAGTCCAAGGCCTGCAGCGATGTCAAAAGTTCAATTGCTAGAACGATAGAAACATTGTCGATTACTGTTCTCGCTTTCATTGCTCCTAAAGTACCCATACTTACATGATCTTCCTGATTGGCAGAAGTTGGGATGGAATCAACTGAGGATGGATGTGATAGTACTTTATTCTCTGATACTAAAGCAGCTGAAGTTACCTGAGCTATCATGAAACCGGAATCCAATCCGGGACGAGGTGCCAGGAAAGGTTTAAGGTCATTATTGAGCGCGGGATTCAATAATTGTTCAATTCTTCTATCAGCAATATTTGCTAATTCAGAGACTGTAAAGGCTAAAGTATCCATGGCAAAGGCAATAGGCTCCCCGTGAAAGTTACCGCCAGATATGACTTTATCATCATCAGGGAAGATGAGAGGATTATCTGTAGCAGAATTCATCTCAATCTCCAAGGTAGTTTTGATATATTGCAACGCATCGCGCACTGCACCATTGACCTGAGGTGTACAGCGCACACTGTAGGCATCCTGAACATTTTTGCAGTATTTATGGGAAAGATTAAGCTCACTTTCCTGTAAAAGTGAATACATATTAGCAGCCGAAAGTTGTTGACCTTTGTGAGGACGGAGTTTATGAATATGTTTATCAAAAGCAGATCTTGTTCCTAATAAGGCGTCAGTACTCATAGAGGCTGTAATATCTGCTATTTGGCTTAATCTCTCTGCCTTCAAAAAATTCATAACACCCACTCCGGTCATGACTTGGGTTCCATTATTTAAAGCCAGACCTTCTTTTGCTTTTAAAACTACCGGTTTGATCCCGGCTTTTTGAAGAGCAACTTTCCCGGATAAAATTTCGCCTTGATATTCAGCCTTTCCTTCGCCAATAATTACCAATGCGAGATGTGATAACGGTGCCAGATCTCCACTTGCTCCCACAGAACCCTTTTCCGGAATACAGGGATGAACACCTTGATTCAGCATATCTATGAGGGTTTGCAGTGTGCTTGACCTAATACCTGAATGTCCCTTCGCCAGTACATTTATCCGAAGAAGCATAACAGCTCTAGTCTCTTCTGAAGAAAGGTTATTGCCTACCCCAGTAGCATGACTCAATATCAGATTCCGTTGTAATTCTTCTATGTTGTCTTTTGAAATTAATATATTAGCAAATTTCCCGAAACCGGTTGTTAATCCATAAACAACTTTGTCTTCTTTTATAAGTTTTTCAACATAATCACGGCATTTGTTGATCTTCTTAGTGGCTTCCGGAGCGAGTTTAATTTTTTCATTATCAAAAACAACGCGTCTAAGCTCCTCAAAGGTCAGGTCATTTCCCGTTAGTACAACTGACATAAAAAATTCTCCACTAATAAATTTTTAACTCACCGATCACTTTTTCAACCGCATTTAGGATGTCTCGGTTTTTTACTGCTTCCATCATATTATTATGATCATTGAAGAGCGGTCTGTCAACATCAAGATGATCGACAAATTTCCTTACAGCTTTATGAGCTGCCTGAGTTCCTTTACCGAAAGTATAATCTCTAAAGTCAAGAGCCTGGGCAGCAGCAATAAATTCAATTCCGAGAATTCCATAAGCATTATCAAGTATCTTTCTAGTTTTAAGTGAGGTATTCATTCCCATACTGACGAAATCTTCCTGATCAGCAGCAGCAGGAATTGATTGGATGGAAGCAGGTGTTGAAAGAATCTTATTCTCTACGATCAACATATCGGCAGTATACTGACTAAGCATATGACCTGAGAACATACCAGCACCTTTCGTTAAAAAGGCAGGTAATCCAATGCTTAAAGCAGGATTAAGCAGTCTGTTCAATCTTCGTTCTGAGATCACGCAAACCATTGTAATAACGCTGCCCAACATATCTAGAGGAACGCTTATGGGTGACCCCTGGAAATTTGCTCCGGTTAACACTATACCGTCTTCCGGCAAAAAAATAGGATTATCGCCAACACCATTTAATTCAATTTCAATTTGGCTTCGTGTCCAGCGCAGCTGATCCCGTGCGGCACCTATTACTTGAGGAGTTGAACGCATGCTGTAGGCATCTTGAACTTTTACTTTCATCCCTTTCAGCAAGTCGGAATCAGCAGTGATTTTTTTAATATTCTCAGCTGATGTTATTGCACCCTGAAATCCTCTAAGCTGATGAAGCCGCTTATCATAAGGTTTTAAGTTTGCCTTGAGAGCTTCCAGAGTCATAGCAGCAGCAATTTCTGCTTGTTTAAGAAATCTTTCAGTTTCATAAATGATCAGTGCTGCAATAGCTGTGAGTAAATTACTGCCATTGATGGTGGCTAATCCATCTCTTGCTTTCAAACCGGGAATTTTAATCCCTGCCATTTCCAAAGCCACTTTGCCCGGATATCTCTTTCCTTGATAGTAAGCTTCTCCTTCTCCCATCATCAATAAGGCAATTTGACTCATCGGAGCAAGATCTCCGCATGCGCCAACACTACCTTTTTCGCATACAACGGGTGTAACACCTTTGTTCAACATTTCTATCAAAGTTAAAGTGATTTCAGGTCTGCAGCCGGAGTGACCATTAGCATGGACATTGGCACGGCTCAGCATAGCACCGCGAATATGGTCAAGCGGGCAAGGATCACCAATACCGGCCGAATGATTGTAAATCAGGTATTTCTGAAATTGTTTGATCTGTTCATCATTTAATACAACTTCGGAGAATTCACCTATCCCTGTATTTACACCGTACATGATCTCACCTTCCTCGATCTTGTTTTCAATGAAGGATCGGCATTTAGAAATTCTCTCAAGTGCTTTGGGATGTAACTTTACTTTTTTTCTGCTGTGAGCAACATCGTAAACATCTTCTATAGTTAAATTCTTTCCCGTCAGAATGACAGTCATAGATAAACTCCTCTAAATAATTTAAAACTTATATTGTATCAGAAAAACAGGGTCCAGGTTTTCATTAAATTGCACCTGAGTTTTGAGATTTTTCAAACGAGAACCTAATCTGAAAGCATTTAAAGCACTAATAAAGTGGTTAGCAATAATAGCACCCGTGATCGCTTTAGCATAATCATTATAATTAGTGATCCTTTTCCGTAAAATGGAATATTGTCTCTTATGTTCTTGGTCATCCCAATGCCAGTAATGATCATCAGCATAGGCATTTTGTTCTATATATTCAGTTTGAGCTTCCAGATCATCAGGATATCTAGCCTTTGCTATTTCAACAATATAGGCATTATATCCGCCGGTATCAAAACCGGAGCTTCCATATTTTGATAAATGGTAATAATATTCATCAGTAAGTTCCAGATAAGGATCAATATGAGCGTATTTTACAGCATAATTAAAGGATGCTTTTGCTTTTAAGGATGCTTCTTCTTTGAAGTAGAAATGAGAAGATAAAAATAAAAGTTCTGTTGTGAGAAAAATAAACCCGGTATTATTTTTGCTGGTAAGCTCTCCCCAGCCCGGTATCAAAAACGAACGCAGCATTAAGGATTTTGTATTAACCTCTTTTGCACAAGTAAAACTTGCCATTGAAACCAAGATCAGGACTATCAAAATCCTTTGCTTAAAAACGGTATTCATAATTTAATTTTATCCCCTTTTTTTCCCAGTCCGGGCTGATGGAAAATTTCCCCAGATCATTTTGAGATCGTTCAGATCGTTTTATCTTTTTAGCTTCCATGGCTGAATCTATCACACTTACAATCCTGTTCAATATTGCTGCTGCAACGGCAAAATTAGCAAAAATCTCAAAATCCTGCTTTTTTAATCTAAGATCTATATAATCATACCACTCGTCATCATTATTCCAATGCCAGGAGTTATCATCCGGGATCAGATTTGCTTCCAAATATGCATTATACCCTTCAGGGTCATTATTATAGATCAAGAAATAATTTCTGGCATCTCTGATAATGTTGTCGTTGTACTCTTCGCTGCTGGCATAATCCTGAATTAGCTGATAATAGGAATCTTCCATGTTTATAGGAGTTCCAACAACAGAATTTGCATATTGTTTGTAAGAATTTATCGCCCAATTCCGTTCATTCTGCAGACGGAAATATGAAAATATTATGGCTGTTTCGGTGAAGAAAAAAATAGCACCTTTTGTATAATTGTGACAATAAACTTCGCCTAATCCGGGAGCGACTGCAGAAAAAAGCATCGCTTTCGGAACAGAAACTTCCTTTGCCATAAGATCAAAAGAAATAACGATCAGCAAAATTCCTAGTAAAAATCTCTTCATCACCTCAGAACCTTTTGGTTAACATAATTCCCGGGGAAAATGTATTATTCGCAAAAATCGGGGCAAATTTAATTTCCAATTGTGAATTATTAGAAATATATTCTCGATTATGTTTTGTGGTAAGCCGCACAGCATCAATTGCTGATAAAATATGATTTGCTACAATTCCAAAACTGAACATACTGGATTTGTAATAAGATTTTTCAGCACTTTTGCGGAGTTGGATATATTCGTTGCGATAATCACTGTAAATGTTATAGGGATCGGAATAATTTGAATTATAATAATCACTTTCAGGATTTGTAACATTATTGCCTATCCACAAGTTTTTCCCAGATGTCGTTTCTTCCCATATCCAGTCGGGTGAGACAGTATTTCCGTTAGTATCAGTAGCATAAATATCGAACCAATCATCCCAGCCAAAAACGTATTTATTATATTTCCCGATATCTTCGTAAAAGTGTTGTGTGTTTTCATCATCAAGCCGGAAATGATCATCGTAGAACTGAGAATTATTCATTGTATCATTAATCAGGTCATGCTCGGCAAAGTGCTGATGTTCTCTGCTGTAATATTGATCTGCAAATTTCTCATAATCCGATTCAATGTCAGCTCCGTCATTATAATTAATAATGTAGCCTGCTATTAGACCTAACTCCAAAATTGGGAAAATATAAGTAGTAATGCTGCGTCGGTTTGCATAGAACTGTCCTGCTCCGGGAAAAAGGGAAGAGAGCACCATTGCTTTAGCCAGAGATTTCTTCTGATAATTTATCTGGATGATATCATTCCTAATTTCTTCGGTAAATGCTGTTGAAAAGATTAATAACGCTATTGTTAAAAGGATTATCTTTTTCATTTATTACTCCTTAATTAATTATTGCAAATGATATTTTTTTTGATTCATTTTCTGAAGATACTATGCCAAAGTACACTCCTGAAGCCATATTAGAAGTATCTATCCTGATATCTTGAGAATTATTTGCTGATCTTTCAATACTATTCTGCCTGACAATATTGCCGGCAATATCAAATATTTTAAAATTAATTTCTGCTTTTGCATCTGTAACTTTTATTCTTACTTCTCCCTGCGAAACCGGATTTGGAAAGCAAAATGCTGTTAATCCCTCATTCATGCCAGGTTGATATTGGATAGTGCCGTAATAATAATTATTATCGTTATTTCTATAACCATTCCAAATGATGGGATTTTCCTGAATATTTTCTAAATGAGATGTATAAAGATTGGAAGAGTTATCTGCATAAATGAAGTGGAGCTGCTGCGAATTTTCATCCCAATAAAATTGATCAAGTAAATCCACTTTTCTCCAGAAAAATGAATGTTCCATATCCACTTCTGCTTCATTGGATATTGCGATGTAGCCTTTATTTATGTTTTCAAATAATATACTTGGCTGCTGATCGAAAGTGATAATACGCGGAGCAGAGGCCGGTAGTATGGTCTTATCATCTAAATAAGCCGGAAATCCAGGAGCTAAAGTACCATCGAGATCAATGGCAAATACTCTGTTACCAGCACCAAAAGTAAGATAAATTTGACCATCTTCCAGAAGATTGCCCAAAGCAAGTTGGGAAGGCTCCTCCGCTGTATAAGGTGAGAGTTTGAAAATTTCTTCCACTTGATTTTCTCTGATCCGATAAACATCACCGCTTAAATTCTGCACAAATACCGAATTATAACCGGGATCTGAATCTTCATAACAAACAGGATAATGATCTGAATAACTCAAACCCGGAAGCGAAATAGTTTTTGCAATATTCTCAGCTGCAGGATCAATGAAATAAACTTTATCCTGAGCTAAAGCTATTAATGAACTGCCGTCATAAGCTAACTGTGCCGCTTCAATTTCTAATTCCGAGTCGTTTAAATATAGTCTCTCTAAGGTTGGAACTGCTAAGAGTTCATGCTCCTCAAGAAACATGGGTGCATCACTGATCACGCTATTAAAATCTTCGAATTCATTAATAATATCTGATATTATTGCCAACTCTGTTTGGTTAGTAAAATAAAATTCATCTTCACCATCATCATCTCTATCGAAGGCTAATATCTGCTGGGTAGGAGTTTGATCGTATTCTAAATCTACATCGAGAGTATCCAGCCATATATTACCGACCTGTGAGATGAGATCTATTCCTGCTTCAGTCACTATTGGGAAAGTTGAGCAGCCGTTGAGAAAACCAATATTACCAATTGCTCTTATCGAGTCGTACTCAGCTATTTTTTGCGTTTCATCAAAAAGTTCTGTTCCGAATTTAAATGACATTACTCTTTCGATTCCGTATTCTATCGAAGTGCTGCTGATATCATAGATCGAGAATAGTGAAGGATATCCTGTATTTGTTTGTAAAGCAGGTTTTGTGGTAGAACTCAAACGGTCATTGAAGATCGTACCAATAAATTCCAGTTCACCATTATTATTCAGGATATAATCATCGTCCCAGCCGGTAAACCAACCTTCAGCATCAAATAAAGGATAATACTTATAGAAAGGTTCAAAAGCTGTACCTCGCCAAAACATGGAACTAAAATTTCCAATATCGTCCAAGCCATCAGCCTCAACAATTTTTACAGCTCTGAAAGAGTGCTTGGTATTTACTGTATTATTCTGATAATTATTATTTTCATAAAGCAGTTTTTCATCAATATGCCAGATCAAGAGTCCACCGCCATAGCTGAAATAATCTTCAGAGATCCAACCGGGAAGAAGATAATCATATTCATAAGTCGGTTCAATACTGGGATTGGGATAAGGATAAGTGGGATAGAGGACAACGCGCTGATCGGCAGATGTTAAAGGATAAGCTCCGCCATCACCATCCGGGTCAACTTGTCTGTTCTCAAGAAGCAGGTATTCAGTTTCGGAAAGTGGTACTTTAACAAAATAAGCAGAGCTATCGGTGATCGTTTCGGCATCGAACATTTTTTCAGCCGGTAGAAGTTTGATCTTACTGTTAAAGTTGAACTCATCAATATCCTTTAATATCCCGCGGGATCGATAAGAATCTTCAAAGGCAGCAACTCGTGACCATGCACCCGGCAAACCGGGAATTATCCCCTCGATCGTATAATAAATATCAGCAATGTTATTTCCGGTTTCATCCACACCAAGATTGATGGCTGATGAGCCTCCACTGTCCATAATATCATAATAACCAACTTGCGGGGTATTGTTCAGAGTGTTGTATAAGTCTACAAAACCGATAGAGTGTCCGAATTCATGTACCATCACACCATTGATAACTCCCCAGTTATTTACGATCGGGATATCGCCGCTTTCATCAGTAGTAACATCCTGAATGATCGTTTCCGGTACGTTACAGGCCTGATTGATGATCACAGATCCATTATCTACAATTGCTTCCTTCCCATCACCAACAACGATGTAGAAAGAGGGCAGATCGGAGGGTGAATCCCCGAATACATCATGCTGCCAATCAGAACCTGCATGAATGAACATAAAATGTTCGTATTGGGAAAAATCGATATTTTCATCTTGATCAGCAGTGTTGAAACAATCCAGAAAATATTCTTCAAATCTCTCAATTTGTAATTCCGAACCTGCATTAACAGGATTATAATACGACATTTCGTGGGACAAAGTATAACCGGAAAATTCCTCACCCGGAACAGCTTGCGGAAAAATATCCACTTCGACCTCAAACTCACCGTAACTCACTGCTTTATAATAATATGTCAATGCTTCTAACTGCAGTGTAAAATAAGTTTGATCATGCGGCGGACTGCCAATAGGGAAGGTATAACCGGCAGTGTCCTGCAAAAATTTTCCGTTACCTGTGGTGGCAGTTAAACTATCTTCCTGGAATTCTATGAGTAGAACTAATAAGTTATTGAAATTACGCGTATTAATTTCCCTCAGATCACGCGTTCCGGAAAGTTTCATTTCAGCAGGATGAACTTTTTTCTGAATGATCTTTGGCTCATTCTCTTTTTTAACAATGAATTTTTTAGCATGAGATAGTTTTGGTATAATTAAGATCAAAACTATCAGAGCTGATAGAACTATTTTCTTCATATTCTAAAATTATCTAGAATTCAAGCTTCAGAGAGAATGTTTGATTATAGTCTTGTAGTTCACCACCTGGTTGGAAAGCAAAGTCAATATTAATTAGATAACGTTTATTTAGTAAATAATGAAAACCAGCCCCAAAAGAAAATCCCTTGATCTCACCTGCTCTGTCCAATATATATCCGGATCGTAAAGTTAATAGATCAAGATAAGTATATTCAGCACCAAAACCCCAGATAATTTCCCTGATCTCAATGGAATTATTAAAACTGCTTATACTATCAAAATCTCCGGTTTTGAAATCATCGGTCCAGGAAGTGAATATCCGCTTGTACAAAGGATCTCTGTTTGCTAACATCTTATTCATATCAGTATTGATCGTAAGTTTATTATACTTGGATTCAAAAGCACGATATGAAAATCCCATTCTAAAATTCATAGGTAAAGGATCAGATTGTGATTCATTGATGTAAGTTATATTCGGTCCGATATTCTGCAAATTAAGACCAAAATCTAATTTTTCTATCGGAATGCTATAGCTGGAAAGTTCTGCCTTGTCGAGTCCACTCAGCGAGGCAATACCGTTATAAACACTTAAAACTCCATTGTAGGGTGAAACCAGGATCTGACCAAAATCAATGCTTTTATGTTTTAAACCCAGATCGAAAGCATAACTTAAACCACGACCTTTTGTGCCAGTCTCTGATTGTCCTTGTCCATCAGGAGCAAGATCACTAAGGATGAACTTAAAAGCTAAACCTAAACCAGTATTCTGACTGATCTGATTTGCATATGTTGCTGCCACTGCTAAGTCATAGCTTTCAAAGGTACTAAGAATTTCACCATTTTCATCGGTGTAATCCTGTTTCCCAAAAGTCATATAAGTTGCGGTGAAACCTACGTTTCCGAGATCTTCGATATAAGTATTACCGGTTAAATGGAAATAATACATATCATTAAATATTTTTCCAAACCAGTTTGAAAACATGCTGCCAAATTGTGTCTTTCTATTAAATGCCATAGCACCAGTATTCCAATAACCGGCAAAGGCATCATCAGTTTGAGCGACATAAGCTTGACCCATGCCGCCGGTTCTGGCACTTGGCTCGATCAGCAGAGACATTACAGCAGCTTCTGAGATTGCATTTACGGTTAATGGTATCAGGATCATTAAGAATAGGGTTAAGGCGATTACTTTACTTTTCATTGATTCCTCCAGAATTCAGATTAGATAAAAATTAAAACAGAAGATAATGTACTTTCTAAAATAACCTCCCCATAAAATATGGTGCCGAAGGCCGGAATCGAACCGGCACGAGCTAATGCTCGGAGGATTTTGAATCCACTGCGTATACCAATTTCACCACTTCGGCAACGAGAAGTATAAAAAAAAGCTGGGTTTTGGGTGTCAAGGCTTTTTTGATAAGTAAAAACGTACGATCATAAAAAAAATGGGGAGAAAATTCTCCCCATAAATCTAACGTATCAAGAGACTTGGATTACATTCCCATTCCGGGCATACCACCCATTCCGCCTCCCGGCATCTGCGGCATTGCGGGTTCATCCTCTTTGATATCAGTTATAATACATTCTGTTGTTAAAAACAGACCTGCAATACTGGTAGCATTTTGCACTGCGCTTCTCAAAACTTTTGCAGGGTCAATGATACCGGCTTTATATAAATCTTCAAACTTAGCTATTGCAGCATTAAATCCGAAGTGTACATCTTTTGAATCTTTGATCTTTTCAACAACTATAGCGCCCTCTTCACCGGCGTTGGCAGCTATGTAATAAGCAGGTTTAGTAAGAGCACTCTTTAAAATTTCTGCTCCGACTCTTTCTTCATGTGAATCAAGTTTCATTTTATCAATTTCACGAGCTGCGTAAATTAAGGTTATTCCGCCGCCGGCAACGATACCTTCTTCCACAGCTGCGCGAGTAGCATGAAGTGCATCATCAACTCTGGCTTTCTTTTCTTTCATTTCAGTTTCAGTAGCTGCTCCAATCTTAAGTACAGCAACTCCGCTGGAAAGTTTTGCCAATCTTTCCTGCAGTTTTTCTTTATCATAATCTGAGGTTGTTTCCTCAATTTGATTTTTGATCTGTTTAACACGCGCTTCAAGATCTTCTGATTTACCTGCACCTTCACGAATGATAGTGTTTTCTTTCTCGATGATCACTTTTTTAGCACTTCCCAGATCTTCCATTTTAGCTGAATCCAATTTTCTGCCCATCTCTTCAGAAATAACGGAGGCACCTGTAAGAATTGCAATATCTTCCATCATTGCTTTACGTCTGTCTCCAAATCCCGGTGCTTTTACAGCAGCCACATTCAGAGTTCCACGAAGCTTATTTACTACTAATGTGGCAAGCGCTTCTCCCTCTATGTCTTCTGCAATTATCAAGAATGGTTTTCCTGATTGGGCAACTTCCTGCAGAATGGGGAGGAGGTCTTTCATTACACTGATTTTTTTATCAAAAAGTAAAATGTAAGGATCGTCAAACTCAGTAACCATTTTATCAGAATCTGTTACAAAATATGGTGAAAGATAGCCTCTGTCAAACTGCATTCCTTCTACTTTCTCCAAATATGTAGCGATCGATTTTGCTTCTTCGACGTTTATGATACCTTCATTTCCAACCGCTTCCATTGCTTCTGCGATCAATTTACCGATCTCATAATCATTATTGGCAGAAATCGAAGCGATTTGCGCTATCTCTTCATTCTTTTTTATAACTTTACTAATGGCTTTGATATTTTCTGTGACAACTGCTGAAGCCTTTTCTATACCCTTTTTCAAATACATTGGATTTACACCAGCTGTGACATGCTTCAACCCTTCTTCGATAATAGCTTGAGTAAGTATGGTCGCTGTTGTTGTACCGTCTCCTGCAACATCATGTGTCTTTTCTGCTACTTCTTTTACCAGTTGAGCTCCCATATTCTCAAATGGCTCTTCCAATTCAATTTCTTTGGCAACTGTTACACCATCTTTGGTAATGAGGGGAGAGCCAAATTTTTTATCTAAGACAACATTCCGTCCTTTAGGTCCTAATGTGACCTTAACAGCGTTAGTAAGCTCATCTACACCTCTTTTCATTGCGGTTCTAGAGCTATGACTAAATTTCATTTGCTTTGCCATAATGTTATAGCCTCCTATTTAATTATTTACTTTATTAGCAATCTCACTTAACGAGTGCTAAGGATATGATAAGCTTTTTTTTGTCAAATAAAAATATTTATTTTAAAAAAATAATTTGCTATTGCTTGACATGACCCTTCCTTAAAAAAAATATTTCACAGTTATAAGATAAGCAGAAAGTTTGACAAAAGTACGCACATAGTTTGACATTTTTACGACTATACTCATTTGTATACATTATTAATGTATTTTTACAACTATAAAACCACAGAATTTATTACACACTATCAAATACTATTATTCTTGACACACAATTTCTAATTTCCAATATAACATCGCTTTAACGTACAACACATCTATTAGAACAGGGAGAGGACTTGAGACATTTTCAGAAATTATTCGGTCACAAAAGTTCTAAGACTACAGAGATCTATACTCATATAACAAAAAAAGGAATTAGAAAAATCACAAGTCCCTTAGATACTTTAGATATTGAGGATAAAGATTAAATGCAACATAATTGAATGGAGGTCAAATGAGTAAAGTTCTCATACACTACGCTTTGATAAAAGCGATATATGATAAAACGGATGATATTCTCGAAAGTTTCTATCCCTTTATCTTATTCTTCAATACCGAACGAAACTTCAATTAACAGAGACGACCTATGTGGAGAAATAAATTCAAAATATACTTTAAATTTTCCAATCCATGTACTTACAAAAATAATAAAAAATGGCATTAAGAGAAAAGAGATTACTCCAAATTCTGATCGAGAAATTTGGCCAATTAATATCACAACAAAAGGGAAAGCCAGAAAGGAACAATACATAGATGAAAGAGATGTCGAAAGAGAAATCACTTTTCTCGTAGATTCAATATCAACTTTTTTCAAAGAAAAAGATGTTATTGTTGAAGATAGTAAATTAAGAAGCAGTTTACTTAATTTTATTGATAAAAATACTTACCAGCTAATCGATCATTGTTTTAATGATGATGAGATTCCAACTGCTAATTTTGAGGATCATGAGAAGCTTCTTATATTGTTCATTTTAAAAATTGAGAAATCTAAACCAGAAGAATACAATATTTTTAAGAAACTTTTTTTAGGTTCAATAATAAAATCAATATTGCATTTTTCAGAAAAAGAAGTCGAGAGTCTGCTTAGCAAAAACTTTAAGAAATGTAAGATTTATTTTGATGCTAACTATCTATTTTCATTATTAAATTATCATGATAAAATATATTGTACACCAGCAATTGAGTTATTTCAAATGATTAAAAGTTATGGATTTCAACTAAGAGTATATGATTTTACAATTTCAGAAATGGCACATGTTCTTCAAAGCTATCTTGAGCGTTCAATTAAATATCCAAAATCTATCAAAGTTAATTCTCTCTATTCTCATCTTAAAAGAGCTGGTAAAACAAGATCAGACATTATTGATATGATAGCAAGCCTTGAAGACGATTTACATAAATTAGGAATAATAAAAAAAGTAACTGGGATTGATCTTGAAGATTATCAACCACAGAATTTTGATCATCAAAGCTTACTAACACAATATAAACCTCATCAAAGTAATTATTACCGTAATCATGATATAGCTTTGCTTGATAAAGCTTCTAAATTAAGAAAATCTAAGGTATTTAGTTTTGAAAGAGCAAAATATTACATAATAACCTCGGATTATAAATTAAGTAAAATTAATTTTCTTGAAATGGGTCATAAATCAGATAATTCTGTGTCCGAAATCATTTTAGATCGTATTTTCACAAATATTCTTTTCTTAAAAAATCCCAAAGCCGATATTTCTATTAATTCAATAATTTCTTTATATGCTAGTGAATTACTAGTTAAAAGAAATATCTGGGAAAGATTTTATGATATCCTGAAAATAGCTAAGGAAAAACATAATATTCCGAATGAGAAAATTGCTAATCTTTTTTACCAAAATTTCATTGAAGATCAATTAATTACAATAAGTGAAAATGATGTTTGTGATATTGATGAAAGTTTTGTTTTAGATAAAATTGAAGAAGCTTCTAAAGTAGTAACGGATGAAATTTCTGAACAACAAATAGAGTTTGCTGATACAATTGCAAATATTGAAAAGGAAAAAGATGGAGAAAAAGAAAAAACTCTATTTGACATTGAATACAAAATGAGTGACGAATCCAAAAAGTATGCTTCTACAGAAATTAAGAAATTGAAAATCATCCTTTTAATAATTCTTATTGAAATTATTGTTAGTTCGTTTTTATTAAAAGACATTATTAAATTTAACTCATTTTCTCTTATGAGTTTATCAAGGTATATAATATTTGTGTTTGATGTTACGATTTTTCCTATAAAAAAATTTTGGGACAAACATGAAAATAAGTTATATCATGGAAAGCTATTGACGTTCTCCCAATTTTTAGGCCACCTGTAATGTGTTAATTTCTTTCAATTTCTTTTCATAAGTCAACCTAAATTTCTCAGGAGTTAAATATCCAAGTGAACTATGAGGTCTAACCTTATTATAATCTTCTACCCATT
>JAIPIH010000022.1 GCA_021734835.1 Candidatus Cloacimonadota bacterium | reverse complement strand
GGAGAAACAAGTACCGTACCTCACTACAATCACGAAACAGCATCACCAACAACGTTTTTGGAGCATAATCGCATTGTTTGGCAGCCACCTTCCTCGATTTTCACTGGTTTTTTGCTGCTAATGGCCAAGTTGGGTTAATGAAAAAACATTTGAGCCTGACCTCGATAGTAAAATCTCTCTCAAAGATGCATTAATGAAGCTAAGAGCCGAACATAACGAATTGATTTACCTAAAAGAATACGGCGGATATTCTTATAAGGAAATTGCTGAAATAACCGGTCAATCGATCGAAAACGTAAAAATAAAATTATTCAGAGCACGGAAAAAATTAAGAGAGATGTTGAAGTGAAAGTGAAACAAGGTGAATTAATGCATGATACGTTTTAACAAAAATTGTGAGTAGTAAAATGAAAAATTACGAAGAAAAAATAAGTATGTTTTTAGATAACGAATTACCTGTTGATGAACAGCCGGAGTTGTTTGCTTTTCTTTCCGAAAGCGAAGATGGACGCAAAGCGCTGAATGATTATATGGAACTGCAAAGTAGTACAAGGTCATTTTTTTCTGAAATGGAAGTCGATCTACCTGCACTCGAGTTACCCAAAGATGCTGATTATAACAAACCAAATTATTTTAAACCATTGTTTTACTTTTCGGCAGCGGCATCAATTATTTTGGCGATGCTTTTGTTCTTCAGCCCTTTCAGCGATTCCCAAATGATTACAAAGTATTCCGAACTGCAGAGAGAGTTGATTGACTTGCAGGAGAGTTATAAAAAGTCGCTGCAGACAAATATAGATTTAATTAAACGGAATGATGAAATTGTTTCACAGATTCAAAAAGCTGATCAGCAGCGGAACGAACGGGAAGTAATTCAAGTATCACGGCAGAAAAATTCAGAACCTAATTCCGCACCTAAAATAAATCCGCAAGCCAAGCAATTAACTGCAAAAAAGAATAATTACCTGGCAAGCGTTCCTACTTATAAAATTACGGATGACGATTTCATCGGGAGAAAAATAATTGGAAACTAAAACACAGAAAATTATAGGTGCAATTGTAATTTTGTTTGCTGCATCTTTAATGTGCCGGGCGCAAAATAATATTCAACTTAATATGAAGATGCAAATTTCTTCGCCCGATTCGCAGACATCTGTAATTAATTACAGCGGATCAGCCGACGATAAAATTGATGGTTACTATTACATCCCGTGGTATGATGATTTTACCACATTCGAATTTAATACAGGATTGCAGAAAGGCGGATTTAGCATGCTTAACTCCGAAGTCTTCGGAAGCGCTGTTGATTTTCTTATGAATAAGTGGGTTGAGAATAAATTCCCAATTGAAGACTTGGAAGTGATGACTAACGGGTTCAACATTAAAAAAGCATTGTCGTTTCGAATTCAACCAATTATTGTTGATCGTAATTCCGGTACGTTAAACATATTTTTTAAAGCCGCCGTTTACAATTTCGATTTACAAGACATGCGCGACTTTAATTACGACTGTAATATAAAATTGTTCTACAAACAATTGAAAATTCCCTTTGGTGATTTGAGTCCGGTTAAGTTTCTTAATGATGAATTTCCCGGTTACAACTTTGAAATAGAATTTGCAAAACCCGGAAGTAATGATGACGTGCTTGTGCTGGATTACTCCGGCTCGATGATGGAAGAACTTGTTAAGTCTGCGAATGAATCTAAATTAAATGATGTTGATATCAGTTTCAGTATCGAGCTTTTAAGAAGGAAAGCAAATTCAATTAGCCCCGTCTTTGAATTTTATTCTCGTCACAAAGAACTTTATTTAAAAAGTATAAATGCGCTTAGCGATAGTTACGGAATTGAAAAAGTTAGTTTGCCGGTTAACGTATATCATGCTCATCTTAATTTTCCGTTTTACATTTATGATTTTACAAAAGCAAATCGATATAAAAATTACAAATCGAAAGAGAATATTTTCCAGTCGGATTATGACGTGCTGATTGTTCCGATTGATATTAAAGGCGATTCACTTACAGCCGACCTTTTTCTGAATTATACAAAGCTAAATTTGAATGATGAAATTTCGCGCTGGACTCCAATCAAAAAACGGGTAACTATTCACACAAAATACGGGGGCAGCATTGAGTTACCTAAAGAAAACTGGAGCGCTAACTTTTCACGCGGCGGTGAACAATACGACATTTACGGTTATTCCGATTATGAAAAATATGTAAACGAAATATTATATATAAAAATCAACGATATAAAAGATATTCATCGGAGTGAAAAATGAAAAAAGTGATTATCGTTTTCTTTGCAATTGTATCGATATTGTATTCGCAAGCGCCGGATTATAATTCGGGGAAAATAACTTTGACGATTGACGATAAAGAAATAACCGTTCCGGTTGAATCGGTTTCAATCCGCAAGTTGGATAATATTTTGATAAGTGTTCAGGGCAGGAATAAGGCAGGAGACGAACAGCAGAATGTGTATTTGGAATTCGGTATGAAAAATTTCGGCGGCGGTGAAATTCCGGACGAGCAATTATCACTAAAAGTTGATGTAAAGACGAGTCGTTTTTATGTGTTTACATTTTCACTGCAAAACGGCAATGCTCATTATTCATCAATTCCCGAAAGATTTATTTTTGATGATGTATCTACCCAATTTAATATCGATAGTGTTGAGTATAAAAACGGCAGTATAATTATCAGCGGAAATTTCAATGGTCTTTATAGCAGCGCAGGAGGAAAATCTACAACGACCGGTAAAACAGAAATTAAGAACGGCGCATTCGAAATAATATTTTAGTTGAGGTAATAAATGAAACGTATCGTTTTTATATTAGTGTTATTAACAGCAGTCGATTTCTTAGCTCAAGATAACAACAAAGGAAATATAAGCCTAACGTTCAACGGTGAAGAAATTAACCTGCCGGTAACCGCTGTAAAGATGGAAAAAACCGGCAGCATACTTTTAAGTGCCAGGGCAGAAAAGAATGATGAAGATATTCAGCAGATTATTGCGTTGGATATTACGCTTGCTGAACTTGATCTGGAAAATGGAGAACCGCTGCGAAGCGACAATTTCAGGTTGGAGGTTAAAATGAGAAAGTTAATTGAAAAAGGAAATTATCACGAGGGTAAAGATTTTCTTCTTTCATTTGTTGAGGGTGCACAGGCATGTCGTTTTTCAATTTACAGTGGTAATGAAAGAGTGGACTGGCAAATGCTGTCTATGGTATTACGCATGTACATAACTGAAATTAATTTTATTGATAATCATTTGAAAATTACCGGCGAAGTTTCTGTCACTTTAAGATCAGCGCTCGATAGTTTTTATGCAAATGAAGTAGCCAAAATTGAGAACGGCAGGTTTGAGATTATCTTATAGTCATAAAATTCAGTTAAAGTAATATACGACTTCTTGTAAAAAGAGAAATTAATTGTTATAAAAATTCATAAATTTGTATTTTATAGTCACCTTTAATAGTAGCTAGCAGTGAAACAACCTAAAAATATACTATCCCAATTCGACTTTGAAAACCATACAATAAGTTTAGATGATGATAATTTATCTAAACCACAGTATGATTTTATTAGAAATGAAGTAAAAGAAAAAATTAATATTAACAGTATTTATTTTTCGGGTGATTATGCGTCGGTTTATTTTAAAACTATCTCCAGTTTTAGCCCTGAAAATCTAAAAGAAATTTGCCTTCTTCATAAATCTATTTGGAACCAGCGAAAAGTTCCGCTCCTTTTTGTTTCGACGCCTACAGAAGTTCGAATATATAATTGTTTCGAGGAACCGATAAACCCTGAGGAAGAAATTGAAAAACTGAATAATTTAGAAATTGAAAAATATTCGGAAAAAGATACTCAGGAACACTTAAACAAATTAGTCCCTATTTTTGGTAGGGTTGCAATTGATAGCGGGAAGTTTTGGAAGGAACAAAAAATTGCCGAAAAATTTAATCCCAAGAAGCGCGTAGATACTGTTTTAATAAATAATCTAAAAGCTACGAAAGAAAAAATAAGAAAACGGAAAATTGACGATTATATCATTCATGATATTCTGATTAGATCACTGTTTATTCTTTATCTTGAAGATATTGGAGCTTCGGATGCAAATCTTTATGATAAGTTCAAAGTTGGTGCAAAAAGTTATTTTGATCTTTTAACTGAGAAATCTGCTGCTTATGATTTTTTTGAATTTCTAAATGAAAAATTCAACGGTAATCTTTTTCCTGTAACGGAAATTGAAAAGAAGAAAATTACTGGGAAAGAATTACACTTAATTTCAGCTTGCTACTGGGGGGAGGATGTTAATCGTGATCAGTTAACTTTTTGGAAAAAGTTTGATTTTAGTATTATTCCAATTGAGTTAATAAGTGAAATTTATGAGATTTTTCTAAACAAAACAGATAAGCAGAAATCAAAAAGTGGTGAATATTATACACCGCATAGCCTTGTTGATTTTATACTGAATGAAAAACTTCCCTGGGCAGATGAAGAAAACAAGAATTATGATTTAAAGATTCTTGATATCGCATGTGGATCGGGAATATTTCTTGTGGAAAGCTATCGCCGGTTGGTTGATAGATGGCGGTTTAGTAATCAAAGAAAACCGGGAATTGACAATTTGAGGAAAATTTTACTTAATTCAATTTATGGTTTTGAAATTAACCCGGAAGCCATAAAAGTTGCTTCATTTAGTCTGTATCTTGCTCTTATTAGTTACCTTGAGCCAAAAACTATTTGGCGGCGTAAGGATGTGAAATTTCCTTATATAATATTTGATCCTCAAAATGGAAACAAGAATCAACAAGGCTATAATTTATATTTACAGAGTTCTCTTTCGAATACGATAGAAAAGCAGCCTAAGTTTGATCTCGTTATCGGCAATCCTCCATTTAAAAGTGCTAAGACCGGGTCAATTGAACCGGAAGCAAGACAATACTGTAAGGAAAGAGGTTTTGCCCAGGAAATGGTATTACCATTTTTAGATAGAGCAAGCTATTTCTGCAATGACGATGGAAAAGCAGCCATAATTTCTACTAGTAAGATATTATTTAACAAATCGGGAGGATACAAAAAATTTCGTCAATTCCTTTTACAAAAAAATTATGTTGAAGCAGTATTTAATTTTTCGGCATTGAGAAAAGCCAGGAAAGGACAAGGTAAAAGCATTTTTGCTCATGCTGTGGGACCTGCATGTGTGCTCTTCTATAGGAAAAATGAACCGAAACAGAAAAGAAAGACCGTCACATATGTTTGTCCAAAACCAACAGTTAGAGATCAATTTTCTGATGATTTGATTCTTGACTCGCTTGATTTTTATTATTTACCAAGATACGAGTGTGAGAAACCGGATTCAGTTATTTGGAAAACTGCTATGTGGGGAACGGAAAATGATTTTCAATTAATACAAACTCTTTCCAATATGAAACCTTTGAATCATTATTTAACCGAGAAAAATGGCTGGTATAAAGGGGAAGGATTTCAATTCTTATATAAAAAAGAAAAGAAACATTGGTCAGATAACGAGCTTTCAGAAATGAAAGTTTTGGAAGCAAAAAACGTACAAAGATATTTTACCCCTAAAAACTTAGTAGATATTAATAATTCTCTTTCAAAAAAGAATATTCCATTTTACTTAAAGCTGTTTGATAATAATGATTTAACCAAGCTTCCTAGAATTAACATATTTAGAATGATTGGGAAGAAAGAAACTTATTTTGCGCCTCATTTACTACTAAAAAGAGGACAATCCCAAAAACAACTTTGTGCGTCATTTCTTGAATATGATTGTAGTTTTAAACATGCTATTTATGGATTATCATTTAAGAAAAAAGGACTATCCGCAAAGGAAAAGCAGACTAAAAATAATCTCTTAAAATCTATGACTGCATATTTCAATTCAAAATTTACTTCCTATTATCTTTTTTTAAGTGCAATCTCATGGGGTGTAGAACGAGAAGAAGTAAATCCAAATGAAATGCTTTCACTTCCTGCTTTACCATTTGAAATATCGTATAAGCAAATAAATGAATTAGCTGAAAAAGTTAATGAGATTTCAGCAGAACTTAAGAAGGATATTTTTAGAAATGACGAAAAAATTTCGAAAATAGAAAATGAGATAGATGAGATAATTTATAAAGTATTAAATCTTACAAAAAGAGAACAGTATTTAATTGAAGATATTTTTAATTATGGAATTGATTTATTCCAGGAAGGCGCAAATTCGGCTGCGTATTCTCCTTTGAGCCGAAATCACAAAGAGTTGAAAGCATACCTTAGAATTCTTTGTGAAGATATAAACGAGCACTTCAGCATTTCCGATACTACTGTTTGGGCAAGTATCCCGGAGATGCCTTCTAACATTCCTATGCAGTTAGCTGCAATTCATTTTACAAATGAACACAAGGCGGGACATATTCATACCTTTTCCAATTCTGATGAGGTGAATAAAATAATTCATGTTATCGATAAAGATTCCTATAGAAAACATTCCGCAAGCGTTTATTTTCGTAAAGTTTATAGGTTTTATGAGAGAGATGTATTGTACATTATTAAACCTAACGAAAAACGGTTTTGGTCAAGATCACGGGCGATGCAGGACAGCAACTCGATATTATTGGAAATTGCTAATATAGAGAAAGAATGAATTTTAATGAAAAAAATGTAAAAATTGCCCGTGTTGGGTTCGAGTACAAATGCATTTACATCATGATTGATGGCTATCGCTTAATGAAAGCAGCAAATCAATATTCTTTGGATTGGGAGGAAGAACAATTTACTGCACAATTAATAAATTTTATTGAGCGTTGTCCATCCACCAAAAACTGGAAAATTCATATCAAACCTGAAATCAGAATCTATACAGAAGAAATAATTAGTGGAGAAAAATTGCCCAAACAAGCTTCACAAATAGATATGCAAATGTTGTCATGGCAAAGTGATTATGAAGAAATTTATCATGTTGAAGCCAAGAATTTATGTGAAAATGACTGGACGAAAAACAATGGCTCGAAGGTAAGTTCATCTTACCAGTTAAACCGATATGTAAATAAAGGTGTTTTACATTTAATGTCGGGTTACTATCCGTCAAGCGGTTGTATGTGCGGTTATATTCTTGAAGGTAATACTGAGAAAATTATTCAAAAACTAAATTCTATTTTGAAAAAGAAGTTATTAAACTCATTAAAAATTTCTAGCCCGGTAAATAATCACTCCACAATCTACAATATAAAATATGATGAAAATAAACTGGTCAATATTTTCTTCGATTTAAAATAATTTCTATAATATGGTATTTATCATCAGTGTTGACATCCGGCACAGTTAGAGTACAAACTTTACGGGGTAATGTTGGAATCTTCAAATGAGTCATTTACTTGTTTTGAAGAAACAAAAATTTTTCATTATCCTTTCCAACATTTCTTTTAAAACTGCATCTATATTGGTATAGAAAAATAATTTTCGGGAAAATCATCTTTGATTGATATTAACAGTATCTACAAAAATTATCGAAACAAAATATTCTATTATATTTTCAAGATGATCAATCAAAAAGAATTGGCAGAGGATTTAACCCAAACCGTGTTTATTAAGTTAAACCATCACAAAGAAAATATTAATGAAGAAAATAAAATACCGGCGTGGTTATATAAAACGGCACGGAATGAAGTATATCAACATCTAAGAAAAAATTACAGTGCTAAAGTAGTAGCTTTAGACTATGAATTGCAAAGCAGTAATGACATTGCAAATGATTTTGAGAATGACGAATTAATTGAATTAATGAACCGTGAACTTAATAAAGTTGCTGATGAACAAAGGGAAGTTTTTATACTACGTGAATATTCGGGAATGAGTTATAAAGAAATTGCAGATCTGCTGGAGATTAATGTTGATGTTGTTAAAAGTCGGTTGTATATGGCTAGACAGCAGCTGCTTAAAAAATTATCGAAATTTATTTGAAAGGTGAAAGATGTTAACGAATGAAGACATAGAACTTATTCACTGTTATTATGATGAAGAACTGGAAATCGATAAAGAAGAAAAGCTTTTTCTTCTGCTGGGTAATAAAAAAGAAGCACGGGAACTATTGCGGAAATTAAAAAAGATGCGAAAAGAAATTACCGCTGAGAAAAACAATCTTTCTGAAAAAGTAGAATTGCCGGCTAAACAAAAAAATATCTTCAAGCCGTTGTTTTATTTCTCGGCGGCTGCTTCGCTGATATTGGCTGTGTCCTTGGCGTTTCAGTTTAGCGCCGAACCGGAATTTGATAAGTATCATTTGTTGAAAGAAGAGTTGGCAAATATGAAAGTGAGTGAATATTCAAATCAAAAAGTTTACGAAAATTTTGATATGGAAATGTATTCCATTAGCCAGAAGTTAAATTTATTGAAAGACGATATCGAAAGGGATCCCTTATAAATAATAATCAATAAAAGGGAGTAAGTATGAAAAAAGTAATTTTGTTTCTAATGCTGTTGTTTGCCGGAAGTATGTATCCTCAGACCGGTTCAATAAAAGGTGTAATAACAAATGGTTCTACGGGCAAACCGCTGCCCGGTACTAATTTGATGCTTGAAGGCACTAAAATAGGAGCTGCATCCAACCTTAAAGGTGAATACGTTATTTTTAAAATTCCACCGGGTGAATATAACCTGATTGCCAGGTACATGGGATTTACACAGGTTACAATTAGCAATGTAAATGTTAATGACGGACTAACAACAGAAATGAATATTGCATTAACACCTATTAACAGTTCAATTGATATACCTAAAGATCTGGAAGCGTTTTATCTTAAAAACTTGCCTGATGAATCCCAAAAAATATTGAATGAATTTAAGAAAATTAATAAAGCTAAATATTCTCTTATTCTACAGGAAGTTCACTTTAAAAATATGGCGCATGATGTAGATATGAAAAGAGAAAACCAAATGCTGCTTCTAAAATTAAAAGAAGAAACACTTGTACATAAATATAAAAGTTCTTCCGGCAGCGAGCAGAGGAAAATAATAAATGAATTGAAAGAAGTAATAAGCGAGCTGCTGGATTTACAGGAAACACAACGCATAAAGCAAATCTACGATCTTGAACTGAAACTTAACGAGTTGAAAATGTCGATTGCGGAGATAAGATATAATAAGCAAGCCGCAGTAGAAAATAGAATTAAAGAGCTTTTGGAGAAATAATAATTCTATCAGGAAATAGGTGAGGGGTAATTCTGGTCTCTTCACCTTTTTCTTGTTTATGTAAAAAATCAGAAAGCATTTCAATCATCTCCATCCAAAGAAATACTTAAGGTAAATTCCGGATAATATATTATTTCCAACAAAACAATCATTTAACAAATAGGAGAAAAGCATCATGAAAGACGGTTTAATCGAACAATTGAAAACGCAGGAATATTTCTTCATGAACACAATCAGCTGTTTTACCGAGGAAGATTCCGGTTTCAAACCTAAAGACGAAATGTACACTGTAGCACAGCATATTGGCCATGCCGCAGAAACCGTGAATTGGTTTCTCGAAGGAGCCTTTGGCAATAAGGGATTTGACATGAATTTTGAAAATTATGAAGAGAAGATGAAGAAATATTCTTCATTCAATGAATGTAAACAGCAGTTTACCGATGCGGTGGCTAGGGGAATTGAGAGAATTAAAGAAGCGCCTGACGAAGAATTAACCGCGCCGATTACCGCTGAAATTATGAAAGGTGCACCGAAAATGGCTGTCGTGGGTGCGATCGCAGATCATTCCGCACATCACCGGGGTTCGCTTGCAGTTTATGCAAGACTAGCAGGCAAAACGCCCAAAATGCCTTACGGCGAAATGTAAAATTGTTGATTTAGTAATTCACGGGAAGGGAAGCTTGATTTGCTCTCTTCCCGTTTTAACAAATTAAAATTTGTTAAAAATGTTGACAAAAAAATATTTGTCACAAAACTTGACAAATAAAATTTTGTTAACTATATTTATCCTCCAAATAAATAGTGTAAAGGTGATTAAATGCCGATAAATACAATAGTTGGTCAAGCAGCAACAGGGGATAATTTTTACAATCGTCCAAAATTAATTAATGACATATGGCGGATAATTAAATCTGGCAGCAATTTATTATTAGTCGCGCCAAGACGAGTGGGTAAAACATCTATTCTGTATTATTTGCAAGATAATCCTGAAGAAAATTTTAATCCATTATATTTGATAACAGAATCGGTTAATGACGAAAACGAATTTTTTAGAAAACTATACGGACACGTATTTGAATTGCTTGATGGGATCGACAAGTTTTCTCAGAGAATAAAGAACCTTGTAGGGAAAAACAAAATAAGCGAAATATCTAAAAATGGATTGAAAATTGAAGGAGCAGACCTTAATTATTATGATGCACTAGTAAAATTATTTGAGGTTTTAGATCTTGATGGAAGTAAACTTATAATTATGATCGATGAATTTCCGGAAACAGTGGAAAACATTAAAAGAGACAATAATGAAATTGATGCACTTCGTTTTTTACAAAAAAATAGGGAGTTGAGGCATTCAACAGTTGTGAAAGAAAAAGTACAGTTCATTTATGCAGGGTCAATTGGACTCGAAAATGTTGTAAGCAAAATAAATGCTTCCAGTACGATTGATGACCTTCATTCATTTAATGTTCCTCCATTTACTAAAAAGGAAGCCCGAGAGTTAATATCAGAAATGATTCTAAAAGATTCTGAAATGGGAATAAAGGAGCAACAAATAGATTTTTTATTTGAAAAAATAGAGTGGTTAATACCTTTTTATATTCAACTTATATTGGATGAAACTTATAAATTATATTCTTATGAAGAACTGAATGAAGTTACAAATGAAGTTATTGAACGTGCAATAGACAAGTCTATTCAACATAAGCTATATTTTGACTTGTGGTTGTCTAGATTAAAAACGTCATTTAAGGGAGATGAATTTAGCTTTGTCAAAGCTGTATTAAATTATGCTTCCGAACATGATACGATCACTTCTGCTAAAATTTACGATTACGCTGAAGGACTAAACATCACAGATATGTATAAAGATATTGTAAATACTCTTGTTTATGATGGCTACATAAACAATAGTGATGATCCAAAAATATATCGTTTCAACTCGCCAATTTTAAAGAGATGGTGGTATAAATATGTCGCAAACTAAATCGCATCTGCCGTTTTTATATAATCCTGCTGGATTTACTAAATCTGAACTAATTGAGAATTTTGTCGTTAGGCATCATGAGTTTGATCAGATATTCGATGTTATTAAAAAAGATAAAATGCAAAATCCGCCCCAGCACATTATCATTCAGGGGCAAAGAGGAACGGGTAAAACAACGTTATTACTTAGACTTTCTTATGCAATAAAGGACGATCCAGGGTTAAATAAGTGGCTCATACCGGTTGTTTCCGACGAAGAGTCATGGGGTATTTCTACATTGGCGGAATTCTGGATACATATAGCGGAGGACCTTGAGGGGATTAATGATGAGTTCCTTGGAATTGCAGATGAAATAGAAGAACATGAAGAAGAAGATAATTTTGAGGAAAAATGTTTTGAAATTCTGCAGAAAAAATTGTTGAGTTATGGAAAAAAATTAGTTTTTTTTATAGATAATTTCGGTGATTTGGTCAAGAAATTTTCTAAAAAGGAACACCAGCGATTACGTGAGGTTTTATTAACTTCTTCAAATATACGATTAGTTGCTGCGTCTTCTGTGGTGCTGGAATTTACATATGAATATTCCGAACCGTTTTACGAATTTTTCAAAGTTGTTAAGTTGAAAAGTTTGAAAAAGCAGGAAGCGGAGAATCTTCTATTAAAATTAGGTGAAAGTTATAAAGCAAAAGAAGTTAAAGAAATCATAAAAAATAATCCGCAGCGTGTTGAAGCGCTCAGAAGAATTACAAATGGAATTCCGCGAACAATCGTATTGCTTTATGAAATTTTTATTGATAACGAAACAGGAAATGCATTCCGCGATCTTGAGTTAACATTGGATAGAGTTACCCCGCTTTACAAACATCGAATGGATGATTTAAAACCCGAGCCGCAAAAAATTGTAAATATTCTTGCCTTAAATTGGGATGCAATGTCTGTTAAAGAGATTGCAGCCAAAACAAAAATCACTAGTAAGCATGTATCTGCACAATTGTCTTACCTTGAAAAAAGCGGAGTTGTAACGAAAGAACGGACAAGTACTAAAAATAATTTTTATTATTTAAGTGAACGTTTCTTTAATATCTGGTACTTAATGAGGCGGGGGAGAAAAAAACATAAAAATAAAGTGAGATTTTTGGTCGAATTTCTTGAACTTTGGTGCACCCCGCAGCGATTAAGTGATGTTGTTTCTCAGTTAAAGGAGGGAATGCAAAAAGGAACAGTTTATGAAAAACATGCTTTGTATATGACGGAAGCTTTGGCTTATACATCAATTGAACCAGCCGAGCATCATTCATTAATTGAAGAAACAAGAGAATATTTAAAAGCAAAAGAAAGTGAATTAATTAATGAATTGTCCCCTTCTGATGTTGAGGTTTATGTTGAAGTTATAAACTTAATTAAGGAAAACAAGGAGAAAAAAGCTCTGCAAAAAGCAGGTGAAATTAAACATAAAATTCATGAAACCAATTTACTAATTGGAATTATTTACGCATGGGAGATTAAAAATTACGAAAAAGCAGAAGAATATTATCTAAAGGCAATAGATAATGGTCATGCCGGAGCGATGTATAATCTTGCGAATATGTATTCGGAAAGAAAAGAATACGAAAAAGCAGAAGAATATTATCTAAAGGCAATAGAAAATGGTCATGCCGGAGCGATGAATAATCTTGCGTATATGTATTATAAAAGAAAAGAGAGGAAAAAAGAAGCATTAGAATTTGCTAATAATTCAACTTTAATAGAGAAAAGGTTTACCAATTTGCACACACTGGTCATGGTTTTACTTTGGAATGATGAAATAGAACTAGCGGTTAATACATGGAAAGCTGAATTATTTAAGGAAGAGTATATTGTCAAATTGGTGAAAGAAATATCAGAGATTTTCAACTTCTTTATAGCTAAAAAACAGTACAATTTTATTTATAAACTCTTTCAAGAAAATGAGTTTGAAATTAAGGAAAGATATAAACCGATTTATTTTGCGCTGCTTCATTTCATGGGAAGCAAATATGAAATGGAAAAAAAGAAAATGGGACCTGAGTTAAAAGAAACTGTAGATGAAGTAATATCAGTTATAAAACAATTAGAAAAAGATTACAAATAATAATTATTCCTTTTTCTCAATCAATTTGTTAATTAAGTGATTAATGAAAACTCCCGAACTTTACATTGGAACAGCAGGCTGGTCTTATAAAGATTGGGTACCGAACTTTTATCCGCGCAGTCAATCAAAGGATTTTAGCTGGCTTCAATTTTACTCGCAATATTTTAATGTTGTGGAAGTGAATGCATCATACTATACTTATCTAAATCCACGCGTTGTAAAGAGCTGGCTTAATCAAATTGAAGATGTAAATGAATTTTTATTTACCGTAAAACTGCATCAGGATTTCACTCACAAAAGAATATATACCAGCGAACAAACTGCGGCGGTAAAACATAACCTGGATATGCTTAAAGATAATGAGCGGCTGGGCGGACTCCTTCTGCAATTCCCGTATTCATTCGAGTGCAGTGATGCAAATATCGAATACCTCGCTAAACTAATCAGGCAGTTCGAAGAATATGAAAAGTTTGTTGAGGTGCGTCATAAATCATGGCAGAATAAAAAAGCCAGTACAGTTACATTTTGTACAATCGACCAGCCGCAGATAGGGGAATCGATTGATTTTAACCCGGTGATTGGTAACGGTGCCGCATACATTCGTTTTCACGGCAGGAATGAAGATGCCTGGCTTAACTCAATAAAGAATTTCGGTAAGAGACAAACCTACGAAGAACAAAGCGCTAGGTATAAATACCTGTATTCACCCGGCGAGCTTGCTGAGATAGATTACAAAATAAAAGAAATTTTTGATAAGGTGAAAAAAGTATTTGTGATTATGAATAATCATCCGCACGGAGATGCTGTAGCAAATGCATTTGAACTGATACATTTACTTAGAGATAAAGTAAAAATTGAAATACCGGGAACAATAATAAATGCATACCCAAGATTAAATAATATTGCAATTAATTAGTATTATGTCTACAAAGTAGACAATCCCATATTCTACAAGTCATTAATTTAATATTGATTTTATTCCCAATATCTTGTAACTTCAATATATTAATCAGCGGCTGACCTCACCAGGATAAAGTAATTTAGTAAAAAAGGGGGGAGTTAATTAACACAACCACACTAAATGGAGGCATACCAATGAAAATTGCAAGAATGAATCCTTACAACGGGGAGAGTAAAACTACGGCTTTCTTTGATGTTGAAACTGAAGAAGGCATCACAATTAAAGGATTTACTTTAGTAGAAGGTCCGAAAGGGTTGTTTGCAAGTGTTCCCAGCGACAAGGGCAAAGACGGAAAGTATTATGACAGGGTATTAATGTCGCAAGACCAAAGAAATCAATTAAGTGATTTAGCAATTTCAAAATATAATGAGTTAAAAGGGTAGTAAGCATAATTATTGAGGTAAATTTATAGCCGCTGATTAATATTATTACGGGAGGTTTTTTTTTGATCCGTATTTTTTTTACTAACACATTTCTCATTTATTAACTACAAACAACAAAGTCATTCCTAAAATGATGACTTTGTTAAGATGATTTAGATAAACTTCATGCGTACAATTTTCCATTTGGACTTAGATGCATTTTTCGTTTCCGTTGAGCGTATAATTGATCCTTCGCTTAACGGCAAGCCTGTTATTGTAGGCGGTGATCCGCACGGACGCGGAGTGGTTGCCGCATGTTCGTACGAAGCGCGCGAGTACGGTCTGCATTCTGCAATGCCGATACGGCAGGCTTTCAGATTATGCCCTAATGGAATTTACCTGCACGGGCATCACGGTGAATACAGCCGTTTTTCGCGGGCAGTAAAGCATATACTTGAGCAGTATGCGCCTATGATTGAACAGGCTTCCATTGATGAATTTTATATGGATTTTACCGGTACGAAAAAGATGTACGGCTCTATGTTCGAACTGGCAAGTAAACTGCAAAAGGAAGTCTGGGAGCGGTTACTGCTGCCGTGTTCCATCGGTATTGCAGGTAATAAAACGGTTGCAAAAATATCATCCGATTATATGAAGCCCCAAGGAATTACATACGTAATGCCCAGAATGGAAAAGGAATTTCTAGCACCGATGCCGGTTGAAAGAATTCCCGGTGTGGGAAAGGTAACGCTGAAATCGCTTAACGCAAAAGGATTTTACACAATCGGCGATATCACCGGTGTTTCGCAGGATTACTTCGGAGCTGCATTAGGTAAGTACGGTATAGACCTTTGGAATAAGGCTCACGGTAAAGGTTCTGAATATCTCAATCCGCCGCAGGATAGAAAAAGTATTTCAAAAGAGCGCACGTTCGGGAATGATATTATTGATAAAAAGGTGATAGAAGAAAAGCTGTTTGAACTTACCGGCAAGGTATGCCAGATGTTAAGGGATAGAAATTGGCAGGTTTCCACAATCAGCATAAAACTTCGTTACTCTGATTTCGTTACGCTCACACGCGCAAAGTCGGTAAAACCCACGGACGACGATAAAACCATCTATGAGGCGGCGCAAAAACTTTTCCGGAATGCATACACGCGCAGAGTCGGGATCCGGCTTATCGGGATACATCTTTCCAACTTCAGTGAATTTGCCGAACAGGAAGCGCTGTTTGAAGATCCGGAGATATTAAGAAAGAAAATGCTGCGTTCTGTTACTAAAATCAGAGATAAGTACGGATATGGGTCAATTAATTTTGGGCATGTGTAAGTTTACCTTTGTTTATAAGGGTTAATCGGCAGGTATTTTTTTATCCATTTCTTTAGAAAGAATCATTCTAATCAATGACGAATAGGGAATATCCTTTTCGCTCGCGTATGCTTGCAGCTTATTTAATAGTACATTCGGTAATTTCAGACTTATTACTTTTGCCGGTAGTTCAGCCGGTAATTCAATATCCAGGTCTTGTAACCGAAGAGGATCATTCTGATCTATGAGAGAAGAAGTATCGGTTTTATCATAAACTTTTATTTGATTTTGCTTTTGGCAAAAGTTGCGCTCTCTTTTCTTGATGCAGGGCGTACACTTATTGTGACATATACTCAAACAATTATGTAGTGTCAACCATTACTAAAATTTTTACCCGTAGAATAGTTCAGTGTTACCATAAAACTTTCACCGGATATTTAGAAAATATTTTATCCGATGCAATAAGCGAAATATCCTCGGAAATGCTCTGGGCAATTATAGTTCTGTCAAACGGATCTTTGTGGTAATACTCAAGTTCCTTAAACTGTTTTATGTGATCTATTTTCAAGTCAAGTATTTCTATATAATTTTCGAACACATATTTATCTATAAAAACGGAAAAAGGATCTTCCAGTTTCAGTTTACCGATGTTTGTTTTAATTGCAATTTCCCAAAGGCTAACGATACTCAAATAAATCGTATTTTTAGGATGTGTAAATTTCCTCCTTACTTTTTGAGTCAACTTAGGATTGTCTTCAATTAACCAAAGAAAAACATTTGTATCCAGCATGTATTTCATTTTATGTAATCCTCAAAACCTTCGGGAATCTCATCAAAATCATCGGCAATAACAATTTTACCTTTCCCTTTGCCGATAACCCGGGAAACTTTTTCGGATTCAATCTTAACTAATTTGGCTATTGGTTTATTACTCTTGGCAATAATAATTTCTTCGCCTTTTATTGTTTTCTCAATCAGTTTTGAGAGATTTGTTTTTGCCTCGTGAATGTTTACTTGCAGCATTACAATTTCCCTTAGCTAATATTCTTAGCTAAGTTAGCTAAATTATTCCTGATTATCAACAATAAATCAATATTTACATTAAAAATGTTTCCACTCCACGTTCACTCAAATTATTCAATTTTACGAAGTTCGTTGACTATCGACGAAATAGTCCGGTTTGCGAAAAAACACGGAAGCGGGTATGCCGCGCTTACAGATACCAACGGTATGCACGGGTTAATTCAATTCGCCAAACTTGCCGAAGAAGAAAACATCAAGCCTATACTAGGCGCTGTTATTGATGATCCGCATAATCCGGAATTGCACGCCGTTTTTTTTGCAAAGAATAATGAAGGCTATTCGCAGCTATGCAAAATTATAACATCAAGGAAATTGGATGATGAATTTTCTTTATCGAAAATATTAAAAATGGATATGCACAATTTTTTCGTCATCACATCTTCACTTGAATTATTGATTGATATCAAGAACAATGAGAGATTGAAGAAGAATCTTTATGTTGAATTGATAGTGACAAAAAAACAGAAGAAAATTACCAGAACGCTCTATGAATTTGCAAAGCAGCATAATCTTAATATAGTCGCTTCACACCCGGCATTTTTCAATAAGCCGGAAGATTTTTCAATACACAAAGTGCTGCGGGCGATTGATTTAAATACAACACTTTCTGGTTTGGAAGAATCGGAAACAGTGGATGAAGAATTTTATCTTCATACGCCCGGGGAGTTAAAGCAGACATGGAAGGCGCTTCCCGAAGCTGTTTGGAATGCCGAATTCATAGCCCAAAATTGTAACGTTGATCTAAAAATCGGCAAGTACAAGTTCCCGGTTTTTCCACTTCCGGAAGGGGAAACTCCGTTTTCATATCTCTGGGAAATTTCATTCGAGGGTTTGGCAAAAAAATATCAACCGATAACCGACAAAGCGGTTAAACGTCTTCAGTATGAACTGGAAGTAATTGATGAATTGGGATTCTGTGATTACTTTTTAATCGTTTGGGATATTATTCGTGAAGCTCACAGCAGGCGGATGATGACAATCGGACGCGGGTCGGCGGCTAATAGTCTCGTTGCTTATTGTTTGAACCTGACACAAATCGATCCGATCAAACATAATTTGTACTTTGAAAGATTTTTAAACCGGGGAAGAACATCACCGCCCGATGTTGATCTCGATTTTTCGTGGAAAGAGCGTGACGAGATTGTGAAATATGTTTATGAACGATACGGCTACGATCATGTGGCAATGATATCAACTACCGTTACATTCCGTGCCCGCTCGGCATTCCGTGAAACTGCTAAAGTTTTTGGTATTGCCGATTCGGAAATTTCTAAATTCAGCAAATTTATTCCTTGGACAAGCGCAAAGAACCTGCCTCATTTGGCTGAAAAATTCCCGGAAGCAAAATCCCTTAAATTTGATAGTGATCCGTGGAAGACAGTGATCGACATTGCATCAAAATTGGGAGGTTATCCGCGGCATTTGAGCATTCATCCCGGGGGAATTGTTATCACGGAAAAACCGATAACCAATTATGTGGCACTTGAATACGCGAAGAATAAAGGCGTCGGCTTAATCATTACTCAACCTGATATGTATCCTATTGAAGATTTGGGATTGATAAAAATTGATTTGCTGAGCCAGAGATCATTGGGAGTGCTGAGAGATACGATGAGCAGGTTGGAAGAAGAAAAATTTGAAGAAATTGTACCGCAAATTTTCCCCATAAAATAGCAACAAATGATTTTAAGTGAATAGTCTAGTCATCGAGGTCTTTTTTTTGTGAGTAAATATTCATATAATTATATCCTAAATATGCCGGGAATTCTTAGTTTTAGGATTTTTGAAAAAAGAATTCTACAAATTAATAGATATCCGATATTATTTTCTAAAAAGTAATAAAAAATTGCAGAAATAGTGGATATTAAGCTCTCAAGAGTGGCTTAATTTTTGTGATGGTAAATGAGACAAACGAAATCAATTTCATAATAAAATAAATTTGGGGAAATTAGATGGAAAGATTGAAAAAAACAATTGATGGAAACGAAGCAGCTGCATCGGTGGCGTATAGTGTTAGTGAAATTATCGCCATATACCCCATTACCCCATCGTCTTCGATGGGAGAATTATCTGATGCATGGGCTGCTAATAAAGGTCAGAACATCTGGGGAACAGTGCCGGATGTATCGGAATTGCAGAGTGAGGGAGGCGCATCAGGTGCAGTTCATGGCTCACTGCAAAGCGGATCTCTGACAACTACCTTTACGGCATCTCAAGGCTTATTATTAATGATTCCGAATATGTACAAAATCGCAGGTGAATTAACTCCGGCAGTATTTCATGTTAGCGCAAGATCTATCGCTGCTCAAGCTCTTTCGATTTTCGGCGATCATAGTGATGTAATGGCTGTAAGACAGACAGGGTTTGGTTTATTGGCATCGGGCAGTATTCAGGAAATAATGGATTTGGCATTAATTACTCATAAAGCAAGTCTCGAATCAAGAATACCGTTTGTTCATTTCTTCGATGGTTTCAGATCATCTCACGAAGTGATGAAAATTGAAGAATTAAATCATGACGATATCCGGGCAATGATTGATGATAAATATGTTGCTGAATTTAGAAAACGTGCACTGACGCCGGATAATCCATTTATTCGAGGTACAGCTCAAAATCCTGATGTTTTCTTCCAAGGAAGAGAAACTGTTAATAAGTTTTATAATGCCGCACCTGAAATTGTTCAAAATGCAATGAATAAATTTGCCGAATTAACAGGCAGACAATATAATTTGTTCGATTATTACGGAGCCCCTGATGCTAAACGCATTATTGTATTAATGGGTTCAGGCGCCGAAGCAGCACAAGAAGCTGTTGAGTATATGTCCGAAAGAATGGAAGAAAAAATTGGTTTGATAAAAGTTAGGTTGTTCAGACCATTTTCCGCTAAACACCTATTGGCGGCAATTCCGAAAACCGTTGAGAAAATTGCAGTACTTGACAGAACTAAAGAACCCGGTGCATTAGGCGAACCGTTATATCAAGATATTGTAACTGCAGTTAATGAAGCAATGGATTCTGATGAAAAACCATTTGAAAAGAGTCCTAGAATAATCGGCGGAAGGTACGGTTTATCTTCGAAAGAATTTACGCCATCAATGGTTAAAGCAGTTTTTGATGAGCTAAAAAAGGACAAACCAAAGAATCACTTTACGGTTGGTATCAAAGATGATGTTACAAATACCAGTCTTGATTTCGATCCTAATTTCATTACCGAAGGTGATGATGTATTCAGAGGAATGTTCTATGGATTGGGTGCTGACGGAACAGTTGGAGCTAATAAAAACTCAATCAAAATTATTGGCGAAGAAACTGAAAATTATGCACAAGGTTATTTTGTTTACGATTCTAAAAAATCCGGTTCAACTACTATTTCTCACTTAAGATTCGGTAAAAAACCCATCCATTCCACATATTTAATTCAAAGTGCAAAATTTATCGGTTGTCATCAGTTTGGATTATTGGAGAAATTCGATGTACTCGAAAAATTGGAAGAAGGCGGAACGTTCTTGTTAAATAGTCCTTTCCCGACTGATGAATTGTGGGATAAACTTCCCAAAAAAGTACAGCAGGAAATTATTGATAAGAAAGTAAACTTTTATGCTATAGACGCCTACACTGTTGCTAAAGAAACCGGAATGGGATCACGAATCAATACAATTATGCAGACATGCTTCTTTGCAATTTCAGGTATTCTTCCAAGGGAAGAAGCAATTCAGAAAATTAAAGATACAATCAAGAAAACATACGGTGCAAAAGGGGAAGAAATTGTTCGTAAAAACTATGAAGCAGTCGATGGCACATTAGCAAATCTTCACAAGATTGAAGTTCCAGAATCTGCCACAAGCAATGTTGAACTGCCGCCGATAGTTTCTGATGATGCTCCCGATTATGTGAAAAATGTGCTTGCGAAAATGATGGAAGGAAAAGGCGATGATGTTCCTGTTAGCCAAATGCCGATAGACGGTACATTTCCATCTGCAACAACAAAATGGGAAAAACGCAACATTGGATTAGAAGTTCCGGAATGGGATCCTGAAGTATGTATTCAATGCGGAAAATGTGCGATGGTGTGTCCCCATGCAACAATAAGAATTAAAGCTTATGATAAAAAATACACAGAAAATGCTCCGGAAACATTTAAATGGACTGATGCTAAAGGTAGAGAATTTGATAACTTAGCTTATACAATTCAAGTAGCAGTTGAAGACTGTACCGGCTGTGGAATATGTGTTGATATCTGTCCGGCGAAAAACAAAAAAGAAGTTAAGTTGAAAGCGATAAATATGGTTCCACAAATTCCACTGCGTGAAGCTGAAAGAAAAAATTGGGATCATTTTCTTGAAATTCCTGAATTTGATCGTAAAGAACTGAAAATTGGAACAATTAAAGGCAGCCAGTTTCTTGAGCCATTATTTGAATTCTCTGGAGCATGCTCCGGCTGCGGTGAAACTCCATATGTGAAATTAGCTTCACAATTGTTCGGTGATAGAATGATTGTTGCCAACGCTACAGGCTGTTCTTCAATTTACGGCGGAAATCTGCCGACAACTCCATGGGCTAAGAATAAAGAAGGTCGTGGACCGGCATGGTCGAATTCATTATTTGAAGATAATGCCGAGTTTGGATTTGGTATGAGAATTTCGATTGACAAGCAAAAGAAGATGGCAGAAGAACTGCTTTTGAAACTTGCAGATCAAATTGGAGAGGAATTGGTTCAAGAAACCATATCTGCAGCACAAACTTCCGAGGTTGAGATTCAAGATCAGAGAGAAAGAGTTGATCTTATTAAATCAAAAATAAAAGAAATTGACTCACCGGAAACTAGAAAATTAGCGGAATTTGTTGATAATCTAGTTAAAAAGTCCGTTTGGATTATGGGCGGTGACGGATGGGCTTATGATATAGGTTACGGCGGATTAGATCATGTAATTGCCTCGGGAAAAAATGTTAACATTTTAGTTCTTGATACCGAGGTTTATTCAAATACCGGCGGGCAAATGTCTAAAGCTACCGGAAAAGGTGCAGTTGCTAAATTTGCAGCCAGCGGTAAACCGATAGCTAAAAAGGATCTAGCGAGAATGGCTATGAGTTACGGAAATGTGTATGTAGCTCAAGTAGCAATGGGTGCAAATGATCTTCAAACTCTCAAAGCGTTTATTGAAGCGGAAAAATATGATGGACCTTCTTTGATTATCGCATACAGCCATTGCATTGCTCATGGTATTAACATGACTAAGGGTATGGAAAATCAAAACCTTGCTGTTGAATCCGGTCACTGGCCTTTATTCAGATTTAATCCTGAAAATACAAAAGAAGGAAAAAATCCTCTAAAATTAGATTCGAAAGCTCCAAAAATTAAGTTGGAAGATTATATATACAAAGAAACCAGGTATAAAATGCTTACAAAATCTCATCCTAAGGAAGCCAAATATTTGCTTGAACAATCACAGGCAGATGTGCTTAAGAAATGGAAATTGTATGAGCAGATGGCAGGATTAGATTATTCTATTGACGGTGAAAAAGAAGAAGAAAAATAATTGTTAATCTGCCCGGTAATTCCGGGCAGACAACTTAATAAGTTTTGAATAAAAAATTGGAGTAAAAATGGATTTAACAACAACCTACATGGGATTAAAACTAAAAAACCCTATAGTACCTTCGGCTTCTCCATTGTCGGAGACGGTAGATTCGGTTAAAGCCCTCGAAGATGCAGGCGCCTCAGCAGTAGTTGTGTACTCTTTGTTCGAAGAACAAATTGCACATGAATCCGGAGAATTAGATCATTACTTGCATTACGGTTCTGAAAGTTATGCAGAAGCAACTTCATATTTCCCGGAACCGGAAGAGTTTAAAATGGGTCCGTATGAATATCTGGATCACATAGCCAACCTGAAAAAAGCGGTTGATATACCGGTTATCGGTAGCTTGAATGGTGTAAGCAACGGCGGATGGGTTAAATATGCTAGAAATATTCAAGAAGCCGGAGCCGATGGTTTGGAATTAAATATCTATTACATTCCGACAAATCCAAATCTAACCGCTGCAGAAGTTGAAACAATGTATATCGATACGTTAACGGCAATAAAAGAAAATATATCGATTCCAATTGCGGTAAAACTAAGTCCCTATTTTACATCTCTGGCAAATGTTGCAAAAAGATTGGATAAGGCAGGAGCCGATGCATTGGTAATGTTTAACCGGTTTTATCAGCCGGATTTTGATTTAAACAATCTTGAAGTTGTACCGAATCTAGTATTAAGTACAAGCTGGGAAATGAGACTTCCGCTAAGATGGACAGCAATTTTATACGGAAAGATTAAATCAAGTTTGGCTGTAACTAGCGGTGTTAATTCACCTGAAGATGTTATTAAAGTTATGATGGCTGGCGGCGATGCTGCTATGATTTGTTCGGAATTGTTGAAGAACGGACCAAAAAGGATTACGGAAATTCTCGATGGTGTTAAAAACTGGATGACTGAAAACGAATATGATTCTATCGATCTAATGAAAGGCAGTATGAGTCAGAAAGCTGTTGGTGAACCTGCTGCATTCGAACGAGCGAACTATATGAAAACTCTTCAAAGCTACAAAACATTATTATAATAAATTAATTAAAATTGCAAAGCTGCTCAAAATATTTTGAGCGGCTTTTTTTTATGAAAAAAAATATATTAATCCCAAAAAATTCATTGGAAATAAATTTTTTGCCGTTGGTCGCTCATAAAATGTTTTATTAAAACATTTTATGTTGCGGGATTAACCCCGACAATTTGTAAGAAAAATATTTTATTCAAATAACGAATTCCAAAATTT
>JAIPIH010000009.1 GCA_021734835.1 Candidatus Cloacimonadota bacterium | reverse complement strand
TAGCCGCTGAGGCTGAAAATTATCTCCGTACTGGCTGATGATAAATTAGAAGCTTCAAACAGGTCTTTCCCGCTATTCTCTGATAGTGTTACAAAGCTGGAAAAGGCATTGACGCTTATTAATAATGTTAGTAAAAAAATGTTAATTCTTTTCACATTTCCTCCAAATGTTTAATCTATTTTAATTTCATATACTCCATGGCGTGTAGAAGCATATATTTTGTTATTTTTAATTTTTACTTTAAATGTATATCCAATGATATCTGAATTTAAATTACCTGTAAGTACTGGATTTGTAATATCAGTAATATCGTAATGATAGACTCCTCCGCTATGACTTCCAAGTACTAAATTATTTCCTTCTATATCTATATTATAAATAAAATCATTTGTCTCTACATAACGTTCCAAGACCGGATCTGAAATGTTTGAAACATTATAAACAGCAAATCCACCTTGTCTGAGAGCTACAATTGCATGACTGTCAACAATCTTTACATCTAAGGCTTCAGCCTCAGTGTCTGTGGTACTTAAGAGGTCTCCATTACTTCTATCAACAATATGAAAACCTAGTTGTTCTGCAGCCAGAAATATATGAGCTTCATTAAGATCAAATCCACCAACCGAATTCTGAAATCCAAATGCATTTGAACCTAACCATAATTCATCAAATCTACCAAAATTATAAGTTGAGCCATTTGTCCATGTCAAATCAGTACCACCTAAAGTACTGGGACCAGATCTTAACTGAATAATTCCACTGGTGTTTCCTGAAATCTGAAAAATAAATTCAGGATCTATTTTGTCGGTCATATCGAAAACACTTATACTGGCAGGACTTCCGTATCTATCATAAACAAATAAAAGTTCATTTTCTTCATCAGCAGATACAGCTCTCACATTTTCGAACATGATAGGATCTATTTCCATTATAAAACTAGTATGTCGTGAGATCAATTCTTTCGAGCTCAGATCATAAATAGAATAACCCGCTTGATCTTCTGCAATATAAAGATTTGAACTCGTTATTGATATATCTCTGGCATAACCTATTGTTGAATAAACATGTTCAATAGTTAATGAACCCTCTATTGAAGCAGGTTCGTTAGGTTTCGCACAACTAACAATTATTAACAATATTATGCTTAATAACGTTATTCCTTTGTATTTCATAATTACTCCATAATTAAATTTATACATTTAAAATGAACGCATTTTTTATTCCATTTAAGTCAAAATAGAAATTAAGATAATTTTCATTAAATGCAATAATTTATTTTTTTAACAATTGTAAAATGCAATTGAATTGGGATTATAAGAATGGTGGAGCATAGCGGGCTCGAACCGCTGACCTCTACACTGCCAGTGTAGCGCTCTCCCAGCTGAGCTAATGCCCCATTTGGCAACGAATTTCGAAATCCAAGAATAACCGTCAAGATTTTTTTGCCGGCAGAACTTTTAATATTTATTTGAAAAAAACTTTACTCAAAGAACAGCAAAATATAAATGGTGCGTTTCATAAGACGGAGGTTAAATGAAAAAAATTCTTTTTATCATGCTAATTCTGATAATATCAGTTTTATTAGCAGCAGAAAGCAATTTAATACTTGATATTCAAATATTTGGGAACAAAAATATAGAGACAGAATTGATCCGGTCTCTGATCTCATTAGAGGTTGGCGAAGATTTTGATCAAAAGAATGTTTCTGCTTCAATTAAAAGCTTATATCAACTTGGTGTATTCAAGGATATTAATATTGAAAGCAATCCGCTGCCTCAAGGTATTTCAGTTGTTATTACAGTTGAAGAATATCAAATAGTTGAAAAACTCTTATTGAGCGGTAACAAAAAAATTAATGATAAAAAAATACGAGAACAAATAAATTTGAAAAAGGGTAGTTATTGGTCACCCTTTCTGGCTTCTGAAGTTAGAAAGGCTATAACTAAAGAGTATAAAACTAAAGGCTATCATCTTGTTGAAATGGAATTTATTGAGGAAGAATTAGATAACAATCGCATCAAATTGCTGCTTGAGATTGACGAGGGTTCAAAAGTAGCTATAAAGAACATCCGCATCCATGGCAACAAAGAGATAAGAGCAAAACAACTGCTGGGAAAGATGAAGACAAAGAAAGCAAGTTTGTTCAGATCTGGTAAGTTCGAGCAGGAAAAATTTGCTGAAGACCTTAAAAAGATCGTGAACTATTATAATAAAAGAGGATTTATCGATGCCCGTATAGTCTCTTGGGACAAAAAATTAGTAAAAAAATATTTTGTTATAGACATATATTTATTGGAAGGTGATCAGTACTACTTTGGTGAAATTAATGTTGATGGTAATGTTAGATTTACCGATGAACTGATAAAATATCAATTCCAATTTAAAGATAATGAAGTTTTCAATCTGGAAAAATTTAATAAACAATTAGGCAATGTTTCCAGCATGTATTATGAAGAAGGTTATATCTATGCTACTTTTGATCATGAATTAGTAAAATCTGAAAAGATCATTAATATTAACCTGCATATTAAAGAGAATAATCGGGCGAAAGTTAGGAAAATAGCCATTGCCGGTAATAGAAAAACTAAAGAGAAAGTTATCAGAAGGCAACTAGTGATCTCACCTGGTGATTATTTTAAACAATCTAAGATAATGAAAAGTCAGCAGAATATTTATAATATGGGTTTTTTTGAACCAGACCTTCATTTAAGTAATCCTGAAGTTATAAATAAACAGGGCGATATTGACCTGGTGTTAAATGTTAATGACAAAGTATCCGGCAGTGCCAATGGCGGAGTTGCCTTAAACAGCCAGGACGGCTTGGTAGGACAACTTCAAGTCTCACATAATAATTTACTGGGAAATTCCTGGCAGAGTAGTGTAAAATGGGAATTCGGGTCAACTACATCCAACTTCAGTTTCAATTTTACAAATCCCTATTTTTTGGATACTTCTACACTGGTCGGTGCTGATATTTATCTGACTACAAAAACATGGAGTACATATAAAGTCAGGACGAATGGAGGCTCAATCAGAGTAGGACGTCCCTTATGGTTTTTAGATTATTCCAAGTTAATTGCAAGTTACTCGCTTTATTCCAAAAAATATTCTATCTTAGAAGGGAAAGAGGATATTGCATCAGCAGCATTAAAACGGCTGGATAAAAAAGGATGGCAAAAAACTAGTTCTATTTCATTAAGCTTTTCCAGAGATCATAGAGATAACATTTATTTCCCATCCTCCGGATCGTATTTTACTCTATTTAATGAAATTGCCGGAGGTCCGTTGCAGGGAGATTTCAACTATTTCAAGCAGATAGCTCAGGTAAGCTGGTACACAAAAACTATTTGGAAACTTTCTTTGGGAACAAAATGGCGTTTTGGATATGTAACAGGATATGGTGGTAAAGATGCACCGCCTGATGAGCGATTTTATTTAGGTGGAACTGGTCCAGATGGAATCCGGGGATATGCCGATAGATCGATAGGGCCAACTGATGGTGGTATGAGAGAAATAATTTTCTCTACTGAATACAGTGCTCCAATAGGCAGTGATCAAATAGTGGGCTTGATCTTTTTTGATTCAGGAAATAGTTTCAACAAATTGGAAGAATTTAATTTTTGGGATATGAAAAGTGGTGCCGGCGTCGGTATCAGAATTCGAAGTCCTTTTGGGTTGATCGGATTCGATTATGCACATAACTTTGAAGATAAAGTTTGGGAACCTCATTTCCAATTCGGTACAACTTTTTAGTTATGTTTATAAAAGATTGCCGGACAATAAGTTCTTTTTAATAAGCTGTTTTTTATATTCTGCTAAAATAATTCCCAGTTTTTAATTTTTCTAATTACCTTAACTCTATCCATTAACTCCCGCGCTCGAGTCAGCTGTCTGTCATTTTTATGACCGATCAAGCGCTTTAGATGCCAAGACACCATTCCCAATGCTGTCCAGTGAATATAAACCGGAAGTAGTTCTATTTCTTTTTTTGTTAGTGGTCTTACTTTACTGTAATTTTTTAGAAAAGTGTTCATAAGATATTGGTCTAGTTCATTGTTGATAAAACAAAATCCATTAATTGCCATACCAACCTCAAAGATCAGGTTATCGGTACACATGTCTTCAAAATCAAGAATAGCAACTAATTTATCATTTCTGAAAACTACATTATCAGGAAAAAGATCAGCATGGATCAAGCCTCGTGGCAAACTTGCAAAAAGTTTATTTTTTATGAACTCTATTTGTTTTATAAAATCTCTAAATAAAAGCGGATATTTATATTTTGCATTAGAAAATTTCCTGATGAGATCTATACAATCATTTAAGTTCATAATATTCTTTCTTTCAAATTCGGACCAGCGGGTAAATGAGTTTAGAGATGCAGCAGCTTTTGCTATTTCCTTCACTGTATTTACATTTAGTTTTGGGATATAACCATCAATGAACTCATATAGTACTATTAAATCATCTAATATATATTCACCATTTTTCATTTTAATAGGATAAGCGGTAGGAAAATTTATTTGCTTTAGTTCCAGTAATATACTTACTTCATATTCTATTAAACTGATGTCTTTCTGTATATTATAGCGGAGTAGATAGGTTCCCTTTGTTGTTTGCACTCTGTAATTTAAGTTTCCAAAACCATGTTTCATTTTGATAAATGAAACTAAGGTGCCAATATTATAATTTGCAGTAGCTGATTTAATCCTTTCTCTTCTCATCAATTAATTTTATTATCACAAACCTCAATCAAATGAAACTAAAGATAAGAACCTAAAAAAATACACAAGTAAAAAACTTCTTTGTTGCGGATTTATTGCTGACTTTACATGTAATTGTAAAATTATTTACTCCGGGTTTTAGAAAAATCTTGACGCTAATAAGCAGCTTTTTTTTGTTGCGGTCATCATCGGGGCGTAGCGCAGTCCGGTTAGCGCACTGGTTTTGGGAACCAGGAGTCGGAGGTTCAAATCCTCTCGCCCCGACCAGTTTAAAATTTACAATAAGTGTTCATTGTAAAAGATTGGGCGTGTAGCTCAGTTGGGAGAGCGCCTGCCTTACAAGCAGGTGGCCGGGGGTTCAAGTCCCTCCGCGCCCACCATTTTTTTACAATAATCCTCTTTCGGGCGTGTAGCTCAGTTGGGAGAGCGCCTGCCTTACAAGCAGGTGGTCGGGGGTTCAAGTCCCTCCGCGCCCACCATACTTCAAAAGAAACTAACAAATATAAACAATAAAATATATTATTATCCCACATAAAAAAAACTGAAATTAATCATACAACTTGACATTAAACCAAAATCTATAAAAAAATACGGGAAAAAAACATGATAACAGTATTTTTTGATAGAGATTCGGAAAAAATGGTAATAAATTCAAGATGATGAAGACAGGAGGTCATATTGCTGATTTCGTTCAAAACACATAAACCTTCGGTAATGCTATGTCAGTTATTTGCTGTCCCTTTGATATCTGCAATTATCCTTAGTGCTGTAGAAATCTTTTGGTTGAGCTTGGGACATCATGAAGCTAACGGCGTCTTCACTAATCTCTGGTACATATTACCAATTGCTATCTGCTGGTTTCCCATCCTTTTTAGTATTCGTGTAATTGGTAACTTAAAATATATCCGCAAGAATAACTTTCTAAGTATTTTTCAATTTATAACCAGTGTACTTTTTCTATTCATTATACTTATTCTTACAATTAGTAGTTGGTATTTTTACATTAGGACCGGAAAGTTTCTATCAATACACCAATTGCAGTTTGGATTGGACAACTTGGCAGCCTTACAACTCCATTTCTTTCAGACAGCTAGTTCCATATGGCTTCTGTTCACAATTTGTGCATTTACCATGGCAGTTGCTTTGACAGCTGTGCTCACAAGGTGGAATCCATCTCTCGGTAGAGTATCGGTACTTTGCGTTAATACCTGTCTTGTTATTTTCACAGTTGCTCTTGGGATAGTGATTGCCAGTGCGTTATTGAATAAAGAGAAACCCAAACCCCTACATCCGTTGATCTCATACTTGATGCCTTCAAACGATGTACTGATATTGAAAGATACATCAATCAAAATGCCCACATTGAAATTGCGTACAGCAGAGGCCAGTGATACTTCCATACTCACTGTTCAGAATCCTGTTATTGTGATCATGGTTGAATCTATGCGCTGGGATCTGATACAACAAACGCCCTGCCCTGTGCCTTTCATGGCAAGTCTTATATCGCAGGGTTGGTTCTTTGAAAGAGCATATGCTCCAGCCTCTCACTCCAACTATGCCGATCTGAGTATCTGGTATTCCCGCTACCCACTTTGGGCAGAACGAAAGCCCCGTTACAGAAAGAATGATCCTTATCGCAGCGAATCCATCTTCAAGGTGTTTCAGGATCTCGGTTACAGAACGGCTTACATATCATCCCAGAATGAAAAATGGGGTGGTATGATTCGCTGGCTTGAGGTTCCCGAGATCGATCATTTCTTTCACTCTGAGGACTATGATGGAAAAACTTGGGTTAACGAAGACGATAGAGCAGGTCTAGCTCAACTTCTGAAAATAAATTTGGTCACTGCCGGTAAAATGGAAGATTCTCAAACCCTTCGTATATCTTTGAATTGGATCGATACTTTACCTGTTGATCAGCAATTTTTCTTAGGAATAAATTTGCAGAATACCCACTTCAACTACGTGATCCCAGCAGGGGGCGAGGAACCTTTCCAACCGACAAAAATGGACTTTCCGGCAATCTATTATGCCTGGCCCCGAGACCGAGTGGAAGATGTACGGAATCGTTATTTCAACGCATTTTTCAACCTGGATCAACTGATCAGTTCATTTAGTGAAGACCTAAATCTGCGAGGAATTTGGGACAACTGTTGGTTTGTCATCATTGGAGACAGTGGCGAGGGATTTTATGAGCATGATTTTGCTAATCATTCCGGTCCCATGTATGACGAAGCTATTCGTACCTTTTGTCTCATCAAACCCCCGGCTGGGAAACCTGTGGGAAAAGTGAGCCGTGCAGTAAATCTCATCGATATCCTACCGGCTCTGCTCGATCTGATGGGATTGCCAATCCCGAATGATTTCCAAGGAGTGTCACCTTTTAAAGAAGAAACGAAACGACCAGTTTATCTTCATAGCCGAGCACTGGTGACGCAAGACGGAATCATTGACTGGCCTTGGAAACTATTAGTTACACATTCACCCAGTAAACGGATAGAACTCTATGACCTTGATCAGGATCCTGCGGAAAAAAGCAATCTTTACAGTGTTCATGCTGATCTGGCCAGTGAACTTTTGCTAAATCTTGAACATTGGCGAAAGGTTCAGCTACAGTATACAGGCTATCGCTCATTGCACAAAAACTACTATCCACCCCGCTACATAGATGAAGAAAATCCGGTTGCCCGCTGATTATAACCTTCTTTTTCTTCTTTATAAAAGCGAGGTTGCGATCTTTAGAGCTTGTTGCGTTAGAACAAATTTATTCTAAATTCAAATAATGAAATGAATCAAACATGATGAAGTCACAAATAGCATGGATTTGCAGTCTAGGTTCCTTTAATATCTTCAATCATAAATATTAACTATTTATAAAGACATTTATCTGAGCTGAAAGTTGATTTCCGATACAGACCTCTAATCATTACGTAAAAGTAATAATTATTTTCTTGACTCAATTTGCTTGGCAAAATACAGAACATAGTGGAAAGGAGAGCAATGAGAAACAGAAAACGGATTCATCAGGGTTCAATAGATAAAAATTTATTTTACGTCTTGTTGTTTATAGGATTTATCTTATTATTGATCTTAGTAAATTTTGGAAAAATCAATAGACTCATTCTTGGTCCCAAGCGGATGAATAATAAAGTAGTAGTAAACCCCAAAACTCAAGAGATATCTGTTCTAGATGCTATCATCCATGCTAAATTGTTATTGGGAGTGTCTGATGAAAATTATAAAAATCATGTTGGTGATGAAGCTATTTATATTTCTATGGGTGTTGATGAAGCACACTTAGATCTTAATTATGCAAATATTATTGTGACGGGACAAGTAGAACAGATCGGAGGAAGATTAATAAACGGTATCGAGAAGAACAATGGAAATAAGCAGATACTGGAATTTGAAGATCCTCATGATTCTCAGAAATTTTTCGTAAATCTCTATTATAGTTCTGAGAGAGATAAATCAGAACGGAAAATTCAATTAGCTGTTGTTGTAGATGATTTTGGTATTCGTAATAATAAATTGTTAGATGATTTCTGTAGTCTTGATAAAAATATTACATTTGCAATCCTTCCACACCAGAAATATTCCAAACTAGTCATGCTTAAAGCTAATGAATCGGGGCATGAAACAATGATACATATGCCAATGGAGCCGGTCAGCTATCCAAAAGATAATCCGGGGGCAAAAGCTATTTATGTACAGCTATCTGAGAAAGAGATAAAAAACCGAGTTGAAAACTACATCTCTGAGCTTCCCTTATGCAAGGGAGCAAATAATCATATGGGATCTTTTGCTACAACTGATGAAACTGTGATGAAATATGTTTTAGAAGTGTTAAAAAAACACGATCTCTTTTTCGTTGATAGCCGTACTTCCCAAGCATCAATAGCTTATAAAGTTGCACAAGAAATGCTGATCCCGGCCTATCAAAATCAATTTTTCCTCGATACGCCAAAGATAACAGAAAAAACCCTAGCGATAAAATTGCAAAAATTACAAAATCTAGCTAAACAAAGAGATAAAATTCTGGTTATTACTCATTGTGCTACTAGAGATAGATATATTTTCTTAGAAAAATTCATTAAAGAGATTAACAAACTTGATTTTCAATTAGTACCAGTATCTGATTTATTTAAAACTAATGTACCGGAAATAATTTAGAAACTTTGTTATGGAAATTTTAAAAGTAATGTTTTTAGGCATTATCCAAGGCCTTACGGAATTTCTTCCGATCAGCAGCTCCGGCCATCTTGTGCTGGCAGAACACTATCTAAATTTTAAAAGTCCCAATATAAGTTTTGAAATAGTCTTGCATTTAGGATCCCTGTTAGCTGTATTGATATTCTTCCGCAAAGATATTTTTTCACTGATAAGATCTTTAATTGTATTTAAAAGTACAGAAGAAGCAGATTTCCACAATCGGAAAACTTTATTATATTTATTGATTGCCACTTTGGTAACAGCTCTTTTAGGACTTGCATTTGAGGATCTTTTAACTAAGGCATTTTCCGCACTGTATATTCCCAGTCTTATGCTGCTACTAACAGGAACGATACTGTTTATATCGGACAGAGTAGAATCAAGTGGCCTTTTGCAATATCAAATAGGAATAAAAAAATCAGTTATTATCGGTTTATCTCAAGCAGTTGCGATCTTACCGGGAATATCACGTTCCGGAACAACGATCTCCGTGGGCTTATTTTGCGGACTGAGTAGAGAGGATGCGGCTAGATTTTCTTTTTTACTTTCTATTCCGGCAATTTTAGGAGCTAATATTCACAAATTTAATGCTATTATGGAACTAGAAAAAGCCATGTGGCTTTCCTATTTTCTGGGAGCTTCTTGTGCTTTCTTGTCAGGGTACGCAGTGATCGCTGTCTTGATCTCGTTTGTAAAAAAACAAAAACTTAAGTACTTTGCTTATTATTGTTGGGTAATTTCATTAATTACATTAATCCTGTATTTTAGATAGAATTATGGCAAAGATCAGAGATATCCCGCATTATGAATTTTTAAAAAAATTTCCTGACCAGAATATCAAACCCATTTACTATATTTTCGGACCCGAAACGTACTTGAAAGATCAGGTACTGAAAAAAATTTCAAGTAAATTCAAGGATTTACAAGCGAGTGATTTTGATTCAGTTACATTTCATGCCGATACTAATTCAGCAATTGATGTTGTTGAACAACTTGAAATGTTACCTTTCCTGGCTAAGTATCGCTTTATCGTACTAAAAAATTTTGATTCGATGAGCGTTTCAGATAAGAATTTAATTGCTGAATATTCCAAGAATCCTGTTTCAAGTTCAATTTTAGTATTAACTGCAGAAAAGATTGATGAGAGAATAAAAGCTAATAAAACGATCATAGAAAAAGCACTTAAAATAATCTGCCGTTCCCCCTACAATTCTTCTGATATTTTGAGATGGCTGAGAGATGAAGTCCGCGAAAAAAAAATCACAATGGATACCGGATCAATGGAATTTTTCTCCCAAAGTATTGAATTTGATTATCAAATTGCTGCTAACGAATTGGAAAAATTAATAATCTATACGAAAGGTAAAAGCAGGATTACCCTGGATGACGTTAAAGATACCGTTGGCAGATCACGCACCAATAAAGTTTATGACCTGCAAAATGAATTGGGTAAAAGAAACCTGCAGAAATCGCTTACCATTCTGGAAAATATGATCGCTAATAATGAATCAGCAGTTTTTATCATTATTATGCTATCTAATTTTTTCCAATTGCTTTGGCGTATCAATGCTTTACAAAAAAATAATATAACCAATTCTGAGATAGAGAGACGTTATATCCCTGAGATCCTTTATCGGTTTAGAAAAAATAATATCGGGTACGCTCAAAATTACTCCTTTGCTTCATTAAGAAAGATCTTTGCCTTACTACTTCAGGCAGATATTGATGCTAAATCTTTGAATCTTAAAGATGCGATAATTCTTGAAACACTTATATACCGTATTTGTAAGAGTTAGGTAAGTAAATGAATGCAAATTTTCGGGCTGGTTTTGTTGCAATTATCGGCAAACCAAACGTTGGGAAATCTACTTTGATGAATAAATTAATGGGAGAAAAACTTTCAATTATATCTCCTAAACCTCAAACAACCAGACAACAGATCAAAGGAATTATTTCCGATAACGAAAAACAAATTATATTCATGGATACTCCCGGATTTGTTACTGCAAGATATGAATTGCATAATAAAATGTTGGAATATATTCACAGCTCACTAAAAGATTCAGATGTTATTGTGTTTATAACTGATGCAAAAAAATTCCCTACCGATTACGATAAACAAATCTGTGATCTTATCATGAAACTTTCAATTCCTAAAATCGCAATGTTAAATAAGACTGACTTAGTTGAGGAAAGCATTGTTGAAAAAAAATTAGATCTTTTACACAAATATAACTTTGACCAGATAACACCTATTTCGGTTTTGCAAACACATGATTTTAAGTCGTTGTTATCAACTATCGTAGATCTCTTACCAGTTCATCCACCCTATTTTGCAACAGATGAAATATCCGATCTACCGATGAGGTTTTTTGTTCAGGAGATCATCCGTGAAAAAATTTTTCTCAATTTTGGAGATGAAATTCCTTATGCTTCAACCGTTGTAGTTGAACAATATCACGATTTTCCTAATAAAGTTGCTATTGCTGCCAATATCTGGCTGGAAAAAAAATCTCAAAAACCAATAATTCTGGGTAAAAACGGAAGCAAGATCAAAGCTGTCAGAATTGAAGCCGAAAAAGAAATTCACCGACTTGTTGAAAAAAGAGTTAAATTAGATCTTTGGGTAAAGATCAAACCTAACTGGCGGAAGAAGCCAAATGCGTTAAAAGAATTTGGTTATAGATAACAAAATCAGGGAAAAATATTAGTTAAAATAGGAATAAAAAATTTGACATCAATTCGTACCGAAAATTATTTGTAAAATCTTTTAGGAGGATTAGTTCTAATTGGTAAGACAGCGGTCTTGAAAACCGCCGGGCTTTGCCCTTGGGGGTTCGAGTCCCTCATCCTCCGCCAGAATTATTGATGTGGAGAGGTGACCGAGTTGGTTGAAGGTGCGCGCCTGCTAAGCGTGTGTGGGGTTTATAGCCTCACCGAGGGTTCGAATCCCTCCCTCTCCGCCAGATTATTTTTTAGATCTTTGGGCCGTCGACAAGCGGTAAGTCACATGGTTTTGGTCCATGCATTCAGGGGTTCGAATCCTCTCGGCCCAACCATCATAGCCATCCAATTTTGGATGGCTATTTTTTTGCAGCAGTTTAATCATGTTTAAAAACAATTTGACCTCTTTTTAAACTTTTATACTTTTTGTTACATGTAATATTTTTAAGACAAATTTCGGAGAAAGTAGGTTGTTCATGTTAAAAAAAAGATTGCTGATCGTTGAAGATGAGAGGATCATTGCTGAAGATATAAAAAGAACATTATTACATTATGATTATGAAGTAGTTGATATCATATCTCATGGCGAAAAAGTTATTGAACAATTTGATCAACTAAATCCCGACTTGGTGTTAATGGATATAATGTTAGCCGGCAAACTTAATGGGATCCAAACCGCACAAAAGATCAAAGCAAAACACAATGTTCCAATAATCTACCTTACAGCTTATGCAAATGAACCTATTTTAAATAGTGCTAAGGTTACAGAGCCTTTTGGGTATTTAATTAAACCCTTCGAAGAGCATGAACTTCACGCTACAATTGAAATGGCATTTTACCGTTATAAATTGGAGAACGAGCTTAAACAAAGTGAAGAAAAATACCGATTGCTTTTCAATAGTATTGCAGATCCGGTCTTTATTTTATCAGAAAATGCTGATAAATTTATAGATTGTAATGATATTGTTTTGAAGAAGTATAAATTTTCAAAACAAGAGTTATTGTCGCTTCCTCCTTATAAGCTATTCTTAGAAGACGAACTGCAAAAACTTATAGATTATTTAAATGCTGGGGGAATAACAGAATCTCCTGTTTTCAGCAATTTCACTAAAGATGGGGATAAATTGTATGTGGAACTTCATAAAAATTCTATCACTTTTAATGATGAACAGGTTTTTCTGATAATAGCTCGTGACATAACTCAGCGAAAACAAGCAGAAGACGAAAAACAAATTGTGCAGCATCAACTGTATCAATCCCAAAAAATGGAAGTAGTTGGGAAACTTGCAGGTGGTATTGCCCACGATTTCAATAATTTACTCACAGCCATCAACGGCTATTCCGATCTGGCTTTAAAGAAGCTGGATAATAATAGCGATGCATACAGCGATATTGAAGTGATAAAGGATTGCGGCGATCGAGCAGCAAGATTAACAAAACAATTATTAGGCTTCTCCAGAAAACAAGTAGCAGAGAAGAGTATTATTGATCTCAAGGAAGCTATCCACGATCTGGAAAAGATGCTGGTAAGATTACTTGGCGATGAGATAATACTTAAAACGAATTTTCAGTGTCAATCTTGTATGATCTTTGCTGATAAAAGCCAAATCGAACAAGTGATTGTTAATCTGATAGTAAACGCCCGAGACGCAATTAAAGGTCATGGCAGGATAACAATTTCAACAAGTGAGAAGAAACCTGCTCCGGATGTTTTGAAAAGAAATAAGATGGATGAATCAAGAACTTATGTTATGATCTCAGTTAAAGATGACGGTTGCGGAATGACGGAAGAGCTTCAGGAGAAGATCTTTGAACCATTCTTCACAACTAAAGAGATCGGAAAAGGTACCGGCTTGGGATTATCAACGGTTTTCGGAATTGTAAAACAAAATAACGGTGTTATCCGCGTTGCATCTGAAGTAGGCAAAGGTTCTGAATTTAAGATATTCTTTCCTTTAGAAAAAAATTATGCCAAAAAACAGAAAACAGCCGAAAAGACAGTAACGAAAATTGAAATCAAGGGAAATGAGACTATTCTGCTGGTTGATGATGAGGAGAGTATCAGGGATTATTTATCCGAGATCTTGGAAGAACTGGGATACGAAGTGATAATCGCATTAGATGGTATTGATGGTCTCAGCCAATTTAAAAAGAAGCAGGAGAAAATTCATCTATTGATCTCAGATGTTACTATGCCAAAGTTAAGTGGACCTGATCTATTGGAAAAATTAAAGCAGATCCAACCGCAAATAAAAGCCCTATTTATCTCAGGCAATATTGACAGCAAACTAATAAAAAATTACGAATCAAATCCTAATATTAATTTTCTCAGAAAGCCTTTCAGTTACGAATCAATTAGCTCAAAGGTTAGGGAAATATTGAATAAAAAGTGAGTTTTAAATGTTTATAAAACGTAATACCGCTCTGGAAAAGAGAATTTTTATATTGTTTTTCATAATTACCTTTATCCTAGTGATAACTTTGATCTTTATTGAATGGCAGTTAGCAAGATATGGCATTAATCAATACGAAGATGTTAATATTAAAAATACCCTGTCAAAACTCAAGATAATGCAAAATGAAATTAAGTTTGAAAAACAGGTTTTATTAAAGAGTTTAAAAACCGATATAAAAATAACTCAGGCAATTCAGAATGAAAACGTTGAGCTCCTCAACGATCATATAATAAATAATTATGAACAATCCAATGTTAACAATCTTACAATATTATCCAAAGACAGACGGTATCTTTTCGGTGTAAAATGGCAGCTTATTGACAAATATCTTTCTCAGATTATCCGCGATGTTGCTAAAGAAAACGCCGGTAATTTCATTGGAAATTATGGTGGTAAGTTATTCTTGATCAATTATGATCCGATCTATGTATCTAATGATGTTACTGAGCTGGTAGCTGTTCTCATCATGGTTGATAACTTCGATTTAGCTTCTTTGAAACTAAATTCTGATTTTCAGTTAAGTTTGATCTCTTACGATGATAAACTCACCGAAAATTCCTTACCGGGTAATTTGGCTAAATTTAGTACTAATATAAACGAGATCGTGGAAAAATTAGCAGACGAAAAATTAGATACTGCTGTTCAGAAGTTAAGTATTGACAATGCTGTAGGTATGAGTATCTTTTATAATCTGGATGATGAACCATCAGGTATTTTTATTGTCTCTTATAAAAGATATATAAATCAGTTTATCCAACAAAGTATTCTAATTTTCATTCTGATACTTCTAGCAATTACTCTTATAATGGTAAGTCTGTTAGGCAGCTGGTTCAGCAATACGATCTTGATCCCTGTGAAATATATCAGAAACAAAATGCAGGACATATCAAAGAATCCATCTAAATTAGAGCCAATTGAAGGACAGAATTATTCAGGCGTTCTGGGAGATATGGTAAATTCTTTTAATACTATGAATATAGCTCTATCCAAACATGGTCAGATCCTACGTGAATACAAAGAGCTTACAGATAATCTCGATACCGGTATCTTCTGGCTCAATAATAGATTTGAATTGATCTTGTATAATCCTAGTTTTGTACGAATTTTGGGAATTCCTGAAGATCAGATAAGCCATAAAAATCTCAGCGAATTAATGGGACTGGAAGACAATAAATTCGCGAAATTATATGATGGACCCGTAACATTTTCAAATTTAAAAATATATCCTAATAATAATCTAAAATACATTACTATGAACATTAGGGCTGTTACTCATGAAAAAAGATTAAAATTCTACGGCAGTATCATCGATGTTACCAAGCATATCAAAGAAGCTGAAGCAAGAAAATCTCTTGAATTAGAGTTGATCAAAAGCAATAAACTTGCGGATATTGGGAAGCGAATAGAGGGCATTGTTCATAATATCAATTCTCCGCTAAATACTATTTTAGGCTATGCACAATTGATAAAGAAAAATCAAAAGGAAAATACAGATATTGACAGAATAATTGATGCAGGGAAGAATATTGCTCAGACTGTAAAAGGTTTATTAACTAAAGTCAAACAGAGTAATATTTCAATAGACCGTAATATTGATGTTAATAAGTTAATTTCGCAGGAACTCGATTTTTGTAAACACAATTTATTCTTTAAACATTATGTATTACTCAATACTGATTTTCAAAAAAACCTTCCAAATGTAACAGCATCATATGGTGATCTTAGTCTTTGCACTGCAAATGTTATCAACAACGCTATCCAGGCAATGAAAGACTCAGTCCAGAAAGAACTTTCCATCAAAACTTACGAGAACTCCGGATTTGTGTATATTGAGATCACCGATTCCGGTGAAGGCATTCCCCAAAAGAATATTGAAAAAATATTCGAAACTTATTTTTCAACTAAAACCGAAAAATCCGGGACAGGTTTCGGACTTGGACTTGCTATTACAAAGAACATAATAGAAAAATATCGAGGTGAGATCAAAGTAGAATCCAAATTAGACCACGGTACAACATTTACTTTGATCTTACCGGTAACCAAAGGACAATAATATGTTTGAAAATAATCTGCAAAAAGCCAGAATTCTAATAGTTGATGACGAAAAAGATACCAGAGATATATTTAGTCGTCAATTGGAAGAGGAATACAATGTTGATACAGCTGAATCTGCAATTATAGCTATACAAATGCTTAGGAGTAATTCTTATCAGATAGCTCTCACTGATCTTGTTATGCCGGGTGAAGATGGGTTGAGTTTACTTAAGAATATTAAAAAGAGCTGGCCGGAAATTGCTGTAATGGTCATAAGCGGAAAAGCTTCTATTGAAATGGCTGTAGAGGCAATGAAATTAGGCGCTGATGAGTTTATCGAAAAACCTGTTGAAGACCTTGAATTATTGAAAATAAAAATTGATAAGCTACTTAATACTAAATGGCAGAAAGATGAGATAAAAAGATTAAGAACAATCTTAGACAGCGAATTTGATCGAACTCACATTGTTGGGAATAGTCTTGCTATTCAGCAAATCATGGAAAAAGTAAAGAAAATAGCTCCTCTCGATACAACCATTCTAATTTCCGGCGAAACGGGAGTTGGCAAAGAACTTATTGCTGATCTGATTTATCAAAATAGTAAACGCAGTAATAAAAAATTTGTGGCTGTCAATTGTGGAAGCCTACCAGAAGCTCTTCTGGAAAGTACGCTTTTTGGACATAAAAAAGGTGCTTTCACAAGTGCAATAAAAGACAAGATTGGCTATTTCCAAGAAGCAAACGGCGGGACATTATTCCTGGATGAAATAACTGAAACAACACCTGCATTTCAGGTTAAACTACTGCGTGTATTGGAAAAAGGTATTATCCGTCAAGTTGGTGGTGAAAGTGATATAAGTGTTGATGTTAGAATAATAGCTGCGTCCAATAAAGACATTAAAACTGAAGTTGATAAAGCTAATTTTCGTGAAGACCTTTATTACAGGTTGAATGTTATACTTTTGCATATTCCGCCTTTACGTGAGAGAGTTGGAGATATTAAACTCTTGGTTAACAAGTTCATAAAAGAATTTTCTGATAAATATAAGAAACCGGAACTTAAAATTTCAGATGCAGCTCTTTCCCTGTTATTGAATCAAACCTGGAAAGGAAATATCAGGGAGTTAAAAAATGCTATTGAACATTCTGTAGCTCTTAGTTCTCATGACACAATAATTCCGGATGATCTACCGGATAATATTTACAGGGATGAATCAAAAAGAAAGAATTCGTATTCTGCCCAATTTTTTGGTCAGAAATATCCGGAGGCAAAAAGGTCTTTCGAAAAAAGTTACATTGAAAATTTGATGAATAATTGTGACGGAGATGTTACAAAAGCAGCAAAATTATCCGACATTAAACGCCAAAATCTATATGAGAAATTTAAAAAATATGGAATTGATCCTGATTATTTTCGGCAAAAAGAAAAATAACTTTTCTGATCATTCTAATTCCAGTGCTTTCTAGTATTGTAAATAGCTTGAAATTATTAACTATAATTGTAAATTTATTTCGGATTTTAAATATCTCTCAAGAACTCTCTGCCGATATAATTCCATCATTCGGTTTTTTGAACATTTTATCCCAACTAAACAACATCCAAACTAAATAGATCAAAATACTGTAATCAGCAAACATAATTGTGAGTATATGCAGATTATACAAATAATTTGCCAGCATTCCTAAAATAAAGAAAATTAAACCTGCATTAAAAAGTTGAACCGGTTTATCTGCTCTGATGATCAATAATGAAACAGGTAAAAACCAGATAACATTGTTGTAGGAAAGTCTGGCAGCAGGTAGAAAAAATTCACTAATAAAAAGCAGAATACTCCCGGAAAAAAAGAGCTTCTCCCAACTTGCAGATCTTTGCTTTTTTCTGAACATAGGTAATGTAAGTATTAATGTAGCAAATATTAGTGCTATCCAAAGATATTCTGAGGTAACAACTTTACTGAATTTATTGAATAAAATCCCTTGAATGGAAGTATCTAAATTTGGAAGATCAGCAGAAAAGAAGGAGTTTTTTACTTTTTCAATATAATTAAAATGATCATGAAAGTTCATTTTATAGGTGATCAGGCCAACATGGAATTTTTCAACAATTTTCATTGCTGAAAAATAACTTTGCCAAATATGGACGCCTGTGATCAGGGAAGTAGAAAGCAATCCAAATACAATTCCGCAGAATCCACCAAAAATCAGTTTCCATTTTTTATAGATCAGAAAGGGAATACTCATGATCAAAAGCGGCGGCCGCCATGTTGCAGTAATCCCCAGCAAAAATCCCGACCAAAAAGAACTGTGTTTAAAAGATGATCTTGCCACAAGGTACGCTAATATTATCAGGAATAAAAACAGCACATAAATTTGCCCGCAAGCTACATGAAATCGCCAGAAATAAGCTCCAACCTGAAACATGAAGCCGATAATAAGGACAATCTTGTAACGCTTCCCGGCCAAGATTGCTAAAATAAAGATTGAAAGAAGCAGAAAAATTTCCTGCACGGCAAACCATAAATATTGCTGTATTTTGTAGTTGATTGATGCCCAGGGAATATGAAGAAGTAAGAGTGAAGGTGTGATTGTACATCTACTCACCGGTAGATCATAATAATCTCTTCCATCTACATAATAATCGGGTGTGTTCTTAGCCGATTTAGTAAAATATGGATCTCGTCCGTCTAGCAGAAGACGAGCTCCCACAACCCGGTTACGAAGGTCTACACCACCGTACTTGATCGTATTGAATGTATCGAAGCTGATTCCTAAAAAGGCGATAAAAATGGAATATATCAATAAAATCCAAATGAGAATTTTGAAATAATTCGACATTTATTTCCTCTGATATTTATCAAAATCTAAAATAATTAAACTCATTGGAATTAAAAAAGTAACATTGTTATATGAATAACGGGCTGCCGGAATAAAAAATTCCGATAAAATAACTAATAAGGATGCGATTATTATCATTTTATATTCATCTATTTTTGTTCTAAATTTATAAATTAATGAGCTGGTAACAAAAATGAAAATAAAGAAAATAATTTTCATATTATTACTATTCAGCGTAATTCCTATTGATCTGAAAAGATATTGAATCGACGTATCGTTGATCGGTATATTTGCTAATGAAAACAAATTCCCAACACCTTCGATATTAATATAGGGATAATATGTTGATGGCGATTGCACCGTATCTAAATGAATTTGAGCATGAATGTTCATTGCCCGGAAATAACTGTTCCAAACTTCCCAATTAGTAAATGTTACAGTCAGTAAAACTATTAATAACAAGGCAGTTATGCTGAAAAAGGTTAACTTCCATTTTTTCTTTATTAATAAAGGTATCAAAACTAAGATAAAGGTTGGTCTTAAAGCGATAAGGAATCCTAAACTTATCCCTGATGATAGCTGCTTTTTTTTAGCAAGAAAATAAAAAAACAAACTAAAGATAAGCACATAAAAAATATAAATTTGCCCACGCTCAACGTGTAATCTCCAGAAATAACTTGTACCGATAAAAAACAAACCACAAATCCAAATCAGCATTCTGGCTTGTTTATATTTCGTAATTTTTGTAAACAGGAAAATTGTCAACAACAGCATTAACCATTGCAGAAACAACCATATCATTCGGATGATCGAATAATTTAGCAGCGATAGAGGTATAAACAATTGTAACATAGTTGGTGTAACCGTAACTCGATTCACTTCCCAATCTGGATTATCACGAGGATCCAATAATCTTACAGAGTCTCCTTCTTTCCATTTAGTAAAATACGGATCGAGCTTTTGTAGTATTAGACGTGAGCCAACAACTCTATTTCGAAGATCTACTCCAGCATAGTTGAATGTATTCCTAACATCTGAAAAAAAACTAAGAATAGCAAAAAAGGATGCCATTATCAGCAGGAAAACCAAAAGATCTTTTTTTTTCATGTTCTACCTCATTATGGTCGGTACATCAGTTAATCGTTAACCGCTAAATCAGGATTAAGCTCTTCACAATTAACAGCAACATTAGTTGTGCAAAAAATCACTTATTTTCATGATATTCCTGTTCAGCATTCACTTCCCAAATATTAGCTTTAGTAATAATGCCTTCTTTGATGTTTTTTACCGCTTCCATTGCTGTCAGCATAGAATGATCCTGGTTATTATAGCGATGCATTCCATTCCTGCCGACGAGAAAAAGATTAGGAATATTGTCAGTAAATTCCCGAATCTCATAGAATCTATCATAGGAACCAAAATAAGCAGGATAAGTTTTCGGCATTCGGATAACTACCTTATCCAACACATCTTCCCTATCGATCATACCGATATGTATAAATTCGGAAATTGCAAAAGCGGCAAATTCTTTGTTGGTTTTAAGCCAAAGTTCATCACCTTCATTACAAAAATATTCCAGTCCCACCCATACATTATCAGGATCCTTTACCAGATAAGGACTCCAATTATTAAAGATCTGCAATCGCCCTAACCTCACATCAGGTTCTTGAATGTATATCCAATTATCCGGTATCAGATCATTATTAGTTGCAATCTTAGTTTTATTTTTTATTTTTAGTTTTTTCAGCAATAAACCTACAGTAATAAAATCTCTGTAAACTAGCTCATCCGAGATTTCTTTAATTTTTTTCGGAACGAAATCGGGCATGCTCATTATCAGATCTTTTACCGGCATTGTGGAAATGAGATAATCGCAATTGTATTCTATTGATCTACCCTCTCTAATTGCTGTAACACTTTTAATACTTTTATTATCGTATACAATTTTTATTACTTCTTCATTAAGGTGGATCTCTCCACCTTTTTCAGTAATTATCTCAGCAACTTTTTCCCATAACTGCCCGGGACCGTATTTAGGATAAAGAAACTGCTCGATCAAACTTGTCTCAGTTTTCTTTTGGGCCAGATCATTTCGAGGTGTAAATATTTTCCTGATTGAATGCCAGATCGCTTTACTGATTGATAATCCTTTTATTCTTTGGGCTCCCCATTCAGGTTTGATCTGTGAACAAGGAATTCCCCATACTTTTTCAGTATAGTCTTTAAAAAATGTTTTATATAATTCTCTGCCAAAACGGTTAATGAAAAAATCTTCCAGGTTAGTCTCTTTCTTCAAAGGAAATAAGCGAACAACAATATAAGAATATGCTATTTTTATCAGCCTTTTACAACCAAGGTAGTTGATAGTCTGCCAATTTAATGTTATAGGATAGTTAAAAAATTTCCGCAGGAAAAGTATTCTAGAAAGCCGATGACGTTTTAACAGAATTTCTTCCAACTCTACATTCTCCGATATCGGTAAGATTTCCTGCCACCACTTCATTACAAGATCGCTTTTTGAGAAAAATCTGTGGCCTCCTATATCAATCCGATTGCCTTTGAAATTTACAGTTTGAGATATCCCTCCGATCTTTTCTGTAGCTTCCAATATTAAAGGTTTGATGTCTGTTTGTTTTAACAGCTCCAAAGCTGCGGTCAGTCCAGCCGGACCGGCCCCGACAATTACTACTCTCTTTCTATTTCCCAACGTTACCTCTGTATAATATATATTTTCTCGCAAAAAAATTCCAAAAATAAACTATGAAAGTAGATATTAGTTTAGAATAAAGATAATATAATTTCAATTGTTCAGTTGAGAACCAAATAATTATCTCATTTAAGATCAATCCTAAAATTCCTATAATCGTAAAAATAGTGAACTCCAAAGATCTACTTTGGAAAACCCTTAAGCGGAATATCCATAAAATACTTAATATATAGTTAACCGTTAATCCTAACAAAAAAGCTAGAGCTGCTGAGATAAGATAATAGATTTGAGCAAACTCTGTTAATAGATACAAACTACTAATATCAACTATAAAAGCAATACCACCGACAAAGCTGTAACGGAATAGTTGAATTAGCGTATTATTTGTTTTTTTAATAAATAATTTTTTAATCATATTTCATCTTCATTTTTTTATTTAACGTATTAAACTACCGTCTTAATTGTCAAGAATTGTATTTATGACATTGTTTTATTACGACTCCTAATACTCTGTTATTTATTGGTGACACTTTATCTGGTATTTTATTTTTTTTAGTAATAATGTTTTTTTTTCTTGCATGATTTAAATCGGCTAAATAAAGTCGTTTCAGAAATATTTTTTCATCTATTTTAAAAAAAATTCACATTGGCACACCGTTTGCATTTAAGGAAAGTGTGGATTTGAAAAGTGAAAAAAAATTATTAAACCAAATTAGGAGGTTATAATGGGAACACAGCAAATTCTATTAATCGTATTAAGTGTGATTATCGTTGGTATTGCAGTAGCAGTTGGTATCACAATGTTCAATGCTCAAGCAACAAATTCAAATCGTCAGGCAATAATGGGTGACATGAATAACTTAGCTTCTTCAGCTCTTGCATTTTACAAGACACCACAAACACATGGTGGCGGCGGAAATGATTGGCTTACGGTAGATGATATCGGTGCTTGGTTGGGCTATGATTATGATACTGCAACTTCATCATGCTCTACAGGTAATGGAGCGTTCGTCCTTTCAGTTTCAGGTGATGTATTAACAATTGTTGGTACAGGTACTGAAACAGGAAATGACGGTACATCAAATGTTAGCGGTCAACTTGACGTAACCGGTGCCACAAGCACTATTGTTGCTCAAGTACTTAACTAAGAACAGCTTTTAGATCTAAAATGAAATAAGTAATATGGGAAGACTTGTCTTCCCATATTACTGTTTATTATTTTTTACATTTTTTAGGATACATTATGCAAAAAGAATATAGATACCAAGGCGTGACATCACAAGGTAAAACTATTCAGGGTACAGTGTTAGCTTCAAGTTATAATAAAGCAAAAAAACTTGTTAATGATTTTGCAGAAAAAAATAAGATCAGAGTAAATACTATCCTTAAGCGTAGTCTTTTTTTATATAACTTGAAACTTCCCAGCGGTAAAAAGGTTAAAGGAAGACAATATGCCTATACGAAAGGTGAAGTAAGCAGAGCGCTTACTACAATTGGTTATAAAAACGCTAAAATAGAAAAAGCTATAATCGATATTAAAATGAAGCCGCCCTACTCTAGTATTCTGATGTTCGTAAATTTGAGTTCCTTTCTTTTAAAAGAAAAAATGAGCTATGATAAGATCTTGAGGATGTTAGCAGATGAAGAAACAAATCTGACCTTAAAAGAAGCATTAAAAAAGATTGAGAGTGAATTAAAAAAAGGAAAGGAAGGTACTGAAGTTTTCGCCAGACATCAGGATGTTTTTGGAAAGTTCCCTGCGTATATGTTAGGTCTAGCAACTAAATCCGGTAATATGGCTGAAGTATATGATGCAACCGCAAAATTTATGGAACGCGAACAGGAATACAAAAAAAGTTTACGGCAAGCATTGATGATGCCGGCTTTTACCGTTCTGGCAATGTTTGGAGCAGTTTTGTATTATGTAGTGAAGGTTTTCCCGGATACAGCTAAAATGTTCCTGAAATTTGGTATAGACCTTCCGCCTATGACTGCTGCTACTCTACAGGCGAGTGATTGGTTAGCTATAAACTGGTGGTGGATTATTCTACTGGTAATTATCCCTATTGTAGCCTGTTTTTTTTGGTGGCGTACACCAAAAGGGATGGTCTGGCGAGATAAAAACATGCTGAAGTTACCTGTAATGGGACACTTGATACATAAATCTAGTATAGAAATTTTCTTCCGAGTGTTCTCAGCTATTTATGCTGGTGCGGAAAATAATATTGAAACATTAAGAGCTTCAGCAGAAGCATGCAGAAACAAATATATGGAAAAAGGAGTTAAAGAAGTTGCAATTCCTTTGATGCTAAAAGAAGGTATGTCGCTTGTACCAGCCTTAGATAAAGCCGATGTCTTTAACCAAAGCACACTTAGCCGTTTAAAAACTGGAACAGAGTCAGGAAATATTCTGCAATCAGCTCAACAGATTTCCACATTTTATGAAAAAGAGACAACCTACAAGATGGATAATATTATCCAATCAATTCAAGTTTTTGTGGGTTTATTTATTGCAGTCGTAATCACAGCCCTAACAGTTGTATCATCCGAAGTGGCTATGATTTCACCTAACACACCTGGTATGTAAAAGGAGATGTTTTGATAAGGAAATCCAGATTTGGTCAATTATTACTAAAAAAAGAAGTAATAGACCTAAAAACATTAGAGAAAGCGTTAATGATACAGGCAGAAGAAGATCCCGTTGACGGCAGGGGCTTAGGAGAGATTTTAATTGATGATTTTAAAATTAATCATCATGCTGTTTATGGATTGTTAGCAGAATTGTATGCATTCCGCTCGCTCGATATCGAAGTGAGTACACTCGAACCTTCCCAGATAAAACATACCAAAGAAATTCTGGCAAAATTTCCAGAGAATTTTAAAAAAGAACTGCTCTATAAAAGGGTTCTGCCTTATCAAATTTCCTATGGAAGAAGAAACACACTCATAGTTTTAGCTGCTGATCCAACAGATAAAATCTCCGAAAAAATTCCCTCAAATTCAGAATATAAAAAATATGAAGTTGTTTATTGCAAATTGAAAACCATAGAAGAGCTTATCGAGTTAATTGCACCGCAAAAAAATGAGTTTTTGGACCTTCTCCAGGAAGCAGAAGAAAATATAGATGAAATGTCGGAAGGCGGATCAGATACTGATGTTGACGAATACGCTCTGGATGAAGAGATCAATAAAAGCCTTTTGGTTAATTTATTTGAAGGATGTTTAATTGAAGCTGTTCGTAAAGGAGCAAGTGATATTCATGTCATCCCTTACCGCAGATCATCTGTAGATTTTTATTTTAGGATCGATGGTAAACTTCTCCGCTGGCACAGACAGGAAAGAACCTCTCCGGAAGCAGTATCGGCAGTGGTTAAAGACAGAGCTGTCGGGGTAGATCGTTTTGAAAGAGATACGGCTCAAGATGGTTTTATGCAAAGAGTCGTCGATGATCATTTGATACGATTCCGAGTTTCAATTATTCCTATAACTTCCTCTGAATATGAAAGAAGATTCGAAAGTATTGTTATAAGAACAATTGATGATAGAAATGTGATAACTGATCTAAGAAAACTCGGTTTTCAGTCCAAAGCGGAAAGTGATTTTATCAAAGCAATCAGTAAATCAAAAGGTATAATTCTTGTTACTGGTCCTACCGGTAGTGGAAAATCCACAACTTTAATGGCAGCTCTTTATCATATTATTAGACCTGAAGTTAATGTGCTTACTTGTGAAGACCCGGTTGAATATCATATTAAAGGCGCGAGACAATTGAAAATTGGCAACAGGTTTTCTTTTGAAGCAGCTATCCGCTCTATACTTCGACATGACCCGGATATTGTTATGGTTGGCGAGATAAGGGATAAAATAACTGCTGATATTGCTATCAAACTTGCAAATACCGGTCATCTTACATTTTCCACTTTGCATACTAATGATGCTCCTAGTGCTGTTTCCAGACTTTATAAAATGGGAGTAGAGACTTTTTTGTTAGCTTATGCAATAAATATTATTATTGCTCAACGTTTGGTAAGACAAGTATGTCAGAATTGCAAAAAACCTATTTCTAAAGAAAGATGGCCTGCTGCATTGGCTTTGGGTTTAACAGAAGTTGAACTTGCATCCGGTGAAATATTTGAAGCAGGTGATGGTTGTAAAAAATGTAATAGTGGATATAAAGGCAGAACAAATATTTGTGAAGCTTTATACTTTACACCCGATATAAGAAAAGCTATTGTAGAATCAGGTAATGAAATTGATGAAGATGAAATACGTAAGATTGCCGAAGGACAAGGAATGCTGTCACTAATGGACTCTGGCCTGGATAGAATACGAACCGGAATGACTACAGTTGCTGAGATAACTTATGCAACCTCAGAGGATTAATCATGAATGTTCAAATGTTGTTAGTATTATTAGCTTTAGCGCTTTTTTCAACCTTGCTGCTTAACGTTTATAATATTATCCTTGATCAGTCTGGGTTGGTTTATGATAACATTATATATCTTCAAGGACATAAAATTGCAGATCGATATTTCCAAAGGATAGAAGCTGAATTAATGGGCGATCCCCCAATTCACTATTTCAATGAGATATATTCAATCTATTCAAATATCAGTGAGTCACTTACAATAAATGGTATTACTTACAATACTCAGATCAAATCAGCATATTGTGACAGCCTTGGGAATACTCCATCGGCAGATACATTATATCAAAAAATTGAGATCCAGATGAATTGTCTGTCTACTTCAATGGACACTCTTTATATTGGGACTTTAACGTCTCCATTCAGTAAGGTTTTTTTTAACAGAGGATTTTGACCATGTCCAGTTTGTTAGATGTGATAGGTGCAACAATTGCAGGTAGTATGGTTTTGCTGATGATTTTGTCCTCACTATTAAACATGCAGGTGATAAGTCATAACACTGAGCTGCAATTCGGATTAACTAAAATGTCTGAGGACCTTATCACAGGTCGGAAAGTTGGAACAGTAAGTTATCCAGGTGTAGAGAGTATTTTATCTAAAGTTGGTTCAGGGGTCGCTTCTTCAACCGATCCGATAATAGAGGCAACTGCAATCAGTTTCAAGTTTCTTGGACAATCCAATCCATCATCAGCTGTCAGCACATTTCATTTCGTTCAAAAAACAGGTACACAGCAGGGTTTCCCTTTATACGTTTATCAAAACGACATGACAAACCCAATATTAGGTCCTTTTTGGATGGCAGATTCTCTGGAGATTACTTATTTAGACAAAGATAATATTAAGCTCTTATCACCAAATTCTGATCATGATTTAATCCGTGCCATACAAGTAAACCTTACTTTTTTTTATAATACATATCGACCTGATATTGATAAAAGATTGATCAGACATAAAATTGTATTTTGGAAATATTTCAAAAATCTGTATCTGTAGATTTATTTGATGTTATGGGGGTAACTTATGGGTAAATTGTTATTAATAGTTGTATTAGTTGTTAGTTCAATTTTTGTTATTATTATTCTTTCAATGCAAAACAAGACCGAAGATGTCCCAGAACTTGTAACAAGTAATCTAGTAGAATTACAAGCTAAAGCGTTATCTCGTGAAGCTCTGGTATATGGCATGAATAAAATCAGTACCGAATCTATCACGTTAAATCCAGGTGTGAATACACAAACATTTAATAATTTTGATATTATGGGCGGGAGTATTGATAGTATACAGTATATACCCAATGCAACGACTAATGATATTGAGATAAATTCATTTGCAACATATCGGGATAATAATGAAACATATCGACATAAGAGTACTGTAGTAGTAAAGTGGGTTCCGACCCTTGCTCAAGGTGCAATTTACTCAAATGGAGATATAGATGTAGGCGGTAGTGCCGATATTTTCGGTAATTTATTCCCTAATTCTGACCCCCCGATATCTTTTGAAGAATTTTTTGGTATGACTAAAGCAGAAATGAATGCTATTGCTGATAATCACTTTGTAGACCCTCCTAATAATCCTCCCGGTGTCGAAGATATAACATGGATCACTTTTTCAAATCCATCCGGTCGAATGAAGATAACTACTGCTTCTTGGGTGGGTAGTGGAATTTTAGTTATCATTGGAGATGCTCAGATATCTGGTGGAACATTTAACGGAATAATGTGGATTACAGGTTCACTATTTATTAATGGAAATAATGGTTTCAACGGTGCTATCTATGTTGAAGGTGGAATCGAAACCGGAGCTGAAATTGATGATGTGACAGTTTTAGGTAATTGCCAGATAACTTATGATCTGGATGCAATAGAAGCAGCATTTTCAGGGGCAAACTTAGTATTAACTTATGAACTTAAAATATTAAGTATGTTCGAAGATAATTAATCTAGTCGGGAGTATAAATGAATAATAAAAACGAAATATTGAATCATGAATTAGATACTTATAAATGGTGGTCAAAGGTCCGTTGGTTCATTGTGTTAATTTTATTTGCAATCGGAATTTTGAGAGTAACACAAATAGAACAAACTTATCCAATTGTAATTTTTATTGCAACTTTTTTAGGGATATGTGTTCTTAATGTTTTATTTTACCTGCAAATTTTAAAATCTAACTCGCTATTTACTTCCATCCAGATACTTTTGGATATTATTTTTGCTACATTAGTTGTCCATTTAACAGGAGGATTAGATAGTTCATTTGTCTGGATTTATCTGGTTGCAGTTATAACAGCAAGTCTGGTCATCGAAAATTCCGGTGGATTTATTTCTGCCATGATTGGAAGTTTATGTTTGCTCGCACTCATTTTGATGTATAATTTTGGTTGGTTAATCCCAATTAATAGTAAAGAATTTACAATAGATATACCAACTCAAACTATTTTTCTCATTTCATATACAGGATTATTCAGTGGAATTGCTTTTATCTCAAGTTATATAAGCAATATTATCAAGAAATATTACACCAGTTCGATCAAGAGTTCACTTTTTGCAAGTGAACAGAAAACTGAGCTCTCAGAAAAAGAACAGGAGTTAGCAAAAAATCGTAAACTTCTTGAGAAATATCAAGAAGTTGTCAAAGAGTCAGCCGCAGTCGCAAGTATAGACCATGATCTCAACAATCCATTAACAATAATATCACTCTCAATACGCAGAATCATTCAGGCGGCTCATGAGTATAATGATGATAAATTAGAAAAATCAGGGAATCAGATGACAGAAGCGATCAATTCAATAAACAAAATTTTGTCGAAATTCCAAACCTTAAAACAACTAGATCTGATCAGAGAAATAGAAAACAAAAAGAAGGGCTAATTATGAAAAAACATATTTTAATAGTTGATGATGAAGCTACAATAAGAGAATTATGCAAGGAACTTTTAGAAGAAGAGGGCTATGAGGTAACCCTAGCCGTTGATGGTAAAGATGCATTAGAAAAGATGACTTTTGATGTTTTTGACCTCTTTTTGATCGATATGGCAATGCCGCGGATTGGTGGTTTTGAGTTAATGAACTTAATTAAACAGAAACAACCATTGGCCGTCATAGTCATTTTAACCGGTTTTTCCAGTATTGATGGAGCGGTAAAAGCTGTTCATGCTGGTGCTTTTCAATATCTATCAAAACCGATCAATTCAGAGGAGCTTTTTGAAGTTGTAAAAGCGGGTGTTGAACACTCAGAAGATCTCTACGGTCCCTTACAAAAAGCTTTTGAACCAAGTGCTGAATCAGTGCAAAAAGGCGAACCCATAATTTTACACGGCTTCTCTCCAGAAGAAAAAGTAGATTTTATGGCTTTGGGAAAAAGCATAAAATATGAACAAGGAAAGGATATACCAATTGGATCAGACAAATCTGATTCTATTCTTATTATTGAAAGTGGAGAAGTTTCTGTCTGGCTGAATAACACAACTATCGATTATTTGCAAAAATGGGACTCCATTGGCGAAGAAAGCTTTATTTTAGCAGGATCTTCCTTTGTAACATTGCGGGCAGAAACAGATGTAAAAATTAAACTGTTCGCTAGAAAAAAAATCTTGGACTTTTTCGCATACAAAGGTGAGAAATTGCTTAAACGATTTATGATAAATCTAGTTAACAGCACATATTTTAAGTGGCGTAAAGCAGTTCAAAGAATAGTAATGTTGAAGTTAGTGTCTAAGGATTAGCGAGAATAAGGATTCTCAGGAGATTGGCAACAAACATATCACAAGAAAATAATCTATTATTATTTTTAATATAATTTTTTCTTTCAACTGCTAAGATCTTATTTTACAGAGACTTATTAAAACTACGTTAAAATTACCACTACTCATTCTATTTCCATATCTTACTAATATTAAGAGAGTTAACAAAAGTGCTTGACATCATTTCAGAAAAACTATTTCATTGCAATAGAAAATTATTTTTATCGGAGCTCGAATGAGTTTATCTTTCTTATCTGAGATGCAGGTAGCTTTGAGTGAATATCTCACAGGAACAGCAAGATTCCAAAATATTAATAAGATGATCACTTTCAATACCAGTTGGAAAGAAGAATCTTATGATTATCTGAGAAACTTAATGATCCATATGAGAGAGATTGAAGCTTCTGACATAGATTTTGGAGGACCCGGGTCTAATAGTAAAGTATGGTATAGGGTTTATGGCACAAAAGCACCTTCTGATAAAGTTGATAACTTAACCCAAGACGAAGTTTCAGCAATATTATTGAGTATATTAAGTGATGATCAGAAAGTCATGTTGTTTAACAATAAAAATGTTGATATTTCCTTAGGATTGATATTAAAAGAAGGTGAGCAACAAAGCAGATTTCGAGGCGACATTTACTACGAAAGCAATTGTCTGGTAGCAAATTTTAGGCGGATCAATCAAGAACTTTTTACCCTGGCAGATCTACATTTTCCCGAAATCATCAATAAACGATTCGATCTTAATTATGAAAAATCCGGATTATTCTTGGTTACAGGTATTACAGGATCAGGAAAAAGTTGTACACTAGACTCCATAGTAGACATGAATAACAGAAATAACAATGCTCATATAATAATAATTGGGAATCCAATAGAATATGTACATCATTCTGTTAAATCGATTGTCAGACATCGGGAAGTAGGAGAAGATGTAATAAGTTTTCAGGAAGGCACTATTCAAGCATTAAGGCAGGATCCCGATGTTATTGTTGTAGGTGAGATGAGAGATCCAGGAACGATTGCTACTGTTTTAGAAGCAACTGACAGCGGTCATAAAGTTTTTTCTACATTACACACAAGTTCAGCCGTTGATAGTCTGCATCGTATAGTTGCAGAATTTCCCCCAATTGAACAAGAGAGAGTTCGATTCCGTTTGGCCGATACATTAAAAATTATTATCTCACAGAAACTGGTACCAGATAAACGTGGCAAGCTGATCATGGTCAAAGAGGTCTTAGCTGTAGATTCTTCTGTACAAGCAGCAATAAGAAATAAAAATATCGGTGAAATTTATCAAATGATAACTGAAGGTAGGAGAAAAGGGATGTTATCAATGGAACAGGATCTTTTTAATAACTATAAAAACGGGATAATTACCAAGGATGTAGCAATGAATTATGCAAACAATAAAAAACGTATGCTTCACTTGATAAATTATTCGACTTGAGAGATATATAATGGCAAATAATAAAGAAAGAATTGCATTCGGAATTTTTAAAGATGGTTTGAAAATTAGAATTGCACGACTTGCTATATTAAACGGTGCAGTTAATGTTCAAAAGCTAGAGGAGACGATTCTATCTTCAGTTCTTTATAAGCAAGAAGAATTCACTCCTATAGATACAGGCGATGGTGAGATTGAAGTACCTGAGCTTATTGAAATGGATGAAGATTCAATGTCCGTCCCGGAAATCCCGGAAGAGAAAAATTCCAAAGATGTAAATGGCGCAACAAAAGATGAAATGCTGCCAGGTTTACGAGACCTCCAAAACTTCCTGCAACAATTCTCCCTCGAAAGAGGTAAAATTTCGTTCAGTGCAAATGATGAACAAGTATCTTATTTTAAATTTGATCCTGCATATGGAACTAGGAATCTTCAGAAAAGACTCTTAAAAGAGTTGTTAACAAAAGAAGAGATCAAATCAAATTTATATTCTTTTGATTATATTCTCTACCCGGATAAATCAGGAATTGCTTTTGTCCATAAAGGTAAATTCCGTATTTTTCATGCACTTAGAGATATCAATCTAATACTCTCTAAGGAAAGATACTTTTATCATCATATCGAAACTAATGAAGTTGCTTTAATAAATTTAGTTAATTATAATTATGAATTCCCCGAAGACGAGTACGTACTTATCCTTTATATAGGTTTCGATTACAAAATCGGAATTGTAATGCAAAACAGGAAGCATGTAAAAACATTCCCCATAATAGTACCTGAAGATGATGATGTATCGACCCGTAAAACAATTTTTTCAAAGCTATTACTCGAACAGGATGTTTCTAATATTCAAATCACAAAAAACATAATACTGGCCGGCGACAATGCTACTGATGAAGATATAGAGTATTATCGTTCCGCTGCTCATGAAGGAAGTACAATTTCAAAGCTAAAGCTGGAAAAATTATCTATCCAAGAAGGAATGGAAGGCAGCATAGGGGTTAATAAAATAGCAGAGTTCGCAATTCCGATAGAATTAGCTTGGAAAACTTTAGACCCCAAAAATAAATATTTCAGTTCTACAAACCTTCTTCCGCATAAAGTTATTGAAAATCAGAAGTATTTTAAAATAGCTTGGCATGGTTTTTTAATCTTAGACGGTATATTTTATTTTGCCTTTGCTGGAACAATAAAGAACCTTGAATTGAAACAAGATCTTCTGGATTATGGTAAGAAAAACTACAAAGTAGAACGAGATCTTTCCAGAAATCGAGCGTTAATCAACAGACTCAATGAGATCAAAGCTAGAATGGCTGAACTAGAAGCAAATTTAGCAAAAGTTGAAAAAATTACCGGAAATAAAAATCAGTGGCATCACATATTGGATGTATTTTCTAGTTCTTTATATAATAACAGATTAAGCTGGTTGAGTGATGTATCTAGCAATGATAAGGGTTTCACTATTGATGGTTATACAACAAATCGAAGGGCAATTATCGAAATTTCAAAATTATTCCCCGATAACAGAATATCCAGTGTGGCGAAAAATGACAAAGTTGATGAGACAATATGGCGCTTTAATATTTCCTATACATACCCTGATCCAAAAACCTGGAGGGAACCAGAAGAGGCCGTAGAAGAAGAAACAACAGAAACAATTAAAGAAGAAATTACAAAAAGCGAACCGGAACCTAAAATAATCACAGTTCCTAATGAAGCAATTAATGCAGAATATAATTCAATAATCACTTTATACTTTGAGGGAAGTATTGAGGAAGCATTACAACAATTTACTGATTTTGTAGAAGCATATCCAGATTATTATCTTTCTTATAATGCAAAATATTTTATCGGGGAATGTCTATATTTATTAAACCGTTTTGGTGCTGCTAAGCAAGCGTTGAAAGAAGTATATGATCTGAATGGTAACAAATCTCCTGATGCTCTGATCATGCTTGGTAATTGTAGTGAAAGGGAAAATGATTATACAGCAGCGATCCAGTATTGGACTATATTGATAGATGAATATCCTGATAATGAACTTTCTAAGGCAGCGCGCTACAAGATCAATAAGTTAAAAGGTAAATAATTATGAATTATGCATTAAGAAATACACTGATTCTCTCGGTATTATTGGTTTTAGTAATTACCGGCTTTTTACTCGGAAACAATTCATCCGTGAAAAGGGTTAATCTAATTAGAACCAATTATGAAAACAATCTTAAACAACTAAACGAACTTAAAGCTGCTCACCCGGATATGCAAGATCAAGACATCTTCTTAGAATCATTACAAGAACTGGAAGAAAGAGTTAAAAAAGAAAGTAAATTCATTCCAAATAGAAACAACCCTACGATTACTTATAAATATCTCCTCGACATTTGTGATCGATTTGATATTAAAATAAATTTTAATTTTTTGTACAATCGGTTAAGCAAGATCGAAGATATTAGCTATTACACATATACAATTAACGGAACAGCTCCCACCCATTCCTTTTATTCTTTTATCTATCAAATTGAAAATCAGTTTATGCTCTATGTAATTGAATCAATTAAAATTAAAGAAGAAATACAAGAAGATAAAACTTCCGGCTTTGTTAATTTCACTATAGTATTAAATGCCTATTTTGATGAAAAAAATTCGGAAACGGGAGAGGTGCCTTTTAGAAAATTAGTATCTAAAAATTTAGTTTATGATCCCTTCTATTCTAGAATTCACGCACCATTTCCGGATGAAAGACAACGTAAATTTCTGGATTTATATTCTGCAAGCATGATCGGGTTGACTCCTAATAAGGTTTTTATGAAGGATAATACAGGACGAATTCACATTCTTAAAATTGGAGATAAGGTTGCTTATGGTTCATTAGGTTCGATCAATTGGGACGAGCAATATGCAGTCTTTAAAGTAAATGAAATCGGCATAATAAAAGATAAAAAGATCTATTTAAATGAATTAAAAGAGGAATAAATGATGAAGAAATTAATTAGCCTTCTTATTCTGCTCTGTTTAGCTATACCAATATTAGGACAAGGTCAGAAAATTAAGCAAACACCACTAGAAGAAATGATAACAATATCACGAGAAACAAATTTTGCAGCTGCTGTTAAAGCAATTGAATATCTTTCCATAGATTTTGCCGGAAAGAATATTTTAAATACAAGCAGTTTTAATCAACCTATCGGAGTTCCTGTAAAAAATCTTCCCTGGCGGGATGCACTTGATATTATCATCAAATATCATGATCTCGTTTTGGAAGAACGACCTGCTGCATTTGTTATCAAAGACAAGGAAATAGTTATTGATGTAGTTGAAGAAGTAGTTAAAGATAAAATTACTTTATCTACTAGACAGGTTCGTATTAGTGCAATTTTCTTTAAAGCTGATAAATCACTCACAAGAGAAGTTGGAATTGACTGGACAACACTGATTGGTGGTACAGTTGATGCTAATATCTCATTAAATACAACCGATAATTTAACATCTGATATCCTGAATGCCAGTTTAGCCAAGAATTTTCAAACCGGTGATGTAACAATTGAACTAGAAACTTTGCTTAATATTGTTGAAGCAAATCAAAAAGGGACAATCCTGGCTCGACCGAGCATTACTGTGATTTCCAAAAAACAAGGTTATATTCAAGTTGGACAAGACTTTTCAGTAAAAACACTTGATGATGCTGGTAATACAACAGAAAAATTCTTCGAAACAGGAATTATTATGGAAGTCACGCCTGAAGTTCTTATTGAAAACAACAGGGAAGCCATTTATCTAACTATCAATGTGGAGAAAAGCTCTGCCATACCGGGAAATATTTCAACAATCATTGATAAGAGTAAATCAAATACTGATGTTTTACTATATAATGGCGAAGAAACTGTAATTGGCGGTCTTTATGACAAAGATGTAAAAATGAATCGCGGGGGAATTCCTATTCTAAAAGATTTACCTTGGTGGTTTTTGGGTCTGCGTTATTTATTCGGATATGAATCCAACACTGTAGTAACTCGTGAGATGATAGTGATCCTTAAGGCAGAATTGATCGAAAAAGTAGATGAAAGAAGAAAACAAGCTGTTCCAACCGATGTACAGATTATAGAAGAAAGAAAAGATATGGATCGTTCGGAAAAATTATTTCTGGAAGAGTAATTTTAGCAGATAACTTTCTCTCAAGATTTTACTTTAGTAACTTTTTGAGTAAAACAATAAAATCATCAATATCCGAGAGTTGGGTGTCAAAGGATGTCATCCAACGTACTTCCGATTTTTTTTGATCCCACATATAAAAGAAAAATTGATCTTGTAATTTAGGAATTATTACTGCCGGTATAATTGCGAATATTCCATTCGCTTCTACCTTCTGAGTGATGTTAATCTGTGGGATATCTGCAACTTTATCAGCTAATATTTTTGCCATTTTATTCGCATGTTCAGCATTTCGTTTCCAAAGTTCATTAGAGAGCAGCGCTTCAAATTGAACTGCCATAAATCTCATTTTAGAGGCTAACTGCATCCCTTGCTTCCGATAAAATTTAAATTTCCGGGAAATCTCTTTGTTAAAAAATATTATTGCTTCTGCGTTCATAGCTCCATTTTTAGTAAGTCCAAAAGAGAGCACATCAATCCCAGCTTGTCCTGTTATTTCCCAAAAACTTTTATCTATACTAACCGCAGCATTACTGAGTCTGGCTCCATCCATATGAACATAGAGCTTGTGTTTATGAGCATAGCTCGCGATCTTTTCTATTTCTTTTACGGTATAAACAGTTCCCATTTCGGTTGCCTGAGTTATTGATATTACTTGAGGTTGAGAGTGATGTTCAAAGTCAAATCCATGCATATGATACTTAATACAATCAACGGTAAGTTTACCATCCTCTGTTGGTACTGAAAGTAATTTACTACCTGTGAATTTTTCCGGTGCTCCGCATTCATCTACATTAATATGAGAAGTTTCCGCACAAATAATAGAATTAAATGAATCTGTTAACATTTTAAGAGAAAGCACATTTGAACCTGTACCATTGAATGTTAGATAAACATCTACATCTTCATTAAAATATTCTTTTATTTTTTTGATTGCTCTTTCTGTAAAGATATCGTCACCATAGGCAATACAATGCCCTTGATTAGCTGTTTGCAGAGCTTTTAGAACTTCCGGATGTATCCCGGCATTATTATCACTGGCAAAACCTCTTTTTAATGTTTTCTTCATAACTTCCTTCTTTTGAATTTTATATTAACTTAGCATATTTTGTTCAGATATTTTGTCAAATTACAAATAAAAAAAGCACTGCCGCAACAGTGCTTTAGTATTTTTAAATCTATTTTCTAAGTTTGAACGACTATTTCACGTTTTATTGGAGTATATTCAGCTTCTCCGAATCCAAGCATCGGGAAGAATATTAATGGCAGGAGCAGCAAACCAAAACCATATCCAACACCTTTACCAAATGATTTAGCTAAATCAAAAATAACAATAATGAAACAGATTATATTAGCTAATGGAACTATTAAGATCAATATAATCCACCATCCGGGTCTTCTAACAATTTCCAGCCATAAGATGATATTATAAATTGGGATAAGTGCGCCCCATCCCGGTTTACCAGCTTTTTGAAATATTTTCCAGAGACCGACTATGGTGATAATCCAAATAGCAAATATTAAAAATGTAACAAAACCACCGCCACCTTTAGCAATTGTAAATAGCATTGAATCCATAAATTCCCTCCTTTTTTGTATTGTTCAAAATCACAATAATATTTTATATATGTCAAGTATTTTACTTTTATCAACCTTTTTTAATTTTTCTGAATATTTATCTAATAAGTTAATATAATCATTGACACTTTAACTATGTAGTTAATATTTCGTATTGTAAATTATCGGCGATAGGAGGTAATTATGATAGAGAAGCTATTCAAATATAGGACAGACAGCTCTATTTCTAATATTTTAAATTATAAGAGAACACATTCTTTGCATCGCCCATTACTGGGCAACGAAGTGTCTGCCGGGTTTCCTTCTCCCGCACAGGATTATATCGAGGAAAATCTTGATCTGAATGAACACCTTATTGCTCATCCTGCGGCTACTTATTTTGTAAAAGTAGACGGTTATTCAATGGTAGAAGCGGGAATTTTCCCCGGCGATATTCTCATAGTTGACAGAGCGGTAGAACCGGATCACAAAAAAATAGTTATCGCCATTGTCGATGGCGAACTTACTGTAAAACGGCTCTATAAAAAGAACGGAAAATGGTTTCTCAATCCTGATAATCCTGAATTTAGTTCCCTGGAAATAACCCATGATATAAATTTTCATATCTGGGGGGTTGTGATCTACTCTATTCATAAAATGAGATAGCAATGGGCAAAGAGATCGTCGCCTTAGTTGACTGCAACAGTTTCTATGCTTCCTGCGAAGAAGTATTTAACCCGGATATCATTGATAAGCCGGTGGGAATATTATCAAATAATGACGGTATTATCGTAGCGCTATCAAAAAACCTGAAGAAACTTGGCGTAACCCGCGGTACTCCTATTTTCAAAATAAACAAACATCTGATCAGAAAAAATGATATTAGAATATTTTCTTCCAATTACGCCCTCTATGGTGATATGTCTGCTAGAGTCATGGACACATTATCAATATTTACACCGGAATTGGAAATATATTCGATCGACGAAGCTTTTCTTTCACTTAAGGGCTTTGAATATAAAGACCTTACACAATATGGCAGAGAAATAAAAGAAACGGTAAAAAAGCATGTCGGGCTTCCTGTATCCGTAGGCATCGGACCTACTAAAACTCTGGCTAAAATTGCCAATCACTTTGCGAAAAAGCATAATTTTGCTGAGGGTGTATTTGATATTACAGATCATCCTGATCACGATAAAATACTGCGCTGGACGCAGGTAGAAAATATTTGGGGTATAGGCAGGCAATATGCTAAAATGCTGCGTCGTAATGGCATAACCAACGCTTTTGAATTCACGCAGGCTCCTGACAAATGGATACAGAAAAAGATGACAATTGTTGGATTGAGAACGGTGAAAGAACTACGTGGGATTTCCTGTCTCGATTTAGAGAAAGATATAAAACCAAAAAAAGAGATAGTGTCATCAAAATCGTTTGGAAATCCGGTAACAGACCTGCAGAATCTCTTAGAAGCTACTTCCGACTATTGCACTACTGCAGTGAAGAAATTACGTTCTGAAAATCAAGTTGCATCGCTTGTCATTGTGTTTCTATCAACAAATCGTTTTAAAAATGAGCCCCAATATGCAAATTATGCGAAAGTCCGCTTACCTCTCCCTTCCGGATACACGCCCGATTTTATACACGCTGCTAATAAAATTCTAAAGAGGATATATCGTCCGGGCTATAAATATAAGAAAGTTGGTGTAATGTTAGCCGATATTATACACCAAAGTAAAGCTCCACTGGATCTTTTTCAGCCTACTTATCTGGATGATGACAGAAAGATAATAATGGATTGCATGGATGATATTAATGAAAAGATGGGATCTCATAAGATCACTTATGCTTCTTCCGGTATAAAAAAAACCTGGCAAATGAGAAGAGAACAGCTCACTCCCAGCTATACAACAAGTTGGCAGCATATTCCTGTGGTGAAGGCGATCTAAGATGGGAAAGATGGATAAAATACAGAAAGAAAGAGAAATTCGCAAAATAATCCATGTGGATATGGATGCTTTTTTTGCCGCAGTAGAAATCCGCGATAATCCTCAGTATAAAGGTAAACCTATCATAGTAGGAGGCAAGCCAAACAGTCGGGGTGTTGTGGCAACTTGTTCTTATGAAGCAAGAAAGTTTGGAATACATTCTGCAATGCCCAGTTTTATGGCTTATAAACTGTGTCCGCAGGCTATATTTGTGAGAGGAAGATTTGATGCTTACAGAGAGGCTTCCAAGTTAATTGAAGAAATATTTTTTGAATATTCCGATCTTGTTGAGCCTGTATCTATTGATGAGGCTTATCTTGATGTAACAAATAATAAAAAATGTATCGCCTCTGCTACTCAGATCGCAATAGAAATAAGAAGCAAGATCTTTAACAAAACAAAGCTTACTGCATCGGCGGGAGTTTCATATAATAAGTTTCTGGCAAAAATTGCCTCAGACATGAATAAACCAGACGGATTAGTTGTGGTCACACCTTTAAAGGCAAAACAAGTATTAGAAGAACTTCCAATTGGTAAATTTCACGGCATTGGCAAGGCAAGTGAAAAGAAGATGAAAATGCTGGGTATCAACAACGGTAAAGATTTAAAAGAGAGGACGCTAAAAGAACTGGTTCAGCATTTTGGAAAAGTTGGCAAATATTATTACAATATTGTTCGTGGTATTGATAACCGGGAAATAGTAACTGAAAGAATCAGGAAATCACTGGGACATGAACGAACATTTAGCAAGGATGTAACAAATATAGATACAATGGTGAAAATAATATCAGAGCTGGGAGAAAAGATCAGTAAGCAAATGCAAGAAAGACATTTTAAAGCAAAAACTTTGACATTAAAAATCAAATATGCAAATTTTGATGTTGTGAGCAGGAGTAAAACTATAGATATTCCATTTGATAAAGTTGATGTGATCAACCATCTGGGAAGAAAGATGCTGCTGGAAAACCTAGGACCTAAATGCAAAATACGGTTATTAGGCATGAGTGTATCAAATTTAGTGTGGCAAAATGATGATCAGGATAAACAAGAAATTCTATCGTTTTACGAAGGGCAGATCCCGATTATTTAAGACAAAATAATTGTAGAAAAAGCTTCAACCAAGGGGGATTCAATGTGTGGAAGATTCGCTTTATATAGTAGTTTTCAGTCTATCAAAGATTATACTGATCTTCTCAACGAGATCGATAATATTAAGCCAAATTACAATGTTTCACCTGGACAAGAAATTCCCATAATTAGTTATAATAATAACAGGAATATACTTCGCATGAGTAAATGGGGACTTATCCCATATTGGGCAAAAGAAGAGAATATCAATTACAAATTAATAAATACACGAAGTGAAACTATTGCTGAAAAGCCTACTTTTAAAAGGGCTTTTCTTCATAGAAGATGTTTAATTCCAGCTAACGGTTTTTATGAATGGAGAAATAGTGATAAACAACCATTTTATATAACCTTAAAAGATAGAGAATTATTCAGTTTCGCCGGTATCTGGGAATTATGGAATTCTCCTCAGGGAAAACAACTTTTATCCTGTTCTATTATCACCAGTAAATCAAATCAACAAATGGAAGATATCCATCACCGCATGCCGGTAATATTAGATAAATCGCACGGATCTGCCTGGTTGGTAGAAAACGACATAGAATTGCTACATGGACTTCTAAAACCGCATGCTGATGAATATTTAGACATTAATCCGGTTTCTCAAGCAGTGAATTATTCAAAAAATAATTACCCAGAACTGATCAGAGCTATATAATTAAGTAAGTTGTAATTAAATATTTCATGATACATCCTACTGGTAGTTTTGCAGCAGACAGTAGTAACAAGCTGGGAAATTCATCATGAGATAAATGAGGATAAAATGACAGGAACATTAATAAATGCTGGCACAGTGATCATCGGCAGCATAGCAGGCGTGATGCTGCACTCACGTTTTTCCAAAAGATTTACTGAGGTTGCCTTTCAGGCGATAGGACTATTTACACTATTTCTTGGAATGATCATGGCATTTAAATCTGCTGCTTATCTAATTATTGTACTCAGTCTTATCTCCGGCTCGTTAATTGGAGAAGCTCTCAATATAGAATTTTGGATGGAAGGAAAGAGCAAGAAGCTGAAAAAAAAGCTAAGATCCAAAAATGATAAATTTTCTGAGGGTTTGATCACTGCTTTCCTGCTTTTCTGCATGGGCTCACTAACGATATTGGGTGCGATAGAAGAAGGACTGGGTGGAAAACCAAACCTGCTGCTCACAAAATCTATAATGGATGGTTTTGCGGCAATGGCACTTTCTTCCGCACTTGGAATAGGTGTTTTATTCTCAGTTATTCCGCTGTTAATATATCAAGGAGGGCTCACACTGCTCACAGCATTAGTAGGAAATTATTTTAGTGAAATTTACGTAAATAATCTCACTTCCGTTGGTGGTATTTTGCTGCTCGGACTGAGTATCAGGATCTTGGAATTAAAGCAAGTTCGGGTGCTTAACATGCTGCCAGCACTTGCCATAATTTTACTTCTAACATGGATAAAGAACATCATATGATCAAACATATACCTCTTGATCAAAATATCCTACATGCCGCTTTAGATGAGATCGACAAGGGAAAATGTCTGCTCCTCTTCCCTACCCGGCGCTGTAAACTAATAGCTCAAAAAATGTATCAACCGGATTGGGATTTCAGTGAACATAAATTTCTCACGATGGATGAATGGAAAGATACACTTTTCTTGGTGAATAAACCGATATTGAAAGAAGAGAAGCGCACTTTAGTTCTCTTTCTATTACTTACTAAAACTGAGAAAGATTTTTTCAGGATACATTCTTATAAACAATCTATAGCTTTCTCTCATAATTTTTTTAGATTTTGGGAAGAGATCAAAGAGGAATTGATAGAATCAAGTAAAATAGATAAAATCCTAGAGATCAAACAAACAGCAGGAGACTGGCAGCTCAATACTTGGCGATATTTACAGCAGATTGCTGATAAATACAGATCTTATCTGGATGATATTGGGTTTACTGATCATATTTTTGTTCGTGATCTGGAAAATCTGAGAACTGAAAATCCTTTCTCCAAAATTATCGTTGTGAACCAGTTTTATTTCACAGAATTAGAAAAAAAACTTCTGAAAATTTTTAAAGATCGTGTTCTTATCCTCTCGCAGATTCCACAATCCTGTCTGAATCAAGAGACATTAGCAACTTCGTCTACATTCCAGGCGGAACATATAAAACAATTTATCTCTCATAAATTGATTCTGTATACAGCACCCGATCAAACTGAAATGATAGCGCAATTAGCAATGGAACTGGCAAAAGTGGAAAAAGCAGATATCATTGATTTCCAATTTGAAAAGCAATCATATTCACATTTGCTATCAGCAGAGATATTTGCAAAACCTGTTGATCTATATTTTTCCAATTCAAGATTTTACCGTTTTTTCAAAGTAATTTCCGAAATCCTGAGTTCTATTATCTGGAAAGGGAAGCCATTTTTAATTTCTGTGGAGTCTCTGCTTTCTTTAAGTGCGAAGGATGATCTTCTTACCTACTTCATTCCTAATAATACTGATCGTGAAGCCTTTCGAACCCACTTATTTGAATTGATCGACAACGATTATAAATATATCGACCAAGATTATTATTGGTATCGGCATAAGGAGTTCTCCGCTTCAATTGAATCTATTTTTCTTTTCTTAAAGGATTTGATGAAAAATAGATCAAGTCAAGATCTACTGGATTACATCGTTACAAAGATCGACCTTGAATACTTACTAACAGATTTTAATAATAAAACTGATGTTAGTGAAGTGTTAATTGCATCTCTGGCAGACTTCAATTCGATCGAAGAAATTCAGTTAATAACAAATTGGCAGAATGTTTTCCCGCACAATTCTGAAGTAAATCTGCTGCAATTACTTCTGGATTATCTAAAACCAAAAAAACTTAAGCTGGAAGATACTAATCAAAATAAGCCTTATAAAATAACTTCTCTGCAAGATTCTCGTAACTTAGAATTTAATGATCTTTTCATTTTGAATGTGGTGGAAGGCGTACTTCCCGACCGTAAGCACAAGCAATTTCTGTTTTCTGAAAATCAACGTAAAGAGTTAGGTTTAAAGACCTATGATGATATCACTTTACGTGACAAATATTATTTTTTCCGTCTGCTATGCAATTGTAAAAAGGTCATTGCTTTCTCACGTTATAACTTGGAAGAAGATATTGAAGTCAGCTCTTTTATTGAAGAATTGAAATTAGACGATCTGGTGGAAGAAACTGATACCGAGACTAATATTGATCTCCACAAACAGCTTTTTAACCGACTTCTGCCCAAAAAATTACCAAAAGTCCCGAAAAATATCGAACTTCCAGATAATTTTTTTATCTTTCCTTTCCGAAAGCAGGATTTCCTCAAGAACAATTACAATTTAAGTTTTTATAAGTGGGAAAAGCTGAAAAACAATTCTTTTGAATATTATCTAGAATTTGTAGCTGAACTGAAAAAGCGGGAGATAGAAATTGCCGATGATTTCAGCAGTAAATTAATCGGAAAGATTACGCATGAAGTTTTAGATCTGGTGTGGAAGCGATTGATCGATGTTTATCATTCCGCAAGTTTTAAACATGATTTTGTTAACAATACTAAACTTTATATCGAACAAGCACTCGATCATTTTTTGAAATATAACAGGGATTTTCGCTATCTCTCCTCACATAACTTTTCTCAAATTTATTTCCACCAAATATTCATACCACTGCTGGCAGACGGTATAGAAAATTTCTTCTATCGCCTGCACAATGACTTGCAGCTTTCGGATAAAATTATAAAAGTTTTCCCTGAGACTGAGGAAAGCTTAGGCAATTTATTCTTTAAAATCGATGATTTTGATGTTTATCTGCGTGGCCGTCCTGATCTGAGAATTCATACTGAAGAAAGCAAGTATATTTTTGATTTCAAAACCGGCAGCAGCAGTACCGCCAAGCTAACACTTTATAGTCAACAACTGCAATTTTACGAATATATCTGTTATTTGATCGATTCTCCTGATTCTGGTACGGAGATAAATTCTTTTCTATTTTTTGTTGAGCAGAAAAATATGAAGCTGCTCAAGAAAAGGATCGACCTAAAAAACGAGATGTGGCGGGTATTGCAGGAGATAATGAGTAATGGTTTTGGTTTGGCTGATAAACCGGATAAATATGAAACAAAAGAGATAACTCGACGTGACCTATTGGATAGAAGGAAGATCACATCATGAGCTCAATATTGATACGTGCAAGCGCCGGTACCGGTAAGACTTATCGCCTTTCCCTGGAATACATTAATCTGCTTCTTCAATATAGAGTCGATTTCGAAGAAATTTTAGTGATCACTTTCACTAAAAAAGCAACTGCTGAAATTCGCGAAAGAATATTTAAACAATTGAAAGAGATCGTGACTGACAGCCCACATGGTAAAGAGATCAAGGCAAATATCCAAACTAAGATAAATCCCAAATTAAAATTCAATTCCGAAGAGATCAAATACCTCAAGAGCGTTTACCAAAAGATGCTTACTTCTAAATCAACTGTGCGCATCAACACAATTGATTCGTTTGTTAATACTATTTTTCAGGGTATCATCGCACCTTTCCACAATATTACCGACTATCGGATTGATGATACAATTAATGTTGAAATCCTTCCTGAGATCTACGAAAGCATTCTTAAAAAGGATAAACTAGATAGTTATAAAAATATCTTCCTGCAAGCGAAGAATCGTAATTTACAGAATTTCCAAAATTTGCTCAATAATATTATAGAAAACCGCTGGTTCTTTGATTTTATAGATCTATCAGTATTTAAAAAAATTGATCTAGAGGCTGAAAAGAGCAAAACTTTTAAAGAGTATCAAAGCGAGTTGAAAGAATTTTTGAATTTATTACAATCTGAGATTATAGCTAAAACTGTTAAAACAGATAAAAAAGTTGAATTATTAACTTTGCTGCAAAAGGGATTTCAGGAAACGATTTCATCCTATCTGGATTTTTCAAAATTGACTCCGGCGAAAGTCGTCGACGAATTTTTTGCTCTCTTCTCAAACGAGGATTTTATCGATGATAATTTCAAACAGATCCTGGAAGATAAAAATCTCTGGAATGGCAGGAGACTGGCTAACAAGGAGTTAAAAGATAAATATGAGAACTTAAAAAAGTCACTGGCAAATTATCTCTATTATGCCAAAGCTTTTATGGAACAAATTAACATTATGTTGCTCGCTTCCGAAGTTTTACTGACCTACGATGAAATCAAATTCCGCGATCGTATATTCACTCATTCCGACATAAGTTATTACACTTATAAATATTTATACGACTCGAATTTTTCAATTGTTGATAAGGACAATGTGCTAAATTTGTTTTATGAACAGCTATCATTTTCAACTCGATTTGTGCTGATAGATGAATTTCAGGACACCAGCATTTTACAGTGGAAAATTATCTTTCCAATGTTAAAGGAGATCACCAGCGGGATTGGACAAAAGGATTACGGTATGGTAATAGTTGTAGGTGACGAAAAACAAGCGATCTACGGCTGGCGCGGCGGTGAGCGGAGACTGCTTAACGACTTTAAAAAAATCTTTTCTAATTCTGTGAAATGTGATTCGTTAACAACTTCATACCGCAGTAAACCGATCTTAATGAATTTTTTAAATAGAGTTTTTGGAGCAGAACCGTTAAAGGATATTGGATATTGGGATTACTCTGAGATCATCAGTGATAAAAAGGAAGGTGGGTTTGTCCAAGTTGACTTCCGGAATGCTACAGAAGAAGACGAGAGAGTTAAGAAAGTCGATATATATCGTGATTTTGTTTGTAACAAAATGCAAGTATTGTTAACTGAAAACAAGATCAATCCTGCCGATACAGCTATTATTATGCGCAAGAATGATGAATTGTACAAGATGTCGGTAGCTTTGGATGAGGCAGGAATTGATTATACTCTGGAATCTTCCGGCTCGCTGTTTGATCATCCAGCAATAAAACCTGTATTATTCATTCTCAAGTTTTTAGTTTATGAAGACTTTTTGGAATTAATTAAATTCCTGCGTTCTGATCTGGTGCTGATGGATACAGCTGATCTACAAACCGTTATTGCTAATTATCATGAGTCAGCCAACCTGGATGATTTTCTGCAACAGGACGATCTGCATCCGTATCTAAAAATCTTGTTTAAACTAAAATACAATAATGATTCTCTACTCTACCTCATCAAATTGATCCTGGAGGAATTTGGATTCAAACAAGTTTTCGGAACTGATATTGAACTGAAAAATTTACAAAGATTTCTGGAAGTAGCTGCTGCATTTGAGAGTTCTGATCTAGAATTTACTAAAGATGTTGAAGGTTTTTTACATTATTGCCGTTCACTTTCCGATAAGGAAGAGTACTCCCGGATTGGGCAGACAATAAGTGATTCCATCAAGTTACTAACAATTCACAAATCCAAAGGTCTGCAGTTTGAAACTGTATTTACAGTATTCGATGTTACAGGAGCAAAAGGCGGCAATAATTTCGGTTTGAATTTATATCATCAATTTAAAGCTGATTTCAGCAGTTTAGATGATTTTGCCTTTTCCCTCAATTACGATAAAGTGCTGCAGAAATCAGGTAAGAAAGAATTAATCGATAAAGTGAAAATACGGAAGGACGGAGAAGAATTAAACAATCTTTACGTGGCTCTTACCAGGGCGAAGAATAATCTTTTTTGTTTTCTTCATTACAATAAAAAAGGTGATCTGGAAAAATTTATCTGTAATCTGAAAGTTAGCCCATCCGTATTGAAATCTTTCGCTAAAACCATCTATTTGGGATTTCAAGATGATCTTATCGAAACAGCATCTACAATGCATCAGATACAGTTTGGAGAAATTTCTACTGATTCGGAACAAATAGCAAAGCAAATTAATAAAACCGATGAATTACCTGACTTTTTCCAAATCTACAGCCGGGAAAAGTGTTTGGAAAATAAAAAAACCGAAATTAAACATCTATGCTACGAATTTCTAGATAAAAAGTCCATACTAATCGGTAATATTGTGCATGAATATCTCTCTCTCATCAAATATAACGAAGAGGCGGAAAGAGAATACGCTCGCGGCAGAACTATTGGCAAATATGGCAGTTTATTACCGCAGATCAAGATTGAAGAGATAATACAAAAAGCTAATTCTTTTATTGATGATCATCCTGTCGTTTTTTCTGAAATTCATTGGGATAAAGTTTTTAATGAATTTGAGATTTTTGATGATTACGGTAAAACGTACCGTATTGACAGATTAATGATCAGCAGCCGCAATAAACTGATCAAAATCATTGATTATAAAACCGGCGCTGTTCAAGAAGCAGAACAACTCAGCAGATACAAAAATATTATCAAAAAGTTGCCGATGGTTGGAAAAGAAAATTATGAAGTAGAATCAGAATATATTAAGGTGTGACTACCTCTGCTACTCCTTTCATCATCATTTAACAGATTACAGAATTAATTTGACCTCCCGATTCAATTCTGCGTTTTTGAGTAGAGTGCTTAGGAAAATTTGATCAATATCAGTACTTAAAATATATTAAAAAAGGATTATTAATGAAAATGCAGAACAAACGGCTCATTGCTACTGTGCTTTTCGTTGCAATTTTATTACTCATACCGCTTATCGCAATGCAGTTCACAGCGGAGGTGGACTGGACACTTTCTGATTTTGTTATCGCCGGTTTCCTGCTCCTATGTACCGGTCTCATGATTGAGTTGGTAATGAGAAAGGTAAAAAAGATCAAGCCTCGAATTGCTGTCATTGGAATTCTACTATTTCTACTTTTCCTCATTTGGGCAGAACTTGCAGTCGGCATCTTCGGAACGCCTTTTGGTGGAAGCTAATGAAACATGGAAAATTCTGTTAGCGTAACGCATAAGATCAATTGTTCACGTTTTCACATTTCGTAAATTTTATCCTTGCCCATTTTGCTGCTTCTTATTTTTTCTTTACAAGAATCAAATTAAGAGAGGAGAGATAAACAATGAGCAAATTAATGGTAAGTGTTTCCGGAGTTAGAGGAATTTTTGGAGATACGCTAACACCTGAGATCGCTTTGAGATACGCAGCCCATTTCGGTATATTCAGTAAGCGTGGAAAGATCATTGTAGGACGCGATTCACGCGTAACCGGACAAGCTATGTTCAATGCAATTACAGCTGGGTTGATGTCGGTTGGCTGCAATGTTGTGGATCTGGGAATTGTATCAACACCAACGGTTTTGCTGGCAGTTGAAGAGAGTGATGCAAGTGGTGGAATTTCTATTACAGCTTCTCACAATGCAGCAGAATGGAACGCCATGAAATTCGTGGGTGAAAACGGTATGTTTCTCTTCCCTGAAAATGCTGATACATTTATCAATTCTCTGGATAAATCGGTAGATTATGCGGGATGGGAACAGGTTGGTAAATTATTTTCCAATCCTGAGAGTAGCAAACGTCATATCGATAAAATTTTGCATATACCATATCTGGATGTAGAGAAGATCAGAGCGAAAAATTTCAAAGTTGTCCTTGATTGCGTGAATGGCGCCGGTGGCATGATCGCACCTGAGTTGTTGCGATCATTGGGCTGCGAAGTTATTGAAATTAATTGCGAGCCTACGGGTATTTTTGCCCATGTTCCGGAACCACTTAATAAAAATCTGGCAGAATTGGAAAAAGCCGTAGCAGCACATAAAGCCGATCTCGGCTTTGCCACCGATCCTGATGTGGACAGACTTTCTGTAGTTGATGAAACAGGGAAATGCATTGGAGAAGAATTTAGTTTGCTGCTTGCAGAAAAATTTATTCTTGCAAAACGTAAAGGGGATATAGTTACAAATCTCTCTTCTTCAATGGCATCGGAAGATATAGCAGCAGAATTTGGTGTGAAGGTGCATCGCACAAAAGTCGGTGAAATCAATGTTGGCAAAAAAATGAAAGAATTGAATAGTCCTGTCGGCGGAGAAGGCAATGGCGGCATCATCTGTCCCGAAGTTCATTATACTCGTGATGCACCAGCAGGTATGGCTTTAATTCTTGGGTATCTAGCAGAAAGAAATCAGCCAATTAGTAGGCTAGCAGCTGAAATTCCGCATTATTATTTTGCAAAAGACAAGATCATTATCGATCCGGAAGAACTCGATAACATCATGGCAAAAGTACCTGAATTTTTTGCGGCGCATAGTTTGGACACAACAGATGGGATCAAGGTGCTGGGAGAGAAATTTTGGATACATATTCGTAAAAGTGGTACTGAGCCTATAATTCGCGTGTATGTAGAGAGTGAGACAAAGGAACGATCCGAACAGATCTGTAAGGAAACCATAGAAAAGTTGATGTAAATTCTGCTTGTATAATATTATTTCGAAAATAATTAAACTAACTGAAGTTCAATGCTTATGTGATCTATCAATTTCTGCTACTTTCGAATACTTTGAGAATGATTGATATCATTATTATAACATCCGTTTAGAAATCGGGTGTTAAGCTGATATAATAAACCGGTTTACTAAATCTCTCTAGATCGGTATTCCAGGCAACATCAAATTTTAATACAAAATACCCGAGATTCAATCTTGGGCCAAAACCGAGAGACAGTTTTACATCTTCCAATTTACCTTTATTGGAAAATTTAAATTCAGAATTTTCGTCCCAAACAGATCCGGCATCTATAAAAGCGCTTCCTCTAATTTGATATAAATATAACGGCAAGGGAAATGACAATTTAAGATTATCAATAAACGGGTATCTGAGTTCAGCAGAAGCAAGAATTTTATTTTTCCCTTTATAATCTTCATCCAGACCTCTGACACCATTATAATAGTCCATAATAAATTTCTGTTTAGTATCACCTCTGATAGTACCACCACTAAGTCTGAAGGCAAAAGCATATTTTTTTGCGAAGAAAATATATTTTCTAAGATCAGCATAAATAATTGTATAATCTTTATCTGTGGAAAAGCTATGATTTACCAAAAGTGCTTTACGCGAGCCTGAGATGGGTCCTACACTACCATAAATTGCATTATCATGGATTAAGGTGATCTGAGGTGCATAAATATATTCTTTTTCTTCAACTTCTAAGTTATAATTTTCAGCGAAGTCAGGGGGTAAATACTCTTCCAGCCAATTTCTGCCATCCCACCAATCACGTTTTAATATTTTATTCGAAAAGATATTTTCAAAGTCAATTCTCCAGAATTTATTAAAGGGATATCTTAAAATTGAGTAAATACCAAAATTATATTCCCTTTCTCGCAAAAAATCATCTCTGCCGTAGAAATTCGTCCAGTAGATCCATTCATCACTTAAATAAAAACCGCCATATCCATGATCAATTCTGTTTTTTAAGTTCATATATGTAAATACAAAATCTGAGGCACTCAGATCGCCTGTTATCCCCAGCTGTACTCCAATTGCATGATTCCCCATTAGATCTGAAAGTCCAAATTGCAGAGTGGCATACGTTCCGATTGAAGGTGAGTAAGCAGCACCTCCCCAGAGGTAGTCTAAGGCAAACTTTGGTTTATAACGTGAGCTTAAAGGTTCATGAATTTCAGTTGGTTTTCTATCTAAATTCTTGTTATACTCTTTATTTAAGCTGTCTCTGTGAGAAAATTTTCCCAAATCAACTTTAGAAATTTTCTTAGAATATTCCGGAAGTTCCTTTTTATATTTCTTTTTCTGCTTACCGAATAATTTATAACGTTCAATTTCAAATTTCGTAAAAAAATCATTTGTGAATTCAAATTCCACAGGAGTTGAATAATTTGTGTATTCCAATTGCTGAAGTGGATTCGATATTGAGTATATATCCCAACCACTGTTATAGAAAGCTGAAAATATCAATTCATCATTTTCTACAGAAATGTCCGGAGAAAAAATACCGCCATGCACGTTAGTAATTTTTGCCCTTTCACCATTAGTAATATCGATAATGTTAAGATTACTATTAGTATCATTTTCACTTACAAAAATTACTTTATCACCCGTTTTATCCCAGATTGGAAAGCTGTTTTCCCGTTGATCACCGGTTATCTGGAAAAATTTATTTTCTGTAAGCTCAAAATAATAAATATCTGAGGTTAATTTACTGAAAATCTGATCAGGGTCTCCCTTTTCATTAAGTGTTCTTTCCGAAGTGAAGACAATTTTTTTATCATCAGGCGACCAATGAGGTTGACTATCAAAATACTGGTCATCTGTAACAGCGGTAATTTCTTTTGTATTAATATCAAAGATGTAAATATCACTTTTCAAATTTTGTTGCCCTGTAAAAACAATTTTATTCCCGTCATTTGAGAAATCAATTTCAAAAATAGCATCAAATCCAGGGAAGGAGAATTCTTGTACTGCTTTTTGGGTTTCCAGATCGATGATATATATTTTATCGCCTGAGGAAGTTTTGGAGACTAAAGCATAATGCTTGCCATCAGGTAACCAGGCTAAATTATTTCTGAGATAATGAAATTCTTCAAACTCACCTGTAGATTCTCCACTCAGTATCTTTTTATTTTTTTTGATTCCCAGAATTGATCTCTGCCAGATATCAGTTTTTAAGTTTTTATTGGAAAAATATATGTAGTCAGTTCCATTAGGCGAAAATCGGGGTGCGTAATTCAATGATGAACCATCTTCAGTGTGATCAGTATTCCTGGTAAAGATTTCATACGGAATTTCATATTCAGCAAAATCAGGATAATACTTTCGCTTCAAATAATTCTTCCATTTCAATTGAATTGCATCAAAATCTTCACCAAATATCTTCTTAAAAGCTGCATTTGAGTTTTTATTGTAGCGTATCGCATAAAAGAGTTCAATAACTTTATTCCGTCCATATTCATCTTCGATAAAAATGAGGAAGGATTCTCCTAATCTATAAGCGTAGTATCCTCCGATCATACTCAAATTCCCAATTCTGTCATTTAATAACAGATCGATGATGAACATATTGTTATAAACTGAGTTGCCATGTACAGCTTCGAATTCAGGTAATCCTTCCTGAAACCAAAAGGGAAGGATGTTTAGAGCAATGATCCTGCTTCTTCTGTTATTCAGCTCATTCACATAAGCATGAGTTAACTCATGCGTAAGAATTTTCTCCATTTTTTTATAATCACCATCAAAAGGGACAACTACTTTATTGTGAGCAGTTTCTGTAAAACCACCAATGCCCTCGCCTAAAATGTTACTGATAACGTTCGTAGCTTCAAAATCATCACGGGATTTATACATTATTATTGGTATTCTGTTCATAATTGGTTGCTTAAAATCTTCTTTGATATGATAATAAGCTTCTTCTGCTACCAAAGTAGCCAGTTTGCCGAATTCCTTATTATTTTCCGGATAATATATGTCAAAATGGAGTGTTTCTATCTTTTCCCAATTTAGCTTAGAACTCTGAACTTTATTTTTGCCAAAACTGTAAGCACTCAGCTGGATGAATAGCGCTAAAAATAACAATATTGATAGTGGTTTCTTCATATAGTCTCCTAGAGGATCTTGATATTGAAATATTTTTTCGGATTTTCTTTGATGTCTTTTAATAAAGAATCTAATCTTGCTGAAGAACGAATTAAATTATCATAAAGTTGTTCACTGGTCATTAATTTGTTAAAGCTACCTTCTTCTTTCTGCAATTGTTCAGATATAGCACGTATGCTAATGGAGGTCTTTTTAATTTCATTGCTAGTGGAATTGATATTTCCAATCAACTCTGATGACAGTTCTAAAGTTGAAGATAAATTATCTTTATTAGTCGAAATTATCTCATTGAGTTGGGTAGTAAGCTGATCTGCATTGTAAATAATTCTGTCAATTTCTCGACTGTGCTTATCGATATTACTATTTACCTTGTTAACAGCAATGAGAGTTGAATCAATCAGAGAATCAAATTGCAATATTGAGCCTTCATTTGTTGCGATTTTATTCAAGATGACCTGAAAATCTGAAACTAAGGTACTAAGTTCTGATACAAGTGACATTAAACCAAATCTTTTTTCTCCACTTTGAACTTTGTTAAAATCTAACTTTTCACCTGATATAGAAGGTCTAATTTCAATATTAACATCTCCCATCAAATTTGATTCTAAGATATAAAATTCTGTTCCTTCGCGCAGCGGAAAATCTAATTTTACTTGCAGATCTACGATAACTCCATTTTCAGTGTTAACAATCTCCTTAACGCGACCCCTTTTCACTCCATTTACTGTAACACTGCTTCCAACTTCTACATTGCCGGCGTTTTGGAAACTCAATTTTATTTGGGACATACCTCTATTCTGAAGAGCTTCCGTTAACCATAGGTAGGAGATCACAAGTATAAAAATTGCTATTATAGTAAAAAGTCCAACCTTGAATTCCACTTTTCGTTTATTCTGATAAAATTTCATATTTTTTCCTTATTTTAAAAAACCGCGAATTATTTCACTTTTTTCATTTATAAAGCTATCGTAAGTTCCGTCAAAAACAATTTTTTTGTTATGCAGCATAACAATATTACCTTTTATTTTTCTGATACAATTCATATCGTGCGTGATGATTATTGAAGTAATATGAGATTGTGAATGTAATTTAAGAATTAGGTCAGAGATCTCTTCTGCCATGATTGGATCCAATCCGGTTGTAGGTTCATCGTAAATGATGTATTTGGGCTTCAAAATTATCGCTCTGGCCAGTGCGACTCTTTTTTTCATTCCGCCGCTAAGTTCTGAAGGCATTTTAGTTAAAACTCCTTCCAGACCGACCATATCAAGTTTTTCTTTCACTTCTTTTTTGATTGCTGTTTCTGAAAGATCTGTATGTTCGAAAAGCGGTAATGCTACATTTTGATACACATTCAAGGAATCCAGCAAGGCCGAACCTTGAAAAAGCATAGCAAGCTTCTTTCTGGTTATATTCAATTGCTGTTTTTTAAGTTGAAATATTTTTTCTCCATCAATTGTAATAGAGCCCTCGACAGGTTTTACTAAGCCTTCGATGCATTTCATCAATACACTTTTACCGGTACCGCTTTGCCCAACGATCGTTGTAATAAGCTCTTCCTTGATAGTAAGATCAATATTGGAAAAAACATATTGCTCACCAAACTTAACCGCTAAATTTTTTACTTCTATCATATCTCTACCTGAGTTTATCTAATAGTTTAACTTCAATACCATCAAATTTTGTGTTCTGTGGTTTAAACTGTAAATATTTTTTCTTCAGATCAGTCTTACTATTTAAGTAAACTCTGATAAAATGATCAGATAAGGCTGTCCAATATCCTCTAGTTTTCTGTTCAAATACACCGCTTAATACAACCTCATTTCGTAAAATTAAATGTTTGTATTCACTCAGTTTTTTCTCTGAGAGCTTAATTAACCAGTTACTTCTTTGTTTTTGTATTTTACCGTTGGTCTGGTCGTTCATTTCTGCTGCTTTGGTTCCGGGTCTTTTAGAATAAGAAAAAACATGGAGATAGGTAAAATCAAGTTCATTTAAAAAATTGTAGGTCTTTTGGAAATATTCTTCAGTTTCACCGGGAAGTCCTACAATCACATCAATTCCCAGAGCTGCATCAGGAATGATATTTCTGATCTCTGAGATTACATTTTTAAATTCCTCAGTTTTATATTTTCTACCCATTTTTTTTAATAATTCGTCACATCCAACCTGTAGAGGAATATGAAAATGATGACATATCTTTTTACTGTTTCGAAAATATTCCAACAGGTCGTTCGTAAAAAGTTGTGGTTCAATTGAGCTGAGTCTGATCAACTTAACTTTTTCTATTTTTTCTATATCCTTCAGCAGATCAGCCAAAAAATAGTTATCCTTTTTTTCTCTGCCGTATAATCCTAAATTAATCCCACCTAAGACAAACTCACAGTAATCCTGTTCTGTAAGAGTAGATATTTGTTCCAGAACTTTGTATTTATCTCTGCTGCGGGAAGTTCCTCTGGCATACGGTATTGCGCAGTAAGCACAGTAATTATCGCATCCGTCCTGGACTTTTATAAAAGCACGGGAATGATCGATCATTTTAGTAGTGAATAGTTCATCAAACTCTTTTTTTGCTGAATCGTCACTAATTTGAGTATCCAGAAGATCAGGGTTCATCAAATATTTATAAACTTTGCTTTTCTCATTATTGTCTATGATTAGATTGACATCACCTAATTCTGCTATTTCTTGTTTTTTTCTTTGGGAATAACATCCGGTTACGATAATTTTTATGGTAGGATCTATATACTTTTGCTGAAGTGCTTTTCTAATCGCATTTCGACTTTTTTGATCGGTTCGATTTGTTACAGTACAGGTGTTAATAATATATACATTTGCTAGCTGATCAAAATCTGCGTACTGGTAACCGTTATGCAGAAATTCATTAATAATGCAGGAAGTTTCATATTGGTTTATCTTACATCCGAAAGTCATCGCTGCGATTTTCTTAATCCTCTTCAAATAAACTCCGTTTTGATAATTTTATACGTTCGAAAACTGCATTTGATTGATTCGTTACCAATCTTATTCAGATTTATGCTGCTTTGGAAGGATTTTAATTCCTAATTCATCCAGCTGCTCTTTTGAAACTTCAGCCGGAGAAGAACTCATTAGATCTGTTGCCTGCAAAGTTTTTGGAAAAGCTATTACGTCCCGAATAGACTGAGCTTTGCTCATCAACATAACAATCCTATCAATACCGGGAGCGATGCCTCCATGAGGAGGTGTTCCGTATTTCAAAGCGTTTAAGAAGAATCCGAACTTCTCTTCTAATTCTGCGTCAGTAAATTCCAGAACATCAAAAATCTTTTTCTGTATATCCAATCTATGACAACGAATGCTGCCGGAAGATAATTCAAGACCGTTACAAACGAGATCGTATAATTCCCCTTCTATTTTCTCATATTTTCCGGTTTCAAAATAATTAAGATGTTCTTCCTTAGGTAACGTGAACATGTGATGCGCTGTTTCCCATCTTTTTTCCTCATCATTAAAGGCAAAAAGCGGAAAATCGGTTACCCAGATAAAATTAAATTGATCTGGATCATAAAGTTGTAATTCAGCACCGAGATAATTTCTGATTTCAGCTAAAACTTTAAAAACAATTTTATCATTATCAGCAGCAAAAAGCAGAAGATCGTTATTTTTTAAACCTGTTTTCTTAATAATGGCCAGTTTTTCTTCGGCGGATAGAAACTTAGAAATACCGGATTGGAATTCATCACCCTCATATTTCGTATAAGCTAGTCCTTTGCCACCGACATGTTTAGCGCGCTCTATCAAAGAATCGATTTGTTTTCTGGAGTAATTTGAACATCCTTCCGCAATAATGCATCTTATACTGCCGTTATTTTCTAAAGCTGTATTAAAAACTTTAAACTCGGAATCTGCTAAAATTTCAGATAAATTGTTCAATTCCATGTCAAATCTAGTATCAGGTTTGTCTGTACCGTAACGGGTCATAGCATCTTTATAAGTGATTCGTGGGAACGGAGTGGGCAGATCACTGGCAATTACTTTTTTGAAGATGTAACCAAATAGATCCTCAATAATGTTAAATATCTCATTTTGAGTAATATAGCTCATTTCAATATCGAGTTGGGTGAATTCAGGTTGTCTGTCTGCTCTCAAATCTTCATCACGGAAACAGCGAGCAATTTGGAAATATCTATCAAATCCGCTTACCATCAACAATTGTTTATAGATCTGAGGAGATTGAGGAAGCGCAAAAAATTTACCGGAGTGTACGCGGCTGGGAACAAGAAAATCTCTTGCACCTTCAGGCGTGCTTTTCATCAACATAGGTGTCTCAATTTCGTAAAAATCTTGTTTGATCAAGAATTCTCTGATTGCAAAAACTATATCGTGTCTGAGTAATATTAAATTTTTCATTTTTTCGCGTCTCAGATCAAGATATCTATATTTAAGTCTCAAATCTTCTTCTGCTAGGATATTCTCATTGATCTGAACAGGAAGAGGTTCTGAAGTATTTAGTAATAGTAATTCGTCAGCTTCTACTTCCACTTCTCCTGTAGCAATATCAGGATTAATATTAGCTTGTTCTCTTAAAATCACTCTTCCGGTCACAGCAATTACAAATTCGTTTCTTAGTTTTCCAGCTTTTGTATGAATTTTTTGTGATTCTGGATGAAAAACTATCTGTATTTTCCCTGTTACATCCCTGAGATCAATAAATATGAGACTGCCTAAGTCTCTGCGGCGATGTACCCAACCCATCAAAGTAACGCGGTCATTCACATTTTTTTTACTTATCTTATTGGCATAATGAGTTCTTTTTTTACTCTTAAGAAATTCTAACATATTATAATCCTTTTTTACTAATGAAATTTGATGCGAGGATTTATTTAAATAATAATTTGTCAATGCTTTGAAATAATCATGTATTTGTGAGTCAACCTTGTCATTCTGAACCTAAAGCTTGAGAGATGTTATTTCTTTAACTTCTTCTTTTTATCTGCTCTTGTAAACTCAATGTTAGTGTCATCAAATTGGAACGTACAATTATAATTTTTCGATTCCAATTTTGGGAAAAATAGATATCCTGATTTTTTAGCACCCGGTAAGATCTTCCCAAAATGAAATGAATATGTAATTAGGTTATTTTTGGCTAATCTCCACTTCTCGATCATTTGCCTTTGTTTGTTATAATCACTCTCGTTAGGTATGATACTGTTGTTTGTACCGCTGACCATCAAGTAATCAATCAAATGTGGAGCTAACATGTTTTCAATGTAATCTGTTGTGACAATGTCATATTGATTCCCATTCTCATCAATCAAACCAAAATCAGATTTATCAACTACCATATTTACTTTGCCTCGGTTTTGTATTGATATATAAAATGTTGTAAAATAGTTGGTTAATTCCTGAGGATCTCTATTCCAATACTCATTTGCAGCGGCAATAGTATAATCTTTGTTTCTTACAACTCCATAATTATCTGTGATAGAAACATTGTTGGATGCGATGGGTAAATACTTAATTGTGCAAGCTGATAAAAATAAGAATACTCCTAAAGTTGTGATAAATATAAGTTTTTTCATATTGCTCCTCGTACAAACAGAGACGATTTAAATCGTCTCTGTTATTATTCTTGAATTTTACTTTAGTTTATTAGTTGTCAAGTCCGAAATCCAGCTCCAATTCTGATTTTTCTTTTTCCTTTGGTTTCTTCTTCACAGCAACTTTTTCCTCAGGTTGCGATTCTTCTTCCTTTGAGTTCTCATCATCCTCTTCATCTTCCTGTTCCTCAACATCTAACTGATCCTCTTCGGAAGTTTGTTCTACTTCATCAAAATTCTGAACTTCATCTTGAGCACTTTCTCCTAATTCTTCAGCTTCAATTAAATCTTGTTCATCAATATTAGATTCTTCATCTTCTTCACTTTCTTCTTCTGCAATGATTCTGGCAACATCATAAACGTTATCCTCTTTATTAAGAGCAATTAATCTTACACCCTGAGTATTCCGGTTAATTATTGAAATTCGATTAACTGCCTGCCGGATAATCATTCCTTCTCTTGTTACGATCATAAGATCGTCATTATCAACAACTTCCAATAGTGAGATCAGTTTCCCATTCCTTTTAGTAGTTTTTAATGTTATCACCCCTTTTGAACCTCGTTTTGTAACTTTATAGTCACTGATCAAAGATCTCTTTCCGAAACCGTTCTCACTAATTGCCAGCAGGGTTCCTTCACGTTTGATCACAACCATTGCAACAACTTCATCTTCCTCTCTTAACCTAATGCCGCGAACTCCCTGTGAATTTCTGCCCATCGATCTCACATCAGTTTCTTGGAACCTATTCGCAAAACCGTTTCTAGTTGCTAAGATGATATGATTATCACCTTCTGTGATCTTTGCTTCGATCAATCTGTCTCCCTCCAATAGTTTTATGGCAATTATACCATTTACTCTTGGTCTGGAAAACGCATTGAGTTCTGATTTTTTAATGATTCCCTTTTTTGTCACCATTGTTACATAGAAAGGATCATTGAAATCTCTCACAGTTACAAAAGCTTCAATTCTTTCATCAGGTTCAAGCTGGAGTAAATTCACAATAGCTTTACCTCTGGCCAGTCGACCCATTTTTGGAATTCTGTGAACTTTTAGCCAGTGACAAATGCCTCTATCTGTAAAGAATAGAATATAAGCATGGGTAGAAGCAACAAAAATATTTTCTATAAAATCTTCTTCTTTTAGATTAGATCCTGATAAACCTTTTCCGCCTCTTCCCTGTTTTCTGTAAGTTCGAATTGGAAGTCTTTTAATATAGCCATGACGTGAGATCGTAACTACCATATCTTCGTCAGCTATCATATCTTCAGTTTCTATATCAGATGAGCCATCTAAAATTGTCGTTCTTCTCAGATCAGCATATTTAGATTTGATCTCATCAACTTCCTTTTTGATGATATTCATTCTTAGAGATTTATTCTCCAAAATACCTTTGAGTTTTTTTACAGTTTTTACAATGTCTTTATACTCTTTTTCTACTTTATCGCGCTCTAGACCTGTAAGTCTCTGAAGTTTCATTTCAAGGATCGCTTTTGCCTGGATCTCTGAAAGTTTGAATTTCTTTTGTAATTTCGTGCTGGCATCCTGAGTAGTTTTTGAGGCTCTGATTGTTGCTATGATTTCATCAATATTATCCAAAGCAATTCTATAACCTTCCAGAATATGCAGTCTCTCCTCGGCATTTCGTAACTCAAATTGTGTTCTTCGTACAACAACTTCATGTCGGAAATCCACATAACTTGTAATCATATCCTTCATGTTGAGAACTTGCGGTACTCCGTTAACCAACGCTCTATTGTTAACGCTAAAACTTCCCTGTAATTGAGTATATTTATAAAGTTTGTTCAAGACAGAGCTAGCTTCGTAATTCCTTTTCACTACTATTACCAAGCGCATTCCCTGACGGCCGGATTCATCTCTGACATCGCTGATTCCCTCGATCCTTTTTTCCTTAACAACATCCACGATCTTCTGGATCAAAAGGCTTTTATTTAACATATAAGGAATTTCGGTAATGACTATCATTTCAGACCCATTGTTTTTTGTTTCTACCGTGGCTTTGCCACGCATTACAACGCGTCCATGTCCAGTTTTATAATAATCTTTGATGCCTTGCCTTCCAATTATGTAGCCACCTGTCGGAAAATCCGGACCTTTGATATGTTTCAAAAAATCTGCAGGTTCCATATCATTATTATCTATATAAGCTTTGATGCCATCGCAAACTTCACTGACATTGTGTGGGGCCATATTTGTAGCCATACCAACAGCAATACCGGAAGATCCATTCACGATCAAATTAGGAAATTTAGAAGGGAAAACAACTGGCTCTTGCCTTGTATCATCATAATTTGTTTTATAATCAACTGTGTCTTTATTGAGATCTTCCATCAGGTCAACTGCAGCCTTTTGAAGTCTTGCTTCTGTATAACGCATAGCTGCCGGCGGGTCACCGTCCTGAGAACCGAAGTTACCCTGACCGTTCACTAACATATATCTCAAGCTCCATTCCTGAGCCATTCTCACAAGTGTAGGATAGATCACTTGTTCACCATGCGGATGATAATTACCTGAAGTATCACCGGCAATCTTTGCACATTTTCTAAATCCTTTTCCAGGGACTAAATTCAATTCGTTCATGGCATAAAGGATCCTACGCTGAGAAGGTTTCAAGCCATCCCTGGCATCAGGTAAAGCTCTGGAAACAATTACACTCATGGAGTATTCTAAATATGATTTCTTTAGTACGTCTTCAATTTCTAATAATTCAATTCTCGATCTATCGTGTATCATTTATCCCCCTAAACATCTATCTCAGCATATTGAGCATTTTTTTCTATGAATTCGCGACGTGGTTCCACATCATCACCCATCAAAATTGTGAACATGCGGTCTGCCTCAATAGCATCATCAATTCTAACGGATGTTAGAATTCTTTTTTCCGGATCTAGTGTTGTCTCCCATAATTGATCCGCATTCATCTCACCTAAACCCTTATATCTTTGTATGTGTAATCCGCGATTACCCATTTCTCTCATCAATTCATCTCTTTCTTTATCTGAAAAAGCATATCTCTTACTATTTCCCTTTTTAACTAAAAATAGCGGTGGTTTAGCTATATATATATGACCATACTCAACTAAAGGACGCATATATCTGAAAAAGAAGGTTAAAAGTAATGTGGCAATGTGTTGTCCATCAACATCAGCATCAGCCATTATAACTACTTTGTTATATCTTAATCTGGAAATATCAAATTCTTCTCCGATACCTGCTCCAAGTGCCAGAATAACAGGTTGGATCTTATCATTATTTAATACTTTATCAATCCTAGCTTTTTCAGTATTGAGCATTTTACCCCATAAAGGAAGTATCGCCTGGAATGTCCTGTCTCTTCCCATTTTTGCAGAACCGCCGGCAGAATCTCCCTCAACCAGGAAAATTTCAGTTTGGGATGGATCTTGGATGGAACAATCTGCTAATTTACCAGGTAAACTTCCACTTTCCAACACAGATTTTCTTCTTGTTAATTCTCTGGCTTTACGGGCTGCTTCTCTTGATCGGGCGCCAAGTATTGCTTTCACAGCAATATGTTTTGCCTCTTTTGGATGTTCTTCAAAGAATTCCATAAGTTTCTCATAAACAATAGAATTAATAATCCCTTCAATGTCGCTGTTTTGAAGTTTTGTCTTTGTTTGTCCTTCGAATTGAGGGTCTCCTAATTTAACACTAACAACTGCTGTAATACCTTCTCGAATATCACTTCCACCAGGAGAAACTTTCTCATTTTTAAGCAAACTTGCGTTCTTGATATATGCATTTACAGCACGAGTTAACGCAGATTTAAATCCACTTAGATGCGTTCCACCTTCGATTGTATGAATATTATTTGCAAAACTGCTGATGATTTCCTGAAAACCTTCATTATATTGAATTGATACTTCAAATTCAGTGTTTTCTTTTTTCCCGGTAATATAAATAGGTTCAGTAAATAAAACTTTCTTGTTCTCATTTAGATAAGCCACGAATGAGTTAATACCACCTTCATATTGGAACTCATGAGTTTTATTCACTTTTTCATCAGTAAGTGTGATCAGGATACCTTTATTCAAGAAAGCTAATTCCCGTAATCTGGTTGATAGATAATCAAAATTAAATTCGGTTACTTCAAAAATTGAGTGATCAGGAATAAATGAAACCTTAGTTCCGCGCTTCTTTGTTTTTCCAATCACTTCAACTTCTGTTTGAGGAATCCCCTTGGCATAAGCTTGATGATAGATTTTACCATCTTTAAATATCTCAACTTCCAGTTGTTCTGCCAGAGCATTTACGACCGATACTCCTACTCCGTGCAATCCACCTGAAACTTTATAAGATTTATCGTCAAATTTTCCTCCAGCATGTAATACGGTCATAACAACTTGTACTGCCGGGATTTTCTCTGTTTTATGCATCTCCACTGGAATTCCGCGACCGTTATCTATTACTGAAACCCAACCATTTTCATGAATTATGATTTCTATCCTGTCGCAGTGACCTGCCAAAGCTTCATCAATACTATTGTCCACTACTTCATAGACTAAATGATGTAGTCCTCTCTCTGTTGTTCCTCCAATATACATTGCCGGACGTTTTCTTACTGCCTCAAGACCCTTTAAGACCTTAATATTTTTTGCAGTGTATTTACTGTTTGCCATATAAAACCTCTTCTCTTTTGGTTATTTTTCTCTTCAATTTTAGCCTTTAATTCTACGGACTATAACGTAATGGCAGCAATATGTGTCAACTATTTTATATGCATAAACTTAGCGGATATTTTTAGTGATTAAAAATTGTGTTTACTATGTTTGTAACTTATTGTATTACAGATAATTATGAAGCCAATACAAAATAACTGCAAAATAAAATAATATTTTGCAGTGATTTTTTTTATTTCTGTGTTAGTTAGAGAGCAGGATTGATGCCGTTTTAACTATAATTTTCTTATTAATTATCCAGTAAATTTTTCCATTTATTATCGTCACCTGAGGCCGAAGTATATCGGCCTAAACTTACGATAATTTTTACTTCGCTTTTTCTCGCTATTAATTCATCCGCCATTGGTTGAGAATAAATTACAAATCCCTTTTCAACTTCCTCAGAATACCTAAAAATTTTTTCTCCGATAAAAAGTCCTGCATTCTCTAATTTTAACTTAGCTCCTACAATACTTAAATTATCAAGATAGGGTATTCTAACCATTTCCGGGCCTAAACTGACCACTACGCTGATTGTTCTGTATTTTTTAGTCATAATCCCCGGATTAGGTTTTTGTGATATGATCTTGCCTTTTTCAATATTCTCATCATTCACAAATTCACTTTGTTCAATATACAATTTATTATCCGTACATATCTTTCTGGCAACTTCAAAATCAGTACCGATGATCAGTGGTACCTGCACTTCATTACCATGACCGACAATGATCTTCATAATGATATCAGTTCCAAAGAAAGCGATACTGAAAAGCCCTATCAGAATTGCGATAGCTAAAAGAATAGATTTTAATTTTATCATTTACTACTCCCGTTATTTTTTTTCAATTTTGCTGCAAATGCTCCATCCATATTATGCTTGAAAGGAAGAGTTTTTAAATATTTTTTCTCTGAAAATTCTGCTGGAATATCTTGCCGGGCATCCAGCAAAGAAAAATCCTTATTTCTGCGTAAAAATCTCTCAATTTGTGATTCGTTCTCTTCTTCATTTAAAGTACAAGTGCTGTAAACTAAAATGCCACCGGGTCGTACAAATTTTGCACCTTGTTCAAGCGCTTTTCTTTGTAATTTTATCAATTCTGACATATCCTGATTTTTTTGCCATCTGAGTTCAGCTTTTTTCTGAAATACTCCCCATCCCGAACAAGGAACATCTAATAAAACTCTGTCATAAGCAGGAACTATCGGACCAAATTTAAAACAATCATTAACATGTAACTTCATATTAGTTATTTTTAATCTTTCCGCAGCTCTTTTAAGTTTTTTAATTTTATTGGGAGATTTATCAACTGCCGTAACTTCTCCTGTGTTATGCATTAACTCTGAAATGTAAGTAGCTTTACCTCCGGGAGCAGCAAACAAATCCAGAATTGATTCATTATTCTGTGGATCGAACAGTTCTACAACAAGTGCTGCAGATACGTCTTGGATAGAATAATATCCCTCTGTAAATGAAACTTCGTTCAATACTTCTCTAGCTTGATCAGTTATTAAAAAATTTTCTGACGCTTCACTCTCAACCACTATAATATCACGCCTGAGTAAATATTGCATTAATCTATTTTTATCAGTAGCGCAAGTATTGATACGAATGTGTAAGTTGGGAGCTTCGTTATAATAATTGCATAATTTTTCTGTGTCTTCTACTCCCCAATATTCTATCCACCTCTCAATCATTGCTTTCGGAAATGAATACTGTACCGACATTCTTTCCAATTTATCTTCCGGATACACTATTTTGTTTGAACGTAAGTACTTTCTCAATACTGCATTAATGAAATTTGCAATCTTCTTACCAAACAATTTTTTGGCAATAGCGACAGTTTCATTCACCGAAGCATGCTGAGGAATATTATCGCAATACATTAGTTGATAAAGCCCCAGATATAGTAAAATTTTAATTTTCATATCAGTATTTGAAAATTTTTTCGGATCCGTATATTGTGCGCTAACATATTCCAGGTTTATCTGCATTTTTACAACACCTTTCACCAGAACATAAAGCAAGGGGGAACGTCCTCCAGACTGATTAAGTTTTTTGGTCATCTGCTGTAATAGTTTATCTGAAAAGATGTTCTTAGAGATTACTTTTACAATTATCTTATATGCTTCTAATCTGACATTTATCATATTTTACTTTTTTTGTATAAAGCCCTGATTGCTGCTTTTATAATTTCTTCAGAAGTTAAATATTCACTCCCCTTCATTAATGTAGCAACTGTTTTTCTGATATCATATCTTTTATATCCCAGAGTGAGAAGTGCAGTCTCGGCATCTTGAACAATATCTGCTTCCTGATCGGAGTAATCTTGATCAATCCGCCTTGTAGAAATATCACCAACTTTATCCTTCAATTCAATTATCAAACGTTCAGCCGATTTTTTTCCTATACCATGAATAGTGGATATCAACTTCACATCTCCAATTTGAACCGCTCTTATCAATTCAGAAATTGATAATCCCGATAGAACTGATAATGCTAATTTTGGACCTACTTTTGAAATATTTATCAAGAGCCGGAACAATGATTTCTCTTCTTCAGAAAAAAATCCGAATAATCTTACTCCATCCGATTCATTGAAGGAGTAATGAACGAGAATATTAACTTGCGAATCAACGGCAGGTAATTTATCATAAGTACTCAAGGGTATGAATAGTTCGTATCCAATTCCATGACTTTCAACAACTATCTGAGTAGGAAGTTTATCGGCTAATTTACCTTTAATGTATGAATACATTTATTCCTCTTTTTATTTACCTAAATATTACAATTAGAATACTTAGTCAACATTGTTCACATTTTAGAAATTGAATTTGTTTCTGTTAAAATGACAAAGTGCTATTGCAAGTGCATCTGCAGCGTCCTGACTTTTTGGTTTACTATTAAGATTAAGAATTTTTTGAACCATATATTCAACCTGATCTTTTGAGGCATTACCATTTCCAACCACAGATTTTTTTACTTCTCTGGGTGTGTATTCAGCGATTTCTATTTCCTGTTGAGCCAGAGCAAGCATTATCACTCCTCTTGCGTGTCCGAGTGTAAAAGCAGATTTAATATTTTTCCCGTAAAATATTGTTTCAATAGCGGCAACTTCAGGTTTATATTCCTTTAATACTTTATTAATTTCGCTATATATCTCAACTAATCTTTGAGGGATTTCTAGTTTTGAATTTACATTGATCGTATCGCAACCAGCGGCTAAAATTGTTCTTTTTTGAATTTGCAGAATTCCGTAACCTACATTACGACTACCAGGGTCTATTCCCAAAATTATCAAATTTCTGATAACCTCGCAAAAACTTCATCTGAAATTTCAAAATTTGAGTACACTTTTTGTACATCATCGCATTCTTCCAGATTATCAATTAATCTAAGTAATTTTTCAGCTACATCATCAGCATTCACAGTATTTTTAGGAATTCTTATAAGTTCAGATCTTTCAATTTTATACCCTGCTTTTTCCAATTTAGAGTGAACATTATGAAGTTCCTCATAAGCAGTGAATATCAAGAATTGTTCGTCTTCTTGGCTAAAATCTTCGGCACCTGCTTCCAGGGAAGACATCATAACTTCGTCTTCATCCAGATCCAAGCTTGGAATAACTATCAAGCCCTTTTGCTCAAATATCCAGGATACAGAACCATTTTCCGCTAAATTCCCACCGTATTTCGAAAAAATATGCCTAACATCAGCAACAGTACGTTGTTTATTATCAGTAAGAGTTTCAACCAGAATTGCCACGCCATTATGGCCATAACCTTCATAAATATAATGTTCATAATGAACACCATCAAGTTCTCCGGTCCCTCTTTTAACAGCACGTTCAATATTAGAATTAGGCATATTGGCACCTTTTGCAGAAGAGACAGCCAATCTTAGCCGAGGATTCATATCAGGGTCTCCTCCGCCTTCTCTGGCAGCCACAATAATTTCCTTCACTAACTTTGTAAATATTTTGCCACGTTTTGCATCAGCAGCACCTTTTTTATGTTTTATTGAACTCCATTTACTATGGCCAGACATTAACACATCCTCCCACAAAAAAAGACCTGCAAAATTTTTACAGGTCGATTTATTATTTACTCGTCACTATTTGCTTTTTCAATAACTTTAGCAGCAATATCACCCGGTACTTTTTCGTAGCGAGAAAATTCCTGAGTGAATTTTCCACGTCCTTGAGTTAATGATTTCAATGCGGGATAATAACCCATCAATTCGGCCAAAGGCATCTCAGCATTTAAAAGTTGTTTTTTACCGTGTTTTTCCATTCCAAGGATCTTTCCTCTGCGAGTAGAAATATCTCCCATAACATCACCCATATATTCGTCAGGGATGATGATTTGAACTTTATGAACAGGTTCAAGCAGGATAGGATTAGCAACATCAAAAGCCTTCTTCAAAGCATTCCAAGAGGCGATTTTAAAAGCCATCTCTGAAGAATCAACATCATGGTAACTGCCGTCATATACATCAACACTTAGATCAACGATTTGATTATGCGATATTATACCTTTGCCAATTACTTCTGTTAAACCTTTTTCTATAGCCGGGATAAATTTTGTTGGAATTCTGCCGCCAACAACTGAGTTAACAAATTCAAAGCCGCTACCTCTTGGTAATGGTTTCACTCTAAAATAAACTTCGCCAAACTGACCTTTTCCACCTGACTGTTTTTTATGACGATAGCTAACCTCTGCCGTTCCGGCTATTGTTTCTTTATAGGGTACAGCTGGCGTTTTAAGTTCAGCATCTATTTTGTATCTGGTCTTTAATCTTTTTTGGAGCAGAGAAACCTGTTGTTCACCCAGACAAGAGATCACATTTTCTGCTGTTTCCTGATTCATATCTACATTTAAAGTATGATCCTCATCTAATAATTTATTTAAAGCTGCCCCGATTTTATCTTCATCATGTTGATTTACAGCTTTGATTGTTTGCCAATATACAGGTGTAGGAAGTTTTACTTTTCTGAATCTTAACTTAGAATTAGTGTCAACAATTGTATCAAACCCTCTGGCGACCTTCATTTTTACTAATCCGCCAATATCTCCTGCTTTCAGAACATCTGTTTCTTTTCTGTTCTTGCCGTTTACAAAGTACATTGAACCGATTCTATCTTTAGTCTCTTTTTCCGGAATATACACGTCCATTCCGTTTTTCATTGTACCGGAAAATACTCTAACGTATGAAATATCTCCCACATTCGGATCTGAATAAGATTTGAATACATAAGCAAACAGATTTTCAGTTTCCCCAAGTTTGATGATCTTTTTTTCTTCACCTTCTAAAACTTCAAGTTCATTTCGATCTGACGGTGAAGGTAAATATTCCACAATTGCATCCATGAGATCTGTAACACCGATATCATGAGTAGCAGAAGAAGCAAAAGCCGGAGTAAACTTACCTTTAATTATTGCATTTTTTAATCCAGAAGCCATCTCTTCGACGGAAAGTTCACCTGCATCAAAATACTTTTCAAGAAGTTTATCATCACTTTCTGCTACTGCTTCCATTAATTCCATTTTAGCAGCTTCAACTTGTTCTTTCATACTCTCAGGTATCTCGATCTCTTTACCATTCTTGAGTGCCTTACCTTTAGCTATATCTATAACACCTTCAAATTTATGCTCATTTCCGATCGGAATTAAAATCGGAGTTGGACTAAAATCAGTATTCTCTTTGATCCTTTCTATTGTTTTATAAAAATCTGAGCCTTCATTATCTAATCTATTAATTATAAAACCTTTAACAACAGGCCTATCATAAAGTAATTCTATAGATTTTTCGAGCGTTACATCAAATTCTGAAGCGCTGTTTGCGACAAATAAAATTGTTTCTGCTGCCAGTGCTGCCGATATCTGCTCTGAACTGAAATCTGCCAAACCCGGTGCATCAATTATGTTAATTTTATTTTTCTTCCAAATAAAATTAGCTATACTTAACGATACAGAAGATTTCCTTTCAATTTCTTCAGGACTATAATCCATAACGGTTGTACCATCATCAACCTTGCCAATCCTATTTGTAGTTTTCGAGTTGAACAACATTTGTTCAACCAGACTGGTCTTCCCTGCACCAATAGCTCCGACAAGAGCGATGTTTCTAATGTTTTTCATAAATCCTCCGCAATAATATTCTAACTATTTATTAATTTTATTCTTAAATTATTCATAATTAATCAAAAGAAAATTACCTTGCTATCTTGTCAATACTCTACTTTAAAATAATTACTTTTCCAATTTTCTCTGTAATTTTCTTATTAGATAGTTGCTTAGCCGTGATTTTATAGAAGTATGTATTGTTGGCAATATTATCACCATCGGCATCTTTCCCATCCCAAGCGATCTGATTATAACCGGCAGAAGAGTTTATTTGTTTTAAAGTTTTAATTTTTCTGCCGGTAAGAGTATATACAGTAATTGTGATGTCAGATTCTTCAGTTATCACAAAAGTGAAAAAACCTCCGTTTTTCATTGGATTTGGATAAGGAAGCATTTTCGTAATTGTAACAGTTCCAGAATTTTTACTAACAAAATTAGTTTCTGCAACAGTTGGATTATTATAATTGTCAAAAACGATTAACTGCAGTGAATGGTTGCCTTCAGCGAGATCATAAAATTTCCAGGTAAGTTCCCCGGAAGTAGCAGAGCCAACATTGTAGATAAATCCTTCGGTAACGTCAATTGGTGTTATCGAACCGTCTATTATAGCAAAAATGCTATGACCGGATGAGCCTAAAATATTCACTCCATTCTCATCTTCGATATGAGCGATCAAGGTCGGGTCTGTAGACACAAAATCCCCAATAACAAAAGATTGTGAGTCTATCCATAACTGAACGTCCGGAGAGCCGGAACTGGGAGCGTTTATCGGAATTCCACTCAATCTGATTTGTATGCGGCTATTGAGATAATCTTTATAAGTTAGATCATCATAAACATAATTAAGAATTCTCCCCGTATCGCCTGTATGAACGTCATCGGGCACAATGAACTGAGCATCATACAAACCATTATTGATCCCGATATTACCAAAATAGAATTTATTCCCATTACGAGTATAATTTACATCATAATCATAAGTTTGGGTGGGTGTGACCAGCGTGTTTTCATAAAACATATCATATTTTGCTTCAAACACTCTTGTTTCACCGATCTTGTTGATAGGATTTTCCAAATCACCCTGATAGGAAACGGTTTCCCTGGCTTGCAGACTATCTGAGATTCCAATTATATTTTCATTATTGATAGGCGGTAGTATATCCAGGATCGGGTCACCGAGAATATTGAAGAATTGACTATTGATAAGCCCCGCCGATGAATTCAATTTTGCATCCAGCAAGGCATTCCCGACATTCAAACGATCATCAAGAATATTTTGAAGTACATATTTCATCAATAAGGTATTAGCACCTCCGCTGCACTTCGCAGTAGCGGCAATATTTGCAATTGAACCTCCCCCATCGTGGAAAAGAAATTTCTCGGCAATACAGTCAATTTCTGAATTATCAAATTTTCCTATTTCACATGAAGCAGCTAAATAGAGAGGTAGTTTTTCAAGGTTATCTAACATATTCATATGTAAGGATGCTCTGAAATAATCTTCATCACCCATAACATCTTCATTACCATGTCCAATAAAATACCAGATCAGCTTACCACGATTGATCTTATTCATTTGGGCGATGCGCGCTGCAGGTTTATTCTGATACTCATCAAAACCATATTCAATTCCCAACACCTTGTCTACAAAAACCGAGCCGTTTACAAAATCTTCTGCTTCTTGGGCTCTGGCAGTATGGTTCAAGCCGCTTGTGAGGCTCAAACCTTCTAATGAATCACCTTTATGTTCATCATCAGCCATCATCAATACTTCATTACGCCAGAATCCAGGGTTTGGATAGTTTATGTACTCGGCAAGTCTTTGGAAATAAATTTCCATCATTTCATTATTCTTAGCCGGGATTCTACCGATTATCAATTCTGGTCTGTTATCATCATTAAAATCTACAAATTCATCATCGCTTGCTACGGAATTTGGAACCATAGCTACAATGATCTTATTCTTTTCATGCTGGGGCATCCAATTCGTGATACCGGATCCAAGCAGTACTACATACTGCATTTCGGGTTGGCCGGGATAGGCAGGAGAGCCATCTCCGTATAATACTAATTCTAAATAGTTTTCAACTGCCTGCTGATCAGGAACTCCACCACTGAATTCATCAAAAATATCAGATTGACTTTTAAAAATAAAATTCAAGTCAGAATGCAGTTGAGCATATTCTTCCGGATAATTTTCAAATACATTGGTTTGAGTATCAGAAATATTTCCGGGATAAATAATTACACCATCTACTTCTGGTCTGGTTACAATGTTTGGTGAAACATTTTTTTGCTGTAAGTTTTGGATTGCTTGATAAATTGAGCGTTGCGGAGCATCTTCTGTTCTTTGAGGTTCATTCTGAAAATTACCGCCAAAAGTCAGCCAATAAACAGAATTATTCAGATCAAAACCTTTTAGCCTTCCAGTCTGCTCAATATTAAAATAGAGATGATCACCTTTTGCAAATGTATTTTCATCTTTTACATCGATAAACAAAGGGATTTCAATGATTTCAAATTTAGATTTATTATTTACTTTTTTCTTATCCATGGTAAATAATCTTAGTTGAGAAGGCTGCCAAAATTCTGGTAATAATTGAAGATCCTGATAGGTTATCTCATGCCAGCCAAATTTAGGAGTTGTAAATTTGTACCAAAATTCCGAGTTAGCAAAAGGCATTCTCGTAAAATCGATCTGATTCTTTTCTTTCCATAGTTTTGCCTGATCATAATTTACTATTAATTTCGCAATAGATTTTTCATGTTTCTCAATAATATAATTGTGGTAATTCAAATTACCGGTAATATGGATCTCAAATTCTATCTTTTTACAAATAGTGATGCTGTTTTCGTTATAATCATAAGTTACTGGAAAAAATCTTACCGGAATAAAATTATTAAATCTAAATTTTTCTTTATCACGGATTTGAATAAACTGCTTTTTTTGATCAAGATAAAGTGCTTTATCAATTTTATAAACATACTGAAATGTTTTTTTGGAAGGAACTATTTTGGGAACAGGAGCTAATAGTGATTTAAGTTTGATAGTTTCGGTTTGGATAGAAGTGATAACTACGTCTATATTACCACCGGGAGGTATTCCAATACAAATGTCTTTAAAAGGAAGTTCGGGTTGTCCTATCTTTTCCTGCCATCCGAAATCTTCAAAATTAAGGTGGGAAAATCCATTTTCCCGATAGATCTCGTAGTTTTCTAATTCGAATTTAATGACCACTTTTGAAATATTTTTTGGCTCAACTTTTAAAATTGCTGATAGCATTAATGGAATCAACATGAGCATTAATATTACTGCCTTCTTCATTTTCCCTCCAAATATTATTAAACTGTATAAAAATAAATGAACGCTCTAATTTTAATATCTGTTGTTCTTTGTCAATGATTATGAATCTATCCATTAGACTTCCCGGATGGAACATTAATAGTTTGACCTAATGATCATTTATTAAAAATTTGTTTGTATTAATCAATGAGAGAAGGAATGGAAAATATAATAGGAAAAAAAGTAAAACGAGTGGACGCCGACGAGAAGGTTACCGGAAAAGCTATTTATGGCGATGACATAAAAATTCCTGGAATGCTTCACGCTGCTGTCCGCTATACTGATATCCCTTCAGGCAAAATTGTAAGTTTAGACTGGAGTAAAGCAGAAAGTGTCGAAGGTGTAGAAAAAATTGCTGTCTATAAAGACATTCCGGGTCAAAAAAAATTAGGACCTATCCGCTCTGACCAATACGCAATTGTAAAAGATCAGGTTTTTTTCTCCGGTGATGTTTTAGCTGTCGTTGCAGCTCGAACAAAAGAAAGCGCTTTAAAGGCAGTTGACATGATCCAGGTTGAATATGAACCTATAGAAGGGATATACGACCCGCGGGAAGCCATCAAACCTCAGTCCAGATTAATTCATCCAGAATATAAAAGTAATATCGTAGTACATTATCCTCTAAGAAAAGGAAACATCGAAATTGGATTCCAAAAATCCGATAATATTATAGAAAGGGAATATAAAACCGGATTTCATGAGCATGCCTATATTGAACCTGAATCCATTACTGTTGAACCGGACTATACTTCCAAAGGCTATAAGATTTACGGCTCAATTCAAAATCCTTATACAACCCGTAAAGTAGTAGCGCTTTTTATGGGTTTGAAGCTGAATCAGATCAATGTGTTTGGTTCAACACTGGGTGGATCTTTTGGTGGGAAAGATGATGTGATCAACTACATGGCATGCCGCTGTGCGTTGCTATCAAAACTAACGGGCAAGCCTGTTAAACTTACTTATACCCGCGAAAATTCCCTGAAAGAAAGTTATAAAAGACATCCTTATTATATGACTTATAAAGTCGGATTTAATAACAATGGCAAGTTAAACGCAATGAAGATAGATATTATTGCTGACAGCGGTGCTTATTCTTCTCAAACATTTTTTGTAACCTGGCGCTCTGTTGTCCAAGCGACAGGACCATACGAAATTGATAATGTATCAACAGACATTATAGGCGTTTATACAAATAACACCTATACAGCAGCATTTAGAGGTTTCGGTTCACCGCAAATTATCTTTGCACAAGAATCCTTGATGGATGAAATAGCTGAGATCTGCGGTATTTCTCCATTTAAGATCAGAAAACTGAATGGGTATAAACAAGGAAGTAAAACTGCAAGTGGTCAGATCCTGAATAAGCACACAGTATCACTTGAAGAAGTGATGGAGAAAGCCTTATTCAATTCGGATTATAAAAATAAACTAATAGAATATGGAAAAAGGAATAAAGAAAACGGTCGTTACAAATACGGAATGGGATTTTCCTGTAGTTTTCGCGGTGTAGCTCTAGGAGCAGAAGGAACTGATGCGACATCAGCAATTGTTTCTGTGCAGGCGGACGGCAGTATTTATATTTTTACAGGTCTTAATGAAAACGGTCAAGGAATGCGAACTACATTTTCACAAGTAACTGCGGAAGTACTCGGTTCAAATATTGAAAACATAGTTTTTATGGACCCACAAACTGCCACAATCACTGATGGTGGACCAACTGTTGCTTCCCGTGGTACCATTATGGGCGGAAATGCTGTTATAATGGCAGCTAGCAAAGTCAAAATGAGAATTTTCCGGGCAATTAAAAATAAATTGGAAGTAGATAAGTTAGATGAAACTATCTGGAAAAACAATTTAATTTTTAGAAAAGAAGAAAAACAGGGAATAAAACCGATAAAATTTGAAACAGCAGCTGAATTGGCTTATTGGAATGGAGAAAATCTTTCTGCTTATGGCTGGTATAATGCTCCGGAAGTAAATTGGGATGAAGAAACCGGACAAGGTAATGCCTATTTCACTTATGTTTATGGCTCTCACGTTGCTGATATCCGGGTAGATACTTCAACGGGGAAAATCGATGTGACAAAAATAACTGCTGTTCATGATGTAGGAAAAGTATTAAATAAACTCGGAGCCGAAGGTCAGGTTTATGGTGGCGTTACTCAGGGTTATGGATATGTTGCTTTGGAAGATTACAATATACAAGATGGTATTGTTAAATCTGAGAATCTGGATAATTACCTGCTCCCCACGATCAAAGATATTGGAAATATCGAACTTGTTTTTGTTGAAAATGCGGACAATGATGGACCCTTTGGAGCAAAAAGTCTTGGAGAACCAACCTTGGAGCTTACCTCTGCAGCAATAAATAATGCTCTTTATTCTGCAACTGGTAAAAGATCCTATGAATTACCTTTAACCTTGGAAAAAGTTTTCTTAGGTACTAATTTGAAAAAACCTTCCAGGCAAAGCATCCTGGCAGCAGAGGATTCTTGTAAGATTCACAAAACAGAAATAGATAAAAAAACTTTAAGACTTAATAACATAACTTCAACGACTGCAACTGATCTGAAAAATGCTCTGGAATTAATTTCCGAAAAAAATTTCATTATAATGGCTGGTGGAACAGATGTTTTGATTGAGTTAAGAATGAAGATCAGCAAATCCGACCTGCTTGATGTTTCCCACTTAAATCAGCTCAAAAAGATAAAAAAGACAGATAATTCTGAGATCAGCATTGGCAGTGGCTGTACTTTCACACAAATCCTCATAGATCCATATATCCAAAAATACTATCCAATGCTTATTAAAGCCTGCTCGACAATTGGTTCAAAACAGATCCGTAACAGAGGTACTATTGGTGGAAACGTTGTAAATGCTGCACCTTGCGCCGATTCATATCCGCCACTTATCGCATATAGTGCTGAATTTGTATTAACTTCTAAAAAAGGAAAACGCAGAGTTCCTGCAAATGAATTCATCGTTCAAAATTATAAAACTGTTTTATTGAAAAATGAGCTGTTAACTGAAGTATTGATCCCAATTCCTAAATATGATTATCTGTTCAGCTATTACCAGCTTGGAAGAAGAAATGCGGTGAATATTACAAGGATCAGCATAAGCATTCTTTTATCATTTGATAAAAATAAGATAAATCAATGTAGGATAGTTTCTGGCTCATTGTTCTTTAAACCAAAACGGATAGAAGATATTGAAACGCTCCTGCTTGGCAATGAACTGACAGATAATACTATAAAATTAATTGAAAAGCCATTAAAGAGAATTATAACTGACGCTATAGGAAACCGCTGGTCATCCCTTTACAAAATCCCTGTATTTATAAATATAACTAAAAATGCTTTAAAAGAAATTATTGAAAAAAGAGTGATTAAATGATAAACATTAAAATTAACGTTAATGGAATCGATCATAAACTGGAAGTTAATGATTCACTTCGTTTACTGGATATTTTACGCGATACGCTTAACTTAACCGGGACAAAAGAGGGTTGTGCTATCGGTGAATGTGGTGCCTGCACTGTGATCATGAATGGAGAGGCTGTAAATTCCTGCTTGATCCTGGCTTCTCAAGCGAATAATGCCACAATAGAAACAGTGGAAAACCTGGCAGATGGGAATATTCTCTCACAATTACAGAATGCATTTCTGGAAGAAGGGGCAATTCAATGCGGATTTTGTACTCCCGGTATGCTAATGAGCGCAAAAGCACTACTTGATAAAAATCCTCACCCGTCTCAAGATCAAATTAAAGAAGCTTTGGAAGGTAACCTTTGTAGATGCACAGGATATATTCCTATTCTAAATGCAATAGAAAAAGTTATCAAATAAAAACTCTTATGAATTGATTTTAATCTTTTTTATTTGACTTGAAAGATTAATTAATAGAAAAGGATTCAATGTAATTTTAATAAATAATGGAGGAAAAAAAATGAAGAAAACTGTATTAACAATACTATTTGTAGTTATGCTGGCATCAATTAGCTTAGCTGAAACGGAAAAGATCGCTTATGTAGATACTGATAGGATTATGATGTCTAGTCCAGAAACACAAGAAGCTCAAACTATTTTAATGGGTGAACGTAAAAAGTGGGAAAAGGAAATTGGAGATATGGATGCAGAAATAGACAGATTATATGCTGATTATGAAAGCAAAAAGATGATCTTGACAGAATCAGGAAAGAAAGAAGCCGAAGCTAAGATCAGGGCTATGACCGAATCCAGACAAGCAAAAGTTCAAGAATTATTTGGAGAAAATGGTAAATTTGTTCAAAAGAAAAATGAACTTCTTGCACCAATTTTAAATAAATTGAAAACAATAATTGAAAAGATCTCTGTTGAGAATAATTATTCTTATGTTTTTGATGCATCTGCTGGCAGTATCCTTTATGCTAAACCAAATTTTGATATTACGGATATGATACTTGAAGAAATGGAGAAAACTGCTGAATAATGAAAAAATTTCAAATCCTGCTTACGCCTGCGAAAATTGCTTCCGAATTGGATTGCCAAACTCATTTCATAAATAAACTAAAACTGAATAATGTTGCCGAACTGCAAGAAGCAGATGAAAATTCAGTTTGTTTTTTTGAAAATCCCAAGTATGCGGATATTCTTAAGACTACTAAAGCAGGATTGATCTTTGTTCCCAGTGATTTTAACATAAATGGAAAACCAGGTACAAATTACATCTTGATCGATAAACCTTATATGAACTTTATAATGCTTGTCCGCAAATGGCTTCAACTCGATCATCCCCAAACAAAGGATATTATTGCGTCCTCAGCAAGAGTTGCAAAATCTACTGAAATTGGAAATAATATAGCGATCAGTCATAATTGTGTAATCGGTGAAAATGTTCAAATAAGTGACGATACAATAATTAAAAGTAACTGTGTTATCGAGGATAATGTTCAGATTGGAAAGAACTGTATAATTCATCCAAATACGACTATTTATAAAGATTGTATTATACATAATAATGTCATTGTTCATGCCGGTTGTGTTATTGGTGCTGATGGATTTGGATATCTTTATCATAATGGTATTCACCATAAAATTCCTCAAGTGGGAAATGTTATCATTGAAGATGATGTTGAAATAGGTGCCAATTCTACTATTGATCGGGCAGCTCTTGCCTCAACAATTATAGGTAAAGGTACAAAAATTGATAATCTTGTTCAAATTGGTCATAATTGTAAGATAGGAGAAAACTCGGTTTTATGCGCTCAAGTTGGATTAGCAGGCAGCACTCATATCGGGAATAATGTATATCTTGCCGGCCAAGTTGGTGTTGCTGGGCATTTAACAATAGAGGATGGAGCAATGATCGGGGCACAGTCGGGAGTCTCAAATACAATTCCAAAAGGTGCAAAATACTTTGGAACTCCAGCTCTCGATGCCGGATTGCAGAAACGTATTATGATCTCAAAAAAATTCCTACCTGAAATTGTTAAAGATTACAGAAAGCGACAGAAAGAGAAGGATCCAAAATGAAAGAATTAAAAAAAACTATCAAAGGTACTGTTAGCTATAAAGGTATCGGACTTCATTCCGGTCAAGTTTCTACGATCAAATTTAAACCTGCCGGCAAAGATGAAGGTATCGTATTCATCAGAACCGACCTGGAATCCAAACCTGAAATACCCGCTGATATTGATCATGTAATTGATATTTCCCGAGGAACGACTATCGGAGTTGGCAAAGCTACAGTAGCTACTATAGAACATGTATTAGCCGCTATCAAAGGACTTAATATCGATAACATCAGAATTGAGGTGAACGGTCCAGAAGTTCCGGTTGCCGACGGCAGCGCTATAATTTATCTGGAATTATTAAAAAAAGTTGGTATGGTAGAACAAGATTCTGAACGTGAATATCTTGAGATTGAAAAACCACTTTCTTTTTCTGCCCCAGCTGACAATGTAGATATAGTTATTGTTCCATCAGACGATCTTAAAGTTACTTTTATGGTGGATTATCAACAGAAAGCTCTCGGGACTCAATATACTACAATGCAGTCATTAGAAGATTTTGAAGAAGACTTTGCTTCTGCCAGAACTTTCTGTTTTCTACATGAAATAATCATGTTAAAAGAAGCTGGACTTATTAAAGGAGGCTCCTTAGAGAATGCCCTAGTTGTGGCAAATCCTGATACTCCGCCGGAAGAAATCAAGAAGCTGAGAGAGATGTTTCAGTATCATGATGAAATTTATGTTGGTTCTGATGGCTTACTAAATCATACTCCATTGCGTTTCTATAACGAATTTGTACGTCATAAAGTTGTTGATCTTATCGGTGATGTCGCTCTTTTGGGAGTACCGATCAAAGGACATTTCCTGGCTGCACGTTCGGGGCATAAAACGAATGTAGAATTAGTAAAAAAATTACGCAAGCTGCATAAAAAACAGGAATTACAGAAAATCTATCAGAAGAAAAAATTATCAGAAGTCGTCTTTGATATCAATGCGATCCATAAGATACTGCCTCACAGATACCCATTTCTTCTTGTTGATAAGATCATTGAATTCGATGCAGGTGAGAGAATTGTCGGTTTAAAGAATGTGACAATTAACGAGCCATTTTTCAATGGTCACTTTCCGGGTCATCCTGTAATGCCGGGTGTACTTATTATTGAAGCTATGGCACAAACAGGTGGGATTATGTTGCTTAATGCTCTTGATGATCCGTATAAACACGTTGCTTATTTTGCTTCTATTAACAATGTAAAATTCAGGCAGCCTGTAAATCCCGGAGATACTTTAAGATTTGAATTGAAAGTTCTTTCAATGAAGAGGGGTCTTGCCAAAATGCATGGCGACGCCTATGTTGGGAGTAACATAGTCTGTGAAGGTGACTTTCTGGCAAAAGTTGTTAAGAAATAGATCAGGAGCTAAGAACAGTTCAGGATAGATTATGATAAAAATACATCCAACCGCTATAGTTGATCCAAAAGCTATAATTGGGGAAAATTGCAGTATCGGACCATATTGTATTATACGTGAAAATGTAGTTTTAGGGGATAGAAACGAGCTTGTTTCAAATGTTCTAATTGATGGTCATACTACAATTGGAAATGGGAATAAATTCTTCCATTCTGCTGTAATCGGTACCGATTCTCAAGATTTGAAATACAATGGCGAACCCACACAGTTGATAATTGGAAATGGCAATACATTTCGGGAATTCTGTACAGTTAATAAATCAGCGACAATGGATGAGCCGACACGATTGGGAGACAACTCATTACTAATGGCTTATTCTCATATAGCTCACAATTGTATTTTAGGAAATAACCTTATTATTGCCAACGCGGTAAATTTAGCAGGCCATATCCATATTCACGATAATGTCATTATTGGTGGAATGGTAGCCTTACATCAATTTGTAAAGGTTGGAACTTATGCGTTTATTGGTGGTAAATCTGGAATCAAGAAAGATATTCCGCCTTATACTCGAGGTGAAGGATTCCCTTATAAAGTCATGGGTTTGAATAGTGTCGGATTAAAAAGGCGCGGTTTTTCATCAGAAGCTATCAATTCAATCAAAGATATTTATAAATTATTTTATAGATCTGGCTTAAATACCAGCCAGGCAATGGAAAAAGCCCTTCTCATTCCCAACCTGACAAAAGAACAAAATGTTTTCCTTGATTTCGTCAAGAAATCTGAAAGAGGCATTTCTAAATAATTTTTTTTAACTATTTTTGAAAATAGTGAGGTTATTCACCCTTTTTTTTAATTATCGTACCTGAATGCTTTAAAAATATTTTATAATCTTAAGCTGAAATTCTTGAAATGTTCTGAAGTAATAATTTGAAAAATTCATTATTGATAACTTTAAAATACTAATTTCTGTCTGTTATTATTAGCTGATATTTCTTGAGACCGATTAGTAAGTGATCTTATATATTTTTTAAAATGCCCCTCAGTCAAGACTGAAGGGCAATATTTTTATGTTCTAACTAGAGACAGGATTTATTATTTCTTCCTTCTGTTTGTTCCTACTCTTTTTGCTTTTTTATTAAAATGCTCTACCATTAACGGACTAGCAACAAAGATCGATGAATATGTACCCACAATTACACCAACTAATAAGGCAAAAGCAAAATCATGGATCACTGTTCCACCAAATAAGTATAAACTGAGAACTACAATAAAAGTCGTTAATGATGTAATGATAGTTCTACTAAGAGTTTCGTTTATACTATGGTTGATCACACTTCCATATGGCTCTTTTCTAAATAGTTTAAGATCTTCCCGAATTCTATCAAATACAACAATCGTATCATTAAGTGAATAACCAACTATCGTAAGTAAAGCCGCAACAATAGATAGACTTATCTCTTTACCAAGCAGAGAAAATATCCCAACTGTAATCAAAATATCGTGGAAAAGTGCTGCCACGGCCGTCAGTCCAAATGTAAATTCAAATCTCCACCAAATGTAAATAATAATTCCTAAAAGTGCCCAAAATATTGCTAAAATAGCCTTACCTTTGAGTTCTTCACCTATTTTAGGCCCTACTTCTTCTTGTAGTCTGATAAGTGTTGCTGGATCTACGTTATCAGGAAACTGTTTTTTAATAACATCAATAACTTTAGTACTAATCTTATCCTTCATATCGCCAACAGCTTTAGTTTTGATCAGGACAAGTTGTTTCCCTTCACTACCTCTGATCTCTTGTATTTCAGCTTCTGTAACACCTGCATTTGTCAAAGCGTCTCTTATATCCTGAACTTTAACGACATCTGCGCCTTCTTTTACCGGTGTCAGGTCAAGTTCCATGGAAACGCCACCTGTGAAATCGATACTATATTTAGGTCCGGCATTGATCAAGAGCGAAACGATTCCTGTAAGAATAACAGCAATTGATATTGCGAAAGCTATCCTTCTTTTTCCTATGAAGTCTATTTTTGTTTTTCCAAAAAATCTCATCGTTCCCCCTATATACTTATCTTATCTTTCGCAGTATTAGTCATTATACCATCAAAAATTGCTTTAACCAATACAATTGAAGCAAACATTGAACCTACAATACCGATTGAAAGAGTTACAGCGAACCCTTTGATCGGTCCAGTTCCAAACTGGTATAATACAAGTGCAGTGATAAGAGTTGTTATATTAGCATCCAAAATAGTGACTAGTGCACGGCTAAAGCCACTATCAACTGCAGATCGTACAGTTTTACCTGCATCAAGATATTCTCTAATTCTTTCAAAGATGATCACATTCGCATCGACCGCCATACCGATAGTCAGGATCATACCTGCTATACCCGGCATTGTTAATGTTCCTTCCAGCATTGTCATCACAGCGACAATAAATGCTACATTGACGATTACAGCGAGATCAGCCAGTAAACCCGATAGTTTATAATAAAAAATCATAAATAAAATTACTACTATCATTCCAATCATCGCAGCCATAATTCCGGCTCTAATACTATCAGAACCAAGAGTAGGACCTACAGTCCTTTCTTCAATTATATTTACCGGTGCAGGCAGACTTCCAGCATTGAGCACAATCACAAGATCATTGCATTCTTCGATAGTAAAATTCCCGGTAATACGAGCTTGTCCATCCGGGATACGAGATTCTATTGTTGGAGCAATAAAGACAATATCATCAAGGATGATAGCCAGTCTTTCACCAATATTCTGTCCTGTGATATTCTTGAATTTCTTAGCACCGGATTTTTTAAATTCGAGCAAGATATAAGGTCCTTTATCTTTGGCAGTGTATCCTTGACCTATTTTAGTAAGAGCTTTATCCAGAGATTTACCAGTTATCTCAGGTTTGTTATGCAAAATATAGATATCTCTGGCAGCATATGGATCCTTTTTCACCTCTTTACCAATAGCAATTTGCAGGCCTGCAGGTATGTTCTGAGCAAAATCAGGATCCTGAAGCAATTTTTTAAGTTTAGCGAGGTTATTGAATTCAACTTTAAGTGGGATCCCAGTTTCTGAGGTAGTAAGATCAGTAAAAATCATAGAATTTTGATACTCATCTTCTGATTCAGTATCTGTACCAAGAACATCAATAACTTCTTCTTCCTCTAAAGTTTCAGTAAAATCAGCAAGAAATTCATATTTTTCAAAATTTTCTTGGAGGAATTTATCTAAAGATTCATAACTTTCCTGTATTTGTTCATTGTTAGCTACAAATTTGAATTCAAGAAGTGCGGTTTTGCCAATAAGGTCTTTTGCTCTACCGGGTTCTTTCAATCCAGGTAACTGAATTATTATTCTGTTAGTATTTGCAACTCTTTGAATTAAAGGTTCTGCAACTCCAAATTGATCAATACGGTTTCGTATGATCTGATAAGCAGTTTTAACTGCATCTTCTTTTTCTTTCTCCGATAATTCAGAATCGGTAAAATCTACTTCCAATTGTATCTGAGAACCACCCTGAAGATCCAAACCCAGCTTCAACCGCTTTGATGTCCAGAATGAAGGTAGATTGGGAACGATCATCGGCAAGAAATAATAGGCAGTTACTAAAAGTACAACGAGGATGATCAATCCGCGAATTTTTCTGTTCTTCATTATATGCTCCTTAATTATTCAATATTTTATAATTTCAGAAAAATCAAAAACTTATTTCAGCTTACATTCGTCAAGCGTTTTGTGGATTCTTAAATCCTATATCTTTTACAGCTGGTTTTCCCGGTAACTCGATTTCGCCGTGTTTCTTTTCAAAGTTAGTTATATTTTGCTGAAGTGTCTTCAAAAATTGTTTTGCATGCTGAGGAGTTGTCATAATTCTACTGTATATTTTTGCAGTTGGTAAACCGGGTACAATCCTACCAAAATCCAAAATAAATTCAGAAGGGGAATTTGTTATCATACAAAAGTTGGAGTAGATCCCTTCGCCAATTTGTTCATCAAGCTTGATGTTAAGTTTTTGTTTTTTTTGTTGTGACATGATACTCTCCTTTTATTTTTCTGTTTTTAACTTTTTGTAATTTCTCAATTAACAATTCTTCCACACATTTTGGTATGAACTCACTTGCATCTCCGCCCAGAGCAACAACCTCGCGAATCATTGTGGAACTCAAATACAAATACTTATTTTCAGGTACAAAAAAGACTGTTTCAAGATCATTACACAAATTTTTATTCATCAATGCTAACGATAATTCGTATTCAAAGTCCGAAACTGCCCTTAATCCACGAATCATGATAGTAGCATTCATTTTTGTAGCATATTCCACAACTAATCCTGAAAATTGTACAACTTCAATATTTTTAATATGTTCAACTGATTTTTTACAAAGCTCATAACGTTCATCTAAAGTAAAAATCGGGTTTTTTGCAGTCTGCTCTGCAACTGCTAAAAGAACTTTGTCAAAAACTTTAGCTGCCTTCTTTAATATGTCAATATGCCCATTGGTAATCGGATCAAAAGTTCCGGCATAAATTGCAATTTTCATCATTTCCTCCAGTTAAAGTTCCAGCGCAGTGATTTCTTTGGCGATTTTCTCAGACAGATTTATATAACCGCTTTTAGTAACTAGTATGTCATCTTCTATTCGCACTCCGATTTTTTCTTCAGGAATATAAATGCCCGGTTCAACTGTGATAACATAACCAGCTTGCAAAACAGAGTCCCTTGCTCCCAGATCATGAGTATCCATTCCCAAATGGTGTCCGATACTATGCATGTAGTATTTACGATATTCCTTTTTATCTTTTATTAAATTAAGTCTTAGAAGAGCCTCTTGTATTAATTTAATTGACTGGTCGTTAAGATCTTTCATACTGATACCGGGCTTGATCATTTTAATGATCTTCTTATTGATATTCAATACTTCTATGTAAACTTCCTTTTGCCTTTTAGTAAATTTACCTGATACAGGGAAAGTTCGTGTTATGTCTGCGCAATAAGAATTGCTGGCAGCACCTACGTCTAGTAACACCAAATCATCTTTACCGATTTTTGAATCATTCTGATCATAATGTAATGTAGCAGCATTCACCCCGGAAGCAATTATCGGCTTAAAACCAAGATGATTATATCCTTTCCGCATGATCTCGTATCTCAGAATAGCTTCCAATTCATATTCCATCATTCCCGGCTTGGCTTTTTTAATTATTTCTTTAATGCCGATTCCTGTTACGTCGATTGCCTTTTGCAATTGATCTATCTCCCATTTTGTTTTGCTAATCCGTAATTTTGTCATTAGCTCGTTAACATCCGAAACTATTATTTGTGGGAAATGATCTTTCACTTTTTTAATGAAAACCTGCTGTTTATTGAGAGGTTTAGTAATATTATTATATCCCAAATTGAGAAAAACTTTTTTCACAGAAGCAAAATAAGTTCCGATCTTATCAGCAAACTCATCTAAATATGTTACTTTTGTAATACCTGAAAGTTCAGCTGCTTCATCCAGAGTTATTTTTTTGCCTTCCCAAACTTCTCTAGCTGGAATGCCGCGTTCAATGAAAACTTCAAAAATCGGTTTGTCCCCTGATTTAATAACTAAAACCGCATCCGGAGTGTTCAGTCCGGTAAGATATTTGAAATTATTATCTTGTAAAAAAGTTCGAGGATATTGCGGTTGAGATGCGGCAAAAACAATAAACAATTCTTGTTCATTAAGTTGCTTGAAAAGTTTTTCCCTTCGATCCTGTAAAAGTTTTATATTCATTTACCTTCTCCTATAATTAACTTACCATATCTGCCGTCAAATCCAGGTGGTTGAAATGTGTAATCCCCTTTTTGAACAGCTAATATCTGGTTGATAGTTTTTTCATCGACTCTTTTGTCAAGCATAACTTGAATGCTATCTGATTGCCATAAAGCAATTTCTGAAGGGAAAATGTTCATTATTGCTCCAAAAATTTTTTTTACTTTTTTGGCATTTATATTTCGTATGTTCTGGGAAGCAGCAATTACTTCAATTAGTGGAATTAGATGAATAAAATCCCGCTTAGTCGGAACTATTGATCTATTAGTCAGCTGGTCACATCTATCTTTTACACCCAACATTATTTTCTTTTTACATTCGGGGCAAATTGGCTCTCCGCATTTTACATTTTGTAAAATAGTATCATAAAAATGACCTTTCCTGTCTGAACGATGACCAGTCATAAAATATCTGCCCTCAGCAGGATTAAATTCAGCAGTTAAAATCACATTGTTTTTTCTAATTGCTTCTATTATGCTATGGTAATCCCTTTTTTCAACATCCAGAATTGTAAATTCACGACCAATTCTATTGAGAGCAGCACTATGACAATCACTATTGGAAATAAAAGTCATATCCACCAGGTCGGGAATTTGTTGAAGCATTGCAGGATCTGCACTTAAACCGGTTTCAATTGCTGATATTTTTTTACAATAATCGCCATAAAACTCAAATATTTCAGATAGATCATTCTTACTGCCCAAAATTCCGTCGGGGGTCATAATATGGGCTGGGATAATTTCTAGATAAGGATCAACATTTCCTATTTCAAATAATTGATCTTCTAATTCTGTTTGCGAATTACTTGTAATAAAAGGTCGACCAATGGTGTTTTTCATATTCCATTTTGACATCAATTTTTGTACTTTAGAAATAGATTTAAAATCAGGGAAAAGTAGTATATGATGTGCAAGAGTTTTATTTTTCTTGTGTTTTAATTTAGTAGAAAAGATAATTTCAGTTTGCAGTATAAAACTGCATTTATCCTTCGGAAGTGCATATAATCCCTGACTTGCTTCCTTTAACATCCGTCTTAGGTCGGCTGTTCTTGGCGGGAAAAGACAGTCCCCTGTTCCAAAAACATCAATACCTTTCAGTTTCATTGTTCTGGAAACTGATCGAAGTTCTATTTGTCCCACGCCTCCGGCATAGCCGGAATGAGAGTGGATATCTACAACTAAATTCATTTGTTATTGATCATTGATTTTTTATCCAAATTATTTTAATGTTTTTAACCTGTTATCGGCCTCTGTACCCCACTGACTATACTTACCATATTTGCTGATCACTCGGTCATATATTTGAATTGCCTTCTCATACTGATTCATATTTTGATAACTTTCTCCAGCTTTTAACTCTGCCGAAGCAGCCCATTGTGTAAATTGCGGATAATTATAGCCGACTTTCAATAGTTCAGTTACAGCTGTAATATAATCTTCTTTTCCAAAATAAGATTCTCCAATCCAATATTGTGCCTCAGCCTGAATTTCTTTATCTTCAAGTATTGGAATTGCCCGGTTGAACATTTCAATCGCGTGAGTATATTTTTTATCTCTGTAATGACAGAAAGCTATATCAAAAACCGTTTTCGCCTCAAGACCTTCATCACCCCAACGTTCTAAAATTATTTGATAAGCTGCAATTGCCTTCTGCCATTCTTTTATAGTTTTACATACAAAAGCAAAATTTCGGGCAGCATCAAAAGCAAGTTTGCCGTCTTGATCATTTTCGATCACCTTATAATAATAAACAAGGGCTTCCTGATATTTTTCTTTAGAAAAATTAATTGTGCCAAGTTTTAGATTTGCCTGGTTGCTCATCTCCAAATCAATAGAATTTGCAACAGTTAAAAAATCCAATTCAGCATCATCCAATTCTTCTTGTTCCAATCTAACGAGGCCACGCCAGAAATATGCCTTGATCACCACATCGCTTGTCAGATCTTTCTTTTTTAAAAGTTTAGTGAAAATTGATTCTGCTTTTTTGAGATCAATCTTTTTATAATAAATCCCACGATTTAACTCAATCTCATACTTATCCGATTCCGTTAGGATCTGTTTATATCTTTTCTCAAGTGTTTCGGCTTTAGGTCTGTTTTCAATTCTTAACAAGGAAATAATATTTTCCCTTAGGACTTGTCTGATATTGGAATATCCGGCAAAATTATCACCAAGTTTATCCACAATTATTTTGTATTTCTTAGCAGCTTCGAGATAATCTTCCTGCAAAAAATAAATTCTGCCAAGCACTTCATAATATTCAAGTTTAGAACTGTTTTTATTGATGAGCTGCTCAAAGCTGTATTTTGCCATTCCAAGATCTGATACTGCTAATTGCAGATAAGCTAATTTTGCCAGTTCTTCTTCATTTTTATCATTGATATGCATTAGAGCTTCAATCGCTTTCTCATCATTACCAATTTTAATATAATCTTCAGCAAGTAATTTATAAAAACTATCATCTCTCTCCAGGAATGGGATGAGAAGCTGATATTTAACAGCCTCTTCATAATCTTTAGATTCCCTGAGTGATTTTGTGAAATATTGTATCACTTCAGAATAACCGTCAAAATTTTCTGCATTATTTACTAGAAATTCCAGTTTTTCTTTAGCTGAACTTTTTTGACCTAATTCGTTTAAAACAACACAATAATGGAAATATATTAACGGTCGGTTGATTTTAATATAATCATCAGAAATTTTATAATACTCTAAAGCCTTCGAATCCTCATTTCGATTGTAATGAAATTCCGCTAAATGTATCTTAGCATTAAAAAATGATCTCTCAGCGAGATAATCATCATAAACCAGGTCAGCAAAATATTCATTAGCTTTTTCTATTTTATCTATTGAAAGGTAATATTCTCCAAGATATAATTTAAATTCATTTGCTGTCTTATTCTTGGATTTATGCTCTACAAAATTTTCCATCCGAACCAAAAGATCGGAATCCAATTCCGATTTTAATATCATCTCTATTCTAATACTAATTTCTTCCAACCAGTCAGTATGTTTTTCTCCAAATAATGTAGCACATCTGGAAGCTTCGGAAAGTGCTGCTGATACCAGGCCTTCTTGAGATTCATACTGATATTGTTCTGCCAGCAAAAGCCAGGATAAAGCCATTTTGTAATTATCCTCCGCGTGTTTGCTCCCTTCAAGAATATTAATGGCTGTTTTGTAATCTTTTAGATCAGTAATAATAATATCAATAAGATCTGTTTTCAATTCCTGAGTATTATTTTGATCCGATTTTGCAATCAAAGTTGTTATTAAAGTTTTAAAAGCACTTTCGTAATCAACTATTTTGAATTTTTTCAGATATAGTTTTTTTGTTGAGATCCTTTCTTTTAAATCTTGATTAACAACATTGTCCAAGTCTACCTGCTCCAGTTCCCTTAACGCTTCATTAAATGAATTTAGTTTTTCGTAACACAAAGCGATTTTATAGGAAGCTTCATCCTTCAGATCCTTCGTTGAGTATTCAGCTGTGATCCTCTGATAATACTTCCTTGCAATATTATATTGCTGATATTTTTCCAGGAATATATCGCCTAAAGTCATAAGCAGTTCAGAATTTGTGGCATATTTATTATTGAGCAATTTAGTGTATTCTTCTACCGCCAGAGTGTATTTACCTGATCTATGTAAGATATTAGCTTCCAGTAACTGCTTACTAAAAAATATCTGCCCTTCATTTTGCTTAATTTGATTGAGCCACTCCTTGGAAGCTTCGAGATTTTTCATGGCAAATTCAGCGTGGGCTAATTTTAACAAATAAACATCTTTTTTACTACTCTTTGAAAAAACTTTTTTATATTTAGAATAATCTGCTAACAACTCTTCAAACTTATTTAACTTTAGTTGAACGGATGCTAATTTGATAATGTATTCATCTAATGATAATGAACTCGAGAATTTATTAATCAAGCTAGAAAGTTCAAAAAATGCTTTATCTTGTTCATTCATTTCAATATAATAATTAGCTAGCTGATAACGGAATTGTTCTTCAATATCACGGGGTAAGTCTCCTGTTAAACTTGAAGACAACAATTCAGCAGCAGAAGCAATTCCTTTTTCTGCTACTTCAATTGAGATCAACAATCCCAGAGCTTTCCAACGCGTTATATGAGAAGGATATGATTTGATAATCTCATCTAATACTCTTTTACTCTCTATCAACTTCTGCTTTTTTAAATTCGCTTTTGCAATCCACAAAAATACATTAGGAATATTATGATAATCTTCATAATTACTAACAAAATTGTTACCTTCTCGGATAACTGAATCATATTTTTGCTGGCTGAAAAGACAATCTAAATATAAAGATAAAGCCTTCTTGCTGAAGCTTGAGCTTGGATAAGTTGTAATTAATGATTGTAAATTTTTCTCTGCTTCTGTATAATTTAATTGTTCATATTGAGTTAAAGCCAAATAATATAATACCTTATCTCTAAAAAGTAAACCCGGAAATCCCTCTAACAATCTACGATAGTATGTTTCGGCTTTTGAATATTGTTCTTGTTCACGATAACTTTCAGCAATATAAAACAACGCTTCTTTTGCTTCATCTGATGTTGGGGAACCAGCTATCTTCTTATTAAATTCAATAATTGCTTCGTCATATAATCCATCATTAAATAGTCCTTTGCCAAAATCAAGATCAGACCATAATCTCATTGATGCAATAACAAGCAAAAATAACAATACTTTCTTCATTGAACCCTCCAAAACGATTCCTATCATTTTGATTACTATTTCGGTGTCAATATGAATATAAAAGTGAACTATTTATATAATGTTTGACATCTGATAATCAATTTAGAATGTGATAAAAAAGGTTAAAAAATAGAATGATATTGTTAGGTATGCTTTTTTTCATAGGAATTATTGCAGGATTTATAAATACTCTTGCCGGAGGTGGATCTGCGTTAATGATCCCTGTATTAATAGTGGCCGGTGTGCCATCTCCGATTGCTAATGCTACAAATCGTGTGGCAATTCTTTTACAAAACGCCGTAGGATCGTACGAATTCAAAAGACATAATTTATTAAAAGTAAATTCAATCTTACATGTAACACTGGCTGCAATAATCGGTGCGATTGTCGGATCTATTACAGCTGTAAATATCTCTACAGAACTATATGATAAGCTGTTAGCTGTTGTCTTTGTTGTCATTTTGATATTGATTTTAAAACCACATAAAACACGAAGTTATCTCACAAGCAAACTTCCAAAATGGTTAGAATTCATAATCTTTTTAATAGTGGGATTTTATGGTGGTATGATCCAAGTTGGTGTAGGTTTTATTTTTCTTGCAACTTTAAATTTAATAGAAGAATTAGACCTAATCCAGGCTAATGCGATCAAAGTTTTCATCATTATGTCTTACACTGTTTTTTCTGTAATAGTATTTGCCATATCCGGAAAAATTATTTGGAAATATGGTATTGTGATGGCTCTTGGCAATATTCTTGGAGCATATATTGGTGTGAAAGCAGCAATTAAAAATGGTGAAAAATTCGTAAAAATAATTTTAACAATAGCAATCTTAATAGCGTGTATTAAATTATTCGGTTTTTTCAGTTTTATCGGGATAAATTAATAGCGAAGTAAACCCCTCGCGAGGGGGTTTATCATAGAATTTCCGTTTTAGTTATTTCATTAGGATCATCTTTCTTGTGCTTGAATATTGATCCGTTAGCATATGGTAGAAATATACACCCGAGGAAATGATTCTACCTGAGTCATCTCGACCATCCCAAATTACTTGATGATCCCCTGCTTGATAATTCCCATTGATTAGTGTTTTAATAAGTTCACCCTTGATGTTATAAATATTTATAGTTACTTTACCTGCTTCGATCAGTGAATATCTGATCGTTGTCATTGGATTAAAAGGATTAGGATGATTTTGGAATAAAGCATTTGCTATTGGAATTATCTCGCCGGATTCACTTAATGGTTCTACTGTTACAGACCAAGTCATAATTATACTATATTCTTCATCCGATACAACAGATTTAACTTCAATCTCACCTAAGTCGACAAACTGATATATAAATTCTTCGGATGTTACTTGCTGCATTACCTCATCAATATACCATTCATATGTCAAATCACTATCGATATCCTCAACGTTTACTATAAATGTCACAATACTGTCCTGGCTTACTGTAAATGTCAAGGTTTCAGGTAGATAACTAATTAGTATCGGTTCATCATTAACAGGAGTTACGAGAACATCTACATAATCTTCTGCAGTTAGATCTGTAACATTATCGTTAACTGTGAAAGTAAGAGTTTCTGTTCCAAACCAATTCTCGGGAGAACTAAATGTAACAACCGTTCCCGTAATATCCACAACGACCTCGATGTTGCCTGTAACCATT
>JAIPIH010000008.1 GCA_021734835.1 Candidatus Cloacimonadota bacterium | reverse complement strand
TTACTTTGTGCAACTGCTTTGATTGAAGTGCTACTGCTGCTTGAGATCACAGCAAAAACATTGATCGCGGAAACCACTAAAACTACTGCAACAATTAAACTAAGATTCTTTTTCATCTTTCATCTCCTTTTTTATTTAATTTTACTTCCTTCGGAAGCATTACTTTCTTTGTTTAAATAGTTGAAAAACGTTAAAGTCTAAGTATCATGGAAATAGATTTGTTAATAATTATTACGTTAAAATCTTGGTCTTTCATAAATCCCCTCCAATTTAGTTCAAAACCATTAATCTTAAGTCATTATTGACAAGTAATTTTTAGTACTACCTTAAATAACTAACAACATTCCTAATCAAACTAATAACTAATATTAAATAATTATTTATTAAATGCGCAATTACTATTCCAAAGTAAAATCAGCACTAAATCGAAAGCAAAATAATGATATAAAAGAAAATAATATAAATACTTAACTGCTATCTGCTAAATCATCAAGTGCAAATAATCCACCAATAATTAATGGGGGAGTGACATTTTTGCCATACAAAAGACAAATATGTCACAGTCATTGTTTTGTAGATGAAATTTAATAAAGGTTGTTCCAGCTTAATATATAGATGCTTAACTAATAAAAAGCTTGACTCCTCATTGCGGCGCAAATTATTTGTAATCGATTAATAAAAAATGAAGCTACCCGCTTCTACCTTGCGGTTCTTAGAATAAGATACTTGATAAGGTCAAGATTTAAGTGGATAAAAAAATAATATATTTGTGTATTAGCGGGTGGAGTAATCCACCCTTTTTTTATTTAAAATAACAAGGAGGTTCTTATTTCAATTCGTTATAGACGAGGAAAGGCTAAAACTAAGCCTACAGCACCCAAGGAGAGAATTAATAATCAGATCAGGGTGCCCACAGTAAGACTAATATCTGATAAGGGGAAACAGATTGGTGTAGTACCAATTTCAAAAGCATTACAGGAAGCAGAGACAGCTGGACTTGATCTAGTTGAGATCTCTCCCAATGCAAATCCTCCGGTTTGTAAGATCATGGATTTCGGTACTTATTATTATAAAAAAGAAAGAAAATTACGCGAAGCTAGGAAAAATCAGCATATTGTACAAACTAAAGAGGTAAAATTTGGTCCCAATACTGAGGAACATGACTATAACTTCAAAAAAGATCATGCTTTAAAGTTCTTGGGTCAGCACAATAAGGTAAAGCTAACAGTTCGGTTTCGCGGCAGACAATTGGCCCACCGTGAGATTGGATTTCAATTACTGGAAAAACTTATTGAGGAGTTAAAACAACTCGTGGATGTAGAAGTTAATCCAAAAAATGAGGGACGAACAGTTTTTACAATAATAGCTCCGAAAAAAGATATTGATGTATTGTTAGAAGAATATGAAAAGAAGGAAGACTAATTTCGGGAGGAAATATGCCAAAACTTAAAACACGTCGAGCCGTAGCTAAAAGATTTAAAGTTACCGGCAATGGAAAACTAAAAAGATCACATGCTTTTGCGGGTCATATACTTACTAAAAAGACCTCAAAAAGAAAAAGAAACTTAAGAAAATCAGGACTTGTAAATAAAAATGATACTGCCAGAATGAAGAAAATGCTGGGTATCTAAATAAGGAGATAATTATGCCACGTTCAACTAATAATGTAGCAGCAAAAAATAAAAGGAAGAAATTTTTAAAAGCCGCCAAAGGTTATGTGGGCGGACGTAGTAAACTGTATAGAACTGCTCGTCAATCCGTTGAAAAAGGCTGGCAATACGCTTACAGAGATAGAAAAGCAAAAAAACGTATTTTCAGACAACTCTGGATTACACGTATCAATGCCGCAGCCAGAATGCATGAGATCACTTATAATAAATTGATAAGCGGATTAAAAAAAGCAGATGTAGAAATTGATAGAAAAGTACTTGCTCATTTAGCCTTTAATGATATGGAAGCTTTTGCTCAACTTTGCCAGATAGCTAAAGATCAGGATAAATAGAGTTAGACTGCATGAAAGAAGAATTAAAGAAAGTCGTTGCTGCTGCTCAAAAAGAAATTCGTGAAGTACAGACATTACACGATTTGATGCAAGTTAAATCAAAATATACGGGGAAAAAGAGCATCCTGAATAATTTCATGCAGAAAATAAGTACACTATCTCAAGAAGACAGACCAGCTTTTGGTCAAACTGTAAACACCATGAAACAGCAGCTTTTAAGCTTGATTGAAGAGCAAGAAAAAATCATTAAAGAACTTAACTATAAAAAAACATTAGAGGTTGAATCTTTAGATTTGACCTTACCTGGCAGGAAACGGGGAAAAGGTAGTTTGCACCCGATAACTAAAGTTTGGAGGGAGCTTGAGGATATCTTTATTTTAATGGGTTTTGAAGTGACAGAAGGTCCGGATATTGAAGATGAATTTCATAATTTTGGTGCACTCAATACACCTGAAGATCATCCAGCAAGAGAACTTTCCGATACATTTTATTTAGATGATAATATTCTTTTGAGAACTCAAACTTCCACCGTTCAGATCAGAACAATGGAAAAACATCAAGTTCCGTTAAAGATAATTTCACCTGGAAGTTGTTATAGAAATGAAAATGATGCGTCTCATTCTCCAATGTTCCACCAGGTAGAAGCTTTAGTAGTCGATGTAGGTGTTTCTTTTACTGATTTGAGGGATACGTTAACTATTTTTGTAAAAGAGATGTTTGGCGATAAAATTGAATCAAGGATACGACCTCACTTTTTCCCATTTACTGAGCCGAGTGCTGAAATAGATATTATTTGCGTGAAGTGTTATGGAAAAGGTTGTAACCTTTGCGGCGGCAGCGGATGGCTGGAAATGGGTGGAGCAGGTATGGTTGATCCAGCTGTATTTGAAAAACTTGGCATTGATCCTGAAAAATTTACCGGCTATGCTTTCGGGCTTGGGATAGATCGTATTGCAATGTTAAAGTATAAAATTCCGGATATGAGATTATTATTTGAAAACGATATTCGTTTTCTTAAACAGTTTAAATGATTTATTAAAAATATAGGTCTAAATTATGAAAATAAGCTTTAACTGGTTAAAAGAATATATAGATATTAAACTTTCAGCAAATGAATTACAAGGTAGAATGACTTTTGCCGGAATTGAAGTTGAAGGTATTGAAGAGCTCGGTAGCACTTTAAAACAGATCAAAATTGCTGAAGTTGTAGAATTTAAGAAGCATCCTAATGCTGATAAACTTTCTGTTTGTCAAGTAAACGACGGATCTTCAACCAGGCAAGTTATTTGTGGAGCACCTAACTGTAGAAATGGTATAAAAGTTGCCTTTGCCGGCATTGGAACGAAGCTGCAGGATCTTTCTATTAAAAAAGTAAAACTACGCGGTATAGAATCATTTGGGATGATCTGTTCTGAGCAGGAACTGGGAATCTCCGAAGCTCATGAAGGGATAATGATCTTACCGGAAGATGCCCCTATAGGAACTGACCTTGCCTCTTATTTAAGTATTGAAGACACTTGTTATGATGTTGAGATAACACCAAACAGACCAGATCTACTTGGGATAATAGGCATTGCTAGGGATTTATCAGCATTGCTCGAACTGCCTCTCAAAATACCATTAAGTAAATTAAAGGAAAGTAATGAATCGATAAATGATCAATTGAAACTAGAAAATAAAGTACCAAAGCTTTGTACAAGATATACTGCCAGAATGATAAAAAATGTTGAGATCAAAGCATCTCCCGATTGGCTAAAAAAACATTTGATCTCAGTTGGGTTACGGCCGATCAATAATATAGTCGATATAACCAATTTTGTTATGATGGAATTTGGTCATCCGCTTCATGCTTTTGATCATTCGTTGATAAAGGGAAAAAAAATAATAATAAGAAAAGCAAAAGATAAGGAAATTTTCCCTGCTCTGGATGAGGAGAACTATCACCTGGAAAAAGATGATATTGTTATTGCTGATACTGAGAGAAGTATAGCATTGGCAGGCATCATTGGCGGGGCAAATTCGCACATTACAACAAAGACCAGTAATATCGTAATTGAATCTGCAAATTTTCTCTATTCTTCTATAAGAAAAACAACGGGACGGTTAAAAATTTCTACAGATTCATCATACCGTTTTGAAAGAGATATCACAGAAGAGGCTGCGGAACTTGCAAGTAAAAGAGCCTGTGAATTGATCCTGGAAATTGCCGGTGGGCAGCTGCTTCAAGGTAAATTAGATTCTTATCCTGCGAAAAGAGAGTCTAAACCTGTTACAATCAGAAGATCCAGAACTAATAAAATTCTCTCGTTAGACTTAACTTCTGAACAGATAATTAAATATTTAACTTCACTCGGCTTAACATTACTTAATAGTTCTGATGATGAAATTCTAAAATTTGATATTCCATATTACAGAAAAGATCTTACTCGTGAAATTGATCTGATTGAAGAAGTTATACGTCTGCATGGATATAATAACATCCCGACTATTTCAAACCCAAAACATATTATGAATAAGTATGTTTTTTATACAAAAAGAAAGGTAGAAGATGTTTTAGTTAATTATGGATTTTCTGAAGTAGTAAATTGGAATTTTGGAGATCCTAATGATCTGGATAAATTAAACATTGGTAAAGAAGACAACCGCCGAGATTTTGCCAAGCTTAAAAATCCTCTCGGAGAAAGTTTCTCGATCATGCGTTCTATGTTATTACCAAGCCTACTTAAAAATGCTTTATATAATTTAAATCATGGTCAAAAGGATTTCAGATTATTTGAATTAAAAAAAGTTTTTACTAGAAAATCTGAAAAACTTGCTAATGAGAAATTACTATTATCGGGATTAATGATCGGACAGGTTGATCCAATTTATTGGAAAATAAAACCCGTTCAGATCGATTTTTACGATGTAAAAGGGATTGTGGAAGATTTATTAGATCATCTAAATCTTACTGCTGTAAAATTTGAAAAATCAAGGGAACCGTATTACCAGCCGGGTATGGGAACTGAAATATTATATGAAGGAAAAGTTGTAGCAAGAATCGGAAAAATTGATCCTAAAATTGCAGCTGCATTTGATATTGAAATTCCATTATATTCTTTCGATATCGAACTTCAGGAAATTTTTGAATTAGATATTTCCAGAGATTCTTATTATGAAAACATTCCTAAATTCCCACCTGTTCTGCGTGATATCTCCTTTGTAGTTGCTAAAAAATATAATTATAGCTCAATCATAGAGAAAATAAAAAATTCCGGAGAAGGTATTATATCTAAAATTGTTTTGTTTGATGAATTTGACGGTGGAAAAATTATGGACGGGTACCATAGTCTTTCTTTTAATCTTATGTTTAGTTCAGAGACAAAAACCTTGACGGATGAATATATTAATAATATTCTTAAAAAAATTATTAAGAACTTGAAAGACTCCTATGATGCTGTTATGAGGTGAAAAATGGATGAAAGATCAGTGATGACACTGGATGAAAAAATACAAAAACTCATTAATAAATATACAGAAATTAAAAGTAAATACGCTGATAACATTGTTTTAACGACTGAGTTGGAGAAAAAAAATAACGATTTAAGAAAATTTAAGAATGAAAATGAAGAAAGACTTTTAAGATTGGTCGAGACTGATAAAAAACAGCAAGATGAGATCGAATTTCTAAAAAATGAGAATAAGAATCTTCGTGATCAACTTGAAAATTACAATAGCAAAATGAAAGAGGCATCAACTAGAATAGACAGCATTTTCGATCAGGTAAATGATTTGTAAATATAAATGAAATCTATAGAAATTAAGATTTTAGGACGTAGTTATTATTTTAAAAGTGATGAACCTGAAAAGTTGATCGAAATAGCAAAATACGTAGAGAAGCAATTAGAAAATCTAAATGAGCGGTTTAATACGGTTGATCAAAATAAATTATTAGTTCTTTATGCTATATCAATGACAGAGAAATATCTTTCTGAAATTGATGATTATAAGAGTTTATCAAAACAATATCAGCATATCAATGAGTTATTGGAAAAAATAGAAATTGATGAAGAATAATTGCCTGCGGTATTAGTGATATTATCGATATTCAGAACCAATTATGAATAGGAAGTCAGGCCCTTTGTGGCGCATAAGCCGGACATGATTCGGACATGTAAAGCAAAAAACGGTAGACGTCCACCTTGTTAAAAGGTTCCAGAAGAACATAGTACACGGTATCGCGGGTAAAATAATAGATTAAAGGTAGGTAAAAATGCAAAATATATATTTCGTTTACATTGGACTCGCGTTTCTGGTTGGAATTCTCATTTCTTTTATAATAAATTTCATTAAAAAATCTTCTGCTGATAAAAAAATTCTTTCTTCGAATGAATTAGCCAAGAAGATTATTGATGACGCCAAACTGGAAACAGATAATCTCAAGAAATCGGCTGTGTTGGAAGCAAAAGAAGAATGGTACAAAGTACAAAAAGAATACGAAGAAGAGATCAACACAAGAAAACGAGAGATCTATACCCTGGAAAAAGAATATAATGAAAGAGTTTCTAAACTTGATAACCGTTTAGAAAATCTGGATAGAAAGGAAGAAAAACTACAAACTTTTGAAAAAGAAGTAAAATCAAAAGAATCTGAAATTGCTTCCAAAAATGAAAAACTGAATGAACTAATTGATCAACAAAATGTTAAATTATCTGAAATTGCTAAATTGTCCCGGGACGAAGCAATTCAAATATTGAAGAATAATCTAAAAAATAAGGCTCGAAATGAGGCAGCAAAAGAGATCAGAAGAATTGCCGAAAATACAAAAACAGAAGCGGAGCAGTTAGTAGCGGGAATATTGGCTACTGCTATACAAAGAGTGGCTGTTGACTATGTTTCAGAGTCGACCGTCTCAGTGGTTTCATTGCCTGATGACGAGATGAAGGGAAGGATTATTGGTAGAGAAGGAAGAAACATCAGAGCCTTTGAGCAAGCTTCTGGAATTGATCTCATTATTGATGATACACCTGAAGCAGTAGTACTGTCAGGTTTTGATCCTATACGAAGAGAAATTGCCAGACTATCTCTGGAGAAGCTGATCCAGGATGGAAGAATTCATCCGGGAAGAATTGAGCAGGTGATTGAGAAAATCGCTAAAGAAATGGATAGCAATTTGGTTAAAATAGGTGAAAAAGCCTGTATGGAAACAAATATTCATAACATTTCTCCTAATATAGTTAAATTGATCGGGAGATTAAAATACAGAACCAGTTACGGTCAAAATATTTTACGCCATTCTATGGAAGCTGCCTGGATCTGCGGTATCTTAGCAAGTGAATTGAATCTTGATCAGGAATTAGCACGTCGTTGCGGTTTCCTGCACGATCTTGGTAAAGCTATCGATCATGAATATGACGGGTCTCATGCTAAGCTTGGTGCAAATGTAGCAAGAAAGAACGGTGAAAGTAAAATAGTAATAAATGCAATTGAAGCACATCATGAAGAAGTTGAATATCAAAGTGTTTATGCTGTTCTTACACAAGTTGCCGATGCAGTTTCCGGAGCAAGACCGGGTGCACGAAGAGAAATGTTGGAAACATATATGAAAAGACTTTCTAAAATGGAAGAGATTGCGAATTCCATAGAAGGAGTAAATAAATCTTTTGCTATTCAAGCTGGAAGAGAATTAAGAATAATTGTGGATCCTGTTTCTATTGATGATGAGCATACTGCATTTGTAGCTTCAGATATTGCTGAAAAAATTGAAGAAGAAATGCAATATCCGGGACAGATCAAAGTTATGGTCATTAGGGAGACACGACAAACTGCAATGGCTAAGTGATGAATGTTTTATTTATAGGTGATATTTTTGGCTCACCCGGGAGAAAGCTGATAACAGAAAATCTCTCGGTACTAAAAAAAGAATTTGCTATAGACTTTTGTATCGCTAATGGGGAAAATACTGCACATGGGAAAGGGATAACAGAAAAAACAGCCGGCAAACTGTTTCGTAGCGGAATAGACTGTTTTACCAGCGGGAATCATATCTGGGATAGAAAAGAATCAATTGATTTTATCGAAAATGAAGTAAGAATTTTAAGACCACTTAATTTTTCCGAAAAAGCAGTTGGTGCAACTAGCTATATTGCCAATTCTGGAAAAACGAAAATTTGTGTGATAAATCTGGTTGGACAAGTTTATATGAGTCCTGCTGATTCACCTTTTACAGCCTTGGAGAAGCTCCTCCCAGAAATCAAGAAGATTACTAACAAAATTATTGTGGATTTCCATGCCGAAGCAACTGCCGAGAAACGAGCTTTTGGCTTTTATTTTGACGGACAGGTCAGTGCAATACTGGGAACACATACGCATATCCAAACTGCTGATGAGGAGATCCTTCCACAGCAGACTGCTTATATTACAGATGTTGGCATGACAGGACCTCACGATTCCAGCATTGGCATGACCAAAGAGATAGTTATCCAAAAAATGATCACTTCTATGCCTCAAAAATTTGATATTGCGGAAAATGGACTTCAAATCAATGCAGTTGCTTTAGAAATAGATGATAAAACCGGTAAGGCTGTTAAAATCACAAGAATTAAACGGAAGTATTGATGGAGAGAAGATTATCCGGGAAAAAAGTTGCTAAAAGAATTTATAATGAAATTCAAAAAGAAATTGAAAAAAATAATATTAAACCAAAGTTAGTGATATTACTTATTGGTAAAGATCCGGCAGCAGAATATTATGTGCAGAATTTAGAGAAAAAAGGCTCTAAAATCGGTATAGAAGTTGAAACCATTATCTTACCAAAAACAATAGAACAAAAATCCTTGCTCTCAAAAATAGACGAATTAAATGCAAATAATGAAGTGAATGCTATCATGTTGCAAAAACCTTTACCAAGCCATCTTGATGAATCTGAGATCGTTATGCATATCAAACCTCAAAAGGACGTGGATGCATTTCATCCCATTAATATGGGTAATCTAGTTCTGGATAAACAAGGCTTTATTCCGGCTACACCTGCTGCTGTTTTAGAACTTCTCTCTTTCTACGAAGTAAAAACAGAAGGCAAACATATTGTGATAGTTGGAAGAAGCGATATTGTTGGAAAACCCTTAGCAAATTTATTGTTAAGAAAAAATAAAACCGGAAATGCAACAATTACTGTTTGTCACAGTAGAACTAAAGATTTGTGCTTTCATACAAAACAGGCAGATATTCTCATTGTAGCAATCGGAAAGCCTTTATTCATTACAAATGATATGATCAATGAAAATGCAATTGTCATTGATGTAGGTGTGAACCAAATTGAAGATGCTGAAAAAGGGTATCGCTACGTTGGTGATGTGGATTATGAAAACTGTTTTGAAAAATCTGAAGCCGTTACGCCAGTACCAGGTGGTGTTGGGACAATAACCACAGCAATGCTATTAAAAAATGTAATAATTGCCTATAATTTACAAAATAAATAAAATTTTGTCTTAACAAATATCAAATTTATTCCTGAATCCAGCAGCTGTTCGAGCAAGAAAAATACATCAAGAAGCACTACGGGTAAGGTTCGATATTACCGATGTTCTAATCCCTAGATAGTTTTATCTTACATCCCCAAGTTTGGATGTTATGACTAAAAAAAAACCAAACAGGCAATTTTGTGTTGGCTGGTGTTTCAATCGAAGAGAAATTAACAAATTCACACTGATTTTACAATCTTGTATATAAAAAAGAATAGAGCTTAATTATTTCATCAATTTCAAAATTATTTTTTTTAGTCTTCTCTTTTTTGTCACATCTTTTTTAGCATTTGATAATTCTTTAAAAATTTCCTTTTTACCCGTGTATGAAAGCTTTTCGTAATTTTCCTTTATCAATTTGTCCCGAATAAATTCTTGAATCAATAAAGGGTGAATATCTACCTTTCTTTCACTCTCATCTTTATAAATACGTACTTCTATTTTATCACCTATACTTTTTCTTATTTTGCTACGTATTTGTTTGGTGATTCCAATTATGTGACATTTTGTACCCATTTTAACTAAGGAACCACGATATTCTATATCTTCATAAAAGCAAACAACTTTAACGCGCCCTTTAGTGCCAAACTCTTTTTCTACATTATAGGGAAATTCTATATAAGCTCCACCACTGCCAATCTCTGATGCTCGTATCATCGCATCAAATTTATACTCTCTCATTTTTCCACCTCAATAGAAATTCTCAAAAAAAATTATTGTTCCCACCCCTGGATAACTCGTAGACATCTTAATGAATTCCACCTACATGGTTTTACAACGAGTTCCATTTTTTTGGTTAATAGATCTTCACTTTAACTTTTACAAGGTTTAAGGGTGTTCTGTTGTTCTGAATACAAGCACTCTGTTAGCCGTTGTACTGAATATTTTCGGGTCTCGTAATTTATTGGTTTTATTTTTCTTATGTTATTTACGTTGACATCGTAACCGTTTATGATCATGTTCAGAATGTTTATTTATCTTAGAACTTTTTTTCGTTCCTCATATTCCTCTTTATCAATTTCACCTTTGGCATATCTCTCCTTTAGAATGTCAAGAGGAGTTTTGTGGTAAACTTGCGATTGATTATTTTGACTTAATAATCTAACAATCAACCAAATAATAACTATAAGAAACAATAGACCAATTATCCAGCTCCAGCCCATTCCCCAACCATATCCGTTCATTCCGTGAAACATTTTTTACCTCCTATATTATAATTTTATTAAATCCGAATTGTTAGCCTTTTGCTTTGCATTTAATTCAATAATTCAAACAAATCATTTATCATCCTATTGTTATATATATTACGAACATTTTACTCTGATGTAATCCTAATCTACATTAGACAAAAACCAGTTCATGTCCAGTTTAATTCCTGTCAATTATTTTGTACTAATCTCGAAGTAGGGACTTCAAGCGTAAGATACTGTCTCATAAGCAATAAGGTGTATTAATAACATCGATAACTTCCAGAATCCCGCTTTTATGGTCAATGTTTGAATAAAGTTCCTTTTGAATAAACGATTCAACTATAATTCTATTCAATTTCTCATGAGTTAGGAAAAATAAGCTCACACCAATGAATATATTATTCTTCTGTTTTCTATTTATAGTTTTTCATTCTCGTCTATGCATTAACTGAATAAATTATCTTTTACTATCCTATTTCATAAGTACAAAGAACTACCCTGAAAATGAAAAGAATTTGTATCTTATGCAAGATATTATTTGAGTTGACTAAAAAAGAGTTTTTTAAATTGCTTTGTTTATATGTATTTTTTAAAAAAAGGTAGAATTAGAAATGATATCTAACAAAGATCTAGGTAAACTTAATAGCGAATATTGCATTATATCGCGATGTTATGCTAATTCCACACCAACCAGACGAAATTGATTTAAAAGTATGGACGACGATAATATAGAAAAAGAGATGTTGTCATCTGAGCAACAGAAAGATCTACTCAGAACATTGAAATTACGTTTTAAGAAAAACATGAGCCGTCATAGAGGCATTGAATGGGGTAAGGTAATTGTTAAGCTGGTAGCTAATCCTGAAAAACTGTGGTCGCTTAATGAAATGGAAAGAACTGGCGGTGAACCGGATGTTGTTGGTCATGATAAAGAGAGCGGCAAATACATTTTTTATGATTGTTCGATGGAAAGTCCTAAGGGGCGGAGAAGTGTTTGTTATGACCGAGAGGCTCTGGAGTCAAGAAAGGAAAATAAACCAGATGATTCCGCTATTGATATGGCAGCAGCCATGCGCATCGAAATTTTAACAGAGGCACTATATCGAGAGCTGCAGAAACTTGGAAACTTCGATTTGAAAACATCGAGTTGGGTGAAAACACCTATTACTATTAGAAGTCTTGGCGGTGCTTTATTTTGTGATCGGCGCTATAACACTATCTTTGTGTATCATAACGGTGCCGAATCCTACTATGCCGCCAGAGGATTCCGCGGTTCGCTCAGGGTCTAAGTTTTATCCGGTAATGAAGTGACATATTCTTCTTTACACAATTATGAAAAGGATTGGAGTTGTATTGAAGGTATTCAAAGCATACTTAGCGAAGAGTTATTTTAAGCTGCTTTAATAAATGATTCCACCAGAAAACGTAAGTTTCTCAAGCCCTAAAAGTGGGGAAATCTGTATTAATTCTAATATCAAAGAGCTAGATCCTTTCGAAACTAAAAAAACAATTACAATACAAGCAGTTATCAATGCACCTTGTGAAAAAGTCTGGGAACTTTACACTTCGCCGGAATACATCGTGCAATTGAACCATGTTTCGGCTGACTGGCGCTCACCAAAAGCTGAAAACGATTTACAACCGAGGGGAAAATTCCTGTACCGAATGGAAGTAATAAACGGAAGTACCGGTTTTGATTTCTGGAGTATTTATCATGCAATATCGACGAATAGATTAATTGCTTATACTATGGGTGACAAGAGAAAAGTAAAAATTAAATTTACAAAGAATAAGAATCGTATAAAAAAACTTTTGAGTTCGAAACTACGAATTCGATTGAAATACAGCTAAGTGGATGGCATGCTATATTGAACAATTATAAACAATATGTGGAGGGAAACAAATGACAAAATTTAATCCCTATCTCAATTTTGCAGGTACAACAGAACAAGCCTTTAATTTTTACAAATCAGTTTTTGGAGGTGAGTTTATCTCTGTAGTCAGATTCAATGATATGCCGATGGAAGGAGTAATTATTCCCAAAAAAGACGCTGACAAGATTATGCACATCGGACTGCCCATAGGTAAAGATCAAATGTTAATGGGAACAGATGCGCTGGAGTCACTAGGACAAAAATTAGTGCAGGGCAACAACATTCATATGTCCATTCACCCCGACAGCAAGGAGGAAGCAGATCGCCTTTTCAGCGCTCTTTCGGATGGCGGAAAGATCGAAATGCAATTGGCTGACCAGCAGTGGGGTGACTATTACGGCAGCTTTCAGGATAAATTTGGGGTGTACTGGATGATTAATTATCATAGTGAACGATAATATGTAAAAAATTATCCCACATTTATGGTTTGAAGCCCTCGCCAAACGCAGCCGCAGAGTTTTATGTTTCCGTCTTTGACAATTATAACATAAACTTTATAAATCTCATACTTGCTACTCCTTCTGGTGATGCTGAAGTTATTGGCTTACAGATTATGGGATTTGAATTCATAGCGAAATGCGCTTCTCAAGGATCTACAATCAAGGTTATCGAATTTCCGATTATGCCGAATAAGGTTGATACTTTTGATGCAAAGAATATGCCAATTTAGACACTCAGGTAGTTCCAACCAAATGAAAAGGGTGTAATTCCTTTATCACAAGATGAAGCATTCACTTCACAAAAAGATAAAATCAAAATTATTGTAGAAAAAAAGAATCATTGTAATCTTCTGTAACGTTTATAGCATACACCAGTCTCATCAATAAATCTAGATGATAATATATAAATATTAAAATTTATAAATTACATTCCATATGGAGATCTTACAAAGAATTTTATGTTAACTGAAATAGTACTTTCCATCTACAATTACTGAATCAATCTGAATATCTTTTATTGAATGACTTTCTAAAATATCCTCTTTCAAACAAGTAAGATTAGCCAGTTTACCTTTCTCAATTGTTCCAAATCTATTTTCGTCACAAGATAGAATTGCTGCATTTTTTGTATAAATTTCAATTGCCTGATAAGGGGTTAACCTTTCTGTTTCATTATGCATTCTGGTGGCAGCATCAATTCCTTTGAGGGCATCAATTTCAGTAATGTACCAATCAGAACCACCAGTAAGAAGTATATTTCTATTATATATTGAAGCAAGCCTATTTGTTCGCGATGTTCTCTCGGGTCCTAATCTTTTTACATAAAGCCCATTTGTACCTGCCCATAATCTATCAAACATTGGCTGCATCGCTGTACTAATATTCGCTTTTGAAACTCTATTCAGCATTTCATCTGAAGTAAGTTCATTGTGTACTATTATGTGTTTTAGGTCTTTTGGGTCGTTTTGCTGAACTTTTTCATAACAATTCAAAATTTGAGTAATTGCTGCATCTCCAATGCAGTGAACTGCCACTTGTAAGTTTTTTTGATGAGCTCTGGTGATAAAATTTAACCAGAATTCATCTGAGCGGTAAAGTATTCCGCTGGAATCAGGCTTATCAGAATATGGATTTAACAGCGCAGCAGTGAAAGAGCCGAAAGAACCATCAGCTAAAATACAACCGCCAATTCTGGGTGAACCTATATCTAAAGCAATATCAACATCAGTGATTTGCGGATAAAGTATAAACTCAATGGGAAAATGGTGCATGTTTTCCTTGATAAGTTTGTAATGCTTAAGATTTGAATAAGCATCGCCTATCATAGTATGAATTGCGGTATGGCCTGTTTTGAGAGCAATTTTTGCTGCTTGCTGATAAGCATTAAGTATGGTCTCATTCGTTAAGTTTCTATGAAACCAGTTAGACACCTTTCCGTTATCCCTACCTGTAAGTAATCCATTGAAGTCAGGTAGTGATTTCAAGTCTATCATTTCTGCAGCCTTCGAATTTATTACACAGCTGTGTCCATCAACTCGCCTTAGAATTAGGGGAATATCAGGAAATATTTTATCTAGTTCCTGTTTTGTTGGAAATCTCTTTTCCTTGATATTATTCTCATCAAAGTGGAAGGCAAAAACTTTTCCACTAACAGGTTTTGCCTCAGCTAGAAGATCAAAAAGATTCTGAAGTGTATCAGCGTTTTCCAGATCAACGCTTAAACTATACAAACCACCTTCAAAAGAATGTGTATGAGTATCTATAAATCCCGGATACACAAAACAATGATCAAGATCAATTCTTTCCACATTTGGTAATTTTGGTGCAGTTTTGAAAGTCTCCTGAATTACTCCATTATCATCAACGAGGATTGCTTTAAAACATTCTCCTTCTTCCCGCATTGAATAAAATCTGGCATTGAGATAAAGCTTCATATTATTGTTTATTGTAAAAATCTATCCTTGTATTATTTTTTGCTCTTTTTATCATTTCATCACTGATCCTGTTATGATCTTTAATCAGATCTTCCAGGTTTACATCGGCTTTACCATCTCTAATTTGTACTTCTCCATTAATTATCAAGTGATCTACCGGTCTCATTCTTTGGGTGAATAAAAGAGAAGCTAGTGAATCTGAGTGTGAACCTGCATATTCAAGGTGGTCAATGGAAAATAAAGAGATATCTGCTTGTTTCCCAACAGATAATTCTCCGATATCATCTCGGCCTAAAGCAGCAGCACCGCCACGAGTAGCAATGCGTAGCACTTCTCGTGCAGTTAACCAGAATTCCGGTTTTCTCAAGCGGCTGAGAAGCATTGCTAATCTTAACTCGGATAACATATTACCGGAATCATTAGAAGCTGAACCATCAACGGCTAAACTTACTGCAACTCCTGCTTTCAACATTTCTTTAATTCTGGCTATTCCTGAACCCAGGCGCATGTTGGATGATGGACAATGAGAAATCCCCATTCCGCATTCACCCATTTGTTTTATCTCATCATCAGAAAGATGTACAGCATGAGCTACCCATGAATTTCCGCTGATCCAGCCTAATGAATCTAGATATGCAGCAGGGCGTGCCCCAAATTTCTCGATGCAGAAATTTTCTTCATCAATAGTTTCTGCTAAATGTGTATGAAACATCAAATTCTGTTCTTTTGCCATTTCTGCAGTTTGCTTCATTAATTCGGGAGTCACAGAAAATGGGGAACAGGGAGCAAGAGATATTCTGATCATAGCACCCGGATTTTCATCATGATACTTGTCTATTAATCTCTGAGAATCCTGCATTATCACAGCTTCTGATTGCACGACATCGTCAGGAGGAAGACCGCCGTCTTTTTTACTTAACGACATCGATCCCCTGGTTGGTTGAAAGCGGATGCCAAGTTCATGTGCAGCTTTTATCTCAATATCTATAAGCTCATTAGTACATTTATCAGGGAAAAGATAAAGATGATCAGAACTTGTTGTCACGCCACTCAACATCATTTCTAAAAGCCCTGTTTTACTACTCACGTAAATTGCTTCTTCTGTTACTTCCCGCCAGACCTGATAATGATCGACAAGCCAGGGGAAAAGTTCCTGATCCTGCATACGCGGTATATTACGGGTTAAGCTTTGATATAAATGATGATGCGTGTTAATGAAACCGGGTAAAATAACCATTCCAGCTGCATCGATCTCTTCGTCATAGCTTCCGTTATAGGGATCTTTACCAAGAGAAGATATTTTATTACCTTCGATCAGAATGTGTCCTCCCTTCCATTCCTCCATATTATCATTCATAGTAGCTATCAAGGCAGGATCTTTAATTAATATTTTTTTCATAATATTTCCTCTAATAATTTGTAGAAACGTGAAACTGGAAATCCCATCACATTAAAATAACACCCGGAAATCTTTCTAACAAATTGGCTTCCAAAGCCTTGTATACCATAAGCTCCAGCTTTATCCATAGGCTCTTTTGTATTAACATATTCTTCAATTTCATGGGCTGAAAGTTCTCTGAAAAAAACCTTTGTTTTTTCATAAGCTGAGTAAATTTGATTTTTGTACGATACACCGATCCCAGTATAAACATAGTGATGAGTGCCGGAGAGTTTTGTAAGAAAATCTGCTGCCTGCCATTTGTTTTCCGGTTTTTCCATAATCTTTGTTTTTTGAAATACTACAGTATCACTGCCGACTATCAAATAGTCATTATCAACCATTTTTCTAACAGCTAGAGCTTTATTCTCAGCGTGTACAGTCACCAATTTTCTGGGATTAGCACAAAAGTTATTTTCCTCAATATGAGGTGGTATCTGTAATGCTTTGATCCCGATCATATCAAAAATTTCCTTTCTTCTGGGAGATCCTGAAGCCAATATAATTTCCTTGTCTTTTAAAAGATTATGTATCATTTCTATTCCTTAATAATAATTTTTACATTCTTTTAATCCTGTAAATTGTCAATAGTAATTTAGTGTAGATTATTAATTTTGCAAAAGCTAAGTTAATTCAACTTTTAATAATTTTCCGTTAATAATTACGATCAAAATTTCTCGATAACAAAAACCAAAACCATCTCAATAACCTTGACAATAAATTTACATTCTCGAATTTAACATGCATGGAGTTGAGATGATCAAAGTAAATAGTACTGAACTAAAATGGGAAAAGGGACTTACTGTAGAAAAGTTATTGAATGATAATAACTTTTTAAAACACTTAAGTGTAGTAAAGTTGAATGGCCATCTCATTGATAGAAGATCTTTTGCAACACAGTTGATTAATGATGAGGATGATATCAAAATAATACATCTTGTTGCAGGGGGATAGAAGAATTCCAATGAAAAAGGAAAATAATGAATAATAATAACAAATTCAGAGAATATAACCTGAGAATGTTCAAGGAATTCAAAAGATCGTTGAAACATATTATTTTTGATGAAACTTTAACTTTATATATTTTACGACCCATAGCTTTCGTTTTCGTAAAATTATTATATAAAACTTCTGTAACTCCAAATCAGGTCTCTTTTGCTGCTATCTTTTTCGGTCTCATTAGTGGATTTTTCTTTTCCTGGGGAACTCTTCCTGGATTTCTAATAGGTGGAATTCTCTATTTCTTTGTATTGATACTGGATTGTGTCGATGGGATGATAGCACGCTTAAAGAAGAATGGCACACCTGTAGGAAGAATTGTTGACGGTTTTGCTGATTATTCGGTAGGGATCTTCGTCTATGTTGGAATTGGGATTGGTTTGGATAAGGGGATTATAGGAATCGATTTACCAATTTCGCATTGGTTACTTCTGATAATTGCTGCAATAAGCCACATCATTCATGCCATGATCGTGGATTATTATCGAGTAGAATTTATGTCGCATGGTTTAGGTAAAGAAACATCAACCTGGGAAGCAAATCAGAAATTCAATGCTGAGCTGATTTCTATTAAACATGACAAAGGACGTCTTTTTGACAAGATCCTTATTGCCATTTATCTTGGTTATTCACATCTGCAATTATTCCAATTGAAGAGGGAAGAAAAGTATAACCGAAAAGAGTATTTGAAAAAAAACCAGCTCTTGATCAAACTTTGGTTTTGGATAGGTCCAACAGCTCATGTTTTTATGCTCATCATCTCTGCTCTTCTCTACAGACCGATTATATTTTTTATTTATACAATCGGAGTAGCAAATATATATATGATCGTTTTATGGATCATCCAGGTAAAGGTAAATCAGAAATTGAAGTTAACAAATTAAACTTATCTATATTTGAAATATTAAAATTTCAAAGAATCAAGGTCACGATCGAAAATTTTAGCTAAAATATTAGTTTGGCCAATCATTTCAGGAGTATCAACATCTAACCACAAAGAATCTCCAATGTCCAATCCTTTCATCTTTCCTTTAGCAGAAAAAACATTACAGGCATCAGAAAGTGAAGTTCGGTCATTCTCAATTGAATCTGCCAATGCATCAAAAAAAGAATAATTCAGTTTAAACATTCCAGCATCTATAGCATTAAACTCATTTAATTGTTTACCAAATTCAGTTATCTGGTAAACTTTATTTTTATCCTTTTTGCAAACTACCTTCATACCATCATCAAGATCTGGGATACTGGTGATCTTAAAATCTATCGCCAGTAGTGCCTCATCGGCGGGAACATCAGTATCAATCATCATCTGCAGCATTTTCCTGCTGAAAATGTGATCGCTCATGAGCAGAATAAATTGATCTTTAACTTCTATGATCTGATGAGCTGCGAAAACTGAAATGCCGTTTGCTTTTTCCCAGTCAGGATTATGTACAAATTGAATATTGATCATGCTATTTTCGTAGTTTCTCAAACCTTCTTCCAGTAATTTATCTTCAAATCCTGTAACTATGATCAATTCACTGATACCGCAAGCATGAACCTTATCAATGATATCATCAATGATACGCTTTCCATTAATTTTCATCAGAGTTTTGGGAATACCTTGATGTTCATTTTTCAACCTGCTGCCACATCCTGCTGCTATGATCACTGCTTTCATTGGTTATTCTTTGTCTTTATCTCTCAACTGATCGTCATAATAATCTAATCCAAGATGAGTTATCATGTCTTCCTGCATTATATAACGGAGTGTATTTTTAAATTTAGCTAATTGGACAAACAGGTCATGCTCGGGATAAAGTTCAGGTAAATGCATAGGGCTTTTAAAATAGAAAGATAGCCATTCCTGAATACCATGAAAACCAACCCTTTTAGCCAGATCCATCAACAGAACAAGATCGAGTACAATGGGTGCAGCTAAGATGCTGTCTTTGCAGAGGAAATCAATTTTAATTTGCATTGGATATCCCAGCCAACCGAAAATATCAATATTATCCCAACCTTCTTTATTATCACCACGAGGCGGATAATAGTTAATGCGAACTTTATGATAAAGATCTTTGTAAAGATCAGGATTTTGCTCTGGCTGCAGAATGTAATCTAACACCCCGAGTTTACTCACTTCTTTAGTTTTGAAGGATTCAGGATCATCCAAGACTTCACCATCTCGATTACCGAGAATATTTGTTGAAAACCAACCATTGATCCCCAAAAGTCTTGCTTTCAGGCCGGGAGCAATAATAGTTTTCATAAGGGTTTGTCCGGTTTTATAATCCTTCCCGGCGATAGGGACCTGATGTTCTTTGGCAAGTGCCCAGATGGCAGGAATGTCAACGGTTAGATTGGGAGCACCATTGGCAAAAGGGATTCCTAATTTCATCGCAGCATATGCATACAGCATACTGGGTGAAATTGCCTTATGATTTTCTTTCATAGCTTTCTCAAAGGCTTCCACAGTTTGATGAACTTCCTGAAGTTCTATATAAACTTCGGTTGAGGCGCACCAGACCATCACGACATTTGTCAGATCGTTGGCTTTTTTGAAGTTCTTAATATCATCCATCAACATCAAAGCCAGATCATATTTTGTTGCAGCCTTTTTTACATTTGGTCCGTCTAATTTTTTCACATATTTTTTATCAAATACCGCTTTCATCGGTTTGATAGATATCATTTCATCTTTCACTAATTCGATGTGTTCGTTTGATAGTACCTGTGCATTCTTGGCAGAATCATAAGCAGTATCTTCAAAAATATCCCATCCTCCGAAAACCAGCTCATCTATTTTATTCAGAGGTAAAAAATCTTTAATGAGTGGATTTCTGTGTTCGGTTCTTTTTCCCAAGCGGATCGTTCCCATTTGAGTCATACTTCCTATCGGTTTGGAATAACCTTTTTTGATCAGTTCAATACCCGCGATAAATGTTGTTCCAATCGCACCAAGCCCCGGAATAAGCACGCCAAGTTTTTCTGGTGTTTGTTTTATCTTGATATGCATTTGATAACTCCTTTTAAAATTTTTGAGATAAGACAAATGTATGTTGCAGATTTTTGTGTCAACTTAATCTCAACTTTAGCTTTGATTTAAATTACCGATAAAATCAACAGCTCGCTGAGTGGAAAGACCGTCATTAAAATAAAAACAATTATGTAGTAACTCATTAAAACGGGTGGGTATAGAGGTGTCATTTAGGTTTTTGTCAATAACTTCTAAAATATCCTGTTGTTCGTTAAATGTATCTGCATATTTCATTATGTTCATATTATCTGACATATTATGCAAATCTTCCTGTTTTGTGTGTGCTACGATAATTGGCTTTTTAGTGATAAGATATTCATAAATCACGCTGGAAGTATCGCTGATCATCAAATCAGATAAGGCAAAATCTTGAAATGTATCACTTGTTTTTAATTTTACAGGATTGGAAAAATATATATTATCAATGTTATTTAGTTTTGCCCATAGTTTAAGAAAAGGAATTTTTCGTGCATCAAAATGATGAGGTCTCACGATTAAATTGTGTTCTTTAGTGATCTCTCTGGCAAAGCGAAAGAAATATTTCATTAATGTTCCATTTCCCCATTTCCAGGTAGGAGCATACAATATATTCTTTCTGGACATGTCTTTTATTTTCCTCATTTTCTTAAGATTTTGCTGATCGTATTTATTATTCACATAATCATCAAAGCGCAAGTTTCCAATTTTGATCAGCTTATCATCTGGAATTTTCAAGCCGACATCTTCTAATTTTGCTTTGTACTTATCACCGGTTAAAAAAATGTAATCATATTTATTGATACTGATTGATTTACCGCCATATTTTTTATCACCTGTGCCATGACCCAAGAATATAGTTTTGCTATTTTTCCCTACATGTAAGTTAACATTGGAAAGCGAGATAAACACTCCCTCAAGATGGTCTAATTGATTATTTTTCAATACTTTTACAGGCGGGGCTTGCCAAATGAAGTTAGACATATTTGGACAGTTGGGATTTCGCATATTTAAAATAAAAGGCAGATATTTTGTTACCTTCTTTACTATGAATGTTCCACCTGCCATCTCATAGATAGGTTTGCAGTGAGAGAATTGATAAACCTGATTTCCATAATAATAAATGTTCATGATCTTTCCTTCATAATATCATCGATCTTAGCTTTTACTCTTTGCGAAGATTTTCCATCTAAACCTGTGAAAAAATACTGCCTATATTCTTTGAGTTTCTGCTTCATCTTATCTGTGGGATTAAGAGCAGTTTTCACAGCAGTGAGCAGATCCTCAGGTTTGTACATATGCGGAAAAGCGCCTTTTAACCAATCTTTTGGGGCGATAGAAACAGATTCCATACCATCAGAATGTTTCAACTGAGATTCAGGTAAAACGTAAATTATGCCGAATTTTCCCAAAGCTAAGAATTCATTGATCACGCTGGAGGTGTCACTGATAAGGGTATCAGCTAAACTGAGGTAAGGATAAATATCAAAGTCCTCTTTTCCGATCAAGAAAACAAACGGGTGCTTTTTGGCTAACTTTTCATAAAATCGGTGCTGACTGTGCGGGGCATATTTACCGCTCCAACTATAGGGATGCAGCTTGATGATAAGATTATGATCAGGTAAGAGCTCGGTTATTCGAGACTGAACAAACTTTATACAACTCGGTTTGTAGGAAGGTGCAAACAATACTGTTTTTTTCTTAGTATCGAGTCCGAGTTCACGGATTAACTTCGCATTATCAAAAAAACCGTTCCAGAAAAATGGATCCAGTTTTGGCAGACCAGTAATATAAAAATCAGCTATATTTTCCCAACCCAGTTTTTTGATATAATCAAACCAGCAATTACCTTCCAGAAAAACATGATAATGATAATCTTTCTGCTTTTTGATGTTTCTAATACGCAAGGTTTTTGTTCCGACTCCATGATCGAGGTGAATTCTGGTAACTTCTCCATATTTTTGAGGATGTTTTAATACATCTCCACAGATCACCAGGTCGAAGCCGGTAGTGCTATTAGTTATTCTCAATCCTTTTTTCTTCAATCTCGCTTCTATCTCACTTTTCTGTTTGATCAGCAAAATGCTTAAAACTCTTTTGTGATCTTTTCCTGCGCGAAAATAAATTTTGTACTTAGGATCCTTTGATAATTGCAGATAAAGGGGATAAAGCGAAGTGAAATAATACTCTTTTTTCAGGTCGAAGAGGACTTTTATCATCTCAAATATCCTTTCTTGAATTTTTCATGATATAAAATCTGTAGTTTACGAAATATATTCAAGGGCTTTTTTATCAGAGAAAAATTCTCTTTATTTGCGATCAACTTTTTGATCAATCTTTCTGAAATTTTCCCATCTAAATAGGGATTGATCTCTTGCAAATGAGCCAGTCGCTGTTTTCCGTAAGCTTGGGGATCTTTCAAGCTCCGATCGATCGCTGTTCGCAGTTTTTGCGGATCTGTAATGTTGACGCCTTTATCGCTTCGACTTTTTGTTTTGTAGGTAATTACAGGTTTATCTAAAAGCATGAATTCATACAGCACCGATGAAGTATCTGAGATGAGAACGTCCGCTGCATGAAGATGTGGTGTGATATCATAATCTTCCAGAAAGAGAGCTTTGTCTTGCAGTTGAAATTTGAATTCAGAAACTAGTTTTTTGTTCATAAGCTCATGAAATTTGATCAGCCAGTATTCATCTTCTTTGATGATCTGCGGTATCACCTGCATCAATTCTGTAGCTGATTCCATTTTCCGACTATGAGTTGGAGCAAACAGTATTATCTTCTTCTCCGAAGGAATGTCAACAAGTTCTGAAAGTTCGGCTTGCTGAAAATTGAGAATATGATCAACTTTAGGCCAACCGGTTTCCAAAATATCGAAATATATATATTTTTTTTTCAAAGCTTGAAAACGCTTTGTAACAAATGGACCTGAAGTGCAATAAACATCAAAAAAATGCCTGATTTTATAATGAGAAGATTTTTCCACTCCTAATCCGTGAAATAATTGTACTTTAATGCCCGGCAATCTGAAATCTACAAAATTTCCGGGAATCAAGACGAAATCGGGTTGAAAGTTTTGGGCAGTTTTTACATCTGTAAAATACAATTTGTTTTTCCAAGATGGAGGAGATACTTTGCTTATTTTTTCGAAAGTAAAAAAAGCAAACTCATGTTCAGTCTTTTCCAGATACTGTGCGATCGGTTCTATGATCGGAATAGAATATTCTTTAGAAATATAAAATAGGAATTTCATTATAACCTGCTAGATCTCTCGTAATGCTTGTTTAAATTGTGTGAAAACCTGCTCGGGAATTATTCCGAAATTAGAAGCAGAGCGTAATTCTGCATCCTTTGCTTGTAGAGCATAATGCCCGGGGATTTCAAGAGCACCCCATCTCTGTGGATCTGTTCTAGAAAAGATTGCGATAGATGGTGTTTTTACTGCTACACTCAAGTGATTGATGCCGCCGTCATTACAAATAAGTAGTTTACTTCTTTTCAGCATAGCGCCTCCCTGATTAAAATCAGTTTCAGGAGCCATGAAAGCTTTTTCCTGCATGAATGAGTCAATTTTTTCAATCACCTGCTTTTCTTTCGGTGCCCACAGCAGTACAACAGGAAATACTGTTTCTGCAATGATCATATCCAGTAATTTTCCATAACTTTTTAAATCCCATTGTTTCCAGGAAATCGGACTACCCGGCGAGCAACAGATAAATTCCTTTTGTTTTATCTGATTTTCATCAAGCCAGCGATCAACATATTTTAGTGAGTCCGGTTTAATATGGAAGTAGAGTTCAGTAGACTCTTCGTGTATGCCAAGGATTTGCAAAAGCTCCAGTTTCATAGCAGCATAATATTTTACCTTTCCGGGTGCAGGATTTAAGTTATAAATAAAGTTCATTTTCTTATGTGCATATCCCAAACGATAACGTGCACCACTGAACAAAACAAACTGTATTGATCCGGTACTGCGCATTTGATCAATAACAAGGTCGTATTTACGTTTTCTGATCTTCAGGTACATTTTTAATGAATACAACCAATATTTAACAGTGTTTCGCGGTAATTTTTCCATCAAAATAAGTTCATCGAGATAAGGATTTCCTTCCAGAACCTGCTTGTAAGGTTTGTAAACCAGATAATCGATTTTTGCCTCGGGAAATTTCTTCCGTAAATGAGGCATATACCCTGTATTCAGGATAATATCTCCGAAAGGTTGATACTGCAGGATCAGGATTTTATTAATCTTTTCGGGTTCAATTTTGTGCATTTTAACTCTTTTTATAATTCACGTATTCTTTTTCTTCGATCAGACCCGAACCGAAGTTGAGATTGATCTCTTTTTTGATGGCAGCGCGATCATCGTTCTCAAAATAAACGCTTCTGGCAAGTTGAATAAATTCGTCGTCAAATTCTCCTTTGGATTCTTTGATACGGATGTTATCTTCGATGTGCCAGAGTTTCTGGTTCACTTCTTTCAGTTTTAAAAACTCCGATGAATTATTTTTTATGCCCGCTTCTTCGATATATTTTTTAAGAAGCTGATATTCTTTCTGCACATTTTTCAGCTTTTCAACATCCCTGAATTTTTCCTTTTTTATCTCCAGAATTGTAACTTTATCAACCACTTCACCAATTGATATTTCAATTTTCATTTAATTTCTCCTGTTTTTAATTCTTCTTTAAAATTTTCTCTGATCCGACTGCAAACATCATCAGCAGAAATTGCCTTCATACACAGCATTGTCTGGCAATCTTTATGCTTTTCTTCTGAAGAAAAACACGGTGAGCAAAGCACCAGATTCACAATATTCAGATTTTCTTTATATTTGGAAAGTTCGGGATTGATAAAACCACCATAGATGATTACAGAAAGGGTATCGACTGCCCTGGACAGATGCATCAAGCCACCCTCCAAACCAATGAAAAATCTGGCATTACAAAGTACAGCTGCAGATTCTCGAATTTTCAAACCTCTTGCATCTACCACTCTTTTCAGCAAAGGATTTCCCAAAGTACCTATTTGAACGAATTTGATATTTGGAAAGCTATCAACTACTTTCTGGAAATTTTCTATTCCCCATTCTTTACGATTTGCACTGAATTTGGCTTTTCCTACCGGACAAATGGTAATATATGGAAAAGGAAATCTACTCGCTGCTTCCTTGATCTCAGAAGCAGTAAGAAAAATCTGGGGATAGAATATCTCGTCCAAACCCGTATACTGACTGATCTGTTTGTAGATTGATTCTGTTGTTTCAGGCAGGATATGATATTTAGGTTTGATGTGCCTTCTGGTCATTGTGATATGTTTTCGTGTAACCCAATCCACCAGAGGATTATTGATAAACAATTCCGGCCATTTGCACTCAATTATTACCTTGTAATCGGGAAATTTGTTCCTTAATCCCTGTACAGCGATTGACAAAAGCAGACAATCTCCCATCGCGTTTGAAATGCGCCGGATGATGATAGTTCTCGGCCGCAGATAATAATAGGCTAGTATCAAATATTCTATCATTTTTTGCCTTTAATTTGATCTTGAAATAACTTTTCCAATTTATCTACCATCTGTGTTTCCGAGAATTTTTCCTGCAAATCCTGTCTGGCTCTAGTGGCAAATTTCTTTCTTAAGTTTTCATCCTTAATCAACTGAGAAAGCTTGTCTGCCAGTTGGACGATATCCCCAAACTTGATTAGGAAACCATTCTGATTGTCTTCGATAATTTCTTTCACTCCACCCACGTCAGTGGCTATCACTGGCTTTCCAGCTGCAAAGTATTCAACGATCGAATTGGGAAAACCTTCCTTTCGGGAAGTGAGTACACCGATGTCATATACAGCAGCAGATAGAATAGGATCGGAACTGAAACCAGCAAAGATGATCCGTTCATTAAAACCTGTATCTGCAGCTATATTTTTCAAATTATCTTCTTCAGAACCTTCACCAGTAATAACCAGCTTCCACCCAGGAAATTCATCAGCAATTCTTTGGTATGCTTCGATCAAATTCTGAACGTATTTAACTTTTGAGAATCTACAGGTGATGCCAACGACTTTATCATTTTCTGAAAGACCTATCTTTTTTCTTTGTTGCAAAATTTGTTCTTCCGTAAATTCTTGAAGATTCCGACCATTATAAATCGGTGTAAAATCTTCTGGATCAAGCCAATTGAATTTTGCAGTAACCTGATTTCTTATATCATTACAGGGAACAATACAATGCGAAACAAAGGACTGATGATTGAACTTTGTCTTCCAACGACTAAAAAAATCATCCTCTCGTCCAACTCGCCTGATATTCGGAATTCTGGAAATTTTAGCTGCTATTCCACCAATACTTATCTCTTTTTCGATATTTGTAACAACCAGATCGATCTTGTTTTTTTTAATAAATCTTACTAAGAATCCTATCGAAGCAGGATTGTAATCCATGCCAAGTACTTTGGGAATTAATCGAATCTTGACCTGTATTTCAGCATTAAGTTTAGATTTTGGATTTGATAGAATCCAAACAGAATGACCACGCTTTTCCAAACCCTGAGAAGTTTTCAACATCCAACTTATAACGCCACCCCAGCTCATTTTAGATGAAATATAGAGTATATTCATACTATATCCTGGAACCTATAATCTGTGTGCACCAGCAAAAAGTGGAACACAATCGTTAACAAAATTCGAAAAGAATAGTAGATGATTCGGGAACATTCTCTGAGCATCAGTTGTATCACGATCATCATGACACACTATAATCGGCTCAAGTTTGAGATTCTGTAGTTTTTCCAGTATCATTTTAATTTCGGAAGTAAACCTTTGAAACAGTGGAACCTTAAAGGTGATAATAGATTTATCCAGTGAGTTGAATTCGGCAATTATTGAACTTATATCGCCAACTAAAATATCCGCAATCAACAAAAATGGTAAGATATCTTTTTCTTTAACAAAATAAATTCCATCGGTATTTTCCAAAATCTGTTTTTTACTATCAGTAGTCCAATGATGAACGGTAACTAATACATTATAATCTTTTGATATCTCCGGTAACCGGTGAATCCATTTAGTAATTGCCGAGTAGTTTGTTTTATCCCAGGTTGTTGTAAAAATAATCGTAGCTTTTTGAGGGTCTAAGTTCAATTTCGCTCTAAGATTCTTAAGCTCTGCTTCTGATATCTCACCATTGAACATTGGATCAATTTTAGGAAATCCGATCACGATAGCGTTAACTATATTTTTAACAGCTGCTAATTCAACTTCCTTTTTTGATGTAACTAAGAATTTATCAAAGGCATTGTACCTGTGAGCAGCGACAAAATCTTTGAAATGATACGCACCGTGTCTCAATCCGATTTTTTTTATTTTTGGGTCAGGGTATTTCCAGGCAAGATGCCGTGTCATAACTATTACATCAGGAAATGTGGGATATAGAACTGATCTTATTCCAAGATCCTTTAGTTCGCGTTGCACGGTTTTGTTTTTGGCAACTAGTCGAATTTCCGACATCAATTGATATATTGGTTTAAAACAATAAAAATCTACAATATTTCCGCAAAGAAAATCAATCCGTTTTTTTTTATCAAATAATTTTCTAATTCTCCAAGCAGTTAAATAGGGAATGTGAATTATATGTTTTGCTAAGTTCATATAAATTTATCTTGAAGAAAACTGTATATTGTATAATTCTTTATATCTTTTACAACTAGATAATAACTCATCATGCTTACCGATGCCTACAATTTTTCCTTTTTCGAGTACAACAATTTTATCAGATTTCAGGATGGTCGAAAGCCGGTGAGCGATCACAAAAACAGTTCTATTCATCGTTGCATGATCAATTGCCATCTGAACCTTCTGTTCGGATTCGGTATCCAGAGCGCTGGTGGCTTCATCGAAGATCAGAATGGGCGGATTCCCTATGATCGCTCGTGCTATACAGATCCGTTGTTTTTGACCACCGGATAAATTATTCGCTTTAGGATTGAGAATTTCTTCATATCCATTCTTCATTTTATCGATAAATTCATCGGCATAAGCAATTTCTGCAACTTCTTTCACAGCTTCGTCGCTGACGTCTTCCAAACTTCCATAACGTATGTTATTGGCAATTGTCTCATTGAACAGGATAGATTCTTGAGTAACGATCCCAAAAAGAGTTCGAAGATCAGTAAGTTTCATATCTTTTATTGAAATTCCGTCGATCTTAATATCGCCCTTCTGAACGTCATACATTCGGTTCAAAAGATTCATCAAAGTCGTTTTACCCGAACCGCTGCCACCGACAAGAGCAATCTTCTCACCTTTATTAACAGATAAGGAAACGTTATTCAATACCATTTTATCACTATTGTATGAAAAAACAACACTATCAAACTCGATTTTAGTATCAAAGCTCTTTTTAGCAACCGGATTGGATATTTCAGTGATCTCCGACTTCCTGTTTATCACCTCAGAAATTCTGTCTAAAGAAACAAGTGCTTTTCGAATATCTGAATAAGCATTTGTGAGTTGTTTTAATGGATGCATCATTGAAAATACTGCCAGAATAAAGGTCATAAAATCACCCAGCGAAAAAACACTGTTTGCCGCCAGAACTTGTCTACCACCGATCAGTAAAACGATAATTCCCATAATTGTACTGTGAAGTTCAGTAAGTGGAACTCCAAAAGCTTTATAAATAACAGATTTACGCCAGATTTGAAAATGACGAAGCGTAAGCTTCCCAAACTTTTCGTTCTCTGTATCTTCCCGAGAAAAAGCTTTAACAATCTTTATCCCGTTCAATGTCTCTTCTATATTTGAAAAAAGATTGGATGATTGATTTTGCAGTCGGGCAGAGTATTTTTTGATCTTCTTACCGATCAAACTGACTATAAAACTGAATATTGGTAATAATAACAGACTGATCAGGAAAAGTCGACCGTTCAGCATCACTGCGATCCAAGTGTACATAATGAGCAGAATGATATTTTGTACTACATTTGTAATAGAAGCAATAAAAAAATCATTAACCATACTAACATCACTTATGATCCTAACCAGAGAATCTCCGACTTTGTTTTTGTTGAAAAAGGTTAATGATTGTGTTAGGTATTGATCAAACATCATATTACGGATATCAGTTACGGATTTTCCGCGCAGGTTGTTTACCATGAGTCTGTTTCCGTAGTAAAAGATGTTTTTAAAGATAATAAGTCCAACCATAGTAAAACTGATTGTCCACAGCAGAAAGAGAGGATCAGTTTTACTCAAAACATCTTCATAACCATGCAACAGTGATTTATAATTCCCATTCTGAAAGAGTTTGAAAAATCCATGATATTCATGAATGAACTGACTTGTAGTGTTAGAAATCGCTTCCCAAAAAACCGGAAATGACCTGTAAATAACATTAGCCGGATTTGACTTGAAAACATAATCAAACAGAGGGATTGCCATCATAAGGCTAAAACCGCTGAATATAGCAAATCCCTGCATGAAGATAAATCCGCCAATGATATAGCCCCAATGCTTTAGTAATATTTTATAAATACGTGTAATATTTTTCATAAATTCCTAATCATTTATTCTTAATATAAACTTTATGTAAAATTTTTTAAATTGATTTTGTGTCAATAAGAAACTCAGCCATTAATATCAATTTATACCCATATCCGCCTTAAAATACAGAAAATGCTTTACAAAGAAACCTTCAATTTTTCTGTTGTTTTTACCTAATTAAAGGGTAATAAAAATGAGGAGTAATTTTATGGCATTAAAACAAGAAGCCAAACAGGCTGTCATGGCAGAGTTTAAACTCCATGATTCAGATACTGGATCACCTGAGGTCCAAGTTGCTTTGTTAACATCAAGGATTAAGGAGATCACTGAACATTTGAAAATCCATAAGAAAGATTTTCATTCACGACGTGGTCTGCTTAAACTTATTGGTCAAAGAAGGCGATTACTCGATTATATTATGAAGAAAGATATAACTCGATATCGTAAATTGATCAAAGCACTGGGACTAAGGAAATAATATATTTTTTGGAGTTATTGAAAGGGGATCTAGATCCCCTTTTTTATTTTTATAAAGAAAAACCTTAACAAATTAACAGCTTAAATATTTATACCACTAGTTGATTAAGAAGAAATAAAAAAGAGGCGGAGGATGGAGCAATAAGCTAAGTTCAGATGACCTGACTTTAGTCTATTGCTTTAATCTCCGCAAAAATGATTTGAAAAAATCAAAACAAAGGAGAAAAAATGCATAACTTTGACATTAAAAAAAAGTCAATTGAAATTGCCGGCAAAAAACTAACAATGGAAACCGGTAGAATGGCAAAACAGGCTAATGGATCTGTTTTCATCACTTATGGTGAAACAAGTGTATTAGTTACAGCAACAGCATCTGATGAAGTTAGAGAAGGAACGGATTTCTTTCCGTTAACTGTTGATTTTATTGAGAAGATGTATGCTTCGGGAAAAATCCCCGGTGGATTTTTTAAACGTGAAGCAAGACCCAGCACCCAAGCAACATTGAACGCACGACTTATTGATAGACCTATCAGACCACTTTTCCCAAAAGGATTCAGAAATGCTGTACATATTGTAGTTACAGTTCTTTCTTTCGATGGAGAAAATGACCCGGGAATGTTGGGGATCTTGGGAGCTTCTGCTGCACTATCCATCTCGGATATTCCGTTTAACGGACCCTGTGCAGGAGTAAAAGTTGGTATCAATGACAATGAAACTATCATAAATCCAACAATTTCACAATTTGAGAATTCAAAACTTGATCTGGATGTTGCCGGAACTAAGTCGGCTGTTGTAATGATAGAAGCCGGAGCACTGGAAGTTTCTGAAGAGACGATTCTGAACTCGATTTATTCAGGACATGAAGTAATAAAGAAGCTTGTATCACTGCAAGAAGAGTTTACCAAAGAAGTTGGTAAAGAGAAGATGGAAGTTTCGCTTGACCTGGTACCGGAAGAAATCGCTAAAAAAGTTAGAACTGATTATGGGAAAGCTATTGATGTTGCGGCAAAAATTCATGGTAAACTTGAACGATACAACGCGATCAATTCTATAAAAACAGAAATGCTGGAAAAATATCAAACTGATCCTTCAGAAGAATTTGAAGAACAGGAAAAATATTTGAAAAACGCCTTTGAAGAAGTCTTTGCTGTATCTGTGCGGAATGCTATATTACATGATAATCATAGAGCAGACGGTAGAGGGATGGACGATATCAGACCAATCACCTGTGAAATTGACATTTTACCCCGCGTGCATGGTTCAGCTTTATTTACACGAGGTGAAACTCAATCTCTGGGTACCGTAACACTTGGAACAGGTCGCGATGAACAGATCATTGACGGACTAGCTGAAGAATATAAAAAACCTTATTATCTGCATTATAACTTCCCGCCGTTCAGTGTTGGAGAAGCTGGATTTATGAGAGGTCCCGGTCGGAGGGAATTAGGACACGGTGCATTAGCAGAACGTGCTCTGTTACCAATGATACCTTCAACAGACGATTTCCCTTATACTCTGAGATTAGTTTCTGAGATCTTGGAATCAAATGGTTCATCCTCAATGGCAACGGTTTGTAGTTGTACATTAGCTCTGATGGCTGCTGGTGTTCCACTTAAAAAACCGGTTGCAGGAATCGCAAATGGATTAATTATGGATGGCAAAGATTTTGTTGTACTTACTGATATCCAAGGTTTGGAAGATCATCTGGGTGATATGGATTTCAAAGTAACAGGAACCAAAGATGGTATCACAGCAATGCAGATGGATATTAAAATTGAAGGAATTACAAAAGAGATCATGACGATAGCTCTGGAAAAAGCGAAAATTGCTAGATTTTATATATTGGATAAGATCATCGAAACTATTCCTGAGCCAAGAGCTGAATTGGCTGAGTACGCGCCCCGAATTGAATCATTGAAAATTGATCCGGATAAAATCGGTGCTGTTATTGGTTCCGGCGGGAAAATGATCAAACATATAATCGAGACAACCGGAGCTGAAGTTAATATCGATGATGACGGAACAGTAAGTATCTCATCTTCAGAAAAAGAATCTATCTCCAATGCCAAAAAAATAATCAATGATATTGTTTCTGATCCGGAAATGAACAAAATATATGTTGGAAAAGTTACCAGGATCGAGAATTACGGTGCTTTTGTAAAATTTATGAGTGAAACTAAAGAAGGCTTAGTACATATTTCTCAGCTTCATCAAGGCCGAATCAATAACGTTGAAGATATGTTGAAGTTGGGTGAGACCGTAAATGTAAAATTTATTGGCTTTGATAGAGGTAAAGTTAAACTTTCTATGAAGGGTGTGGAAGGGAATCCAGAACCAAAACCAGGAAGTATTTCAAAATCGAGTCCCAGCAGAGGTAGAGATAGTGGGAAACCTGACTATCGTAGAGATAACAAAAGAGACAATAGAAGATAACAAAATTAGGAAAAGGTGATTTATGGATTATAAGATTAAAGATATTTCATTAGCACAATTTGGTAGAAAGGAAATCTCAATAGCTGAAAAAGAGATGCCGGGATTAATTGCCTTAAGAAAAAAATATTCAAAGGAAAAACCTCTGCTGAATGTTAAAATAACAGGAAGTCTGCATATGACAGTGCAGACTGCTGTTTTAATAGAAACACTGGTTGCTCTTGGAGCAGATATTAGATGGGCAAGCTGCAATATTTTTTCAACTCAGGATCACGCCGCAGCCGCAATAGCTGATGCCGGGATTCCTGTTTTTGCCTGGAAGGGAGAAACTATTGAAGAATATTGGTGGTGTACTTATCAAGCACTATCATTTCCAGGTGGGGAAGGTCCGGATCTTATTGTTGATGATGGAGGAGATGCTACACTCTTCATTCATAAAGCTGTTGAATATTTTAAAGATCCTTCGATTGCAAATATACCTTCAAACAACGAAGATCTTGAAGCTATTTATTTTATTCTAAAAAATGAAAGCGATTACGATTGGGAGAAAATTGCTGATAATATCAAAGGAGTTTCTGAAGAGACTACAACTGGAGTTCACAGGTTGTATCAAATGATGAAAAATAAAGAACTGCTTTTTCCAGCTATCAATGTAAATGATTCGGTAACAAAATCGAAGTTCGATAACCTTTACGGTTGCAGGGAATCACTTGCTGACGGTATAAAACGCGGAACAGATGTAATGGTAGCCGGTAAGAAAGTTGTAGTTTGTGGTTTTGGTGATGTTGGTAAAGGTTGCGCTCAATCCATGAAAGGATTTGGCGCACGAGTGATAGTAACTGAGATAGATCCAATTTGCGCCTTACAAGCTGCGATGGAAGGATACGAAGTTACTACTTTGGAAGATGCTTTGCCGGAAGGAGATATTTTTGTTACTGCTACCGGTAATTGCGATGTTATTACTGTAGACCATATGAAGAATTTGAAAGAACAGGCAATAGTATGCAATATCGGTCATTTTGATAATGAGATCCAGGTGAATCAGCTTTACCAGCTTCCGGGAATAAGAAAAGTTGAGATCAAACCTCAGGTTCATCAGATATTTTTTGCTGAGGGAAACTCGATTATTTTACTTTCCGAAGGCAGACTGGTCAATCTTGGAAATGCTACCGGACATCCATCCTTTGTGATGAGTAATTCTTTTTCTAATCAGGTCTTAGCACAAATTGAACTTTGGCAGAATAAGTTTGAGAAAAAAGTCTATGTGCTTCCTAAAAAACTCGATGAAGAAGTTGCCGGATATCATTTACAGAAATTGGGTGTGAAATTAACACAACTTTCTGAAAAACAAGCCAAGTACTTAAATATTTCAAAAGATGGTCCCTTTAAACCGGATCATTATAGATATTGAACATTTCAAGGAGAAATTTACATAATGAATGACATTGTAAATAAAATAAAACAAAAATCTGCAGTTGTTGGAGTAGTTGGTCTGGGTTACGTTGGTTTACCCATGGCAGTTACAGTAGCCAGGAAAGGTTTTAAAGTAATTGGTGTAGATGTTAACGAATATGCAATAACCCATGTAAATTCAGGGGAGAATTATATTGGTGATGTTGATGATGCCGAGCTCAAACAACTTGTTGAAAATGGTATGTTGAAAGCAACTTTTGATTATGCTGAGCTGAAACTTGCCGATGTGGTCATGATTGCAGTACCAACACCTTTAGACAAGTATCAGCAACCTGATTCGAGTTACGTAAGATCTTCTGTGGTTTCACTTGCAGAGAATGTGTCAGCACAAACTTTGGTTATTTTGGAAAGTACTACATATCCCGGGACAACAGATGAAATAGTTGCTCCTGCCTTTGAAAAGAAAGGTTTTAGTATTGGCGAAGATATTTTTATTGCATTCTCACCAGAGCGGGTCGATCCTGGGAATAAAGATTATAAAACGAATAATACACCAAAAGTTGTAGGTGGAATGACAGTTAAATGCAATAGAATTTCCGAAGTATTCTACAACGCGATCTTAGATGCACCGATACATCTTGTTTCATCACCTGCAATTGCTGAGATGGAAAAGATCTATGAAAATACATTCCGCAATATCAATATCGCCTTAGCTAATGAAATGACAATACTATGTGAAAAAATGGGAATTGATGTATGGGAAGTTATCGAAGCCGCAAAAACAAAACCTTATGGCTTTATGGCATTTTATCCTGGCCCAGGAATAGGCGGCCACTGTATTCCGCTTGATCCTTTTTATTTAACCTGGAAAGCTAGGGAGTATGGTTATCATACCAGATTGATAGAACTTGCAGGAGAGATCAATAATGAAATGCCGAATTTTGTGATCACAAAATTAATGAAACTTCTCAACGAAAAAGGACTAGCAATATCAAAATCAAAAATTTTACTTCTGGGTGCTGCTTATAAGAAGGATATCGAAGATATGAGAGAATCACCGATCCAGGATCTGATCGTTCTTTTGGAAGAAAATGGTGCTCAATTTGATTATAACGATCCGCACGTACCAGCCTTTCATAATGAACTTAACAACAAGGAATATATATCGATCGGGCTAGACAAAATTGAAGATTATAATGCAGTTGTAATCGTTACAGATCATACTGCTTATGATTATGATGATATATTAAAACGATCACAGCTTGTTCTAGATACCAGATTTGCTTGCAATGGAAAAAAAGTAGAAAATTTGTTTAGAATGTGATCCCGTATGGGTAGGAGTAAAGCAAGTTCAATAGATTATGGCTACTAATAAACCGGTTGAAATATTAGAACTTTTCGGTGAATTGGACTTTATTCAAGATGATCTGAAATGGTTTGTAGTGCATACAAAGCCAAGATGTGAAAAAAAACTTGCTACCTATTCCTTTCAATATAAAATAAATTATTATTTACCACTTATAGACAGTATACAGCAATACGAAAACCGGAAAGTTAAATTTACAAAACCGATGTTCCCTGGCTATGTATTTGTAAATTGTTCGATAGAAGACAAAAGAAAATTAACATTTACCGGATACATTGCATACTGGCTGGAAGTAAAAAATCAGCAGGAATTAATTAACGATCTTAAACAGATCTATGCAGGTCGTCAACTAGGTGTGGAATTTGTAAGAGCAGAATACTTGAAGGAAGGAACAAAAGTTGAGATCCAAAGAGGTCCTTTCGCTGGTCTCATCGGATTTGTAAAAAACCAAAAGAATGTTACCGAAGTAATACTACAGGTAACTTTGTTGAGACAAGCTGTATCAGTCTCTGCAAAAACAGATCAAATTAGAGTAATAAATTGAAAAAATCCATGTTGTTCTAAAATTCATTTCTAATTTCTAGCAGCGAATAATTATTAAGAAATTGCTTTACAACTGAACTGTGATTTTTAACTTATAAAATAATAAGAAATTAGTTAGAGAAGACGAATGTGATAGCAAAGATTTAATTTGAGGGAAATTAAATTATATTTGCTTTAGTGACAAAAAAATGTTGTTTTTAGTCGAAAACGAGGAGTTTGTATGGCAAAAATCGAAGAGCTCAACTTAAAAGATATGAAATTACCAAAGCGAAAAATATTTACTGGATTAATAATTCTTATTGCAGTAATATTTTTAGCAACATGTTTCTATACCGTAAATCCGGAGGAAGTAGGTGTAATACAACGATTTGGGAAATATGTTTCTATTTCTGAACCCGGTTTGAATTTTAAAATACCATTTGGAGTGGACAAATTAACTAAAGTAAAAGTTAAAAATGTCTACAAGGAAGAGTTTGGTTTTAGAACTTTACAAGCCGGTGTACGCACAAAATATTCAACTCAGACTTACAATAATGAAGCAATCATGCTTACCGGAGATTTAAATATTGCAGATGTAGAATGGATCGTACAATATCGGGTTAAAGACCCCGCAAAATTTCTATTTAACGTAAGGAATGTAGAAGAAACTTTACGTGATGTTTCAGAATCGATAACCAGGGAAGTTGTAGGTGATCGTAGTGTTGATGAAGTAATAGTGCTAAACCGAAAAGAGATCGCTGATAAATCTGAGATTATACTGCAAGAACGTCTCGATATTTATAATACTGGAGTTGAGATAGTTACAATTAATTTGCAAAATGTGAATCCACCTGAACCTGTAAGACCAGCTTTCAATAATGTGAATTCAGCTAAACAACAAAAAGAAAAGATCACTAATGAAGCATGGGAACAGTATAATCAAACAATTCCGGAAGCGGAGGGTAAAGCAAAAAGAACAATTGAAGAAGCTGAAGGCTATGCTTTGAACAGAGTTAACCGTGCGAATGGTGATGCAAACAGGTTTATTCAAATGTATAATACTTATCGCTATTCAAAAAGTGTCACGAAGAAAAGACTTTACCTGGAAATGATGGAAAAAGTTTTGCCGAATGTTGAAAAAAAGTTCATTGTTGATGATAAACAGAATAATGTCTTACCTCTTCTAAATCTTGGACAAGGAGGTAAATAAAATGAAAAATAGAATGAAAATTATCATACTCATACTTGCATTGATAGTTGCAATAAATGCTTTTTATATCATTGATGAAAGGCAGCAGATCATCATAACTCAATTTGGAAAACCCATTGGTGATGCAATTTCTACAGCAGGATTGCACCTCAAAATACCATTTATTCAAAAGGTGCACTTCTTTGATAAAAGAATTTTAGAATGGGATGGCGATCCAAAACAAATACCAACCTCCGATAAAAGATATATCTGGCTTGATACATTTTCACGTTGGCAGATTACAGATCCTCTAAAATTTTACGAGACAACTCGCTACGAAACTAATGCTCATAGCAGGTTAGATGATATTATCAGTGGGATCACACGCGATGTTATCAGTTCTAATAAACTCTTGGAAATAGTGCGAAGTTCTAATAGAAAAATGACCTTTACTTCAGAATATGCTGACAGTATGCTGGAGGATGCTGTTTTGGAAGATATTGAGAATGGAAGACGTGCTATTGCAGATTCCATTTATAGACAGTCAAAGATAAAGGTCGCAGAATACGGTATAAAATTGATTGATGTAAGAGTGAAAAGATTAAACTATAATCAAGAAGTTCAGTCAAAAGTATTTGAGAGAATGATCTCCGAGAGGAATAAGATCGCAGCAAAATACTTATCCGAAGGTAAAGGGAACTCATCCGAAATTTTAGGTAAAATGCAAAAAGAACTCGATCAAATACAGTCCGGAGCTTATCAAAAAGCTCAGGAGATCAAAGGTAAAGCTGATGCAAAAGCTATCAATATTTATGCAAATGCTTACAATAAAGATCCTGATTTCTACGAATTTATGAAAACTTTAGAAACTTATGAGAAAACTATTGATAATAAAAATACGATCATCATGACCACAGATAGCGATTATTACAAGTTTCTGAAATCAATAAAATAATGCTGAAAATTAATCCAGATGAATTCTGGATGGATAAAGCTATTGAGGAAGCAAAATCGGCACTTCTAATAAATGAAGTGCCGATTGGTGCTGTACTTGTAAAAAATAATCAACTGATAACTTCAGCTCATAATAAAACCAATTCTGCCAAAAACTCACTTGCTCATGCTGAGAAGCTTATGATTGAGGAAATTATCTCTAAGGGCGAGAAGTATTTATACGATTATACACTTTTTGTCACAGTAGAACCATGTTTGATGTGTGCTGGGATTATCATCTGGGCAAGAGTTGGCAGAGTTGTTTTTGGATGTTATGACGAAAAAGCTGGAGCTGGCGGTTCGATCTACAATGCTCTTCTGGATAAAAGTTTTAATCATAATCCACAAGTCAAAGCAGGTGTTATGGCTGAGGAATGCAGTTCACTGTTGAAAAATTTCTTTAACAACAAACGATGATACCGTAAAGGAAACACTCTAAAAATTCTAACTTATCAATTCGATTTTCTTAGGTAAGATCGAAATAAAACTCGCATTCCTTCATGAGCAGCAAAAGAAAATACGATATTACAAACTTCCCAAAATAAATTCATTAATGATAAGTAATCAATGACGAATAATAAAGTAGAAAAAACTTCACAAATCAACAGTGAAATATTTTAAGTAATCTGTAAGGAGAGTTGCCGGAGCGGTTGAACGGGGCGGTCTCGAAAACCGTTGTGGGTTTTGCCCACCCAGGGTTCGAATCCCTGACTCTCCGCCATATCTTATATTTGAATAATTGCTTACTTGATTTAGCTTGCCAAAGGTTATTGATAAATATAATTAGCACAAAATAACACAATTATTGAGGAGTTACTTATGAAAAAGATTGTTGGATTTATCTATATTCTCGCTTTCTTTATCACAGGATGTACTGAAGATGGTGTTTTACGTGTTCATAATCGTAATGCAGATTACGGCTGGTATATAATCGACAGTGGTTTAACTATGTGGCTGCAGCCGGGTGAGTACGATGAAAAAAACTATGGATTAAGTAAATCCATCTTTGGGGAAGAGGAAAAGAACGTAACTGTTGAATATGGAGGTGAATATGTATTTCCTATGACAGTTAATAAAACAATTCGGCCAGGTTCAACAACCACACTTCAATTTGAGACTAATGCTGGGGGGATAGAAATTTGGAATGATTCTAATAGTTTTTACATAACCGAAGTATATCTTTCACCAAGTTCCGAGACAACCTGGGGAGCTAATGATTTGAATGGTGAGATCGGACCTAGTGAGTGGCAAACCTGGTATGTAAGCCCAGGTTACTGGGATATCCAAGTAGTGGATAATTATGATGATGTGTTTATAGCAATGAATGAATATATTACTCTTGAAACTACTTCTGTTTTCTACTATAATGGCTTTAGAAAATCAAAAGATCCGGCTTTAGAGAAATTGATAAACTCAAGTAATTTCAGCATAATTACAGAAGATAAAGTAGAACAACAATAAAAATAATTATTTTTAAGCGGAATTAATCTCAGCATTTTTATCATAAACACTTTAACACTTTCTGAAAATGTAAAACTTCTAACAAATCATAACATTATTTACAGAAAATAAATTGTAACCTAAAATGTTGAATTGAGTTATACTTCTTAGAAATGATAAAACAAGGACTTGAAATTTGGATTCTGAACGATCTAAGATAATCAGAGCTAAAAAAGACATAAAATACTTTGATAGTATTTACGACAAATATTATCCAAAGATCAATAATTTTGTATTTCATAGAGTGAAAGATGAATCTATCTGTAATGAGATAGTATCAAATGTATTCTTCAAGGCGATGAAAAGACTGTCGATCTTTCGTTTTTACAATTCCCGATATTGCGGGTTTTCTTCCTGGCTTTATAGAATTGCCTTAAGTGAACTAAATCAATACTTTCATGAAAGAAAAAGAGAGAAGATAATACAGAAGAACTATAAATGGAATACACCGAAAGGGCAGTCGATAAAAATGAATTTTGAAGAAATTGAAAAATTGATTCAAGAGTTGAAATTAGATGAGCAGAATTTAATTGCCTTAAGGTTTTATGAAAAACTCAGTTACAGAGAGATAGGTGAGATTTTAAAAAAGAACGAGGGAGCCGTAAAAGTAAAAATGCATCGGATTATGAATAAATTAAGAAATAAATTAACGCAGGAGATCAATTATGAAAGATCTTGAAGATAAATTGTTTAATATGCAGATACCACAGGCAAGGGAAGATCAAAATAGTAACGGTAAATTTAAATCTGTTTTGAGAAAAAGGCTTGTTGATAAATATTTTAATGTAAAGAAGAATTATGCCAGAAAATTGCATTATTCACTAGCTTTTACTACACTCTTAGCTCTAATTTTGATATCATTAATAATATTTCCGGAGATCTCGTATAATGTAAACAAAATTGCATTTAAAACTAAAGAAATAGCGACTGACAATGTGGAAAGGACCTATACAGATGATGAATTCTTTGCAGATTTTGCGGAAAATTCCGAAAAATTTTACTATACTTCCATCCATAATCCCGCTTTAGGAAATAAAATTGATCCGAAAAAATATCAGGAAGAAAAAACTTATCTGATTCGAAAATATGTTTCTGAAGATTCACCAGCTATAATGATAATTTCCGAGTTTGGAAAGACGGAAGAAAAGAAAAATTTTCGTGAAGTTAGTTTTTAATTGAAATGAAATTAACTGTTATCCTAGGAGGGGATATGAAAAGAACATTGTTATCTGTTTTGATCTTAATGTTATTCAGTCTGCAGTTGGCTGCTAAACCAAAAGTTAGCGTTGGTGTTGTATTAGCTGAAAATGTCGGGGAAGAGTATGGAGTGGTTATCAAAAAAGTTATAGCGAATAGTCCGGCAGAAAAATCCGGTCTTAAACCAAATGATATTCTCTTAACAATTGATGGCGAAAAAATTTACACGGTTGATCAAATTACCAAGATGTTATCATTCTTTGAACCAGAACAAAAATTAAAGCTCACTTACAAAAGAGCTGATAAAAAAGAATCCTGTGTGTTAATTCTGGCAGAAAGAAAACATCCTGAGATTCCTAAAAGAACATATATGGGAGTTTTTTTGGAAGATTTGGATTCTGAAAATAACGAAAAGCACAAAATTGATAGATCTTTCGGTGTTTTGATCAGAGAAGTAGTAAAAGATTCTCCGGCCGAAATGGCAGGGTTGAAAGCTAATGATGTGATCATATCATTTGCCAAAGAGAAACTCTACACTTCAGATCAATTGATCACGATGCTGAAAAATTATCAACCTGGAGATGAGGTTAAACTCGGAATCTATCGTGATAATAAAGATAAAACGGTTAAACTAACTTTAGGTGAAACTGAAGATCGAGTCAGTGCTTTACTATTCAAAAAAGATAAGGGAATAGATTTTTGGAGTAACCCTGAGAATGTCCTTTTCTATAAATATGATCAAACAAGAAATGATAAATGGATTGGGATTCTAATAACTCGGAAAATAGAAAAAAAGATCATAGATGATAAAGAAGAAAAAGTCGAGACAAAAGTTATATCAGAAGTAATTCCAGAATCTCCAGCTGCCAAAGCAGGTTTGAAAAGTGGTGATATCATAACAGCAGTTGAAGGGAGTCCGTATCTTTCCATCCAGGATGCTCTTCGGGGAAAGGCGGTTGGAGATCTTCTCTCACTAATAATTGAAAGAGATACTAAACAAAAGAATATCAATGTGAAAATAGGTAAGAGAGAAGTAAGCGATGACTCCAAAAATATCAATGTCACGATTGAGAATGGTGAGATCAAAATTCTAATTGACGGAATTAAGAAAACTATCAGTGAATTAGAGAACATGGACGATGAATTTGAAAGAATTAAAGTTATAAAGAAAATTAAGCAAGAAGATTTGGATGATGTAAAAGAAAAGCTCAAGGACATTGATCTGGAATTGGAAATAATCAAAGGAGACAAAGTACTATAATATCCTCCCTAAAGGTTATTATATTAAGCAAATAGCCCTGACATCAGGGCTATTTGATCATGTGAAATTATGTCTGTAATCGTTACAATTTTCTGAAATAAAATTTAGATTATCCAGTCATAAATATAATGTTTTCAGCAGTTGAATCTGTTAATCTTGATCAATATTTACTTTACTACTTTTTTTTCCCTTCTGCTGTATAATAATATTTTTCGCATCACGGAAGCGTATTTTCTACGCTCTTTAATTCTAATGTCACCAACCAGGAAAATACTTAAAAGAAGTATAGCTATAACATATCCTGGCAGTAAAATCCACAGGGCATTCAGATTATTGAGATTAATAACGGTTTTATAAGCTATATACAAAGTAACAAGCATTCCGGCAACTAAAAATATTGTATTGAATACTACCTCCATTGATGCTTTTTTTTGATCCCATCTTAACATCTTACGCATAAACACTTTTTCTTTTTGGTTTAATGGAATAGACACAAATTCCTCCTGATTAATATATTTTTAACATATTTCTTATTAGCCTTTTCGTATACCGTTATAGATGATATCTACCACAATATCTTTAGCTTTTTGTAAAGGGAAGGGATTATCTTTAGTTGACCATTCGGTTAATAAAAAGTCCATTGTACCGAAAATAATATAGGTTAAAGCTTTTGGATCAACCTCTCGAATACTACCTTCTTTAATAGCATCTATTATCAGTTTTTCAATAAAAGTGAGATATTCTAGGAATGGATTGTGGAGGGGATAATTTTCGTAAAAATCCGGGCTTTGTCTCAATTCAATAGCGAGAAATCTTGCAACTTCAGGATGTTTTGTAAAAACTCCTACATGTAAATCGAACAATTTGATTAACCGTTCCAGTGTAGAGTTTTCATCAGCAATTTTATTCTTCATGTCTTCTAACATCGTCTTGGTGAATCCATTAAAAGCTGAAACAAGTAAATTCTCTTTACTTTGGAAATATAAGTAGACCGTACCTGTAGCAACATTCGCTAAGTCTGCAATAGTAGATATCTTAGCCTTATGATAACCTTTATGAGAAAATTCTTCAATAGCTGCCTTAAGTATGGCATTCCGCTTCAATAATTGCTTTGTAGATAGTTTTGTTTTGTCTTTCATCAGTATCCTTTTGCGAATTATTGTAATTATATTTACAGGTTTAAAATTTGTACTATGGTGTCAAACTATTTATAACTTTTAGAAAGTAGATCATTTCAGATCTAATCCTGATGAGCTGTTTCTAAAATTAGTATCATTTTGTCATGTATATTCTGATTTGAAGCAACTATGGTATTACTTGAGTAATGCCAAGGTTTTGAATTAAATTGAGTTAATTGTCCTCTCGCTTCCGCAACGACAAGGCTACCGGCAGCCATGTCCCAAGGTTTTAACTTACGTTCAAAAAATCCATCCAATCTTCCACAAGCAACATAACAAAGATCAACGGCAGCTGCCCCTGCTCTCCCTACGCCTTGACATCTCATTGTGAAAGCCAGATATTCTTTCATATAGAATTTTCCCTTTTCCCAACGATCGTAAGGGAAACCGGTCTCGATTAGAGAATTTGAAATTAACTTTGTGTTTGAGACTGTTATTTTTTTGTTATTCAGATAGGCACCTTTGCCTTTCTCAGCATGAAAAAGCTCATTCAAAATAGGATTGTATACAACACCAAAGCATAACTGTCCATCAATCTCGAGTCCAATGGAGATTGCACAAAAGGGATATCTATGCGAAAAATTTGTAGTTCCATCTAATGGATCAATTATCCATTTTCTTCTCGCCCCTTCATTGACAGGCTCTCTTTCTTCCGATAATATCTCATCATCCGGAAACTGCTTTCTGATGGCTATGATGATATGCTCTTCACAAAGAATATCTGTCTTGGTAACGATATCTATTTCACCTTTATATTTGATGTCTGTCTCTGCTTTATTATAGGCATCGCGGATTATTTTGCCGGTATCAACAGCTAATTCAGTGATGAATTTTATCATACTCAACTCCAATAATAATTCAAATAAAATGATTAAAAATTAGGATCAACTTTGATCTGAAATAAAAATTTATATGATCAATTTCCGAAAAACTTTACAAACTTTTGCGTTATCAATATGAGTATTTTTAACTATGCGTAGCGAATTTGATTAGAATTTATCTAATATTTTATTCGATTGTAGTAAGTTGATTTTTTCTTGAATTTTCATCAGTTGATAGTAAACTTGAATACGATCTAACAAAGTATTCTGATATTCAATCTTGGAACTATCAAGATCTAATAAACTTATTATACCAAAGCGGTAATTTTCTCTGGCCATTTTCAAAGTTTCTTCTGCCAATGACAATTTCTCTTCATAAAGATCATAAGATTTTTTTAAAGTTTCCAGATCATTGTATAAATTTGTTAGCTCACTGCTATTGTCCTTTATTGTTTTTTCGTAATCTAACCTAAGTATTTTGAGATTTCTTTTACTCCGGGAAGCTCTTTCAAGGTTATCAAAAATACCGAAAATATTCCAGCTGGCAGATAAAGAAATAGATTGAGAATTCCGATTATAATTTGAAAAAGAACCCAGATCATCGCTATCATTATGAACAAGATTGTATCCTATTGAAACAGAAGGGAATAAAGCCATAACTGTTTGGAAATGTGATAATTTGTTAATTTCCAGAGAATAATATTTCTTCAATAAAGTATTATTTGTTTGAAAATCAGTTTTATGTAGATCCAGTTTGAATTCCGGTTTTTCAAAGTCGAAACCTTCATCTTCTATATTCAAATAGGTAAAAAGTTCCTTTCTGGTTTTAGAAAGAGAATTTGATGCTTCATTCAAAGCGATCTCATAATCCAACAATGAAATTTCACTCTTCTTCAGTTCAAGTAGGGATTTATCACCAGTTTCATACTGCACTTTGATATTACTTTTAATCTTGTTTTGTAATTCCAGATTTTTTTCTTGAATAGCCAAAGTTTCCTGCAGTTCCAAGATATTTAAATAGTTGGAAAAAATGTAATATGCGATTTGTTTTCTCGTTTCATCAAATGAAAGTTCGGCATTCTTCATACTGTAAATTGAAGTTCGAACATTGTAATAGGATGGGTCATTCATGAAGAAGCTCTTAGAAATATTTAAATATCCACTATCATTCCAATCTGTTTCAGATGGGTCGTAGCTCTTTGTTTTGTTCACACCTGCAGTCACTTGCGGTAATATACCGTATAAGCTACTCCTAAATTGACTGGAAGAATTCTGTAAATTTACGGTTTCCTGCTTAATAGGAAAAGAATGTTCTAAACCAATATTAATTAATTCTTCCAATGAATAATTTTCTGCAAAGCAGATCAAGGGGACAAGTATCAGCATAAATATTATTGTTGCTTTTTGCATCATAGCTCCTTACTCAGAATATTAAAATCAAACTTTATTATTAGATTTTATTATGCAACTATTTTTTACTTTTACGATGACAATTTGAGTATCAAAGCTTAACACCTAGGGTATTGCATATTAAGAAAAGTAAAAATGAAAACTGATTATGATAGGATTTAAAAATTAGTATTTTCAGTTTAATAGATTGACGTTTTTCTCCATTACTCTGGTTATTTTATTAATGTATCTAGGACCTTCTTCAGAATAGGCGATCAGGTTTGTGACAAGTTGAAATGGATCAAGCGGGGAATTGCCGGCCCTTAATTCAGAACGTTTTTTTCTAAAATTAGCGTAAGCCTTATGAGTATTAAGATTTCTGCAATAACTTTGCACAGATTGATTTACGCTTTCATATTTAGCAACGTAAATCCCGGAATTCTGAGGAATATTCTGCGGGATAAGACCATTTGTTTTTGAATATGTTCTCATACCAAATAAATTGTTTGCTCTTCTAGCAAAACCGGAAGTGCCATAAGCTGACTCAATTGCTGCTTGGGATAATACAATCTCTACTGGTATGATGTCAATCCTACCCTTCAATTTCTTTAAATCCTGTTCATTGTTGTAAGAAAAAGATCTTAGCTTGTAATATGCAGCCTTCTGTTTCAACCAGTTTATATCATTTTCCCTAAGTTTCTTAGATTCCGTCTGTGCCATTATCCTTGTTAATTTTCGGCGATCACATAATATCTTGCTATTTTCATTATTTACGATTGGTGTTAAAAATGTATAGAAATATTGAATTCGTTTAGCAGGTGTTTTGTAATTTATAAAATTTGGTATTTTACTATATTTATCTACTTTGTGAATTGAACATTCAGGTACCAGGTTAGCAGATAGTATATCATTCAATGCGAAGCTCAGTACCATTATGATCAATAATAACGATAATATTTTATTTTTTGACAATCTTCGTCTCCATTACTTTTTACTTACTTATTCACTTGCTTTAAAGCAAGTTAGTGACAAATTTTTATCGAGGTTATCGTGTCAAGCCAAAAAAATATTTTATTACAGCTTATTCCTTTATTAACAACTTGTTATGAATTTATTTTTTAAAAAATATTGGATGCGGAAAAGATGTCGCGCTATTATACTTTATAATAATATACTTGACAGTAGTATGGGGAAATTATTTTGTGAAATTGATAAAATCAAAATTTTTATCATTTGGAGGTATGATGTCGAGAGTTAATCTAATTGTTCTGGGACTGTTGATGGAACAACCAATGCATGGTTATAAGATCGTTAGTTTCTTTGAAAAAAGAGGTTTGGTCTTCTGGACAAAGGTCAAAATAGCATCGGTTTACAAAGCGTTACAACGACTGGAAAAGAAAGGATATATTGTTGGAGAAATGAAACAAGAGGAACATAATCCCCCCAAAAAAGTTTTCACAATAACAGAAGATGGTCATCAGCACTTTTTGAAAATATTACGGAATTTTCTTTTCCAGGAAGATGTTCAAGCCTCGCCTATGGATTTCTGGCATGCTGTCAGGTTTGTAAAAAACAACATCACTAGATCAGAATTTATCAGAGCTTTATCAATTCACGAGCAAAAAATACGTGAACTTATGGCAAGCATACTGGAAAAACGGCAGAAAGTAATGCAAAAAGAAGATGCTTCAACTTTTCCCTTTTATGTAGAGATCATGATGAATAAAATGAATGAGATTATGAAGGTGCAGCTGCAGACAATTTCGGAACTGCAAGAGAATGCTGTTTTACCTGAAAACTTAAAAGATTTCTCGGAGGAAGTATGAGACATTTAGCCATGCTATTATTTATGGTTTTAGCGATTTCTTTGAATTCACTTAGTTTGCAGGAAGCAAGACAAATATCTTTGAATAAAAATCCTGATCTTCTAGCTGAAGTAGAAGCGGATAAGGCCAGTAAGAACAGCTTGTGGAACAATTATCTTAATTTGGTTCCTTCAGCTTCCCTGAGTGGAGGCTACACTCAATATGAGGAAGAAATAGCTTTTCTTAATACAACCGATACTTATGACGGCGTTTATAGTTGTCAACTGGTAGTCAATCAACCGATTTTCAATGGCGGTAAATTGTGGCTGGGAGCAGCTATAAGCAGAGATTCGTATAAAATCGCAAATGAATCTCTAAAAAGTTCTCGGCTCAAGACTCTCAATAGTGTTGAGGACAAATATTTCTCAGTTCTGAAAAACAAAGCACTGCTCGAAATTGCAAAAAAAAATCTTCAAACTTCTCAAACCAATACGGAGATCGCTAAAGTCAAATACGAAACAGGATCGCTATCTAAAGCTGGTTATCTACAAATGAGAGCTGAGCAAGCATCAAAAGAAGTTGATCTTATCAAAATGGAGACTCACTATCAAACAACTATGATTGATCTGGCCAATTTTTTGAGTTTGGAAAAGATCGAAGATATTCTGGATATTCCAAGTGATGATCATCAACTTGAGTTACAGATATTGCAGGAAACAAACTTTGAAAAGAGTGTTGATATAGTATCAGAGATTTTGTTAATTGGTAAGAAACATAATCCAGCTCTAAAGATCTCGGAACTATCTATAAAAACGAGTAACAAATCATTGTTACTGGCTACAGGGAACTTTCTGCCAACTATAAATTTACAATATATGAAAAGTTGGTCAAAATATAATTTCGAAGCAGATTTCAATAATAATGTCGGTCAGATTGGAATTAATGTATCTGTGCCGATCTTTCCACTGGTTAACAATGGATTGAAAGTCGCAGTTGCCCGCAATAATATGAAAAAGGCAAAATATAGTTTTGAGTCGACCCGGAAGACTATTGAGCTTTCCATGAAAAGTTCTGTATTGAATTTAATATCGGCGGCTAAGACGGTCAATTCATCTCAAATGGTTTTGGAGTATTCCCGGGAAACATACGAGCAGATGAAAGAACGGTTTGCAAATGGACTTATCACGGCAAATGAACTACTTTCGAGTGAGATCATGTATAACTCTGCTCAGAATCAAGCAGCAATAGGTTTCTATGACTATTTAAGTGCTAAATCTTATCTTCTCAGTTTAATGGGAACAGAAGATGAAGAGGTATTAAATAAAATTTTGAATACTTACGGAGGAAATAAATGAGAAAATTATTAAAAGTTACTTTCCAGGCGTTGCTGATAGCTACGTTGTTAGTTGCTTGTTCAAAATCTCAATCATCAGCAAAAAATAAAGTTGGTGATAAAAAGAAAGAAGAGGCGATCCTGGTGATGGTCCAAAGTATGCAGCTGAGCAATCTGGATAAATTTATCAAGTTTACAGGTAAATTAGAGGGAATTACCGACGTAAATGTGATCAGTGAAACAAATGGTAAAGTCGTAGAAATTTATAAAAACTTGGGAGAATGGGTAGAAAAAGGTGAGTCTATTGGCCGTGTGGATAATACTTATGCAAAAAACCAATTGGAACAAGCAAAAGCAGCTCTAATGGCAGGAGAAGCAGCTCTGGAATCAGCTAACATTAAACTCAAAGCAGCGGAGAATTTATATAGCAAACAAATGATCTCGGCGGAAGAATATCTTCAGGTAAAAAGCAATCAGAAAAATGCTCAGGCTGGATATAATGGCCTTATGGCAGCTTCTGAAATAGCCAGAAAGAACTATGAAAATTCCGAATTTAATGTTCCAGTATCAGGTTTTCTGACGGAATTGAATTTAAAGATAGGAGAAATGGTAAGCTCAGGAAAGTATATTGCTGGTATTGTAAATTCCAAAAAACTGATCATTAAAACTGGTATTGGTGAATCGGATATTTCATACGTGAAAAAAGGCGATAAAGTCACAATAGCTTATCAAGGGAAAAATTATGCAGGTAAAATTTCCGGTGTGGGAATTCGCCCAGTCTCGGGTGGAAATAATTATCCGGTAGAAATTATACTGGAAAATCCTGATCTTGAGCTTTACTCCGGTATGATAGTTGCAGGTCGAATTTTTTCCAAAACATATAAAGATGTCTTATACACCTCTATTGAAAATCTACGGGAAAAATACGATAAAAAGTTTGTTTATATAATAAATTCTGAAAACCGAGCAGAAATGAGAATTGTCGAATTAGGGGAAAAAGTCGCAAATAATGTGATTATTACCAGCGGGTTAGAAGCAGGAGATATGTTAGTGATAGATGGAATAGACAGTCTTTCAGATGGTTCACTTGTCGATGTTAAATCAGGATTCAGTTTCGAGTGATCTTAATGAGTTCTGTGGAATGAAAATTTATAACTTTCTAAAATATGAAATTGTCTAATCCTTATTTAAAGCTGCCAGTGAAATCTGCAGCTGCAAAAAATTAATGGAGTTTATATGTCTTTAGCAAAATTTTCAGTGGATAATAGTGTATTGATAAATATGATCATGATAATCGTTTTTATTTTTGGATTATACACAATGATCAATATGCCGAAAGAGGAAACTCCGGCAGTAGATTTCGGAGCTTTTTATATTATGGTGACTTACCGCGGTGTTTCACCTGCAGAGATGGAAAAACTTGTTGTAAAAAGGATAGAAGATCAGCTATCTGATTTAGAAAATGTTGATCATATATCTTCAACCGCTTCAGAAGGGAGAGCAACGATCTATATTCAGATTGATCCCAAGGCAGATATTGATAAAGCGTGGCAGCAGTTGAATACTGAAATGGAAAAGGTTAATAATCTGCCTGCTGGGGCTGATGATCCATATATATTACAGCTCAAAATGAGGGAAGTGAATGAGATCTGTACTGTTGCGATCGGTGGTGATCTTTCTGATAATGCTCTTAGGGAATTGGCGGATGATTTTAAAGATGAAATATTAGAACTCAATTATATTTCCAAAGTTAACATTGCAGGAACGCGTAATCGTCAGATCTGGATAGACAGTGATATGAATAAACTGAAAGAATATGGAATTTCCTTAAACGATCTGGCTACTTCCATTAATATGAGGAATTTGAACGCACCCAGTGGTTCTATCAAAGTTGGTTATGCTGAATTTCTCATACGCACAATGGGTGAATTTGATAATATCGATCAAATCGGAGATCTGGTAGTGAAGATGGACGCAAATGGTAGATCGGTGCGAATAGAAGATGTAGCTGCTGTGCGTGACACTTTAGAAGAAGCTGTAACAATCAGTAAATTGAATGGTAACAAAGCTGTGACAGTAGATATTTTTAAAAAAGCAGATGGGAATATCATTAGTGTTATGAAAGAGATCCGGCTTAAAGCTGCTGAATTCGAAAAACGGTTAGAAGGTCTTTCGGTGGAGGTTAGGAACGATGGCTCGATCAGAGTTCGGAATAGCATTAGTACGCTTGGTAATAATGCATTGCTCGGTATTTTTCTGGTGTTCATAGTGTTGTGGATTTTTATTGGTTGGAAAAATGCGCTTTTTGCCGCATGGGGAATCCCCTTCAGTTTCCTCTTAGCATTCATCATTATTAATCAGCTTGATGTAACACTAAACAACTTGAGTTTGTTTGCACTGATATTAGTTTTAGGTATGATCGTTGATGATGCAATTATAGTACTGGAAAATATTCATCGGTACCGTGAAATGGGATTATCCCCGAAGGAAGCTGCTATCAAAGGTACTCAAGAAATAGCCTGGCCGGTTGTGGCTGCTATTACAACTACTGTAGCTGCCTTTATGCCATTACTTCTAATGGAAGGTGTTATGGGAAAATTTTTCAGCGTATTTCCAATTGTCGTTACAGCAGCCCTATTAGCTTCTTTATTTGAAAGTTTAGTAATTCTGCCGTCACATGTCTCCGAATTGAGCGGGAAAAGTAACTTTAATAGAGAGGATAAGGAGCATAAACTGCATGATTGGTTGGTAAAAAAATACCGCAGAGCTGTAACAAAAGTTTTAAAATATAGAGGTCGTACGGTAATTATCCTGATAACTGCTTTTATTTTATCTGTACTTGCATTGCGCTTCGGACTCGTAAAATTCCAGTTTTTCTCTCGTGGTAAACCAAAAGTAATTGTAATAAATCTGCAATCGCCAACAGGTACAAGTTTGGAAAAAACTGATGAAATAGTTGTTCAGATAGAAGATTTTGTTCTCAATATGCCGGAGAAAGAAGATGTTGAGGCTGTTGTCAGTACAGTTGGACAGTATTCAGAAAATCATCGTAATCAAGTGGATACAAGGAATGCAACTGTAAAAATTGACCTGGTGGAGTTGGATAATATGAAATATTCCCATGATCAGATCAAAAACAGGATCAGACAACACCTGGACAATTTGCCAGGGCTTTATACGTATCGCTTCAAAGATGGAGAAAGAGGCGGCCCTCCTACCGGAAATGAAATCGAAATCCGTGTCAAGGGAGATGATCTTACGAGATTAGAAGAGATTGGGGCTTATATAATTTCCGAAATTGAAAAAATTCCCGGGACAACTGACCTTGATACCAGTTTTTCAGAAGGTAAAAAGGAAATCCGTATTATTCCCAAGCATGATAAACTAGCTTTTTATGGAATCAACGTTCAAACTATTGCTTCCTTAGTAGGATACGCGTCTTATGGAGGATATATCTCAAAATACCGTGGCGCAGGAATGGATGAATATGATATTGTAGTTAGAGTAATTGATGAACAGATCAATGATTTGGAAGATCTGGAAAACCTGCCGGTTAGAACCTCTAATGGTGGTGTGATAGCCTTGAAAGAAGTTGCTGATCTGGAGATAGGTTCCGGCTATTCCCAAATAGAACACCGAGATCGAAAACGATTGATAACGGTTACCGGTTCAGTTACTACTTACCAGGATAATGGAAATACTAAGCTACTAACTGCTGATGAAGTTACACAGATGTTAAAGGGAAATCCTTTAACCGGCACGGGTGGGGTACTCTCAGATTTTTCTAAGAGATTTCCCGGTTATCAAATCGAATATGGCGGACAGGCAGAACAGCAAAGTAAAACTAATCGTTCACTTTACTTAGCGTTTGGTGTTGCAATTCTACTTATTTTCACAATTTTAGCAACTCAATTTAAGTCTGCTGTACAGCCGTTTATCGTTATGACCACAGTCCCATTTGCTTTCATAGGAGTTGTATTTGGATTATTAGTAACTCGTTTGCCATTTTCGATGATGACAATGATCTCAGTTGTTGCTTTAGCAGGAGTTGTTGTGAATGACGCTCTTGTTTTAGTGGATTTTGTTAACCGTGAAAGAGCTAACGGAACTGACCGCTGGAACTCATTAATTAATGCTGGTGCAATCAGATTACGACCAATAATTATGACGACTGTAACCACAATAGCTGGGTTTATGCCAATTATCATTTCTAATTCCAGCACTACATCTGATTATAAACCAATGGCAGTGAGTATCGCTTTTGGATTAGCGTTTGCTACTATACTCACATTATTTGTAATTCCGGTCATTTATTCTCTGATTGATTCACTATTTGGTAAATTAGGTATGACACGTTTCAAGCAACATGAAAAATATGAAGATTGTGTAAATTGTGATAAATAGAAATATTGGAATAAGTTTGATCTTATCTTCAGTTTTGGATCAAATTAGGAAGCTTATTCAATGGAGTAATAATTACGCTGATCGTTTGCAGTTATAAGTGTAATGTATGCTGAAAGGAGCCAATAATGAAAAAGACACTAATAATAATTTTCCTGTTATTCATTTTTAACATAGCTTTTGCCTGGCGCACAGGCGAGATGGAAATTAGAGTGCAATATAGTGATCAAAATGAGCTAAAGCAACTAATTGATCTTCATCCTAAAGGTGATGTTTATCCTCATGGAGAAGCTGTTATTTACTTAATTCCTACAGAGTTAGAAGTTTTAAAAGCAACAGGTCTTAAATATAAAATCATTAGTAAAGATATTAAATCAAAGGCAGAGAACTTTTGGTTATCGCAGGATAAATCACGAGAAGAATATCATACTTATAGTGAAATTGTAGCCTTAGCTGATAGTTTGTCTAATACTTTTCCCGATATTGTTGAAAAACATTTGTTTGGCATTTCTGTTCAAGGAAGAGAGCTGGGTGCTCTTAAAATTTCAGACAACGTAACATTAAATGAGAATGAAGCAGAAATAATGTTTGATGGCGGAATCCATGGTGATGAGATAGGTGGTCCTGAAAACATCATTCGTTTTGCCCGTGATCTTTGCTTGGCTTATGATTCTGATCCCATAATTACAAATTTGATAAATAGTAGAGAGATCTGGTTATATTACATGGTAAATCCGGACGGTCGTGTTGCGGATGATCGTGAAAATGCTAATGGAGTTGATCTAAACAGGGATTCAGGATATATGTGGGACGCCTGGGGAAGTAGTCCGGGAGCTTTTTCACAACCGGAGTCAAAAGCATTAAGAGATTGTCATTACAACCGTCAATTTGTTGTACATACAACCTACCATAGCGGTACAGAATATATCTCCTGTCCCTGGAGCTACAGGGCGGATCAAGCTCCGGATTATGATCACATAATGCAGTTGGCGGGTGAGTATTCTTCAGCATCCGGTTATGCAATTATGGAGTTTGGACAAGGTTGTACCGGAATGTATCCGATCAATGGCAGTACCAAAGATACAAATTATGGTATGATGGGAGCCATAAGTTGGTCTATGGAGATTTCATATGATAAAAATCCACCTGCTAATCAGATAACGACATTTTATAATTATAATAAACCGGCTATGTTAAGTATGATCGAACATGCCGGATATGGATTACAAGGTATAGTTACAGATGCTTCCAATGGAGAACCTGTAGCAGCAAGTGTTTTTATTAATGATTATTTTCCCTGCTACACTGATGCAACTGAAGGAGATTATCACAAATACGTTTTACCTGGTACTTACGAAGTAAAAATCGTAGCGAACGGTTATGAAACGCAAACAATATCCGGGATAACAGTTACCTTGGCAAGTGCAACTACTACTGATTTTCAACTTCAACCTGTTGAGGGTCAGTTTGTTTATAAGGTAGCTGCGTCGCAAATTCCCGACAACAATTCTGAAGATGAAGGAGATACACCGGGAGTAATAGGAGCACCTGACAACAGAAATTATTCACTTGGTAAAGATGGCTGGATCATAGTTGATATGCAATTTCCGATACCGGATTGCCCGGGAAATGACTTAATAGTAATTGAAGGTGATCCTTCACCTGAAAGTTTTTCAGCATTTGCATCAAATAGTATAGATGGACCCTGGCTGCCACTGGGAGAAGGATATGGCTCAACAGAATTTGATCTCGCAGATGCTAATTTATACGAAACCCGATTTATCAAAATAGTGGACGATGGTGACGGATTGGCCAATGTTGCTGATGCAGGTTTTGATCTTGATGCGGTCGAATCGATAGCTGAAGAAAGCGGGACTTATATAGCAATATTAGGTTATGAACTTGAAGAGATTATAGGTAATGGTAATGGTTATATTGATCCGGGTGAAACGCTTGAGATGACCGTTACGATTCGTAATAATGGTTCCCTGCCGGCAGAAGATGTTACAGGTATTTTATCTACTCCGTCAGATCATGTTTTAATAAATGATAATAGTTATGATTATGGTGATCTAACCTCCGGAGAAATGTCAGAAGGATCATTCTCATTCACGGTGGATACAGAAGCACCCCTTGGAGGGCAAATCCCTTTTAACCTTGATATCTCCGCAAATGCAGGATCATATACAACAAATTTTGATATCTTGTGTTTAATTGGTGTTTTTATAGAAGATTTTGAGACATATAATTTCCAGAGTTTTGAGTGGGAGTTTGGTGGTAATGCTGATTGGATAATTTCTAATGATTCTTTTGAAGGATCATATTCTGCTGTATCGTCAACTATAACTCATAATCAATCATCAGCGTTAATACTGACAACTGATGTGACCATTTCTGGGGAGATCAGTTTTTATCATAATGTTTCATCCGAAAGCGGCTGGGATTTTTTAAACTTCTTTATTGATGATGCTCTACTCGGTTCCTGGAGTGGTATTAGTGGCTGGGAAGAAAGCGTTTATCCTGTAACAGCCGGAACTCATACTTTCAAATGGAGTTATGAAAAAGATGGTAGTGTTAGTAATGGAAGTGACTGCGGCTGGATTGATTATATAATTTTCCCGCCTATGGTTAATAATGTAATTCAAGGTCTTATCACAGGAAATGTGACATTAGAAGGTGGCAATGGTGAGGTTGAAAATGTTATAATTTCTGCTGGAGATGAATTTGCTAATCCAAATATTACTGGAGAGTATTCATTAGAAATTTCTCCCGGAATCTACAATGTCCAGGCTGAGTTAGAAGGTTATAGTATAGAAATTATTGAAAATGTAACAGTTGAACCTGGTTTGACCGTTAACGGCATAGATTTTATTTTAACTTATCTGGATCTTCCAAACAATTTAGAAGCTTCCATTGTTGATTACAACGATGTTGTGCTTACCTGGGAAGCCCCGGCAACAGATCCGACAGAAGCTCCGACAAAAGCGCAGGAATCCAAGAAAAGAAACGATATTGCAATTATTTCCAGAAGTGAGACAAATTACCGCACAACACGATCGTTATTAGGCTATAAAATCTATAAAGATGATTCGGAGTTGGTAGAGATCGATTCTCCTTCGACTCTTACCTATAGTGATGAAGCTCTTGATGCAGGAGATTATGTATATACTGTAACTGCACTTTATGATGAGGGAGAATCAGTTCAATCAGCACCGGCAAATGTTACTATCACTCTTCCTGCTCCGATAAATGTAAGTGCGCAATCACAAGATCCTAACATACTCCTAAGCTGGGAAATGGCGGCTGGTAGAGGTGTTGCTTCTTACACGATCTATCGTAACACTGAATTACTGGCAGAAGAAGTAACAGGTTCACCTTATGAGGATACGAACGTTGTGAGCGGTAATTACATTTATAATGTAGTAGCAGTTTTTGACGGCGGCTGGGAGTCAGAGATGTCTGCAAACGCCTTTGTCAGCCATACTGGTACGAACAATCTACCGCTGCCGGAAGTAACAGCATTAACGGGTAATTATCCAAATCCATTCAATCCTGAGACAACAGTTAGTTTTTCACTTAGTGAATCAGGGTATGTATCTTTGACTATTTACAATATGAGAGGACAGCTGGTAAAAACACTGATAAATAATCAACTTAAGGCAGCTTATCATGATGTAGTTTGGGATGGCAGCGATAATAACGGCAAGAATGTATCGAGTGGAATTTATTTCTACAAGATGCAATCCGGTAAATACAGCAGTACCAGGAAAATGATCCTGATGAAATAGCTTTCGGACCTCATGAGATAAAAGCTAAAACCAGATTGCGGAAGGTTTTCCTTCCGCAACTGAAAAGCCAGCCAATATCTTCATTCAGCTCTATCCATCCGACAAAATTAAATTAGCAAAAAATTATGGATCTAATAAAATCATTTACATTTTCTAATTATGAAATATCTAGACCAAATGATCAACAAATAAACAATGAACTAGATAGGATGATGTAATGAGTTTGAAAACAAAACAAGTTGTTAGTCTAATTATTGTAGAGGATGAGGCGATAATAGCTCAGGATATTTCGAGAATATCTAAAAATTGTGGATACAAGGTTTTAGATATTGTAAATATTGGTGAGCATGCCTTACTCAGTGCCAAGAAATTAAAACCGGATTTAGTTCTTATGGACATAATGCTTGGCAATGAGATGTCTGGACTTAAACCGCAGAAGACATACACAAAATTCTGGATATTCCGGTAGTTTTTATTACTGCTTTTGCCGATGACGACACAATAGACAGATCAAAAATTTCTGAACCTTTTGGTTACATTGTGAAACCGTTTGCTGAACGTGAACTTAAAGCTGTTATAGAATTAGCAATATATAAATACAGAGTCCAGCAAACCATAAAAAGAAATGAAAATAAATATAGAAGAATATTTGAGAATATTCAGAGTGTTTACTGTGAAATGGATAAAAGAGGATTTATTCTTGAAATCAGCCCTTCAATCGAAGATATAACTGGTTTCCAGCGTAACGATCTGATTGGGAAAAACCTTAGAGCAATATTCTCTGATCCGGAAAAAATTGATAGATTTATTTCTTTGAACAGCAAAAAAAAGAAGATCAAAAATTTTGAGTTAGAATTAATGAGAAAAAACGGAGACTTGCTCTATTTTTCTATTATTTCTAATGTTATTTATGATGAAAATGAGCAATCGGAAAAAATAGTAGCCTCATTCCAGAATATTACAGAAAGTAAATTACTGGAAAGACGTCTTCTTCAGGCAGAACGACTTGCAGCTGTTGGGCAGTTGGCAGCTGGCGTTGCCCATGAAATAAGAAATCCCTTGGGAAATATTAACTCTTCAATTCAGTTTTGTCAAAAAAAATTCGAAATTCCCAAAGAAATCAACAAGTATTTGGATATCATTTCACGAAATTCTCATAATGCTAATAAAATCATCCAAGAGTTATTAGATTTTGCAAAACCAAGAGAGATCAAATGGGAAAAATATTCCCTCAAAGATATTCTTGAGAGATCGTTAAAACTTGTAGAAACCAGGATCAAACAGAATAATGTTAAAACTGAAATAATTATTGATGATAAAATGCCACAGATAAAGTTTGATGTGAAATGGATGGAACAGGTATTTGTAAATCTGCTTTTGAATTCCAATGAAGCAATGGATAATCGCGGTAAACTGATCATCAAAACGAAATTGAAAGACGATAAGATAAATATTATATTTACTGATACTGGTTGCGGTATGAGCCAAGATGAGTTAACTAAAATTTTTGATCCATTCTATACAACTAAATCTGATGGAGTTGGCTTAGGATTATTTTTAGTCTACCAAGTCGTTGCAGCTCATGATGGTTTCTTTGAAGTAAAAAGTGTTCATGGTAAGGGAACTACTTTTACTGTTATTTTACCAGTCAAAAAATGAAAGGATAAATATTATGAATACGATATTGATTATTGAAGACAACAAAGATATGCAGTTTTTGCTGAAAACAATTTTGCAGGAAGAAGGTTATGAGACAATTGCTGCCAGTAACGGTAAATTGGGAGTTGAGAAATTTAAAGATCATTTCCCCGAATTAGTGTTACTGGACATGAGATTACCAAGGATGAACGGAATGGCTGTTTTTAAAGAAATATTAAAGATAAATAAAAAGCAGCTTGTAATAATGATAACTGCTTTCGCCGATGTTTCCGATGCTGTTACAGCAATGAAAATGGGCGTCTATGATTACATAAAAAAACCTTTTAATAATGACGAACTTATCCTTACGATTAAAAAAGCTTTAAAAACAATTGCTTTAAGAAGAGAAGTTGAGTCTTTGAAAAGACAAATTAAAAAAGATGATATTACCAATAAAGAATTAGGAAATAGTAATGAGATGCAAAAAATATTGCGTCAGGTTCACCTTGTATCACCGACAAATGTTAGTATAATAATAGAGGGTGAAAGCGGCACAGGCAAAGAAGTTATCGCAAATTTAATTCATTCTCTAAGTAACAGAAATGAAAAGCCTTTTGTTGCTGTAGATTGCGGAGCTATTCCAGAGTCACTCATAGAAAGCGAATTATTTGGTCATGAAAAAGGTGCTTTTACCGGTGCGGATTCAAAGAGGATTGGGAAGTTTGAAAATGCTGAAGTGGAACATTACTATTGGATGAGATAACTAATCTTTCCAAAGAAGGTCAGTCCAGTCTATTAAGGGCAATAGAAGAGAGAAAAATAACTCGTTTAGGCGGTGAGAAGAGTATTCCAACTGATGTGCGCATAATTGCAACTTCAAATCTAAAATTCGAGGAAGAAGTACAAAATGGCCGTTTCAGGAATGATCTTTATCATAGATTAAATGAGTTCGAAATTCAATTACCAATATTAAAAGTTAGAATTGATGATATCCCTGTGCTCGCAAAAGAATTTATAAAAGAGGCGAATAAGGATTTTGGAAAAAAAATTAGAAATATTTCGAGCGATAGTATGAAATTACTATTGAGTTATGCTTGGCCCGGCAATATTAGGGAATTGAAACATGTGATAAAACGGGCAGTGTTATTAGAAAATTCTCAAGAAATAACACCTAAAGCACTTTCGATGGATGATAAATACAATAACTCAAGCACTACTTCAATATCCTTAAAGCAGGGTACGTCTCTTGCTTCTGTCATTAATAAAGTTGAAAAAAAGTTAATTATCGATGCAATTGATCAAGCAAATGGGAACAAAAGTAAAGCTGCAAAAATATTGAAAATAAATAGGAAAACCCTATATCGGAAGATTAAAACTCTAAATATTCAAGAAAAATAATTTTTTTAAAATTTATTTTTTCTTTATAAAACAAAATTCAGAAATTATCTGCTAAAAGATTGATCCTGGCTGATTAAGGCCAATAAATATCGTTCCCAATACCTTTCAGGTTTGGCAGATAGTTATCTTTGGTACGTTTATTGCATAGATAAACTTATAAAATGGAAGGATAAAAATGAAATATTCAATATTAGTTTTAATGTTATTAGTTAGTTTTTCTCTTCTCCTTGGTCAGAATGTTTTTGTCTGGGATAGAGATAATGGTGTTGTAATACCGGATCCAGAAGATCCGTGGAATTATGTGGGCTTGGAAGCGTCTTTAAAAAATGCTCTTAACGCAAATGGCGTTGTGCCGGCTATAGATTCAACTTTAGCTGGAGATATGACAGAGTATGACATTATTTTTGCAACTGCCGGTATTTGGTGCATGGGCTGAGGTGCTATTCCGCCTGATCCGGTCGGATCAGAAGACATACAGATACTAACAGAGTTTTTGGATGCAGGGAAAGCACTGTATATGGAAAATGCTATCATCGGTACAGGAGATCATGCAGCATTGCGATCATACTTTGGATTAAGTGATGAATCAGTTCCCACTTATGCATATTCTGAAGTAGAGACAATCATAGCAAATGGATCGGACATTTTTAGTGGATTTTCACTGAGTTATCTTTATGGCTCTGTTGCGGATTACGGACTGGATATATTAGTTCCGGAAACTGCTACAACTTTCATGAGATCTCAGGATGGACTGGCAAGAGGTGTCTATTACGATTCCGGTGAATTCAGAACTATAGCTGCTTCGAGTTTTTTTGGTGCCTTAGCAGATGGAACAGCTGGGAATACCAAAGTAGATGTTATGGCTCAGTATTTGAGTTTTCTAATTGGAGATCAGTTACCTATAATATTTGTTGATCCACTAGCAATTGAAATTGAGATGCTCAACAATCAAGTGGATGAGGAAATAATAGGGATCACTAATACAGGGGCTTCCGCTTTAGTTTGTAACTATGAAATTCCTGATCCTAATGGAAATATTGATTGGTTAATTTTAGATCATGACTCAGCTATTATTGATCCCGATGAAAGTGATAATTTAGAATTAACTTTTTCGCCTAATGGTCTTGATGAAGGGCAGTATTTTGCTGAAATTGTTATTTCGCATAACGATCCTAATCAAAATGATTATGTAATTCCTGTTACTATGACAGTAAATAGTACATCCGCAGGCGATAATATTAATAATACAACAAAACTGATCTCAAATTATCCCAATCCCTTTAATCCATCTACTACAATATCTTTCTCATTAACCGCAAAGGACGCTAAGTACGCAAAGCTAGAAATCTATAATTTGAAAGGTCAGAAAGTGAAAGACCTTTCCCCGAGCTTGTGTCATCCTGAGTTTATCGAAGGACGAGAGGGAACACAATACAAAGTGATCTGGAACGGTACAGATGAAAACAACCAACCGGTTTCATCAGGTATTTATCTCTATAAATTGAAAACTGATAGTTCTACAGAGTCTAAAAGAATGATATTACTAAAGTGATCTTTGAAAAATTATAAAAAAACGCTCTAATAAAGAGCGTTTTTTTTTGATCATTTAAGCAAAATCGTTTTTCGATATTTAGTATTGTTCCCGAAACTAAGTTTTATAAAATATATTCCAGAAGTTACAATTTTATTTTCATTATTCTTGCCATACCAATTAAACTGGTGATCACCGGCAGGTAATACCTGATCACAAATAGTTCTCACTCTTTGTCCTTTTACATTATATATCACCAAGTCTACATTGTTCTCTTCAGGGATGGCAAACTGAATAGTTGTGTATGGATTAAAAGGATTTGGATAACTCGTGAATTTGGCAGGATTGACTACTATATCATCAGTATAAGTAATATTGTTTTTAATATTTATAGTCCCATTCACGGGTCCTGGAGCGGAAGGGATGAAAGAATATAAATAGTTACCAGCAGTAATATCATTCCAATTATAATTATCGATAATAATATCAGCACAGTATCCTTCTGGAAGATCAAGCATGTTAAACTCTAATATTACAGAATTGATATTAGCAACTTCAATAGTAAAGTCCCATTGTTTACTCTCGGGGATATTAACTTGCAGTGGAGATTTGATCTCTCGATTTAACTGGGAATAGATGAATAAAGAATCGGAAGGAGAATTTTTCAGGAAGTACATCCTCATTCCATTTTCAATTGGTTTCACCGGAGATTCTGGTAAATCATATTCGTTTTCAAAACCATCTGTAGCCGCCGAACCGCATCCCAAGATAATATTATCTTTATCAGTTTGCTCTGCACTTAGAGAAATTTCCCAATCAAGATCATAATTGTAATGGTATGTGTTATAGTAAGTTGAAAAGAGACACTTAGAATTTACAGAGTCATCCTCATTTAGATACAGATAAAAAGCCTCATATGGTTCAATAATTTCCGGATTTATAAATTTGTCATTTCTGTAAACGTATATCGCATTTGCTATTAAGTCCTGACTGACAGCATATCCAAATGAATAATTATACCCTTCATTTCTTATTCGTAAGTCTAGCGGATCGTAAGGGCAGAGATGCGGATTAGGGACCAGATTCCAGCCGGGTTCCAGATCCAGGTAAACATCATCTTTCAGTATGGGTCCGGTATTAGTATAATTACCTTCTGATTCAGCGTTTAACCAGTAACCGGTTCCAAATCTAAATTCATCAGTTGCTAAGTAATTATTGTGCTGCAGTGCAAGAAGTAATTCAGAATTCTCACCAAATATTTGGGAACTGTAAAAATGTGAATCATCATTCCAGGGATTAGTTATCAATTGCCATCCTTGTGTGAATTCCAGCGTATAATTTCTGGGAACAAAACCGTATCTGGAAGCCGATGTAAAACTGTAAGTATTGCCATTAACAGCATAAACATCAATGACTATACGGGCGTTATGGATCTCAACATCATCAGGTATTACCCACAGATAATTCTCTTGATGTTGATCTAAATATTCGGCAACTTCAAAAGTCATTTGTTCATTTTGTATTGAAATATCAAAATGATCGATCAATTGAACAAATGATGATTCCCACTCGATCATGAGTTCATCTCCGCCTTGCAGCAGTTGACTTGACATATTTTCGAAAGCGATGAAAGGATACAAATCTCCCCAATAAAGTTTGAAATCATAAAAAATTGAATCCTGTGCTACATAAGAAAGATCATTTTCCAGCAGGTTTACAATTTCATTAGTTTGTAAGTTCTCGAGATACAGATTTCCATTATTATTGCTAAACTGAGGACAAATTTCTATCTCCAGATCTTCATTGATCTGATTAGTTTTCACTCTCAAGTTCCAAACTTTATAATTTTCCAGATATGAGTAATCACTATGAACCTCCTGTTGTAAATAAAGACCATTAGGAGCCCAGTATTGCTCATAAAACGCAGCGGAAATGTAACTACCGCTCGTCGTTTCTTCCTTAATTATGTCAAAACCTTCATCAAAATAATCTGTGGCAAACTGATTCATAGAAAAAGTTACCGTGTCTTTTATACTGAATGTGATATTTGAAACATAAAGCTGGTAGTAGTTATTGGGTAAACAGCTTGCGGGTTGCTCATAAACAAACTCATCATCATTTTCATTATTAAATGAGATATAATAGTCATAGATCTGGCCGTTTTCCAGGCTTTCATCAAGATATGAAAATTCTTCACCCTGATTTAAAGTTCCAACCAATTCAGGATTTGTTAGCCAGCTATCTATTTGAATAAATTCTTGTACTTCAGAACGTCTGAAAATATTGAAGCCCATATTTCCATTTTGTTGAACAGCTGTCCAAGAAAGTCTGGCGGCTGAATCCAAGCCTATCGCAACAAGATCATCTACCTGAGCAGGTGCTGTAAATATCTCTATTTCTTCTGATAATGACGAGTAATTTTCATTTTTATCTAATGCTCTTATCTTAAAAAAATAATTAGCGTTTATGTCAAGATTATGTAAAGAATATGTGTTGTGTAAAGGACTTGCCAGATAAAAATAGGTTTCACGATTTACTATTGTACCGTTTATGGGAGTAAACGGTGTATCAGAGTAAATGAGCTCGTAAGTATGAAAATCGTAGGAATTGATCGCATCCCAGATTAGATCAATGGAGTTATGATCGACAAAAGAAGTAGAAAAATTTTGGGGTATAGGAGGAATGAGGCCGTCATTAAGCTCTAGAGCTTGAGGTAAAACTTCTGCCATTGCATTAACCCAATATGAATAATATTGCAAAGTCTTATTAAATATATGATCCATCTCAAATAAATTATTTTGTGAATTAAATCCATAAAACCAATTCAAATTACTCTCCGATTCATCAAAACAACCCGGGAGTTCATCCATTTCCAAATGAAAGAACGGATCAAACACATCATATCCATTCCAATTATTATAAGTATAAGCTCTTTGCCGGTTCCCTCCATAACCAGGTAAATCGACATTACTGTTAACAGGATACGGATCACCTTCCCAATTATAAAATAAGAAATCATAAATTGAATAGTTTACTGCATAATAATCATTAAGAAAAACGTTGGAATTATTGCCAATTGTATTTGCTGGATATATCAGATGCTCGGAAGCATTGATCAGATCAAGATTCAAATCTGAAAGATCACGTACAGGAAGGTTGGGACAAGTGAACATAGTTGAAACCTGGCAATCAGGATGACCATCATGTCTGTCCCAATCGTAACTATGAATTTGAGCTGAAAACTCACGCTGATCATAATCATTACGGAGCTTGTCACAAAATTCCTTATAAGCAATATTAAATGCTACGTTATCATTTCTGGAAGGATCACAAAGCGAGCCTGAATTGGAATAATTACCTTGATTAGTCCATAAAACTTCCCTTCCGGCACCGGCAATTATTAGAAATGTCGCTTCCCAATTCGTAAAACAATCGTAACCAATAACAGGAGTGATAAAATCATCATTCGGGTGAGGTACTGTGATAATAACTGGCTTATTAGCTTGTGGATTATAAATGAATAATCCCCAGCCATATTCAAATGCTCCGATTTCATCATCATGAGTGCCGAACGTATCATTAGTATCATAATAAGCCATATTTAAGTTTTCACGTAACATGTAGTAAATATTTCCGGTAACAGTATCATGAAACTCCACTACCTGATACGGAAAGCCATAGAAATCCAACATACTCTGAACTGCGAAGAAATTCTCTGAAAGAAATGCTGTTATTACATTCTGCCATTGTGAAAGTGTCGCCACATTGGGTAAAACAAAATTTCCAAATCCGTTCGTTTGAACATCCCAAGGTGAGTATAAATTATAATCCTCTTCAGCAATGCCTTCGGTTACATGGGAAATCCAGTTATCATATTCACAATCGTTCGTATTTCCATAGAGAAACTCTGTAAACGATGCTGTTTCTACTACAATAGAGAAAGCTATTTCAGAAAACAACAACAACATTATCAGGATTAAGACTTTTTTCATTTAACTGCTCCTAAACATTACTAAGTTCTTTTACCTAATTTCTGTCAATCACTTATTCAGGATTTTTGATCCAAATCTTGATCAAGTAATTTTAGCGCTCGGTAAATAAAAATTCAACTATTCTTAGGTGTGAACCAAAGATGGAATATTATTTGCATAATAATTAAATGAGGAGTAATAATGAAGAAAATGATAATTTTAATTTTAATTTTGTTTGCAATGAATATGTTTGGAGAGGAATTGTTTTTTGATGATTTTGAAGCAGGACTAGTTAACTGGAACTCAATAATTAATAGCGGGGCAGGCGAATGGATAGTATATAGCCAACCTTATCCAAATGCATATAATATGCCTCCTACTTCATCAGGTAATGTTTGTTCTGCTGATGCAGATGAGGCTGGTTCAGGAACAACTACAGATTGTACAATTGAGCTATCGGCTCCGTTGAACCTTACAACCTACGAGAATATAGTTTTGGAATTTGATAATGACTTTAATGCGATCGATTCTGATGATTACTGCTATGTAGATGTTAGTGTAGATGGCGGCTCATCCTGGGTAAATGTTTTAGAATTTGCTGGTATTGATGTGACTGCCACTCACGAAGTTGTAGATATTTCTTTGCTTGCAAACATGCAGTCATCTGTGCTGATTAGATTTCATTCCATACAACCCGGTTGGGACTGGTGGTGGACAATAGATAACGTTGAAGTGACCGGTGACCTGGCAATTACCTACGATAATGACCTCGCAGCGCAGAATATTTACGGTAATACGATAATAAACGCTGGTAATTCAGAAAATTATGAGATATCTATCAAGAATATTGGGAATAATCCACAAGATAATTATACAGTGACTCTTTATAAAGATAATGCCATTGAACTCAATTCAATCGACATTAGCCAGACAATAGCACCGGATGAGACTGTTGTACACAATCTTGTATGGAATGTCCCTGCTAATGAACCAGCAGGAAACGTAAATATTTACGGGGAGGTTACTTTAGCCGGGGATGAAAATACTGCCAATGATCAAACGAATATAATGAGTGTACAAATATACCCACCGGGAATTATAGAAGTGTCTGTGGGAAGCGGAACTGAAAATAATAATCGAACGCCTGTATGCTTTCAATATAAAAATAGTTTGACGGAGATAATCTATTTCTCGGAGGAATTAGATGTCTCTGAAGGAATGATAACAGCGCTTACATATTACAATAATTTTACTACTAATTTAATCAATAAACCGACAGCAATCTGGGTGGGAGAAACAACACAAACTAATTTAACCGATGGATGGATACCGTCAACATCGTTGACAGAAGTTTTCAATGGTACTGTAACCTACCCATCAGGGACAAACAGTGTTACAATAGAATTCACAACGCCTTATGTTTACAATGGCAATAATCTTGTTGTCATGGCTCATCGTCCCATGGATACTTCTGGATATGGTACATCTGATTACTTCCTACACGATACAACACCGGAGCATATAGATAGGACGCGTTATGAACGTGATGATGTAATTTTACTTGATCCCGCTAATCCGCCTGAAGTTAGTTATAGCAACGAAACTTTTGCTAATACAACTTTTACGTTTTTTCAAGGGGCAATGGGAGAAGTAGAAGGTTATGTCTATGATGATGATGATATTCCGTTAGAAGGCGCCTCTGTCACCATTGAAGAAACTCAAACTGTTACGTATTCTAACGATCAGGGATATTACCATTTTGGCAATGTTGTTGCTGGAGATTACAATTTTACAGCAAATTTAATGGGATATTCTCCTCAGACATTGACCGGGGAAGTGATTGAAGAAGAAATTACAGAGGTTGATTTTAATCTGATCCCATTGGGAGCTGTTTCTGTTTACGGTCACGTAGTTGGAAGTGATATACCGGAAGTAGGATTGGAAGCAGCTATTGTGGAGTTAACAGGTTTTGAAAATTATCAAACTGAAACCGATGCAAATGGTGATTTTATTTTTGAAAGTGTTTATACAAATATCACATACGATATTCAGATTTCCTATGAAGGTTATGATAATTATAATAGTGAGGTTTCAGTAGGTAATACATCTTTGGATCTGGAAACTTTAACTCTGAACGAGATAGCCTATCCACCCGGCAATGTACAGGCTGTGCAGAACTTTGAAGGAACTCAGGTCGATCTGCTGTGGAGTCCACCCGGTCAAGGCGGTGGAGAATTCCGCTATGATGATGGTAACATAGATTTTCAAACTGGATACAATTCTACACCACCAAATGCTGTGTTTGGAGCTGTTCATCCTTATATTGCGGTTATTCAGGAAATGCACTGGTATTTAAGTTCAACCTATGAGGTCCATAATCAAGTTAAATTATACATTTTTGGTTTAGATGAGGATGATAATCCTAATAGTGCAGATGTTTTGTATGAATCAGGATACATTGATAATACAGATGATGAATGGAATATCCACGTTTTAGAAACGCCAATAGAAGCTTTTGAAGGTTTCTTTATCGGCTTGAGCACTCCGAATCAATATACATCGATCGGAATGGATGATGGAGTAGGAGAACCTTGGGAATTTCAATCCGGAACACAATTCAGTATTGAGAATTGGACTAGCGGTGGTTCCTGGACAGATATTGGCAGCTATGGACCGAATTATGAACGGAATTTATTGATACGGGCTTATGGGATCAACATGGGAAATACTATGATATCAGAGAATAATTCTCAAAATAAAATGAGCGATAACAACTATGTTAAAAGAACACTGGAATCTTATAATGTTTATAGATTTTATGATTATCAGCATAATAATCCTTCCAGCTGGCAACTTATCGCAGAAAGCATAATTGATACCGCTTATGTTGATCTTGATTGGGATAATATTCCTAATGGGACCTACCAGTTTGCCATACGATCAGTTTATACAAATGGAGTAACTTCGATCCCGGCATTTTCAGCCTTGATCGAGAAAACATCTGCAGCTTCTGATGAATCGGTGGTAGTTCAAAATCAACTGTTTGCAAACTATCCTAATCCTTTCAATCCACAAACTATGATCACTTTCAATATTGCCCGCAATACAACAAAGGTTGAATTGGTGATATACAACGTTAAGGGTCAGTTTGTTAGATCTTATGTTAATAGGGAATTGGAACCTGGAAAATATACCATGATCTGGGAAGGTACAGACGAAAATAATAGACCAGTTACTTCCGGAGTTTATTTTTATCAGTTAACAACGGATAATGAGATCATAGGGACAAATCGAATGTTGTTACTTAAATAAAAAAATTATTAAAAATGTTAAATGTTTTTTAAGGGTTAATTTGTTATTATAGTTCATTTAGAAATTGATAGATGATAAAAGACTTGCAAAAAAAAACAGTGAATAAATATCTGGGAACGGAATTTGCGTCAAAAATAAAAGATAATAATTAGGAGGACGTATAATGTTGAAAAAATTGCAAAACCAAAAAGGATTTAGTCTCATCGAATTGTTAGTTGTTGTTGTGATAATTGCTATTCTGGCAGCTATCGCAGTACCAATCTACATGAGCTATGTGCGTCAGGCATACTCTACAGAAGCTCAATCAGCTATTGCAGCACTTAGACAAACCTACAGAGTTCATTACCAAACTTACGGTTCAACAACAGATTATGATATCGAAGCTGCTTTAAAAGATACTAATCTAGGTAACAGAACAGAAAAGAACTGGGATTTTGAAGTTGTAGGTAATCCACCCAAGAAATACATGGCAACTTCTACAGCGGAATTTCCTCAAGGTGAAGGGAAACAAGTATGGTATGATGTTGAAGAAGCAAAGTTTCATGGTTACGGAATTGATGAAGACGAAAATTCAGAAGAACAAATACTCGATTAGTTAAGCAGGGGGTATTTTTGACAGTTAAGGAATTATTACAATTTACCTCAGATGCTGGTGCATCTGACCTGCACATTAGTGCGGGATCTGTACCAATGATAAGAGTTTTGGGACAGATGAAGAAACTCAATCTTCCTTCGATGAGCGTTAAAGAAGTTGAAGACCTCATTTCAAGCACTATGAATGAATCACAAAGAACAATTTTTAAAGAGAAACTTGAGATCGACTTCTCAACAAAGTTGGATGATAACACTAGATTTAGAGTTAATGCTTTTCATCAGGTCAATGGATTAGGTGTAGCTTTCAGGGTTATCCCTAATGTTATTAAAGATTTTGAAGATCTTCATTTACCGGAAATCCTGGCCAGATTAGCCATGAGACAACGCGGACTAATTTTGGTGACAGGTCCTACAGGTAGCGGTAAATCTACAACTCTTTCAACTATGATCGATTATATTAATGACCACAAACACTGCCATATAATTACAATTGAAGATCCAATCGAGTTTATGCATAGAAGTAAAAATTCTTTAATGAATCAACGGGAAGTTGGACACGATACTTGGTCATTCAGGGCAGCATTACGCTCTGCGTTACGTGAAGATCCGGACGTGATTTTGGTAGGTGAGATGCGTGACTTAGAAACAGTATCTCTGGCCTTAACAGCTGCTGAAACAGGTCATCTTGTTCTGGCGACATTACATACCAGCAGTGCTACAAAATCTATCGACAGGGTAATTGATATGTTCCCAAAAGAACAACAAGCACAGGTTCGATCTATGCTTTCTGAATCTCTGCAAGCTGTAGTAGCTCAGACATTACTGCCAATGAAAGACGGCAGCGACAGAATTCCTGCGCTAGAGATAATGATAGCAAATAACGCTGTTAAAAATCTTATTCGTGAAGAAAAAACATATCAAATTCCTTCTGTAATTCAATCCGGAAATAAAGAAGGAATGCAGTCAAAAGACCAATCATTATACAATCATGTTATGAACGGCTACTTAGATAGAAAAGTGGCTGAAGAAGTAGCAGATAACCCAAAGATGTTTGCTACAGGGACGGCTTTTTAATGTTCAAAAATATGTTAAGATCTAATACCGGTTTTGGAATCATTCAAACCCTCGCAGCGTTAATTATAGTAACAATTGCTTTGAGTGGATTATTTCTAAGCTCATATTATGCCTGGCATAATGCAGTTGGAAGCTACCATTATAGAGTAGTTTTACTAAAAGCCCATCAAAAGCTGGAAGAGATAAAAATGATCAATAGGAACAGAGAGGGATTTACATATCTTAATACCATAACCTCAGGGAATTTCCTTATTGACGAAGCAGATGGAGAACCTGTGTGGGGTTTAATACATCCTCCTTCACGAGTTACCCGGACTGATCTGGCAGTTTCTGAATATGTTGATTATGATGCCGTCAGTATAAAAATAACCTGGAGAGATGGACCCGAAACCTTCCTGAATAGTATTCTGAATCAGGAAAGAGCTCTGGTACTCCGCGAAGATTATTTTTATAGAACGCAGGAGGAGGAATAGCAATGAACCTTTTTAAAAATAACAAAGGCTATTCGCTCCTGGAAATCATTGCAGGTTTACCTCTAGTTACCTTAGTATTTGTGATATTTGCTATTGGAATTATCCAATTCACAACTACTTTCTACGAAGTAAGACTCTATAATAAATTACAACAGGATTTGTTTGAAGCGCTTGAAGTAATGAGACATGGTTTTATGTATGAAGGTGTTACTGATGATGAAGGATTAATTGGTCTTGCTACAGCAAAGAAAGCGAAAATATCCGAATCACAAAATTCTATTAGAATAACACCTCTCGTTCTGAATTTGGATCTGGAACAAGATTATTGGGTAGATTATATTCTGAACGATAATAACCAACTGGAGATAAATGGTAATTACGGATTAAAACATTTTCCCGAGCGGAAACAAATATTCCCGTCTACTCCAACTAAATATATTGGTAGAGAACCACAATTCCAAATTGTAAATCAGAGACAGATATGGTCTGTAAGCAGAGTAGATGCGAATGGCAATCCCCTAATGGTAAAAATTAAACTTGTTGGTCAGGTTAGATTTAGAGAGAAAGAGAGAAATCAAAATAGAGAAGATGATATTAGAAAGAATACTAGGACAATTACTTTTGAGACTTCAGTCTTTTTAGGTAATTCCCATGCTAATAAACCTCAGGAAGGATAGGAGATATTATGAAAAAATTACTGCTGAAAGATATAAATAATAATATCGGAAGTGTCCTTGTAATGGTAGTTGCCGTAATGCTTGGTGTTGTTGCAGTTGCCTCCTCAGCATCGTTGATGGTTATTACCGGTCACAATCAACTCGATACTCAGTATTCTCATGATAAAATTCAGGAAGAACTTCTTCTCAGGAGTGAGGCGACAAGATTACATCTTGCAATTGAACATAATAGTACAGGGGCTTTACCTAACCGAACAGTTGAAATTGTCGAACCTAACAGAAAAACTACTTACTATATTACAAGTCGTGGAAAACATATCATTATTGATAGTTTTATGGGGCTTGCTACTGAACAAGCTTATGCTATTCAATCTCTAGTTAGCGCTAAACGTGAACGCAGTGTGGTAAGGTCTTATTATTCTCCTGTAAAACGATATTCAGAGCGCTTAATTAAAAATAAAAGTTTGGCAGAATATCAATATTTCACAGATATTGAAGCTTCTGAAAATGCTGATGGTGGATATGCCGCGGCTTTAGTTAAATTCTATGGTGCTGACGACCTTTACGGCCCGGTTCATTCAAATGATGATATCTGGATCCAGCAATCTGGAGGTTGGCCGACTTTTCATGATATGGTTACAACCTCAGGCAGGATCATGGATGAGGCTACCGGATCTTACGCAGTAGACTCCGCACCTATGGACGATATATTTTTAGGCGGTTATGCTGAGGAAGTACCGGAAATCATCTTTAATCCTACAGCAGATCTGATCCGTCAGAACGGTATGCAAGTTGGTGAAGATATGGACATTGTTTACGTCAAACTTTCTGATGGGGGATTTGAGAGCATGTTTGGCGAGATCGTATTTACAGGTGTCGATACTTTTGGAGTTTATTCCTGGTATCCGCATACAGCAGATCTGGCTAATTATGTTGTAAATAATGGCGGAAATTGGTTTGAAGATTCAAATCATTTATGGACCAACCACGTAGCCAATTATGATACAATCTGGACAGTTGGTGCATCTTTCCAGGTCAATAACCAATCAATATGGGTTGGAGATGCTGAACTTTGGATAGAAGGCGAAGTTTATGGTGCGCAGACTTGGGCAAGTGCAGATACGGTTTACGTTGTTGGTGATATTACTTATGCTAACACCGTACCTGGATCGGAACCCGATGATCCGGATAACATAAATCCATCTGATTATTTTGGACTAGTTTCAGAGAAGAAGATATTAATCCGGTATAAGCATAAGGATCCATTTAATGATATGATGATCCGCGATGATAATTGTAATGATGTAATGCTGTATGGTGCTTATGCAGCTATAGGTTTAGGTGATGAATCTCTATATGGAGTTATGGCCTGTCACTATGATGGCATATTTTCATTTCAATATCAGCACCCGCATGGATCAACACCAGATTTTATAGCTCTGAGTCCGTATATTTATGATACTTTTACCTTCAATTTGTATGATTCCGGAGGTGATGGATGGGACGGAGCAGAAATGGACATTTTGATCAATGGTGAAGTTGTATTGGATGACATTACCTGCTTTAATAGTTTTATCTCTCATTCCATCACAGTAAATAATGGTGATATTATTGAAACAGCCTACACATCGGGAAACACAGACGATGAGATCACTTATGAATTGCTAGATGGCGATGGCAATGTAGTGGCAGCTGACGGACCAAATCCGGGACCGGGAATTATTTATCAAGCCTTACTGGAGGCTGACACGGATTCGTTATACACTTACATCGATTTACATAAATTTATCTTCCCACCTAACGGAATGGTACCTCCCGGTGTAGAAGGATTCAATTTACACGGCGGAAATCCTATGATCAACGGCACTTGTGGATTCCCTTATGAAAGTATGCAGTATATTAACTCTTATCCGAACAGTGGACCTGGATATGCTTATCCTTATGGCACAGATTATCCCTGGTACAATCCTGTTTGGCCAGAATCTTCTGATAATATTGTATTTGAAAGAGGTGATCTTTTCATTTTTGGCGCTATTGCCCAAAGGAGACGCGGCTTTGTTCATCGTTCAGGAGGTGACCCCTATAACCATCCCGGCGATAATCAATGGGAAATGGATGAATATCATTACGACGGCACGCATGGATCAACCGGATATAACAAGGACTATAAATATGATAAACGTTTATTGTATGTACAACCCCCTGATTTTCCACAGATCTATGAAGGATGGGGCGAAACAACATTAACGGCTTTCGAAAAACAATCGTGGTTCTATAAGGCTCCACCTGCCGATTTTATTGAAGACAGACCATAATAAATAAATAAAAAATGAAAAATAATGCGAGGTTACATGGCTAAGACGAAAAAAATAAGATTTAAAGAATCAATCGGATTGGACATAGGTAATCACAGTATCAAAATGGTGCATCTTAAGAAAACTCATCATGGATATAAACTCTTGAATTGTGAAAGCCTACCTACAATACCGGATGGAGTAGAACCTGTGCTATCGGATTTATCTTCAGACCGTTTTGCTCCGATCTTAACTCAATTGATCAAAATGATGAAGTTAAAACCAAAAAAAATTAAGCATCTAGTTTCTTCGATTGGTGGAGATAATACAAGTATTAAGCAAATTAAGACGATTTTCCTTCCTGAAGAAGAGCTGGAGTCAGCTTTGTTCTTCGAAGCAAAAAAACACTTACCGATAAGTGGTTCCGAGATGAATCTTGATTATCAAGTATTAAATGTAGAAGAAAAAACGAATAATATGAATATTCTTCTAGCTTCTTCTACAAAATCATTATTAACAGAGCATACAAATATTTTGAACAATGCAGGCTTAACACCGGGAATTGTTGACTTAGAGTCACTTGCTGCTGCAAACAGCTATGTAATTAATAATGAGGAAGAAGATGGGGTGTATATCATTCTCAATATTGGCGCTTTCAACACCAATATGATTATTTTCAGCCCTACTTCGAAATTTTTTGCTCGTGATATTTCTTACGGCGGATTTAATATAACAAAAGATATTATGAAATCCCAGAAATTGAATTATCCGGAAGCAGAAAGTTATAAAATTGAACATGGTATTGTTGATAAAGAAGAGAAAAAAGAAGAATCTTCTATAGTTGCTTTAGATATAACAGAAAAAAATACAATCGAATTAATCACACAAGAAGTTAAAAGATCATTGCGTTTTTATATAAAAGAAGCGGGAAATAGTGATTTCAGAAAAATTCTTCTTGTCGGTGGAAGCGCTTACACAAAAGGTTTGTCGGAGTATTTAAATCAGCAGCTTAAAATAGAATGTGAAGTATTTAATCCCTTCTTAAATCTTGAAGATTCAGACAGACCAGGTACCACAAATGATCCTCAATTTGCGGTTGCCCTGGGACTGGCAATGAGACCGGAATAGGGGAGAGATAATGAATACATTTTATTTTAAAATAAACTTAAATAAATTTGGCGAATTGAAACAAAAAGCCGAATTAGAAAAAAGAACATTCAGGACTGCTGCTATCAGTTTTGGGGCAATATTTATTATTGCAACCTCAATTGCTATACTTCTGAACAGCAACCTGAATGCAAAAATTAAAAATAGAAGTAAACTTCTAAACAGCATCAGAGATGAAATTAAAACATATCAGGTAAGTAGGGAATTTTTATCGTCAAATGATCTGACAAGACTTGCCTCCATTAGTTCTGAAAGGATCTTCTGGACCAAAAAACTTGTGGCATTATCAGAAAAAACTACAGATGATATAGCAGTTACACACTTTTCCTTTAAAAATAATAAGCTAAGTCTTTTTGGAATTACACGTCTGGATCGAGAAAAAAAGGAGTTTGATCTCATAGATGAATTTATAACTGAACTCCAGAACAACGAACAGATCAGCTATGATTTTCCTGAAATACAATTTGTGAAATCAAGCAAAGATAAGGAAAAGGATGTGGATATTCTTAGATTCCAAATTGACTGTATTTCAAAAAGCTATTCTAAAAAAGGAGGTAACAGATGATGAAGCAAAGATATCTACTCCTTTTGTTTGTGATGATCTTAGCAACGATATGCTTCTTTTACTTCAGTTCTAGCAGCATTAATGCCAAAATTTCTAAAATTCACAGATATGATGAGGCTATTAAGAAAGAACAAGAAAAATTGAATAGTGCAAAAGTTCTAAATGATCAGCTGAAAGAAGTATCAAAAGTAATAATGCAGAGTATGACTAAAGATAACCAATTTGATATTGAAGAAGTAAATGCTTTTGTGAAAAAATTGGCGGATCTTTCTGATAAATATAAAATCACAATTGAATCTATTCATCCTAAGGTTATTTCATCAGAAAAAAGTTATTTAGTTCAACAAGCCTACACATTATCTGTAGTAAGCACCTTTGTCCAAATGGGTAAATTTTTATCTACCCTCGAGTCTTTTGATAATATTGTTAAAGTGAAAACTTTTGATGTAAGACCTGTGAAAGAAGACAGAACTGCTGCTATTGGTGAAATTCTTGAAACTAGATACAAAGTTACATTTGAACTTGTTGTATATAAGATCATAAAGGAGGCATAATATGGAAGAAAAATATTTAAAAGACCTTGTGATTGCTTTCATCGTTATTCTTTTTATTGTGCTTGGTGTTAAATGTAATAGTTTATATAATTCCATAAAAGTAGTTCCGGTGGAATCCAAATACCAAAAATTAGGATTGGGTGAAGATTTATTCAATCAAATCCAGGATATAGAACAATCGATCCAGGATAGAAAAGATTTTGTTTTTACAGTAACCAAGGATCCACTGGAACAAAACCTGATCGTTAAGACTATACAGGACTTGGAAAAGCAATGGAGAATAGAAGTTGAAAATCTTGTGCGCTTGGAATCAACTATAGTTCCGGCACTAGGAGAGAAAAAAGCAGCTATTTCCCATAAAGGTAAAACTGTTATCTATACTATCGGGGATGACTTTATGTTCGGTAAGATAAAAGATATCCGAGAAGGTGAGATAGTTTATTCAATAAGAGGGAATGATAATATTCTCAAGATTCAGAAACTTCCAGAAAAACCGGAAGCAATTAAAGAAAATAGCAATGCTTCACAAGAAAGAAAATACAATTGGTAATATAAAGGAGAATGTATGAAAAATTATAACGTTAAAGTACTTCTGTTGTCATTAGTTTTAATGATTTCATTAACTGCAAATATATTTGCAGCAGAATCAACAAATCTTTTGACTAACAAGATCACTTTAGATGCAGAGGATGCATCAATTTCTACGATAATTTCAACCATGGCGAGATTAAGCGGATGTAATATCGTGTTAGCGATGGATTCAGAGAAAAAGGATGAAAAGGCTGAAGAAAAAAAGATAACTATTCAGCTTAAAGAGGTTCCAATTGAACAAGCACTCGCACTTGTTGTAAAGTCTATTGGTTTATCTTACAGACTTGTAGGCGAGAAAACATTTATTGTCGGAGAAAAATCACGGATTGAAGAAGAGATTGGGGAAAGAACTTATGTCTTGCACTTGAACTATGTAGATGTAAGCAAAATTGTTAATGCTTTAAAAATAATGCCGGGCGAATCAATAGCCATCGAAGGTCAAAATGCAATTCTAGTTCGTGCTAACCCAGAAACATTTTCTGAGATAAGTAAGAGAATTGAAGAAATCGATGTTCCACAAAAACAAATTGAAATTCAAGCGCGCTTGATTGAAATATCTGTTTCTGAAGCAGAAAAATATGGTATTGACTGGTCTAAACTTAACAAACTTACTACAATTTTAGCAGAAGATCCAAAAACAATGAATGGCACAGGACTTCCTTATAACTTTACTGATGAAACTGGCGAGACTCCTTATGGTGACCTCACTCCTTTCGGTCAAATTCCGGAAGATCAATATTATCAAAGAATTGAAGATCTCAAAGATATAGGTCATTTCAGCCGTCAGTTAACAGCATTTGATATTACTATTGACTGGTTACTCGAGAATAATGCTGCTAAACTGCTCACAGACACAAGAATTACAGCATTAAACGGTGAAGAAGCCGAAATCCATATTGGTGAAATCGTTCCTTTTATCGCTGAAGATAATGAAAAACAAATACAAGTTGAACGAGAAGAAGTAGGGATCAAACTTAAAGTAAAACCTACAGTTAATTCAGAAGGTCAAATCACAACCAGAATTGAACCGGAAGTCAGCTCCGTAATGGAATTAGTTGGTGGATACATCCCTAGAACTAAAGTTAGGAAAATTACTTCAACTGTAACTGTACCTAACGGGCAAAGAATATTTGTTGGTGGCCTCTTGAGTACAACGATGTCAACAACTGTCAACAAGGTTCCGCTTCTTAGTGCTATTCCATTGCTTGGAAAGTTGTTCCAGCATAAAGTGAACCGTCTTGATAAAACAGACCTGGTAATTGAGATCACTCCTCGTGTCGTGACATTTGAAAATGTGAATAAAAATTATGATATAGATGAAAAACTTGAGAAAAAGTTGATCAAAGAAAAAAAATCTGATGAAGATCAGGAAATGGAGGAATAATGAAATTGTTAAAACTATTTTCAATACTCTCTGTTGTTCTCTTATCCATGGGATTATTACTTACTTCCTGTGACAACAGAGTAGTTGATCCACAAGATTATACTATTTCCAGTATGACTTCCAGTACAAACGTAATATACTCAGATGATGATGAATCGACCTTTGCAATTATTCGCGTTATGGTGAAAGATAAAGATAACTTTGCAGTTTTTGGAGAGAATGTACAGTTCAAAACTGATTTAGGCTATTTAACACCGTCAGAAGCACTTACAGACAGCAGCGGTATTGCTACAGTAAAATTTCATGATGGGGGAGCTTTTGGTGAAGCAACTATAGAAGCTATCATAGGAGCGGAATCAAGATCAATAAATGTCTATATTGATGGTGTTCCACCTCAAGACGTCGCTTCTATTGGTTTTGATGTTTCAGCACAAATAGAGATTAGTGTACAAGGAACAGGCGGTACAGAATCATATCCACTTGTTGCCAGTTTGTATGATAATTCTGGGCAATTGATAAATCAGCCTAAGACTGTCTGGTTTGAATTATTATCGGCACCTGAAGGAACCAATATTAACAACGTAGGCTTAATTGATTCCACCACGTCTGTTGCCGGAAAAGCTTCTGTGAATATTAACAGCGGCGGACATTCCGGAATTGTCACTTGTAAAGTTTATACTTTCAAAACAGATGGAACAACTGTTAGTTCTACGAAATCAAATATTGTGGTTGCCAGCGGTTTCACTCACACTGTAGAATTTGCAATTGGTGGTCATAGTTCAGGTATGGATATGGGCAGCGGTAGATGGAGAGTGCAGATATCAGCTTTGCTTAATGATGTAGAAGGTAATCCGGTTGCATCAGGTACTGCAGTATTTTTTTCATTACCGGATGATCCGGAATGGGCATCTGTTGTCGCAGCGGCTTATGTAAATAATCAGAACGTACAAGGTGATTCCCTAGCTGGTGTTGCCTATACATTACTGAATTACAACGGAACACACACAAATGATACAATAAGCGTACGTATCGAAACTGGAGTTGGTGATATTTTTGAAGGTCAGTTGAAACTTCCAATTCAATTCCCTTCTATTGATATAGCCGCAGTTCCGCTTCACGTTGACTGGGATCAATACAACAATCCATCTGATTGGAGAGATCACACAGTTGAACTTTCACCTTATGTTGAGATCACAATTTTAGACGGGCAAAATAATCCAATATCAAATCAACCGGTTATCTTTACTTCAACTTTGGGTACACCTGTCAGAGCAGATCAACTTAATATGTCGCCAACGAATCCAAGTTTTGTACCTTCCTATCAAGCGATCACAGATAGTAGTGGTCATCTTATTAAGTATTTCCGCTTTTACAAATATGAATGTCCTCCTCCAGTTCCGGCTCCACCAGGAACGACAACTGGAACTGTAACAGCACAAATACTTGGCACTAGCACATCCAACCAGGTTACAATAATCCTGAGACGATATATTGATTAAATGGGAGAATATGAATGAGTTTTAACCCAGAATTTGCCCGATTAGGTGAAATTTTGATTCATCAGGATGCTGCTACAGAACAGCAGGTTCAGGAAGCATTAAAGAAACAGAAGAATCTTGGTCTTAAGCTTGGAGCTACAATGTTAAAACTCGGAGCAATTTCTGAGAAGCAGCTTCTTAATGCATTACAGCTTCAACTTGATTATGAAATTGTGAAAGAAGATGAACTGCTTGGGCTTGATACTGAAGTTGTAAAACTGATACCTGAACCATTTGCCGTAGAGAATAGGGTTATCGCTCTGCGTAAACAGGAAAATACTGTTATCGTGGCCATGACAGATCCGGATAATATTGTTATTCATGACAGTTTGCAAAAGCTGCTAGGTGCAAACATTGTTCCGGTTTTGATCAGTGAGACTAACCTGACGGATACACTTGAGAAGTACTACAAAGGAATTAGAACATCTACTCAAGTGCAGGATGCGGTTGGAGACTTTGAATTTGTGGCAGTTGATGAAGATGAGAATGAGATCACTATCGATAGTAAAGCTGATGCAGATGCACCGGTTGTCAAATTGGTGAATCTAATTATCACAGAGGCGATTAAATCCAATACGACAGATATTCATATTGAACCACTAACCTCTAATACAAGGGTTAGATTTAGGATTGATGGTGCTTTACGAGAAGTGATGTCTCCACCAATCGGGTTGCACGCTGGTATGGTTTCACTTATTAAAGTGATGTCAAAATTGAATATAGCAGAACGTAGATTACCGCAGGATGGTCACATTTCCCTTAAAACTTCGGTGAAAAGTGTGGATGTTCGTGTTTCTATCACACCAACTGTGACCGGAGAAAAAGTTGTTTTACGTCTTTTGGATAAAGGTGAATTTGGCTTTAGCTTAACCACTCTGGGATTCTCATCAAATGACCTTGATATATTTCATAAATGGATCAAAAGACCTTATGGTATTACTATAGTTTCAGGACCTACCGGTAGTGGTAAATCAACAACACTGCACGCAGGCTTGAAAGAGATCAAAAATATCGAAAATAACATAGTTACGGTTGAGGATCCAGTAGAATACAGATTGGATGGAATTACGCAAATAGAAGCAAAAGAAAAGATAGGACTTACTTTTGCTAAAGCGCTTCGTTCTGTTTTACGTCAAGACCCCGATATAGTTCTTATCGGTGAGATAAGAGACGAAGAAACTGCAGATATTGCAATCAAGTTTTCCCTAACCGGTCACCTGGTGTTCACAACTCTGCATGCCAATGATGCACCTTCAACAATTACGCGTCTAGTTGATATCGGAATACCGCCTTATCTGGTCGCTTCATCCTTGAATCTTGTGATGGCTCAGCGACTTGTACGTAAGATCTGTTCTAACTGCGTAGAAGATTACAAACCAAAACCGGCTGAACTTATAGCTGCAGGTATTACTGATAAGCAGGCGAAGGAGATTCACTTTAAGCAGGGAAAAGGCTGTGTTCATTGTGATAACACAGGATATTCCGGCAGGACAGGAATATTTGAGATCATCGAGGTCAATTCTGAGGTCAGGAAGCTGATCTTTGCAGGAGAAAACCAAGATATTATACGTGAAGCCGCAATCAGAAACGGCATGCATTCATTACATGCTAGCGGTATTGATAAAATGAAACAGGGCATAACTACGATTAGTGAAGTCGTTAAATTAACTGTATCAGACGAGTAAATTCGAAAAATAAATAAGGAAATTATATGTCAGTATTTCAATATATTGTAAAAGATGTAAAAGGGCTTCGGGTTGAAGGAACGCTAAAAGCGTCATCATTGGATGAAGCTATTGATAAATTAACCAAAGAAGGAAGTATTATCATCTCCGTGAAAGCTGGTAAAGAAGGTGCTTTCAGTGGAAAATTATCGATGTTCGATAAAATAATGCTTACTATTTATAAGATTAGAACAGGTGTTAGTTTAAAAATCCTGGTTTTTTTCACACGTCAGCTCGCCACTATGTTCTCTGCCGGTTTAACGATCGAGAAATCGCTCACAAACCTGGCTAGAGAAGAAAAGAGCAAAAGATTTAGAAAAGTACTGATGCAGTTATCAACTGACATCAAAAAAGGCTATAGCCTATCAGAAGCTATGGAATTACATCCGGGTGTTTTTAATTCTCTTTACATCGCATTAGTAAAAGCCGGAGAAGTTTCAGGTACACTTCACACGGTTCTGGATGAATTAGCTACCTATTTGGAAAAAGTTGAAGATACCAGACGTAAAGTTTGGTCAGCACTTTCTTATCCTTTGTTCATTCTGGTCTTTCTGGCTGTTGTTGTCTGGGGTTTATTCTATTTCATAATTCCTATGTTTGCCGGTGTTTATGAAAGTTTCGATGCAGATCTTCCGGCACCTACAATTGCAGCGATTGCTATTAGTAATGCAGTGAGAGAGAATGTATTCTTTACCGGTTTAGCAATTTTAACATTCTTGATGGCGTTTTTTCTGTTTTATTTATCAGAAAGAGGCAAATATCTTGTTGATTCGGTGATATTAAAAATTCCTGTTATTGGTAATTTGCTGGAAAACTCTATAATGAGTAAATTTGCCAGAACTTTCAGTATTTTGATGTACGCCGGTGTACCGATCATGGACACAATGGAATTAGTTGAGAAAGTTGTTCAAAATTCAGTTATTGAAAAAGCCTGTGAAAAAGCCAGATCCTGGGTAAAAGAAGGATTTACAGTTGCTGGAGCGTTTAAGAAATCAAAAGTTTTCCCATCTACATTACTTCAGCTGATCTCAACAGGAGAGGAAACAGGTGAGATGGATAACCTGCTAAAAAAAGCTGCAGATTTCCATCAAAAGCTTGTTGATTCAGTGATAGAGAGACTTACTTCTCTTATCGAACCGATGATGATCATCGTTATGGCAGGTTTAGTGGGATACATAATTATTATTATTTACTTACCGATATTCAACTTGGGATTAGCAATAAGTTCAGGGATGAAATAATAAATTTAGATGCCCGGGCAACCGGGCATTATTGTTATGATCTATCTACTGATAATTATTTCCGGTGCTGTTTTTGGAAGTTTTTTCAATGTATGTATATCAAGAATTCCTCTAAAAAAATCTATCATTTTCCCCTCTTCTAGCTGTCCACATTGTCATCAAGAGATAAAACCTTATAATAATATCCCAATAATCAGTTATCTGTTGTTAAAAGGGAGATGCAGGGATTGCGGAAATAAGATAGATATTCACTATTTTTTGGTTGAATTATTAACACCGATCTTACTAATACTATTGTTTTTACGATTAGATTCGCACTTTTCACTTGTATTTTTTAAATATGCAGTTTTTATTTCATTTGGTATCATCGTTTTTTTCATAGATCTTCATAATTACATTATTCCTGATACATTGTCACTTCCACTCATTGGAGTTGGTTTGCTGGTTTCTTTTCTGCCGGGAACAGATGTGAGCTTTATTACTGCTGGATTAAGCTCCGTAATATTTTTCCTTTTGTTTTTATTTGTTGCCTATTTCTTCCAGAAATTAACAGGTAAGGAAAGCTTAGGCGGTGGTGATATCAAGCTTATTGCGGGAATTGGCGCTTTTCTGGGTTTGGAAGGAACCCTTTTTACAGTACTGTTTTCTTCAATGTTGGCTTTAGTTATATTATTAATTGTTAATCATGATCCAAAAAAACAATTTCCCCTGGGTCCTTTCCTGATTACAGGTTCTTTTGTTTACATTCTCGCTGGTCACAAATTAGTCGGATTATATTTAAACTTATTCAGTGTATAAATTTATTAGCACAATTCTTTGTTTCATAAACTAAAATTAGAATAATATTACTTTCTATAATTTTTTTTATAACAATAATAATAGATTTTTAACTCCATTGTTTTATGATAGTTTACATCTGAAATTGCTTCTTGTATCAGAAAATGGCACGCCCGGAAGGACTCGAACCCTCAACCCTCTGATCCGAAGTCAGATGCTCTATCCAATTGAGCCACGAGCGCACATAACAAAAATATTTACGTCCTATTTTATGTCCAATTTTTTTATCTCTAAGTTTATTTTAATAAATATAAAAATTCGTTGACAAACTATTTCAGGTTGTACGATTGGTGAAATTAAATAATTGGAGATATAAAAGATGGAAGGTGATATTCCACTAATAATATCAGCCAAGATGATAGCGCATAATGCTGTGCAAGATATTGAACAAAAAAGAGTTATACTAATTCGTACCTTAAGACCTTGAGTTTATACAATCAAAAATACCAAGTAAAAAAACCAAAAAAAAGAGGATTAAAAATGGCAAACATTGTAGAGAAAATTCTTTCAACACATATTGTTGAAGGAAAACCTGAAAAGGGCAAAGAAGTTGGGATAAAGATCGATCAGACTCTTACACAGGATGCCACAGGAACAATGGCTTATTTGCAGTTTGAAGCGATGGATATTCCGAGAGTAAAGACAGAACTGTCTGTTAGTTATGTTGACCATAATACTGTACAAATAGGTTTCGAAAATGCTGATGATCATAAGTATCTTCAATCAGTAGCTACTAAATACGGTATAGTATTTTCCAGAGCAGGAAACGGAATTTGCCATCAAGTTCACTTGGAAAGATTTGGAAAACCGGGAAAAACACTTCTGGGCTCCGATTCACACACTCCAACCGGTGGCGGTGTAGGCATGATGGCTATTGGAGCCGGTGGCCTGGATGTCGCAGTAGCAATGGCAGGTGGTTTATTTTATATAACTTATCCAAACGTGATCAAGATCAACTTAACCGGAAAATTAAACAAATGGGTAACTGCAAAAGATGTGATCCTTAAAGTATTGGAAATTTTTACGACCAAAGGTAATGTTGGATGTGTTTTTGAGTATGGCGGAGCTGGTATTAAAACTCTATCGGTTCCGGAACGAGCCACAATTACAAACATGGGGGCAGAGTGCGGTGTAACAACATCAATTTTCCCCAGTGATGAAGTAACTAAAGAATTTTTAAAAGCGCAAGGACGAGAAGAAGATTGGAAACAGTTGATCGCAGATGAAGATGCCAAATACGATCAGGTAGTTGATATAAACCTTAGCGAACTTGTTCCTATGACAGCAACTCCGCATAGTCCTGGTAACATTAGTACTGTTAAAGAGATTGGAGAGATCAAAGTTGATCAGGTCTGCATCGGTAGTTGTACAAATTCATCTTATAAGGATATGATGACTGTTGCAGAGATCCTAAAAGGGCAAAAACTTCATCCAAATACAAGTTTTGTAGTTGCACCGGGATCCAAGCAAGTAATTGAGAACATTATTAAGGATGGCGGTTTTCAGAGTATTGTTTCTGCCGGAGCTCGGATTGCGGAAGCAGCCTGTGGATTCTGTATTGGGAATAGTCAATCACCTAAAACTGATGCTGTGTCACTTAGAACAAGTAATCGAAATTTCTTAGGAAGATCAGGAACTAAATCAGCAAATGCTTATCTGGTAAGTCCGGAAACTGCAGCAGCAGCAGTTATCACTGGTAAATTTACGGATCCAAGAGATTTGGAAAAATTAGGTATCATGTATCCTGATGTGAAGATACCAGCAAAATTTTATGTTGATGACTCGATGTTTTTGTTCCCGGAAGCACGCAAAGAAGATGTGAAGATATATCGTGGACCAAATATTGGAGATCCTCCGGCAGCAACCCCAATGCAAGACAAAATTGAAGGAACTGTCACGCTTAAGGTTGAAGATAAAATTACAACAGATCACATTATACCGGCAGGTTCCAAGATGAAATATAGATCGAATGTACCAAAATATTCCGAATTTCTGTTTGAGGTTGTAGATCCGACTTTTCATGATCGCGCTAAAAAGATCAAAGAGAGTGGAAAAGATAATATCATTATTGCGGGACATTCTTATGGGCAAGGAAGCAGTCGTGAGCATGCGGCACTTTGCCCGATGTATATGGGAGTAAAGGCTGTTATGGCAAAATCGATGGAAAGAATTCATAATGCTAATCTGATCAATTTCGGGATTTTACCTTTAAATTTCAAAGATGAAAGTGATTATGACAAAATCGATCAAGCAGATGAATTGAAAGTTTCTAATATCAAAGCTTCTTTAAAAGAAGGCAAAAGCATCATTGTAAAAAATATCACAAAAGCAACTGAATTTGAAATGACCTATAATCTTTCTGACCGGCAAATAAAAATTTTGCTGGCAGGTGGAACATTGGCTATGATGAAAAAAACAAATTAAATTATAGTAGGATAAGAGGAGAGAAAAAGTATGGCACAAAAAGGTATTAGAGAATATGACGCCAAAAGAATGATGGCAGATGCTCTACCGAAGTTTTCAAACGGGAAGATCAAGTTTGATGCCTCACAGGTATTGGTAGGACCAAACACTGATCTGAAGAAATTGGAAAAAGAAAATCCTTGGCTGAAAACTGAAAAACTGGTTGCCAAACCTGATCAGTTATTTGGTAAAAGAGGACTTAATGATCTGCTTTTTGTTAATAAATCCTGGCAGGAAGTACAAAAGTGGATCGGTGACCGTATGAACAAGAAAGTTACTATCAAACAGACAACGGGTGAAACTTCTGGAATATTAAATCAATTTCTGGTGGAAAAATTTGTTCCCCATGATGTTGAATATTACATTGCAATCACAACCTCCAGAGATAACGACACTATTCACTTCTCGACTAAAGGTGGAGTAAATATTGAAGAAGTTTGGGATTCTGTAGTTACATTAGATATCCCAATAATGAAAGAAATCGATGAATTGGATGTAAAAAGTTTCCTACCTTCTGAACTAGCAGATAAAAAAGACATTGTGGCTGAATTCATTAAAGCTCTCTATAAAATGCTGGTGGAATATCACTTTGTTTATCTGGAACTTAATCCCTTTACATTTGTAAATGGTACTCCAGTAGCACTTGATGCTGTTGCTAAAGTAGATGATTACGCATCATATCAGTGTGCAGAATACTGGGGCAACCTTAATTTTCCAAATCCCTTCGGTTTGGAAAAAAGTAAAGAAGAAGAAAAAATTGATGATCTTGATGATAGAACCGGAGCATCATTAAAACTAACTATATTAAATCCTGAAGGCAGGATCTGGAATTTGGTAGCTGGCGGCGGAGCTTCTGTTATCTATGCAGACACAGTCGTAGATCTTGGCTATACTAACGAATTGGCAAATTACGGCGAATATAGTGGTAATCCAACAACAGAACTTACTTATGCCTATACAAAAACTATTCTTGATCTGATGACAAGAAAGAAAGATCCGCAGGGAAGACCTAAATTCCTGATCATTGGTGGTGGAATAGCTAACTTTACAGACATCGCTAAAACTTTTACAGGTATTATACAGGCAATAGAAGAATACCAACAAAAATTGAAGGATATCAATGTGAAGATATATGTGCGAAGAGGCGGTCCAAATTACAGAGAAGGACTGAATAATATCAAGAATATGGGAACTAAGCTGGGAATTCCTACTGAAGTTTACGGTCCGGAAACACATATGACAAAAATTATTTCGATGGCTCTTGATAAAAAGGTGGGTGAATAATGGAAAATTACGAACTTTTCGATAAGAATACAACAGCTTTTATCTATGGCTCGCAGCAAAAAGCAGCTCAGAGAATGCTGGATTTTGACTATTTATGTAAAAGAGAAATACCGTCTGTAGCCGGATTTATCACTCCGACCGGCAGTGGATATTTCAAATTATTCTGGGGAACGAAAGAAATTTCAATTCCAAGATATTTAAGTGTGAAAGAAGCAATTGCAGCAAAACCAAAAGCTGATGTTATGGTCAATTTTGCTTCAGAAAGATCTTGTGCGGAATCAACTATTGAGGCGTTGGAAACAGACAATATACGTACAATTGTAATGATCGCCGAAGGAGTTCCACAACGAGATGTCAGGGAAATAGCAAAAATTGCTAAAGATAAGGGCAAATGGATAATAGGTCCTGCAACTGTGGGTGGATTAAAACCTGGTTGTTTCAAGATCGGGAATGCAGCAGGTACTATTCAGAATATACGAGATACAAAATTATATCGGCCGGGATCTGTCGGGTTCGTTTCAGTTTCCGGAGGTCTTTCCAATGAAGGATATAACATTGTTTCCAGAAATACAGACGGGATTTATGAAGGTTATGCTGTTGGCGGAGACGTATATCCTGCTACAACACTTCTGGACCATCTACTCAGATATGAACAAAATCCTAAGATAAAAATGATGGTAGCTTTGGGAGAAGTTGGCGGTAAAGCCGAATACCAGATAGTACAAGCAATCAAAGAGAAAAAAATAACTAAGCCTTTGGTAATGTGGGTAACTGGTACATGTGCTGATATGCTTCCCGGCGGTGTACAATTTGGTCATGCAGGAGCAAAAGCAGATTCCAAAGATGATACAGCAAAGGCTAAAAATGCTGCCTTGAGAGCAGCAGGTGTTATAGTTCCAGATTCATTTGAAGATTACGATCAGAAGATCAAAGAAACATATGATAAGCTTAAAGCAGCCGGTAAGATAGATGAGATTGTCGAGCCAACTCCACCAAACGTTCCGATGGATTATGCTCAAGCAGTGGCAGAAGGATTTGTAAGAAAACCAACTAACTTTATCTCAACGATCTGTGATGAAACAGGTGAAATCCATAATTATTGTGGTGTGCCGATAGATCAGGTGATAAAGGAAAATTACGGTATTGGCGGAGTATTGGGTCTCCTATGGTTTAAAAAGAAACTTCCACAATATGCACGTGATTTTATAGAATTGGTTATACAGATAGTTGCAGATCATGGTCCTGCTGTTTCCGGAGCTCATAATACTATCGTAACAGCACGAGCAGGAAAAAATTTAATTGAATCGATCGTAAGTGGAATTGTAACAATCGGTCCAAGATTCGGAGGTGCTGTAAATGGTGCAGCTAATCATTTTAGCTGGGGATTACAAAACAAGCTGGCACCAAGGGAATTTATTGATACAATGAAAAAGAAGAACGTAAGAATTCAGGGGATCGGTCATAGAATTCACAGTATTGATAATCCCGATGAGCGATGTGAAATTATGATGAATTTTGCGAAGGAACATTTCCCCAAGCATCCTCTGCTTGATTATGCACTTTCTGTTCAAGATGTAACAACTATGAAAAAAGGTACACTTATCCTTAATGTTGATGGTACAATCGGTGTGTTATTCGTTGATCTACTCAAAAGTTTACATTATAATGATGAGGAGATCAAAGAGATGATCGATATGGGATTCTTCAATGCCTTCTTTATCATTGGCAGAACGATGGGATTTATGGGACATTATTTTGATCAGAAACGACTGAAAACACCTCTCTACAGACATCCGTGGGACGACATACTTTATGACGTACCGGATAAACCAGAAGAAGTGAAATAGGGGGGAATTTATGAGTTTTAAAAAAGAAGAATACAAGATAATTTATACAAAAGTGGACGAAGCCCCTGCCTTGGCTACTTACTCGCTATTGCCTGCGATCCAGGCTATCTCAAATAAAGCCGGAATAAAGATTGAAACAAGAGATATCTCACTTGCAGGCAGGATCATTGCCAATTTTCCGACAATATTAAACAAGGATCAAGTTATCAGCAACGATCTGGAAGAATTAGGCAAACTGGTAAAACAACCAGCAGCCAATGTTATCAAACTTCCTTGTATCAGCGCATCTATTCCCCAGTTAAAAGCTGCAATCAAAGAGTTGCAAAACCAGGATTATAATATTCCCAGTTATCCGGAAGAGCCGAAAACTGATGAGGAAAAAAAAGTAAAAGCTGTTTACGATAAGATCAAGGGTAGTGCAGTTAATCCTGTTCTGAGAGAAGGTAATTCTGATCGCAGGGTTCCAAATCCTGTTAAAAATTATGCGAAAAATAATCCGCATTCCATGGGTGATTGGGAATCAGGATCAAAATCGCTGGTATCATATATGACAAATGATGATATGGCTTCTAATGAAAAATCCATGATCATCACTAAGGAGAATTCAGGTGCAGGTAAAATTGAGCTCATCGATACAAATGGCCAATCAACAGTATTAAAAGATAATCTAAACTTGATAGAAGGTGAGATCATTGATGCTACTTTCATGAGTAAAAATGCTTTAAGAAAGTTTTTGGAACAGCAGATAGAAGAAGCAAAGAAGAGTGGTATCTTGTTTTCTTTACATCTAAAAGCGACTATGATGAAAGTTTCAGATCCAATCATTTTTGGACATGTTGTATCTGTATTTTTCAAAGAAGTGTTCGATAAATTTTCCCAGGAATTTGCCAAACTTGGTATTAGTTCCAATAACGGTTTAGGAGATCTATATGAGAAAATTAAATCACTTCCAGCAGAACAGCAGTCAGAGATAGAAGCTGAAATCAAAAAAAGTTATGAACAAAGACCAAAATTAGCTATGGTAGATTCTGAAAAAGGCATTACTAACCTACACGTTCCAAGCGATGTGATCATAGATGCTTCGCTGCCGGCAGCTATTCGCAATTCAGGTAAAATGTGGGGACCAGACGGCGAGTTGCACGATACTATGTTCGTTATCCCAGACAGCAGTTATGCAGGCGTTTATGAAGAAGTTATCGAATTCTGTAAAAAGCATGGCGCCTTTGATCCAAGAACTATGGGCGATATTTCAAATGTTGGTCTTATGGCTCAAAAAGCTGAAGAATATGGATCTCACGATAAAACATTCTTATGTCCGGCAAATGGAAAAGTTGTTGTTACTTCTGCGTCGGGAAATAAGTTACTGGAGCATCAGGTAGCAAAAAATGATATTTGGAGAATGTGTCAGGTTAAAGATCTTCCAATTCAGGACTGGGTAAAACTGGCTGTCAATAGAGCTCGTGAAACCGGGTTTCCGGCTGTATTCTGGCTGAATAAAGACAGAGCACATGATAGAGAATTGATCAAAAAAGTTAGTGTTTATCTGAAAGATCACAATACAAACGGATTGGAGATTCATATAATGAGTCCGATAGAAGCAACTCGATACTCCATAAAACGTATGAAAGAAGGTAAGGATACCATATCAGTTACAGGAAACGTACTGAGAGATTATCTTACTGATCTCTTCCCGATCCTGGAAGTTGGTACAAGTGCCAAAATGCTTTCTATTGTTCCATTAATGCAGGGAGGAGGATTGTTTGAAACAGGAGCAGGAGGTTCGGCCCCAAAACATGTTCAGCAATTTGTTAAAGAAAATCACTTGCGATGGGATTCTCTGGGTGAATTTCTTGCTTTAGCTGCCTCATTAAAACATTTGAGTAATAGAACTAATAATCAAAAAGCTAATGTATTGGCTGAAACTTTGGATAAAGCAACTGAGAAATTGCTGCAAAATAGAAAATCACCTTCCAGAAAAGTTAGAGAGCTTGATAACAGAGGCAGCCATTTTTATTTAATCTTGTATTGGACTGAAGAACTGGCTGATCAATCTAACGATAATGAGCTTAAAGAAATTTTCAGAAAACTTTCTCAAGATTTGAAGGATAATAAATCTAAAATTTTAGATGAGTTAAATAGAGTTCAGGGAAGTCAGGTTGACTTAGGAGGTTATTATAAACCGGATGATAAAAAAGCATCTCTGGCAATGCGGCCTAGTCAAACTATGAATTCAATCCTGGAGAATTTTAGCTTAAGTTAATCGGATAAGTTTAACCTTACATAAGCATAAAACACTGGGAGTTTGACCTGAATAGAAATTCAGGTCATTCTCCTGGTATTAACACGCGAATTGAATTAACGATTTCGCAAAAATAAATTATTGAAGGAGCCATTATGAAAATAGGGATTATAGCAATCGTCTTGTTTCTTACGACATCATTGTTAATTGGAGAAGAAGCTAAGGCTGAGGAGATGTTCTTTAAATATCAAAAAGCACAGAATTATGAAAACTTCAAAAATGCCGTTGAGCTTTATAACCACAATCCTAATGCGGAAATTTCCAATACATCCGTCTTGATGTTGTCGTATCTATATACTATGGAATTAAATAGAAATCTTGATATTCTGGGACAAAGAAGAGATTCATTAAGTACTAAAACAAAATTCTCATATGCAAATTTACTGTTGGAATTAGGTAGATTAGAGGAAGCGATCGATGTCTATTCTGAGTTAAACAAGGATTTCCCTATATGGTCATGTCCTTGGCGTCATAAAGGTCAAGCCCTTCTGGAACAAGAAAAATTTGAAGCTGCAGAAAAATCTACACTAAAAGCTATTGAAACTCGTGAAGATCATTTTGATGCTTACTTGCAATTAGCAAGAATTCAGATCGAGTTAGGTAAATATGAAATAGCATTACAAACTCTTAATAACGGTATGAAATATTCTGAAACTGATACCGAAGGCGAAGTTACAGATCAGGAAGTGATTGAACTTAAAACTCAATTGGAAGAGTTATTAAAAGCTGAGTAATCTGTCTTTATGTAAATTATTAGCCTATTTTTTTATAATTTAACCCTCATGTGAAATTTAATCTTGGAACAATTATTGCGTTAATAACTAGTGACTAGGAGGTCCCGATGCAAAAAGTAACCATATTTTCAATAATTCTTTTATTCACACTGTTAACTACTAATTTATTTGCAACTTACATTGTGGTTAGATTTGATGATCCTACAATGGATACAGTGCGTAAATTTACTACAGATGATTATGATGTAGCTTCTTGTAAACCGGGAGAATACCTCGATCTAGTTATCAATAAAACAAAATATAATGAATTGTTAGATGCCGGCTATAAGCTCACGATTACTCAAACTGAAGAACAGCTGATCCGAAACCTTAGAGCAGATACGGAACTGGACGGATACCGCGATTATGAAACATTCGTAACCGATCTGCAACAATTTGAAACACAAAATCCTGATATTTGCAAAGTTTATAATATTGGAGATTCGTGGGGAAAGATCTATTCAGATGGCGGCAATACAAATTATAATGATTTTGATCATGAGATTTGGGCTTTAAAAATATCGGATAATGTTAATGAAGACGAGGATGAACCTGGTATTTATTATCTCGCAGAACATCATGCCAGAGAACCTATCAGCTTGGAAGTAGTAATGAATATTATTGAAAATATTGTAGCTGAATATGGTGTCGATCCTATTATAACAGATAATGTAGACAATCAGGAGATTTGGTTTGTACCGCTAGTAAATCCAAACGGGCATAAAGTTGTAACAGACGAAACCAATGTTTGGTGGCGCAAGAATATAATGGATAATAATGAAAATGGTTCCATGGATGTTGGATATAACACGATTGATGGAGTAGATCCTAATCGGAATTATGGCTGGCAGTGGGGGGGAGCCGGAGTAAACTGGTCCAGTGAAACTTACCAAGGCAATTATGCCTTCTCAGAGCCGGAAACTCAGGCAGTTAGAAACTTAATGGCAAGTCACCATTTTGTAGCCGGGATCAGTTACCACAGTTATGGAGAACTTATTCTCTATCCTTATGGCTATGAGGACGGAGTTATAGCTCCTGATCAAGCAGCATTATCAGAATTATCTACAGCAATGGCAGAAACAATACCTTCTTATTATGGAGGACATTATACTCCTCAAGCTGCCTGGGCGTTATACCCTTGCACAGGTACTACGGATGATTATGCTTACGGTAATCATGGAATTTTTAGCTACACTATAGAATTAGCAACCGAGTTTATACCTTCTGCAGGACAGATCTCAGGTATTTGCAATGATAATCTGGAAGCTGCAATGATCATGCTGAATAGACCTAACCACACAATTCTGAGAGGCCACATCACAGACGCTTCTACAAATGAACCGATTCAAGCGGAGATTTTCATTGAAGGTCTTGATGACACCGGAGAATATCGTAATCCTTACCTCAGCAATGAAGAATTTGGCGCTTTCTATCGCTTATTAACGACCGGAAATTATTATGTTACTTTCTCGGCCTATGGTTATGAATCTCAAACCTTAGAAGATGTTGAGATCAGTGCGGATTACCCTACGATCGTAGATTTAGAATTAAACCCTGTTGTACCAAACTCTTTGATCTCAGGAGTTGTAACAGATGCTGATACCGGCGATCCAATAGAAAACGCAATTGTCGAACTTTTGGATCATAATATACCCGCTACATTGACCAATGAAGATGGTGAATATACTATCTCAAATATTTACGACTATACGTATGATCTGCTGGTTTACAAAAATGCATATTCAAGTAAGACTGAATTTGTACAAGTAAACGGTAATACGACCGGAGTTGATGTTGGAATTTATGAGCTGGACGATGGAACTTTTGAGAATGCACAGCTTGGTGGATGCTGGGATTTTGGCGGTCAAGAAGATTGGTTTATAGTTTCATCGGAAGCAAATAGTGGTACTTATTCAAGTCGCTCCGGTGTTATAGGACATAACCAAAAATCTGATATTGAAGTTTCAATGTATGTTGAAACAGAAAGTGTAATTTCATTTTTCAGAAAAGTTTCTTCTGAAGCAGACTATGATTATTTAAAATTTTATATTGATGATGAATTGCAGGCATCCTGGAGCGGGAACGAAGATTGGCAGCAGGTAGAATTTCCGGTTACACCGGGAAATATGACATTCAGATGGAGCTATACGAAAGATGCTGCCGTTTCCGGTGGATCTGATTGTGCTTGGATTGATGATATTTTGTTCCCGGAAGGTACCTTGATAGTGACTCCAACATTACTGGAATTCCTCGATGATACTAGTTTGGAAGGTCTTGAATTTTCAATCATGAATAATAGCAATACGCCTATAATCATAGATGATATGGATTACGAAGGCGGAACTGGTTTTACCTGGTCTATTCCCAATTTTAATCTTACTTTACCGTATACAATGGCCGCCGGAGAACAACTGGATTTCTTGGTCATGATTGAGATGCCAGTTGAAAGCGGTTTACGTGATATTGTTTCAGATTTCCTTGATATCTATACAGATGCAGGTGATCATCAGGTTGAAATCGTATTTGATACCGGACTCTATTCATCTGCGGGCAATGATGTGCCTTTAACAACAAGATTTCATGGGAATTATCCTAATCCCTTTAATCCGACTACAACTTTTAGTTACACTTTAGCAAGTGATTCAAGAGTAAAACTTACTATCTATAATATCAAAGGTCAGAAGATAAGAACTTTAGTAGATAATGAAAGACCTGCTGGTATTTATCAAGTGGTTTGGAATGGTCTGAATGATAATGGGAAAAAAGCATCTTCCGGGATTTATTTCTCGCATTGGGATGCTCATGATACAGTTAGTGATTATACATCTGTAAAGAAGATCGTTCTACTAAAATAATGGTGATCAAATGTTAAGAAGATACTTTCTGTTTAGTTTCATTTTACTTCTAATGTTACCGCTTTTTGCGAAAAGTAACGAAATTTACTTTAAATTTAGAATTAATTCGCAAGCTGAGATCAATAAAATATCCAGACTTATTTCTATAGATAATATCAAAGGTAATGTAGTCTATGCTTATGCCAATCAGGAAGAATTATTAGCTTTTAATAAATTAGGCTATCAGTTCACTGCGCTGCATCAGCAAAACAGATCTTACCAGCCAAAAATGGCTTTTGACAGATCAGAGATGAGAGACTGGGAGAGCTATCCCTCCTATGAAACCTATGTAGATATTATGTATCAATTTGCAATTGATCATCCCGACATCTGTACAGTAACAAGCATTGGTCATACTGTTGAAGGTCGTGACATTCTTGTTGCCAGGATCACTGATAACCCACAGCAGGAAGAGGATGAACCTGAGTTTTTCTATACGGGTCAAATGCATGGAGACGAACTGGTAAGTTTTGTACTCTTACTACACCTCATTGATTATTTATTAAGTAATTATGGAACAGATACACGCGTTACAAACATTGTCGATAATATCGATATTCAAATTAATCCACTTTCAAATCCGGATGGTACTTATGCTGGCGGCAATCATACGATCTGGGATGCTACTAGATACAATGCCAATTCAGTCGATCTTAACAGAAATTTTCCTGATCCGGAAGATGGACCGCATCCTGACGGATATGACTGGCAGCCTGAGAATATCATCATGATGAATTTTGCTGATAACAACTCATTTGTGATGTCATCAAATTTTCATAGCGGTGCAGAAGTTTTGAATTATCCGTGGGATACTTGGCCTCGGCTTTCTGCCGATGATGAATGGTGGCAGGAAGTATGTCATACTTATGCAGACACTGTTCATTTACATGCTCCTACAAATTATATGAACGGTTTTGATAATGGAATTACAAATGGTTTTCAATGGTACACGATCAGCGGTGGACGCCAGGATTATATGAATTATTTTCACAATTGCCGTGAAATGACATTAGAATTGTCAGATGATAAATTTCTTCCGGAAAATGAATTATTACCTCATTGGGAATATAATCGTCAGTCTCTGTTGCTTTATATGGAAGAGTGTTTATACGGACTTCGCGGTATTGTAACAAATAACCAAATTGAACCACTCGCGGCAAAGATCAAGGTTTTGGATCACGACAATGATAATTCAGAAGTTTATACTGATCCCGAGGTTGGAGATTATCATCGTCTGCTTGCACCCGGAACATATTCCGTTAAGTACGATGCTTACGGCTATCTGCCGCAAACTATTGAGAATATTGAAATTACTGATAATAATGCAGCGATCCAAAATGTACAATTGGAAGCAGCTCCAAGCTATACTATCAGCGGAGTTGTGAGAAATGCTCTTACAAATGAGCTGATCGAAAATGCTGTTCTGGAATTGATAGATACTCCCATAGAACCTGCTGTCACTGACGAGAACGGAGCTTATGAGATACCTGGTGTTTATGAGGATAGCTACACAATACAGGTTTTAGCAGAGGGCTATTCATCTTTATCACAAGAAATCCTGGTTAATGATCAAAATACGATATTTGACTTTGAGCTTTATGAATGCGAAACAGAAGATTTTGAAACCGGAGATTTTACCTCATACGCCTGGCAATTTTCTGGTGATACAGATTGGGAAATCGATAATTCCACTGCCTATGATGGCAATTATGCAGCAAAAAGCGGAGATGTCGGAATTAACCAATTTACTGAGTTAACTATAAGTTTAGAAACTACTTTTGCCGGACAATTATCTTTTTTTAAGAAAGTTTCATCCGAATTAGGTTACGATTTCTTGGAATTTTCTATCGACGGTACTACTTTAGACAGCTGGTCAGGTGAAATTGACTGGGAATATAATGCTTACTTTATTGAAGCAGGAGTTCATACATTTAGCTGGAAATATACTAAAGATAACAGTGTTTCTTCGGGAGATGACTGCGGTTGGGTGGATCATATCTCATTCCCACCTACTGTTGTTGTAAGTGCTAACGATAACTTGCTTCCCGTAAAAGTAAAATTATTTGATAATTATCCAAATCCATTTAATCCCGAAACTATAATAAAATATCAATTAATTAAGAGAGAAAAAATCTCACTGAACATTTATAATGTTAAAGGTCAACTCGTTAGAAAGTTGATCAATAATGAAGAAGATGCAGGTATCCATTCCACAATATGGAAGGGAAAAGATGATAATGGTAACCAAGTATCCTCCGGTATTTATTTTTATCGGATGAGTGCAGGTGAAAATATATCAACAAAGAAAATGCTGCTCTTGAAATAATCTAAATTAAATAAAAAAATTAGGAGGAATAAGGATGAAAAAAACAATATTATTTATTGTTATGTTAATTGCATTAACGAATTTGGCTTTTGCTTCTCAAGTGATAGAGTATGTAGATAGCTGGGCCGATGCAGGCTTCAGTTTACAGCAGAGAAGCAGCTCTAAGGTTACAGTGAATTATTCAATAGAGAAATTTTCTCTACAGGATGTAAACATAAAAGGTGAAGAAATGGTCAGTGTTCTCTTACCAGATGAATTTCTGCAAAACGAGGAAGGAGCTCCGAATCTCGCCGGTGGAGGACGTTATATTGCCATACCTCAGGGAGCACGCGCAAAGCTCACGATCACAGCAAAAAGAACAGAAACTTTTAATAAAATTAATATCGCACCTGCACCTCGAATTCCGCTTGATACAGAAGATGGTCCTCTGGAATACAACAGGGATCAGACTATCTATTCAACCAACGAATTTTATCCTTCTGAACCAGTGATCCTGGGTGAACAAACAAGTATCCGGGGAGTAGATGCTGTAATGTTAGGGATCACCCCATTTCAGTATAATCCGGTTACCAAAGAGCTTATTGTTTACCGCGATTTACAAGTTGAAGTTGAGTTTATTGGCGGGACTGGTTATTTCGGTTCGGATAATCTGCGAAATCGCTGGTGGGATCCTATTCTTAGTGATAATCTTTTGAATTATGAATCACTTCCTCAAATTGATTATACATCCAGAAACCGTACACGTGACGGAGCTGAATATTTGATCATTTGCCCTGATGATGCTGCTTTTCTTGCCTGGGCTGATACTTTAAAAACGTTTAGAAACAAGCAGGGTATCTCCACTATTGTGATGACAACAGGTGAAGTTGGCGGTAATACAGTAACTGCTATTGAAGGCTTTATTAATGATATTATGGATCCTGATACAGGTTGGGATCCCGCACCGGCAGCTATTTTATTAATTGGAGATTATGGAACTACCGGCAATTCAATTGTTTCTCCTATCTGGAACTCTTATTGTGTTTCAGATAATATTTATGCTGATGTGAACGGCAACAGTATGCCGGATGTGATTTTAGCGAGAATGACAGCACAAAATGAAACTCAGCTTGAAACTATGATGACCAAAGCAATTGATTATGAAAGGAATCCTCCTACTAACCCAAATTTCTATGATCATCCGATCACCGCTCTCGGCTGGCAAACAGAACGTTGGTTCCAGATATGTTCCGAGGCAGTCGGCGGTTATTTCTTACATCAACAGAATAAAGAACCGGTCAGAATTAATGCGGTTTACGAAGGAAATCCCTCTGTAGATC
>JAIPIH010000021.1 GCA_021734835.1 Candidatus Cloacimonadota bacterium | reverse complement strand
CCGCTGAATAAGCTTGTGTAAATTTCATTCCGCGCGCGGCTAATCGGTCAATATTTGGTGTTTCGTAATAATCGCTACCATAGCAACCGAGTTGAGTGCTACCCATATCATCAGCCATAATGAATACGATGTTTGGAGATTTATTCTTGAACTCCGAGCAACCCAATACCGGTAAGCAAAACGCGGCGGCTGAAATAGATGCTAATCTTATAAATTCCCTTCTATCGTAACTCATTTTTTTATCAAACTCCCTTACCATATTAATACTTACAATTCGTCATTTTCTATTTATATTTTTTATTCTTATAATAAATTTCAATATTTATCCACTTCATACTGTTTTTGCAGATCTGCTAATTGTGTTTTTAACACAGAAATCACATTAGCGTAACTTTTATCATTATATAAATTGTTTAGTTCGTTGGGATCATTATCAAGATCGAATAGTTCCCATTGATCTAAATCTTCATAAAAATGAATCAACTTGTATCTTTTAGTTCTGATACCGTAATGTTTCCGGACGGAGTGAGAAGCTGGGAAAGCATAGTAGTGATAATAGACCGCATCTCGCCAATCATCAGGGTTCTTGCCTGTCAACAATTTTCTAAGCGATTTACCTTGCATCGAAGCGGGTATTTCTATATTTGCGAAATCGAGTAAAGTTTCCGCAAAATCAATATTTTGAACTAAATTTTCATTCTCACTTCCCTTCTCAATTATTCCGGGATAACTGACTATAAATGGCATTCTCAAAGATTCTTCGTACATGAATCTTTTATCAAACCAACCGTGTTCCCCAAGAAAAAATCCTTGATCTGATGTATAAATAATAATAGTATTTTCCCTGAGACCTGTTTCATCCAGGTAGTTAATCAACCGACCGACGTTATCATCCAGCGAAGCGACGCACCTTAGATAATCTTTAATATATCGTTGATACTTCCATTCCTTTAATGATTGTCCGGATAATCCATCAGGGTAAGGCTTTTTAACATCCGCTACCGTAAGATGTTTTGCAATTGTCATTTCTTGCAATCGGGCTGCATCGCTGCGAGTCGAATAATCGTCATTAAAAGTCTCTGGTTCAGAGATCGTTTCATTCTCGTAAAGTTTTGCGTGTTTCTCATCTGGGAACCATTTTCTATGCGGTGCTTTATGCTGTGAAATCAATAAAAAGGGTTTTTCTTTATCTCTGTTTTTTAACCATTCTATTGATTTATCAGTGATAAGATCGGTGACATAACCCTTGTGTTTATTAGTTTCTCCCATCTCAATGAATTCCGGGTCGAAGTAATCTCCTTGACCCGGCAGGATGCTGTAATAGTCAAAACCCGTCGGTTCACTCTTTAAATGCCATTTACCGATCATGGCCGTCTGATAACCATTTTCTCGTAATAATTTCGGATACGTCATTTGCGAACCGTCAAATGATTGTTTGTTATCCATAACTCCATTTTTATGACTAAACTTTCCGGTCAGTATCGCTGCTCTGCTTGGCGAACAAATGCTGTTTGTGCAAAAACAGTTCTTGAAAATCATTCCTTCTTTTGCCAAACGATCAATATTCGGTGTTTTATTAATTTTTGAACCGTACGCACTAATAGCTTGGGTGGCATGATCGTCGCTCATGATAAAAATAATATTTGGTCTTTCTTCAGTGAAAGAGCAGGCTGTCAACCAAGCCGGTAATGATGCCAAAGCCAATCCGGCACTGCTATTTTTTATGAATTTTCGTCTATTCATAACGTTATTAACTATTTTAGATAAATCATTTTATTCATGAAACTATTTTCATCTACCTTCAATTTTACAAAGTATATATTTGTCGATACTGAATTATGTATTGAATTTTTCACATTCCACTTAATGCTATGTTTCCCGGGATTTTTTATTTCGTCATTAATAAGAGTTCCTACTTTTTCTCCCAACATATTATAAATTGATAAGTTTACAACTGCACTTCTGTTTAGGTAAAATGATATTGTAGTTGAAGGATTGAACGGGTTCGGATAATTTTGATAAAGCTCAATTTTACCAGGTAATTGTTGTTCTGTATTTTTAATCGAAGTTAAAATTTCACCGGCTTCCCATTGAGACTTTTTATCCGGGAACCAATTCAAATCACCAAGCGGATATCCATTTTCTGCTGCTGTATAGCAGAAATTGGTTTCCGGATATGAGAAATCAAATGGATGACCATCATTTGTAAAACGACCAAGAACATCTTCACCCACACTTCCATCTTGATTGTCATCAGTAAGACTCCACAACAAAGATACATGTTCAGGTACAACAAGTGGTGGATGCTCAAATTCAACGTCTATTTCATACCAAGTTTCCAATGAATTGTTTTCATAGAATTTCTCCCATCCATAATTTTCAAAGTATGGGATCGGATAAGTTACTCCTTCCGGAATTGCTTCTATATACGCAGGGTCGTTAAAAAAGTTATTATGATGAAAGTATAAGTTTTGTTCTTTGCCTACGGCATAGATATTGTTTAGCTCACGGATTGTTAAAAAGATGTCTCCTTCGTACTGAGGGTGCGGCAGATAGGTTCCTAATGAATCTTTACCCATAATTGCCATATTTATGAAAAGATTATTCGTAAAATATGAATCGATAGTTTGACCCACACCTCCCATTTTTCTGGATACATTGTAGATTGTATTGTGGTCCCACTTAATAAAATTTATTGCTCCACCACTGCTTGTTCCTCGTGAGGGATAGGAAGCAATATTATAAATAGTACAGTTTTGGATTAATATTGAATCTACATTATTCTTTCGAGTATCATACAATCTGGATCCGTTGTATGCCCCGTTTGAATTACTAAAAATACAATCAATGGCTTTTATATTTAACCAATCCACATCCATTCGAATAAATGAAGTTGCTGTTGAGTCGAAATGACAATCTTCAAAAACAATATTTAAACTATCCGATCTGCCTACAACACAATCCCCCAATACACTCCCAAGTATATCCACATTTCTAATACTCAAGCCTTTCAGGTATAAATCTCCCCTAGGTGTAAAAGAATTCACAGACAAACCACCTTGATCAACACCAGGTTTTATGATAGGCCTTGCGCCCGGGCCATCTGCCGACCAAACATTTAACTTGTAAGCCACATTTTCCAGAGTGCCGGTTGTGATATAAAAACCATCCCTTTCAAGAGTAAAAATTGTATTACTCAATTCTTCTCGAGAATGATTTGATTCTTCGTTTTCTATCGCCGCGTTCAAAGTTCCATAACCGGGATTTACCGGTATAATCTTCTGACTATAAATCTTCTGCGTTAGCAAAAGAGTTAAAATTAAAAACAAATAATTTTGATAAGCACTTAATTTCATTTTATTTCACCATCACTATTTTTTTCGTTATAAAAATTTCATCTGCTTGAAGTCTTGCAAACAGAATATTGCTTGTCCTTTTACTTCCATTCATTGTAGTTGCATCCCATTTAATCTCATGGATACCCCGATTTAGACTGCTTCCATTTAATAGTTTTGTAATTTCTCGCCCCAATACATCATAAATTGTCAAGTGAACATTTGATCTCTCAGCCAGCGAAAAAGTAATTATCGTGGAAGGATTAAATGGATTTGGATAATTTTGGAAAAACTCAATTTTTTGCGGAAACGAACTTGTTTCCTCATTCAAGGAGGTTAGTATCTCTCCAGCTTCCCATTTAGCCTTTTTGTCCGGGAACCAATTTAGATCTCCTAGTGGATATCCATTTTCAGCGGCAGTGTAACTAAAATTTTCGGTAGAATATGAAAAATCAAACGGCGCACCTTCATTGCTAAATTCAGCAGGAATTAAATTGCCAAGTCTGCCGTCTCTATCATCATCATTATCATACCAAAGTCGAGTTATATATCCCACATCAATTGGTGGTGGATTAGTAAACGCAATCCGTTTTTCGAACCAAAACTCACCGGTATTATATTTCTCATACATCTTTCTCCCATAATTTTCAAAATATGGAAGTGGATACGTTACTCCCTGTGGAAACGGATAGTTTCGATAATCATCGTCCGTGAAAAAGTTATTGTGATGTAAATAGAACGTTTGAGTCCTGCCAATCGCATAAAGATTGTTAAGAGCAACAATTTTAAAGTAAAATGTATTGTCAAAAACTCGATCCGGGAAATATGCACCCAGCGAGTCTTTTCCAAGGAGCGCGGAATTTATGCAAAGATTATTTGTAAAATATGTGTCGATTGTTTGACCGACTGTCCCGAATCCCCTGCCGATATTATAAAAAGTATTATGGTCCCACTTAATGTAATTGAGTGCACCGCCGCTATTCGCACCTCGGGAGCAATATCCGCCAATATTGTAAATTGTACAGTTTTGAACTAATACAGTATCAACATTATTTTTCGCAGTGTCATAAACGCGCGTATCATGGTAATTTCCAATTGAGTTACTGAATACGCAATTTGTCATATATATCTTTAGCCAATCAACAGACATATAAATAAAACAATTCGCTGTTGAATCAAAATGACAATCATCGAGTGTTATTCTTATGCTATCAGACCTTCCATCAATAGTGTTGGGAAGAAGTTGACCGAGGAGATCAACATTAAGTACATATAACCCTTTAAGTGTTAAATTTCCTCTTGGTGAAAATGAATTCGTTGATAAGCCGCCTTGATCAACACCAGGCCGAACAATTGGTCTCGCTCCTTTGCCTTCTTCAGCTTGAATGTTTAATTCGTAGCCCACATTTTCAATTGTCCCGGAAGTGATATAATAGCCGCCTCTTTTAAGTTGATATATTGTATTGTTTAATTCCGAGATTTGTTGTGTAGCTTCGTCATTCTGGACTGCAGCGTTTAAGGTACCGTAACCCGGATCAACTTTTACTATTCTCTGCGCGAGGGCAGAATCAAAAAGAGTGACTCCTATCAATCCTGAAATAAGCAGTATTTGTCGTATTCTAAACTTCATTTCAAAATTATCATTTTATTGGTGATTATTTTATTATCAACTTCCAATTGGATAAATAGGATATTATTTGAAATTTTATTTCCGTCTGAGTTTTTGCCATTCCAAATTAATTTATGAATACCCGCATTTCGGATTTCACTATTTATCAAATTTACTACCAGGCGACCAAGTGCGTCATAAATTGTTAGTTTTACCATTGATTCTGATGTTAGTGAATAGGAAATCGTCGTCGAAGGATTGAACGGGTTTGGATAGTTTTGATATAATTGCACTTTATCCGGACTTTGTGTGAAATTGTTTTCGTAAGAAGTTAAAATTTCACCGTTATCCCACTTAGTTTTAATATCGGGGAACCAATTTAAGTCTCCCAAAGGGAAGTTACCCTCAGCGGCAGTATAGGCAAATTCATCTGTACCGTACGAGAAATCAAACGGTTTACCCTCATTATTGAAAGGTGCGGGAATGTCGGTTCCCAATCTATCGTCATTATCAGCATCAACGTCGTACCAAAAATTATGAATAAACATTGTATCAATCGGAGGAGCATTAGTAAAAGTGATCGGTTTGCTATACCAGGTTTCGTCTCCATTAAAGTACTCAAACAATTTTTTTGAATGATTATCAAAAATCGGAATTGGAAACTCGACCAAATCTCCATCAGGAGAACGGGGGAACGGATAATTCTCGTATGCATTATCTCGATAAAAAAGATTGTGCCGGAATTTAAATATTTGGTCTAAACCAATAGTATAAATTCCCGATAACGGTTCAACTCTGAATATGTTATCATCCTGAAGCTCCATAATTGAACCCAAGCTATCACGTCCGAGAAGACCCGAGTTAACAATAAGATTATTTGTAAAATGAGTTTCAACCGTTTTACCCAGAATTGCTATTTTTTTACCAATATGGTAAAGTGTGCAGTGATCAAATTCGTAGAACATTGTAGTACCGCCACCGCCTTCTCTAACTAAGGTTAAGATATTGTAGAATGTTGTATTCGAGATTGAAACAGAATCAACATTGTTTTTTCTATCGTCTATTCCACGACTGTTCCTATATCCATTGCCATAGGAATTACTTATTTGCGAATCTTTAATTTTCAATCGCATCCAATCGCCATCAAATCTGAAAAACGCTTGACCTGTACTGTCCAACCAACACCCTTCAACTCTAACCAAAATGCTGTCCGAAATGCATCGAATCATATTGGGAAGAGAATTTCCCAACAAGTCTACATTTCGTATATTCAAATTTTTTATAAATAAATCTCCCCTTGGAGAAAAGGAATTTACTGAAAGGCCTCCTTGATCAACTCCGGGTTTTATAATCGGGCGCTCACCTTCTCCTTCTTCAGCCCAGATATTTAGAGTATAACCCTTATTTTCGATAGTACCTGAAGTAATGTAGAACCCATTTCGTTGTAATTCATAAACAGTAAATTCATCTCGACCGGTATCATTATTAATCGCGTTATTTAAGGTTCCATATCCAGGATTTACTCTTACAATTCTCTGTGCGATGGAAAAATTATAGAAAATAAAGTGCAATACAATTGCGGTAAATATTATTTTCACAGCTGACACTTTTATTTAACCATTATCATTTTATTTGTAAATACTTCTCCATTTACTTCAAGTCTTGCAAATAAAATATTGCTTGAAATTCTTTGACCTTTAGAATTTTTACCGTTCCACTCTATTTTATGAATTCCCGCAGATTGCGTTTTACCATCTACCAAACTGATAATTTTATTACCAAGTATATCATGAATCGTAAGATTAACGCCTGCACTTTTATTCAATTGGTATGAGATTATCGTGGAAGGATTAAACGGGTTTGGATAGTTTTGATGCAACTCGATTTGCAAGGGTAACTGAGTTACTTTATCATCAACTGAAGTTAAACCATTTTCCCAATCGGCTTTTTTATCGGGGAACCAGTTTAAATCCCCAAGAGGAAAACCATCCTCAGCGGCTGTATAGCAGAAATTACTTTCGGAGTAGGAGAAATCAAAAGGTCTGCCCTCATTGCTAAAGATCGCTAAAATTTCATCTCCTACCTGACCGTTTTGGTTTTCATCGGTATCTGTCCACAATTTGTGGATATAACTCACATCAACCGGAGGAGGATTCGTGAACGCGATTCTTTCCTCGAACCACGTATCCATTGTATTTGATTCATTAAATCGTTTCCAACCATAAGGTTCAAAATAAGGAATCGGATATTCAATACCGGCGGGGAAATTATAGTTTTTATATTCATCATCAACAAAAAAGTTGTTATGGTGAAAATACATTTTTTGAGTTTTTCCTATAGCATATAGATTATTTAATTCTCTAATTGTTAAAAATATATCATTTTCAAACTGCCCGTGGGAGAAAAACTGTTTAAGGGAATCTCTTCCGAGAATAGCTGTATTAATGATTAAATTATTGGTAAAATAAGAATCGATAGTCTGTCCAACTCCACCTATTTTTCTGCCAACATTATAGAGCGTATTATGATCCCATTTAATATAATTTATCGCTCCGCCGCTACTGGTTCCACGTGAGGGATAACCGCCAATGTTGTAGAATGTACAATTCTGAACAAGAATGGAATCTACATTATTCTTGCGAGTATCATAAAAGCGAGAATTATGGTAATTGCCCATAGCGTTGCTGATTATTGAATTTATTACTTTAATATTTAACCAATCGACATCCATTCTGATAAATGAGACGCTGGCAGAGTCCAAATGACAGTCATCAATTATGATATTCAAGCTGTCCGATCGCCCTATTATTGCATCTGTTAGAACATTACCAAGTACATCTACGTTAACAATGTTGAGACCCTTGATATGTAAATCACCGCGAGGCGAAAAAGAATTAACCGAAAGCCCCCCTTGATCCACTCCGCATTTAATGATAGGTCTCGCACCTGCGCCCACTTCTGCCCAAACATTTAATTCGTAACCAACGTTTTCAATTGTACCGTTAGTGACGTAAAAACCATCTCGTTCCAATTCATAAATTGTATTATTAAGTGTTTCAAGACTGTTGGCATTGTAATCATTTTCAATTATCGAATTAAGTGTTCCAAATCCGGGCGATACCTTCACGATTCTTTGAGCAACTATTTCACTTCCGACAATCATAAATAAAATAGCGAGCACTATTAGCTTTCCTATTTTATTTTTCATGTTCCACTCCTTTCTTATATTTCTCAATCTATGTTTACTGATGTTAAAATTCATTTTGTAGAGTCCAATTCCGCTAAATATTCTGTTAATACCCGTCGCATTTTTTGGGATTTCTGAGTATCAGTTTCCGGGTAATAAGGTTTATCCTCATTCGGATCTTCACTAATATTAAATAATTTGGTATCTCTATATAATTTCCATTCTTTGTTTCTTATCCAAGCCTCACCGTGCCATTCTTGATAAGCCCATTTACGTGAAACCGAATCTTCCTCCCTTAACTGCCTTTTAAAACTCTTCCCATCAATTTTTAGGTTCTTAGGTTTTTCTTGTTCGGCAAGTCCTAAAAGAGTTGGAAAGAAGTCTGTAAAATCAATCAGGTTTTCATTCACTGAACCTGGTTTGAGTTTACCTTTCCAATTAACTACAAGTGGCACGTGAGTTCCTGTATCTTTCATACTTTTTTTCCCGCCCGGAATTTTCCGATCGCCCATATTTGAGATAATACCCTCCGGAGTTCCGTTATCAGTTGTAAAAATTATAATCGTATCCTCCGCTAATCCGCTATTGTTCAACGCTTCAGTGAACTCACCAATTATTCGATCAAGATTTGCAACCATATCAGCATAGCTTTGATACTCACCATTCGGTCCAACCGGCTCTGTATATTTGCCTCCGGTTTTCGCAAAATGTGTAAGCAGCATCGGATAATAAAGAAAGAATGGCTGATCTTTTGATCGTTGCATGAATTCTATTGAAAAATCCCGCAATACATCCGGGCCATATCTATCGGAAATATTTTCTTTTACTTTTCCGTTCTCCCAAATCCACGGATTCCAGTATCTCGGACCTTCATGCCAACCCCAGCAACAGTATTCATCAAAACCTTTTCTGTTAATAAATGATGGATCGTCACCAATTTTTCCGAATTGCCACTTCCCGACTATAGCTGTTTTATAACCAGCATTTTGAAGCAACGATGAGATTGTAGTTTCATTCTCGGGTAAAACTCCCCATTCTTCTCCGGTTCGAAAAGTGTATCGACCTGTTAGAAGTTGAGTTCGAGATGGACTGCAAACAGGTGCGCTATAGCAGTAAGTAAATTTCATTCCAGTCGCCGCCAGCTTATCAATATTTGGTGTATTATATGAAGTTCCACCATTGAAACCGGGCACTTCATATCCCATATCATCTACAAGAAATAAAACTATATTTGGTTTCTTATTACTCTGAATTGAGCAATTGTTCAACCAAATCGGAAGCGACGATAACGCCAATCCGGTCGCTGTATTTTTAATGAAGTCTCTTCTTTTCATTTATCTACATTCCAAATTCTTGGTATAGGCGGAATAAAAAAATTGTTTAGATGATATTCAAATATGTCAGTCGGAATTAATCTTACTTTCTGCAATTGTTTCCATTGTCACCAACTTCAATACTTGTATTTGAAGCTCAGTTAAGTGATACTATTTTCACCAGTCTTATAAATCTTTAATAATCTAACTCTTGTTTTAAAGAATTGCTTTAATCCGATTAGCATAACAATCAAAGCTAATCCCATCAGAGCAACACCAAGGAAATTAAAGAATAAATCCGGAAGTAATTTTATAAGTGTAAAACCTGAAGCCGTAAACATTACAAATGTTCGGGTATAGGATAAAAGTGTACGTTCATTAGCCAGCATCGTTCTATCGAAAGCAAGATGGTCTCTCATGATCATCTCATCAGGTTCATATGCAAAATATTTTTTAGATGTATATTTTTTTGGAGTCATTTTAATTAAGGAGCGGAAGTAGAACTTCCGCTCCCAAAGATATTAGTTTAAAAGAGTTTTATTTAAGTAACAACATCTTTCTTGTTTCAGATTTATTGTCAAATTGTACATTGTAGATATAAATACCTGATGACAATCTACCGGCATCAAACTGCAATTTATGAATCCCGGCATCGAATTCACGGTTCGCAAGAGTTGTAACCAACTGTCCGATTATGTTGTAAATCTTAACTTCAACAAATCCAGTTTTATTAAGAGCAAACTGAATCGTAGTAGTAGGATTAAACGGATTAGGATAATTTTGGCTCAACTTAAACTCGGTTGGTAATTCTCCATCTTCTACTCCAACAGCAGTTGTTGTTCCCCACCGCGTATCACCGATATTAGCTCCATCCGAGGCAGCGCCGATTAATTCCGAGCCTTCGACCAACGCAAAATTACCGTTCGTTGTATCAGCGAACATTGGATCCACAAAGAATAACGAAGTTGAATCGACTATTACACTATCTCCTGCGAACAAATCACTTACATCCCACAATGCTGTGTATGATAGTGTATTGCCTGCTCCATCTAATCTTATCGATTCTTTTGCTTTATTCCATTGTGCACTTGCTATTACATTCTGTATTGTCCAGCTATTTGTTACATCACGGATATAAAGCATTTGATCCCGATAATCATGCAACGTTACATGATCTATCATTCCACCATACTGTGGATCAGAGCCTTGCATTCGTAATGCCCTTCCCCAGCCAAATTCATAAAAGGTTGAGTTCTGGAATAAGATATAATCATTGATCGGATACGTCTTGAAGTTAAATCCGTTCAAGCCTCCGCGTAAAGTCGAGTTGGTTACCAAGATTGAGTCTATCTCCAATCCGCGCTGATCATAAACTCCTTCGGCTCCATCCAATACTCTTTCGCTAAATCCATGGACAAAACAGTCATCCAAACTCAATACATTCACTTTATGGAAAAATCCATCCAATGAAAATGCGAAGATATCTTCTACCGGTCGGTAAGTTGATGAGTCGGTGTGCATGTTTCCATCCAACTCTACACCTACTATTCGGATTCCGGACGTATCGGTAAATGTGAACATATTGTGTAAGTTGTCCGGTAATACTGAGCCCGCGGCTATGGATGTATTCTTGATTATCGGTCTTTCCGTATAACCGGCTTCTGCTTTTATTGTTATCATTTTGTCGATAACGATTGTTGTGTCTTGAGATTCAGTATAAAGACCGCCGCTGCTCAATACTAATATATCACCATCAGAAGCGCTTGCGATAGCGTCTTTAAGTGTTCCATCTCCCGGAGCGACATTTGTTTGAGCAAACACACCACCTGCCATTAACAAGACGGATGTTATAAAAAGTGTAATTTTTTTGAACATGAGTTCCTCCCTTTTAATTAAAGAATCTACTTTATCTTTTAATTGCAATTACTAACAGAGACATTCCTTCATTTAATGAGTAACATTTTTATATTTTTTGAAATTCTTCCATCACTTAATCGTGCAATATAGATACCTGACGAAACGCTAATATTTTTGGAATTTTTGCCTTTCCAGTTGACTTGATATTTACCCGCTTCCTTTAGTTCTGTATTTTCGAGACTTTTTATTTGCCTTCCGGCCATATCGAAAACGGATAATGAAATAATCGATTTACGAGGAATTGAGTATGAAATAGTTGTGGATGGATTAAATGGATTGGGAAAGTTTTGATGTACAGTCAATTTTAAGGGGAGCAAGCTTTCATCTTCATCAACTCCGGTCGGACGCGATTCAAACCAGTTCAAGTCTCCAAGCGGTAATCCATCCGTACCGCCTGTGTAAGCAAAGTGATTTGACGAATAGCTAAAATTAAATGGCGCTCCCTGATTACTAAATTCCCCATTAATTTGATCGCCAAGCCTTCCGTCTTGATTTGAATCCGAATCTTTCCATAAACGATCTACAAAATCAACATCCACAATCGGCGGATTTGTGAATGAAATCGCATCGTCCCACAAAGTTGAATAATCTTCATAAGTCTCATAAAGCGTTCGAAATGCATTTTCGAACAACGGAACAGGAAACTCAACACCGTTCGGGAAATTATAATCGATGTATCCATCATCCCGGAAAAAGATATTATTGCTAAAATTAATTTTTTGAGTGATACCAACATGATGCAAAGTTGTAAGGGGATCCGAGGCAAATGTAAAATCCTTTTCAAATTGCAAAGGTGCGAAGAATGTACCTGTAGAATCTCTTCCCAAGATCGAGGTATTAATTATAAGATTATTGGTGAAATTAATATCTGCCGATTGTCCGAAATTGCCAAATTTCCGACCAATATTATAAAAAGTACAATGATCAAATTCATAATAATTGGTTGCGCCGCCACCACCTTCTCTTACTACTTGAGCGGCAATATTATAAAATGTAGAATTCCGAACTACAACAGAATCGACATTGTTTTTCCGATCATCAAACCCTCTCGCGTTATGATAATCCCCAAGCGAATTCGAGAAAATACAATCGCTGATATATACTTTCATCCAATCACCGTCAAATCTTAGGTAAGCTTGAAACGTACTGTCAAAGTGGCAGTCTTCTAAAACAATTTTCAAGCTGTCTGATTTACAAACGATAGAATTCAGGCCAAACTGACCTAATATATCAACATTGATTATTTTTAATCCCTTTGCATAAAAATCGCCGCGCGGACCAAATGAAGCAACCGACAAACCACCCTGATCAACTCCGGGTTTAATAACAGGCCGTTCTCCTTCGCCAACTTCCGCCCAAACTCTTAAAGTGTACCCTACATTTTCAATGGTACCGGATGTAATGTAAAACCCGCCTCTTTCTAATTCATAAATGGTATTTTCATCCCGTTCTTTATCATTCTCAATTGCGGTATTCAGAGTTGCGTAGCCCGGTGCAACTTTTACAATTCGCTGAGCTAAGCTTTGTTTGCCAAAAAGAATAAAAACGAAAAGAATAATTGAAATTATCAGAATAGATTGCTTATATCCATAAGCTATCACATTCCCCTTTTCTTCCATTATGTACTTTTGTTTTACCATTGATATCTAACGCCAAGATTGGCTGAAAGTCCGTAATATTCACTTCTTGTTTCTAATGAATTAAATAGCCCCAGGGATGATGCTTCATTGTAGTTGGTAATATTGTTTAAGTTCAGAAAGACACTTAATCCTTCCATAACTCTTTGCTGAATCGCGGCATCAAGACGGAAAAAATCATCTTCAAAAGAATCTAATTCAGATCGTGGGCCAACTCTTTTGAGTGCGCGTCCTTGATAAATAACCGAAACCCTTCCACTAAATCCCCCGGTTTCGTATCCCAAAGTTATATTTGCGATCTGATCTGCTTGTCCGGGCATTTGACCGGTTCGGAAAGTATCTATTGCTGTAATTTTGACCCAAGGCGGTTGAGTGAGAAATTCTTGAGTAACGCTAAAGAACGGATATTGAGTTTTTGATTCTATAATTGAATAATTAGCATAAAGCACTATACCATTAAATGGAAAAGGCAGAAATTTTAAATTTGTTTGAACCTCGAATTCAACTCCTTGAACCGTTGATTCCGGTGAGTTTCTTGGTTCGGTGATTGTAAAACCGGCGTATTCTTCACTTTCATTGGATGAAATTCTTCGTTTAACGATGTAATCGATATTATTAACACTTTTATAAAAAGCACCGATTGTAAATAACCCCAAGTTGCTGTAGAATGATGTATAAACATCATAGTTCCATGCTTCGGTTGGCAGAAGATTTGGATTACCCTGACTGATAGTGAGGTTGGTGTAACTAATTTTTTGCCACGGCACCAGATTAAAATAGTCTGGTCTGGAAAGAGATCGAGTTGCTGCTAATCTAATATCCATCCAATCGGTAATTTTAGATCGCAGATGAAACATAGGAAGAAAATTTCCATAATCCCGACCACCACTAATTTCACTTAAAGAGCCGACTAATGCTCCTGTTTCTTCATCAATGCGAGGGTTCCCGGTAAAACTTTCATACCCGGTAACTGTTTGTTCATATCTTCCACCTACAAGAAACATCCATTCTACAAAAAGATTCAGTTTCAATTCGGTCATGGCATAGGCGGCATAAATAGTTTCCGCGGCTCCATAGTCCTCCTTATCAGTTCCCAAATCTTTTAGATACATGAATCTATTTTCTATCGGTAAAAAGAGACTAAGCAGATAGTCTTTATCGTATAAAAATTTATTAATTGCGTCGGGATCTAATCCGGGACCAAAATCAAAATCCCCGTTCAAATATGGATTGGGGTCATAGTCCGGATCAATAAAATTAGAGAATGTAACACGACCTTGGGCATCTCTTTCATAAGGACCCATTCCCTGTGCTTCTAACATATTCGCCCATTCTTCGAGATTTCCGGCTTGAGCGGTATAACGATCGCGGTCCCTTTTTCTGTCTTTATCTCTAATTTTTCCGCCGAATTTCAAAAACCCACTTGCGTTATCACCAAGAAAGTAAGGAATAGTAAAATTAAATTGAGCGGTTAGATTTTTATCTGTAACGGCCTCATTGTAGAAGTTATCATTTCTAAAAATGGTGGATGCCAAATCATTCTTTGCACCTTCTTGAACCGGAATTAATCCTTGATCAATTACGATATCTTGTTCAAATGGGGCAAGTTCTCTGAAAGTTTGAAAATGTTGATCTGGCACGTTGTAATCAGACTGGGAGAATGAGACTCTCCAATCCAAAGTCATATATTCAAATAAAGTGTGGTCACCACTAAGTTGAGAAGTAAACATTGTGGTTTCAATCGTTTTTTTATCCAGCGAATAATCGTGATACCACTCACCTATCCGGTACTTGTTGCTCCGTGTAGTTTCGTTTCTTTTGGTATTACCCCAAAAGATATTTCCCCGGAAATCCGAATTTTCCATTTGATAATCAAGAGCAAGACTCGCGCTATATCGGTCTCTATCTTCAAGTCTGTCCACAAGACTCAGATCATCAACGTCAAGAATTATACTTTGATCAGCGGCTGCCCCTTTATAAGCATAAGTAGCATCGAGTAAATCGGAACTGCGGTCTGCTCTTTGAGCACTACCTGTTGCCAAGGCACCGAGTTTATTGTTAAAGAATCTGTTACTAAGTGTCGTGCTTACCTTGTAGTTACCATAGGATTTTTCGTGATCATTGTAACCAACCTCGGCTCTTGTATTTGTGTTAAATCCCTTTTTTGCTCTGCTTAACACAAAATTTATGGTGCCGCCAATTGCGTCCCCATCCATGTCCGGGCGCAAGGCTTTAAATAGTTCTATTCCGGCAAGAACATCAGGCGAGATCATGCTTAGATCAACTGATCTTTCGTTCGGATCGGTACCTGGTATTCTTTCACCATTAACAGTGATTGAATTAAACTTTGGCGATAATCCGCGCACAACAACTTTGGTTCCCTCTCCGGCATCTCTTTGAATCGCCACACCCGGCAATCTTCCGATTGATTCCGCTGCATTTGCATCTGGCAATTCTTGAATTCGGTCGGATGAAACAACATTTACGATCGTATTTGAACTGATTTGTTGATTTATCGCTTTAGCTTGACCCTCCAACTGTGAAGTAACCACCACATCTTCAAAATCTACAGCATCAAATTCCAATTCAATTTCCAGAAACAATTTTCGATTATCCTGCACCACTATTTCCGTCGAATACTTTTTGTATCCCAGGAATGAAACCATTAAGTTATAATTACCAGCCGGAACGTTCGAGATAGTAAATTGACCGTCTAAGTCTGTTGCGGCACCGTATGTCGTACCTTCTAAGAAGGCATTCGCCCCGGGAAGCGGATCCTTCGACCCTGCATCAATTACCAGGCCGGAGACTTTTCCACCGGCAGCGGAGATACTCGATGCGATTAGAAAAATTACCAGACAAATCATGTATAATAATCGACGATTTACTTCCATGATTTTATAAACTCCCAATTTTGACATTTTCTTCTTCATATAAGTACTTGTTGAATCTATTTTTATATAATTACAGCTTTTACTCTTTCGATATAATTGTATCACCCATGATTCTGGGTTTATTTGAGCTTTTATGTGACATATCATTAAGTATTCGGCACGATTCATTAATAACTAATTTCACCGGGATATACTGATGTAAAGCACCTGCAGATTTTGCTGATTTAATCTCTTTCAATAAAAGTTTGATTGCGGATTTACCAATTTTATTAGGGAACGTGCGTAAGTAGGTTAGTTTTGGAATTAATAAGTTTGCCAATTCTTTGTCTGGTCCGAAACCAACAATGCCCAATTCTTCAGGAATATTTATTTTCAATTCACCGGCAGCTTCATAAACTCCTTGGGCAACTATTGAATTAGTCGTGAATATCAATTCAGGAAGTTCAGAGTTTTTATACATCCTTTTTAGAGCTTTTAAACCGTCCTTCTTGCTATTGCAACCTTGAATAATAAGCTCTTCTTTCACATCAAAACCATTTGATTCCATCGCGTCTTTATAGCCTTGAATTCGTTCCTTTCCCATGGGAATTCTTGATGAGCCGGCCAAAAAAGCGATTTGCTTATATCCTTGCTTAATTATAAAATCAATTGCGCTATACACAGATGAATGGTGGTTTATCGCAGCACTTGAAAAAGTATCAATATTCGGGACACGATCAAAGAACACAAGTGGAATCCCTTCTTCCTCTACCAAATCAAAAATATCGAGGTCAACTGTATCCATAGTTGTACAAACCAACATACCATCAACTCTCTCCGAAATTAGGGTTTTGATATTTTCTCTCTCTAAATCGGGGTTTTCCAAAGAAACAGTTATAATGGTCTGATACTTATTTTTCGCGGCCACTTCAATAATACTGTGGATAATTTGAGCAAAAAATGGTTTAGATAAATCCGGAACGACAACGCCAATTGTGAAAGTTTTATTCGTTTTTAGTCTTTGGGCAACAGCATTAGGAAAGTAATGCATTTCTTTTGCCATATTGAGAACTTTTTCCTTAGTCTCGGGATTAATATCCGGATGATCCTGTAAAGCCCTTGAAACCGTTGAATTATGGATATTGAGCGCCGTCGCTATATCCTTTATCGTGGTTCTTTTTTTAATTTCTTTGCTCATGATATACCTTAATATTGCAGACGTTTGCGAAATCGTCTGCAATATAACTCCTGTAAATTCATTTGTCAAATTATTATTTCATTTTTTGATGGGATTATCAGTTGAATTCGATAGATCGCTTCATTCTTGAGTGATACCAAACATTGAAAAAAAGCGTTTTTCGTCTAATTATTGCATTTTGCTTTTTACAAAACCAATTGTTCCAAATAAAAAGGAAAGAAGAGAAATTGGTGGGATAAATCCGGGCCAGCTAGAAGGTGTGAACCAATTTAGTACCCCGATACAAAGGATATGGAGGCATATTAATATCGTGGTATAACTAATTAGTTTTTCAAATACATCTTTTAGGTCTTTCTTATAATCAATCCAAATTATAAAAAACATAGAAAATGAAATTACACCGAAAAGAAGTCCTAATTCTGAAAGAAAAGTAATTTTATCATTATTGAAAAATTTTGGATAGTAATTATTTGACATCAATAAAAATGAGATGCTGACATGCAGAATAATTAATAACATAATTGCAATTTGGACAACTTTCTTTTTATTTTTTTTTACAATTTCCGTAGTGGAAATATAAAACAGCAATATTGCTGAGAAAGACGCAGCTTTGTTCGTTACAAATAGCGGAATATTGGCAACTGAAATTTGTCCAAATACAACATATCTGGTAATTGCGTAAACTAAGGTAAATAAGAATACCAGGGATATGAGCAATTTAGGAGACGTGGAATCTGACAGTTTCATATAATTTTCTTCTTGATTAATTTGAACTTGCAAACCTAATGCAAAATTTATTATTTCTAAACAACGCTTTAAATTATCGAATGATTTGTAAAAAAATGAAAGTAAATTGATTAGACAAACAAATGAGATCAAAATTTCTCTGCGGCTGTCTGGAGCACCAGCCAAACAAAAAATAGTCTATTTTCTATATTAGACCGAAGATTGTTCTCCTCTTCGGAAGTACCGTTTTGGTCACCATTTTTTTAGAATTCGTAATTTTTGTATCTAATTGAATTATTACAGGAAGTTGTGTGTAATAACCCGCATCATGTAATCGATACCCACTTACATTCAGAATATATACAAAGCGGAAATACACGATTTAATCTGAGAAATTCGCACTAATTTCAGCACAAATCCAACCTATAAAAATTTAATCCGATTTTAATTAATATAAATTTTAAGTTGAATTCGAGTTACAATTGCGGAATAAATATTAGTTTTTAATGAATATTTAGATTTTATCAAGAATAAAGAAATCTATGTCACCGGGTGAGCCGCGTTTTGAACGCTGAAAGTTACTGTAATATAACAATATAGCCAGGGTCTTGGTGGAGGTGGCGGGAGTTATTTGGGGTAGTTTAGTCCATATATTATTGTTCACACCATTTTGTTTGTGTTGAGCTAAGTTATTGCATTATAATGTTTTACGACCTTTTCTGTGCTAATTTGACAAATTCGCTAAATATATTATTCTACATTATACTACCTAGTTACCGTGTGGACTACCGTGTGGAGTAGTTTTAAGTACTAATATTTTTTATTATATTCACTTCATTGATTATTGGATTTTAATATGAGAATAAATTTTTACTTGGAAAGGGGTAAGAAATCTGCTCCAAAAAAAACTATTTGGTGCTACATCAGGCACAAGGATGATACTCTTTCATTGAATACAGGTTTAAGGGTTTTTCCAGAATATTGGGATAAAAATAAAAAACGTGCTGATGTGCGAAGTACCAAGGATAGCATCAAACAAGGAGCCTTAAAGCAATTAAATAGAGCTTTGAATAAGTTTGAGGATGAGGTGGAAACAGTTGTTGCTAAATTAAAAGCTAAAAAAGTGAAAATTGCCTTTGAGGATATCAAATCTGAGATAATAAAAGAATTCAGAGAAGAACCGATTAGTTTTTTTACTGCACTTGATGAATTTATAACACTAACGAAAAATCGTCGTTCAAAGAGTACCGCTCAAAAATATGTTCAGCTTCAGAAATCTTTGTTAGAATTTCAATCTTTTTCCGGATATCAACTTTCGTTTGCAAATATTGATTCTAAGTTTTATGATAAATTTTATCCTTTTTTGATTACTGAGAAGAATTTTATTGATAATACAGCTAATAAAACGATTAGCTTTTTGAAAGCATTTTTAAACTGGTCGATTGAAAGAGAGTATACAGATAATAAAAAATTCAATAATTACAAAATATCGTATACACGCAATGATGTTATTTATTTAACAGAAAATGAACTTATGGATATCTACAATCTAGAATTAAATGAAGCACGTTTGAGTAATGTAAGAGACGTTTTTTGTTTTCAATGTTTTACAGGGCAAAGGTATTCCGATATTGCGTCAATTGATATTAAGGATATTAAGAATGGATCATGGAGGTTAAGAACTCAGAAAACAAATAAGATTCTCGAGGTTCCACTCAATGCTTACGCAATTTCTATATTAACAAAGTATTCTGACCTAAATAAACCTTTGCCCACGATTAGTAATCAGAAAATGAATTCTTATCTTAAAGAACTTTGTGAGTTAGCAGGGTTAGATGAAGATATCAAAATTTCTAAGTTGAGGGGTGGGCAGAGAGTTGAAAAAGTTTATTCTAAATATGAGCTTATCAGTACGCATACTGCACGAAGAACTTTTATAACGCTTTCATTAATAAAAGGTATGAAACCTAACTTTATAATGGAAATCACCGGTCATACCGATTATAGAATGATGAAAAAGTATCTGGGAATCGCCAAGGAGGAAACTCGAAAATCCATGCATGAGACTTGGGGTTCGCCAATTCAAAAGGTTCGGTAGTAAAACTTGGTACTCTAATTTACTTGGGAAATTACTTTTGGATGACTCATAGAAAATATTGATCAGGGTTCGTACTCCTCTTTATCCGCAAAACTACTTATAAATTTAGTATAAAAAAATTTGTGTAAATGTTTAAAGAAGAGATTGCGGAACATGTCAATGTCAATAAAAATGAGACAAAAAAATTAATTAATTAAGCAACATGTTTTAATCCATCGGGTTTGTTTATCCAGACTTCGTTTTCTGGTAATTTAGCTCTTGTGGCACATTTAACAAATCTTTTTTCATACTCTGACAACAGAATTAATTTTCCAGAAGAAGTATTAAATCACGGAAGAGGTATATATAAATTTTATGATCTTTAACGAAAGATAACATAAAATAGAGAGAGATAATTTAACTATACTTTCTCTCTAGGTGATTATAAAATATTATCAATTAAATTAGTGGCTTAACTCAGTTTATATTATTAGCGGAAAGATCATCCCCAATTATAGAAAATCTATAAACCGTCCTACTCTCATAATTATCATCTGGTGTGAGTAAAGTTGTGGGGAAACTCGGTTGGTTTGGAGAATCCGGGAAATGCTGCGGTTCAAGGCATAAACCTGTTCTATGATTATAAAAGATCCCATATTTTCCTTCAATTGTTCCATCTAAAAAATTCCCTGAATAAAACTGTAGTCCGGGTTCGGTTGTTTTTATTTCCAATGATCTTCCGGATGATTGGTCAATCAGTCTTGCTGCAAGTTTCAACTCTTTTTCACTTTCATTCAATACAAAATTGTGATCGTAGCCAATACCATTTTTTATCTGTTCAGATTCTTCATCAATATCGTCTCCAATATTTTTAAGAGATCTAAAATCGAACGGAGTATTTTCAACTAATTTCATTTCTCCAATTGGGATGAGTGTGCTATCAATCGGCGTAAAATAATCTGCGTTTATCAAGAGCTGCTGCCCTAAAATTTCGCTTTTACCGGCATCCTTCAAATTAAAATAAGTATGGTTTGTCAAATTGCAAATTGTGATTTTGTCTGTTTTTGCAAAGTATTTGATCACAAGCTCATTATTGTCTGTTAAAGCATAAACAACATCAACCTTAAGATTGCCAGGGTACCCCTCTTCCCCATCTTTTGAATAATAACTTAATTTAATTGAGGCATGTTCTTTCTCATCAATTATTTTGGCATCCCAGATTACTTTATCAAATCCTTTTTGCCCCCCATGCAAATGATTTGGTTCATTATTCGTAGCCAATTGGTAGATCTCATCTCCAATTGAAAATTTACCCCGTGCAATTCTATTTCCATATCGACCAATAATTGCCCCAAAGTATGGTGAGTTCTCTATATAATCTTCAACATTATCATAACCTAAAACTACATCGCTCATTTTACCGTTTTTATCCGGAACGATAATACTTGTTATAATTCCTCCGTAATTCGTTATTGAAACCTTCATTTGATTACGATTCATGAGAGTGTAGAGCTTCGCTCTCATTGCCCCATTTATCTCACCGAAATCACTGGTTGTCACTCTCAAGGGTTGCGGGAACTGATTACAAAAATTAAAAATGAGTGTGACAGTAAAGGCAATAAACAACTTCAAATAGACATTGGATTGAAAATTATTTTTATACATTCAAAAGGTTCTCTTAATTATTAAAATATTACACTTATTTTATTTAGGACTTATTTGCATTACAATTAAACCTGCAATGAACAATCGCCCGACCAAAGATTTGTTTTATTGGGTACATTCACTGTTGTCCCTATGTATTTAGAATAACAAGTTATTCTCCTCTTTGATCGTATTCTTGTTCGGGTTTGTTCGCCAATACTTCATCCAATTTTAGCAATACATCATCAGTTAATTTCTTAACAGCATCCAAAGCTTTCATATTTTGTTTTACTTGTTCCGGGTTTGATGCTCCTGTAATTACCGTGCTTACGTTCGGATTTTTTAGACACCAAGCTAGCGCCAACTCCGGCATTGTTACGCCAATTTCTTTTGCAATTGGAATTAAACCTTTAACTTTAGCATTTTTCTTTTGACCATCTTCATTTAATATCCAGTCTCTTAGCCAATCATAACCTTCTAAATTAAGTCGACTCTCTTTTGGAATCCCATCAACATATTTGCCGGTTAATAAGCCACTTGCAAGTGGACTCCAAATCGTTGTTCCCAAGCCGATTTCTTCATAAAGTGGAAGATACTCTTTCTCAACTTTATCTCGGCGGAACATATTGTATTCGGGTTGTTCCATTAATGGTGGAATTAAGTTTTCTCTTCTTGCAATTCCGTAAGCTTCCATTATTTGGGTTGCGGTCCATTCACTTGTTCCCCAATAAAATGCTTTGCCTTGATCTATAACCTGGTTCATAGCTCTGACTGTTTCTTCAATAGGAGTATGAACATCCGGACGATGACAGAAAATCAGATCAACGTAATCTGTTTCCAGTCTCTTTAAAGCTGCATTAGTCCCCTCAACAATATGTTTACGGGATAATCCCTTATCATTTGGACCTTCGCCGCCCCAGAATATTTTTGTTGATAAAACTAAATCACTTCTCTTCCAACCTGTCTTCTTTAAAACCTTTCCCATAAGTACTTCCGACTGACCATTTGCATAAACTTCAGCGTTATCAAAAAAGTTAACACCTGCATCGTATGCTTCTTTCATACATTGGTATGCTATGTCCTCACCAATTTGATCATGAAAAGTAACCCATGAGCCGAATGATAATGCTGAAATTCTTAATCCAGACTTCCCTAAATAACGATACTCCATTATTCCTCCTATAATTTCAATTTATGATGGTATTACATTTTTTCGATTCTTGTTTCTAAAATCACCGGGTGACAGTTTGAATTTATTTTTAAACAAATGATAGTAGTGACTTAAGTTTTCAAATCCGCATTCAAGTGAAATGAAAGGTATACTCTCATCGGTTGTCATCAGTAAGTTTGCACTATAATTTAGCCGGAGATCATTAATATATTCGGTAGGCGTCAATTCAAAATACTTTTTAAATTCTCTGCAAAGATGCTCTTTCGATTTATCGGAGATTTTCGTCATAGTAGAAAATCCCGCAACAAAGTTTTCCTTTTTCTGCATTTCCGATCTGGTTGTTTCAAGCCATCTTGGTGTTGAGCTTCTTTCTTTCCAGAAACTTTTTGAAAAGTAATTCGTTATTATTTCTGCGAGTAAAACTCTCAATGAAGTTCTAATTTCAGATTTACTTTCAAGTGGTAGCAGATGTAGTTTTTCAAATCGTTTGATTAATATATTCTTTTCAGTACTGGATAAAATAATTGAGGGGGGAAACTTACTCTTCAACAATCTATCAGAATCAAATCCCTCACCAAGATAATTAAGTAACTCCACAATCGTAGTTTTGGGAAAAGCTAAATTTATTAATTCTACTTCCCAATCCTTAAATTTTTGATAATAATGAACATCACTCGGACGCATAAAAATCATAGTTCCCTCTTCGAGAACTTGCTTTGAATCGTTTATCTCGTGCTGAACTTTCCCCTTTGCTATTAGAAAAATTTCATAAAAATCGTGAGTATGCTTTACCGTTATATCTTTGAGAGACCTGTGGAAGGCATAATGTATTTCTGTCTGGGGATCGAGTATTTCTTCCGTGTATATTTTAATTGTGTTCATTTTTTCAATTATCAATATATTACAACGTCTATATCATTAAAAAACAAGATTTTGCGACTATAACTGGGTATATATTGCAAGGGCAATATAAGAATTATCCACAAAATATCAATAAAGATGAATAAGAAAAATTTCAAAACAGAATTAAGATTTACTGAAGTTTATCAACAATTTTTAAACTCACATACCGCAATAAGAGAAGCAAATTGTTTGAAAGCCCAGTACCCAGATTACTTTTCCGAAATAAGAGATAATGATTTATTCGCCGGTAGAATCAATCATGGATTAGTTGGATTTAGTATCGATGAATGGGGATCAACTGCGTTTGGATATTATTGCCGATTTGAAGAGATAGAAAAAACTTTGAACGAATTTGATTACGCTCAAGAAGAAGAAAAAGAAATCAGGACAATGATGAAGTTTTGGGAAAAAGAAGATACATCCAAAAAACTTCGCTCTGCATATCCTGATGAAATGAAAAAATGGCTTCCTTCAGATGATTGGATGAACTCTTCCGGAATTGCATTTCCTTTATACAGATTGACCGGTGGAAATATTGATAATGATAAATTATTACAGCTTGGCATTCCCGGATTAAAAAGAGAATTAGAAAGTAAATTAAAAACTGCCGATAGTGAAAGGAAGGGTTTTTATGAAGGTGCATTAATTGCGCTGGATGTTTTAATTGATGTTGCAAAACATTATGCAGCACAAGCAAAATATTTCGCAGAAGAAGCTCAAGGCAAGAGTCGTAAAACTGAGCTGCGTAAAATCTCTGATACTTTAGAAATGATAACTGTCAGTAAACCCAAAACTTTGCGTGAGGCAATTCAACTCTTTTGGCTTTACTCACTAATAAGTGATATACGTAATCACGGAAGGATGGACGTCTATTTGGGTGATTTTCTTGCTAATGATTTGCATACCGGAACACAGACAAAGTTAGAAGCTTTACAGCTGCTTCAATCACTTTGGCAGTTAATGGCAGATCGTGATACGGTTGTTCATGGTAGAATTATTGTCGGTGGTAAAGGAAGACGAAATGAGACGAATGCTGACGAGTTTGCTTTACTTGCAATGGAAGCTACCCGAACAGTTCACGAAATAGAACCACAGCTTTCACTTAGGATTTACAAAGGGATGGATGAACGTTTATACGAAAAAGCTCTTGATGTAATTAGTGAAGGAAGAACTTATCCCATTATTTATAACGATGATGTAAACATTCCATCCGTAATAAGTGCTTTTGAGTTCTCTCCAATTGAAGCAGAACAATATGTGCCTTACGGTTGCGGTGAATATATATTAGAGCATCAAAGCTTTGGAACGCCAAGTGGAGTTATTAATTTACTAAAAGCACTTGAAGTAACTCTGCATAACGGCGTTGATCCAATTACCAGGGAAATTAGTGGATTACAATTTGGACAATTTGAAGACTTCAATACATTTGATGAATTGCTGATTGCGTACAAAAAACAAGTTGAATTTTTCGTCGATTTAATGGCTCAGCAGGAAGAACTTGAATATAGAATTGCCGGTGAATCGGCTCCGTTCTTGTTTGCAAGTATTCTTTACGATAATTGTATTGAAAAAGGTGCCGGACTTTTCCAAGGCGGTATTCGCTACCTTGGCGGAACGCTTGAGACTTACGGAAATACAAATACAGCTGATAGCTTAATAGCTATCAAAAAAATTATTTATGAATCTAATAAAATTACTAAAGAAGAGTTACTAAATGCACTTGATAACAATTTTGAAGAAAATGAGGATTTAAGAAAAGAATTATTGAATCAGCCGAAATACGGCAACGATAATGACGAAGCTGATTCGATGCTTGTTCAAGTTCATGAACATGTCTGCAATTATGTTAGAGATCAAAAAAATAAAACTAATCTCCACTCATATTTAGTGGTTATTATTAATAATTCTGCAAATACTCTTATGGGGCATACAACTTCAGCCTCAGCGGACGGAAGACTTTCCGGTACATTCATGAATAACGGAAATGCGCCAGCGGGAGGAATGGATAAAGAAGGTGTTACGGCAATGCTGAATTCTATTGTTAAACCAAGAAATTCAATACATGCCGGGGGTGTTCAGAATATGAAATTCAGCAGGAAAATGTTTACTGAAAACAGAGCAGAGCTCAAAGCTCTATTAAAAACATATTTTGAAAAAGGCGGCCAGCAGGCGATGATAACAGTCGTAAATAAAAACGATCTTGAAAACGCGATGAAAGAACCTGAAAAATATCATAATTTATTTGTAAGAGTCGGTGGATTCAGCGCTCGTTTTGTTGAGCTCTCAGAAGATGTGCAAAAAGATATATTAAGCAGAACACTTTATTAAAAATGAATTCGTTTACTTCATATAAATCTGGGTTAATCTCCGATGTTCAAAGATTTTCACTTCACGATGGTCCGGGCATACGTACAACCGTATTTTTAAAAGGATGTCCCCTCAATTGTAAATGGTGCCATAATCCGGAGACTCGATCGAGCAAACCACAATTTTCATTTTCAGAAAGTAAATGTGAGAATTGCTTTAGGTGTGTTGATGTTTGTCCGACCAATGCTCATTATATCGAGGAAGAAAAACATAAACTAAATTTTTCTTTATGTGATTTAAGCCGGAATTGTGTTTCAGTGTGTCCGAACGATGCCTTGAGAATAATCGGTAACAATAAGTCGATTGACGAAGTTATGAATATCGTTTTAAGGGATAAAGATTATTACAAGAATTCCGGCGGTGGTTTAACAATCTCCGGCGGTGAACCGATGAATCAATTTTCGTTTACAAGAGATTTATTAAATACCGCAAAACTAAACGGTATACATACGGTTTTGGAAACATGCGGTTATGCACCAAAGAATAGATATTTAGAAATTGCTCACATGGTTGATCTTATTCTATTTGATTACAAAGAAACTGATACTGAAAAACATCGTGAATTTACAGGTGTGGATAACAATGTGATTCGAGAAAACCTTAAAACTCTTCACGATGTTGGAGCTAATATTATTTTGAGATGTCCGATTATACCCGGCGTAAATGATAACGAAAAGCATTTTAAAGGCATCGCGGATTTAGTAAGTGAGCTTCCTAATTTGAAAGGCGCAGAATTAATGGCGTATCATGATATTGGTAGAGACAAAGCGGAAGAGATAGGAATGGAAAATGAATTCTACCATATCGAAAATGCAACGGAAGAAATGAAACAAAACTGGCTTTCTAAACTCCAAGAAATTAATTGTGAGACTGTAAAATATTTTGTGTAAATGGAAAAAGTTATATTGAGTCATTAAACCTGTCCTCAAAATAAATTGAAAAATTGGAAAGAACAAGTGCCCAATTTCTAATCGGCATAGTCCATTTTTTTGATAAATCCCTATA
>JAIPIH010000020.1 GCA_021734835.1 Candidatus Cloacimonadota bacterium | reverse complement strand
GTATTTTTCTATAAATTTGTTTCCCATTTCTGTATCTTCCTTTTGTTTGCCACAATTTAGTGATTATTTCTTTTTGGTTCTGGCTCTGCCAGTTTAAGATTATGAGTAAGATAAAGATTAAGAAATTGTTCTTACTCTTACTCTTGCTCTTGCTCTTGCTCTTAATCTTATTCTTAATTCCCAAATAACTGAATAACATATTAACTGAATAACCCAATAACTCTACATGGATTGTCGAATTAGCGGATAAACGAATTACGAATTTGCGGATTAGCGGCTTCAATGGATTAGTGAATTAACGTATTTGCTGACAATAGGTTTTACCTCCGGCGGATAAATCATGCACTTAAATCCGGTGATTATTGCCGTTTAATAGCGCCGCCATTTAGAGCTTGTGTGAAAATTGTAGAGCAAAATTTATTTCGCTCAAATAAACCAGCTAAAATATGCTAAATTCAAACTTAGCGAGATGAATCTCGCCTGCCTCGGTGATAGACGGGCTCTACAATTAACATTTTCACACAGACTCTTTATGGCGGTGATCTTAAGAAAAACAACCACCCTCGGGCTTCTGCCCAAACGAGAATTCGAATTGTTGGATTTGTGGATGTGTGGACGAAAGAATTTGCGAATTGTCGGATTTGCGAATTGTCGGGTAATATGGGTATTGGTCATTGGTGGATATTCGTAGTCATTGGATAATTATTGGGAAAGAGGATCTGATCATTTATTGTCATTTAATTGCCCTTGAATTATTCATTGGAGTTTCGATTGTTATTCGATTGAGATTCGATAGTAATTCGGTGGTTACCCGGTTTTGAATTATCAATTTGAATAAGCAGCTTTTGTCCCCTTTTGTTTTCGAGAGGAGAAATTATTTCCTATACATTGCGTTCTTTGCGTCTTTGCGAGAAATGCTTTTTTCAATTTTACATACCGGAGCAATTTTGAGTTTTCAGTTACTCAAAGAAAACCTCCGTGGTTCTCCGTGTCTTCTCAGTGGATCTTAGTGTAATTCTGCTTGATTTTTATTCTGCAACTTGTTCTATGACTATCTACCACAACATTCCATCATTTCATCATTCCATCATTCCATCATTCCATCATTCCAACATTCCAACATTCCATCATTTCATCATTCCAACATTCCATCGTTCCATCGTTCCATCATTTCATCATTCCAACATTCCATCGTTCCATCGTTCCATCGTTCCATCATTCCATCATTCCAATATTCCAATATTCCAATATTCCAACATTCCAATATTCCAACATTCCAACATTCCGTTCATTCTCCCTTTGCGCTTTTCGATCTTATCCGCTTAATAACATAATAACTGAATAACTTATTAACCAAATAACTATCCATTCCTCCCGGTTCCATCACTTAACAAGCAGCATCTTTTTTACCTCTGAAAAATTATTTGCCTCTATTCGATAAAAATAGACGCCGCTGCTTAATTTAGAAGCATCGAATCTCACTTGATAATTTCCCCTGTTTTGTTTTTCGTTTACAATAGTTTCAACTTCTCGTCCAAGGATATCATAAATTTTGAGTTTAACAAAAGATTCTTGTGGGATCGAATAATTAATTGTTGTAGTTGGATTAAATGGATTGGGATAGTTTTGGGATAGTTTGAATTGATGAACAATTTCGTCTTTATCATCAAAACCAAGAATAATGTCTGAGCTAAAATTAATAAAATCGCCTGCCACAAATTTCTTTGCTGATACAATTTGATATTTATCTCCGGTAACAGGTAGTATTGGTTCCTCACTTGGATCCAAAGGAGGATTATAATTTATCTCCCAGGTCAATTTCCAATCTGATGAAAATGCATCATACATTAAAATTATATCATCGCCCAGAGATAGGTAGTTGTTGGCGTCATTATCAAAAATTTCATAGTCTACGAAAGTACTATCACTTTTTGTCTCTATTTTCAAATTACAATCAATGTGAGAAAATGGAGTTGTATAAATGTTATTTTCCATATATGTAATTATAAAATCTTCTTCCCAATACATTTGTCTATTTTCTGGTGAATCAGTGTAAGGGGATACAGCAATATTAATATTACTATTCCCAACTAACCAGGTTGTCAACGAATCTATCACTTTTTGATTATCATCATCAGCAATTGTTATTCTAAGCCCATCAAAAAAAGGTCCCTCAGAATCAATTCCAATTTCTTCATTTTCATAAATGTATTCACCGGATGAAATATTAATGAGATTATACCCAATATCATTTGAGTCTGTTAATTCAACAAATTCTATTTTATAATTCTGAGGAACAACCGATTGTGATTGGACTACGGAAGCATAAAAATTTCCCGTCCCATGTGAATTCCTTTCAGTTGTTAGAATGCTGCCGGGAATAATATTTCTTTCGTTATTAATAACAAACGGACGGGATGTAATAATCTCCGAATCAAATTCATTTTCAATTTTACCGAATAGATAGTAGTGGTTCCCATTTGCGATACTCAAAGTGTTCCAAAAGTGCTTAGTTGTTGTATCCGGGAGATTCTGTACAATCGGGACCCAATTATCATACATATCCGTATCATTATAGTATAATGATATTTTGGAGCTGTCACCGTCTGCATCTCCCGCGATGAATTCGATATTTGTGAAATTTGAAACTTCATCATCTTGAATAGGAAGTAAAAATTTTAATTGAGGCGGCGCATTGCCTGAATTGTTTATTGTGAAAAATGATGTGGTCTCGGACTTACCATATCTAATCTCGTCATAACAAATGATTTTCAATTTATAGAAAATGCCATCAGTATAATCATTAGTATTCATGGTATAACTTCCGGAGTTTGAGTATTCTTCATATATTTGTTCAAATGTTTCGCCTCCATCTGAAGAAAGAAAGATTTGTGTAGTTATGTTTTCACTTGAATAATCTCCAGTGCTCCAGAGAATATTAATTTCACCACTTACCGTATCATGGGGAGAAGGATAAATAATAGAGACAGGGATTTCTTGATTAGCATCAATAAATCTATAGTTATTATTATAAATGTTTTGGGCTACAATTTTGTTTAAAATCAGATCATCCAGATCATCTCCGAATATTAATCCAGTTGAAATTCTCTGAGTTGCTCCCAAGCCCAGCAGGTAAGGTCCAGATCCCATCGTTAAACTAATGTTTGCTCTTTGTAATGATGTATCAAAATTACCATAAGCCATCTTCAGCCACATCGATTCATCATCTTTAGGCCAGCCTCCACCAGTGCCGCCATCCCCTAACTGATAAATAGAAGTGCTTGTTAATCCTATCATATCAGATTCATCAATATCCGTTTCGTCAAAGTTGGGTTCACCATGGGTTGGGATACCGTCACCTTCTCCAAAATCTGGCCCGCTGTAATTTTCATCTTCTGGTCCAATTCCGTCTTCGCCTAAATCGTCATTCAGTGGTTCGCCATTATCCCATGTCTCATTTTCATTTAAATCTGTGAATGCAGTCCAATCATTATCATTATCAATTCCATCATTTCTTGATTCATCTACCAATCCATCTTCATCATCATCGATTGAATTCGTTTCGTTAGATGCAGATTCTAAAAATGCAAATCCAATATATCCTGTTGTCCAGGCATCCGGAACACCAAAGCCATCACCATCAAATTGATAGCAAATATCATGAAATGTATCAAGGTTTGCCATATCATCACCACTATCATCCGATCCACCTACACCGGCATCAACATAGAATCCAGTAATGGTTTTATCGTATGCCTGGTCGGAAAGGTTAACAATATCATAGTGCCAGAATGCAATATCTTCCGCAATACTTTCTTCCCAAACAAAATTTCTAACCTCTACACGCAATCCCAAACCTTTTCTATTGGAGTCACTAATAATTGGGAAAAAATCATAGGGTGGTCTTGCCCATTCACCATCTTTTGAATCATCCATCACAAAAAATGATTCATAATCAGCATTAATTACACCTTTTCCAAAATACCCATACCATAAGCCATCCCATGATTCATCCACATTTGGAAGAACCTCGGGCCAACTACTAGGCCAGCTTTCAGGATTTAAGGAATTCGCAAATTCATCAGAATTAGGATTTGAATAACCAGCAACAGGCTCCATTCCCCAGATTTCTCCTGTCACAGGATCTTCATCCATCCATTCACGATAGGATGTTTCAAGCGGATGAATTATTGCGCCATTACCAGGGGCTGTTATTTCTGCAGCAATCAGCAAGGTTACTCCATCGGAATATCCATGTCCTGTTCCTGAAGGCCATTCCAAACTAGGCTGATATGGCCACTGCCCCATTTCACCATTGTTATAAAAAAGAGTTCTGATTTGATTACCGGATAAAATTAATTCCTTCCTGTTCCAAAAAACTCCGTATTCATCATTTCTATATTGTATTATTTGATCAGTTATTTGACCAACAATTGTCGATGAAATGATGAGTCCTAAAAATGTTAAAATTACTTTCATGATTTTCCTCTAATAATTTAATCGAGGTTTTTATTTAACAAGCAGCATCTTCCGTACATCCCGAAATTCACCGGCAACTATTTCATAGAAGTAAACTCCGCTTGCTAATTTTTCTCCGTTGAAATTAACTGTATATGTACCAGATTCTTGTCTTTCATTTACAAGTACTGCAACTTCCCTGCCGATAGCATCATACACTTTTAACTGTACATAGCCTACTTTAGGTACTGAAAACTTTATTGATGTTGTTGGGTTAAATGGGTTTGGGTAATTTTGATAAAGTATATATTCGTTAGGTGACCTCTTTACAGTATTCACTGAGGTAGCGGAATCAAAATCAACTACAACCATATCCCAATATTTTAATGATGGCAGAGTGAAGTTTACCTTTCCGTCAGTTTGAGTGAAATCAAGATTAACCGGGATACCGTTCTCATAATCCGGAGATGCAATCCAAACATTATAAACTTGATCAGTTGTTTCATAATAAACCGGCACATCATTATATTCAGCCGGTGCAGTTTGAGTAGCCAAATTATCACGCCAGTCCAAAGTACTAGCATCCGAAAAATTTATCAGATGAAAAATCTTTTTGTTATCCGCTTCACGAACAAAGTTCCAAACTTTTAAAGTCCTCGCCCATGGCACAAATTCCAACTCACCTGTTGTCTGCAGTTGATCGTTTACAACTTCGCCATTACCTCTTAGTAAATTTTGATAAGCAACGAGGAAATCGTAATAAGTGATTAGCTGTTCTTCCAGTTCTGCTGTTACAACTAAATTATCAACAGGAAAATATTCATTGCAAAGCATATGTTCACCAAGTTCTAAATGAACCCCGCCGAATGAAAAAATCACAGCATTCGCATAAAGCACAGCAGGCGTATTAAATTCTCCCGGCGACGATGATAATCCTTTATGAATATATGCGGCAAGAACAGTTTTAAGTTCCCCGTTTGTTTGAGCATCATTGTTTAAGATTATTTGTGCAAGTTTATCAAATGTAGTGTTGGGTTCCCAGACTTCTGTATAAAGAAAATCAACCGGTGAATCTGCAATTTCATTCTGAGCATATTGGTTAACTGCATTCATCACTAATGAACAATTCAATTCGTTTTTCGCTTCCGTTAATAAATTTAAAAATCCTTGAGGCAGATCTATTTGATTCCCATTATAATCATAACGCGTGCCTCTATTCCCCAATTGATCAACATGCCAGCCGTCAAAATCCAAAGCAGTGAAGGCTTCTTCCATTTCAAATATTATGTGATTCTGCCACAATTGATTATCCGGATTTATCAAGTAAATATCGCTTGCCCAATCGGAGGGTAGATCATGAAAATCGGGATTGAGATGATTGGCATCTGTGAAAATTCGCCACTCATTCGATACTCCGTCAACTTCAGCATCTTCGTATGCACCGTAAATTAAGTTGTATGCCATTGAAGCGATATTCCTTGAATGAGCAGTATCAATATAGTTTCGAAGTGTCGGAAGGTAAACAGTCCGGTTGGCAATATCGGTCCAAGTTATAGCCGGATCAGTACCAGTGCCTTTCAGCGGTTTATGATGTTTATACTGCCAATCATAATATTGCAATCCATTGATATGATAACGGTTAAGTTTATCAATAGTCTCTGCAATAACCGTGGGATTTATAGGATTAAAACTTGATAAAAATCCATACCTTGGAAATTTTTTCCAATCCGATGAAACATCAACTCCAATCACTTCATTATCAACGACTTCATCATCAACCAGTAAAACTACATTAATGAGGTAACCTTTAAAATCTTCGGCTGGAGGGAACCATTCCCAGTTCAGAAATGTGGAAGTAATGCTCAGAGTTTCACTACCGATTAACCGATCCAAGTGGAAGTATTGAATCTGTACTTGCAGGTTTTCAACATATTCATCAATTTCCAATTTTAGCTTAACAACACTGCCAAGTTCATATCTTGCTTTATCCGTATTTAGACTTTTTATCCCGCTGCCATGAACAAATTCAATTGAGCCGCATAACATAAAAATAATCGTAATCAAAACTGAGCACATGATCATTCTAAACATTTACTTCTCCTCTTTATCATACTCCTAAATATTGACAGCTATTTCATCAACAACATTTTGATTGTCGAATTAAAATCGTTTGCAGTTAGTTGAGCAATATAGATTCCGCTTGCAAGTTTACTTCCCGATCTCTTAGAATCAAATTTGAAATTATATGTCCCCGCATCAAGATTATTATTCACCATTTCTAAGACTTCGTTCCCAAGCACATCGAATATTTTTAATGATACATTACTATTTTCTGCAAGTGTGAATTTGATTACCGTACTTGGATTAAACGGGTTTGGATAATTTTGGAAAAGTTTATATTCAACCGGTGTGATTTCATCATCTTCCAATTCCGTAACAATTTCTTCGAGCTGATGCGGGTCATCAGCCGTGGTTGCTGATCCAAAAGTATTTCTTACTGTACCGCTGATTAAATTTTGAGTAAGCTGTATGTAGTGATCATCGCCCGGATAGTTTTCATTATCGTTTATTCCGTTGTTTGAAGGCAGATCAAAATTAGCGCCGAATTTATAACTGAATGGGTAGGTTGTCGTAAATTGTGGGAAGATTACTTTTACAGTCCAGAAATCATCTTCTGCAGTTTCATCACCGTTTGTTCCGTCATCGTACATAAAAATGGCTTGATCAACATCCTCCGAATTCCATGCCCAGTATAGCGGGGAAACATCACCGCAGAGAAAAACATTTTCAATTGCCGGGAACGGATTACCGTTTAAGTCCGTTGCATCATTCATATCCACGACAAAGGTTATCGTTGTCTGCTGACCTGTAAGCATGTTGGGATCTAATCCGTCAAAATATTCACTTGGATACACAAATGGATCTTCGGCAAATTGGTTATCGATATGTTCCTGGGTAATTTCGATTAACCTATGCCCGCCGTCGTTTTCGGGAAAATCAACTTCCCATCTATCATCATTTACATTGAATTTGTAATGAATTACATCACCAAGTTCGCCTAAGACTTTTACAATTTTCGAGTAATTAAACGGATCAAGAAAATCAGCCGTACAAGTATCAGTTCCTTCCCACCCGTTGAAGTTTCCTCTTGCAGTTACGATTCCGGAATTGACATCAAACCTGCCGGATATAGATTCAATTTCCATATTAACTTTAAAATTAACATCGATTACTGTTTTATTACCCGGATCATTATTAAAAAAAACGACCGGCAATACAGTATCGGCAGAAACGTCGGTTAACCTGTCTGATATTTCCTCCCAGTTGCTCTGCCCTTGCGTGTTAATAAAGAAATATTTATGAGCAATTGATCCTGCTTCAAGCTCTTTCGTCAAAATGTAAATACCGTCACTATTATTGTCATTCATAGGTTCTTGATCTGTCCAGTCATTAAAGGAGCCGCGCAGCATTACACCAGATTGAGCCGGATCGAACATTCCATATTCAATCTGTGCATTCATATCAACCTGAAATGTAACAGAATAAACCTGCGTGTAAACGGCTTGATTCAATAAAAGAAATAATAATAGCATAAAAAGGATTTTCATAATCAGCTCCAAATAAGATTGTTTATTTTACGATTCGTATTTTATTAATAACGACAACTTTCGGATTATTCATGAACTATCGTTTTAATACACTAAAACAAAATATTTATAATTGCATACTAAAGCAATCATACTATCAAAAACTGGTATTGACTGAGGATGCAATTCTTCATTGAACTTCTGTAGTATCTGCAATTAACCGCTGGGTTATTCCCACTTAAAACGATTGACTGTACGACAATAAAGATTGCCAAACATTTGTGTTGCAGATAATTTCTTTTGAATAGATTGATAGAGAAGGCATTATTTCAATTCATTGATCTGCGATGTATGATTCCAAAGTCTGATGTTGTATTGATTTGACAGAGAGAAAAACTAAAATTAGAACTGATATCGGTTAATTTCCAATATACAGTAATTGCTAAAAAATGATGTGCCCTTAAGTTTTTAATGAAGAAAATTGGAGATGAATAATGACCAAACATCCTAAATGCTGAGGAAGCCTTTAGTATTGTTATGATTAAAATGTTCAGCTACATTTAAAACAGCAGATTATAATTTCAACTATTTGCCGAAATTATCAATAATACTGTGATTTCCTTTTGCATTTTTCTTATCGCGTTTAGCTGCTTTTTTCTCTTTCATTGTTTTTGCAGGCACCTTCTTATCACTCTTTTTTACATTCTGACCTTTACTCATTGCTCTTTCCTTTCCTATTTAAACAGAAATTAATCTGCTGCTATCGCTATATAAAACGCGAATTCTTCTTCAATCAAAATATGTAAATAAAAATCATTCTCCTACAAGATTAATTGAGTATGTGGGGACAGCAATACAAAGGTAAATTAAACCCAGATTTTCCATTGGTCTTACTTTTTCTTTTTCCCTTTTTTCTGACTTTTCTTGTTTTTTTTATCAGTATTTTTTTTCATGATAGATTCTTCTGATTTGCCATATTCATCTTCAATAGCAGTTAATATTTTTGAGACTACCTCAACTGCAAGTTTTTGTTCAAGTTCTTCCTCGGCAATTGAAACCGCCTCAAAAAAGTGATGCTCTAAATCTTCAGGATAAAAGAATCCATTCAAGATCTCGACTACAAGATCGAAAGCCCATTTAAGAATATCTTCCTCAATCTCAGTCGGTTTTTCACCATTCAGTAATTCTTTAAATCGTTCAAAAGGATATTCATATGCTTCCAGTGCGGGACCCGCAAATATGAGTAAATTGAATGCTCCTTTAGGTAAGAAATAAAAAATTTCATCTAATGCATCAATCTTTTTTAAATCCTTAAGCGGTATGTCATCATAAATATCAGTTAGTTCGGCATCTTCTGGTAAATCAAATTCTTTATTGCTGAAATCAATTTCAACTGAATTAAACCATGCCGACTTAGAACTTAAGTCCGAGTTATCAAGCCGGGCATGATTATCTGCAATTTTACTATTCCATATCTGCACAATTTTTCCGAGGATTAAGTTTGCCTCATCATCATTATCAAAGCATTCTTTATTTGATTGCTTAAAGTACTTTCCCATTTGAATATCGATAAAGAGGTGATAGTCAGCTTTAATTTCCTCGATTGATTTTTGCTTTTTCATAATTCGCTTTAATTAGTTCAATGATAATAACAAAAGTAATACTTATTCAGCAAATGTGAATTAAATAAAGAATTTTTCTATTCATTCAAAATGATATATTTTTACAACGATTGTAATAATAATCAGAAATAAACCGGAGATCAAATTGTCTGTCACTTCAAAAAAGAAAACTCAACATACCATTTTTAGATTAATAATGATTTTTACATTTCTAAATAGCGCACTTTATTCCGGCTGTACAAAAGAAGAAATTAACGATCCGCCAGTAGTACCGGAATCAGAAAAGGTTCAGCTTTGGCTTACCGATCCGGTTGAAGAAATATATTTTGCTGAACAGGTAAAGATTCCAGTCGGCAAAACTGAGAATGAACTTGAAAGCATTGTTGTAAATCCTGATGTAAAATATCAAGAAATCGACGGATTCGGCTTCGCACTAACCGGAGGGAGCGCGTACCACATTTTTAACATGTCCACATCAGAAAGAAACAAGTTGTTAAACGAACTTTTTGATACCGGCGGAAATAGTATCGGTACGAGTTACTTAAGAGTAAGTATAGGAGCTTCCGATCTTGATCTAAAAGTTTTTTCATACTGTGATTTGCCTTCTGGGGAAACAGATATTAACATGGAGCATTTTACGCTGGAACAGGATCGCAAATATTTAATACCGGTATTGAAGGAAATCCTTGCAATCAATCCGGATATAAAAATTTTAGGTTCGCCATGGTCTGCCCCGGTTTGGATGAAAACCAACGGCAGCAGTATCGGCGGGAGTCTAAAACCGGAATATTATGATGCTTATGCGAAGTACTTTATCAAATATATTCAAGAGATGAAATCTGATGGAATAACTATTGATGCAGTCACAATTCAAAACGAACCGCTCCATCCCGGTAATAATCCGAGTATGTATATGGAAGCCGTTGATCAAGCTGAATTTATTAAGTACAATTTGGGACCGGCATTTAGAGATGCAGGCATTTCAACGAAGATAATTATTTATGATCACAATGCGGATAGAGTTGATTACCCAATGACGATATTGAATGATACTGAAGCCCGTCAATTTGTTGACGGCTCTGCATTCCATTTGTACGGCGGATCGATTAATGATTTAACAGCACTTCATGATGCTCACCCCGACAAAAATTTATATTTTACCGAGCAATGGGTCGGAGCCGGAACCGAGTTAAGTGATGCATTAAAATGGCATGTATGGAATTTGATTATCGGGGCTACGAGAAATTGGTGCAAAAATGTAATTGAGTGGAACCTTGCTGCTGATGAAAATCAAGATCCCCACACACCAGGCGGCTGCGATATATGCTTGGGTGCAGTTACAATTTCGGGCGACTTGGTTACAAGAAATCCCGCATACTATATAATTGCACACGCTTCAAAATTCGTGAGACCCGGTTCCAGAAGAATACATTCTTCACTTCCGGATAACTTGACGAATGTTGCGTTTGAAACACCGGATGGTAAAGTTGTAATTATTGTATTGAATACAGGGGAAGACGATGTGGAATTCAACATTCAAATCGGTACAGAACTGATTAGTTCCGTTCTATCACCGGGAGCAGTCGGAACCTATGTATGGTAATTATCTGAAAAAATAGTGTTATATAAATGTGATTTGAATTGATGAGTTCAATCAAATAAGATTGGTTTTTGAAATTATTGTTTCGATTCAAAATCGAAGTCCATTAATTTTCTACTATACCTTTTACTCAGCCTCATTTATGTAAACCGGTTATATAGGACTTATATTTTCTTTGGTAATTTTAAAATAAATTTTGATCCTTCGCCAAGAATAGATTCAACCAATATTTCTCCACCGCATTTTTGCACGAATTCATTTGCTATCGGCAGTCCCAACCCGGTGCCTGCTTCCTGGGATGTGCCTAGTGTTGTTGTAACTCTATCAATACGAAATAGATCTTCAATTTTATTCTGCTCAATTCCAACCCCTGTATCCTTCACACAAATGTAATTGTAATTTTCATCTTCATTGGATGAGATAGAAATTGTACCACCGTGCGGGGTGAATTTAATGGAATTATTAACAAAATTTCTCAAAACAGTATTTATCATATTGCGGTCGGTTTTAATCTGCTTATCGCAATCAAAATATTCTATTTTAATATTTTTCTGTTTGGCAGACGGCGCCATTAATACAGTCAGTTCTTCAATAACTTCTTTAAGATCAAAATTAGAAATCTGAATATCAACTATGCCCCTCGTCAATCTGCCCCATTCAAGCAGTTCAAGAAGAAGCTTTGTGAGCTTTTCACTCGACTCGTATGAATAATGAATAAACTGTTTTCTTTCTTCCTCTTCCATTTCATTGTAATCATTATGAAGCGCTTCTAAAAAACTTCTTATAGCGCCAACCGGGTTTTTCAAATCGTGCCCGATAATTGATAACATTTTATCCTTCTGGGCGTTTAGTTCGTTAAGCTGCTGGTTAACCTCATTCAATTTTTTGTTGGCTTTTCTTTCCGATCTAAACAATGAAATAAAAAGAATGACTACCCCGGAAACTAAAAGTGTGATTAGAATAAAATAATTCCGTGTTTCCTGTTCAAACTCTATCTCTTTTTTGAGCAGTTCATTCTCTCTATCTTTTCGTTCAGTGATAAATGCAGATTGCAGGTCGGCGATTTTATTTGAGTTTTCCTGGCTGAATATACTGTCTTCAATTGCTTCGTACGATTCAAGATATTTATATGCATCCCGGTAATTACCCGAGTCCAAATACAATTTCCGCAGTAGATTATTACTTATCATTAATTGATCCCGGTGCCCGGTTGTCTTGCTTTCAATCATCGCTTTTTTCAGATAGGCTTCGGCTTGTGACAATAATCCTTGCGATAAATAAATTGCCCCAATCTGATTGTAATTGATTATTTCACCGTATTTGTTACCAATTTTAAGATCGATTTTGAGTGATTCAAAACGCTTTTCGAGCGCTTCTTCATATTTCCCCTGTTGCGCATAGATATCACTTATACCGGCAATCACCCAGCTCTCACCCTTAATGTATCCGGCTTTTCTACTGTATTCCAATGCCTTGTGATAAACCTCGAGGGCTTTATCTGCAAGTCCGGTCATCTCATAAGTGTGTGCTTCGTTAATCAGAGATTTGGCATAACCACGGTAATCATTTCTTCGCAGTCTGATTTCACCTGATCTCAAGAAATGATCAAGAGCTTTTTCATAATTTTTCTGTTTAAGATAAATCTCGCCTATATCATTCAGTGCATAAGCCCTTCCTCTTTCATCCCCAAGCTTTTCAAACATTTCGTATGCATCGTAAATTTTTTCGAGGGCAATTGAAAAGAGAGCATTTTTAAAGTAATAATCACCGATGTTATTTAATGAATATGCAATTTGCGTGGAATCTTTAATCTTCTCTGCTACATCAATGGCAAGGTTATAATAATAGAACGCTGAATCCAGTTTCCCGAGGTTTCCGTATATTACTCCAAGGAAATTGTAGGTCTCAGAATTAAATTTCTTATCATCGATATTTTCCATTTTATTAATCGCCATTAACCCGTAGCGGATAGCCAGCCTGGGATTTCTGCTGCGATAATTCCAACATAGCTCGGTTAATTTTTTCACTTGATTTGTATCGTCAAGACTTTCTATTGACCGCAACAGACTATCCGGATTTGGCTGCCCTTTGATAAATGTGAAAGCAAATATAATCAGAAGAATTATTCTAGATTTCATCCCTAACTTTAGCTTTGTTTGTTAATGGTATTTATGAACCAAATAAAAATTGAAAATATTTATTAAAGAATATAAAATTCCTTTATGGGGTAAACTAACATCGAATTCACTAGTAATAATATATTGATTAGTATTTATAGACGCCATAAAATTTGTACTTACTAAGTTGTCTCTTGATTTATGAATTCCAAATTCAAATTATCAATCCACCATTTTTCCCGAAGCCAAGTCATAATTGAAATTTATTTTTTGAAAAAATACTTTGATAGTACAGGCGATACTTTAAAAAAATCACATAATCAAGTCACGATAACTAATCTAGTTTAATAAATCCATGTGCCGGTTCTTCTATTATCGAAAAATCATTTGGATTTATTAATCCCAAAAAATTCATTGGAAATGAATTTCTGCCGCTGACCGCTTATAAAATGTTTTAGTAAAACATTTTATGTTGCGGGATTAACCCCGACAATTTGTAAGAAAAATATTTTACTTAAATAACGTATTCCAAAATTTCTATATGACTAAGTATCTGATAATTCACAACTTACAAATTGTCGGCCCGAAGGGCAGATTTTCCAATGGAAAATCTGGGTTAATGAAACTATCGTGGAAATAATTATGAACTCACTTTATACAGTTGATATAACACAAAAAAATAAATCGGAGTTATAAATATGATATTCAAGGAGGGCTATTTCTGAGAGGTTATAAAAAAACTCCCGCAGAATATTGATCCACGGGAGTTAAAGTAGTAAAACTTTATCATTTCATGTAAAGGTGATATTTAAATGGGAGTTTATTCCTTTTTTTGATGAATAAATATCATTGCCTTATAGTCATATAACAGTTTTTTCTTGAATGTAAAATTGGACAAAGGTTTTAAATTGTTTCTCTTAAAAAGATTAATATACTCCTCATTCGTAAGCTGCTGAGGGTGTAACGGATTCAGCGGCAATACATTCATTAACTTGATAAGCAATTTATATTTATTTGTATCTACGAGAACAATCACTTTTCCTTCATCTGCCAATACATTCTTAAAGACACGAATCACTTTTTCAGGTTCTCTAACATGATCCAGCATATTAATGCAAAAGATGAATTCATATTTTATTTCGGGTTGAAAATCTTCAACAGAAATCGACTCGAATTTTACATTGGGATAATCGGACATATTAAAGAACTCTATTTTTTTTTCATATCTATTCAGCAGGGGGTCAACGGCTGTAATTTTAGCTTCATTCAACAATATAAAAAATCCGGCAGGACCGCAGCCCGCATTTAAGATGTTTTTACCGGTAAAATCATCAAGAGTATATTCCAGACTTTTAAGTATACGGAGTAAATACTTCATTTTATCAGAATAGTATTTTTCCTTGGATTTATCTTTGAAGTAAAACCGCCACCAGTTAAGTTCTAAGAACTGGGCAAGTTTCCATTTAACATTATTATGCATCTGTATATCGATTAATTTTAATGATTGTCCTCAATTATATAATATCCTATTTTGTAATAATAAACTCCTACAGACGAGCTCTCCGCAGGAGTTATTAAATGTACTATTGGTCATCAAAACTTATTCATGACCGGCTTCAACTGCCTCTTTATACTTCTCAGGAATTTTTCCTAGTTCGAGTTCATCGGCAATTCTATCAGCGCCGCCAAAATATCTTAACACAGTTAAAATACCCTGTGATGCAACACTTACACATCGATTTGCTTTTGTAGAAAAAATAAAATTGCCGGGAAGTGATTCAATATTACCGTCGAATGCTACACCAATTACTTCGGCATTTTTATTAATTACGGCACTCCCCGAACTTCCGCCTGTAATGTCATTAGTTGTAATAAAATTGTAGGGCGTGCTCATATCAAAACCTTCTTTCGGATTCAACCATCTTTCCGGCAGTTCCCAAGGATATTCTTTTTTATGTGAATAATAGCGATCATACATTCCGTAAAAGGTTGTATAGGTCGGAGCAATCGTTCCGTTATAATCATACGGTTTCATTAAACCATCGCTGATTCTCAACGTGAAAGTTGCATCCGGGGGAATTGTAGTTCCGTAAACAGCAAACAACGCTCTTCCTAATTCATCTTCCAGAATTGATTCTGTTTCGGTAATTTCAGTCTGTCTTTTTCTATAATCTTCAAGCTTTTCAGCAGTTTCATTTATAAAGCGAATAAACGGATCGGAGGAATTAAAAATTGCCTCGTGACCTTTTTTCACTAATGCGCTTACCGATTCTTTGCTCTTTAAAACAGAATTATTCATCAGATCCTTTGCAGCCGAAGCGGGGGTTTTTCCCATTAAAAACATTTCAACCAGATCATTTTCTTTTCCCAGGTTCATTCGAATATATTCGAGCTGCAGTTTCAATTTTTTCACTTCGAGTGGAGTATCAATCTCTTCCGGATACAGCTCTTCAACTTTCTGAATCAATTCATCTTCGGTTTTGCTGCCTTCACCGGATTTTAATTCTTCGGCTAATTTTAAAAGATCCCCTGCTATCTTAAAATAAACAGGTGCAAATCGACCGCCTACATTATAAGCTGCAAGTTGATGCCCGATCTCCCTCATTTCATCTCTTGTATCTTCAATTCCGTCCCAGATGTGTCCGAATTTATCATCAAGATTATCATCATTATGAACAGCTTCTTTGAATTTTTTTTCGAAATCTTTTTTTCTGGCAATGAAAACCGGGTCAACTAAACCTTCATAAGTCCCTTTGATTGCTTTAGCGGAATTCGCCAGGTAAAACATTGTCCCTTCGAATTCTGCTCTTCGGTCAGGATATTCATTTATCATATCATAAAACATATCAATCATTCCGTTCAGCATAAATGATTGATTTTTCATCGTTATATCTCTTTGGTATTCTAATTGTGCTACTGTATTCAATCTTTGAGTAGACCCGGGATTACCAACCACAAATATCGGTTCATCTTCTTTCGGACCTTCCGTACTCCACTTAAAAAAATTATCAGTCTTCAATGGTTCACCGTTATCATCGTAGACCCTTACAAATGCAAAGTCGGGGTTGTATCTCGGATATGTAAAGTTATCAGGATCACCGCCGAAGAGTCCCATTTCGCTTTCGTTTATATAAACGGCTCTTACATCTTCGTATCGTCTGAATCCGTAAAGAGAATATTTACCGCCGTTATAGAGAGATGTGATTCTGCATGATAACCCGGTATCTTCGGAATATTGTTTTTCAAGTTCTTCAATTGTTTGATCTCGTCTCTTCATTTGTTCTTCTTCAATATCGCTTGAGTTTATTGCGCCCATAATCTGATCCGTAACATCTTCTATCAGAACTATTTGTTCAACAAAAACACCCGGAATTTTCCGTTCTTCCGATAATGTGTTGGCGTAGAATCCTGTCTCAGCCAAGTTTTCACCTTCCTGTTGAATTCTGTTTGTTACAAAATCAACACAGTGATGGTTTGTCATAACCAGTCCGTCTTCGGATACAAATGAAGAGGAACACCAATTGGCAAATTTCAATGTTGAAAGTCTCACATGCTCAAACCACTGTTCATCCGGTGCGAAACCGTAAGTTGATTCGAAATAATCAACCGGGGCATCTTCGAACGTCCACATCTTACCCGTATCGAATTTCTTAGCCTTTACAGTATCCAGATCAACCGTAAGAAACATATTTTGTGCAAAGAGAGAACTTGAAAATATCAGCAGGAATGCTGCAAGTAATAATTTTTTGTAGGTCATAGCTCGTCCTTATATTTGTAGGTAAATTTTATCAATCGGATGGTTAAAAATAAGTATAATTGTAATAATAGACATTGCATTAAGACGTACTAGGAAAATAAAAGTTGGATTCGTTTGTCTTTTTAAATGAACTAATCACTTCAAGCTGTGAATCCAATCGGAAATTAATTTCATTACATCTTCATTAAATGACTCATCTAACTGAGCATATTCTTCTCTAAATCCAGTCTCACATTTTTGAAAGAGGTGATTGATATCGTCGAGGTATTCAATCCTATAATTTTTATTGCCTCCTTTTTCTAGAGCCATTTTTAATTCAGTTAAGTTTTGATCAGCATTAACTTGAATATCTTTTTTTCCAATTAATGCTAATACAGGACATCTAAGTTTTCTGATTTTATCCCGTGGATCAAAATTAGCTAGAAATTTCCACCAGGGAGTTGACCATTCATCTGCAATATATTCAAACCACTTAGGATTTTCCTTTATAAATTCTTCAATATCTAATTTTGCTTCCCCAGTAAGTGAGGATTTCCACTTTTCAATAATTTTTGTTAGTTTTTTCTTAGTCGTGGAGTATCCTTCCCCCTTTTTTATCTGTGTAAAAAGGTTTGATAATAAGTTGGCGCCTGCATCAATAATTTCCTCACTTTTACCTTCACGTCTAAGCTTATTTTTATGTGAATATATTAGAGCTTCATCTATAGGTACAGCTGGACTTCCTAATAGAACAATGAATGAAATTGTAGAATCTCTCTCAGCAAGAATTGCTGCTACCAAACCGCCTTCGCTATGTCCGATAATTCCAATTTTATTTGGGTTTATCTGCTCATAATTTCGCAGTAGTTTTATTCCTGCATAGGCATCTTCCGCAAAATCTAATGTTGTTACACCTGATAATTTTCCCTTGGATTTTCCAACGCTTCTTTCATCATAACGGAGCACGGCGATACCGTTTCTAGTCAAGTAATCAGATAAAACTTTAAAAGGTTTGTGACCATATACGGTCTCATCCCTATCTTGTAGCCCCGAACCGGAAACCAAAATAACAGCAGGAAAAGTTTTCCCTTTTTTTGGAATTATTAAAGTGCCGGCTAATTTAGCTCCATCAGTATGATTAAGAAAATTGACTTCCTCAACTGTATATGGCAAATTTAGATCAATAACCTGCGGTCTATTTTGTTGACCGCAGGCGATTAATGTAATTGTCAAAATAATTTTAATGACATTTTTCAATTCAACTAATCTACTAACTATTGAGCAATTTATATTTATGTAAATTGCTTTACTTTTCGGGCAATTCTATTTCCTGAGCTCAGTTAACCAACTTTCAATTTTCTCTAAATATTCTGGCGCATAATTACTCCATTCAAGACCTGATCTATTATTTCTTTCTTTCTGGCAACCGGTTTCACAAAGAATAATATCGTGATCTGCTCCTTGAATAAATTCCACTTTATAATTTTGATTACCTGCATTTTTAAAAGCTGTTTCATATGCTTCTTTTGATTGGAGGGGATCGATATTCTTATCAAGCTCACCCAAGAATACCAAAGTAGGAATAGTAGTTTTTTCTATTACAGTAATCGGATTAAAATATGCTCTATCATCATTTTGATTTTTGGATTTCCATTTTTCTTCCGGCAATACCGAGGCCATATAATCCAGATCTTTTACAATAGGGTATTTTTCTAATAGTTCAGAACCATATTTTTTGTAATCCTCATAGGTTGTTGCAGAAGAAACTTTAACAACCAACTCCTCAGCTTCTTTTGCCTGATCTTCTGTAAATCCTTCGCAAAGAATTTGCTGACTTATAAAGTATGCAGTCTGTTTAATACCATTTTCACCGGAAGCTCCGGTAAGAATCATAAATTTGATATCATTTGAATTAGTTAGTGATTTAGGTATAACATAACCTGCCTGACTAATTCCCCAAACACCTATTAAGTCAGGATCTATATTCGGATGGTTTTTCATTGTTTCTATTGCATTCAGAAGAATTGATGAACGTTCCGCATACAAACTATCGTCTGAAAGCCTGCCTGATGAACCGCCATTTCCAGGTTTATCCCAAATTAAAGTCGCGTAACCAGCTGAAAGAAAAGAATACTTCAACATATTATGATAGTTCTTAAAACCATTTCCATCACCGTGAACCATAATTACCAGAGGAAATATTTTTTTTTCGGTTGCAGGGAGTTTAAGTTCTGCACTTATAGAAAAATCACCGGAATCGAAAAATATTGGTTTAGTAAAATGAGGTTGTTTTAAAAATCCTTTTGCGTGTGTGTTTTCAGGATTGAGTTCTAAAGACTTTTTGAAATTAGGAATTGCAAGATCTATTTGACCGTTTCTGGCATAAACATCTCCCATGCTGTCATAAGTGTTCCAAGCCATGGGATAAGCTTCAATATTCAGCTTCATAATTTCAATAGCTATATCTAATTTGCCTGATTCAACATACTTGTAGCCAAGTCGGTTTATTCCGGCCTCTGTAAAAATATATATGTCCGGCTCTGCGTTTTCTAATTCACGATACTTCTTTAGTCCTGCTTCTATTCCTAGTGAATCGATCACTTTTTCAACTATCGGCATGGCAAGTTCACCTCGAAGGAACAAATTAGCCCCGTCAAATTTTAACAAAACAGCTTCGCCATTTTCATTCATTTCAAAATAAATGGTATTTTTATTGAATTCATCCTTCCATCCGCCCTTTTCATCCGGTGGTTGAAGTTTAATTGGATCCTTATGAGACGGATCTTTAACAGCCAGAGAACCGTTTAAATAGAGGACTTCGAATTCTTGATTGATTTGAGCAAAAAGATAAGTACCCAAGTAGGGTCTAAACTTATCAGGCACTCCATCGTCAAAATCTTCCGGAGGGGATTTCTTTGTCATAGTAGCAATTTCATGAATAACCATATTGCTCAAATCTCTTTTCTCGTCTGGCGGAAATTCGAGATATAAGTTGCCTGTAAGTTTGCATATCCATTTACCATATTCATCCACGTTATGAAAAGGAAGAACCATTTTACCGGGAATATCCAATGATAAACTTCGGTCTTTTTCCAAAATTTCAAATGTCCTTTCAGCTTCAATGTTTGTGTACTTACCCAAATATGCATTAAATTTCGGTGCAGATTCAGAATCACCTGATTGATTTGCAAGTTTATACTCAAGAATTTCTATTTCTTTACCGTTAAATGAAGTTGAGGCAAACTCTAATTCACCTATTCTTATGTGACCGGCATCTACGAAATCATTTTCAAATGCAGTAGCATCTACGGGTATCCATCCTGCTTCTCCCATATAGATTTCGTTCCAGCCATGCTGCCCGAAACTTCCTCCGTTATTGGGAATATACATAGCACCCCAAACAACACGCGAAGGAATTCCAACTGCGCGGCAGAAAGCAGTAACAAGCATTGAATGAGCACCGCACTCACCTGCACGAATATCATATGTCTTTCTGGCATTTCCTCCTCCGGGAATTGCATAGGAAATATTATCAGCCACCCATTTTGTTATTTTAGTCGCCGCATCCCATGAATCTTTAGCACCTTCCGTAATATCCTCCGCTTTTGTAATAAGAATTGGATCATCGGACTGAATGTTGCTTTCAGGTTCAATATATTTTTTTAGATTTTCATCCTTGCTGTAATCAAATGGAAATTGAGGTGCATTTTTACCATCATATCTCGGGTATTCGATTTCAAAAATTCCGTCGATATGATTTTCGGTTACCGTACCGGTAAACTTCTGGCCGGGAATATTAAGATCTTCTGCTTTTAAATTTACACCGGTTGGTTCAATGATAGCTTTCAACTTCATATAATAGATTGAAGGCACGTCGGAGATCGATTTGTTAGTTGGAACTGATAGTGATGCATCCATGTTTGCTATTTTAATTTTATCAACAACAGAATGATCAGCAAGATATATACGGCGATTTAATACTTTGGTCATCACGAAATAGTCATAGTCATCAGTCAACCATTGTTGAACTTTTAAACCGGTTTTTTTATTTATTTTTTCCAAAATAATTGTGTTAAAGGTTTTACCAGCCAACTCAATTGTCTCTTCACCGATTTTTTTTACGATTGAAGTCTGAATTTCTGCTTCCATTGCTTCCAAAATATCGTACGATTTTTCGACAGCACCATCATATAAGAAATCCTTTTTTACTACATTGAAAAATTCATCTTCGCCAAATAGCACATCCTCTCTAAGTTCGATCTTAATAGGTTGAGAATTTTGTGAGGAATTAATAGTAGCAATATTGTTATCAACTGAAACTTCGAAATCCACCTTGGTAAAACCTTGATCAATATGCATTTCAAATCGCGAGCACTTTTTAGATTTTACGTCTGCGAATGACTTCACGCGCATATCAGTATTAAACTCACTTCCCAATGCAGACAACATCAAAAAAAGGTGCATGTCTGACTTAATCATCTGTGTTGAGTTGGTATCCAGCAATGTTTCAATTGACTCTGAATATCCGCATAGAACACCATCGATCTCAATGCCGTAATAAACTTTTTGACCATCTGGAGATTGGGCAAAACTATGGAGAGAGGAAAGAGTTAATATCAATAACATCAATAATAAACTCTTTCCATTAGATAATTGATTCTTCATTTCATCCCCCTTGTGAAGGTATTATCTTCACTAAAATTAAATATTTGATAGTTTTCAATCAGATAAATTTCATCTGTCATAACTGTATAGACGCATTATATACAGTTAGGTTTCAAATTGTCTTCAAATTTGATCTTCACAGAATATTAAATAACCGGAGTAATATTATTTTTGAAGATCTATTTTAATCAAAGTTTCCATAGTTAACGGTATGGTCATATTTGTGCCGATAATATTTCCTTTCCCTTTACTAATGGATTCAGATTTTATAATCAGACCTTCTTTATATGCAAAATAAGTAATGTCTGTCCCCGGAAAGCTTGCTTCCATTGTAAAATCCATTCCACCTTGACTGCCTGAACCACTCATGCTTCCATCAGTTTTGCCTTCAATTTTCAAACACTTGTAACCATCAACTTCCTCAATACCAACAATTTTGTTTTCAGATTTAAAGATCATCTGCATAGTCATTCCGCCTTCTTCAATGTTCAATGTATCGATGGTTGGATAAGTGTCCCCGATTTTCACCGGTGAGTTTGGGAGGTTAGGGAACAACATTTCAAAATTGGATTTAACACCTCTCTCTGCTCCTTCCATTAGACTAAACCTCAATTCCTCAACTCCTTCAAAATCAATTTCCTCTCCGATATCCGATACTTGCATTTCAAAACTTTTCCCGATTACCGGTTCAGTATCTGCATCAATTTTACCTCTGGGACTTTCCGAAGCCATTTCCATTTTGTCAATTGTAACTTGTAATGTGGTTCCTGTTTCATCAGATGCTTTTGTTTCAAGTGAATAATCCAAGACTAATTTTGAAGTAGTTTTAATTTTCTGTCCCATCATATCCATTTCTTGATTCATGGAATTAATCATTTCGTATTTTAGAAGTTTTTCCTCATCGAAATTATAGCGAAGGACTTCTCCCTCCTTATTGAATTCGACTGCTGTTGAACATGCACCGAATAAAATTAAAATTAAGGGAATAATAAATGCCGCCATCTTTTCGTTTAATACTCTTGAGCTCATTGTATTCCTCCATATTTAGTGAGTTTATTTTATAATATATTAAGATGATCCGATGATCATTCCTAAATTTCTTTATAGGAGAAATAGTGCTGTGTATATCTAAAACTGACGGCTGTGACCAAAACAATTATGGTCGATAAAATTAATATGGCAGAAAGTGAAGGTTCACTTAATCCATCCTTCAAAAGAATTTTTTCTACAAACAGAATATACATGACCATTATGGTAACCCCGGTGATAATCAAGAAGAATATATTTTCAAACGCGGAGTGTGCTGCTAAAACTGCATTTATAAAAATTAAGTTATAACAAAGAATCAATATTCCCATATAAATATTTTGAAAAAGGTAATAATCGTCGAAGCGAAATTTCAGATTTAAAACGGCGGCAGAGATATAATAAATAAAACAACCTGACAATACAATTACCCAAGAAGTTAGATATTTTGATAATAGGATTTCCATTCTAGATACAGGAAGGCTGAAGGTCAGAACATCGTTTCTGTGCTGTTTGTCAAAATGGAGGTAGAACATAACGGCGCATGATATTAGTCCGCTTCCGTTTAAAATGTATAAACGCCAAGATTGATCACTGGTTGAAGTTGCCATAAAACTTGCGAATAAAACCGTGCCGAATAAGAACAAGAAAATCTGTCGATAAAACAACCGCAAGTCCTTAAAGGTATTTTTTATAATGATATTTAATCTACAAGTCATTTCTCTCATACCATATTTGGGAAAGATAATAAGACAACGGTAATAAAATTAAAATGAAAATGAGCAAAGTAAATAGAAGCGGAAAATCATTAATTGTTAACGAAGGATTAAAATCAGATCTATAAGGTGCAAAACCATTTGCAATTATTATTATGGAAATAATCAACCCAGCGGCGAGCGAAAGACCCATTCCAATTTTACCCAATTTGAATGAAGCCGGGAGAAATATCGATTGACTAACAATCATAAATATTGAAGCCATTATCCCTACCTTAATTGTAACAATATTTTCGACAACATTTAGATTTAAAATCGGGCTCCAGAATAGTGCTGCCGAGTACCAAATTATAAAACCGATTATAGCAATTATCATTGAAGTAATATATCGCGAAAGAACAATAAAATATCTGGTCGTTGGCAAACTAGCGGTTAAAGTTTCATTCGTACTAGTCTTTTCGATGAAGTAAATCATGGCAGCCTGTGAAGAAATGGTTAAATACCCGAGCATCATAAAGACTTCCCAGCCGTAAAATTTTTGAACAAACCATCCGGCAAGAAACGCATTTGCGGTTATACCGTACAGCCATTTTTTATAGCCGGTATAAATATTCTTCTTCACCAATTTAACGAGCATAATTCACTCCAAATCCCTTGACGAATAAAATTTTATTGAAGCCATCATTGATAAGTTTACTCCAATTACTAGAGTTCCAAGCAAAATTGTGTATGCATCTGCTGCGGAGAGTTTTGTTACAAATAAAACTGCCGATTGAAAATACTCTTCGATGAAAGAGAAATTTAATTCAACAATTCCTTTGAACAGGTTTTCTATTATATCCGCGACAGGTTTCAACATTACGAACAAAAGTGAAATAATAAAATTAATAACTGCACCTTTGCGCATACCGAAAATCAAAAGAAACGGTAAAATGTATGAGAGGACAACAATCATAAATCCGAACATCATAGTTATACCTCTTATGCTTAGCAAAAGATCGAAAGCTTTATCGTTACCTCCCGAAACCGAAAAAATGAAAAGTGTAGATAAAATTACCAGTATGTAACTGTAGCAAAGTAAAATGTATGCTGTTACATACTTCGACATAACAATAGTGCTTCTTTCAACCGGCAAGCTGGCATAAAGTATTTCCGAATTTGTGTGTGTTTCATTAATAAGAAAAACCAACGAACCGAATATGCAGAGAGCCAGTGAAAGAGTTGTAAAAAACCCTATCCAAATTCCGCCGAAATCATCCATCATTGCCCATAACGCAATAGAGACTAAAAACGGAATGTAACCGGAAATAATCAAAATGAATTTCCAGTATGAAATAAAATCTTTTTTGATGAGCTTAATCATTGTTTTGCTTCTGATTATAGAAATACATCATATCTTCCAAATTGGCTTTATCTATAATTACAGAATTTCCAAATTTCTTTTTAACACTTTTCACATCTGAAGTTAAAGCTTCGAATCCCATTTCGTTTATTCGCATTCCTTCGAAGTATCCTTTTGTTTCAATATTTATAAGATTCTTATCACCCTTTATTAGAGCATGGTTTTCCATAATTTCATCCTTGGTATTGCTGAAAACAATTTTTCCCTTGTTAATAAATGTTATGTAGTCGGCAACGCGTTCAAGATCGGAAGTTATGTGAGTTGAAAATAGAATCGACTTTTTTTCATTCTGCAAAAGATCGAATAACAGGTCAAGCAATTCGCGTCTAAATAACGGATCGAGTCCGGAAGTCGGTTCATCCATAATTATAAAATCAGCATGATGAGACAGAGCAACTGCGATAGCAGCTTTCATTACCATACCGCGTGAAAATTTTTTTAAGTTCTTTTTTAGAGGCAGTTCGAAGCGAGTTACCAAATCATCAAATACTTTGTTGTCCCATCGTTTATAGAACGGCGCAATTATATTTCTAATCTGTTGTAAATTAAGATGCTCGTAGTAATTAGGGTTATCATACACAAATCCGATTCGTTCTTTTATTTCTATTTCATGTTCACGATTATCTTTGCCGAAGACTTTTATTGAACCGGAATTTTTCATAACTAAATTCATTATTAATTTTATGATGGTTGTTTTACCGGCACCGTTCGGACCAATTAAACCCATGATGAATCCCTCCGGAAGTGCAAACGAAACTTTATCTAAACGGAATCCTTCATAATTTTTTGAAAGTTCATTTACTTCGAGTGCGTAGTTCATTACTCTTCCTCGTTATATAGTATTGAAAGCATTGATTTCAATTCGCCAAGTTTTATGCCTAGTTTTTTTGCATCGTTTACAGCACCGGTAAGTTTCTCTTCAACGGTCTGCATCTTTTTTTCCTTTAGTAACTCTTTGTTCTGCATAGCCACGAATGTTCCTTTTCCTCCAACCGTGTCAATAAATCCTTCTTTCTCCAACTCTTCGTAAGCACGTTTGGTTGTTATAACGCTTATCTGCAAATCCTTAGCTAATTTTCTAATCGAAGGAAGCGGTTCCCCTTCAGATAACTCATCGGCAATAATTTGACTGCGGATCTGTTTGGTTATCTGCTCGTAAATCGGGTCTTGCGAAGAATTTGAAATCAGCAATTTCATTTCATTCCTTTCAATTTCATCAAAACGTTAATATCGTTATTGGTGTATATACTGTATATATTATGACGTAAACCTAATACCAAAGTTCCATGTTGTCAAGTATTTTTTTATAGTAAGTTCGGAATGTCGGGTTACGGGCTGTAATCGTCCTATTTTTTTTTGAAAATAGCGCCCGAAATGAACACGCATCTCAGGCACTCAAGAATTTTCGTGAAAAAATCAGAATAAATTACTGATCATAGAATTTGATGTTTTGGCAGCATCTAGTTAAAATAAACAGCGAAGCCGGCGTTTATCATCAAAAGGTTATAGCCATACCGGTTGTCTGCGCCCTCGGGATTGTAAGTGTAGAGCATATATTGAATTCCTGCGTTGATCAAAGCATTCTCTCCCAAAATAATTTTAATGCCGCCTCTTGCACCATAACTGAACCCGCTGGCTGAATTATCACCGACAGTTTGTGCCGTATAACCGAAGAGCCCTTCAATGAATGGAAAGATATTGCTCTTCAAATCAAAATTATAAGCGGGAGCCGCCAAAATTGAAAGAGTTGAATATTTGGAGCCTGACGGCGGAGTGTAAATTGTGTAGCTTAGAGGAGCGAATCCTATTTCAAATCCATCGATGATAAAATACCCGGTGTAAGAGGATAAACTGAACGATGTTGATGCATCGCCGGTATTACCGTTTGAAACCGGTGTTTGACTGGAGAACCCGATATCACCGCCGATTTCAAAACATCCTTTCTTTGCAAAATTTTGAGCACTTACTGTAATTGCAAAGACAACGAGCATAGAGAAGATGATTGATAATTTTTTCATTGTAACTCCTATTTGGAAAATGATGAAAAATAATATTTTATACTGCCTCTATAATAACAGCGATTCGGGGGCAAAAATAAAATCAATAAAAACAACAAATTACAGAGACAAATAAAAATATTTTTCCGGTTATTTTTGAAAAGGCAAAAAAATAAGGAAATAGAGTTTTATATTAATTTTGTTGAAAAAAAAA
>JAIPIH010000071.1 GCA_021734835.1 Candidatus Cloacimonadota bacterium | reverse complement strand
TGTTTTGGATTAGTTATTTATGTTCAATATACTAATTCTGTACAACAAGTAACGATTGAATCTTCAAATGGATGGTCAGCTACACAACCAGGTTCACAAGGTACAACAACTTTCTATAATGTACCAACAAGTGTACAGGGTACTTATATCACTGCAACACAGGGCACATTATCAGGTGGGGCAATGTTTCCTTATCTGACGTATGAAATTACCATTACATTAGATGATGGCTCTGAGCCAGAGCCAGATCCTGAACCAAATAATGATTAAATAAATGAAACTCCCCTTCTGTTTTAAAAAGTTTAATGTTTGACAAAAAAATCAGTCATAAATTTAGGTAGGTTTTATGAAGCAGAAATTTATTTTTTTCTTATTGCAAATGGTAGTTGCAAATATTTATACAACCGAACTCACTTTGGATCATGTTCTTGATTTTGGTGTAACCGGTAATTACCAGAATTTTGATGGTGAGATTGACTTCCCTTATCTTTATACTTTTTCCACTTATGCATTTGAAGTATATTCCATTAGTGAAGAAAACGGTGAATTATCAGAAATCTCGAAACTTCCATTATCAGGTGAGATCAACTCAATACAGCATTTTGATAACTTTATTTTTGCAGCAACTGTTGATCAGGAATATGAAATGATTTCAACTTTGTATAAAATTGACATAACAGATCCTTATCAATTGCAAATCGTTGATTCAGTTAATCGAAATTACGAAGTATGGTCATTAAAAAATTATAATGGTTTCCTTGCATATCACAAAGTAATAAACGGTTTTGTAAATGGTGTTGTGTTTCTTGATCAGTATTCTTTAAATGAGATAAACACAATAGAAATTAGCAGATTTACACATGCAGTTAATGATACTATTATCGCATACGTTGATAGTAATCCTATTGATACAGTTGTTTTATACAATATCTCAGATGTAACCGATATTGAATACTTCTGTTCTGTCGATTTATCTGCTTCATCTTTGGGATTAGGATCCATTTATCCGTTGGGAAATGAGAAGATAGTAATGACTCCAAATACAGGTGTGTCTTTCTGGGATATTTCTGATTTATCCAACTGGCAGTTTCTGTCAGATTATTCAACAGTGACGCCAGGTTCTAAATTTGGAGGAGTGAATAAAATCGATGATTACCTCATAATACCCCAGCAAAATTCCGGTATTGAAGTTGTCGATATTTCCGATTATTCAAATCCGGATTTTGTGAGTTTTTGGGAATTTCCCGAATTCTTTTATTTCAATTTATACTTCAGTTTTTCTCATGTACTGTCATTTAATAGTAACTTATACTTAGGTACATTTCAGGATGGAATTTTTCATTTAGGTTTTGATAATGGTTATATAGAATATGAAGATCGAATACTAAATGATGCTTTAAGATATACAAATTCTATTTATCACAACAACCATTTAATCACAACAAGTTATAACTATGGAAGTCAGATTTATAATGTTTCCGACATCTCTAATCCATTCAAGGTAGCAACAATACTCGATAGTTGCTATATTATTCATCAGCAAGCAGTTAGTGATAAACTAATTATATCTTATTATGATCATGATGAATTTCAGTATATATCTCTTTTCGATATTTCTAATATGACGTCTCCAATATTATTATATGATTTTGCTCCAAATTTTGAATCTGATTTTATCATAAATCCGACTGAGAGTGATATAGTATATATTCAATATAGCTACCCGAATTATGTAATTAATAAGTATGACATATCGATTCCTGACAATCCTCAACTCGTTGCTAGTTTTGATCTACCTGAAGCCGTAGGAACAGGTTTTTTCAAGGACAACGTAGCTTATTTTCAAGCTCTGACAGGAAGCAATGATTTGTATATCTATAGCAACTTTGAGAATGATCAACCAATCTTGGAGAACTGCATAACTAACTTCGGGATAGATAATTACAGTCATCTTTCACATATCGGACAATATTTACAATTACTAAATCTCTCATTTAATAATAGGTATTATGATTTAACTGATCCGATTAATCCATCTCTGCAATTCGTATTAGATTCACGTTCTTATTATTGGAAAATGGAAATTAAAGATGATATTTTATTTTCAGCAAAGAACTGCACATTGAGCTTATATGATTTAAGTAACAATCCGTCAGGTCAATTACAGCCATTTGATTCGATTTTGCTAAATAGCTGGTATAGAGATTTATCTTTCGTAGAAAATGCGAATACAAATTATGCTATAGTTACACAATTAGAGTGCATTTCAATATATGAATATGAAATTCTAACTGATATTATAGATGATGAAATTTTATCCAATAACACTTCGCTCTCCAACTCTCCCAATCCCTTCAATCCACGCACCAAAATCACATATACCATTGAAAAACCAGGAAAGATAGAATTGGACATATTCAACACTAAAGGCCAGAAAGTAAAGTCACTCATCGATAGTGAACAACCGGTCGGTTCATATGAAATATATTGGAATGGAAAGGATTTGAATAACAAGTGTGTGGCAAGCGGCGTCTATTTCTGCACTTTGAAAACTGATAGAAACTGTGTCTCAAAGAAGATGATCTTATTGAAATAAAAACTTGTAATTGACTGTTCGCTTTTTGCTGACAGTAAACTATATAGGCTCCTGAGTTTTTCTTAGGAGCCTTTTTACTTTCAGAAAAACGTTGACGCCAGATTGATTTCGATAATTGTGTTTTTTCATAAATTGGAGGGTTGTGTGAATTTAAACCAAAAGATAAGGGTTATGATCGCAAAACCTGGTTTGGATGGACATGATAGAGGAGCCAAATACATAGCCAGAGCTTTGCGTGATGCCGGTATGGAAGTAATTTATACCGGAATTCGCCAAACTCCAAAGCAAATAGTGAATGCTGCCATTCAGGAAGATGTAAAATTCCTCGGACTTAGTTTACTTTCGGGAGCTCATAATTTTTTGTTCCCGAAAATCGCTGAAATGATCCAGGATAAAGTTGGAGATGAAATCATTTTATTTGGTGGTGGAGTTATTCCCGAAGAAGATATACACAGCCTGAAGAAATCAGGTTTTAAAGCAATATTCACCCCTGGTGCTTCGTCTCAGGAAGTTATAGATTTCGTACAAAATTTTAGTTAGGGAAGTATTATGAAACCCGGAAAAACTTATGTAAACAGCAGCGAAACAGTTTTATTAACTATTTCAGAAGATAATTTTGCTGCTTATCTCACGTTTAAAGAAACACCGGTATTCATCGATGAAAATGAAATATTGAAGCTTTTGAAACAGGCAAATATATCTCACGGCTATTCAGCAGCCATCAAATATAATAATCAGCGAAAACTGGAAAAAGAAGCCGGCAAACCGTTTTTGATAGCAATGGGAACTAATCCAAATTCCAAGCCGGAAATATCACTACTATTTGACCGCGCAAAATGCTTTGATCCAGATTCTTCCTTCAGTGTTTTCGAAATGGAGCAATTCGTTTCAATCGAAAAAGGACAACCTTTAGCAGAAGTTTCTGTAGCTTTATCCAGCCAGTCTGGAAAAGATATCTTTGGAAATGACGTCACAAAATTCAGCAAACATGATACATCAGTTTACAACTATATTGGAAAGGATATAAAGTTTGATAATGAAACAAACCAGCTGATCGCTATGAAATCCGGTTATCCATACATCGACAGCTCTCAAAAGATCCAGATAAAATCTGACTTTTACATCAATGAAGACCTGGAAAACGTTGATCTGAAACTACATGGTGATCTGGTTATAAATGGTGTAGTTTACAAATCGAATTTGAATATTTCTGGTGATCTGATGATCTATGGTGATATCGAAGATTGTAGGGATTATGGCATTTTTGTTACTGGTGATGTTACAATGGATTTTGCTGAGAATGCTCGTATCGTTAGTGGAGGGCAGATCAAATTCCACAACGAAGTGGAAAATTGTTTATTGAGTGCCAGCGAAGGCATCTGGGGAGAAGAAAACAGTGCAGTTATTGGTGGGATGCTGCAATCTGCAAACTCGATTTCATTATACAGTATCGGCTCCGAAAATCCCGTTATCACAGAAGTTGAAATTGCGCTTTCCACATATACAAAAGAACTGCTGAAAAGAGAAGAATTCAAGCTTAATCAACTAATTATAAACACTCCGAAAAAACAAGATCCTGATGAGAAACTGGTTCAAGATTATAACAATAAGATCAAATTCCTGGAAGAAAAATATACCAAAGAGATCGAAGAAGCAATAAAAAAACCACCCAAACGTTATAAAATCAGCGTGATAAAAGAGGTTTATCCTGAAACATTATTCCGCATTTTAAATCATTCTTCCAAAGTAAAAAGCGAAAAAGGAAAGATGATTTTTACCTTTATTGATAACGAAATGGTAATTAATAAGGTTGACAAATATGTGTAATATAAATTTATTGTATAAAAAATTAAGAAGAAGGTATTTTCATAGTGGTGTGGAAAGAAAATGAGATCATAATTTATAAAAATTTCGCTAATTATAGACGAAAGCATTTACCTGCCCCGGTAGATGCTTTTTTTTATTTTCAGCAGAATTTCATGTTTTCATGCGAACTATTTTTAGGAGATTATAAATGAGTAAGAAATTGGACATTTTGATCGAGATGCAGAAATGCGACGACATCATCGGAGAAAAAGAAAGTCTGATGCAAAGCCTTCCAGAAGAATTGAGCAGCCTGAAGGAAAATTTGGCAGTTGCAAATGCACAATTGGAAGACACACAAAAATTATTGGATGAAAACCTGAAGAACCAGAAGTTAAAAGAACTTGAAATAAAAAGCAACAAAGAAAAGATTGATAAGTATAAAAATCAACTTCTCACAATCCAGACCAACAAAGAATACAAAGCTTTGAACAGTGAAGTCAGCCATCTGGAAAACAAAAATACAGGAATCGATGATGAGATAATCGAACTCATGGAAGCAGAAGCCAATTTGCGAAACCAGGTAAAAGATGAACAGGAAATTCAGAACAAAGCTCAGACCGAACTCAATGCAAACGAAGAAAAACTGAAGAAAAAGATCATAGAAGTAGAGAAAGAGATCGATGAGATAAGAGCTGAA
>JAIPIH010000070.1 GCA_021734835.1 Candidatus Cloacimonadota bacterium | reverse complement strand
GCAAAACGACCCGGGGGACGCCCCGTCCGGGGTGGGTCATAGGACATCTGATAAACAGATGTCCGTCTGCCGCCATAATTGGCGGCATAGATTGTGCGTGCATAAGTATCTGTCAGAGAACCAATCGGAGATACTGATTAGGACACAACATTTATAAACAAACTCGTTGTCTGCTTGCATAAATTATGGGTACACATATGAATCAAGACCAGATAGAATATATTGATGCAATGTTGTTTAGTATTTGTGACTCTTTATCTGTAAATAATCTCATGCCAAAAAATGTTGTTGAACAAAAGAAGATTTTCTTATCAAGTAATATTAGTAATCCTGTATTTGCTTACAATAAGAAGTATGACATGTATAAGTCTCAAATTAAAGAGATTGAAGATACTATTTTTCCAACTAATTCAATTGGATTAGTCTTAAAGAAAAAAAGCCAAGAGTTAATTAATCAACTAAATTTGTACTTAAATGAAGAAAGCGCCAAATTCACTAAATATTCCAAATTGATTTATGGAATACCTAGCCGAGGTCTTGTTAAAAAAGCCTTATCGATACTTAGATCATGTTCTTATAATAAACTCAATTCAAGGAGAGACATAGGTCATCAGGAAGCTAGAAAGATTCTTTATGATGTGATTAAAAACCTGGGATTTGATTGGAAAGTAATATCTAAGAAAATGATTGCAAATGCATTGGTAATACCCACAAAAAGGACACTTAATATAAAACAAAACAAAAAATTTACAACTAATGCTATTCAAAAACTCATCTCGCATGAGATATATACTCATGTTTTACGGGCTGAGTTTGGGTTTAAGCAACCATATAAAATATTTTCATATGGTTTTTCCGGATATGAAACCACAGAAGAAGGACTTGCTTTATTTAAAGAAGTCAAAACAGGCATAGATGTGACGTCCAGTATCTTTGCACGTGCTGGTAGGGTTTTAGCAGTACACTTGGCCTTAGAAAATAATTTTAGAGATACTTATAACGAAATAAGTAAGTATTTTCAGCCAAAATATGCATGGAACTTAACATTAAGGGCTAAGCGGGGAATGATAGATACTGCTCAAAAAGGAGCCTTCACAAAAGACCACCTCTATCTAAAAGGATATTATGAAGTACAGAATTTTATGACAAAAGCAACTAAAGAAGATATCATATGGCTTCATTATGGTAAAGTAGGTATAAATGATATTTGCCTAATTAAAGAAATGAAATCCCTTACATCTCCGTTGACGATTATAGATAATTGGGATAAAGAACTTGTAAATAAATCAATAATGGTGAAATAAAATGAATATTGGTTTCCTAGTAAATAGTATCGAAACAGAAAGATCGTCGTATACGACAATTAGACTTGCTTTGACAGCGATTAATAGAGGTCATAAAGTATTTATGATAGGGGTAGCTAATTTATCTGTCAGTCAGGATGAAATGATATATGCAACTTCCTATGTTGCTGCAAAAAACAAATACAAAACAACCAAAGTTTTGCTAAATGATTTTAAAAAATCTTATTCGCTTAAGGGTCAAATAATAAATCTTAGTGATTTAGATGTTTTATTATTACGAAATGATCCTTCTAATGAACCAAATAGTAGGTCTTGGGCAAAAGATATTGGAATTGATTTTGGAAGGTTAGCATCCAGAAAAGGAGTCATTGTATTAAATGATCCAAATGGTCTGTCAAATGCAATGGATAAGATGTATCTTATGCAATTCCCTGAGGAAGTTAGACCTAAGACAGTTATTAGTAGGAATCCCGATGATATTAGAAAATTTGCACGGTTACATGGCAAGGTCGTCTTAAAACCATTATCTGGGTCAGGAGGAAGAAATGTTTTTTTATTGCGGCCAGATGACTTGAAAAATATTAACCAAATAATTGAAGCAGTCAGTAGAGATGGATATATAATGGCTCAGGAGTATCTTCCTGAGGCTGCTCAAGGTGATATTCGTCTTTTTATGATGAATGGTTTACCTTTAAAGTATAAAGGCAAATACGCAGCTTTTAAAAGAGTTGGAAATGAGGAAGACTTACGTAGTAATGTACATGTAGGTGGAAGGGTTGAAAGAGCTTTAATGACTGATCAAATTGAACGTGTAGCATCAATAGTCAGACCTAAACTTGCAAAAGATGGAATGTTTCTAGTTGGAGTTGATATTGTTGGAGATAAAATTTTAGAGCTAAATGTATTCAGTCCTGGTGGACTAGGTAAAGCACAAAGTCTTGAAGGCGTTAATTTCACATATGCAGTTATTAAAGCACTTGAGAAAAAAGTCGAATATATGGGTTATTATAATCGAAAATTTGACAATAATGAAATGGCGAATTTATGAGGTTAACGTTTCCTTATCCCATCCAATATTCCGGTATCTTTATCCTTAAACCACCCATAGCTGGCTTTCTGGCTGGAAACCTTTCCAGGACTCCAACCAGCATCACTGGCCCGACCAATGAATCTTCCAATAAGAATCAATACAACTGCAAGGACAACAATATTAAGGAGGCCCTGAAAGAACATTGATGGAGATGAAAACATATATCTCATCTTTGAGAAGAAATTATAAAACAGATTTACAACAAAATTTGATTTGGTCTCAGCTGACTGGGATGTTCTTCCTACATCAGGATCATATAACTCAGCCTTCTTTTCGGTTCTGAAGAACTTTGCAAGATCAAATTTGGCAGGCTTGCCACCAGCTCTTTCCAAATAACTTTTGAAATCACTATTTACAGAGGAATAACTCAACACAGAATTGGACACTTCAACCCTATCAATATAACCATCAAAACCCTTTCCAACAACCAAATCATCTCCATTGTCAGAAAATATAGCCTGTCCTGATTTACATGCTTTTTCACCGTTGATGTAAAGATTTAATGTCGTACCGTCAAATGTACATACAATTTGATGCCATCTGTAATTATTCAGTTTGAATGTTGACTGGACTTTCTTACCATTAATATCACAGTTTGCATACCAATTATTAAATCCTATAGAATAAGCTCCTTTATTAACTATTTTCGTACTTGAATATTCCTCTGGATAAATCCATGCTGTTAGACTGAACTGGGAACTTGGAAAATCATCCGAATGCGCATACGTGACATAGTCGTCCCCATCAAAAGTGATATTATAATCGGTTGAGTCGGTTGTGATGATACCGCTGACTGTATCTCTACTCATATAATTGTCCTTGAATGCAGAAACAAAAGATATACCCATAATACATACCACCAGAATGCAAAAAAATCTGAACTTCATTTATGAAAAAATTAGATTAAAATATATAAAATCAGCGTTTTTCTTCACTTATACAGACCCGACATGCTGTATAGCCTTTTTTCAAAGCCTGCTTATACGTTGAAAATAAATCCTTTTCCTTTATATTCTTGACAAGAACGCATGAAAGCTTGTGGACCTTGTCAGAACCCTTGCTTGCAACATACCTGAATTTTCTGTTGCCCTTTGTTATAACCTTAGGGATTATATGGGGCCTGCATAGACCGCATCCTTTATAACCATCCTTTTGTGCAGTTTTCCAATTTGCAATAAGCTTCCTGTTATCTTTAGGAATATTCCTCACAGCAATACATTTTGGCCTGTGGACAGACTTACCGTCTTGTGCAACAACAAGTAGCTCTTCCTCAGCTTTTCTGCTCTTACGAATATTGCGAAGGCTCTTTGAATACTTTTGCTTAAGTTCAGCCTGCTTCTCAATTTCCTGCTCTTTCTTTGACAGAGTTTTCTCAAGTTCAGTTTTCTCGCTTAATAATTTAGATATACGTCTTCTCTGAGTCTGAGTAACTTCAATCTTTGAAGTTTTTTCAAGCTGTTTTTTCAAAGTGTCAATCTCTTTTTTATATGAGTTGATCTCTGTTTTGTAACTCTTTATCTCAGATCTATAAGAATTTATTTTAGACTTAGACTCGGATATCTCTTTCTCAAGCGCAGCAGTCTTGGACTCGAGTTTCTCATTCTTATTGTATGCTTCATTTGCTTTCTGATTTTTCAGTTCAATCTCATGCCTGTCCTTAAGTACCTGAATTCTGGCCCTAAGATCACGCTCTATTTTTCTGCTTCCCATACGAAGGTCAATTATTGCAAGCACAAGAGCAATAAGAACAGATAATATGTAAAAATATTTGATAAAATCTGTCGGATTCATCATAAAATAAATGAATAATAGTCCTGATACCAAGAACAATCCGAAATAATACATCGTGATTAATGATTTTCTCCTTGATGCAATTACCAGACCAAAAAGAGCAAAGCCATAGACAGAAAAGATAATGATATTATTGAATGAACCAAACAATGAATGAAACTGGCTCACAAAATAAAAAAAGATGTCTACTATCATTAATGATATGAAAATGAGTGCGAGTTTTCTATCCTTCATGTATACCACTTGAGAATAGTAAAATGTTGCTGGTTTATATATCTTTCTTATTTTATTACTAATTTGGGACTAAAGCCCAAAAATACTATCCTGCAAAATGCAATTTGGTTAATCTCAAGACACTGAATTGCGAGTTAAAATTTTTAAATGATTATCATTTATATCTATTGATGGCAGAGACTCGCCCAACGAAAATAGAGAATTCAGCTGGGGAACCAGTATCCGATACACAGGCAAAAAAAGCCATAAAGGATACTTTAACTCACTCAATAAGAAGTGGAGGCTGGCATTCAGTTATGCTTGGGTTTGGAGAGAGTTATATCTCAGCATTTGCTGAATTCTTAAATGCATCAGCTTATCAATTGGGTATAATAGGTTCAGTACCTCTGTTCATAGCATCAATCCTGCAGCTAGCAGCAGTTAAGTTGACAAATATATTTGAGTCCAGAAAAAGAATTGTTCTTTTCTTTTATTTTGCTCAGGTAAGTACTTGGATATTTATCCTAACCTTATCTTATTTCTTTAGAAGTGTATGGCTTCTAATTTTCCTAGTAGTGTTGTTCTATACCTTTGGTTCATTCACAGAACCTGCTTGGTGGTCTTGGATGGGTGACATTGTCGAGGAAAAGGAAAGAGGAAAGTATTTTGGAAAAAAGAACCGCGTTGCTGGATTTGCTTCATTACATTTTTAGGATACCTTGGGCTTTAGCCCAAGTTGTAGTTGGTGAATCCTGCCCTCCGTAAGTTTTTTCTACCATTTTAACTATGAAATATACGCGCGACGAAAATCGGCGCACGCATCTAATCTACCTTG
>JAIPIH010000069.1 GCA_021734835.1 Candidatus Cloacimonadota bacterium | reverse complement strand
AACAAAGACAATTTAAAAGAAATATCGATAACCTTACCCAAAGAAAATAAAATGGTAAGGACGTCTTTTAATATCAGTGGCTTAGCTGTAGGAGCTATTAAGAGTTTAACTATAAGCTATGGTCTTACGGTTAATAAGATATTTGAACTATTCTTAAATGATAAGATTCTTGTTGAATATGCTGCCAAGGATGAGAGTAAGATATTTAATTATTTTGCTGAAAAGCAAGATAAGATTACGAAGGCATATGCTGTAAGTGAAAAAACTAGAGATAGTCTAAATAAAATTGCTAAAAAATTTGGAATTAAGAGAGATAGTTTAGTTGAAAGATCTTTGATTGCTTTTAAAGAACTATTAACTATGAAAACTAATGATAAAATTGAAAAACTTAAACAAGTACTTCAATTAGCTGAGGAGTTAAATAGTCAGGCCGCCAAGACGCATGATGAAATTGCTGAGTTGATCGGGTTCGATGATGATCAGAAAATTATGCATGCAATAGGAGCTGTGTGGAGCTATAGTGATGATGTTGTATCGGAAACTGAAACGTCTATTCAGGAATATGAAAAAATGTTAGATAATGAAGGAATATTATGATTGTTTCTAACCATGCTGTTGCCAGATCTAACCAAAGGGGTATACCTCTAAAAATACTTAATCTAATAATTGAAATGGGAACCCCCATCAGAAAACCCGGTGGAGCGATTGAGTATTATTTTAGAAAAAAAGATAAAATTAAATTACAAAAGGAGTTAAAGAGAATTATTCAAAATATTGATAAGGCAGAAGGGGATGCGGTTTTAACAATTAATGGAAAGATCATTACGGTCTATCATCGCAATTAAGAGAGGCAAATATGGCTTTAATAACAGTTGACAACCAAGTTGCTGAGAAAATCAGAAACCTTGCAGGTACTCTAGATATGACTGATGGAGAATTACTAAGAAAAATATTTATTGATAAGGATTTGAGTAGTAAACAAACTCAAACTCCCTCCCCCAAAACAAAGGTGCCGGTATTAAGGCATAACAAGAATCTTAAAGAACACGATTTAATTGATCCAATTCTTTATGTTCTTCATACACATGGAGGTAGCGCACAAAAAAGTTTTGTAGATAACATACTTTTCAGTAGATACCAGGCAGTATTTAATCAGCCATATTATAAAGAATATGTTGCACATGGTGTTCCAAGATGGAAGCATTTTATTGCATGGGCGAAAGAAGCTGCAAAACAAAAATACAGTTATATTAAGCATCCTTCTGAATCAGGACGAGGGATATGGGAGTTAACAGACAAGGGAAAAGAGTATTGTGAAAAGAAATTTAATTATATTGAAACATAAAATAACCAAAGGTGTTTTGTGAAAGCCATACACAAAAATATTGAGAATATGATATATAAGTCCGTCAAAATAGCACCACTATTTCATCATGGACCTGGTTTTACTCGTTACGGTACTTCTCAAGAATTTAACTATATTTCTAAAGACGATGCTAAGGTAATTATTTTTGATACTTTAAAAAATAATGGCATTGAGTTTGACACAACTAACTGCCCAACTTTATTTTTGAACAAAATTCCTAAACAAAAATATTCTGATGGGCGCAGGTTCAGACATTTTAAATATGAAACTCAAGTAGTAGCACCTGACCTAGATAAAAGAATAGCTGAAATTGATCATTTAATCAAAATTGGTAATTTAAAAGAAGCTTTACACGAAATCGATATATTCGCTTATTGGTTTTTTTGTTTAGACCTATTGGATAGAAAAAAAATGAATAATAAAATTAGTGAGTTTATATGCAATTTTAAAGATGAATTTGTCGAGCGTGAAACTGAAAAAGTAGAAATTAAACTGGATGGATATAATGAAGAATATAATTTAGCTATACTTTTTGTTAATAATTTTTATGATGTTATTTTAACTCCCACATATCCAATATCAACGGCTGGTTCAATTGATTTTAGAGAGTGTGCTAATATATTAAGAAGACAATTGATATATTATAATAATATGAATTTTGGTATATTTTATGATCCGGGAATTATGATAGATTCTAGTGACGAAAATTATAATAGAGCAGCATTTAATGCTGCAGGAGAAGCAAATCAATTACTTTTAGCTCAAGTTAATGATTTTATAGAATGGTTTAATAATGAAGAATTGCTGGATAATATTTTCTTAAGAAACATTTTAGAACATTTATAATGCAATTGACCTTCTCCCCAAAATTAGGACAATTCGAATTGACCTTCTCCCCAAAAATCAGACACTTTGAAATATAAGTATAAACCCACTCTTCGGAGTGGGTTCTTTATAACTACTCCATTACTGACATCAATTCCCAATTTACTCACCAGCATACCAACAGGAAAGAGGCGAAACTCGCAAGAGAAGATAGATTTTATTGCGAAATATTCAGTCCATATTCTATTCTTTGTATAAATCATAAAGTTCTGTATCTTATTATTGTTAAGAGAATTCAATTTTCAATAAACAATCTTGGTGAGAGGTGATATTATGAGTAAGAATAGCTATAACGTCTCTATTAAAGAAAGAATTAGTCCAGGGAATTATTGGACTCACCCTATTAAAGTTAAGAACCTTCAAGATTTAATTGAAGAATTAAAGAAGGAGAAAGTAACAAAATTTTCCTTAAAACACAGTTCGCAATATGTCGATTATGAGATTGATCGAAAGATTAATATATCTATTGATGAACTAAACGAAGATGATTTCAAGTATTTAACTGAAGATAAACAAGGGTATTTTATGTTCATATTTGTTGAGCATAAGAAAAAGGATTAATTATGGCAGACATAAGAAACAGCAATTTCAAGGTTGGAACCTTTCATGGTAGCTTAAACCCAGTAAAGGGGAGCAAAGAAGCTTCCTTAAGGAATGCTTTATATTTAATTGGAATGATAAAATTACCTTATTCCAGCGTTGACATACTCAAAATTAGATTATTCGCCTATGAAGTTCCCATTGGTATTAGAGGGAAGAGAATTGATTTGTTAGGATATGATGAGAATAAGAATCCATGGATAATTGAACTTAAAGCACATGATTCAGGTGAACATATTTCAAAAATTGTAGATCAAATAAATAACTATGAAAAACAATTAAGAGATTTATTACCGCATATTGAATTGGAGTTTGAAGAAAGATTTTTACTTCCTATTGAATTTTCAAAAGTGATAAAGAAAATGATTTTGGCTCCTAGAGAATTTTACTTAAAAGAAGATAAAACTAAATATCCCAAGAAAAAGGATATTCTATTATGTTCTATAGCAAAGCTAAAAGAAGTTTATAATAAAGATAATCGTATGGTACTTGATGAAAAATTTAGTGTTTTAGATCAAATAACAGTAAAAATTGAAAATAGAGACAGATGAACTATAAAATCCACCGCGGAACACAGGAAATTGGTGGTTCATGTGTAGAATTATGGACCGAAAACACAAGAATCCTTTTAGACTTTGGAATGCCCTTGGTCGAGAAGGACGGATCTGAGTTTAACTTTAAGAAGTATGAGAAACTTGATTCCGTGGAGTTGATCAGTAAGGGAGTGTTGCCGAATATTAAGGGTCTTTATAAAAATGAAGATCCTGAAGTTGATGCCATTATCATTACCCATCCTCATGCTGATCATTATGGCTTTCTAGATTATATACATGAAGACATTCCGGTTTACATGGGAGAGGCCACTCATAAACTAATCGAATTAAGTAACATATTCCTCCCCCAGAACATAAATCTAGAGAATGTTTGCTATTATAAGAAAGACGAACCATTTAAGGTCGGTGATATTAACATTACGCCATATGGGATGGATCACTCGGCTTTTGATGCTTATGCTTTATTGGTTGAGGCCGATGGAAAACGCTTGTTCTATAGTGGTGACTTCCGTTCCCATGGTAGGAAAGGCAATGTGTTTCAGCGATTTTTGAACAATCCTCCAAAGAATATTGATCATCTGCTCATGGAAGGCACTACTATCGGAAGAGGGAAACAGATATCTAGAACAGAAGTAGATATTGAAAATGAGATGTACGAAAAATTTAAAGAACCCGGAAAACTTAACCTTGTTTATGCTTCCGGGCAAAATATTGATCGAATTGTCTCCATCTATAAGGCATGTAAAAAAGCAAAGAAGACATTGGTCATGGATGTCTATGTTGCCAACATCATGAAGACCCTGTCAGAATTTGCATCTTTACCACATCCTTCAAGTAGATTTAAAGATATTAAAGTATGTTTCCCTTATTTTACTGGTAAAAGATTAAAAAGGCAAAACAGAGAAGATCTGATGTATAAATTCAAGAGTTATAAGGTCACTCGCCAAGAGATCGATCAAGATCCCAGTAAATATGTTATGATCGTACGAGGTTCAATGCAAAAAGAATTAGATCTAATGGAAAACATTGACGGTGGTAATTTTATCTACTCTATGTGGGAAGGTTATTTAAAGAAAAAGAATACGAAAGAATTCGTAGAACACATGGAAAATGATAAAGCTTTCAACACATCAATAATCCATACCAGTGGCCATGCAGACATCCAGGCACTTCAAGAACTAGCTGAAGCTGTAGATCCGAAATTCATTGTACCGATTCATACATTTGATGGAGATAAATACAAAGATATCTTTAAAGGACAGATACTGGAACTCAAAGATGGTGAAGAGGTAAGTCTTTAAAATGAAAGATGACATTAAATTTCAAGTTCCGGATAATGACAACACTCAAAGAGTCCTGAAGAAACACTTTAAGGTTACAGGTGTTTTTGCATTTGAAGATATCCCAGATAATAAACCGGCTTGTTTATTGATAACGAAAGACGACAGGTTTAGGTGTCGAATTATGAGGCTCGCACTAAAGAATGACTTTGTAGTACTGTATAATCCGGAAACGATTCAGATAGAGCATTGTCATAAGTTATTTGCCTTTATTATGGACGAGGAACACAAACAAGCTTTTCCATACCCTGAGTTATTAGAGAATAAATTTATTGATATTGAATTTGGGATTGATGTTATTGAAGATCTTCTGCCTAAATTAAAATCTAATTACTTTGGATCAGCACAAAACATTTCTGAATAAATGGAAAAATCAATAATCAATACAAATTTTAATTTTTACTCTGATGCTAGAGGCGGAGACCCAGACAGCACCAGTCCAACACTTAGAAAGTACCATAAATTGTTATGGAGTAAGCCTTTACCCAATGGCAAAATATTTAGTTTATCTGATAGGCAAAAAGGCGTCTATTTATATTATAAATCAGAATTAGGT
>JAIPIH010000068.1 GCA_021734835.1 Candidatus Cloacimonadota bacterium | reverse complement strand
ATTACCAATCAGCCGACAAAGCGCTGCGATCAGTTCTTTTTCCTCTTTTAGAAACGGGCCATCATCGGCTTCGGGCATTTCTTCAACATAAAAAACTTCTATTGATCCGATTACGCGCTCTGTTGTAACAATCTCACTTTTTTGCATCCACTCCGATTCTTCAAAATTATCAGAAGTAAATATTTTATCACCAAATTTTATTCGACCTTTCGTGATCTCTGGGTATTGCCAACCGTTTGGAATTGCTTTGGCGGTTTCTTGTAATATAAAATCTATATCAGACAAGGTATCTTCTGTTAATTGAGAAACCTTATATAGACATCTTAGTTCTTTAACTCTTTCATTTACATCATGTATTAATTTTTCCTTTTCTTTTTCTCTTTGCTTAATTCTCTGATTCATATAATCAAAGCTCGCGGCTAAAGATGCAACTTCATAACCTTTTGCGTTAACACTCAATTCTGAGTCTTTTCCCGCTGCTACGGACTCCACATGTTTTTGAAGAGTTTTAATTGGTTTTGTGATCTGGTTGGAAACGAAAAGTATTATTAAGACTGTGATAAAAATTGTAGCCAAAAAGAGCAAAATGAATTTTTGTATGGTACTGTTCACAATGCTTAATGCTGAAGACTCATTTGTCCCCACAAAGAACGTCCATTTTGTCGTTTCAACCGGAGCGTAAAAAGTTAAGAATCTATCGCCGCTACTAAGATCTAATCTTTCTAAACCCGATCCTCCTTCAATAAATTTGCGGGCGACTTTATCTCTTTCTGATTTTAATAGTGAATTGGAATCCTCTTCGTCGAAAATATTCTTCCCAAGAAGTTCTTCTTTGCTATAAGATGTGTAAACATAGTTCCCCGCATTTGTAATAATTCCAACGGAATAATCATTCATTTCTTCTGCGGATAGATAACTCTCAAACTCTGAGATTGGTATGTCGATAGTTACAACAGCCCAAAAAGAATTATCGCGGAAAACGGGCATGGAGTAAGTCACCATCCAAATATTACCTGCTTCGTTATCGAAGTAAGGTTCGGTCCAGATTGGTTTTTTCTCCTGTTGGGGTAAGTTATACCAATCCCACTCACCATTGGAATAATCGTAAGCGTCTTTGCCAATTTCAATTTGTTTTATCCCGTCGGGACTTCGAAAAGAATATGGAGCGAAAAGTCGTTGATTCTTATTAAAAACGTAAGGAGCAAAAGTTATTGATGAGCCATAAATGAAGTCATTGTTCTCAACATTTCTTTTTGTCCAATTATATATCTCTTCTTCTGTGTAATCATCTTTTTCAATTAAAAATCTTCTATTTAAGGAGGCAACATCTGTAACTACTTGGAGATAACGATCGAGATTGCCGGCAGTTCGCCAAGTTAAATCCTTTAGTTTATATTCAATCTTATCTGTGGATTCATTTTTGATAGTTGTAATATTTATTAAAGCGATTACAACATAAAGCAAAATTATGGGAGGCAGAATAAACAGTAAGAGTTTATTCGTGATCGATAATTTCATATTTAATTCCGGTGAGAGATAATGGTATAAAAGAGTAATTACAAGCAATAATTTAAGGAAATAATGGTAGAAATGAGATGGTACTTTATCAATTATGGGATATAAGAACCGGTGAAGAAGATAAATAATTAATGCAATTATTTGCGATGAAAAATACTGTACTGAAGTAATTTTCAATACTGTAGATTGGTCTTACATTCTAAATTCGACTATTAGTTAATTAAGTTTAATAATAATTTAAAATATATATTATAGATCAAACATTTCGGATTATTATCTCAAAATATTCCAACGCGCCTTCAAAATCGAAATCATTAATTTTCTGTTTTAGTTGGATTAATTCTTTATCGAATTTAGGATTCGAGCCCAACTCATCGACTGCATTTGCAGCATCCGGATTGAAATTATTCAACATTTCTTTCAATTTTTCTAATTTCCCTTTGAACTCATCGTCACTAATTGCAGAAGCAGATTCTTCTTTTTGATCAAGTATTTTCTTTTTTACAGACACAAGAGTAGGAGAGAGGTATTGATCTAATTCAGCTAGTAATTCTTCAATATTTTCTAATTCATGACTTATGAAAAACTTCTCTAATTCTTTTACTTTTTCGTGAAGAACAATTGCACCAATATTTCCGGTAACTCCTTTCAGGGTATGCATTAATCTATGAGTAGTTTCAAAATCTTTTTGGGCGACTTTTTTCTTTATTTCCTCAACAAGATTAATATTTCCGTTATAGAACTTTTCTAATATTGAGAGATAAAGTTTTCTGTTTCCGCCAACTCTAAGCAATCCATTTTGAATGTCGATTCCTTCCAACTCTGGAATTTCAATTTCGAGATCAGTCTCTTTCCCTTTAGCATAATCTTTTATGTCGTCGATTATTTTGTTTTTGACGTCTCCAGGTTTTATCCATTTCACAATAGCCCCAAATGCGGCATCCGGATCAATCGGTTTGGTTACAAAATCCATCATTCCGGATTTAATGCACTTCTCTCTTACGCCGCTCATCGCATCAGCTGTTAAACCTAGAATTGGTAATTCTTTATAATCAGCCAGTTTTCTAATCTCTTCAGTTGCTGTGTACCCATCCATTTCCGGCATCTGAATATCCATAAACACAAGATTGTATTTGGAGGGAATGCCAGAATCGCGAACTTTTTCAAATGCAATTCTTCCATTCTCGGCTATCTCAACATTAAACCCAACTCCTTCAAACAATTCCGAGGCAACTTGCTGATTTATCTCGTTATCTTCTGCTATCAGAATTTTAGCACCTCTAATTTCTTTCAGAGCTTCGGTATGTCTCAAACCCTTCTCAACATGTGTTGTCGATATTACAGATTCCTTCCCAAATGTTGTCATTATTGCATCAAATAGGGAGGACAAAGAATATGGCTTGCTGATAATCGTACTTATCCCCAATTCCGCTGATTGTTTTGCTGTGTCTCCTTTTGCGAAAGCACTTATCATTATTACTTTAAGTTCTTTTAATTCTTCGACTTGCCTAATTAGTTTTACTGTTTCAATCCCATCTAAATCCGGCATGCGCCAATCAACCAAAAATAAATCGTAAGGATTGGCCTTTAATTCTTTTATTGCTTCTTCTCCAGATTCAACTAATGTTATATCAAAATTGAAAGTTTTACACGCAGTCTTAAGTATTCTCCGAGCTATATGGTTATCATCGCACCCCAATATTCTGATTTTCTCCAGTCCATCGTTTGCTGAAAATTCACTTTTTTTCTGATATTCCTGAACTCCATAAACACCAGTAAAATAAAATGTACTACCTTTTCCATATTCGCTTTCAACTCCCGTTTCTCCGCCCATTATTTCCGCAAGTTTTTTACTTATTGCCAATCCTAATCCGGTTCCACCGTATTTTCTTGTGGTTGAACTATCTGCCTGGCTGAATTCCTTAAACATTTTCCCTTGCTGCTCTTTGGTTAATCCTATACCGGTGTCTTTTACTTCAAACCGGAGTTTAATTTGTTCTTCGGATATTTTCTCAATAACAGATACATTTACAATAATGTCTCCTTTTTCAGTAAACTTTACAGAATTACTGCAAAAGTTTGTTACTATCTGCCCAATTCTCAATGGATCACCAACCAGATTGAGCGGAACATCCGGAGAAACATAAATAGAAAACTCAAGCCCTTTTTCTTGTGCTTTTTGTGAATTCAGATTTGAGATTGTATCAAGCACAGTTTCCAGATCAAAATCAACATTTTCTATGTTTAATTTTCCGGCTTCAATTTTTGAGAAATCGAGGATATCGTTAATAATGCCCAAAAGAGCAATAGCGGAGCGGTCAATTTTAACAAGATAATCATGTTGTTTTGGATTTAGATCTGTTTTTAATGCAAGATTGGACAATCCAATTATCGCATTCATTGGTGTTCGAATTTCATGTGACATGGTAGCTAGGAACTGGCTTTTTGTTTGTGTTGCAGCTTCGGCAGTTTCTTTCGCAATCTCCAATTCCTTTTCAGCATTTTTTATATCAGTTATATCCCAGACCAATCCAATTGAATCTGTGGGCTGACCATTTTCAGAATAGGAGAACTTTCCGATTGACATTATATGCTTAACTTTTCCATCAGGAGTCAGTACTCTAAAGTTAGTCCTATAATCCACAATTTGGTTTGACATAGTGTCCTGCATAACTTGACCGATCGCTGCGATATCATCCGGATGAACAAAAGTGAACCATTGGTCCATTGTTCCATCCAATTCAATATTATCAAGTCCATAAAGCCTTTTAGTATTTTCATCAGCATCCAATCTATTTTCTTGCACATGATATTTCCATGAGCCCATATTTGCCGCTTGAAGAGCTAAATCTAAATTTTCTCTTGCCTCAAGAACTTCTTTTTCAGCTTTTTTACGATCTGTTATATCGTTTACAACGGCAGTAAAAAGTTTCCTGTCTTTTAATTCTACTTCACTTATCCCTATTTCCAACGGGAATAATTCACCATTTTTTCTTAATGCTGTTACCTCAAGACGTTTATCAATAACTTTTTTAATACCCGTGTTAAGGTAATTTTTAAGGTAAGCATCGTGATTAGCAGAGTGCTCTGCAGGAATAAGGTTTCTTACGTTTTTTCCGTTCATTTCTTCAAATGAATAGCCGAAAATTTGCTCTGCGGCAGGATTGAATGTTTCAATAAGTCCTTTTTCGTTTATTGTTATAATTCCATTTGTAGACGCAGCAAGGATTGCATCCGTTTTATTTTTACTTTCAATTATTTTTTCTTCTTGTGATTTCCTCTCAGAAATATCATGGGTAAATGCGACAATGTAACTCGCGCCTTCAAATTCAAAATAGGATGCCGCTATTTCAACCGGTATCAATTTATCATCTGCCGAGCACAATACAGATTCGTAATATGCTTTTTCACCTTGTATTAATTTTTCCACAAATCCAGACCAATCTTCAGGTAAAAAGTTGATATCGAAATACCAAAATTTCTTTCCGACTACATCGTCTCTTTTCAAACCTAATGATTGATACGCATTGGAATTGGTATCAATAATTTCCCCTGAGATACAGTCAACGAAGCATATGCTGTCTCTAGCGTTATCAATGCCGAATTGTATGAGTTTTAGTTGTTTCTCAAGCTTAATTCTTTCAGTAATATCTTTAAAAATTACAACCGAACCAATTACACTATTTCCTTTCAAAATAGCTGTACTAGTATATTCAACACTAAAATACGATCCGTCTTTTTTCCATAAGACTTCATCATGTACTGTTGCTGATTCACCGTAATTATAAGATTTATACATCGGGCAGTGTTCAAA
>JAIPIH010000067.1 GCA_021734835.1 Candidatus Cloacimonadota bacterium | reverse complement strand
CTTAATCGATCAAGAGTAGATCGAATTTCTTCAATTGGGATGAATGTGTTTTCCATAACGAATAATCTCCTTTGAGTTAAAGAAGACAAAGATGCCGGATTTGATTATTCGTTGTTAAGCACGCTCACCGCAAGGACACACAACACTCAATACCTTCCACTTAAGTTATGACCCCTTAAACCATCTCAAAGAGGCCACATCAAACGCTCTTACAATCACTTTTTCTTACGATCCTCTTGGTCGAAAAATAAGCCGCACTACCTACAAAACCACATCTTCAACCCGGCAACAAACTGACCATGAACTTTATCTCTATCAAAATGAAGACGAAATCGGCGCTTTTTCCCTTTCTGAAACACCAAAAAATCTCAAAGTCCTTGGCCTTGCAAATATTCCTCCATCGCCCATCGCCATTGAAATTAACTCTACTCCCTTCGCCCCCATCCTTGATAACCAAGGTAACATCCGATGCCTCATCGATCCCAATTCTTTAGATGACACCAATCATTATGACCCCAATGCATTTGGCGAACGCCTTAACTCCTCATCCCCTTGGCTCTATCAATCCAAACGCTTCGATCCCGATCTAAAACTCTTTGACTTTGGCAAACGCTTCTACTCTCCACACATCGGACGCTGGCTCATCACCGACCCGGCAAGCACCATCAACAGCACCAACCTCTACCAATACCTCTTCAATAATCCCTACAAATACACCGACCCCACCGGTACATTTGCAATGTTTCTCCCCATCCTCATCTGGGGCGCAGAATTAGCTATCCCCTCTTTATCTGCTTATGCCGGCTACGCTATTGCCGGAGCTGTAACCGGAGCGCTGCTTTATGGGGGCTACAAAACCATTGAACACTACCAAAACAATCAGGTACACTCCAACTTCAATAACGAAAATTGCTACCTTAAAAATACCGATAGTTCTGAAAAAGATGATAAAAGCCCCCCATATGACGGAAAGAAACTTGGGACAGATCCTTCCAAAAAACCTGACACAGGATTTGAATGGAGGGGAGGCAAAAAAGGCCAGTGGCATAATCCACAAACAGGAGAATCACTACGCCCAGATTTCAATCACCCCGGAAATATGAAACCTCATTGGGACTATCAGGGATCCGATGGAAAAGCGAGGTTAAATACCGATGGTAGCTGGGAGTGGAAAAAATGAAAGCACTTAAGTCTTATTCTATTTCGCATGAGATTGCGATAAACTATTTCAGAGAATGCTTGGAAGAAGGACATCCTCTTTCTAAGTCTGTCCTTAATAGCAATGATTTCTCTAAAGGAAGATTTTATACCCTTTTACCAGACAACGCTAACCTTTCCAGAATAAATAAATTGAATGAAGGCGGAGTACTACCTGTTAGTCAATCAGTCTCTATTTTATCTCATGATAACGAGTGGATAAACTCAATAGATAATGACTTTGTTGAATACTTGATCCAAAAAATAAATAGTGATAAAACACTTTGGAGCATCACTGAAGACCGCATCAAAAGATTGACGGATCCTAATTTGGATTTACTCAAAACCATTGGAATAGTGGATTCTGAAAACAATATCTATTACTCTTTTAATTATGCTAATATAACTAAATCAGTAATTCAAAGAATACTATCTGAAATTCCCTTTTGGCAATTTGTTTCTTTCTTATTTGACAACACTAACTTACCTATTAATAATCCGTTATCTCAATACGACATTGATCGCATTGTAAAAAGACTCAAGTTTATTTACTTGAGTGCTTATGACGGTGAATCTTATATCGTCTGGGAAAAACTATAGAGCAGTAACCAGGAAATAGTGTTCAAAAAAAGTTTATGCCTCAACTTTATGATCACTTGCCTCCGGCAGACTTTAGTAAATCTAGCCTAAAACTCTACTTGAATAGAAAATTTGACTACCTTCGGTATCTGTATTTAACGCTATCATCCGTTTTGGATGGGGCTACAGCAACCATTACTTCAAAAATATGGTGAGGCTGAATGATTTTACCCTCACTATTGGGTTTATTCCACTTAAGAAAACTTTCTCCAATATCCTTTAATAACTCCTCATGTTGTTCCTTAGGCAAGTTTCGCAGGTGGGGAAGGAACCCAGTCACATGCTTTTTATATCCTTCTTGACCATCAAAAATGACTATTTCAGGGATAACATTCAAAGACGTAATTAAAAATCCTGCTTGTTCTATTTCTTTAGTTAGTTCATCTCTAGGTAGCTGAGCATGGAATTGATTTTGATCTAATACCCCACTCCATTTCCTACTAAATACGCTGTCTTCCATAGGCTTCCAGTAATAATCATATGGTGAATATGATAGAATGTACATTCTACCATTTTCTTTAAGTAATTTCTTCATATTATTCAAAACAGCTTGCTGATCTGTAAACCAGTGTATTGTGCTAAAACACACAATAACGTCATATTTGATATCATCACTATATGTAGCTCCATCTGCTTGCTCAAATGATATTTCAGGAAAAGATTTTTGTGCCAGATCAATCATATCAGCCGAAACATCAATACCTTTCACTTTTCCTAGGGGAACTCTCTTAGAAATAAGATCTGTTACCCTCCCATCCCCACATCCTATATCAAGAACTACCTCATCACCCTTTAAAGGTATCTTTTTAAGGAAATCCTGAGCTAATCTGGTTTGAACTGGAGAATGCTCTCTATATGCTTGTGCTAGTGATTTCTCCACACGATTGGGATATGTTGTTGACATCCCTACGCTAGAAAATAGAAATAACAAGGAAAGCAAGCTACTCTTAAACATAAAAACCCATAGTTTTAAACTAAAATAATGAAGATTATTGCATACATTATCTGTTTATTTCAATAGAATTCATCATATAAATAATAAAAAATTCAAACTAAACTGAGTAGAAACAAAAAACTCTATAATTTTTTATATATTCAGCAGTCTATGTTTTTTCTGCACATCATTAATTTACAGAAACTTATGTCTTATTTCCTTTTATGAAGAATCCTTTTAAATTCTTTTCGCCTAAGTACAAAAAACCAGCCAAGACACTCGTTTTTATTTTTGATCTTCTCCTATACTAGTACGCCTTCGCATGAAAATCGTCGCATTGGACTGTGTCAAAGCGTTTCAAATCGACGATCGCAAGTTCCTTCGTATTGTCAAATACGGAGAAACCTTGCGAAGCCTGTCGGTTGTTGATTTCAAACGGCTTTCACATCAGCCCAATGCGACGATTTTCATGCGATGGCGTACTAGGCTCTGTTGTGAAATTTAAATTTAATGTATAATGCGAGCCAAAAAGGCAGTTTATTATGCAGTTTAAATGCAGGTTGAGTAACCGGGAAATAAGCCCATCTTATTTTTAAGTCTGAAATCTTTTATAGAAGAGCTTTTCTCAAAAATCTGGTCTCGTTCTAAGCCATCTGCTGATGTTGTTTTTTTGGCCATTGAATTCTCTAAGATATCTTCAATAAAGTTATTTATTGCTATTTTTCCCTACGACCAGATACTACTTCTTGTCTGCCCATTTCAATAAAAAAACTAAGCTTTAAAATGTTCAAAACCTGCCAATTTTAAACAGTACGCGTTAACTTAAAAATCCATATTGAAAAAAATCTAAATATCATACAGAGTTTGAATTTTACGGAAGTTAAACTTTTACACTACTATTAACTTGTGATGGTTATTAAAAACCGCATCTATTTATTACTACTCCTTTTATTCATACTACTTGATGAAACCAGCAATAACTACATTCTTCAGTTTTTTCACACGGAATTTAGCGGTTTAGAATTTGTTTTATTCTTCGCTTTTTCTATTACACAAATTTTTATAGCTCCAATTCAATCTAGCTTCTCAGATTTATATTGCCGCAAAAAAAGCTTAGTTTTTTCATTGTCTTTTACATGTATTAGTTTATTCGTGATTTTTTTATTTAAACAAAAAATTTGCCCCCCATTATTTACTTTAATTCTTATTGTTTTCGCTAAAGCAGGACTAGGAAATAGCTTACCTCTATCTTGGGCTGGAATTGCAGATACTAGAAATAAAAATTTTAGATTTTCTTTAGGTCTTTCGACTTCCGCCATAGCTTTTGGCTGGCTATTATTACTAGGAATAAATAAATTATTTCCTGATCTGAAGGCAAATATCTATCTTATATTCGTATATCTTTTACTGATTCTACTTTGTTCAAAATATTTTAGAGATATTAGGGATTCAAGAAATGGTATATCTCATCAGCATGTAGTAAACAACAAATCAAATCATTTTATTCGAGATATTCAGCTTATATATTACGAAATTATATTGCTTTTAAAAGAATTAAAAAACTCTCATATCCAAAGGGGATTATTGGCGTTTTTTTTATGGCAAATGTCCTTTTATTGTATGAATACTTTAGATATTGATCTTCGACTACGAGAATTCTCAGATCTTTCTGCTGTTATGATGATAGGATATTTATTAGGTGTAGTTATTTTAAAATTTTGCGAAAAAATAAGTGATCCGCAAATGATCCGTTTAGGATATATTACTTGCATAAGCTCAATTGTATCTTATCTGATATTATTTCCTTTATTGCATAAAACAAGATCTCTCTTGCTAACCAGCTTCTTTTTCTATAATTTGGGAACAGCTTTCTTACCTAATGTATTATTTGCTATGTTATCGAAAGAACGTTTACCACACGAGCAAGGAAGACTATATGGATTAATTGATTCAACTGATACATTAGCTTTTTTAATATCTAGTAGTATCTCTATATTATATAGTTCAATCAAATTATCTCCTGTATTTATTGTAGCTTTTTCTTTTATTCTATTTTTAATTTCATGGATTAGCTATAAAAAGTTTGAAGAAAAAAAAGTACATCCTTAATCTCGACTTTGCAACTTCTAGTTGCCTAACTCAAGCAGCCTGAAGAACCCGCCTCACTATATCACCCATCCAATCCACTATTTCCGGAGTTATATTTTTTAAGGAAAGGGTGATTTTAGCCTTCCTGGAAATTAAATTATCTCTCCATATTACTATGAGCACAGCCCTCAACATATCAGAAAATGTGATGTGCTCTTTTTAGTGCCAAGCAGTTGCCCCTACTTTGAGTAAATCGTGTCCTTGCGGTGAGCGTGCTTAACAACGAATAATCAAATCCGGCATCTTTGTCTTCTTTAACTCAAAGGAGATTATTCGTTATGGAAAACACATTCATCCCAATTGAAGAAATTCGATCGTGTCCTTGCGGTGAGCGTGCTTAACAACGAATAATCAAATCCGGCATCTTTGTCTTCTTTAACTCAAAGGAGATTATTCGTTATGGAAAACACATTCATCCCAATTGAAGAAATTCGATCTACTCTT
>JAIPIH010000066.1 GCA_021734835.1 Candidatus Cloacimonadota bacterium | reverse complement strand
ACGGCGAGATAGATGAATTGATGGAAAAATATAAAACAAGGGCATATTCCGGAGGATTGTTGGTTGAGGGAGATGAAGTGTACTACATGTTGCCGGATTATTACCAGATATATCGTGTAGGACCCTGGGGAAGAGAAGGAATATTAAAAGAAGAAGCAAGTCATTTTGAACAAGTTAGCATCCCGATAATAAATTGGCGAGAGGATTGGAAAACACATTCATCGATGTACGGATTTTTTAAGGAAAACGGCTTGTGGTTTGTGATAAGCATACCTCCAGAGAACAAATATGATAGGATTCGTAATGAAGAAGGAAAACTGTTTATAACAGATATATTCAATAAAGATGGATATCTAGTCAAAGAAGGGATATTTTTTGGAAGCGATATTGAACATGTCCCAAAGAAGTTTGCCCCGGGAAAATATATCACATACGATTCAAGCGAATCTTTAATAATAATTCTCACTTACAAATACACAGATGAAAAATAAAATTAAATATGGATTTATTTTCATTCTGATTGCCGGATATGTAATTCTGCTTTATAAACTGACAGAATTAAAAAACGAAAATAAAGCTCTCGTTACAAAATACATTAGTCTTCATTCAAGATTCTACGAACATGATGAGAAAGCTTCCCTTCTAAATCCGGTCGAATACCGCTACAAGAATATTGAATTAGGTTTAGTGGATTCGGTTGAAAGCAGCTATCAATTAGTTTCTATAATCGGGGAAGAAGGATGCCCGACTTGCATTATAACGGAAATACATGATCTAAACAAACTTCATAATAAGTTTCCTTCTCAAGTTAAAGTTTTTCATGTTGGAGAGCGTGAACAATTTTTAGAAAAATTCGGGATTAAATTCGACTACACAAAAATTGACTCTATTGAAAGTATCCTACCTCAACTACCGAAGTATAATCTACCCATGAGTTTGGTGATTAATCCGAGAAAAGTAATCGTTGATTTACACCGCGCCGAAAGCGGACTTGAAATAAAATCAAACTTGTTTTATGAAAGAATTGCTGAATTATTATCCGAAAGAAAATGAAAACAAATATAGATGCCTATCGGTAAAATAGGGAAATCTCCCTATTGCGGATAAAATTAAGAGTTGATACTTTTAATTTATTCAATAATAAAAAGGGGATAAAAGCAATGTTGAACAGAATTAAAAGTTTAGTTCGTGTAATAACCATAGCTATGTTGTAGGGTTTAACGTATTTACACTTTCTATCACTTTAGATATTCAAGCAGGAAAACCTACCGAATCCGGTCAATGGGTAACTTTCATGTGTGATTTGGGTGCAATCGTTGATTATTGGTGTGAAGCCGATGAGCTAATCGAATGTCAGGTTGGTCAAACAGGCACAGGGTATTGTCCATAATAATAGTGAACTAAAATGAATAATCATATTTATACTATTCTGCTGATTGCTTTTGTATTATTATCATGCACGGAAACCTCGAATAACGATAAAGTAACTCATCGTAGTAAACCTTTATTAGCGGATGAAATTAAATTTGTTGATGAGATTTTTGAAGAACAAAAAATTTCCTTACCAGAAGAAAATACTAAAGAAATCGGCAGGATTGTTGACTTTTCTTTAGATGGTTTTGATAATATCTATTTGTTGGACAACAATTCTCACATTTACAAATTTAATTCACGCGGAGAATTTATTGCGAAATTGAATTCAATTGGGAGAGGACCAAAAGAATATGCGAAAGTCCAAAAATTTTGTGTAAATAAGGATGGTCTGCTGTTCTTAGATGACTGGAGACAAAGTAGAATACAGATTTACGATACTGATTTTGTACACATCGGTACTCTAGAAAAGAAGACAGGAGGTGTACTGACCGACATGCTGGTTGACGATCGAAACAACAGACTTTACTGTTTTGATTCACATCTTGAAAATCCGGTTGCAATTTATGATTTGAAAAATAATGAATTTTTAAAAAGTGTTGGTTTCCAGGATGAATTGGTGTTCAGGTATAGCACCAGAATAAAAGCCGGGGGTATGTTTTTAGAGGGTGACGAGCTCTATTACACCCTTCCAAATCAATACAAAATATTCTCTTACAATACTCAAAATGAAAAAGAATCTATTCTTGCAGTAAGCCCCTCATTCCATTTCAAACAAGTAGATGAGAAAATTAAAAGCTTTCGCGATTCATATAATTATTCAACTGTCGGCTCTTTTTATAAAGTAGAAAACTACTTTTTTGTGAGAGTAATGCTTCCAAAAGAATCCAGGTTACGTGATTCAGATTATTCGCTTCTAACAGATATTATTAGCGCTGGTGGAGAAAAAATTAAGGAGGGAGTTTTTTACAAAAACATTAAACGCACACCAAGAACAGTCTCGCAGAATACTTTATTGAGTTATGACAATATTGTTACAAATGAAAAGAATAAAACAAATATTATAATATTAAGATATGAGTAAAAATGTTGTGCTGATTCTGTTGGCTCTCCTTAATGGTTTATTGATTTACAAGGTTTATAGGGATCAAGCTGCATTTGAACAACTAAACGGTCGCAGAGAATATAATTCTCAGTTCTATGAATTCAACGATGAATATTATTTACTTAATCCCACAACTCATTTATATAATGAAATTATTTTCCCTACGATTCAGCCGGATATTAAATCTAATGGTGAATATACTCTTATTTCGATTTTTGATGGGAGCGGCTGTGAGCCTTGTATCAAAACCGAAGTCAATTTACTGAACAATTTTAATAACTTATTTCCCAATCATCTTTTCGTAATTCTTGTCTCGAAGGAAAAAAATATCTGGCTGAATTAGGTGCAACTTTCCACTACCATATTCTGGATGAATTGCCATATAAAGACAATCCGATTTTGAATTATTCAAAACCAATAACATATTTGATTGATAAGGAAGGTTTTATAATAAATATTCACAGAATGGAGAGAAATGTTCCTATAAAATCCGAATTGTTTTATGAAAGAGTCATCACCCTTCTCAACACACTCTATTAAAAATCAACGGGATACGCATCGCTATTTAATCCAAAGAAAATGGAATCTCCACCAATAGAATATTTGCACAGTTAATTATTCTGCTCAAATGAAGTTGTAAACTATTTCTTACTTTTTTTTAAGGCAAAGGAATCTAAAGCATTGAAATAGCCGAAAAATGTTTTCAACCATAAAACAGTGGCAAATCAAAAAGTTAATATTTACAATAACCTGGACTTAGAAGTAGAACCATATTTTTAGTTTAAAAAATAACAATATAATTATTGATAGAATTTATCCCGTTGTGGAATCTAAAATAAGAATTGTCTTAAAAATGAAATAATTTCAATTAATTTTTAGCATTGGAGATATCGTGAAAAAACTAATTCAAATAATTCTTGTAGTAATATGCTTTCTTGTTTCCTGTGGGGAAGAAAAGAAAAAAAGTTCAGTGATAATTCCATTTAATGATATTGCAAAATTTACAGATAGCACTTATTGTGGTAAAGTTTATTCAATGGCTGGGAAAGAGAATAAAATTTATTTTAGTGATTTCTCAAATCATCGATTCATTTGTCTTAATCTTGAAGGGGATTTAATCTATTCATTAGACACAAAAGGTCGAGGACCTGGTGAATTTAATTACCCCGGTTATTTTGAAATTAAACATGACTCAATTTATCTATTCGACATGGGCAATCATCGAATCAACATATACACCATTTCAGGAAATTATAAAAGGGAATTTCCCGTTAAGAATTATTCGGGATCTAGCAGGTTTGCAATCGATGATGATGACAGATTTTATTTCTCGTCAGCTAATTCTAAGGAGCCTGTTGTTGTTACGGATAGGCATGGCAATAAGTTATTCTCGTTCGGGCAACCAATTAAAAGGTATCGAGATACTCAATTCCAACTGAATCATAATTCCGAAAGACACTTGATGTATGATGAAATAAACGCTCGAATCATAGCAGTTTCTAAAACAACACCAATTGTAGAAATTTATTCGTTGCAAGGAAAATTGCTCAAGGAGAATGATTTATCAAAAGATGTGCTATTAAAAGAATATGATGATTTTGTTTCATCGGATTACAAAAATTTACCCAATAATGCTTCTAAATTATACTTCGCTTCAGTTAGGATAGAAAATAATGAAATACAACTATTACTAAATGATTTAAGTAAAGATGATGGGCGCGGAGCTGTAAATCGTTTGCTTAGCCTTTCTTTGGACAAACAACCAAATCTTATTGAAAGGTTTGTACTTGACCCGGCAGAAACTGATGAAATGATTTGGGTCACTGATTTGGTAATGCTTGAAGATAAAATTATTGCTTCAGATGGGTTAAATCAAAAAATTCTATTTTATAAAGTAACTAATAAAAAATAGGGGATTCCCCTATTGCGGATAATGCTATGAGTTGATACTTTTAATTTATCCAATAACAAAAAGAGGATAAAAGCAATGTTGAACAGAATTAAAAATTTGTTTGGAGTGGCTGCCACGTTTGCCATTTTAGCAGTAAGCATAAACGTGCTTACATTAACCACTGATGTTAAAGCAGATCAACCTGGTGAACCTGGCATGTGGATGCCTGCTGAACCTTGTCAAGGACCTTATACACCAACACGTCATGAATGCGTACCAAATGGGTTTGATTGTTTGGTCGGTCAAACCGGATTGGGATTTTGTTAAAAGAAATCAGAGATCTATTATTGGGAAGAAGGAAAAGATTCTTTCTTCCCTTATTTATTTATTGTGGTGCTTTTCTTCTATCATCCTGTGGAAAAGAAGAAAAGGGCACATATGATTCAAACACCAAAATAATTTCGGTTATTGATACCCTCACATTAATGAATCACCTCTTCGATATAAAAAAGATACCGCTGGATTTTAGCGCACACGGAGTTTACTTAAGTGACATTATTGCATACAATGCTGATTCAAAGGGCAATATAATAATTGCAGATAGAGAAGGAACAATATTTTTGCTTGATAAAAACGGCAGTTATATAAATTCAATGAATAAAATGGGAAGAGGACCGGGTGAGTATAGTTCAATACTAAAATTATGCTTTTCTGAAAATGGTGAAATTATTCTTGCAGATCATCAACAAGCAGAATTAGAGTTCTATAACAAAAACATGGAATATCAAAAAACAGTAAAAATCGAAAATGTTGTTTGGCCCACACGAATGAAAGTTAGCGGAAACAAATTGTACATGTCATTTATTTATCTGTTTGAACATGCGATATATGAATACGATTTGGAGACCGGGGAGTTGTTGGATTCTTACGGCGAGATAGATGAATTGATGGAAAAATATAAAACAAGGGCATATTCCGGAGGATTGTTGGTTGAGGGAGATGAAGTGTACTACATGTTGCCGGATTATTACCAGATATATCG
>JAIPIH010000065.1 GCA_021734835.1 Candidatus Cloacimonadota bacterium | reverse complement strand
CAATTAATAATTTTATATATAATTTTGAAAATAACGCCTCCGGCGCAATCAGTCACATTTTTCTGATAATTTAACTAACATACAGAAATGATTTTTGGCTTTTATTTTTCGCCTCAAATTAACATTATTGCAAATCTAAATAATATATGATATTCCTTTAATAAAACGAAATAATTTAAACAGTTTTTCACCCGTCAATTACAAAGTAATTTGGGCATATATCCTTTATATATCGTTAATTTATTTTACTCTATAAATGGTAATTATTTAATTAAATTTATTTCGATTTTTCGAGTGAATCCACATCGATCTCGACCGAAATAATTTTTCCTAATTGTTGAATAGAAACATAAAGACGAGATTTGTTTTTGATATTCACAACCTGCCCCTCCACACCCAAAAATACACCTCGATTTATTTTAATGTGTTCACCTTTAGAGAACGTATACCCATCTTCAATTTTTAATGATGATGATCGTTCTAACATAAAATTTATTGCTTGAATTTCTTTATCTCTTAAAATGGCCGGTTTATTGGCAAATTGAACAAAAGAGCTAACACCTTGTTCTTCCAAAATATAATACTTCTGTTTAATAGATGTTTTTATAAATAAATACCCTGAAAACAAGGGTGTTTCAATACATTTAATCCTATCTGACCATTTATTGTATTTCTTAGTCAGAGGTAAAAATACTTCATATTTATCAGATAAACGTTCTGCTATGACCTTTTCATGTCTGGGCCTTACACGCAGAACATACCAAAATATATCCATCTCGTCAGTCATTAGTGATTTGGGTGTTCGATACTGGCAGTAAGAATACTCTTATGCATTGTAACAACAAAAGCACCTGCTTTTTGTGAGTAGATCGGTTCAGGATTACCATTCTCAATACACGCATCATTCATACGTTTGAAACCGGTACCCCAATTATCAACCAAACCCAAACTTTGGAAGATCATAGCAAGATTGCTGTTTCGAAGAATCGTACGGTCTTCAAATAAAATGCGATCAAGGTCAAGCTCAGCGGGTAATGCACCCGGACTCCAAATCTCGAGCCAATCTTCAAAGACGCGAACCTGGATATTGCCTGTATCGTTATAATCGCGGTGCAAAATTGCATTAATGATCGCTTCGCGAAGAGCATCGATGGGATAATCCCATTTCATTTCTTCTTTTCCACTTCGATGATGTATAAGACCTTGATTAATATGTTTTTTAATAAAATCAATTATTTCGCCCACAGCTGAAATTAAATTTGATTCAATATTCTGTCTGTCAATGAATTTTGTGACCGTATTTCCATCAAAACGCGCAATTTTAATCACTGCATTGGAAAAGAGTTCATTTCTTTTTGCAAAGCATAGATAACCGGCTTTAGTTACTTTTTCGTCTCTGATTTGACGTATTTGCTGCAGAAAATCATCAACATTTTTAAAATTACCGTCAGTCGTGAATTTTTTTATCAATGCTTCATCGAATTCAATCTCCTTAATCGGGATATCAACAAATGATGCCGCATGATCTGTTAATGAGTTATAGGTTTTCTGATTGTTCTTTTCTGGTTTACTCATGAATCCACCGTTGGTTTTGCATATTATTTATAATATTGAAAATATTATTTATTTTCCCGATAAACAAATAAAAAAGACATATAACGTAATGTAAAGTATCTGCCAGATAATCCAAAATTCTCGCCTTTGAAATTAGCAATGTGTTAACTTAATTGAATATTAAGCTGGAAAAATTCTTTTAAATTATTACATCAATTTGGGGAACTATTGTAGATCATAAATCATATACAAAATATAAAATTACTTATTACTTCCCTCCTTATCCTTCGCCATAACATCTACCCCAAAAGGGTGTTATGGCGCATAGGGAAAGAAATTTGATGATTGATTTAATAAGCTCCTTACGAAGCTTAGAAGATGAAAAGGTGGAAGGTTGAAAGAAGGATTTTCGGTCAAGTCCAAAAAAAAGAATATTTAAATGTAAACAAGAAAATAAAGTCATACTGTCCGTCAGTTGGCGGATAGGATCGGTATAATTATTATTTTAATTATCAGTAGTCCCGGGCTTTAGTCCGGGGTATAAGCATCCCGGTATTGGGGTTTCAACCCCTTGTGTTTTTACGGGTTAAAACCCATTTCATTTAATTAACAAAAACCCCGAGTTAAAACTCGGGGCTATTGAATTTATTTCAATTATTAAATGCTATTGAGCATCAAAAGATTTATTTGAATAAAATTCAATTTTATTGAGTGTGATCTGTGTAACGGAATATACGCCTAGAGGCAATTGGCCGATCCTGATCCGTCAGCCGGCGGACAAGATGACGTTTTTGAGACTGTTCTGGATGATGTTCCTCAACCTTCAACAGTCTTTAGTCGAAGTTTCCCCTCAACTACTTCATATTGTTCACCTGTTCTTAGACAGATAAGATCCTTTCCCAAGATCTCCCCTTCCCTGCTTACCCAACCTTTTTGTTTTGCCGGCACACCTACCATAAGGGCAAAGGCGGGGACATCTTTGGTAACAACAGAGCCAGCACCTATAAAACAATACTCTCCCAGAGTAACACCGCAAACAATAGTCGCATTCGCACCAATAGATGCGCCTTTTTTAACGCGCGTTTCTTTGTATTCGGTTTTCCGTTCTATAAAGGCTCTGGGATTCATAACATTAGTAAAAACACAGCTTGGACCACAAAATACATCATCTTCGATGATCACAGAATCATAAATTGAAATATTATTCTGGATCTTTACGCCATTTCCAACAACAGCCTTTGATCCGATATTGACATTTTGTCCAATTGAACAATCTTCACCAACTTGTGCTCCCGGCATAATATGTGTAAAATGCCATATTTTTGTGCCTTTACCGATCTGTGCACCTGCATCAACACGTGCTGTATCATGAACAAAATAATCAGACATGAAGGGATTCCTTTATCTTACTTGCAATGAACTCGATCTCATCCGTGGTCAAAAAAGGGTGCATTGGTAATGACATAACCGTTTCGGATAAAAGGTTTGAAATAGGGAAATCTGTACCTTGACCCAAATGTTTGAATGCTTCCTGAGAAGGTAATGGCATCGGATAATGGACTGCTGTAGGAATATTATATTCTGCAAGTTTTTCACGAAGTTTATCGCGTTCCGCAACACGTATAGTATACTGTGCCCAAACACTGTGATTATGTTCTAAAACATACGGTGTATCAACAATGCCATTTAAAGCTTTAGTGTATAGATCCGCAACACGATTACGTTCCATAATTTCATTATCGAGATGAGCTAATTTCACACGCAAGATCGCCGCCTGTATTGTATCCATGCGACCATTAACACCGATCATTTTATGGTGGTAACGTTTTTCTTGCCCATGATTTCGTAACATTTTGATCTTTTCAGCTATCTTTAGATCAGTCGTAAAAATCGCTCCTCCATCGCCATAACAGCCAAGTGGTTTTGCAGGGAAAAAACTCGTAGTTGCAATATCGGTCAAAGAACAGGAACGTTTCCCTTTATATGTTCCACCAAAAGATTGAGCTCCATCTTCTATTACCCATAAACCATACTTTTTAGCAACAAGGTTAATCGCATCAAAATCGGCACATTGTCCGTAAAGTGATACGACAATAATGCCTTTCGTTTTTTCGGAGATCTTGGCCTCAATTTTTTCAGGATCAAGATTGAACGTAACGGGATCTACATCAACAAAAACCGGTACAGCACCCACAATACTTACCATAGTGGCAGTAGCAATAAAAGTAAAAGCCGGACATATGATCTCATCGCCTGCTTGAATATCCAGGGCCATTAAGGCTATTGAGATAGCATCAGATCCCGAGCTACAAGCAAGCGTGTAAGGAGCTCCGGAATATTCTGCCAATTCCTTCTCGAGTGCAGGAACATCCGGTCCGTTGATAAAAGCCGTCGTTTTAATTACTGAAGCAATCGCGTCATCTATTTCTTTTTGATATTCCAAATATTGGCGATGAAGATCACAAAATTCCATAATTTTATCCTAATTTTTAATAACTTAATTTTTCCATTAGATGGATCCCTGAAAGAATATCCTCCCGGGATGGAAATTTATCCCATTTTTCCTGAGCAATATATTCATACATGGTATTATGACCTTTGCCATAAATATGATCTAATTTGAAATCCATATCCGGTCTATCAATACCTTCAACATCCCAATGACTGATTGTATTCAGATTTGTACCGGCAAGGCGAATGATCCCCTTTTCAGCAATGAGTGTAAATTCAGTTTCATAATTTTTTTTATAGGCATTGACCGTAGTATTTAATGACCCAACGATACCTGAATTAAAGCGCATGACGGCTGAAACCGTATCATACACCTCAAGATTACGCAGAGATCCACCCTGCCCTTTGCCACTGACCAATTCACCGAACAAATAGTGTACCATATCCACATAATGACTGGCCTGAGTATACAAAACACCCCCATCCAGCGATTGTGTCCCATGCCAATCAATATCAAAATATGCATCATTTCTATTCCATAATACATTGCAAATAAATTGATACATCTTCCCTAGTTTTTGTTTATCTATCAGGTCTTTTAAGAGAACTATCAAAGGATTATATCTATTCTGATAGACAGGAAGAAGCGTTTTACCCGCCTTATCAATACGTGAGAATAATTCATGCACTTCTCGAACCGTTAAACTGATTGGTTTTTCACAAACGATATAAGTAGCATCTGTAGATTCGGCAATTTCGGCGGCATGCTGCGGATGATTTCCCGATGGCGTTAACACTGAGATAACATCAATTCCGGTAATTTTACGGTAATCGGTGACATAGGGCACAGCTAAACGTTCAGCTGTTTCCTTTGCTCTTTCTTCATTAATATCACAGACTAAAGCAATTTCCACTCCAGGAGTTTCATTAATAGCTTCTATATGTCTTTTTGAAATTCTTCCACATCCTACAAGAGCGATCTTTTTCATATCTGAAAATTCCTTTCGGTATATATTTATGCAGGGAATATATGAATGTTAATAATCATTATCAATTGAATTATTAATGTTGATGGGTTTATGGGTTTATGGGTTTATGGGTTTATGGGTTGTTCGGTAGATGAGTTGATTTTCTATTTAGGTGATTGACTTAAAGAATTTAACATTCTTGTTATTGAGTTGAGTCTTATCTTAAGTTCATTCAATGTTTTTTCTTCAATATACTTTCGGTCAAATGCTAAGTAAAATTGACTTAAAAGTTCCATTGCACTTCCAAATGATATTTGCAGATATCGTTTATAATCTTTTTTAGAAAGCTTTCCTGATCCTTCTGCAATATTCGATGAAATTGAAACAGATGCTCTTCGTATTTGAAGTGTTAAGTTCTTTTCTTCTTTATATGGAAATTGATCTGTTATATCATAAATATAATTGTTCAATTTACGAGATAATTTCCACACTTCAAGTTTTTCAAAACTATAGGTAAATGCTTGCTCCATCATTTCGTCTCCCTTCCACAATTTTCATTGGTCAATAAATATTTATCAACCAATAAACCTATCTACAAAATCAACGGTATGAGTTCAAAACATAGGTAACAGAAAAATGTCAGAACATCGGTAACACTTTTGCAAATTTCGGCATAAACAAAGGAGTAAGATTTATGCCGTGGAAGGAGCAAAATGTAATGGAATCCCGACAAGCATTTATTAA
>JAIPIH010000019.1 GCA_021734835.1 Candidatus Cloacimonadota bacterium | reverse complement strand
GAAAAAAGATAATATCTTCCTGGAGATATTTATCAGTCCACAAGGAATAGTAAATAAATATAATCATGTTTGTTTATCATACTCAAACCGAAAAGATTTAATATCACAAGCCAAAGAAAAAAAATATAAAATTAGAATAATTCCCAGAGAAGATTTTGATCTGGTCTTCGTTTATGATAAAAGTGGAAACATTTTTGAGATTAAAGAACTGGTGAAATAGATGAGAGATAAATTCCACTTGCAACTTTATTGCCGTTCCTATCGGTTCCATCCCACAGAACATTGTGCTTACCGGGATATAAAACATTATTTATAAGTACGGTTATTTTATGTCCTTTGACATTATAAACTGTTAATCTCACATCTGAAGTTCTCGGAAGAGTAAAAGCTAAATTAGTAAAAGTATTAAAAGGATTGGGGGTAGCAGAGAGAAAAGAATTTTGCTGGATATAATGCTGATCAGAACTTGCGTTGGATGTGAATAGGTCATCTAGATCAAAAGTTGTAGGCTCATTCTGATAGGCCGGAGAACCAAGATCTGCAGTAGACCATTTTATAAGCTGCAGACTTGGAACATATTGAATAGTGTGAAGATTCGTGGAAACACCTGCTGCAGCTGCCATTAAATTCCAACTTCTCTCAATTGTAATATAAGGATTTACAGAAAGTGAATCAGAAATGTTCTCATATCGATAGCAACTTACTGGCGGATATAATTCCCGGAAATGATTTGTTGCTGCCAGATGCTCTAAAGGGAGCATTGTATTATCATTGTCATCTCTGCTTACAACGCCATATTGATTATTACATTCAATTATTAATCCACCTTCATTCGAAGCAGCATGAATAATAGATCCACTGAGTTGAAAGTTATCTTCAACAGCTGCCAGAATATCATCCGGAGTGATCTCATAATCACCGTTATAATCGAAAACCTCTATCCCATTTCTAATTGAGAGTAAAATTGGATGATAAGTATAATTGTTTGTATGATCATTTCTATTACCCATATTCATAAAAGCAGATAACTCGTTTTCATTAATTCCTGATAAACACCCGATAAAACCAGGAAAAGTAAAAGATAGCCAGTTAACTTCATTGGATTCCGAAGGAAAGTGAACAACAAGTAAATGATTTTCTAATAATTCAGGATGAAGGGTCCAATCCATGTTTCTTGTGATAACAAGATCTCCCTGTAATTCAAGATCGCCTGCAGTGTTATCTCCCCAACTAGATAAACTTGAACATCCAAAATCGTAATTTACTCCTAAGCCCCGTAAGGCTGATAGATCTACAATTGCATTTGCTAATAAGATATCGTTTTCATCAATATCCCTGTCTAAAGTATTACTGAATAAGACAATATCAGCTTCGATCATTCCATCTATCATACCTTCCGTCTCGGCATGATATTTTGGCTCAATTTCGAAAAACTCTAAAAAGTATTCCTTTGTATTTTCATAAAGATAGGCATTACCGCCAAAAAAAGTCCCAATAAAATAATTCTCAGATAGACTTTTTATTTTGTCTCCCATGAAGTACCCGGCTGCATATCCTCGTTCATAATGTGTTCCCCACACTTTTAAAATTTTTTTCCCGTCTACCGAAAGTATGTCTCCATTGATTATTTGAGCCTGTATGACTACAGCCAAAAAATAGATCAAACCTAAAAACAAGTACTTTTTCATGATCTTAAGCTAAATAATAATATCAGCCAATTTTCTTTTTGGAACATGATGAACATTGTTTTCATCGCGCCAGTATTTCAAATTCCCCTTCTCCACATTTTCAAGCTTGATATTCTCTTTCGGTTTTCCTAGAGCAATAGCGTAAATGATCGAATATTTGTCCGGGATTTTCAAGAGTTTACGCAATTTCTCTTTATTAATACTGCCGAAGATACACCCTCGCAATTCCGCTTCAACTGCTCCTAATAATATTGACTGGCAGGCAATTCCAGCATCACAGGCTAAGTTAGCTGTTTTCTTCTGAGTTCCAAGCAGGATAACATAAGCAGAAGGTCTTTCGCCCTCTTCCGGACCTTTCCAGTTTTTGAGATAAGCTGCCCATTTCAAACAGGAAAAAATCTTAGCATTATCTTCTTCAGTGTTGGATAATTTAAACCGTAAGCGCTGCAGATTACCGGCAGAAGGTGATAAACGAGCCAAATCTATTAGATCTTTGATCAATGTAGTTTCAATATGATGGCTTTGATTGTATTTCCTATAACTTCGATTACGCGTGATAAGGTCTCTAATCATATACCCTCCGGAACTTTTAGTTATTTCTGATTTTCACTAACCTTTATCAAAGGAAAAATTAATAATGTCAAGGAACTTAAAATAATGAAGGCAACGCCTATATTGCTCCGATCTGCCAAAAAACCCATCAAAGGTGACATTACAGCTACACAGAGCGTTTTTAACTGAGATTCTACAGATAAACCGGAAGCCATTACATCATGTGAAATGTTTTCACTGATGTATCCTATGTTGATGGGACGTCTCATATTCTGTAAAACAAACATGAGAATGAAAAGTAATACAACCACTATTTCTAATTTTAAATTTAACAATATCCCTGAAAAGAAAATTATCAGGATACCAATTAGAAAAGACGAATTCACTGCTTTTGATAACAATACAAATCTGTTTTTTAGCCTGCCGGAATGTCTGGAAGCAACTGCTGTTAAAATGTACAAATTGAAATACACGATTGCGATGATGATCGCTTCTCGTTTTTCAAAATGCAAGAATATAGGTGCAGCTAGGACCAGTATCTGAAGTATTGGCTGAATGTAATCCTTTACCGTTTTAAAAATACCGTCAAATATTGCGGAATTTAAGAGTGCTCTCTTCAATTGAGTTTGCTTAATGCTGATCTTTAAACTTGAAAAAGTTATTCTTAAACTCATTTTTATGTTAGTTAATAAATTTCTTTCTTTCTTTTTTTGGCAGTCAAGTTCTTTGGGATAGGAGAACATTAAACCTAAAGCTAAAAGATAAGGAATAGTCGAACCGAGAAAAACATATTTATAACTTCCGGAATAACTGACAATTACAGCAGCGACGAGTGCCGCAAAGGCAGAGCCGATCTGAGACCAACTCCTTGTATATCCGTAATATTCAACTTTTAAATGTAATAAATTGTTAATTTTCAGATATTCTAATATCAGTGCTTTATGTGTACCGGTTCGAAAAGCTTCACCCAAGGCAAATAATATCATACCGATTGAGTAATACAAGAATCCAGGAAATAAGAAGAAGATAAGAAATGATAATATGTAAACGAAAAAACAAAAGATCATGGAGCTCCGCCGGCCGAAACTATCTGCAATAATCCCGGTAGGTATCTCAAAAAGCAAGATGCTGATCTCTCTGATCGATATCAATAAACCGATCTGCAAGAAAGAGATACTCTGTTCCAGAAAAAAAAGAAAAATGAATATTTCAAAAAAACGCTGATTTTTAAGGAATCCGTAAGCAGAAAATTTGTACAACTGCAAATTCTTTGGGATCATAGTTTAGATTAATTTTAAATTGTAATTATTGAGTTGCTTATCCAGAGTTCTGGGCTGTTTAATATATTTTTGCATTTCCTGCCAAAATTCCTGCTGGTGATTTTTTACCCTTGTATGAACAAGTTCATGTACAATGACATAATCTCTTAATTCTTCAGGAAGATTTATCAGTTTTATATTCAAATTGATATTATTCTTAGCGGAGCAGCTTCCCCATCTCGTTTTTTGAGATCGGATGAAAGATCTGTTGAAACTGAAATCATGTAGCTCTGCCAGTTCCTTCAATCTTTGGAGGAGTATTTTTCTTGCTTCCGGTTTGCCAGATTGGGGAATTTCCTTTAAATGCTTTAGCGTAAATCTGTTTCTTGCTTCTATTTTACTCCTTTGCTTGATTATCCAGTTACCTTTTGAATACAAGAAACGCTCTGCTTTTTGGAAAGGAATTTTTGCCGGAATAACGATTTTTATCTGTTTAGCATGATCTATTGATAATCTGAGATATTTAGCACGGTTGCTTCTTTTATATTGGACCTGACCAAAATTTGAGTAGGTGATATGTTTTATTTCATATTTCATTTTACTTTAAAATTTTATCAAGCAGAGGCGATAAGATCAAGTACCCTAAGAAACCTCCGATAATCACGTTTGACCAAACGTTCGTACTGAGTGATCAGCCGCCGCTTCTGCAGCCGATAAAGTGATAATAAAGATATCCGCTCGCACTGCCAATTACAAAGGTTGAAATTGTCAGTAATACTCTTATCATTGGGTGGGCTCGGGCGAATTCAATATATTATATTCTACCTCGGCTGCAACTCGAATTAAAAAAGCTCTGTTATCTGCACTGAGTTTATCAGCAGGTTTTAAAAAATTCAGAACTAAATTATAGATAAATTGTTGTGAATGTAAATGAAAATAGTATTGATCAAAGGTTTTACTCTGGATTATGAACTTTTCTTTTTCAATAATTTGTTTACCAATTTCATGTAAATGAACATTAATTTGTGAAGCCAGCTTGTTTAATATTTTTTCACCTTGAATATTTTCTTCCGAGGTGATCTTTCCAGTTATTTTTTTTACATCCGGTTTTATAGCTCCGATCATATTCAGGATCAATAACTCCCTTTGTTCTTTATCCAATTCACTTTGTTTGTCGATATCGTTACGCAGATTCATACAGATCATTGTCATTTCCATGAGGAATTTCTGATATTTTTCAATTCCCAACACATCATATGGAATATTCTGAGAAGCTTTGTTATAAGCCTCCATTATCTTGATAGTCTCAATGAGATTATTATCTAATTCACGCAGGTATAGAATATTATTCTGATTCTGCCTTTTGCTGACCTGCGCAGTAAGATCAATTATCAATATCAATAAGATCACTATTAAAACTGTTTTTTTCATTCTTTATTTCCTAGTTTGAATTTATTATGGAGAACTGTTACGGCTATCTTCTCATATTTATTTTCAATTAAACACGATATAGTCGTATAAGAGTCCGTGCATTCATATATTTTGATATCATTATTCGAAAGTGTATTTACTATTTTTGCTAAGACACCCGGTCTGCCTGTCATACCGGAGCCAACAACAGAGATTTTGGTGTATCTGTTATCCGATTCAAACTTATAATCCTTGTTCTGAAGAATATTTTGCAGCTTCTCTCCCATCTCTTCTTCCACTATAAATGAAATAATATCTAAAGTTATATTGATAAAATCAACACTGATATTTTGCTCGGCCAGCGTATTAAAAATACTCAGTTCCTTCTGGAACTGCTCTTCAGAATCTGGAAAAAGTTTTGTATAGATAATTTTAGATTTACTTGTTACACCGGTAACAGGCTGACTGTTTCTAACATTATGTACCAAAGTCGTTTTTTTATTGTTTTTGGTTGAAAACAATTTTATGGGAATATTGTAATGTGAAGCAATTTCTACTGCTTTCGGGTGTATTACCTTTGCGCCTTTATTTGCCATTTCTACTGTCTCTGTGAAGTTAACAAATTCAATATTTACAGCATTCTTAACCAATTTTGGATCTGCTGTGAGCAAGCCGTCAACATCAGAATAGATCTCAATATGATCGGCTTGTAAGGCAGCCGCCAGAATTCCGGCTGTAGTATCGCTGCCGCCTCGCCCCAGAGTTGTTATCTCACCATTTTCAGTAATACCCTGGAATCCGGCCACAATCGGGATCTTACCAGCAGAAATTACCTGTAGTATGTTATCTGTAACTACTTTTTTTACATTGGCGTGATTATAATTTTCGTTTGTGATAATTCCAGCTTGCATAGCATTTAAGCTAACAGCTTCAAGATTCATTTTTCTCAATGATTGCACCATCACGACAGCAGAAATAACTTCCCCGCAAGACATGATCATATCCTTTTCACGCGGTGATATTTGTTTAAAGGCAGTAGTAGCTGTTTTAATTAGAGATTCTGTAGAATAAGGCTCATTGGCTCGTCCCATGGCCGATACAACTACAACAGGTACAAATCCTTGTGCTTTGGCCTCTATGATATGTTCTACAGCTTTAGCTCTGATCTCCGGATCCTGTAATGAGGAGCCGCCGAACTTTTGTATAACTATTTTCATCTGTTTTTCAGTATCTCTGCTATTTGAACTGCGTTCAAAGCAGCACCTTTCCGAAGATTATTTGCGACTATCCACATGTTGATTCCGTTAGGTTCCGCTAGATCTTTTCTAATTCTCCCGATCATAACATCATCATAAGTTTCGCTCATAATCGCCATGGGATATTTATTATGCATGATGTCATCAACAAGTTTTATACCCTGCGTTTTTAAATAGATATCCCGTATTTTATGTATTGTAACAAATTTCTTGGTTTCTATATAGACTGATTCAGAATGTCCGATAAAAACCGGGACTCTGGCAGCAGTCGCTGTAATGTTCAAATTGTTGTCTTTAAATATTTTTTTGGTTTCATGAACCATTTTCATTTCTTCTTTGGTATAGCCGTTTGATTCAAAATCATCTATATGAGGAATGATATTAAAACCAATCTGATGCGGATAAACATCGCGACTGATTTTTTTATGAGCCAGAACTTGTTGGGACTGCTCGCTCAATTCATCTTCTGCTTTTTTACCTGTTCCGGAAACTGATTGATATGTTGAAACGATTATTCTTTTGATGTCGACTTCATCTTTTATTGGTTTAAGAGCAACCACTAACTGAATCGTAGAACAATTCGGATTGGCTATGATACCTTGATGTTTGTCGAGATCTTCAGGATTAACTTCCGGAACTATTAATGGAACATTTGGATCCATTCTAAAAGCATTACTGTTATCGATGACTATCGATTCATTTTTAACCGCAAGCGGTGCGTACTCTTTGCTGACAGCAGTTCCGGCACTAAATAACGCAAAGTCAATATTTTGAAAGCTGTTTTTATTCAAAGTTTGAACTTCACAAGGGATATCCTTGAATTTGATCAATTCTCCCGCTGAGTTTTCTGAAGCAAATAAAAAGATCTTCTTAACAGGAAATTCACGTTCTTCCAGAATTTTTATCATTTGCCGGCCTACAAATCCGGTAGCTCCAACGACAGCGACATTAAAATTTTTCAAAATTTTCCCTTCGTCTCTTTTATCGGTAATTGTAAATAAACTTCCAATACCGGCATCTATCTCATCTCAGCTTTGATAACTTCTGCCAGCCGTTTTACACCTTCCAAATTTTTATCTTTATCAACATAAGAAAAGTTGATCCTCATAGTATTTTTTCCACTGCCGTCACAATGGAAAACACTCCCAACTACAAATGCAACTTTTTTCTCAATTGCTTTTAGGAATAATTTATCAGCGTCCATATACTCTGGTAATGTCACGAACAAGAAAAGCCCCCCTTCCGGTCTGGTCCAGGTAACGCCTTCGGGTAAATAAGTTTCAAAAGCTTTCATCATTACTTCTTTCTTTTCTTTATAGTTTTGGATGGTGGCTTTTAAATTTTTAGCAAAGTAACCTTTTTCAATATATTTAGCAGCTATTTTCTGAACAAAGGGTGAAGTACAGAGATCAGTACTTTGTTTAGCCATAATGAATTTGTCTAGAATATCAGGATGTGCGATAACCCAGCCAATTCTGAATCCCGGAACAAAGATCTTGGAAAATGTACCTAGATTGATCACTTGTCCGTCTCCATCCATAGAATAAAAACTTTCCTGATCTTCACCTTCAAATCTAATTTGTTTATAGGGACTGTCCTCAATTAAGAGCACATCATATTTCCTAGCAAGATCTATTATCTCTCGTCTCCTTTGTTCGGGAATTGTTACACCGGCCGGATTTTGGAAATCAGGAATAATATAAATGAATTTTGGTTTTTCGCCCTTTTCTTTTAATTCTTGTAATTTTTCTTCCAGTTTATCTGCCCGCATACCGTGTTCATCAAATTTAATTCCTATCATCTCAGCGCCATAAGCGTTGAACGCTCCTAATCCACCAAGATACGACGGCAGCCCAACCAGAACTTTATCTCCTCTGTTTATAAACACCTTTGCCAAAAGATCGAGACCCTGTTGAGATGCTGTTGTGATCAGTATGTTGTCTTTTGTGATATTAAAGCCTTCCTGATTGTAATTTTCGGCAATCAATTCTCTTAATCTAGTATCACCTTCAGTTGAGCCATACTGTAATGCTTGATTTCCTTGTTCTTCAATAACTTCTTTCACGATACCGATCAATTCTTGTTTGGGAAATGTCTCAGGTGCTGGTAACCCTCCTGCAAATGAGATGATTTCAGGGTCATTTGTTAATTTTAATAATTCCCTGATAGCTGATTTTTTCATCCCTCTTACGTTTACAGATATAAGTGATTGTAAATCGCTGATCATCATGCTTCTCCTTTTTTATTTATTTATATATTTTAATAATTTATAATCTGCAATTTGTTTTTTTACACCTTCCAATAATTGTCCACTAATTTTTAATTTCACGAGAAAAGTTTTGGTTGTGTCTCTAAATTCTGATACTTCAATTTCGGCATTTTTATGAAGAAAGGAGAGTAAATTGGGAAGTTCCGCAGGAATATGAAGTTCTGTATTGATCTTACTTTTTTGAACAAATTCTTCAATTTTTGCCTGCAATTTTTCTAATCCTTCACCATTTTTTGCTGAGATAAACACACTGTCCGGATATTTGATCATTAGCTCCTTCTTTTTGAATTTGTAATAATTTCCACTCACTTTATCAATTTTATTGAAGACGATTAAAATATTTTTTGTTTCAACCTTGATTTCCTTCAAAACGCTATCAACAGCATATATCAATTCATACAGTCTGGGATGTGAAACATCAACAACATGAAGCAGTAAATCGGCTTCCAAAACTTCCAACAAAGTTGTATGAAAGGATGAAACCAGGCGATGTGGTAATTTACGGATAAATCCGATCGTGTCTGTCACTACTAATTTTTCTTTCATTTCCGATCGTAAAGCTCTGGTTTTTGAATCCAGGGTAGCGAACAAACGATCTGCAACATATCTGCGCTCTGAAGTTAACCGGTTGAATAAAGTAGATTTGCCGGCGTTTGTATAGCCTACTAAAGCGATCGAAATCAAATTTTTCCTTCTGTTCCGTTTTGTAACAGAGACTTGTTCGATTGTTTTGATCCGCTTTTTTAAAGTAGTGGTTTTTTTATTGATCTCCCTTCTATCTATTTCTATCTGTGTTTCACCGGGTCCGCGGAAACCAATTCCTCCCTGGATCCGGGAAAGATGTTTCCATTTATTTTTCAGCTTGGTATAAGCATATTCCAATTGAGCTAATTCAACCTGTAATTTTGCCTGTTTGGTCTTGGCATGACCAGCAAAAATATCGAGTATAAGTTCGGTTCTGTCAACTACATTGCATCCGGTAACATCAGAGATATTACGCGATTGAGAAGGTGAAAGATTATTATTGAAGATCAGGGTATGTACATGTGAAACAGAAGCGGATCTTTTTATCTCCTGAAGTTTTCCGCTGCCGATATAAGTAGCAGTTTTTGGTCTTGTTAAGGCTTGAGAAAATGTTTGAATTATTGTGCAGTATGCTGTATCAGCTAATTTGCGGAGCTCGTCCATAGACTCAGCAAAATGCTCCTTTGATCCTTCCCCGGAAACAACTCCGACCAGAAATACTTTTTCGCGGTTACTCATCAGAAATAGTAGAAGCAGCAAGTACTTTCAAAATATTTTCCAGATCAGCATTTACCCTTCGTATACTAAAACCTTTTTATTATTCTTACGCCAGGCAAGATATTCTTCCTTCACTTCCATCAGCCAAATAGTTTCTTTATTATCATTCTCAAAAGTAAGTACATTCAAATAGTGCATTCTGTCATCTTTACCACGGAAACTTTTTTGCGGCAGTTCGATGATGATCTCCCCATCTTTGTTCAAGATAGTTACTTCGTTAATATACAGACCCGGAATTACCTCAATAACCGCTCTGGCTTCTACTATTCCGGAGCTGACATCTTTAAACCTAATTTTCATCTATTCTCCTGTTTATCTAATTTGACCAATTTCTTTCAGCATATTTTGAAACCACTCTTGAGTTATATCAAATGTTCTACCGCCTCTGATCCGAGAAAAGTCTATTGTCCGCATCTCGCCGTTATTCTCTTCATCTAAACCTACAACACCGCTTTGTCCATTCACAGCTGATCTTACAGCATGATCGGCTGTAGCTATGATAAGCTCCAGATCACGGTCATTCGGAGCAGAAGATCTGGCAAAATATCCGCTCTTTTGTACTAAGGTTTTATCAGCTCTCAGCAGTTTGGTAAATCTATCAGCAAACCACTGCCCGGGATTTAATTTATCTAACCGAACGTGACCAAAGGCATCCCTTTTTACTTCATCACCTTTTGCTTCCATCTCTGCAACTATAGTTTCAACTCCAGCACCTTCACTCAAAAAAATATTCACACAGTCTTTTTCATCCATTAATTTAGCTAAACGGTCCATTTCTTTGGCAAGATCCAAATTAATTTCCGGAATAAAAATAGCATCGATATCCCAGCGCTCTTTACTTAATAGAATGTCAGGTAAAAAAGCTCTTTTATCCAGTTTTTTACGATATTCATAAGCAGTAGCAGCCGTTAGCCAGCCGCAATTCCTACCCATCACTTCATGCACTATAAGCTGCCTTGAACTGGTTGTATTTTCGTTAACTATATTCTCAAAAAATATTGCACCTTGTTCGGCTGCAGTCCAGGCGCCCAGAGTTTGTTTTATTGGGATAACATCGTTATCTACTGTTTTAGGAATTCCTACAACTACAAGCTTATAGCCGTTAAGAGCAAGATATTTTGCTAATCCGGCTGCGGTAATATTTGTATCATCTCCCCCGATGGTGTGCAAGATGGTAACATTATCCTTGGAAAGTTGTTCAGCTGCTACTTGTAAAGGATTTTCGCCTTTCTTGATATATCCTTTTTTTACGCAGTCTTCTACATTAGTAAGTTTAACTCTACTGCTACCCAGCACACTTCCGCCAAAATTATAAAGCAATTCTGCAGATGATCTTACATTATCAGGAATTGTGATAGATTTTCCTTCCAGCAATCCTTTGAATCCATTTAAATATCCTATGATCTCTGCATCAGGTACAAGTTTTGTATATTGAATTATCATTCTACCCACTGTAGATGATAAACATGGAGCTAATCCACCTGAAGTCAAGATGGCTATTTTATCTTTTCCCATTTATTCTCCAAATTATATTTTATTCTAATCGCCAAAGCAAATATCAATATCCCTGGCCGTTTTGATAAGGTCAGAATTCAAATCTACATAATTGTATTTTTCGATCGCATCGCTGATAGGTACAGAAACTAATTTACCGTCACACAAAGCGGCCATATTGCCAAAATCTTTATCCAGAACCATTTCAAAAGCTTTTACACCAAACTGAGTTGCTAATATTCTGTCGTAGGCAATAGGTTTTCCACCTCTTTGCAGATGACCAAGAATTGTGACTCTGATATCTGTATCAACTCCAGCGGTTTGAAGCTCGTGCATCAATTGGATTCCGGCTCCGCCCAGCCTGGCATTGTGATGTCCAAATTCCGGATTTTCCTGAAACTGCTGTTCTCCATTAATAGATTTAGCACCTTCGGAAATAACAATATTCACAAATCCGCGGGAATTTTGGATTCGGGAATCAATTCGTTCTTTTACCATATTAATATCATACTTTATTTCCGGGATCAGACACACTTCAGCACCACCGGCAACTGCAGAGTGCAGCGCTATCCAACCGGCATTTCTTCCCATAACTTCCAAGATCAGGATGCGATTATGACTCTCTGCTGTGGTTACTAACTTGTCCACAGCATCGGTTGCAACTTCCACTGCAGTAGGAAAACCAAAAGTAATATTGGTAACTCCCAGATCATTATCGATCGTCTTGGGTACTCCGATGATGTTGCAGCCCATATCAAAGAGTTTTTGTGAAATCATCTGCGAACCGTCACCACCGATGTTTATAACAGCTTTTACATTCAGGAATTCCAGCTTTCTCAACATTTCGGCAGAACGATCAACTTCACTCCAATTACCATCATTATCTTGGATCGGCCAGGCAAAAGGACCTCCTTTATTAGTTGTACCTAAAATTGTACCGCCGCGAACATGAATACCGGCAACGGTTGATTGATCCAGTTCAATTATTTCCATCGGATCGAGTAAAACACCATTAAAAGCGTTGCGGCTGCCGATAATATCCCAATCTGATTCCGCAGAAGCCCGCTTGACAATTGCTCGGATAACTGCATTCAAACCGGGACAGTCACCTCCTCCGGTTACAACAAGACATCTCTTTTTCATAAAAACTCCATATTAAGTTTCACAGGTAGAATCATAAATTCAGGATAATATGACAAGTATTTTTTCTGTAAAAAAATTTACTATGAACTTTAATAAAAAAAAAGGGCAGTTTTACACTGCCCTTCAGATAAGTATTTGAGAATTTATCTCATCAGGATCGGTCCTGTGAAATTATGCGGTACTATTTCATCATGATCATTTTACGGGTTTTAGTGTAACTCTCTGTTTCTAACCTGTAAAAATAGATTCCACTACCCAGATGTGTTCCATCCCATTCAAATAAATGAGATCCTGCTTCAAAATTCTTTTTATCCAGAATCTGTCCTCTGGAATTAAAGATCGTTAGTGTGCCGACTTCGTTTTCTCGGATATCAAATTGGATAGTTGTAGATGGATTAAAAGGATTTGGATAGTTGTGATCCAACATGGTTAACACCGGAGTTTGAGGAGTATTTGATTCACCCAAAATCGCGCTGATAGGTCCCCACATTGTTGTGGAAAGATCATATTCTATAGCTTCCAGATAATAGTAGTAAGCTACATTAGCCACTACTTCATGATCAGCAAAGGTATAAGTGTAAGGCTCAGTAGTGTTTGTGCCGTAATGGCTGTAGATCATGATCTGCTCGCTGGAATTTTCTTCCTGCTTGTAGAGCTGCCAGGAACTTACTGATGCTTCTGACTGTGTTGTCCAGCTGATCTGAACAAATTCATTACCTATAACTGCAGTTGTAAAACTGGAAAGAGTGACTGGGAGTGGATTATCATTCACTCCCCGTGGTGTTCCTGTTCCGGATGTGATTTCTGTCCAGCTGGTAAGCAGAGAACCGGTGGAAAGTGAAGTACGTTCATATACATTAGCGTCATTCCAGGTAAAAGGGCTACCTGATACTCCATTCTCATTGAATTCGTCAAGCACTTCAGCCCGTGTGGTAGTTAGAAAAATATCCAATCCGTCTTCTCCACCATTAAAGTAGAAACTACCGTGTGAATAATCTGCAGTAACCGGAGCATATAATGCATTGAATGCTGTCTCATCTTGAGTAATAATAATATATTCATCTGCATTTAATAAACCAGAAAGAGGTATGGTATAAGTCGGCCCACCCGGATTAGAATTGAAATATCTCACCTGCACATTATCCAATAACAGTGGACTACCTGACACATTTAATATTTCTGCAAAACCATTATCATTATTACTTGCGTCTGCATTATCACCAACGATCTCTGTAATCCTCAGATCACCTGCAACTGGATCTACTGCGTCTGTGACAAGATAGCTGTACTCTGAAGTAGTATTTCCATTCGTGTTGTTATCCTCAGCATAAATTTCGTAAAATACTTCAGTTCCCTCAGATTGTGCGGGGATATCAGTATCAATTGTATAAGCATCACCACTGGTATTACTCATATTGATAGTCGAACCAAGGCTGCCGGATGTAATACCCCAGTGCAGTTCCACAGAACTTACTCCGTCAGGATCAGTTACATCTGCTGTAACAGAGACTGTTTCTGATGTTCCTGGATTAGAAGGTGTGTTGACAACATTTACAATGTCAGGTCCTATTGCCTCTTGTACAGAAATGTTATCAATATCCCAGTTTCTATAGCTTGTGGATTGATAATGATATTTGAAAGCAAGCCAAATTGATGTCCCTGAAATCGATGAAAGGTCTATTATACCAGAAGAAGTCCAAGTTGAATTAGAGCTGGGGTGTTCAAAAGCAAGTTCAGTCCAGGTAGCACCATTAGGATCACCTATTCCGAAATAATCGTTTGAATAATACAATTTTAAATAATTATTCTCATCATCTGTGCCATAATTGTAAGAAGTTTCAAAAACAAAGCCCTCTCCGGTATAATTATCTAAATTTATTCCCGGTAATATCAGCCAGTCAATTTCTGTGTCTCCAGAATTATAACCGTTCATGTTTGCATAACCCGAATTCCAAACCCATTCTTTGGTTGCCCCGGAATCATTATAGGTATAACAGTTTCCCAGATCTGCGGCAAAATCCTCTGAATAAGGAAGAGTAGTTGTGACAGGTGCAATAACAATATAACTATTTTCTGAAGAAGTTGTCGTAAAAGAATCTTCATCAGTGGCTTCGATTTCGTAAAATACTTCAGTTCCAACGGATTGTGCGGGGATATCAGTATCAGTTGTATAAGTATCACCACTGGTATTACTCATATTTATAATTGTACTAAGATCGCCTGATGTAGTACCCCAGTGAAGTTCTGCATTTGTTATACTGCCATCCAAATCAGTTACATCTGCAGAAACAGAGACGGTTGTAGAAGATGTAATATCACCTGCCGGTGTTTGGATAATGTTAGAAATCACAGGAGACCCGCCTGTTGCAGGTGCCAGCCCAAAGCCGGTCATATCATTAACCGGATCAGTACTTACTGTTTCAAATCTAATACTTGGATCTGTCCAGCCCAATGTATCGCCATCGGTTATACCTGTCTTTAATTGAATATTTTGATTTGCAGTAGAAACACCATTTCCAGACCATGATGATCCAGGATCAATCCCTGGTTCTCCAAAAACATCTATTAGAACATCGCCATATTTTACTTGTAAGGCATCATCACCGTTAAAGGTAAAAGTTTTTTCATGAAATGTTGAACCATTCAACTCTGTAATTGTTTGCATATTAGACGTTCCGATCACTATAACTGCTCCGCTGATCAATGTACCTGAACTTAAAGTAAAATCCGCAGAAGGAACTGCACCATTTACACCTTTTTCAATTACTAAGCTGTTTGCGCTAAAATCTAATGTGCTTTCAGTATTATTCCAAATCTCAATTCCTTTAGGGGCTACCCCGGAATTTGTCTCAATGTACTGACTGATGATCTGTCCCCAAGCCAAACTAACGCTAAAAAATAAAATAAGTAAAATAAATAAATTGCTTTTTCTCATAAATAACTCCTTAATTAGTTTAAAATTATTGCAATGTTGCAATATAAAAAAATCTTTAGCAGTTTGTCAAACAGTTTTTTTTATTAACGATGCAATTTCAAGATCGAGATAAAACATAAGCTGGAACTATAAATACTTTTGAAGATCATCTGCAGTGTTTTGCATAATCATTATTTTCTGAGAAGGAACGAAAAATGCATTTGAAAATACAAGTAATTTTAATAAACAGCCGGAGGATATGTTGAAAAAAATATTTGTCTTATTGATATTATGTTCTGCAATTATGGTATTTGCAGAAAATAATTTATTACAAACAACGCTGAAAAACGGTATGCAGATAGTAGTTAAAGAGAATGTTCTGAACGAATCAGTTGGATTTTACTGTTTTGTAAAGACGGGCTCTGTAAGTGAAGGTAAATATCTCGGAGGCGGGATATCTCATTTTCTGGAGCATATCGTATCCAGCGGTACTACCAGCTACCATACTGAAGAAGAATATAATCAAATGGGTAAAGAAATGGGCGCGTTAGTAAACGCCTATACTACGCAAACTGCAACAGTTTTTTACATCACTGTTGACAAAGCATACAAAGATCTGGCTTTGCAAAATCTTTCTCAGCAAATGCAATTCAATATATGTGCTGAGAAAGAAGTCAACCGAGAACGCGAGGTGATCTTAAAAGAAATAGTATTGCGTTCTACCCCTCCTTCCTCCAGAATATATCAGAGATACCAGGAACTGGTTTATCCTAATTCCAACAAAAGATATCCGGTAATTGGATATACAGATATTTACAAAACCATAACACGCGAACAATTGCAGGATTATTATAAAACCCGCTATTCCCCAAATAATATGATCTTTGTAGCAGTGGGTGATTTTGAGGCAGAAGCTATGCTGGCAGAAATCGCAGTCTCATTTGAAGATTTTCCACGTCGTCAGATTGAACCAGTAGTTCAACCTGTTCAGCACAAGAGAGAAGGCAATCTGGAATATATAGAAGAATTTGAGATAGAGACACCCAAAGTTTATATTTCCACCATACTGCCAGCCGCAGATTATGTGAATACCACAGCTTTAAATGCAGCACTCTCCATCCTTTTCAGTAAGAGACAGTCACCGATCAGATATAAACTGGTAGAGGAATTGCAATTAGTCAACAAAGAAAGATTTTATGCGTATGCTTATGAAGAGCCGAATTCACCGGAGGGAGAGATTGTTATTAGATTCAATCCCAAAAGGTCAGCTGATATTGATAAGATCATCTCCATAATTAACACCGAATTGGAGAATTACAGTAAATCCGGTTTTACCAGATCAGAGCTGCAGAATTATATTAACCGGCTCAAAGCTCAGGAACTGCTTTCCACTCCAGGTGTTTCTGACGATGCAAATAGAATAGGCTGGACGATGATGTCCTATAATATTCCCGATAGATTTCCACTGGAGATTGCTAGATTAGAGGCCTTATCACCGGAAGATCTTTCCGAACAAATAAAAAAACATTTTGGTCCCAAAAACCGTGTGATCTTTAAGGCTGTACCAGTAGGCGAGAAAGAATTGTTGGAGCAAAAGGCTAACAAGCCTTCTGAAAGATCCGAGATCAGTAAAACCATGATAACTGACAAACTTACACTTCTACATAAGAGAAATAGGACAAAACCGCTGATCAAAGGTGTGATATATTTTCCAGTTTCAACTAATTATGAAACTGAAGAAACAGCCGGTACACTTTCATTTATGTTTGATCTTATGTTCAAAGGTTCTAAGAAATTCAATTCATTGTATATCTCAGAATGGCTGGAAGATCACATTGTTTCTCTCAACAGCAGAAGTTCGGATAAAGGAACTTTCATAGAGTTTAAATGTTTAAAAGCAGATTATCCTAAATTGCAGGAGATATTATTAGATGCTTTTAACAATCCCAATTTTGAAGAGAATGAAATAAAGCTGGCTAAAGCGGAATACGAAGCGGATCATAATAATTATAAGAGCAGAGCTACTTCAGCGCACAGAGATCATATCAGGTCAGTTCTTTACAAAGATATGCGCGATAGGCTTTCCATGGAACAGAGAAAAGATATTATTTTAGCTATTGATAAAACTGAACTGCTAAACCTATATGAAAATTATTTTAATGCTGAAACTATGATCATTACTTTATTTGGTGATCTTACAGAAGCAGAAGCAACTACTATTGCAAAAAATATCCGCAAAAATGTCCCTACTGAAGAGATCGAACAAGCAATGAATTTCACTACAATAAAAGGTCAAGATGATAGTTTTGTGAATAAATATAGATTTGAGCAGGTAAATCTCGATATCTTTACCTCTGCCCCGTCTCAGAATAGCGAAGATTTTAAAGCAATGCGTCTGATAAACATGATTTTATCTGGAGCGCGCGGCAGACTGCATCTGGCTGTAAGAGGCAACAATAATCTAGCTTATTTTGCCTTCCCGGAATATTGGTATTCAGCGGATTCTGGCTACTTCAATCTCAACAGTCAAACATCTATTGATAAAAAAGATGAACTCATAGCAGTTATGAAAAATGAACTGCAAAAACTCAAGGATGAAATTGTTCCTGAAGAAGAGATCAATAGTGCGATTGAAGAAAATAAAAAAATGTACAATGCTATGTTGAACGACAACTCTCTTCCATATTATATTACTTATTACGAAGCGATAGGTTTAGGATATGATTATTTCGATAAAATTATAGAATTTTATGAAGATACAACTCCGACTCAGATCAGAAAAGCTGCTAATAAGTACTTCTCCAAAATTACAATAATAATCTCAGAGCCGGACTCATCAGTTAAATTAATGGTGGATTAGGAAATGTTCGCAAGGTTCAATTTCTCTTATGATACTCCTGTAGTTTGTACTGCCATTCATAATGGGCATAACCTGTCTGCAGAGTTTAATAAAACAATTGCCATTTCTGAAGATCAAAGATTGTTGGAAGAAGATCCTTTTACAGAATTATTTACTTCTGTCTGTAATAACAGAATTACCGTAAACGTAAGCCGTTTCCAGGTTGATCTTAATCGTAAAATTGAGAAATGTGTTTATCTTATTCCGGAAGACTGCTGGGGATTGCAGACGAGAAATAAAATTCCCGATAAAACAATGATAGAAAATTCCCAGCGGCAGTATGCAAAGTTCTATTCTGAACTGAAAAAACATTTAACTGAGTTGAAAAGCAGATTCGGAAAATTTATTGTCTTTGATATTCACTCATTCAATGAACGTAAGGGTGAACGGATGCCGGATATTGTTCTCGGCTCCAGCAATATGCCCGAAAAGTTCAAGCCGTATATGTTATTAATAAAAAAAGAATTATCAAAACACCGTTATAATAACAAGAACTTGAAAGTTGGAGTGGATGTAAAATTTCCCGGTGGTAATTTTCCCCGCTGGATACACCGTGAGTTTCCTGAGAACGGCTGTTGTGTTCCTATAGAGTTAAAGAAAACCTGGATGGACGGTAATAAATTAAATAAGCCAAAGCAAATCGAATTGAACGGAATATTAAAAAACGTCTATGATCTGATACTTCACACATTTTAAAAATAAAAAACTTGCCTGTTTAATAATATTTTTTACCTATAGTCGCAATTATTAATCAAAATTAATATCTACCAGAGCGGATTTAGCTCAGTTGGTAGAGCATCAGCTTCCCAAGCTGAAGGTCGCGGGTTCGAGACCCGTAATCCGCTCCAATTTTGCCGACTGCCGTGCTTGATCAGAGCAAAACAGCAGCTAACTTATTGGAGTATATATTGATAAACCAAAAATTATTTTTTCGGAATATGCGGGCCCCGTTTGGGGACTTGTGCCTCGTATCTGATGGCAACCATCTGCTTGAAATCAGATTCGGAAGATGTGATATTAAAGCTGATTCGGATTTACCAATATTAACTGAAACAGAAAAGCAACTTAGTCAATATTTTCAAGGTAAACGGCAAAAGTTTGAAATTCCTCTTGCACCGGCCGGAACTATGTTTCAAAGAAATGTTTGGTGTGAACTTGAGAAAATAGAATATGGAGCGACAATATCATATCAGATGCTGGCAGAACGAACCGGGAATAATAAACGATCCAGAGCAGTTGGAAATGCCAACGGTAAAAACCCCATACCAATAATTATTCCCTGTCACAGAGTGATCCGCAAGAACGGTGATCTTGGTGGTTACGCCGGTGGTTTAAAAATTAAGAAAACTCTGCTCAAATTAGAAAAAAGGAAATAAAAAAGATCCTCCAGCATTTAAAGGAGGATCTTTAAAACATTATAACAAACTTACTTGATCAATTTCATTACCTTGTTAGCATTTTCGATAAAGGAATGCAGTTCTTTGCCGGTAAATCTTTTTTGTTCCAGCATTGCCAGATCGTGAATATATTTGGTTAGAAGTTTAACCTGCTCATCATTACCCTTCTCCTCCATTTTAACGATTTTTTGGATAGTTTCATTTTGAGGATTAACGATCAAAGTGTGATTTTTGAGCATGTCCATCTCGTTATTAGGCTGATTCAACATATTCATTTCCTGGAATCTCCGCATAAATTCGTTGAACACGATCATAGCGGGAATTTCTTTTGACTTTAAGTTTTTAGTTTCCGTCTTGATCTCGATGAAGGCTTTTTGTATTATCTCATTAAAGGCTTCATTGCCAAGCTCTTGTTTAACTTCAGGAGTAATATCATAAGGGCTTATCTTTGTCATATCATCCTGAGTTGTGATGAAAGGAGTTAAAGCTTTAGCAGCAGCCGGATATTTTTTGAGGAATTTACCGTAATCATCCTTACTGAAGCTTGCTTCAATTTTATCATTAAGTGCTTTGTTAAATATCATTTCAATTTTATCTGAATCTTTGGAAGTGGTTTTTGATTTCTTCTCAACTAAATTTTCATTGATCTCGGAATCAATTCTAACAAAAGTGATTTCATTATTTTTCATTTCCAGATGCTGGAAAATATGATTATCCAGAACTGAATTTGAATAGATCACACTTATCCTCTGCTCTTTCATCATCCTCAAATATGACACTTGAGTATCTTCACTTTGGGCATAATATATTTTCTGAGGTTTTTCCTCAGATTTATTTCTGGTGCGGTATTCCTCGATAGTTACATAATCATCATCAGTGGTTTTAAAGATAAGTTGATCCTTAATAGCTTTGGAAAATTTTTCTTCTGTAAGAACACCATATTTGATGAACTGGTTAATGTCTTCCCAAAAGCCTTCATACTTCTTTCTATCTTCTTTGAAGATCTCTTTCAGACTGTCAGAAACTTTTTTGATTATGAATTTGGATATCTTCTGAACCTGCTGATCCTGCTGTAGAAAACTTCGTGATACATTCAATGGTATATCGGGAATATCAATTCCACCTTTCAGTAACAATAAAAACTCTGGAATTATACCTTTCAGATCATCTGCTACAAATACATTATTACAGAAGAGCTTAACTTTTCCTGTATTCATCTCGATCTGATTTTTGATCTTTGGAAAGTATAATATCCCTTTTAAATTAAAAGGAAAATCAACATTCAAATGTATCCAGAAAAGGGGTTCATTATAATCATGGAAGAGATTTTTATAAAACTCTTTGTATTCTTCATCTTTCACGTCTTTCGGCTTTCGCAGCCATAAAGCTTCTGTCTGATTGATCGGTTCTTTTTCCTTATTCAGAAAAATTGGGAAAGGCATGAAATTACTGTATTTTTCTATTAATTCTTTCACTTTATCATCTTCTAAATACTGCTCATTATCTTTATTTAAAAATACTGTGACAGTAGTTCCTACCTTGGTTCTTTGACCGGTAGCTGCTTTGTATTCAGTATTGCCCTCACATTCCCAATATGCAGCTGTAGAGCCTTTTTTGTAGGATAAAGTATCGATCGTAACTTTTTTTGCTACCATGAAACTGGAATAAAATCCCAGTCCAAAATGTCCGATTATTGAGGACTGCTTATCCTTAAATTTTGAAACAAAATCCTCTGCTCCTGAAAAGGCGATCTGGTTGATGTATTTCTTGATCTCAGTAGCGTTCATGCCAATGCCATTATCGCTGATCTGAATACTCTTTTTCTTTTTATCGATCTTTATTTTAACTTTGAGATCATCCTTGACCTCTGGGTTTATTGCTTTGTGCTTGTTCATTGCATCTACTGCATTTGAAATTAATTCTCTTAAAAAGATATCGTGCTCCGAGTAGAGCCATTTTTTGATGATTGGAAAAATATTCTCAGTATGAATTGATAATTTCCCTGTATTCGGTTTTACCATTGTCCTCTCCTTTGATCTTAATTTAATTCTGAGGATAATTTAATTTCTAACTCTAATTTGTCAAATAAAATTAGCACTCCCTTTATGAGAGTGCTATGAAAACGGCTTCCCGGGCTTGTTAATTTACTGTAACGATCTTTACGTTCTCTTCTTTATCTGTTTCCAGGAAAGATACTTTAATGATCTCCTCACTGGAAGTTGGCACAGATCGGCCGATATAATCGGCATGGATAGGAAGTTCTTTGTGACCTCTATCAATTAACACGCAAAGTTGGATCTCCTTGGGACGTCCTAAGTCTATAATAGCATCAATAGCAGCGCGTACAGTTCTGCCGGTATAAAGGACATCATCGATCAGGATGATCTTGGCATTTTCCACATTGAACTCAATGTCAGAGCCTTTATGTACGGGATTTTCAGCGACTTTAGAAAGGTCATCCCTGTACAGAGAAATATCCAGAATACCTGTACGAACTTCAATGCCTTCAATTTCCTTCAAATAATCAGCTAATCTTTCTGCCATAGGAACACCTCTGCTTCTTATCCCGACCAGAAAAACATTTTTCATAGATTTGTTATGTTCAACTATCTCCAGAGCTATTCTCCGCATTGATCTTTCAATGGCTTTCACATCCATGATCTTGCTTTTTGTTTTCATTCCTGCCTCACTTATTTTTAAATTTTAATTTGTATGTTACACCGTTATGATTAATAATTTCCATTTTTGCCGAGAGCTGCAAAGCCAAGATCCTGATGATCTCAAGTCCGGCTGTATTTGGTTCCAGATAATTTATTTTTTCTGGTATTGATTCGCCGTCATTACATACTTCCAGATAAATAAAAGAGTTCTCTTGGTTCATGTTTATAATGATCTTTCCCCCCCCCCCTTTCTTGAAACTATGTTTGATAGCATTAATAATAATTTCATTGATGAGTAAGCCGCAGGGTATAGCCAGATTAACGTTAAGTTTAATGTCTTGAATATTAAATACAGTTTTAATTTTGGCATGAGATACCTGCATTGAATTGAATATATTTTCTGTTAGTGATCTGACATATAAATTGAAATCTACAAGTTCAAGATTATCTGAAGTATAAACCTGTTCCTGCACCAAAGACATAGAATACAGCCAATTACTGGTATTTGTTAAAATATTGATCGAGTCAGTCGATAAAGATGAGCGTGATTGGATATTCAAAATACTGTTTATTACCTGCAGATTGTTTTTAACTCTGTGGTGAATTTCATTCAGCATAACTTCCTTCTCTTTTAAAGAAGCTTTTAAATGTTCACCGGTTTTTTTTCTTTCATTAACCTCTTCTCTTAAGTTCTCATTTGCATCTTTCAATTCGCTGGTCCGCTGTTTAACTTTCGATTCAAGAGTTTCATTCGTACCCGAAAGTATTGTATTTAATTTATTAACTTTGCTGTAATAATAATAAAGAGAAACAGCGATCATTATCAGAATAAACAGCATAAGAAATAGTATGACTCTTGATGATTTATTTTTCTGCAGCTGCAATTTAAAGATTTGATTATCTTTCAGAAGCAATTCTTTATCGTTAAGTGTTTTTTCCATCTCAAAACTTGTTCTATGCTGATTTATCTTGTCGTTAATCTCTTTATTAAATAGTGAATCCTTGATATCTGAATAAAAGTTCAGATACTTATAGGCGTTGGCAAAATCATTCTGTTTAGCATAAAATTTTGAAATCAGCAGATAATTTTCTTTAATGATATCACGAGCCTCATTTTCCTGAGCTATCATTAAACTCTCTCGCAAATATTTATCCGCCTGTTCCATATCATTTTTAATTAAAAATAAACTACCAATGTTTTTTGCAGTATTTGAATATCCATAAGTGTCAGAAATATTTCTTTTAATAGCAAGTGCTTCTTTATAATTTTCGAGTGCTTGCTCAATATTCCCTGTTTCTTCCATAACAATAGCAATATTATTCAAACATACAGAGATACTCTTTTTATTCTGTTGTTTACGGTTGAGGATTAATGCTTCAGAAAAATAATGCATTGCTTTATCATAATCCTGTAAAGTTAAATAAACTGTTCCGATATTACTAAGAGTCGAGGCTGTATCTATATTACGTTCTTGTCTAATTTGTAAGGTTCTTTTATACATATCCAATGCATTGTCGTAATCGGATAGTTTTAAATAAACGATGCCGAGATTGTTTAGAGTGTGATGTAAAGTTGGATTATGCAATTTCTCTTTCAGACGCATAGCCTGTAAAAAGTACTTTAATGATTCATCATAAAAGCCCAGCCTGTAATAAACCTGTCCTAAGTTGTTAGAAGCTTTTGCTTGCCGCATCTCATCTTTAAGGTGCAAATAAATTTCCAAGGTGCGTTTGTAATGCTCTAAGCAATTTGAGAAATCACCCTTATACCAATATACATGACCAATATTTTCAGTAGCATTACCGATATAATACTCCATTTTCAATTTATCAAACATATCTAAAGCGTTTTGAAAATTTTGTTGAGCAGATTCATAATTATAGCTTTTCATGTAAAAATGACCCAAATTATTATAAGCATGAGCTTCACCGGCTTTATATTTTTCCTGTTCCGCCAGTGTTAAAGCAAGTTTGGCATAATCAAAACCGATCTTATTATCTTTGTTCCTGTAAATTGAAGAAAGTTGATTGAGTAAGTTAATACGTTGTTTTCCGCGACTATTGATCAGCAAAGTTTCCAGACTGTCTATTTTGGATATTGAAGTAAGATATGATAAGGAGAGAAGCAGTAAGATAACTAAAACCAATTTCTTATTGAACAATTTCCCCTCCCTTAATTTTATCAGCTTTCTTTGAAAGTAAAAATGAATGAAACACCATCCTTTCTATCAATTTTTAATTCAGCACCTAATTGCAGTTTCAATATATCCACCAGCTTTAAACCGAAAGAAGTTTCTCCTCGTATTTCGAAGTTTTCCGGTAGATCAACACCATTATTCCAGACTGTTAATTCTAATTTATCATCTTCAACTTTTTTCATACTGACTTTGATAATTCCCTTTTTATCATCAGGGAAACCATATTTCAAAGCATTTGTGATCAATTCATTTATCACTAATCCACAGGGTATTGCCAAGGAGATATCCAGATATACTTCAATCATATCCAGTTCATATTTTATCCTGTTACCGCGAATATTCAAAGAGGCAAACAAGTTCTGGATCAAAGTTTTTGTATAATCTTTAAATGAAATGTTGGAGAGGTCGTCGGAACTATACAACTTTTCATGGACAAGTGACATAGACTTAACTCTGTACTGACAGTTTTTTAACACTTCAACCGCATAATCATCATTAAGATAAGAAGCCTGTAATTTTAACATGCTGGCTATGATCTGCAGATTATTTTTAACTCGATGATAAATTTCCTGAAGCATGAGTTCTTTTTCTTTTAACTGAGATTTTATGCGCTCTTCTGCTTGCCGGATATCTGTAACATTCACAAATATACCAATCGTCCCTTCAAAAATTTCCTGATTAAATAAAGGACTCGCATTCACAGCGATCAACCTCTTCTCACCGTTCTTGTGTCTGATTTCAAGTTCATATTTGGAATTTTTGCCTTTGATACTCCTATCCGTTTCCAGCTGAATCTTTTGAAAGTTCTCCGCTGATACGATTTTTTCCCAATTCATTGATCCCATTTCGTTCTCATCGAAGCCCAGGATATTTCTAGCAGCGATATTTGCGAAAGTAAAGTTACCATTTTCATCAAAAATAACCATTCCGTCATTTATCGACTCTACCAGATATTTATATTTTTTCTCACTTTCACGAATACTTTGTTCTGTATCGATCCTTTCTGTAATATCATTTGAAGTTCCCAGTACAAAAACTTGTCCGTTAATTATAGTACGTGAATTGATTGTTTCTACCCACCGGACAGAACCTTGTTTGGTAATTATTTTAAACTGATACTGCTTGGGGATATCCTCTCCTTTTAAGCGATTATAACCTCTAGACATGACCAGTTCCTTAAAATCGGGATGAACCATTTTAAAGAAATCCATCGAAACAAGTTCCTCAACTGAATAACCAGTCATCTTCGCCATGTAAGGATTTACGTATGTATATTTACCTTCAATATCAAAAGTATAGACCGCAGTAGAAATATTTTCTGTCAGGTTCCTGAGTTTTTCTTTGCTGTCATGCAGCTTCTGTTCAGTATCTATTCTGCGGCTGATCTCATTTACTTTTTCTTTATAAAGTATTATCAGAAAGATCAAAACTAACGAACCAAAAAGAATTCCTAACAATAATATCTTTGTAATTTTGCTGTCATAATGCTTCTTTTCCTGTAATCTTTTAATTTTCTCTTCCTGTTTTGTGCGCTCATGACCGGATTGTAAATTAGAGATCTTTCTCCTTTTTTTCTCTGAGAAAATGGAATCTTTAATAGTATAATAGTTTTTCAGATAATCAAAAGCAGTTTTGTGATCACCTAATGCTGAATAATAATCTGAAAATGATTGATAATTATCTGCTATAAGTTCCGGTAATCCTATTTGCTCTGCGATTGTAAGGCTTTCCTGCAAATTCTTGTATGCACTGTCATATTCTTTTATCAATAATAAATTTGCTCCCAAAAGATATCTTGTATATGCAACTCCTTCCTGATTGTTGATCTCAGTAAAGAGATCTAATGCTTTATGATTATTTTCCATAGCTTTCTGATAATTCTTTTGAGATTTTTCTATATTTGATAAATTGTTGTAACAATGGGCTAAACTATATTTATCGTTCTGTTTAGTAATACTTTGTAATGATTGATCAAGATATTCTTGTGCTTTATCCCATTCTTCCATCTCGATATAAACTAGTCCAATATTATGTTGTATTCTGGATATTCCGGGTTCATCTTTTAATTTTTGCTTATTTGCTAAAGTTATTAGATAATATTCCAGAGCTAAGCTGGAATCACCGGTTTGTAGATAAACATTACCTATTGAATTAAGAGCACTTGTTTGGTATTGGAGATCGTTTTCTTCTTTAAAGATGCTTAAGGCGTTTAAAGAATATTCCAACGCTGTGTCATAATCAGAAAGTTGTGATTTAACTATTGCGATATTTAATAATGATATCCCTTCTCCCAAATTATAAGAGTGCTCAATTGCAAGTTCCAATGCTGAATTATATTCTTTAAGAGCTTGGTCGTAATTCCCAGAGTACTCATAAGCAATACCTAATTGGTTTTTAAACTTGATCTTATCTTTAGTAGATTTAACAAAAGTCAAAGCTGATCTAGCATATTCTGCACTTCTTTGGGGTGATGATTTCAAGGTCTCTTTAGCTAGTTCGTAATATATTTTGCTCTTATCAGCATTTGGTTTGGTCAAGGCTGTAGTCAAACTGTCTATCACATTTGCTGAGATTACACTACAGATTGTGAGAAATATAATAAATAAGAAATATTTTTTCATATAAATAATTACCTTTTAATATTAATTATTATCTTAAAAAAATAAATTTATCATTGTGTCAATTGAATTATTTTTTCTTTAGATTCTGCTTATTGAGAAAATTTAAGATAATTTTAGCGTTTTTTTCACCTATTCCTTTGATATCCATCAGCTCAGATATAGAAGCTTCTTTGATATTATCCACAGATCCGAATTTATTTAAAAGTGAAAACTTCAGATGAGCGCCCACTCCGCTAATATCATCTAAAACACTGATGAGAGTCCTTTTCTTCCTTCTCTTTCGATGGAAATTGATTGCAAATCTATGAGCTTCATCTCTGATCTTTACCAATACTCTCAAAGCTGCAGAATTACGAGGCAGGATTATGGATTCTTTTCTGTTCGGTAAAAAAACTTCTTCTATCCTTTTCGCTAAAGAAATGATCTCAATATTATCAAGTTTCAATTCCTGTAGAACTTCATAAGAGCGTTTCAATTGTCCTTTACCGCCATCTATCACAATCAGATCAGGTTTTGTATCTTCTTCCACTTTAACAAAATAGCGTTTCATCGTCTCTGCCATTGAAGCAAAATCATCCTGTCCTGTTACTGTCTCCATGATGAAATGACGGTAGTTTTTTTTTCTTGGCTTACCATTTTCAAAGAAAACTATTGAGGAAACGGTATCACTTCCCTGAATAGTGGAAATATCAAGACAGATCATTTTTCTGGGAAGCTGGCGCAAATTCAGCTTATCCTTGAGTTCTTTGATCGGAAAGATAGTTCTGTTGCTTTTGCGGAGATGCTTTAGTTTTTCCTCTTCTACAAAGTTAAAAGCATTTTCCCTAGCGATAGAGATTAGAGCCTTTTTATCACCCTTTTTCGGAACTATTATTTTATTCTTCAGCCATTTATTAAGGGTTTTCAGATCATCAGGTTGAATTTGTAGTAATATCTTGTGAGGAAGTGAATCTATCCTGGAGGCATAATACTGTTTTAAAAATGCTTCCATAATACTTGCCAAGCTCGAGCCTTCCGTATTATCCAAAGCATAGATCTCTTTATTGAGTAATTTCCCTGAAAGTATCTTCAAAACTGAAACAGCCGCCCTCTTCCCTTCCTGATATACCCCTAGAACATCTCGATTCTTTTGATCTGTGAAGAACATATTTCTGGCTCTGTTTAATTTTTGTATATTCTCTATTTTCTCTTTGATCTTTCCGGCTTCTTCAAATAACAAGCTATTAGAATAATTTTTCATCCTGGCAATAAGATCATCAATAATCTCCTGATTCCTGCCGTTAAGAAATTTTATCAGTCCACTCACGTTTTCCTTATAATCTTTCACTGTAATTTCCCCAATACAAGGAGCAAGACATTTACCGAGTTGAAAATTAATACAAGCTCTTTGATAATCAGGTTTACCACTCTTGATCTGTCTGCTGCACGTCCTTAAAGGGAAAACCCATTCCAGCAACCGTAATGTTCTTCTTAGAGCTTTCACATCAGTATATGGACCGAAGTACCTGGAACCGTCTTTTACCAACTCTCTAGTAACTATTACTTGGGGAAAAGGTTCTTTTATCGTCAGCTTTATAAAAGGTTTGCTTTTATCATCTTTCAGCTGAATATTGTATTTTGGCTTATTTTTTTTTACCAGGTTAGCTTCAAGAACCAGAGCTTGATCTTCCGTTTTTGTTAGAATGTAATCAAAATCAGCTATTTTACTGACCATCTCTTTGGTCTTTTTATCCGTTGTAGTACCTCTGAAATAAGATCTTACACGATTCCGCAATATTTTTGCTTTCCCAATATAGATGATCTTACCGGTTCCGTTTTTCATCATATAAATACCGGGGGATACTGGTAAAAGCTGCAGTTTCTGCTCAAGAACACCCTTTTTTTTCACTCATATCCTCCTGATCAAATTATAATTTTACTTAGTTCACTAAAGATAATCAGCAACCCTATTGTAAACAAAAATTAGATTTTAATTTGACAACATATTTTTTTTTCTGTATTAGAGGTTAAGTATAAACAAAGGATTTTTCATGAAAGAGAATGTAAAAGCTTTCGGAATAATAACCAGAGATCTTAATAAAAGGGAACCGATCGAAATCTTCCTGGAAAATACTCGTAAGTTCAAGCATCAGATGCAGCATCTTATTGTTTCTTACGAAGATGAAGTTGATAATTCTATTCTGGACAGTTTTAAGAAGCAGATCAAAGTAACAGCTGTAAAAAGAGGACATGCTCCCTTCCTGGAGAACTATTTATCTAAGCTCGGATTAACTGAAGAAGAAGTTATGATCCTGACCGGGACACCTTACAAAAACGACTATGGTCTTATATCTTACGGAACTTCACGCAATTATGTTCTACTCACAGCGTTTATGCTGAAAGTTGATTATCTGTTTTTTTTTGATTCTGATATCTATCCAAAAATACTAACACATTTTACAGATGACAGTTTCAGTTTTACCGAAATTGATTTCGTTGGTTCTCATTTAAAATATTTGAAACAAAAAGATGTAGTACTTACTACGAGTGACTACTCGGGTTATTATATTATTCCCAAAATGAATTTTCCGCATCTGAAAGATCTGCTTTATGGAGTTCAAAAAGAGACTGCATTTGATAAGATCACCAAATATAACGATCCCGTAACCGCGGAAACCTATTTACAGAAAGTTATTGATACGCAAAAAGCCTTAGGCGGGAATCTAGCAATAAACTTAAATAAAATTAACGTTCTACCACCTTTTTTCTCTTCTGCCATGGTAATGAATGATGAGTGTTTTCTTGGGCGTGGCGAAGATACCCTTTTTGGACCGGAAATTCACAAAAAGGCTAGGTGCGTAGATATTGATCTGCCTGTTTTTCATAACTGTTTCGGTGATTTTCCCAAGAAACCGTCAATCTTTCTGGAAAAAAACTTAGACAGATTTTTTTATGCTTGTATGGGCTGGATCATTCGTAATCCTTTCTTAAATTGGCTCAGACAGAATAGCAATATGAAATATGATGTTATCGAAATATCAAGCAGATTAAAAGCTTTGAAAATAGGCAGCAGAGCTGCGGCAGAATATTTTAATGATGATAGATTTCTGATGCTGCCGGCTGCTTTTGAACTTTCTTATCAAAAGCTGGCAAATGATATCTGGAACTTTAGAAGATTAATGAAAACTTGGAAAAAATTTATGAAATTGAACTTACAGGAGCACTCATGAGAACTTATATGGTTATTCCTTCCTATTGGACAGGAAAAAAAGATGACTGGCAGGAAGGCGACAAGGTATTTGATCATCCCACACCCCTAGATGAAGAAGGGACTTTGCTACGAACTTTAGATTCACTTAACAACTTGGAAGATAAAGACTTCACACTAATTATTATTGGTATTACAACAAATGATCGGTATATCAAGCCGATGGAAAAGAAATTACGTGATCTGCTTTCTAAGGCGAAGATTCCGGTAGATACAATACTCTTCACAGAAACGACTTTAAAAAAATTAAAAGAAAAGCTCTATTATGAATACAAAGGAGAGGACATTCTTGATTTGGATAATTATGCTCAGATCAGAAATATGTGTATTCTTCTGCCTTATATTATGGATGCTGAGATTGCTTTATTGATAGATGATGATGAGATCATTGAAGACCCGAAATATGTTACAAAAGCGAAGGAATTCATTGGTAAAAGATTTTACGGAAATACAATTGATGGAGTTGCCGGTTACTATTTGAATGAAGATAATGAGTATTACGATAAAGTTAATATTGTTCCCTGGATGACTTATTGGGATCGGTTTGGAGGTAAACGTGAAGCCTTTGATAAAATAATTGGCAGCGAACCCAGATTGAAAAAGACTCCTTTTGCTTTTGGAGGTGCTATGGTCATTCATAGGAATCTGATGCGGATAGTTCCTTTTGATCCCAGAGTTACTAGAGGTGAAGATACGGATTATGTGATCAACGCCCGGATTTTTGGTTTCAACTTCTATTTGGATAATACACTGGCATTAAAGCACTTACCACCTCCCAAAAACCATCCTGTCTGGAAAAGTTTTCGCGAAGATATTTATAGATTTCTCTATGATAAATCTAAATTCGATACTCAAAGTTATAAAACTAATCTGCATGAGATCAAACCGGAAGAATTTGATCCGTATCCGGGCTACTTTATGAAACCGGATCTGGGAGATAAGATCTTCAAAACTAATATTATTCTTGCCCTTAATTATCTGGCAGATGGAGATATTAAAGCCTGCAAAGGAACTATAGAAAATATCTATCTGGCGAGATATGATGCTGTTCCTCATTATAATACTTTTGACAAATATCTCGAATTTCAAAAAGAATGGCGAGAAACCCTGGAGCAAACAAAATCTTTTGGTGAAACACTCAAGAATATTATTAAGAGTGGACAAATCATAAAATACGATAAATATCAGATCGAAAAGGAGAAGATCCTAGAAAAAGCAAGTATCCATCAAAACCTGCATCTGCGTGATATTGAAATATTCAAACAATTTACCAAAAAGGAGATCAGGCAGATATTTTTTATTTCCAAGGTTATCAACTTGAAAAAAGATGAATTTGTCTTTAAAGCAGGTGATTTTGATAATAGCATTTATGTTGTCCTGCAGGGAGCTCTGGAAATTATCAAAGAACGTGACAGCGCCGATCATGAGATCAAAGTATCACAGATCAAACAGGGTGATCATTTCAATGAAACTTCTATCTTCTTCAAAACAAAAAGAAATGTCTCTGTTGTCGCTATCACTGACGTTAACCTGCTGAAATTAGATCCGAAAAAGTTCGCTTCCCTCCTGGAAGAAAACACAGAGTTATCTTCTAAATTATTATGGCTGGTTTCTAAGAAACTAAGTGAAAGACTGATCAATACAACCGAGAAATTCTCTGAAAGTAAAGATATGTCCTCAGATGTTTCAGATCATATGGAAGAATGATGAAAGTACTCTTAATTAACCACTTCCCATTGCAGGGTTCAGGCAGTGGTATTTATACTTTGAATATTGCCGGTGAATTGATCAAAGCTCAGCATGAAGTTTTCGTCATAGATATCGATAATGTACATGATAACCAAAAATATTCGTTCCAGCGTAAAACGATAATGTGTGATGCAGCAAAAAACAAAAAGCCTGATCTGAAATTCAATTTCCCATGCTTCACAACTCATCCGCGCAGCAGTCTCACCTACTACGATCTAACAACTGAACAGATAAATATTTACGTTGATACATTCATCCGGATCACTCAACAAGTCGTAGCTGAATTTAAACCGGATATTATTCATGCTCAACACTTATGGATAACGCCTTATGCTGCTTTAACTAGCGGAATTCCCTACGTTGTAACTGTGCACGGAACTGATCTGATGGGATTCAAAAAAGATAGAAGATATCATAAATATGCTTTGAAAGGTGCTGACAATGCTGCAAAGATAATCACAATTTCCAGACAAGTTCATAACGATACGCTGAAATTATTTGATCTGTCGGAAATAAAATTAAAACTGAATCCTAATGGCTTTGACGATAGCATATTCCGACCTAAAAGTATCACTAAAAAAGAGCTCTTATCTAAATTTGGAATAAATCTTGATCCCGGAAAGTTAGTTAGTTTCGTTGGGAAATTCACAGACTTTAAAGGTATAGATATACTGATAAAGGCAGCTCGTAAGATCTCGGATGAGATTCCCGGAGTGGTTTTTGCCTTAGCTGGGGATGGAAGTTTAATGCCAGAGATGATAGAATTGACCGAGAAATTAAATTTAAATAACATATTTTTTTTAGGACATCAAACTCAAGAAGTTGTTGCCTCACTCTATTCTGCTGCTGATGTTTCTGTTGTACCTTCCCGCATCGAACCTTTTGGACTGGTCGCTATCGAAGCGCTGGCTTGCGGTACTCCGGTAGTGGCTACCAATGCCGGCGGACTTCCCGACTTTGTTAATAGCAAGGTAGGGCAGCTAGTTGAGATGGAAGATCCGGAGCTGCTGGCAATGGCAGTGATTAAAGAGCTTATGAATAATACTAAAATTACTAAAGGGAAATTTGCCCGAAAATATGCTGTGCAAAATTATTCCTGGAAAAAAACTCTGCAAAATGTTGTTAAAATTTATAAAGCTGCTATTTCATCTTTAGTTTGACATCAAAGCTTTTCCGATTAAATTGTCCTGTGTAAAGTTCTTTATAAACGAATACGGGGGTGCCCTGGTTTCGACAGGGATAAAGGGGATTGCTGATGCATGCCGAGAAGATTACCTACTCGTTAATCACGGTGATACTATAATTAAACGCAAACGATAACTTTGCACTAGCAGCTTAGTTCTGCTACGGTCCTGCCAGGCTTTGTTGTTAAGTCGGCAGATCACCGCCATAATTAACAAATATAGACGGCAAATGCCTATAATGCCGTCCGAACTTCTTTAGGCTGGCTTCCCTGCTTGGTTTGATTGTTTCCCTGGGGAAGTAAGATCTAAAAATAACTAAGCATGTAGATTCAGCTTTTGACTTATCTTTGGACGCGGGTTCGATTCCCGCCACCTCCACCAGTCTTCGTTTGGAGCAGAGCGTAAAACGAAGACTGTCACGGCGAAGTTGACTTTGTCATCGCAGCTAAAAAGTGACAGGTGTTTTTGCCACTTGTGACAGCATGATTGCCACTTTAACATTATGTAAACCACTTATCAATCTTCTAACTGTTTATTATTTAAAGATATAAAACCTTTTATTGTCCCGAACTTCAAGTGATTGCAGTCTTGCCACTTTCAGGCACTTCAAGTGATTGCAGTTTTGCCATTTGTGACACCAATTCTTCCTTACCGTGCGTTAAGGCAAAAATGGTGGCATAAATTATTCTTCCCACTTAACTCTTTTAATATTAAACACATAGCAGCCTTGTCTTTTTTATTGCAAGTGATTGCAGTTTTGCCACTCGATTCCCTACTATTTGCACGATTTTGTATTCATTTTTTTTCAATTTAATACCTGATTCCTTCAAATATTTGATAGACTCCATCGTAAATAAAT
>JAIPIH010000064.1 GCA_021734835.1 Candidatus Cloacimonadota bacterium | reverse complement strand
TGGTTGCTCCATGCCGTAAATCGAATCTAGGTCAACAAATGAACTTGTTATTTCGTATATACGATAATCAAGATAAATTTGTATTTGGGAATCACTAATTTCTGTATTTGAGTTTTCTAATCCTGACAAATAATTATTTGTTGAACTTGAATCTATAGTAAATTCTGCGCTTGGCATTTCAAAATGGTCGCCCTTTTCAGCTTTAATAAAATGAAGTCCATAAGGAGTTTCAATATAATCTTGACCATAAATAAAATCATTATCACTATTTTCAGCGCTTTGATAATCTGTGTAAATCTCAATTAAACCATTAACAAACTCTTCTTCAAAATTTCGATATGAGTTAATATAATTTAACGATTGTTCAGATGAAAGGTTTTCTGTTAATACATTCAAACCAAAAAGTTTATAACTTCCCCAAGTTTCATCATCTCCACTCGCTTCATTATATGCAGTTACAAAACTACTTAAATCATCTTCGTTAGCCGATAAATAAGTTTCAATATCAGCTTTAAAACTATTTACTAAAGTATCAAATCCAACTTGATCGTCCAACTCTTGATAATATTCTTCAAAATCATCAGGTTTACCATCATCATTTTCATCAATATAAATTAATATATGATTAACGTCTAAAGAAAAATAATTATCATAATAAGGCTGGATCAATTCTAGCATGTCGTTGATGACATCAACTTCATTTGCTTGAATATAATCATAAACATAAAGTGGTTCTAAAGTTTTTTTAATATAATTATTTTCAACTAACTCTTCTCCAGATTTAACACCATATGCTAAATATAAATAATCTTCAAAAGAAAAATAATTAGCATAATAGCTTGAGGCAAATCCGTTCTCTAATTCAAACAAATCTTCAACGTGTGAATTCATAGCATCGGAATCATTCTCTTCATAATCTAATACACAATTATTATCTTCATCACAATATACATCATCAAAATGATGGTGTTTTAATAATTGTAATTGAACTGCGTGAACAAGATATAGAGGAGTTTTTTGTCCTAAACTATGTGTTAATAAATCGCCAACGCTTATCATTTCATCATCATAAACAGCAATAATATCACTGTATTGATTCAAATTATTTGGTTCAATATCTTCTGGAGTAACACTTGTGTAATCTAAATATAAGTAATAATCTAACATTTCAAACCCATTATCTTCTCGGTAAGTTTTTAAATGTTTTGCGATAAAACTGTTATCATTCATATTTTTATCATAAATATCTTGATATAATTCATCATATAAATCCTGACCAATCAAAGAGACTAATTCAGTTTCATCTCCATCAAATTCAGATAAATCATGATAATCCTTATTTAAATTTAATACCATATAATATCTATCTTTATCGCTTACAGTTACCTTATATGGAGTGTAAGTATAATAAGTACTAGAAGAATCATCGGCCATTGCTCCTAAACCTTCGAACACTAATTTTCCTAAACGACTATTGATATCTACTAAATCACTATAATCATAATTTAAGTTTTCATCCCCTACTAAATCTTCCAATGTAGATGTTTCTGCTAATGAGTCTTTTGAGCCTTCATAAACTTCATTATAAAAACTAATGAAGTAACTTAACAATTCATCTTCTGTTAGAGATCTTGTATTGGTTTCATCGATTTTATAACTTGGTTGTTCTTCTAATGGAGTTTCAGTATCAGTGTATAATCTTAATTCTCCACGATAACTAACGAGATTATTATCAGTCAAAATTGTATTTACTTCTGAAAGCGAATCAAATTTAACCATTATTGAATCAACACTTCCTTGATTTGTTACTCCATAATATCTAGCTACAGAATTAGCTGATATAAAAAGATTTTTATCCTGAAAATTTTCATTAGTTAATAAATCATCAATATATTTGTCTCTAGCTATTAATAACTCTAAATAAGCTGTATCATCTTCGCCATAGCCAAGTACATACATACCATTTTGATAAGCTTTTTGTTTTTCTAACACTTCATCTTCATCAAGATCAGCAATTTTATCTTGCTCATTAGTATTAAAAATAAGTTTTTCTCTTTTTTGGTCAATCTCTGAAGTGGTTATCTCTAAAAGATAATCACTTAATAAATCACGGTCAACGATTTCTAATAACCTATCACTCCCATCATTTACTTTAATTGAATTATATAAATCTCCATATGTAATTTCATAATAACTGTCGCTATAATAAACAGCATCCATATCGAAATCATTGTCAATTGTATCATCAGTTGTATTATTTGTTACAGTTGTATCATCGCCACCACAGGCAACAACTACCCCTAAAACGAATATAAATAAACCTAATAAAAATATTTTTTTAGTTAAACTTTGCATTATTAAAACTCCTTCTTATAATGTGTCTTATATATTATACAACATAATAGGTAATAATTAAAATGTTTTTGGCTTATATTACTGTTTTTTTAAAAGAAAAAACCTCTAAAACAAATTATTGATTTAGAGGTTTAAATTATTATTGAATTTTAAACATTATTTATTTAATAACTTCTGAATAATCCATATCAGTCATACGTTTATACATAGCCCATCTACGCTTAGCATCGGTAATGTTTTGATGTAATAATCTTTCAGCTTCTTCTGGTTTAGACTTAACTAATTGTTGATAGCGATTTTCACTTAATAAGAAATCATGATATTTTTCCCATTTAGGTTCTTTAGAATCAATCATTAAAGGATTTTCACCTTTTTCTATCTTACGAGGGTCGTATCTAAACGTTGGCCAGTAACCACATTCAGTAGCTAATTTAGTTTGTTGATGAGAATTTGATAATCCTCCATCTATTCCATGAGCAATACATGGTGAATAAGCTATTATAAGTGAAGGTCCTGGATAACTTTCTGCTTCTTTCATTGCTTTTAATACTTGAGTAGAGTTTGCACCCATACTAATTGTAGCAACATATACAGATTGATAAGTCATCGCTAAGGCTGCTAAATCTTTTTTCTTGTTAGGCTTACCTGCGGCAGTAAATTTAGCTATTGAACCAGAACGAGCTGATTTAGAAGATTGACCACCTGTGTTTGAGTAAACTTCAGTATCTAAAACTAAAATATTAACATCTTCTTCATTAGCGATAACGTGGTCTAAACCGCCATATCCAATATCATAAGCCCAACCGTCGCCACCAATAATCCAATTTGACTGTCTAACAAATTGATCTTTAACTTCTAATAAATCATCAGCGTATTTAGATTTTGATTTCTCTAATAAAGGTATAATCTTACGAGATAATTCTAATGTTTTATCTCCGTCTTCGCGATTTTCTATCCAATCATTAAATAACTCTTGTAATTCTTTACTAAAAGTATCCATATTATCAGAAATAATCGTTTGCATTCTGTCGCGGATTGTATTAATAGCAATTTTCATACCAAAGCCATATTCTGCGTTATCTTCAAATAATGAGTTAGCCCAAGCTGGACCTCTATTTTCGCTATTTTTTGTATATGGTGAAGCAGGGAATGAAGCTCCATAAATTGAAGAACATCCTGTTGCATTTGCTATAACCATTCTTTCTCCAAATAATTGTGTAGCAAAGCGAAGGTAAGGTGTTTCTCCACAACCTGCACAAGCTCCAGAAAATTCAAATAAAGGTTGATTAAATACTGCATTTTTATATGTATTTCTTCCTGTTAAATCACCTTTATAAGGTACTTCATTATATAAATAATCAGCTAGTAAGTGTTGTTTTTCTTCGATATTTTCTTCTAAAGGTGTCATTTTTAATGCTTTGTTTGGTGCTGGACAAGTATTAACACATACCATACATCCTGTACAATCTAACACAGAAACTTGAATACGATATTTTAATCCCTCTAATCCTTTACCTCTAGCATCTAACCATTCTTTATCGGCTGGTGCATTTTCAACTTCTTCATCAGTTGCTAAGATTGCTCTGATACATGCATGAGGACAAGCATAAGCACATTGATTACATTGAATACAATTATCACTTAACCAAGTAGAAACCACATCTGAAACGCCACGTTTTTCATATCTTGCTGTCCCATTAGGAATTTGCCCATCTTCTATACCTTCAAATACAGAAGTTGGAAGGTCATAACCATTAATTGCATTAACTGGGTCAGCGATATTTTTAACAAAGTCTGGTCTATCTTCAACTTTTTCTTCTTTAACTTCTAAATCTTTCCACTCGTCTTTAACTTTAACTTCAACAAGTTTAGAAGCACCTGTATCAATTGCTTTATAGTTCATTTCAACAATATCTTCACCTTTACGACTAAATGATTTTTTTGCATATGATTTCATAGCTTCTTGAGCTGTTTCATAATTCATTATCTGTTCATTTAGTTTAAAGAAAGCTGATTGCATGATTGTTGATATAAGTTTTTCGTTACCAATTTTTTTGGCAAGTTTGTAAGCATCAATAATGTATAATTTAGCATTTCTTTCAGCTAAGATTTTCTTAATTTTATTTGGTAATAACTCATCAATTTCTTCTTTAGGTTTTGCAGTAGCTAACAAGAACGTACCATTTTCTCTTATACCTTTAACTAAATCAAAACGAGTTAAATAACTTTCTTGAGAACATGATACAAAATGTGGATGATTTACTAAATAAGTTGAACGAATTGGGTTTTTTCCGAAACGCAAATGCATTCTTGTTACTCCGCCTGATTTTTTAGAATCATAAGAAGCATAAGCTTGGCCATATAAATCAGAATATTCACCAATAATTTTAGAAATATTCTTAACAGCCCCTACTGTTCCATCGCTTCCTAAACCAAAGAATAGCAATTCTGTAGTATCTTTATCAATAACGTCTAATCTTTCATCTTGATCAAGGCTTGAATGCATTACATCATCATTAATACCGATAGTAAAGTTGTCTTTCATATCACCTGCTAAATTTTTATAAACAGCTAAAATATGATCAGGAGTTGTGTCCTTACTTGATAAGCCATAACGTCCACCAATAATTTCTGGTCTATTTTCTTTGTTATAGAATATTGATTTAACATCAACATATAATGGTTCGCCTGCTGAACCAGGTTCTTTAGTTCTATCTAATACAGCAATTTTTTTAACTGTTTCAGGGAATACATTAAAGAAATATTTACTTGAGAAAGGACGATATAAGTGAACTGAAATTAAACCAACTTTCTCACCTTTTTCATTAAGATTTTCAACTACTTCTTTAATTGCTGAAGTTACAGAACCCATTGCAACAATAATTCTTGTTGCTTTTGGATCACCATAATATACAAATGGTTTATATTCTCTACCTGTTTCTTTAGAAATTTCTTCCATATAGTTATTCACTATATCAGGTATTGGTCGATAATATTTTTCTTGAATTTCTTTAGCTTGGAAATAAACATCATCATTTTGAGCGGTTCCCATTGTTTTAGGATTAGCAGAATTCAATCCTCTTTGACGGAATTTTTTAACTGCTTCTCTATCTAATAAACGATCAAAAACATCATAATCCATTACTTCAATTTTATTTACTTCATGTGATGTTCTAAAACCATCAAAGAAATGCATAAATGGAATACTAGATTTAATAGCGGCTAAATGCGCAACCCCACCTAAATCCATAGTTTCCTGAACTGAACCTGAAGCGATCATCCCAAATCCTGTTTGTCTTGTCGCATAAATATCTTGATGATCTCCAAATATTGATAATGCGTGTGCAGCTAATGAACGTGCAGCTACATGCATAACTCCTGGTAACAACTCACCAGCAATTTTATACATATTCGGAACTTTTAATAATAACCCTTGTGATGCAGTAAATGTTGTTGTTAATGCTCCGGCCATTAATGAACC
>JAIPIH010000063.1 GCA_021734835.1 Candidatus Cloacimonadota bacterium | reverse complement strand
TCCGGAAGTTTAAATCTATGTTTTTTTCTCAACTCTGCAGCTAAATTCGCAACTTCATTATCAATTGGCAATGTTTCAAAACTATCCAGAAGTAGTTTTATGGAATGCTTTTCGCTTTCTTCAGCTCCAACTAATAATTCTGCCCTTGTAATCGGACTGATAAATGAATTTTTATTTTTCTTTAACCATTCCGTAGCTTTCTTTTTCCCATTCAGATGATCTATTAAGATCACGGTGTCAATAAGATATTTACCTTTCATTGAATTACCACTCTGATCTTAATTTTTCGACATATTCATTTCCATCAATATTTTTATCTTTCCAAATACCGGCTGTTACAGAAAGAGCATCTGCTTTCTCTGATTCTACGTTTTCGCGATATTGTCTTAAGGCTTCTCTTATAGTTTCGGCGGTTGGTTTATTTGTCTTTTTAGAATAATCATCCAACCATACTTTTATTTCTCTCGGAAGTGATATTATAGTTCGGATCATTGTGGGATTTCCTTTTTATTTATAATATATCACCGCAGTGATATATAAGCAATTGAAAAACAATAAACTTCCTGAATAATTTTGCATCATTTTTAACCTACTGAGGATTTTTGAATCAATCACTTTACTTTGGATTGAAGTTCGCTTTCGAATTCCTGGTTTAACAACTCAAAGACTTGTTCACCGAGGGTGTTGTAGATTTTTAATATTGTTCGTGCAGACTGATACCTGCATGCCGGTAAGGCATGGTCTGCGGCTACTGGAATTTTGAATTTGAATACGGGAGCAATAGAAAAGTCCAACTTTTTAAGACTAAGGCAAGTGATGAAAAGTTGGACTTTCGAATTCTTGGTTTAATAAATCGGCTACCTGTTCACCGAGGTTGTTGTAGATTTTTAATATTGTTCGCGCAGACTGAGAGTCTGCGGCTACAGGAATGTTGAGTTCGAATACGGGAGCAATAAAAAAGTCCAACTTTTTGAGACTAAGGCAAGTGCTGAAAAGTTGGACTTTCGAATTTCAAGTGAATCAGTAGAGACGTTGCAATTTGGCATGTCTCAACAGTACACAAATCATTATTTGAGTAATAACATTTTCTTTGTCCGAACAAAATCCCCTGAGGTTATACTGTATAAATACAATCCACTCGCTAAATTACTTGCGTCAAATTCAACGGAATGAAATCCGCTTTCCAATTCTTGGTTTAACAATTCAGAGACTTGTTCGCCGAGGGCGTTGTAAATTCTTAAGATTGTTCGCGCAGACTGATGCCTGCCTGCCGGTGAGACATGGTCTGCGGTAACAGGAATGTTGAATTTTATTGTTGTAGTCGGGTTGAACGGATTTGGATAGTTTTGCATCAATTCAAATTTTTCCGGTGTTCCTAATTCTATTTCTGCAACATCTGAGTATTCGAACTTGCCGTCAAAATCGATTTGTTTTAATCGGTACTTAATTGTTCCATCAAAACCTGCGGGGTTTTCAAAAGCCTCGAAGGTTTTGCTATCAATAAATGAATATGATTGCGGGGTGTTTGTTGTTCCATGTCCATCAACAAATCCAATCACAACCCAAGTTTTTTTATCGATGGCTGAGCTTGTCGAAGCCCTTTCTACTTGAAAGCCATAATTATTCAATTCGGTTGCTGTATTCCATTTTAACTCTACCGAACTACCATTAACTGATGCTGTGAAGGCTGATAACTCAACCGGAAGAACAACTGTCTCACCGTTTTCCCATGCAAGAAATGGGTAACCATCATTTTTTACACCCGAAGGATCAATCTCCCAATAATTGTTTGTACCATTCTCTGTCTCCACTTCAAAATCCCAAGATGCGTTGATGAAGGTAGAAATTGTTTTCATATCTGTGGTAGTCAATCCTGTTCCGCTTAAACTAGTTGTCATCCCGGAAGCTTCTGTATCCCAAAAAGAGTTAAACGTATTTGATCTTCCACTTCCTGTTAATCCGCCCACAAAACGTTTATCGTCGCCTGTATGCACAACAACACCGGTTGAATATGAATAATGTATCCCGGTTCCATTAAAATCTGATCCTACAAGACCACCAACAAACAAACCCTCAGCCGTAACATTTACTCGTGAGTAACAGAATTCTACAACAGTACCGGTTCCAATTCCTCCAACTAATCCCCCGGCACTGGCATATTTGGTATCACCAGAAATGTAATAATTAGTTGAGGTTACAGATCCGGTTGCAAAACAATTCGCTATATAAGCACCGTAGGCCGTGCCCGTCAAGGCTCCTACCGGGCCTGCCGCTGTAATATCTACATTTGTCAACCCTAAGTTTTTAATAACAGGGGAATTATCAGGAAAAGAGAACAACCCAACATATTGAACTCCTGGTCTATTAATAGTAAGTCCATCTATTATTTTAGAGTTCCCGTCATAATTACCCTTGAAATAAGTTGGTTGGAACCCAATAGGGCTAAATCCTAGACTGTCATTCCAAGTAACAGTTTCCGAAGCATCAATATCAGCAGTTTGCTTAAAGTAAGAAGCCCAAGAACCGGCATTTTCACTAACCCATCTTAATTCAGCTAAATTCGAAATCAAATAAGGATCAGCTTCAGTTCCGGAACCGGCCGGTTGAGATGCTGTAGTTTCAGTTGGCTCGGAAATTAGCCAATCATGATCACCCCAAGCCGAATTGCCGTTCAAAACTCCGCTTAAAATTCCGTTTTGCAGCCAATTTTTAGTTGAAGTCCCACTTCCTTCATTCATTCTGTAATAAGCAATTAAATTTGGTTGAGATCCGTTAAGTTCTGCTTGATAGTTATCTAAAATTTCCTGTGATGTTCTTTCATCGTTCCAAATTCTTATTTCATCGATTGCTCCTTTGAAATATTCACCGTTATCACCATTTTGTCCGAAATATAATTTTCTTCCGGTTACACCGGTGTTTATAGTATTCGGGAGAGTTCCAATCGATGAACCGTTAACATAAATCTCTGTTGTCGAAGCACCAAAAACATAAGCGATGTGTGTCCAAGTATCCGCAGTTATAGATGCAGTAGTAGAGTTGTAATTAAGCCCGTTCCATAGCCCTAATACGTTTAAATCTTGTTGAACAACAATATGAAATCTGGTTGTACCTTCTCTCATTGCAACAAGAGTGTGTGTCTGGTTGTGCCCGGCTTGAGCTTTCATCCAAAACTCCACCGTTCCAGTCGAAAAATCCAATGATGAATTGTACTCAACGCTTACATAATCTCCATCGCCATCAAAATTAACCGCTTTTGCAAGTGGATCACTAACTCCTGTTGTGTTTGTACCCCAAGAAGTTTCATTCTGAAAAGTAATATCACCAACCGTGCTTCCAACTTTATTTACGGAAGTTGTTCCGCTGCCTTCATCAAACTTATAATAAGCGATCAAATTTTCTTCCATTCCTCCCAATATTTGATCTTTATAAGTATCGATTTCGGAAGCACTCCGTTCTTCATCCCAAAATCTCAGTTCGTCTATTTCACCACCGAAGTATTCACCATTGGTTCCAGATTGACCCAAAGTTAGGTCTTTACCTGTTACTCCGGTATTTAATGCAGCTAAATTTAACGTACCTTGATATACACCATCAACGTAAACATCAGTGTCACTATTTTTAAATACATAAGCAACATGATACCAAGTTCCAGAATTTAAATTTACCGTAACAGTTGTATATGATGCTCCATTCCACATACCTAATGAGTTTAGATCTGATGCCATGTGCAGGCTGAATCTGGTATCTGCTGCATCACGTAACGCAACCATTGCCGCATTACCGGAAAACGTTCCGGGTTTAACCCAAAATTCGATTGTCCCGGTTGTGAATTCCAACGCGGAATTATTCGGTACGGTCGCATAATCATTTGAACCATCGAATGAAATTGAGCTGCCTGTTTGTGCTTTCATAGAGATAGATAGAATTAAAATTAGCGCAAATGTTTTATAAAAAAGTAGTGAGTTCCTCATCTTGATTCCCATATATTGTTTCAAATGTTAGAAACTTAAGAAAAAATGCGACAAATCGTCTTTTTTTACAGATTGTAGGGTGGTAGATTTATTGATAATATGTTAATATTGATAAATCTTAACAATATTTATAGATCAATTATAAGATATTAGTAAACGAAAGCAATTTAACCGGCTTAATAAACGATGCACTTAAAAAGAATCATCCTCAATTATGATTAACAATTCACTCAAATGTTTTACTCTAATCTTGATTACTTTGTGGATTTCCACACTTTGCGGTGAATTATTAATTGCCCAACCTCAAAATCAAACAATGGTTGATTCTCTGATCAACGCATTTCTGCATTCGAATGAACCGGAGAAATCGGAGCTATTTCATAATAGCGTGCAAATAGTTTTCAGTCTGGATACTGCTTCCAAACGGCAGTATTTGAGCAGCTTGGTAGATTCAACCGAAAAATGGCAGGATGAATATCATTACAATTTGCTTCTATTTTATTCGGGTGTTGGTAATCTCAACCATACACTTGAGCAACTTGAGCGAGCTTATGATTTGATGATTTCTCAGGACAATAAAGGCGGAGCGGCTTTCGCGGAACTTTTGAAGTCAGACGCATACAAAAAAAACTTTATGTATGATTCCGCGATGGTTTCAATCTTAAACTCAAAATTGCATTATACTGAGGCCGGTCACTCCGATGGACTTGCTCACGTATTACACAAGATCGCCGATTTCCATTTTAGCGCGAACTATTTAGATAAAGCCGAGGAATATTACACTCAATTATTGGAAATAAAGGGGAATATTGGCGCATGGAATGAATGGCGACACGTTGTCGTAAATAATAACTTAGGTTTGATAGCAGAAAAACGCAGAAATTTTCAGGAAGCGGTTTCCATTTTCAACAACTCACGAGAAATTATTAAGAACAAACCACATGAGTATAATTCAGATGATACAGTTCGGTTGGGATACATTCATCGCAAACTTTCGGAACTTTATTTAAAAATGGAACAGTTGGAGAATGCGATTTCGTTTTATGAGAGCGCGGTTAAATTAACCGGAAAAGGGGATGACGCTGAAAACATGGAGTTGAATTTATTAAGAGCTCATATCGCGATTCAAATGAAAGATTACAACCTTGCTTTAAGTTTCTTAAATGAAGCCTCTCACTTAAATCAAACAGTTCAGAACGTAATAGTTACTCAAGAAATTTATGAAGGTTTCGCAAATGTTTATTCTGAATTAAATCAATTTGAAGAGGCAAACGGTTATTTTACGCGGTATATCACGTTACAAGATTCCACAAGCAAAATTCAACACGATACCAGATACATGCAGATTTATGCCGAGAATAATTATAATAATTATTTAGCTGAGATCGAGAGGCAGAAAATTCGAAATCAATTCTTGATAATTTTACTTTTTACATTTATTTCAGCGGCAATAGTGATTCAATTTTTATTTATTAAAAAACGCCGATCAGAAAAAATGGCTGTTAAAAAGAATGTTGAGCTAATAAAAGCTGAACAAGAAACGATAATTAACAGATCAAGAAGTCAGTCTTTGAAGAATGGAAATGACCGCAATGGTAAACAACTTCAAGCTATAAGCAGACAGATTAAAAACTTAATTAACCATGATAAAATTTATACTGATCCGGATCTCAACCTGGAGAAACTCTCCAAAATTTTGGATACCAATAGAACTTATTTATCACGGCTGATTAATGAAGAATTCGCAATGAATTTTTCCGCATATATAAATGAAATGAGGGTAAAAGAGGCAATTCGATTATTCACAAAGGGAGAGCATAATAAATTCACCATTGACACAATCTCCAAGAAAGTTGGTTTTAATAACCGGACGAGCTTCATTGAATACTTCCGCAAATTTAC
>JAIPIH010000062.1 GCA_021734835.1 Candidatus Cloacimonadota bacterium | reverse complement strand
GGGGAAAGACTTCACACAGAGATTGGACACGAAGACCTGGTAAATGGATAATATCCAAAGTTGCAAATTATTTGACAGAAACAAAAATACCAGATATTAATTCTGGACTCAGAGTTGTTAAAAAAGATGTTATCTGTAAATTGTTACACTTGTTTCCCGAAGGATTTTCATTCTCAACTACTTCGACAATTGCATTTCTTAATTTGGGATATAATGTAGGTTATTACCCTATTGTTGCAGTTAAAAGAATTGGAAAAAGTACAGTCCGTCAATTTAAACATGGATCACAGACTATTTTATTAATTTTTAGATTAATTGTACTGTTTAATCCACTCAAAGTATTTTTACCCGCCTCATTTTATCTCTGGTTTTTGGGTCTTACATATGAGATCATTTATGGAATAATTCTATATCCTAAAGGTATAAAATTAATACCCGACGCATTTTTCTTGATGATTACATCGATAATTATTTTCTTTTTTGGTCTCGTTGTTGATCAGTTGAGCGAAATGAGAAAAAATAACTTTAATTGAAAATTATGCTTCCAATGGAAATTAAGAAAAATGAATTGTATGTTGGGTTTTCAAATGACGATTCAATTCGAAATGAGGCCTCATCTGGAGGTATTGTTACTGCTTTATTAACCTATTTGCTGCGTAATCGAATTGTGGATGGGGTGATTGTATCAAGAATTGAATCTGAAAATGGCGTTATCAAAGCAGTATCAAAAATTATTTCAGATTTTGAAGAAATTAAACATTATGCAGGAAGTTCATATGTTGATACTCCAGTTCTTTCTACTGTTAAGAACATTATTGCTTTCAAGGGAAAAGTTGCAATTGTTGCTTTGCCCTGTCAAATGAAATCATATCACGAAATACTTTCTAAAAATGATAAACTAAAATCAAAAATTATTTTAACGATAAGCCTTTTTTGTCGAGGAAATGTTACTTCAAAATTTTATGACGATTATTTTAAAAAGACACATATTAACACTGATAATATTGAGCGTATAAAAATTAAACGTGGGTATATTAAGGGGCAAGTTGAAATTAAACGGTATAATAAGGAAGTTGAAAAAGTTAATTTCAGTGATATGAATTTTTACAGAATTTCAGGAGTTCACTCCAAGAGATTGTGTTTATCCTGCACCGAGCATCTGGGAGTTAATGCAGATATTTCGGTCGGTGACATTTTTACTTCCCAATTTAAAAATCATCCTATTAAGCATTCTGCAATAATCCCCCGTTCTGGGATTGCTTTGGAAATACTAACTAATATGATTAACGATGCTGAAATCACATTAAAATATTTTGGTGCGGATAATTATAACAAGTATTTTAAGAAAAATATTCACTTTGATTCGAATCTCACTAGTCGAAAGTATGCCGCTAAAATTCTCGGAATTAATTTGGGAAATACAGCGTGGAAACCAGATACTCTAAACTTATTTCACGTTTGTGCCTGGTTGATTTATTTTGCTAATTATAGATTATCCAAGAATAAAAATGGCAATAAATTTATTTATTCGCTGCCAAAAATATATTTCCGGATCGCTGCGTACTTAATTAAATTTTTATCCAAGTTATAAATGTTAAGGAGATACATGCAACAATCAATTATTTCAACATTTGCAGTTTCTCGGACTGGGAATCGTGGTGCAGTTGCCATGTTAGAAAGTGCGATTGATAACTTGACTTTAGAACCCAATAATAATTGTATCAATGTATTTACAGTATATCCACACGACGACAGAAAGTTACCTAAACAAAAATATGTAGAAATATTCAATGGTACTCCACAGAACTTAGTATTTAAATTGATTCCTTTGGCTTTGATCTTCCGGATGCTTCATTTTATTCCAAAAATTGAAAAAATACTAGGTGCAGAATTCAATGCTTTAAACAGTTCAAAACTTGTTTTATTAATTGGCGGCACTACTTTTAGCGATGCACAAATAGTTAAAATCATTTATAATGTAATTTGTGCTCTTCCAGCAATAATACTAAATAAAAGAACAATGATGTACTCACAAACCATTGGCCCTTTCAATAAAAAATTTAATCTGCACTTGGCCAAGTGGACATTATCAAAAATAGATTTTGTTGTCCCAAGAGGCAGAGGGAGTTTTGAAAATTTAAAAAAGATTGGAATTAATAGATGTGATTATTTTGCAGATTCGGCATTTTCGTTGATTATCTCAAGTCAAATCAAAGAAACTATTAGAAAGGAATATGAATTAATATGTAAGTCAAATCAGAAAATAGTTGGTATTTCAATAAATTCGATTGTTGAAAGTAAATCATCAGAATATGGAATCCCCCATAATCAAATATGGCAGAATTTTATTGACTATTTATTAAATGAAGGCTATTTTGTATTGATTATTCCGCATAGCATTAGGAAGAATAGTCTTAAAAAACACAACAACGATTTAATTACAGTAAAACAAATAATGGAAAATATTGATAAAAGTAAAAGTTATAAAATTATCGATAATGACTATAATTGTAAGGAACTACGTGAACTTGTTGGTATTTGTGATTATTATATCGCATCTAGATTTCATTCAATGATCTCTGCCTTGAGTAATTCTGTTCCGGTATTTGTCGTGGGTTGGGGGTTTCAAAAATACTATGAAGTTATGACTGAATTTGAATTGTCAGAATATTGTTATGATGCTAAAGAATTAAAATTAGAGTTGCTTATTAATGGGTTTACCCGGATTACTTCAGAATCAATTACGATTAAACAATCGATTATTCGAAATTTGTCCCGAGTAATCGAATCATCACAAAAAAATCATTCAAAAGCTCTGGAGTTGTTGAAGAGTGGGCAATAATCATCTAGTTGTTCGTCATTCTTGAGAATTCTAAATTGCAGATAATGAATATTTAGCTGTATGCATTTTCCTGAATTATATTCGATAATTTGAATGAGTTTTATCAATCGTTAATAGGTGGTGTTTAAAATTCTTTCTGATTGTTGAAATACTTAGCATCGCCCATTACTCTTTCCGTTAAACAAAAAGTGTTTTGGCCCTGGTCAATAATTAGTAAATGTTAATTATTCAATGGGAAAATATTTTCTAATAATGAGTTTATTTTATGACTTGCACTATTATAAAGGATATTGTTTTAAATTAGTTATGGATATCGCATTTATTAGGATTAAATACATTAAGATTAGTTTTACTATTGCCACTTTAGTAGGATTATACTTATCATGGAATAAGTTTTATTCAAGATATTATAACGAAATCAATAGTATGGAATGGACACTCAACTATAAAGTAATTGTTTTTACCACAGTTATTTATTCTTTGGGATATTTTATTCGTTCCATGTTATGGGCACCACTTCGATATGAATTTACAAATCAAAAAATGGCTTATTGGCAAGCTTTCGTCATTTCTGCTAAGTCTTGGATGGGACGTTATATACCTGGAAAGATCTGGGCATTTGTCGGCAAAACTGCATTATCTTCTAGTTCGGGGAAAGATATAGGATTGAATTTTGCGGCAACGATGACTGATATGTTCATTTTTTTAGTTTCGGGTTTAATTTTAGGCTCATTAAGTTTATTCATGAATAATAATTTCAGTTTATCAATTATTCACCAAATTATTGTGATATTAACATTGGTTATTGGATTTATTGCCTTATTTCCCGAATCTAATTATCGACTTATCAATTTTACTTTGAAACTTTTCAATCAAGATAAATTGAAAAAGCGCGTCAGCTTTAAACGTCTTTTATTTTTCTTCATCAGCAATTTGCTCACACTAATTTTTTGGGGTTTATCATTTGTCATCTTACTCAATTCTATAACCCCTATATCCTTAAATTTAGTGCCTTTAGTAATATCAATATACTCATTATCCTGGGTTTTAGGAATTATTGTTGTATTTGCCCCAGCAGGTATTGGTATTAGAGAGGGCATTTTGATTTATGGTCTTTCATCAACAACTGATATCGCAGTAACTAATATTTTTTATGCCACAGTATTAATAAGATTGGTTAGTGTTTTTGTGGAGGTGATCAGTTTTGTTATTTCAATCATCATTGAATATCTTCTCGAAAAAAACAAAAAATAAAAATTGGATATGTGTATTTGTCATATTTAGTATTAACTGAATTTTACTCACAAATGGTTAAATTTTTCCTTCATAAGTTAGCATTCTCATCATAGTGATGTTGTAAATATTGTTATGCTTCAGATGAAAATATAAAAAGGTTTAATTTAATATAATGGATGATTTTTAATAAGCAGAAAACACGTTAAACAGGGTTTCAAAAAACACATGTTTTAAGGGACGTTCTCAAAGAACGGAAATCAATAAACAGTGTGGCTGAAGCAAACTATTTTGCCCCTCAGGATATATGTCGCTGGGAAAAGCAGTTTTTTGAATCTGCCCTGGAGATTTATGGCAACAAGCTAGTATACAAATGAAATCGGGTTTCATTAACTTGCTAAGTCTAATAAGCACTGGGATTTTGATATTAAGTACGTCAATTTCAAGATGACTTTTCTCGGTTCAATGTTTATCCTGAACTTAAGCAGAATATGCAAGCATATGATATTCAGTAAACTTTGCAGGATGCAAAAAATCAGATTGCTCAGTATATTGTATTCTATAATACTAAACGTTTTAACGACGCTATTTACTATTTTACTCCAGAGGATGTTTTATTAGGTCGTATGTCTCTGCGTTTGCAGGATAACCAAAGGAAACTTGACTTAGCTTATCGCTGTAGGTTGAATATTCGGATAGTAGCTTAATGTGTATCATATTTATTTCATTACTTTGTCCATCTTCCGCTGATCCAAAACCTTATCTAAGGTGACTCTGAATTTTGAAGTATAGTTTGTGCTCCATTTACATTGGAGATTATTTTATAAAATATAATGCTTAAGTGCACTAAGGATAGTAATAAGTATTTGACACAAACTAATATTATTTGTTAATAGATGATATGGAAATATTTAATTAGATTATAAAAGAAAATTATGACTTTCTATAATATTAAGTCCAAATTAATTTCATTAGTAGTTTCAGAAAAAAAACTAGTTATTGTTTTGCTAATTTTTGGTGGATTGTTAAGAGCATGTATTGTTATTAACGCCTACATTGATAAAATTTGGACTAACTTTGAGGACGACAGAGCTAGAATAGAATTCTCTAATAAAATTATTGAAAAAGGGGTCATATTTGAAATTTTAGATTACAAATCACCAGAAGCAATATTTGCTCCATGGGTACCATTCATCATAACAGGAAAGACACTTTTATTTGGTGAAGATTTGTTCGTTTTATTCATATTAAATGCGATTTTAGGTACGCTCACCTGTCTTATCATTTTTTACATAGCAAAAATGTATTTTCAGAACTCCGTGGCAATTTTAAGTTTGTTTTGGAGTTGTGTTTATGTTAATTATCTTCGATATACTGCTACTGCCGGAAACGAAATATGGCTTGTTTTCTTTTTTGTATTAACAGGTTTCTTTGCTCTGAAAATAATGGATGGCAATGCGGAAGCTAAGAATTTAATAGGATTAGGGTTAAGCTTAACATTACTTTCGCATACAGATGAAAGATATTTGGCTTATATATTTTTATTCCCGCTTTTAACTTATTTTACGCCTGCTCATGTGAAATCTAAATCAAAGAAAATGCTTATTGTTTTAGGGGTGATTTTTTTATTATCATTACCATGGCAAATAAGAAATTATATAGTGTATAAGGATATTCTTTTAATTTCGGTTAGGACCACAAACATAACTAAACTATTTATCGATCATGCACCAGATTTAGTATACAAGCATGACAAGGATAAAAATTATTTGACGGCTCAGCAAATTGATTCTATTTCTAATGGATTATTATACACTTTCCCAGATGGG
>JAIPIH010000007.1 GCA_021734835.1 Candidatus Cloacimonadota bacterium | reverse complement strand
CCATTAAACTTGATCTGGCAGAATCTGGTAAAATTGAGTTAGCAATTTATAACATAAAAGGACAAAAAATAAAAACCTTAATAAATGCTTATTCTACCCAAGGACATTTTGAGATTACCTGGCGTGGTGTAGACGATAACAAAAAACCAGTTGCTAGTGGAAATTATTTTATAAAACTTAAAGTGAATGGAGAAGAAAAAGCTGTGAGTAAATGCGTTTTGTTGAAATAGGGAATAGCTATAAGTAATATAACATTGCAATTCTGGCTGTTATATTGCTGTTAATTGTAGTACTGCGATTCTTACAACTCCAACTTTCTTCTTTCTAGAATTTCGTAAAACTCAGGAGCTTTAGCTTTTGAGACATTTCCTTTTGGAACTTCTATAATCCTGATCTTGTTTAAATAACCATAAAGTTCGTATTCAATAATGTCTTCATTAACTAAAGTGGAACTTGCTTTAGCAGACTTTCCATTTATCTTTACCAGATCTTTATCACATGCTTTTTTGGCAACACTTCTGGTTTTTACTAAACACAATTTATTCAATAATTTATCAACTCGCAAAATCAAACCTTCTATTTAATTTTAAGATCTTTGAAGTATTCAGATTCCCTGATACCAGTGTAACTGAAAAGAGCATAACCATGATAATTTGTTTTGCTGATCAGCTTAATTTTCTCATTTATCTTGTAAGCTGGATATTTATAAGCTGTGCTCCAACAGCGTAATCCAACTATTATTTTTTCCTTCAGATCATAATTGGAAAGATAGTTAAGATGTTTTTCTATGGTAGAAGTAGAAGTGGAATACTCCATTAAATATGCTCTATCTAAAAAACCTTCCTGCAGCCATTTTATCCAGTTTTGAGAATATCTTTCAGCTTCATCTAAATTGGAAATAACAGCTGCTGTAACCTCCATTTTAGGTGCAATTCTTTTAATATCATGATAAATATTTTTCATAAAGTTTGTAACTTGAGCTTCCTTCCATTCCTTCCATGAATCAGCGTCTCGGAATTTTACATCCTTTCGGTACATTTCTAATGCTAATTTCGAAAATCCGTAATGTGTATCAGGATACCTGATGTAATCAAAATGAATACCATCAAGAGGATAATTCGTAACCAGATCAAGAACTACATTTCTAATATATCCTCTGACTTCAGGAATACCGGGATCCAAATACGCTCCCATATCAACCTTATAATCCATCATCTCCTGTGAAAAATCACAGGTTATCCATTCAGGATGTTTGAAATAAATATGATCTGGATGTAAATTTTCTAGCTCATGCCCGGTTATGACAAAAGTAGGAAGCCAGGCAAATATCTCAAGATCGGTAATATTTTTTTTAGATAAAAGATAATCCAAAGGATCAAAAAGTGAGTCTTTGATGGCATAGTACTTTTTTTCAGTATTGTGATATAAATTTGAGATTCTGTTGGGAGTGTAGGCTGCATCACCCCGATAACGGATCTGTATCAGAAGTTGATTTACTTCCATAGCAATCATGTCTTCGATTACTCTGTCCACTTTCTCTGCTGTAGTGATCTCCCAGATAGGAACCCAAACAGCCTTTATCTGGGCGAAAAGCGAAATTGCCGTCAAAAAAAATAACAGGGAAATTAGCTTTCTCATATTATTATTGATCTTCGCTTACAGCATTCGTTTCTTTGTCTATAACCTTTGCTGTACATTTACCGTCTGTTAATATTAACTGTAATTTATCTGAAATCTTGATCTTCTCAAGCGAATTCAGAATTTTTTTGTTTTTCCGTATAATGCTATAACCTCGCTTCAATGCTTCTTGTGGAGAAAGTTCTCTCAACTCATTAAATAAAAGCGATAATTTGTTTCTTTTGGTTTGTAATATTTGTTGAGTTAGATTTGTTAATCTCATTGTTGTTTGTCCTAAACTTGATTGAAGATCTTTCAACATATTTTGGGGATGCTGTTTAAAAAGATCACTTTCCAGATCATGAATTTCTAATCTTTTAGAATTTAAAAAATGTTTTGTTGAATAGTTAAGAGTATTGAATAAATTACTTATTTTGCTTTTAAGTTCAAGACGATCAGGTACGGCAAGTTCAGCAGCTGCTGAAGGAGTTGGGGCTCGTAGGTCAGCAACAAAATCTGAGATATTGAAATCGATCTCGTGACCAACAGCTGAAATAACCGGAATTTTAGAAGCATAAATTTTTCTTGCGAGTAATTCATCATTAAAGCAAAAGAGATCTTCTTGTGAACCACCTCCTCTTCCGATTATTAAGACATCAACAGGGAACTCATTATTAAAATATTCGATACCTTTGATGATTTCATTTGCAGCTCTGTCTCCCTGGACAGTTGCCGGGTATAAATAAATATCAGCAGGATAACGACGCGTGATTACATTGCGAATATCTTCTATGGCCGCACCAGTAGAGGATGTAACTATACCAACTTTTTCTGGATATTGCGGGATCTTCTTTTTATGTTCAACGTCGAATAAACCTTCATCTGACAATTTCCGCTTTAATTCTTCAAATTTCAATTGTAGTTCACCAATTCCGGTTGGTAAAATACGGCTTACATTTAACTGGTAGTTTCCACCCCTCTCATAAACGGTTAGCTTACCCGTACAAATAACCTTATCGCCTACTTTGGGCTGAAACTTGAGAGATAGATTTGCTGCTTTGAAAAATACACACCTTAAACTGCTTTTTTCATCCTTCAAAGAAAAATAAATATGCCCGGAGCGATGATGTGTGTAATTTGCAATCTCTCCCTCAACATACATGTGTGGGATACTGCTTTCTATCACATTACGGAGATGGCTATTTATTTCTGAAACTGTAAAAATGTTATCTCTATCAATCTTCATAAAGTAATGGCCCCCTTAGTATTTTCCTACAGGAGCAAGATAAACTGAATATTCATTTTGCCCGTCAACTCCGATAAGTTTATCAACCTTATCCTGATCATAAGCTGCAATAGCACAGGTTCCAGCTGCAATTCCTTCACAGGCCAGATAGAGATTCTGACATAAGTGTCCTGCATCTAAAAGCATAGCTTTGTGGGATGCAATGTTATATCGCCATTCACCTCGATAAGCGATGCAGCTCCAAATAAATACAACTGCTGCTTCACCAATGAATTTCTGACCTTGTGTTGCAGAAGTTATTTTCGTGGCAGCATCCTGTATTTTATTTAAGAACAATAATTTATGTTCTAACGCTAAATACCGGTAAAGTCCTTTCTTTAATCCGGAAATATTGTTAATAAGAAGATATGTCTCAAGCGGGTGTCGTGCACCGGCGGATGGAACTGTACGAAAAGTTGCATAAGCTTTCTTATTCCTTTCAAATATTTTTTTTACTCCCTGCGTTGCCCAAAGCAGGAATGATAGTTCATCCTTAGTTACGGGATCATTATTAAATTTACGATGACTTTTTCTATTTTTGATATTACTTATCAGATCAGCATTTTGTATGTTAATCTCATCACCTGGTTTTAGATCAATTAATTCTTTATCAGTATCATATTCCTTCTCCAGGGATGGCTGGGGAAGTCCTTTCATCTGATCTGTTTCTATATCTTTTACCAGGTTAAAATTAGACTTCATGAATTCTCTCAGTTTATCAACTTTAATCATAGTATCTCCCTTACTTGAATTAACAAATTTCTTATTGATCATTTTGTCAAGTGAACACAAAATGTAACTTGACGGGAATCAATTCAATTATGAGATTACCAAAATAAATCGGGAGTCCAAAATGAAAAAAATTATTTTATTTTTGTTTATAGCATCAATAAACTTGTTAAGTGCTCAAATTCCCTCTATCAGCTTTTGGAATAATGTTAGAAATAGTTCATATACAATGCAGGAAGAGATCCATGTACGTTGTGAAACTTTAGATCTACCCGGAATTGAAACAGAAATGTTCTTCACTACAGATTCTGGTTGGGATAATATCAATATGAATAACATCAATGGTCTTACCTATGAAGCTATAATTCCTGCTAACTTGACTGAAATTCAATATTGCAGGTTTAAAACCGAGATAGATACTTTGGTCGGGATGATGCCAGCATTACAGCCAAATGATATTTTCCCGCCTGAAGATGAACTGAGCTTTATAGCTCCCGATCCTATAGGAGATAACCTTGATCCTGATGTGCCGAATCTAGATCTGACTGGTAATTATTTTGCCTATTCCGATAATAAATTTTATTCAGGTTTAACAAATGTAACTAATGATTTTCCTGTAGATTCAGGAGGATCATTTCCTGACACATATTATTTTTACATAACTACGATCATCAATCCGGAAACTGTGCTGATCGATTCAGTAGTTTATGCAATGATATATTGTGATGTACCATTTCTGATGAGTCCGGGTTTGTATAAAATTAGTGGAACTGAGTTCAGTTTAGACATTTTCGAATTAATTGGGAGTATAGAAGTCGCCATGATAGACGACCAACTCCAGTTAGCCTGCGATATTGAAACATTGACAGGGGATGAAAATTTCGGTAGCTGGCCTAATATAACTAATTCCATTGGTGTGGGTTCGCTGACCGCTAAATATACATTACCTACGAATTTTTTGATAACTGATAATGCTAAATTATCGCTGCAAGTTATTGAAAGTTACACAATTGAGCCTTTTATAAACATTCAACCGGAAATTAGTGGTCTTGAGGGTACAAATTCTGGAGTTTTTTCCTGTACTTTTTTCGATGAAAACGGACATTTTCCTATAACAGCAGAGATTGAAGTAGACGGAGAGATATTCCACATGGAACCCCAAAGCTTTAATTTTTCGGAGAGTGTGATCTTCAATAGCGTAAGTGGATGCTATGGTTGGGAAGAGGCAACATTCAGGTTTAGTGATAATAATTTTGAATTTGTAGAAGAAACGATATTAAATAATACAAATTCTGATGTAAACTTAGAAGTAGCTTATTGCACTTTATCAAACTACCCTAATCCTTTTAATCCGATAACTACAATTTCTTTTTCCGTTTTCTCATCTATCGACAAAGTAGAATTAGAAATCTATAATTTAGCGGGACAAAAAATTAAAGAATTTAATCTTGACCCTATGGTCAGAGAAGCAGAGATTAACTCTGTAGTTTGGGATGGAACTAATGAAAATAATGTCCAGGTTGGCTCAGGAGTTTACTTTTATAAATTATCTGTAAATAATAGAACTGCTGCTTGCAGAAAGATGTTACTTATCAAATAAACATAGCAATTTTTTAGGGAGTTGTTAATAATTTTATGTTCATAGATTATTCGCGTATAAAAGTAGAATCAGGCAATGGGGGGAACGGCTGCGTTAGTTTCAGGCGTGAAAAATTTGTTGCTAAAGGCGGTCCTGACGGTGGAGATGGCGGTAAGGGTGGAGATGTAGTTGCTATCGGTAACGAGAACATTAACACACTATTAGATTTCAGATATCAAAAACTCTTTAAGGCGGGAAGAGGTCAGCATGGTCAGGGTAGCAATAAAACCGGCGGCGGTGGCGAAGATCATTTTTTAGATCTACCTCTGGGAACTGAAATTTACGATATTACCGAAGGAAAACATGAAAAGATGGGAGAAGTACTACATCACGGTCAGAAAATATTTTTGGCAAAAGGCGGAAATGGCGGTAGAGGTAATACCAGATTTAAAAGTGCTACAAATAAAGCTCCCAGATATGCAAAGCCGGGTGGTGATGGTGAGTTTCGGGAACTAGAATTAGTTTTGAAATTGATAGCTGATGTTGGTTTGGTCGGGTTTCCAAACGCCGGGAAGTCTACATTGTTAAGTAAAGTGTCTTCTGCGCATCCCAAAATTGCGGATTATGAATTTACTACACTGGCTCCTTCTTTAGGAGTAGTCAAAGTCAATGAGTTTGAATCTTTTGTAATGGCCGATATCCCAGGCATCATAGAGGGAGCTAATAAAGGAAAAGGATTGGGCGACCAATTTTTAAAACACATTCAAAGAACTAAACTATTGTTGTTTCTGATCGATATTAACTCAGATGATCCATTTAATGATTATGAAATTCTTAAAAAAGAATTGCATTTATACGATCCTTATTTAGATAAAAAAGAACACATAATTGCACTGAGTAAAGTTGATACAATTCCTAAAGAAGAAAAGCAAGATTTACTCAATATTTTAAAAGGTGAGTTTGAATCAAAACTTCATGAAAACATTATCCAGATATCTGCTTTAGCAGGGGAAAATCTCAAGGAATTAAAAAAACAATTACATCACATGATATCTAGATTAGAAAAAGAATAAAGTTTATGAAAATCCTGGTTGTGCCTAATTCATTTAAAGGAAGTTTATCAGCCGGACAAGTTGCCTCAGCAATTAAAAACGGCATTGATAATTCAAAACATGAAATTACCTTGATGCCGATGGCAGATGGTGGCAAAGGGACAGTTGAATGTCTGCTTTCAGCCGTATCAGGGAGAACAATTTCAGTAGATACAACAGATCCTATTGGCAGAAAAATAACAACAGATATTGGTATCTTTAATAATAGTAAAACAGCAATTATCGAAATGGCAGCAGCTTCAGGCTTGGAACTTATCCCGAAAGAAAAACAAGATCCGCTTGTTACAACAACTTTTGGAACTGGGAAATTAATAAAAAAAGCAATTGATTTAGGCTGTTACAAAATAATTCTTGGTCTGGGTGACAGTGCTACAAATGATGGTGGTGCCGGAGCATTACAAGCTTTAGGAGCTAAACTTTTGGATGCAAATAAAATTGATATCAAGCACGGTGGTTTATATCTAAAAGATCTATCTGAAATTAATATTTCCGCATTTGGTAAATATCAACATATAGATATGACATTTTTATGTGATGTCTCAAATACTCTTCTCGGTCCTCAAGGAGCTACTAAAATTTACAGTAAACAAAAAGGAGCTTCTTCTGAAGCTATGGAAATTTTAGAAAGTAATCTAAAGCATTTTGCTACTGTTTTACAGAGAAAAACCGGTGTTGATATTGCTACGATCATTGGCAGTGGAGCGGCAGGCGGTTTAGCTGCAGGGCTTTCAATAGCTTTCAAATCAAAATTTATTTCCGGGAGTGATTACATCATTAATAAAACGAAGTTAATAAAAAAAATTCTTAATGCTGATCTCATAGTAACAGGCGAAGGGAAACTGGATTCTCAAACAAAATTTGGGAAAATACCCTACAAAATTGCCAAAATGGCTCAAAAAAACAAAATACCTGTTATCGGGATATTTGGCATGATAGAGCAAGGATCAAGATATGAATACGAAGGACAATTTCAATATTTGTTTTCTTTGAGTAACCAAGATATCAGCAGAGAAACAGCTATGCAAAATGCATATCATCTGCTAACTGATAAAGTGAATCATATTTTCAGAAAACTAAAATTTAATTAATGGAGTTATTGTGAAAACAAAAATATTTGTTACCAGAAAGTTGCCGGAACAAGTCATGAAACAGTTAAATAATAGTTTTGAGGTAAATGTAAATCCTTATGACAGAGTTCTTACTAAAGAAGAAATAGTAACAGGAACAAAAAAATGTGACATTCTTTTATGTTTGTTAACTGACAAAATTGATGAGGATATTATTACCTGCAATAAGCAGTTAAAAGGAATTGTAAATTATGCAGTAGGAATAAACAATATTGATGTTAAATGTGCAACTCGTGAAAATATCCCGGTTACAAATACTCCCGGAGTACTGACAGAGACAACTGCTGACATGGCTTGGGCACTAATATTCAGTACTGCCAGAAGAATTGTGGAAGCTGATAACTTTACTAGAAAGGGGAAGTTTAAAGGTTGGAGTCCTACGCTTCTGCTAGGAGCTGATGTTTACGGGAAAACTCTAGGAATAGTTGGTGCGGGCAGAATAGGTACAGCAGTAGCAAAAAGAGCGACAGGATTTAATATGGATATTTTGTATTCTGATGAAATTTCCGTTATAGAAAAAACTGTATCTGCAAAAAAAGTTGAGTTTAAAACGCTCCTCAAAAAATCGGATTTTGTTTCACTGCATGTTCCTTTGCTGCCGCAAACAAGACATTTGATCGGAGAAAGAGAATTAAAAATAATGAAAAATACGGCCATCTTGATCAATACTTCTCGCGGTCCAGTTATCGATGAAAAGAAACTTGTTATTGCCTTAAAGGAAAATATAATTGCAGGTGCCGGATTAGACGTTTATGAAAATGAACCTGAAATTTCAAACGACTTAATAGAATTAAAGAATGTTGTGTTAACTCCTCATACAGCTAGTGCATCTGCTGAAACAAGAATAAAGATGGGGTTAATTGCTTTAGAAAATGCACTTAGTATCAGTCAGAATAATAGGCCAAATCAGATAGTAAATGGAGAGATCTATGAAAAGTGATTTGGAAAAGATCAAAGCTTGGATAAAACTGCTCTCTGCTCCTGATATCGGGAATGCTAAAGCTATAAAAATTGCTCGGGATCTGGGTGAACCAAAAAACATTCTGGAAGATACTTCAAAATTACTCGATTTGGGGATCATCACTTCAAAAACAAGAGATTATTTTTTCGCAGAAACTGATCCGGAAAATTGGCAGAAGATATGTGATCTTCTTGAACAGTATGATATCCAATTTACTTCAATTCTCGATGAGAGCTACCCAGAGCCACTTAAAAATATCTTTGATCCACCTCCATTTCTCTTCTACAGGGGAACTTTGCAAAGTGATGCCCTAAGACGCTCTATCGCCGTTGTTGGTACTCGCAAAGCTAGTAATTACGGTAAATTGATGACTAAAAGAATCGTTTCTGACCTTGCCAGAGCTCAATTCACAATTATCAGCGGCTTAGCTTATGGGATAGATACTATAGCGCATTTAGCAGCTCTTGATAACAACATCCAAACTTATGCCGTGATGGGAACCGGAGTTGATCAAATCTATCCAGCCAGAAATCGGGAATTGGCAGAACGAATTATTGAGGATGGAGCTTTGATCTCAGAATTTATTCCGGGTAAGAAAGCTGAAAAATGGAATTTCCCAACCAGAAATAGAATAATTAGCGGTCTTGCTTTAGGCTGTCTGGTTGCAGAAGGAGATAAACGAAGCGGTGCTTTATTGACAGCTAAATTTGCTATGGATCAGAATAGAGATGTATTTGCTTTACCAGGTGATATCAACCGACCTCAGGCTGAAGGACCTAACTATCTCATTAAATTGGGAGCTAAAATTATAGCAAATGCAAATGATATCCTGGAAGAATATGAACTGGTGATCAATGATAATAAAAGTAAATTTCCAAAACTGAATGAAGAGGAAGATTTTATTTATCGGATATTACTGCAAAATAAACCGGAAATGCACTTTGATCAACTTATCGTTAAAACGGGATATAAAGTAGGAGAATTATCAACTATACTACTTGCCCTAGAATTAAAAAATGTTATCAAAAAAGTACCCGGAAATAAAGTTGTACCTTTGTATTAAAGAAAAACAGCTCAACCTGGGCAGAGCTGTTATGTACCTATCTAAATATTAAGGATTTCTTATTTTCTTATTTGTTTTTTCATTATGTTTATTTAGATGTATATAACGATGTTTAACTGAATCAGCAAATTTCCCTATTACATTTTTCAGATCAGAGTTATCCCAAGTTTTTTTGAATTGCTGATTTTGGAGTAATCTATCATTTAACAAATAAAATTCATCTTTATTCGGATCAAATGTTATATCATCAGCATCGAAGCTGAGTTGTTCTTCAGCAAAAACTTTATTCATAAAATTGATAACTGTGTAAACGAAATTATTTTTGAGATCAATTATATTTTCTGAGTTATTTATTTTGTCTCTCAGCTCATGTGCAAAGTCTTTTCCTATAGTACTAAAAGAAATTTGATTTTCCATATAACCTCCTAGATCTTTCCGTCTTTGATTTGTAAAAATTTGAATAATTTACCATAAGACTCATGTTATTTTTTTATATTCTTATGCATTTATGTCAATAAATGATTTGGATAATTTTAACTAAATTTTAAGTAAAATTGAACAAATTCTCATAAATTAAGTAATGATAAGACTCTGCTTGACATCAGAATATAAAAATTGAATTTCTCTCCGTAGAGAGGAATGAAAAATGAAGAAAAGAAATACTAAGATCATAAGGAAGTTTTTAATGCATCCGGCGGGCTCAGTTCTTGTTGAGACTGGAAAAACCAAGGTTATCTGCACAGCGACAGTTGAAACAGGAGTACCATCGTTTATAAAGGATGCAGAGCCAAAACAGGGTTGGTTAACCGCAGAATACAGTATGTTACCAGCAGCTCCCAATGAAAGATTTCGTAGAGAACGTAAAGGAATCAAGGGAAGAACAGCTGAGATCCAAAGACTTATTGGGCGTTCCTTAAGAGCAATAGTAGATCTTACAAAATTTCCCGGTTATCAGATCACAATAGATTGTGATGTTATTCAAGCGGATGGCGGGACTAGAACAGCTTCAATAACAGGAGCTTGTGTGGCTCTCTATGATGCGCTTTCTGAAATGAAAAAAGCCGGTCAAATTGAGTCTACTCCTTTTAAAGAATGGGTCGCAGCTATTAGTGTGGGAATAGTCAAGGGGAAGCCGGTTGTAGATCTTTGCTATGAAGAAGATTCAGAGGCTGATGTTGATATGAATGTTGTCATGACAGAAAGCGGAAAGTTTATTGAGATCCAAGGTACTGCAGAAGGAGAACCTTTTGATGAAAAGGAACTAGCCATAATGTTAAAAGATGCAAAGAGCGGCATTATGGAGCTGATTAAATATCAAAAAGAAGTTATTAGGAATAAATGAGCAGATTGCTTTTTCTTGACACAATTCTGATGCAAACGAACTAAGTCCTTCTTATAAAATGGATAGGTAATAAAATGTTTAGAAAGAAAGTAAAAAAAATAAAACGGAAAAAAAATATATTTCAGGATTATTTGGAAGCGATCCTATTTGCCTTTGTTGTTGCAATGCTCATCAGAAATTATACTATTCAGAATTTTAAAATTCCATCTTCTTCCATGGAAAAAACTCTTTTGATCGGGGACTATTTGATCGGTAATAAATTGAAATACTTCTTTACAGATCCGGAACAGGGTGATATCGTTATTTTCTATTATCCTGCTGATCCGGAAGAACCTCAACCCAGGAAGGATTTTGCTAAAATACTCGGTCCGATTTATCTTAATAAAACTAGTATGTTACCAATTTGGCATCAGAAAAAAAATGTTGTTAAACGTGTGATTGGAATGCCTGGGGATGTTGTTGAAGTAAACGATAAACGTACATACATTAATGAAAAAGAATATAAATATGGAAAAGAACAATACATTGATCAACGCATTATACCGCGGAGTGAAGGAAGAATTTACTGGGATGATGTGTTCATGGGCAGTCGTGATAATTTTGGACCTGTATCAGTACCCCAAGATCAATATTTTGTAATGGGTGATAATCGTGATGTAAGCGGTGATAGTCGCTATTGGGGATTTTTACCGCGGGAAGATATTGCCGGTACTCCCGCAGTTGTAACCTTCTCGATTGGAGAAAAACCAGTTGATTCCTACAGAGATTATATTCTGAAATACCAAAGGCAGCTAAAGGGAAAAACTTCGGTAAGATGGGAAAGAACTCTCAAACTGATCAAGTGATCAGGTTTGTTTATGTTCACATTCCTTTTTGTTTAAAAAAATGTAATTACTGCTCCTTTTTTTCTGAGCCCTTTACAAAAGAATCTGTTAACAAATATGTTGAATACCTGTTAAAAGAAATAAAACTTTTTGATAAAAACTTTTCTATCAAGCCCAAGACAATATATTTTGGTGGTGGAACGCCTTCATTACTTTCTATAGAGCATATCAAGAAGATCATCGCTCAATTTGACCTAAAGGCTGCAACAGAGATCACTCTTGAATGTAATCCTGCAAGTATTACGGCAGATTTCGTGAAAGAATTGAGTTCATCAAAAGTTAACAGGATCAGCTTGGGCGCTCAGTCATTTCAGGAAAAAGAATTAGAGCTTCTAAGCAGATCACATAAGGTTGATGATATAACAAATTCATTTAAATTGTTTCGAGAATCTGGTTTTAACAATATTTCGCTTGATCTGATTTATGGTTTACCGTATCAAACGAAAAACGATCTTACCTATTCTTTGTATAAAACCATAGATCTCAACCCGGAACATATTTCAACTTACTGTTTGAGTTTAGATAAAAAAGTTCTTTTGTATGATTTGAAAAACAAAATATCTTCTGATGAAAAAATCGCTGAATTTTACTATTTAATTCGAGAAAAGTTAGTTTTAAACGGATTTGATCATTATGAAATCTCAAATTTTGCAAAAAAAGATTATTATTCAAACCATAATTACTGCTATTGGGATGATAGTAGATATCTTGGCTTAGGTGCTTCAGCAGCTGGATACATTGGCAATATCAGATATCAAAATGCCAGCAAATTAACAGAGTATTACAATGATATCTGCAAAAACAAGATCATGCCTAACCAGATAAATCTTTCTAAAGAAGATCATGAAAAAGAATACATTTTTTTGGGTTTACGTAAATCCGAAGGATTAGATCTAACTAAATTCAACAAAATCTTTAAAATTGACTTCCTCAAAAAATATCAAATAATCATACAAAAATATAAAAATCTGCTTGAGATTAATGATAAAAGTATTAAATTGAAGATAGAAGCTTATTTTATTTCAAATGAGCTGTTTTCAGAATTTATGTAATACAAAATATGTGAAATTATTACTTCCAACGTGAGCATAATTAGTTGGGAAATGAAGGATGATCAATTGTGGAGGGACAATGAAAAAAATACTGTTTTTATTATTATTAACAATTAGAATATCAGCATCTGCTGAGGTCTTAATACCGATGGACTTTACACAAAGCAATCATCTGAAGGCTTATGGAATCGCTTTTAGAGCCTTAAAAAGCCAACAAACAGTAAAATGGCTGTTAAATTACAGAGGTGGATCCTATCTACTGCCAAACGATCAAGAGCTGGAAGGATTGTGTAATATAAAAGGGGTTGATTACGAGAAAATAACAGCAGTAGAATTCGCAGCTATAGTTGCTGAGATAGAACAGAATAATATGGATATTGTTGTATTAGAGAAAGAACCCAGGATTGCTATTTATACTCCGCCAAATTCGCAGCCTTGGGATGATGCAGTAACTCTTGCTCTAACTTACGCAGAGATAGACTATGAAACGATCTGGGATAAAGAAGTCCTCTCTGGGGAATTGGATCAATACGATTGGCTTCACTTACACCATGAAGATTTTACAGGGCAATATGGAAAATTCTATTCCAGTTACCGTAATGCAAGCTGGTATAAAGAGGACGTTATGATAAATGAAGAATTAGCTGCTTCAATTGGTTTTGAAAAGGTCTGGTTGATGAAACATGCTGTTGCTGAAAAAATCCGAGACTATGTTAAAAATGGTGGATTTCTTTTTGCTATGTGCGCTGCCACTGATACTTTTGATATTGCTCTTGCAGCTGGCAATACAGATATTTGTAATGAAGTTTTTGATGGTGATGGCTTAGATAGTAATTATCAGGAAAAACTTGATTTTTCCAGAACATTTGCTTTTACTGATTTTGAGTTATACCCTAATCCTTATAAATATGAATTCTCAAAGATCGATGCGAGTGATTATGCTAAATTACGCGGTGCAGAAGCAGATTATTTTCAGCTTTTTGATTTTTCCGCTAAATACGATCCTGTGCCTACCATGCTAACTCAATCGCATACAAATGTTATCAATGGTTTTTTAGGTCAAACTACATCATTCCATAAAATATATGTAAAAAAAAGTGTTATTATTTTAGGCGAATCTCCGGGAGAGGAAGAAGTAAAGTATTTGCATGGTAACTTTGGGAAAGGAACTTTTACTTTTTATGGTGGACATGATCCGGAAGATTATCAGCACAAAATTGGAGATCCTGAAACTGTGCTTGATCTACATAAAAATTCACCGGGTTATAGGATAATATTAAATAATGTTTTATTCCCAGCGGCTGAAAAGAAGAAACTTAAAACTTAATATTTTTAATTTATCACATTCTGCATGAAAACATTCTGCATAAAAAATAGTGCTATATATGCTAATAAAGCAGAAGCAACCGGAGTTGCTATCCATCCAATACTGATTTGACCTAACTTTTTAAAATTAATATTTCTGCCGCCTTTTGCCAAACTAATTCCCATAACCGCCCCAACGACAGCCTGAGATGATGATACCGGAACTAAAGGTATGGGGGGTAACCTAAGAAAAACCAAAAAATCGTGTAAACTTTGAGAAGCAAAAATAAATAAAGATAAAGAACTGGCAAGTACCACTATCAAAGCGGTTACAGGAGAAAGTTTAAAAATACCGGAACCAACTGTCATCATTACTCTTTTGGAGTATAAAAAAACACCAACACCGATGGCTATGCTTCCAAGTAAGAACAACTGTTGAACGGAGGATAATCTTATGATGCCGGCAAATGAGATATCTTTGAACGGTGATGAACTGATAAAAACTCCCATTACATTACCTATATTATTTGCTCCTAGGCTATAAGCCCCAAAAGCTCCGACAATTATCAACCCTATCCTGGTATAAGAATCCAGCCGCAATAAATGTATTTTTGAACTGTCTATGATCTTTTTAACAAAATAGAATAGAATAATGGCGAAAATCGCTGCTAAAATCGGAGAGAATACCCAGGTTCCAACAATTTTGGAAAGTACACTAATACTGGTAGGAGTTTTAGAATAAAAATTCCAGCCGATGATAGCTCCAACTATTGCCTGTGAAGTAGAAACAGGTAATCCTGCCTTTGTCATCCACAAAACAGTTACAGCCGCTGCTAAAGCAACTATGAAAGCACCACCGAGCTGATTTATAGAACCTAATTGTCCTATTGTATGTGATGCACCAGCACCACTTACCACTGCTCCAAAAACAATAAAAATGCTGCAGATAATAGCAGCAGTGTAAAATTTCAGCATCTTGGTTGCTACTGCAGTTCCAAATATATTAGCTGCATCATTTGCACCGAGTGACCAGCCTAAGAAAAGACCACTTGATAAAAAGAACAAAATCTTTAGCATATTCAGAGATCCTTAATGAATGTTATATTCTTCGTTTGATAGCATAAACAGCAAGTCTTTCAGCAACTTGCTCAGATACATCGGATACAGCTGCAATTTTTTCTGCAAAATATCTCATATGGACTTTATGACTGAAACTTGTGATGTCTTTTCGATGAAAAGCCATCCTTTTCAGATTTTCTTCAGTATCATCAGCCTCTTGCTCATAAAAGTGTACTTTATTTACGTAATTACTCACCATACTAATTTCTCTAAAAAAAGCACGTGCGCCTTTTACAACTTCATCTACAGCTTTTGAAGAAAGTTCAGCCAGTTCAATAAAGTCATTTTTTAAAAAATCTGGAATGTCAGGAGTTTCGATCGAAAATTGTTCTATCACTTTTTCACAAATATCCACAATATCATCAAGAGTTTCTAAAAGACCTAGAACATCTCCTCTTGACTCAGGGATCAACATGAAAGTATATAGTGTGTGCTTGATATTTCTTCTGATTTCATCTGCTTCACTTTCTAACGCAGTAATATCTTTAAAGTTTTTTTCGAATTTGGTTTTATTCCCTCGGACATATGCTTTTACGCCCTCATAAAAAATTAATCCAGAAGTTGTTACCCTATCAAGATAATTTTCTATTTCACCTTCTAACTGTTTGGATCTACTATTAAAAATATTAGGCATTCAACCTCTCAACCCTTCAATATATTTAGAAACTGGATGTTTTGTCATCAATTACGAGAAACAATAATGTTTAAACACATGATCATCCCTATATTGCTAACAAACCCTAGTACAAACTAATTATTTTTTGGCACAAGATGATTAGTCAAGATATAAATGATTTTTGTTAATTTAATATAAAATAAAAAGATATATATCTGAGAACAGGTAGAAAATTCTGGACAAACTAACCTATGCAATCTTTTTGACACTGAAAAAAATCAACAGGAGACATAATGGTGACTAAAAAAGAGAAAGTCGTAGAACCTGAAAAGGTTAAGAATACTTCCGAAGAGAAGATTGATCCAAAACCAAAGCAAAATGAGGAAAAAACAACAAAAATTACTGAAAAAACAAACGACGAACCTCAAAATGAAACTGAAGAAAAAGCTGAAAAAGCCGAAAAAAAGGAAGTTTCAAGTAATCATCTTGAAGAATCAGCCAGTGAGAATTTTGAACAAATGTTAGAAGATACCCTTGTAAATATCAAACAGCTTGAAATAGGTGATAAGGTTGCAGGAGAGATCATTAATATTACAGATTCTTATATATTTGTTACCTTAGGCGGTAAACGTGACGTCTATGCTGAAAAGCAAGACTACATAGATGATTCTGGTGAACTTCCTTTTAAAAAAGGTGATACTTTACAAGGATATATCGTTAAAGATACCGAAACTGAAACACTGATAGCTAAAAGTCTTTTATCAGTTAACCTGAATATTCTGCATGATGCCTTTGAAGAAAAAATTCCTGTTCACGGGAAAGTTCAATCAATGACAAAAGGTGGATATATTATTGATATATCAGGAATCAAAGCATTTTGCCCTATTTCACATATTGATGATAAAATAGTTATTGAACCAAAGAAATTTATGAACGAAAGCTATGACTTCAGGATAATTGATTTTAAGGATAAAGGTAGGAACATAGTCGTTTCCAGAAGAAAAGTTCTGAATGAAGAAAAAAAACTGTTACGCAGAGAAATGCTGAAAAAGCTCGAAGTTGGTTCTGTCGTTGACGGAGTGGTTACTCGCCTTACAAATTTCGGGGCGTTTATTGATCTTGGTGGCATTGATGGTCTTTTACACATCTCACAATTTTCTTGGGGTCACATTGATTCACCTTCAGAAGTATTGAATATAGGTGATGAGATCAAAACAAAAGTAATAAAAATTAAAGGTGAAAAAATCTCCTTAAGTATGAAAGCATTACAAGAGAATCCCGTAGATGCAACGTTGCAAGAATTAAAAGAGGGTGAAGTTTTAACCTGTAAAGTAGTACGAAATTTATCTTTTGGGTCTTTTGTAGAGATCAAACCTGGAGTAGAGGGTCTCATTCCAATTTCAGAATTATCACGTGGTAGACGAATCAATAATCCTTCTGAAGTTGTCAAAGAAGGCGATATTGTGGATGCACAAATATTAAAGATAAATCTGGATGATCGCAAAATATCTCTTTCACTTAAGGCACTTCAGCCAGATCCCTGGGATAAAGTAAATGAAATAATCAATGAAAATGATATTGTTAATGGTGTTATTGAAAACGTTGTTAATTTCGGTGCATTTGTTAAAATTAGTGAAGGGCTAACAGGTCTGCTGCCTGCATCTAAATTAAAAATCGCTCATGTAAGTTTGGATAGCAAGAACATTGGTGATGATTTTAAAGTTAGAGTTGTAAAAATTGATAAAAATGCTAAACGAATTTCACTTGAACCAACTAATATGCCGGAGTCATATTCTGATGATAAAAATGGCTGGCATAAGTATAAAAAAGAAACTAAACAAAAAGATCACATCTCGGAAGATAATCCATTTTCAGAGTTGTAAAAATAATCTAGCTTTTAAAAGCCCACTTTTACGTGGGCTTTTTTACTGCTAAACAAAGAAAGGAACTTGAGTTATTCTCAGCGTTTATCTTCTTGTTTCTTATTGAGAGATTCTAAACTGTTTTTAAAACCAATGTAGCAAATTCCCGAGACTATACCAGCCAAGATTATATGGAACACAGCTTTAGTAGATTTCCTCATAATTATTTCTCCAATCTGGGTATAAAACGAGCTTATTCAATCCTTATTTCAAAAACTTGTTCAGACTCTTTGTTATCATATTGATTGTGGATTAATAAATAATACTCAGTCTTAGGAATCACATCAACTTCACAGGGAAGTTTCTCCCATCTACTTTCAGAATGAAGCTTATTATTTTCATTAAGAGAATACAATTTAATTTCCGGGACTAAGTCTCCATATCCTGTAGTGAGAATTTTGAGCTTATTTCCGCGTTCAATGTTTAACTTATAGTAGTCTTTATCACCTTTAGGGAAAATAGCAATTTGCAATGTATCACCACGAGAGGCAGCTTTTGCTGTTGTAAAATGGTCGTTTGGTTCATTCATATCCATTTCATTTAAAAATTCAACTAAAAAACTGAATGGAGTTTCTGAGGATTGATTATTATAATCATCCTCAAGTAAAATGTAGTATTCACCGGGTTCATTTACTCTGCAGGCATCAGGAAGCTTATGCCAATTTCTTATCTTCTGAATCTTGCGGGCAGCCCATTCATCATATTTCGCAAAATATATATTGGGAGTGAGTTCCTTGGGGACATCTTTAGATTTTGCCAGGAGATATCCTGGTTTAGTGACATTTAGCTTGAACCAATCACTATCTCCAGTTGGAAAGATTGCAGGTTTTATAACTGTTCCAAATTTGACAGAAGTAGCATTACCAGGCTCGTTATTAGGTTCTGATTGGTCAAATTCCGGTATAAAGTCTACTTTAAGCTGGATAGGATCTTTAGAAGCTTTATCATTATTATTATCAATAACAGCAAAATAGTATGTGCTCGTTTTATTTACAAATAAAGCATCTGGAAGCTTAAGCCATTTTTTTAGCCATTTCACTTTACTATCTTCCCACTCTTCATATAAAGCAAAACCTACTTCCAAGTTCAGATCTTCAGGGACATTATTTGCCTGAACTGTCAGGTATCCCTGACCGGTAATTTCTACTTTATACCAGTCTATGTCACCTACAGGGTCTATTCTTATATCAAATGGTTTGCCAAAGGTTATCTCACTTGCTTTATCAATTTGGTTATTTGGCTCTACATCTCCACTCTTTTTCCCACAATTACTAGAAAAAATCGTTGCAATTAGCAAAAGAACAAAATACATTAATTGTCTTGGACGGTTTACCATTTCCCCTCCTTTTATGAAGTTGAATAATATTGAGATAAAGAAAATATTCAAGAAATGTCAAGTAATTTATTTGATCAAGCCTTAGTTGTTTGAGTTTCAAAGGAGATGATGAACACCCTATCCTTTTAGTAAACCAAGATCGATAATGGTAATTAAACATCCTGGGAAGTGCCATCATATTTAACATTAAGTTGTCTTACTGCTAAAGTGTCATTTACTCTCTTAACAGGAGTATCTACGGGAGCATTTTTTAGTAAATCCGGATTTTCTAAACATTCCTGGGCGATTTCTATCATGGCTGAAATGAATTCATCCAGTGTCTCTTTACTTTCAGTTTCAGTCGGCTCTATCATCATGGCTTCGCTCACAATAAGTGGAAAATAAATTGTTGGAGCGTGAAAACCTTTATCTAAAATACGTTTTGCAATATCAAGTGTTTTTATACCATGTTTCTCTTTTTGCCAAGTACCACTTGCAACAAATTCATGCATGCAATAGATATCTTTATGTGGAATATCATAATATTTAGATAATTGCTTCATGATATAATTAGCATTAATAATTGCATTTTCAGATACCCTTTTTAATCCCTTTGCACCTAACATTTTGATATAGATATAGGCACGGACATTTACCAGAAAATTACCAAAGAAAGAATGTACTTTCCCTAATGATGTTTTTTCATGAGAGTAATCCAAAAAATATTTATCCCTCTTTTTCCCAATTAATGGAACAGGCAGGAACTTTGTCAGATCTTCCCTAACTCCAATCGGGCCGGAGCCGGGACCACCACCTCCATGAGGTGTGGCGAAAGTTTTATGCAGGTTGTAATGCATAATATCGAAACCAATTTGTCCAGGTTTAACAATGCCAAGTATTGCATTTAAATTGGCACCGTCCATATAAATCAAACCATCAACAGAGTGAATGATCTGAGCAATTTCTTTTACCTGCTTTTCAAATAGTCCCAAAGTATTAGGATTAGTCAGCATAAATCCAGCAGTATTTTCATCAACATGATCACGCAGATCCTGAAGATCTGTCATTCCGTCAGCATTAGATTTGATTTCTACAACTTCAAAACCGGCCAAAACGACACTGGCAGGGTTTGTTCCATGGGCAGAATCGGGTAAGATTATCTTGGTTTTGTGAGTATTCCCCTTCGCTGTATGATATTCTTTGATGACTTTGAGACCGGTGAATTCTCCGTGAGCACCTGCTACAGGCTGTAAACTTACTTGGTTAAATCCTGATATTTCTGCCAGCATAGATTGCAATTCAAAAAGAATCTCTAAAGCACCTTGAATTGTATCTTCCTGCTGAAATGGATGTAAGTCATTAAAACCTTTATTTCGGACAAGAGTTTCATTGATCTTGGGATTATATTTCATTGTGCAAGATCCCAAGGGATAAAAGCCTTTTTCGATAAAATAATTCATATGTGCTAATTCACTGAAATGACGCATTACATCAAGTTCACTTACTTCAGGCAAGCCAGCATTATTCATCCTGAGATATTTTTGTGGAATACAGTCTTCTAATTTTATCTTAACATCATTGTTACTAAAAGTAAAACCTCTTCGTCCGGAGCTGTTTTTTTCAAAGATCGTTTTAGCCATTTTGAACCTCCTGCAAAGCACTAACTAATAAATCTAAATCGGTTTTCCGCTTCTTTTCTGTGACCGCTATCAGAAGTGTGTTTTCGTGTCCAAAAGGTTTAAGATCTATTCCTGGGAAAATATTTTTCTCTTTTAATTGTGAGATAATCTTTTCTGTTTTTATCGGAGTTTGAATGGCAAATTCTTTGAAGAAAGGTGATTTAAAAGCCATCTTATAACCCTCAATCTTTGTTATCGCTGCAGCTAAATAATGTGCTTTTGTAGTACATTGTTTTGCAATTTCTATTAATCCTTCTCTCCCCATTAAAGCCATATATACTGTAGCTGCTAAATTGCAGAGGGCTTGATTAGAACATATATTTGATGTTGCTTTAGCACGTCGTATATGCTGTTCCCTTGCCTGCAGAGTAAGAGCATAACATCTTTTTCCGGCTGCATCCTCAGTTGCACCGACTATACGACCTGGCATTGTTCTACTCAGTTTAAGGCTGGTTGCTAAAAAGCCAAATAACGGTCCTCCAAAATTCTGAGCATTTCCCAAAGATTGTCCTTCGCCTACAACTATATCTGCCCGGTATTCAACCGGAGCATTCAGAATTGCAAGCGATATGGGATCTACACATACAATGAAAAGGGCATTTTTTGCAGTGTGAGTAATCTTTTCCACTGCAAAGGCATCTTCAATATTACCAAAGAAATTTGGAGTTTGCAGTAAAACGCAAGCAGTTTCATCATCTATCTCTTGATTTAGTTCCTGAATATCTACAAAACCGCTTGTTGCAGGTATAACACTAATTTCTATACCAATACCTTCAGTATAAGTTTTGATAACTTCCAGGTAATTAGGATTTATTGATCCGCAGATAATAACTTTATTTTTTTTAGTTTTACGAACAGTCATTAAAATTGCTTCAGCCGCAGCAGAAGCCCCGTCATACATACCCGCATTGGATATTTCCATACCTGTAAGATCACAGATCATGGTCTGGTATTCATAAATGTACTGTAGTGTTCCCTGGCTAACTTCAGCTTGATATGGAGTATAAGCACTATGAAATTCTGGTTTAAGGATAACATGCTCCACTGCCGCTGGAATAAAATGATCGTAAACACCACCTCCGAGGAATGCATTAGCCTGGCTTGACGAAATGTTCATACCAGCCAATTTTGAAATCTTTCGGCTGATCTCAAGTTCAGAATATGCAGGTTCCAATGAGATTTCTTTGTTTTGCAGGAACTCAAGCGGAATATTGACTAGAAGATCTTCAAATTTTTCCACTCCAATTGCTTTTAACATTTCTCTTCTTTCCGGATCTGTATTAGAAATGAAAGGCATATTTCTTCTCCTTCATAAAATTTTTTTACAAATTTTAATGGTTAATAATTCTGTCAAATTAAAAGCTAATGATAACACAGGACTAATATTATACCGTTTAAATTAACTTAAACTTGAAATTATAGATATTGTACCCAGAATTATCAGCAAGTATAAAGTTATCTGCTGAAAATGGCTTTCCCGAACTTTATGCGACAACAAATTTCCCAGAACTACACCAATTAACAAACCGGGTGAAAATTTTAGAGAATAACTCCAGACTTCAGAAGTAAGTAACCCATTAAGTAAATAGACAGGTAAAGTAAAAATATTCAGGATTAAAAAATATAAGGCTAGATTTCCGCGGAATGTATTCTTATTTACATTTTGATTCGATAGAAAAATAATTAATGGTGGACCACTAACTGAAATACTGCCACCTAAAATACCGCTTAGAAAACCTATCGGCAACATTGCTAATTTTTCTTTTGTAAATTGTTTTCGAAATCCCATAAGCAATAAAAAACCAAATATTAAAATGATTACACCAATTAAAATTTTAAGTATTGCTTCTTCCAGAGCTACCAGTAAATAAGTACCAAACGGCATTGCGATGACTCCGGTGAGTAAAAATGGCCAGATGTTTTTAATACTCACTGAGTTTCTTGTATTATAGAGTACTGCCAAGTTGATAATTATTGAGTAAAGAAGTAAAATCGGAACTGCTGTTTTGGGCGAGATCAATAATGTAATGAGTGGAACTGCTAAAATTGAAAAACCGAAACCTGTAAGTCCCTGCAAAATAGCAGAAAAGAAGAATATCAAGATACCAAAAAAAATTAGCTGTTCCATTTCTTACTTTAAACTCCTAAATCCTTAACTAATAAATTAAATAACGTAATTTATAAATTAAGAAAGTTTCAGATTCATTTATGTCAAATATTATTAAAGAATATAAAGATTGATTTTTCGTTAATGTTATCCTTTACGCGGCGCTTGACACAAAAATAACCAGCAAAATAATGCCTGTTATGAAAAAAATCTCTGATAAAGAAAGGTCGATAATATTACTATTTTCGATATTTATAGTAATCTCAGTTTTCTCTTGGACGCAAGAAACTCAATCAAGAGCAGAGGCTATAACACAGGATACTTTATTAGTAGATTCCTTAAAGTTGGCAGAATATCAAATAGATTCACTTATCTATTTTGCAGACAGTATAGATTATAACGTGGATAATGAAATAATTCAATTAACTGGGAAAACTTCTGTAACATATAGAACTTCAACAATCAATGCTGATACAATAGCTATTAATATGAAAAGAGAACAGGCTTTTACCAGAGGCAAATCTTATTTACAGGATGGTTCTCAAAATATGATGGGCAGAGATATTTCTTATGACCTTCAAACCAGATGGGGTTTAGTTTATCAAGGTGCAAGTAAATTTGATAAAGGATATTACTACGGGGATGAGATAAGAAAAATAGATGATGATACTTATGATGTGGATAATGGAGTTTTCACAACTTGTGATGCTTTGCATCCGCACTTTTATATTCATACCCAGGAACTCAGACTTTACCGTGATGATAAATTTATTGCCAAACCGATAGTTTTTTACGTCAATCATTTCCCGGTAATGGGATTTTCCTTTGGAACATTCACGCTCAAGCGCGGTAGGCAAACGGGAATATTAGTACCATCACCTGGTTGGAATAATACAAATGGAAAATATCTGGAAAATATCGCGTTTTATTATGCCTACAGGGACCATGCAGATTTTTCATTGGCTATGGATTATTACGAAAAAACCGGCTGGCAGCTAGGATTTTATTCTAAATATAAACAAAGATATGTGCATGATGGTTTTTTCAATGCAATTCTGCAAAAGAAAATTCAGGGACCAGATATTTCGCAATATGAGTGGAATCTAAAAAATAGACATCACCACGACTTTGGCAATAAAACAACTTTTGATATAAATATGAATTTTATCAGCAGTAAAAAAGTGTGGGAAGGAAGCGAGTACATAGATGAAAGATTAGCAGAAAAAATTACTTCCTCAATGTCTTTCAGAAAACCATTATTCAATAGTACTCTCTATATTACGGCAAACTATGCAGATGATCTGGAAAATCAAACAAAAGATATTACTCTTCCGAGTATCTCATATTCCTTGCCTTCCAGACCAATCTATGAGATATTCCTTAACGAAATTGATGATATTCCTGAAAACAGCTGGTGGAAGAATTTTTCTTATTCCTACAAAATTAGAGCTGTTCATGAGGGGAAAATTAATGATCCTGAAGCAACGATCTGGGATGTACTTTATGACGATACCCTCGGACCGGATTCAACCTATTCCACTGGGAATCAGCATAATGCAGGACTTAAACATTCTGCGGGATTGAGTTATAACTATAAACTAAAGGGTTGGCTGAATCTTTCGCAATCTTTATCTGGGAATGAAGCTTGGTTCGATAGAGATAAAAATGAAAATAATCTAGTGAGAGGGATGGATTACAATTCTAATACTTCTTTATCATTCAATGTTTATGGGATCAGAAAAATTAAAGATTTTTACATTTCTGCAGTACGTCACATTGTAACTCCTCAAATTAGTTTTAATTACAAACCTGATTTTTCTGAAAATGATAGATTCTACAGTTTTAACGGGATAAACTTAAACAATTCTACAAAAAGCCGGAGAGTAAGTTTTTCTTTAGGCAATAAATGGCAATTAAAATTGGCTCCAAATTCCGATAGTAAGGAACGTAAGATCAACGATTTCTTAAATTTATCATCCAGCATAAGCTATGACTACGAAAAGGATAAAGGGATTAGCGATATTTTACATATTATCAAACTAAGACCAAACAAACTTGAATTAGGTATTATTGATATATCAACCAGTCCGGAGGGAAATTTTACCCAAAGCACCTATGATCTCCATTTGAGTAATTGGAATCCAAAGCAATGGGATATTGGTGTGAAAGCTTGGTCGTATAAAGTTACTTCAACTCTCAAAATTTCTAATGACGCCAATTACATAGATTATTTCCCACTCAGAAAAAACGAATTTGTTACTGGTGATTTTTTTGGTACTGATTCTGTTGATTTTGGTGATGAGAGTACAATAGCTACTTTAGAAGAGATAGATGAATTAGACAGAGAGAAAAAAAGCTGGTCGCTATCATTAACTCATATTTATAAACAAAATCAAGCTCAATATGCAATGAACACATTTACCAGTAACTTGAAATCAACTATTTCAATGCGGATAACAAAAAATTGGGCAGTTTCGTATGATAACTATATCGATCTGGAAGCAAATAAAACAGTTTCACACAACTTTACAATTACGCGTGATCTGCATTGCTGGAAACTGATTTTCAAATATACAAAACAAGGCGATTATTGGAACTATAAATTCCAGCTTTTTGATATTAAATTGCCTGATGCGCTGAAATTCAGTACAACTGATCATAATTAAGGAAGGAAAATGAAAGAGAAGACTAAGCAGGGTAAAGCTGTTTTTCTGGATCGTGACGGTACGATCAATGCTGATGATGCAGGATTCATTAACAAGCCGGAAGATCTGCAACTATATCCCTTTGCCGCACAGGCAATCACCAAGTTAAAGAAAATGGGATATTTGGTTTTTGTAGTAACCAATCAGGCTGGAGTAGCGTATGGTTATTTCACAATTGAGGATGTAGAAAAAATTAATACAAAGATGCTAAAAGACCTCTCAGAGGCAAATGCTTTTGTGGATGATGTCTTATATGCTCCTTACCACGCGAAAGGGATTGTAGAGCCCTTTAATATCCAGCACGAAGACAGGAAACCAGGGATCGGTATGTTCAAAAAAATTAATAAAAAATATGGTGTAAATACGAAATTGTCTTTCATGATCGGTGATAGAGCTTCTGATATTGGCTTTGGAAAAAATGCAGGATTAAAGACTATTTTGGTAAGAACTGGAAATGGCGAAAAAGAATTCATGGACAACAGAGTGGATTCAGAATTTTATCCGGATTACGTAGTTAAAGATTTAGCCGTAGCCGTAAAATTAATTGAGGAGATTGATAAATGAAAAAAATATTTGTGATTTTGGTTTTGCCAATTCTATTAACATATTGTGGTACTACTACAGAACCGAACCAAAACCTTGATATCCCTGTAAACCTCACAGCATCCTGTAATTATGTTGAAGAGATATTACTGAGGTGGAATTATGATAATGGTACAGTTGACGATTATATCATCCAGAGAAAACCGGAAAATGGCGATTATAGTATTATTGGTATTACAGAAACTGATGATACAAGATTTGTAGACACCCAAGTCGATGCCGGAACTACATACTTTTATCAGGTAGCGGGTAGGATTAATGAGACTGCGGGAGAATGGAGTAGTGAAATTAGTGTTTTTGTGAAAAACGGCTATCCCAGTTTAAATTTTGGTTCTGAAACTACATTAGAGGTAGTTACGTGGAACATTGAGCATTTTCCCAAAAATACCGATACCACAGTTGAATATGTTGCTGAAGTTATTCGTGGATTGGATGCGGATATCTTTGCTTTACAGGAAATTGAAAGTAATACCAATTTTGAATCTCTTATTAGTATTTTAAATATTGATGATACAATCAATACATGGGATGGGTATCGTGCCTCCACGGCTAGTTATTCTATAAATTTAGCTTACATTTACAAATCAAATGCAGTTCAGGTTTCTGATGTTTATGAGATATTTGAAAGTGGATATAACAGACCTTTTCCCAGGCATCCACTGGTAATGGGGGTTAATTGGAATGCAAATAGTTTATATATCATAAATAATCATTTGAAAGCCAGCGGAGACGGTGTATTGGAACTTGAAGATGAATGGGATGAGGAAACAAGAAGGTATGAAGCTTGTAATTTACTAGATGATTATATTACTGAAAACCTGCCTAATGAGAATGTAGTAATTTTGGGAGATATGAACGATGTACTTACCGACTCAAATGAGAATAATGTATTCATTACTTTTTTAACCAATGTCGAGGAATATGATTTTGCTGATCTCGAAATTGCTCAGGGACCTAGCTTATATTGGTCTTATCCGACTTGGCCAAGTCATCTTGATCATATGTTGCTCACAAATGAACTATTTGATGAATTTGATTTGGAAGATTCAGATATCATGACTTTACTTCTCGATAATATTCTGGATGGAAATTGGAGTGAGTACGATAATAACATTTCCGATCATCGTCCGGTCGGTTTGAAGCTGGTATTTCCTTAAGTAAAATTTGTTTGAACTTGAACGACTAGGAGGATTAATGAAAAAAATAACAATTATTCTATTATTAATTAGCGGAATGCTCTGGGCAGCCGAACTACCAAAAATTGAATATAAAGAACTAAAGTTTGGTGAAGAGCAAACTTTGGAGATTATGACCTGGAATATTCAGAATTTCCCCAAAAGTGAATTTACAATAAATTATGCTGCTAAGGTGATAGACGCTATTGATGCTGACATTATCACTCTGCAGGAAATAGAAAGCGATTCAGCCTTTTTTTGTCTTGTAAATCAGCTTAATGAGCTTGATAACAACAACTGGAGTGGATACCGGGCAAATAGAAATTACTGGAAACAGGAATTAGCATTTATTTATAAGACTGATCTGATCGGAGTAGATAAAATCTATGAGATATTTTATGGTGATTATCAACCTTTTCCGCGAAGTCCATTAATTATGGAGTTTTTCTATGCTGAACAAAGGATCATACTCATCAACAATCACTTTAAAGCCAGATCCGGTGCCAAGAATGAAGCGCGCCGTAGAGAAGCAGTTAATAAATTGGATGATTTTATTGTTCAAAATCATCCTAATGATAACATAATAATTCTGGGTGATCTCAATGATACATTGATAGATTCAAAAGAGCAGAATGTTTTTACTACCTTCTTGGAAAAACCTCTAGAATACAGATTCGTAGATTTGCAAATCGCTGAAAATGATAGTGCAGATTGGAGCTATCCTTACTGGAAATATCGGGGTCATATCGATCATATTCTAATCTCAAATGAACTTTTTGATGAACATGAAGATACGGGTTCTGTAGTGAAAGTAGTTACTATTGATAAATTTATAGAAGGTGGGGAAGATTCTCGCTGGAAGTATATTACCGATCATCGACCGGTTGTTATCAAACTAAAGTTTAAAGATATCTCCTCAGAGGAATGATCGGAGAAAAATTTTATGCTGATCTAATTAGCATTCATTATAGGAAGATTCTATTCGTGAGGCTCAAGATGTACCATAACATCGATTACCTTTCGGTTGCTGCTGAGGATCGCTTCCTTCACTGCTTCGGAGATATCATGTCCTTTGTTTACGGTAAGATCACCTTCAACTTCTAGATGCATATCCAGGTAAATTGAACTTCCAAGTTTACGGCTACGTATCTTATGAAATCCTTTAACATATTTTATATTGGAAACAATCTTTGAAATATTTGAATACTCTTCATCCGAAATACCAGTATCTATAAGCTCATTTATATTCTTAAATATTATTGAAAAAGCTAGTTTAGCAATGAAGGCAGCAACAATAACTGCGCCTATGTGGTCTAGGATTAGCAGCGAAGGATGGATGATTGATGCTGTAACAGCTACAAGTACCGGTAAGGATGAAAGTGCATCAGAACGATGATGCCAAGCATTAGCTTTAACAGCTGAAGAATTTGTTTCAACTCCTATCTGATAAGTTTTACGAAAGATAAATTCCTTGAAAATAATCGATAAGATCGGTGCAATAATTGCAAATGCTTTGATGCTGTGAGTATGAACTTCATTGATAGTTACAATTGCATGATAACCAATGCTACCTGCCGCTGCCAGCAGGATAAAACCTATAATTATAGTAATAAAAGACTCTATCTTTTGATGGCCAAAGGGATGTTCACGATCGGGAGGAGCCGTCCAATATTTTACTCCCAGCAGAATAACCAGATCTGTGGAAGTATCAGAAAAACTATGAACTGCATCGGCAACAATAGCTTGACTATTTCCAAATATTCCTAAAAGAAATTTCAGGATTGAGATAAATACATTTAGTACTAAACTCCAGATCGTAATTTTTATTATATTAGTTTTACTTTCCATGATCACTAAAGATTTTATTTTTAATTATTTTAAGAGTAAACATTTTTTTATTGCTTGTGTTTTATAGTTGATATCTAATTTATAGAAATAAACACCCGAACTTAGAGGTTGATCAAATTCATTCATTCCATTCCAAGTTTCAGAATAGTCTCCTGCCGGTAAGGTTTCACTGATCTGAGTTTTTACTTTCTGTCCTAAAATATTATAGATCGTAAGTTCTACCTTGCATTCACTAGGAATTGAAAAGTGAATATTTGTGGAAGGATTAAATGGATTAGGATAATTACTGAGATCAAATTGATTTGGACTTACCGTTTCATTGTTGCTATGAACGTTGTAGAGCAGGTTTTCAAAGTAATTCAGTGTACCGGAATAATTACCCAGCACAAGATCAAGATCACCATCATCATCAAGATCTACCAGCGCCGGAGTAGTATTCTGCTCACCACTTACACCGGTAAACATAGTAGGATCTTCTGTCCAGACGCCGCTGATATTCTCAAAAAATTGCACTTCTCCCCACAGATCACCGGTTATGACATTAAAACCGTCGCTCTCGTTAAGGTTTCCCAGCCCGGGAACACAATTTGAGCTAACATCTATACCGCTGAAGAAATCAGTTATCTCATACCAATCCGGAACTTCAGGTGTTCCCTGATTTTCAAAATAGAAGAGATTTCCTGCTTCATTTCCAGCTACAATGTCAAGATCATCATCGTTATCCATATCTACTAACCGGGGTGCAGACCAATCTCCAATATCAACAGTATTTAATACTTCGCTTTCAAAGACAAAACCGGAACCTGTATTTCGATGATAATAGAAATGTCCACTCAGATCACCAACTATTGCGTCAGCATTTCCGTCATTATTTACATCCCCAAGCGTTATAGCCGAATAAATTGAATGATCTATACTGGCAAAATAATCGCTGCCCTCTTCCCAGGCCGGTGCATACACAGAGCCGGTATTTTGATAATATTTGATATATCCCAGTTGAGTGCCGCTGATCAGATCGAAATCACCGTCTTCATCAAAATCGTAAAAAACAGGATTGCTGGCGCCACCAACATCAATAACACCTGAAAAAAGTGTTGTATTTTGCTGCCAGGATGGTATTTGAGGAGTACCATTATTTTCGTAATACAGTAAAGGTCCTGCTGCATTACCAAAAATCAGGTCAAAGGTTCCATCTCCGTTCAGATCGCAAATTCCGGGAGAATTCCAGTAAGTTTCCACTCCAATACCGGAGAACATCGTCTCATTAATTTCCCATACACCATTTTGGGGAGTACCATTATTTTGAAAATAAACTATTCCGTATGAATCTCTCCCTACAATTATATCTTGATCATTATCGGCATCAAGATCACAAAAATTCGGATAAGCATATAACCCAACATCACCGATCTCTATTGTTTCATCTTCGGAGTATTGCGCATTACCAATAGAACCAGTGTTAAGATAAATTTTAACCGAACCATTTTCGCTGAAGCCAACTACTATATCTAAATCATCATCATCATCAACATCAGCCAGATCCGGAACTGGGTTTTGTCCTACTGCCAAATCAGAAAAAAAGTTGTTAACTAATTGGAATTCAGGAAGATTAACTGATCCGATATTTTCAAAATAATTTAACCCGGAAAAACCACCTGTAATCAGGTCAAGATCACCGTCATTATCCAGGTCAGAACAGACTCCCATCTCTGCATCAAGAGGTGAAATCCCTGCAAAGATATTATTTCCCTCAGAAAAATCAGGATTACCGACAGAACCTACATTTTCGATATAATAAGGTGCTTCATTGAGATTTCCCAATATCATATCCATATCTTCATCACCGTCAATATCTGCAAAGCGAGGTTGTGAAAAGGGTAGACTCGGTACACCACTTGAATTAAACATATCATCATTTTGCAGCCAAGGTTGTGCCGCTAATGTAACAGCTAACAACAAAACTAAAAAAACACAAATATAATTTTTCTTAATCATCTAAAATATCTCCCTATTTTAAAGTTTATATTTCTCTATTTAAAAATTTGAAATGATGTTTAAATAAATCAAGCTCAATTTACTCCAATTCGATAGTATACATTCCATTCTTATCTTCATGAAATCCAAGTTTTTTCAGATACGTTATGTAACTTTTATTTGTTCCTGATACCTTTATGATTTTAAAGCCATACTTAATAAATCGGTTTCTTAATCTCAAATAAATATATTTCCCGTTTTTGAAATCACGATACTCGGGTATCACATAATCAAGTCCAACCTTTAAAATATCATCCTTTTCTCTATGAGCCAGGAATAAGCCGGCTACGGTAGCGTCTCTAAGGACAAAGAAACTTATCGTATTCATTTCAGGTTGATAGGTGAAATCAGGGAAGAACTTTTTGATCTCTTTATCATGAGCTTCTAAAAATCTTAGTAGATATTTATTGTCAGCTCGGATTTCTAAAGTATCAAAAGTTTCCTGAGTAGAATAAAATTTTATGAGGTAATAAACATCGACAAGAACAATAAATCCATTTAAAAAACCAACCGGTAAAGCATTAATAAGAAATCCATACATCGAAAAAGTCAAAGCGCCAACCAGATTGACCCATCTGAATTTCATTAATGAGCTTAGAGTCATTGATCCGGCGATGATCAAGGAAGCTGCATAACCGATCCACTGCAGAAAACGTGAATTCATAAAATCTACTACGAGTTAAGTTGTATCCTGAATGATATCATTCCCATCTATTTGCATTGGGAAAAATTTATAGAAGATCAATGACAATACCGCTATGAAAAAAGCCGATACTAAGAATATACCAAGAAGTTTAAAAATTTTGTTCTTTTTCATCTTATACTCCTTAATGAAATTACTAAAATCACCATTAATTTTTATGCTGATCAACAAGTGCTTGAAATAGTCTTTCTCCCAATTCTAAAGCAGAAAGTTGTTTTTGCCCCTTTACTAAGGTACCGTTATCATTAAAGGCTTTAGCAGCATGGGATATTGTTAGTTGAGTAGCTAAAACTGTTATTCCTAAATTTGCTAGAAGCATTCTCAGAAAGACTAAACCACGTAAGCCACCTAAATATCCCGTGGAAGCAGCCATGATCACGGCTGTTTTATCTTTAAATGCAATTAACTCTACCTCATCTTCTGATTCAGTACGAGAAATCCAATCTAAGGTATTTTTCAAGATTGAGCTAAAAGCGCTGTTATATTCCGGAGACGCGATGATGAAACCATCACTTTCTTTAAACAGTTGTTTGAGTTTCCTTGCATTTTCCGGCAGACCGCTTTCTGCTTCCAGATCCTGATTCATAAATGGCAGGGGGTACTTTGAGAGATCTATTAAATTAACATTGGCACCGGCTTTTTGCGCTCCTTCAGCCGCGATTTTCACAAGTTTGGCGTTGTAAGATCCTTTTCTGGTACTTCCGGCAAAAGCTAATATATTCGGCATTACATAATCCTCTTTAAAATAATCCCTATCTTTATCATTTACTTAATTCCTCTTCTGATTCAATAATTTCAACTTAATTAAAATACCTTATATGTCAATTATTATAAATAGATAAGATATTTAATTCATTAACACCAAAAATCTAAATATCCGACTTCTAGATTATTGCAGCTTGACATTTGATTAAGATAATATTTTTAGGAAAGGTGGTAAGTTGGAAAATTCAATCTGATCATGAGGAAATAATGGAAAATTTAAATCAGCTACTAGCAGTCAAAAAAGAAAAGTTGGCAAAAATAAGAGAGTTAGGTGTAGATCCGTATCCGACACGATGTAAAAGAACTCATAAAATTGAATTGTTATTGGATAATAAAGATAAGTTTGTCTCATCAGAAGAGATCATAACAATATCCGGTAGATTAAAAGCAATGAGACGCCAGGGCAAAGTGGGATTTGGAAATCTTTCGGATGATAGCGGGAATATACAGATCTTTGTAAAAAAAGATAAAGTCGGTGAAGCTAACTACGAAGTTTTCAAACTTTTAGATCTGGGTGATTTTGTACAAATAGAAGGCACCTGCTTTTTTACTCAAAGAGGAGAATTCTCTATTCGTGCCCAAAAAGTCACAGTTTTAGGGAAAAGTTTACTTCCACTTCCAACGGTTAAAGAGAAAGTAGTTGATGGCAAAAAAGAAAGATATGACGAATTTTCTGATATTGAATTGAGATATCGCAAACGATATCTCGACCTTTTATTGAATCCGGAAGTAAAACGAACTTTTCAGATACGGGCTTTGATAATCAAAGAGATCAGAGATTTTTTAGACAAGCGGAATTTTATGGAAATAGAAACTCCTATTTTACAGCCACTTTATGGCGGAGCACAAGCAAGACCTTTCATAACGCATCATAACACGCTTAATATAGACTTATATATGAGAATAGCGTTGGAACTTTACCACAAAAGATTGATCGTAGGCGGCATTGAAAGAGTGTACGAAATCGGGAAAAATTTCCGTAATGAAGGCATGGATAGAACTCATAATCCTGAATTTTCTATGCTGGAACTTTACCAGGCCTATGCTGACTATAGTGATATGATGGATTTAACAGAAGATATGATGTTACATCTGGCAAAGAAAGTTTTCAACAAAGAATCCATTACCTTCGGAAAAACGGAAATTAATTTCAAAAAACCGTGGAAACGTGCTTCAATGATAGAGTTGATAAAAGACGAATGTGGTTTTGATGCCTCAGATTTTGACTTTGACAAGATCAGAGACTTTGGGAATAAGAATGGAATCGAACTGGATAAAACTGCTGGTTCAGGAAAATATATTGAAGCTTTATTTGAAAAAATGGTGGAGCCGAAATTGATTCAGCCGACTTTTGTAATAGATTTTCCCAAAGAGATTTCGCCGCTGGCAAAAGTTAAGCCGGGGCATCCAAATTTGACCGAAAGATTTGAGTTATTCATCAATGGAAATGAATTTGGGAATGCGTTTACAGAACTCAACGATCCGGAAGAACAAAGGAAAAGATTAAATGCCCAAAGTAGATTACGCGAATTGGGTGATGTAGAAGCTAACGTTGTGGATGAAGATTTTCTGGAAGCCTTGGAATACGGAATGCCTCCTACAGGTGGCTTAGGTATTGGGATTGACCGTTTGATAATGCTATTTACTAATAACAGCTCTATCAAAGAAGTGATTTTATTCCCACAAATGAAACCAATAGAATGAGATAAATTTAGGTCCAAGACTCTGAACGAAATCTAACAATATCCTTGCCAGTTTTGCGGGAAATTGTTTATTCTTCTTCTTATAAATTTTGGAGTAATGATGTTTCATATAAAATTAGCATTGAGATATCTTAAAGGCAGGAAGAAATTTCTGTTCACTTTTTCTAATATGCTTTCGGTGTTAGGAATTGTAATTGGAGTTTTCTCATTACTCGTAGTATCTTCCGTTATGAATGGATTTGATTCAGACATGCGTAATAGAGTTATTGGCTCGAAAGCTGAGATCAAAGTACACAAAGCTGATTATTCTCCAATAAAAAATTATGAGCACTTGATTGAGAGGATCATTTCAAATCAGAAGATTATCGGGGCAGCACCTATCTGTGATATAGAGATGATCATCCAAAGAGATAAGGAACTTTCTTCCACTATAAGTTACGGAATAGATCTGGATAAACAAAAACAAGTAACTGAAATTTTAAATAAAATTGTTGTTGGCGAGCCAACTAAAGAAGCTCTGGATGGTGATGGTATTATTATTGGGATGGATCTTTCATTAACACTTAATGCAACAGTAGGCGAATATATTCAATTAACTGCACCTATCGGTACTGAACCATCTCCTTTAGGCTTGCTACCAAAAACAAAAAAATTAAAAGTAATTGGGATTTATATCTCCGGGATGCCTGAATATGACCGAATATACTCGTATATCTCATTGAAAAATTCACAATATTTTTTGGGTCTGAACGATGAGATCACTCAAATCGAGATTAAATCAATTGATCCTTCCCGCTCAACTAAAATCGCTAAGAAGATCCAAAAACAACTGCAGGATGAATACATTGTGGAAGACTGGAGTGAATTTGAAGCTAATCTTTTTAATGCCATAAAAACTGAAAAAGCTGTTATGTTCATTGTTCTGGCACTTATGATCATAATTGCATCATTCAATATGAGCGGTAATTTTGTTAAGTTAGTTACGGAAAAAAGAGTAGAAATCGGAATTTTAAAATCGATGGGGACCTCCCAAAAAGATGTGATGAGAGTGTTTATCTATATTGGAGCGATCATAGGAATTTTGGGTACTATGATCGGCTTAATTCTGGCTCTTATTCTATTATCCGCTCAAATAAAATATCATTTTTTGGTAATAAATGTACCCGGTTTTCCTCTGCAGTGGATACCAATTGAAATACGTATATTAGATTTTATATTTGTGCCTCTTGTTGCAGTTATCATAAGCCTTCTTACCACTCTCCATCCTGCCGGAAGAACAATGAAAATCGATACTATCAAGATTATCAGGAATTGAATATGGAAATGAAATTTATCAACATCTATATCAATGTAGATAGTAGTTTTGAGAAGAAAGCAAAATATATTTTTGCCACATTCTTTAAAATTATTGGAATTAAACCGCAGTTTTTTACCAAAACTACGAAAGAAGATATCCATATTTATTATGGCATAAAAACCAATGATGAATATCCGATACATATTTATCATGATCTTGCTGCTAGTGATTTTTTTCAGAAAAAAGAAGACTATCCCTCAGAGAAGGTAAATTTGGTAAAATATGAATCTGATTATATGCCTTTTTTATTTTCAAAAAAAGGTGCAATCTTAAAATACACTAAAAATTCAATTCGAACCAGGAAAGATATTATTTCATCAGCTTTTTATTTTCTAAGCTGCTGGCAGGAATACACTAGTACAAAGGAGATATCGCCTTCCTCACCTTACGATTTTTCAAAATCAATTCAAGCTAAATTCAACTTTACTGATATTGCCCCAGTAGATCTATATTGTAAATTGTTAGAAAATATTTTAGAAAAAAAATTTCAGGAATTCGTTAAAAGAAATACCTGGCCGGAAGGGAAAAAATTTGCCGTTTCTTTATCTCATAATATCGAATTTTGGAATTTTTGGACTGATAAACAGTTTCAAGAGAGTCAGAGGAAAAACAAAAAATTTAACCTAAAATTGTTTTTAAGATTGTTGGTTAATAAAATTGATAAAAAATACTTTTTTGAACCGGCAAAAGTTATAAAAAAAATTATAAACAAAGAAAAAAAATTACGCTCATCTTCTACATTTTTTATTCTTACCAAGGCTGATTTCCCGGATGAGCGCAGAAATTATTTTGATAACGAAGCCAGTTTTCGTCAAATTAAGGAATTACTCAAAGGTAGCAGTGTAAATCTGTTCGGCAGTAAAGAAGCGGGATTCCAATATCATTATCTTCCTGCTGAATTGGATAAATTATCAGAATTCTCTGCAAATGGTTTTAGAGTTAGATATCTGAATTTAAATTATCAGAGTTTATTCCATACTTTGGAAAATGGGAAAGTAAAATACGATTCAAGTATAGGATTTGATGAGCATACAGGATACAGAGCCGGGATATCATATCCATTCAATCCGTATAATATAAAAGAGGATCGACAATTTAATATTCTGGAAATTCCCATTGTTGCACTCGACAGCAGCTTGATGAAACAAAATGAAAATAAATATTATAAAGCAAAAAAAAAGATCGCTAGATTAATAAAATCAGCTAAACATCATAAATCTCACATTTCAGTATCATGGCATACACATCATTTTGACCCTGTTGACTTTCCTCATTGGAATAAGTTGTATTGGAAATTATTAAATTTCGCCAAGAAAAACTCAGCCTGGTTATGCTCTTTGGATAAAATGTATAATTATTGGCAGAATAAATAAAATCCCGACATTATTTCCTAAAATTAACTTATTAATACATCAAAAAAACAATTATTATTGAAAGGTAAAAAAAATTAACTTTGAAATCAGTATTATCAAAAGGTCTACGTATTTTACAAATTTATCTTAATAATTTCACCTTGACAGTAGTGCTAAGTACCTGGAAATTAATCACCAAATCATAAGATATTCTTGATTAGCATTTTGTTCTTCAGCACTATAACTTCTTGTATATCAAGAGTTTATTAACTCAGTTGCTCAAATATCTTGTGGAAGAAAAATTTTTATATCGTCAGGAGACTTATATGCAGATATCAGATAACGCGCTAACAGTGCTTGAGAAGCGATATTTCCGTAAAGATGAAAATGGAAAATCAATAGAAGATTGGTCAAAGATGATCACCCGCGTTGCTAAAAATATCAGCAATGGCAGTAAAGAGAAAGAGAAACAATTTTATGATCTTTTAGATTCCGGTAAGTTTCTACCAAATTCACCTACACTAATGAATGCTGGACACGATCTTCAGCAGCTATCTGCATGTTTTGTTTTACCGCTTGAGGATAGTATGGAGAGCATTTTTGAATCAATAAAAAATGCTGCATTGATCCATAAAAGCGGCGGTGGTACAGGTTTTAGCTTTTCCCGGTTAAGAGAAGCGGATGCTCGCGTGAGAAGTACAAACGGTGTCTCAAGCGGTCCAATCTCGTTCCTGAAAGTATTCAATTCTGCAACAGATGCAGTCAAGCAAGGGGGAACACGCCGCGGAGCTAATATGGCAATTCTTAATGTAGATCATCCACAAATTCTTGAATTTGTTACTTGTAAAGAGAATACAAAAGAACTTACTAACTTCAATATTAGCGTTGGGATAACTGAGGATTTCATGAAAGCTGTTTATGAAGATAGTGATTATGAATTGGTTTCCCCGCATACGAAGGAAGTAAAAAATAAACTTAAAGCTCGTGATGTTTTTGAGCTAATTGTCAAAATGGCTCATCAAAATGGCGAGCCAGGCATCATTTTTCTCGATAGAATAAATAAACATAATCCCACACCGCATATAGGCTATATAGAATCTACTAATCCTTGTGGTGAGCAACCACTCTTACCAAATGAAGCTTGTAATCTGGGATCTCTAAATTTAACTGCCGTTGTGAAAAATAAAAAGATCAACTGGGATGCTTTGAAAAAAGCCACTCGTGACGCAGTAGATTTTTTGGACAGCGTCATAGATATGTCCAAATTTCCGCTCAAAGAAATTGATGCGATGGTGAAATCAAATAGAAAAATAGGTCTTGGTATAATGGGGTGGGCGGATCTTCTCTTTATACTGGGAATTTCCTATAATAGCGATAAAGCCATCAGCTTGGCAGAAGAATTAATGGAATTCGTAGATTTCCATTCTAAACTAAGATCAGTAGAATTAGCCCGGGAGAAGGGATCATTTAAAAATTTCAAAGGCAGCATTTATGATGAGAAGAAACTGATCAGAAAGGATATTAATCTGAAATGGAAAGATCTAAATGATAAAATGGCTGAGGATGGCATCCGTAACGCTACTACTACAACTATTGCACCGACCGGAACAATCAGTATGATCTGTAATACTTCTGGCGGGATTGAACCACAATTTTCTTTAGTCTATGTAAAAAACGTAATGGACGGCAACAAATTATTATATATCAATCCCTATTTTGAGCAGGCTGTTAAAGCCGCGGGTTTATATTCCAAGGAGTTAATGGAGAAAGTGGCAGACAAGGGCAGCCTAGCACACATAGAGGAAATTCCGGAAGAACTAAAAAAAGTTTTTGTTACCTCGCATGATATTTCGCCAAAATGGCATATTAAAATGCAGGGAGCTTTTCAAAAATATGTAGACAATGCCGTTTCCAAGACAATAAACTTTAATAAAGAAGCTGCTAAAGAAGATATTAAAATGGCTTACGAGCTTGCTTATGAATCAGGCTGTAAGGGAGTTACAGTTTATCGGGATGGAAGTAGGGAAAATCAAGTTCTTAATGTGGGAAGTGAGATTAAGGAAACACCGGCAAATGGTCACAGAGTAGCACCTCGAGAGCGGCCAGAAATCACTACAGGTTTGACCCAAAGGATAGAAACAGGCTGCGGTCATTTGTATATAACCATAAATTCTGATGAAAAAGGAGCCTGCGAGATATTCACTCAAATGGGTAAAGTTGGAGGTTGCGCTTCCGCTCAATTGGAAGCGATCGCCAGATTAACCTCACTTCTGCTACGTTCGAATGTTAAAGTTAGTGCTATCGCTCGGCAGTTAAAAGGAATTCGATGTCCCTCTCCGATGTGGAATAATGGCGAAATAGTAACTTCCTGTGCTGATAGCATTGCTAAATCGTTGGAAACTTTTTTAGAATTGGATACTGATTCACTGGAAAATATAGAAAAAATCAATAAGAAAGCTTCGACAAAACCAAGAAGCAAATCTAAACTCGCTATGAAGACTTGTCCGGACTGCGGTAGTACTATAGAACACAGCGAAGGATGCTTGAAATGTAATTCATGCGGTTGGTCTAAGTGTTAAAATAGATTATATTATCAATAAAGAAAAAAATACAGGGTAGGCACGGCCTGCCCTAATTTATTAGGAAGGAATTTATGAAAAAGTCACTATTAACAATAATCGTATTAGTAATAACTTTATCTTTGTCAGCATCAGTTAGAGTTTTAACATACAATGCTCTCAATTTTGGCGGGAACGATTCTGACAGACTCGCCTACTTTGAAACAATTTTAAATGAAATTGATGCAGATATTATTCTTTTGCAAGAAATTGAAGATGAAACAGGCGGCGAATTATTATTAAATGCGCTTAATAATGGTAATAATTATTATTCAGGCTCTGTTTACATTAACGGTCCCGATACTAATAATTTTCTCATTTATAAGAACTCTCAAATCACTTTTGCTTCACAAGATACGATTAGTACTGACCTGAGGGATTTTTCGGAATTCGAGATGATCATTGATGGGAATCTGATCAGATTTTATAGCTGTCATCTGAAAGCTAGTACTGGAAATGAAGCAATTCGTTTAGCAGAAGTTACAAAACTAAGGAATCGTTTGAATTTATTACCTGAAGGCTCTGAATTCATTATTGCGGGTGATATGAATTTTTATACCAGCTCAGAGCCGGGGTATCAAAAATTTATTGCCGATGAATCTAATAATATCGGCAGAGCTGAAGATCTTTCTGATCAGGTTGGTAACTGGCATGATAACAGTGATTTTGTTCTAACACATACACAGTCAACAAGAACCACTCAATTCGGTGGTGGTGCTAGCGGCGGTCTTGATGACAGATTTGATTTCATTTTATCTTCCTATCAATTGAATAATTCTGTTGGATTAGAATACTTAGAAAGTTCCATTACTCCCTTTGGCAATGATGGCGAACATTTCAATATGTCAATAAATGAAGGAACTAATTCATCAGTATCTCCGGAAGTAGCTGAGGCTTTGTATTATGCTTCAGATCACCTGCCAGTTTATGCCGATTTCACAACTGTAGCTTCTACTCAGCCTTTACTTATCCTAACAATTCCTAATATAGAAGTAGAGTGGCAGCAGGGTACGGAACAATCTATACAGTGGGTAAGCTCTAATGTGACAGGTACTGTAAAGATTGAGTTACAAAGTGAGGAATTGCAACTGCGAACTGTTTTGATTGAATCAACTGAAAATGATGGAGAATGGCTGTGGAATATTCCTGAAGACGAAGCTCTGGGTACTTACAGAATAGTCATCTCGGATCAAATAAGCGGCGAACCAAATGACGAAAGTAACAACCCATTTTTCATTGTTGAACCGGTAGCGGAAACTACTATCAATGAGATTCAGTTTTCTACAATCGGTCCTTCTCCCTTAGAAGGGCAAGAAGTTATTACTTATGGTATTGTTACAGGCGTCTATGACAATGGATTTTTCCTTCAGGATGGGGCTGGAGCTTGGAATGGTATCTGCGTTTACCAGTATGGTGGTTTCGATGTTAACTTAGGAGATGAAATTACAATTCAGGCAACTGTTGCTGAGTATTACGAAAAAACAGAATTAACAGATGTGGTGGAATATTCTGTTGTCTCAACCGGAAATGATATTCCCGCAGCCTCTAATTTACTTACTTTTGAAGTTAATCAAGAAGATTACGAGGGCGTTCTTGTAGAAATCAGTAATGCAGAATGTCTCAGCTATGATTCCGGTTATGGGGAATGGCTCGTGGATGATGGTTCCGGTGAAGTTATGATCAATGACCTGATGTATGCTTTTGCTCCTAATATTGGTGGAATTTACGATGTGAAAGGTATAGTGGATTTTACATATGGAGAATTTAAAATTGAACCGCGCAACAGCAATGATGTTGAGATTTCTAGCGGTCTTGAAGAAGATATTATTTATACTACAACCCTGATCTCCAACTATCCAAATCCTTTCAATCCTACAACAACGATTTCTTTTTCAATTCCAAATGAAAATAAAGTTGAACTGACAATCTACAACATAAAAGGACAAGAAGTAAAGTTACTTGTTAATAGTGAAATTGATAAAGGACATCATTCAGTAGTTTGGAATGGAAATGATAACTCTGGCAAATCAGTAAGTTCTGGTGTGTATTACTTCAAATTATCCGTTGAGGGTAAATCTGAAGCAGTAAGGAAATGCTTGCTGCTTAAATAATCTATATTCGGCGGATAAATTTTCCAAAGCCCGGTGATTGCATAATACCATGTTCTCGATCAAAAACAGTTTTACCTCTAACAATAGTTCTATCGACAGAGCAGTTAAATATTTTTTGATCAAACGGAGAATATTTACCAAGGGAATGTAACTTGGATTCATCAACTTTAAACGATCTATTCAGGTCGATAATTGTGAAATCCGCATCTGTTCCTATTTTTAGACTGCCTTTATTAGGGTACAGTCCAAATCGTTTAGCTGCATTTTCTGATGTGATTTTAATTATTGTTCTTAAGTTTACCTTTTCTTTAAGATAAAATTCTGAGAATATATATGGTATCATCAATTCTGTACCAGGGATACCATTATATACTTTTGAAAAGTTATCAAATTCTTTTCCGGTTTTATAGTCAGAGCCGGCATGATCAGTCGTAACGAAATCAAGTTGATCAATTTTTAAACAATTCCTCAAAAATTCTTTATCATCTTTGAATTTAACAGGCGGCGCGGTTTTTACTCTTCCTTTTAATATAGGAATATCAGCAGCAATGAATTGTAAATAATGAGGACAGGTTTCAAAAGTTATGTCTGAATTTTCTTTACTCTGTAAAATGAGTTCAGCTGCTTTTTTGCTGCTAATATGGACAAAATGGGCACTGTTATTTTCAGAGAGGGAAGATAGAATTTGTTTCACTGCAATAAATTCGGCTTTTACAGGTCTCATTTTTATATAATTTTCGGGTAATTTTTTTTCTTCGTTGGTTAAATTATTTTCCGCCTCAACAATAATTTTTTTATCTTCCGCATGGAAAGCAAATAAGATCTTAGGAAAGTCATTGAAAATACTTTTTATGTCATCGTAGGTTAAGGCTTCAAATGATTCCATTCCGGAAATAGTATAAATTTTAAATCCGACGACTCCTTCCGACCAAAGTTTTGCTATTGTTTCTTCTTTAATCGGGAAGTCATTTCTCCTGATACCACCCCAAAGCGCAAAATCAACCAGAGATTTAGAGTTGATAACAGATAATTTGGTTTTCAAATTCTCTACATTCGTTACAGCTGGGATTGAGGTACAGGGCATATCAATAACAGTTGTTATGCCTCCACAAGCTGCAGCTTCAGTGCCGGAAGTGAAATTTTCCCTTTGTGTGAAACCGGGATCATTGAAATGAACATGAGCATCTATACATCCCGGAATGAGCAGCTTACCATCCAAATCAATTACCTTGACTTCGGCAGATGTGACAATCTCTTTTGCCAACTCTAAGATTTTTTCATTAAATAGGATATCACTCTTCCGGATAATCCCGTCAGCCATAATGCTTGCATTTTTTATTAAAACCATTTAATCCTCGCCGAAAAGTGTTATTAGTGATAATAAGTTGTCAACTCAATAATTGTATAAATAACTAATAAGACAATTGACAAAATTAAGATGAGTGTAAATATTCGCACATAAACTATTAACTATAAATCCTATAGTTCATAAAAGAGGAAAAATGTTTTATAAAGAAATTTTAGAAAAATTACTAAAAGAAGAAAAAAATCCCGTTAATAAAATGTATCTACATGAGATCAACATTAAATGGCAAAACTTCCTAAAGTCAATTGAAGAAAGTAATGGCGCAAATAAAGATATAGTTGATAAACTTAACGTATTCAGAAAATCAATAATCAAAAATAAATATAAATTCAATAAATCCAATTCAAGAGGTTTTTCTGATGACTCGCTGGTATATTCTGTTAATTACCTGCATGATCTGATTTCAGTGATTATGAGAAGAAAGAGCATAGTTGATCACACCGGGATATTTTGGGGAAGCGGGAAATTTAATATGAACTATTCTTTTCAACCTCAAAGTTTCAATTCGTTAGAAAATAATTTAAAGTTCAAACAATCAATTTCACCAACGATACTTCTCTTAGGTCAAAAGATAGATATTAGATTCCGGATCAGCGGGAAAAGAAATTTTGAAAATCATAAGAGCATGCTTCCTTTAATTATATTTCAATCATTTAAAGTTTTCAAAGAGGAACAAATGCTTTATTCAAATTATTTAGCACAAATGGCAAAAAATTCTTTCAGTAAAGCTAGAATGATCATCCTAACAGAAAAGCTGGAGAAAGATTTTATTCCTGACCTGGAATCAACAAGTATTGATCATGTATGCGAGTTGATAAATGATAATGATAATAATATTGCTCCTGATAAGGTTGATGAACTTGATAAGCTGATCAACGACATTATTTTTGAAAAATACACAATTTCTCAGGAAGCAATAAAGAACAATTTAATAATCAGCCGGAGAAAATATAAGTGAATTCTAAAATAGCTAAATCGATGACAATAAAATTGGATGCTGTGTTACCTGAATACCCAGAATTTGCAGAAGGCATACGCAGAGCTCCTCGACGTGAAATGGATCTGAACAAACAGGAAATTGAACTTGCCTTAAAAAATGCTCTGAGATATATCCCTGAACAATTACATGATAAACTAGCAGCGGAATTTTTGGATGAACTCATAGAACATGGTCACATTTATGGTTATCGTTTCAGGCCAGCTGGTAATCTCTGGGGAAAACCTGTTAATGAATACAAAGGCAAATGTCTTGAAGGAAAGGCTTTTCAGGTAATGATCGACAACAATCTCGATTTTGCTACAGCCTTATATCCTTATGAATTGGTTACCTATGGTGAAACTGGATCGGTGTGCCAGAATTGGATGCAATATCTGTTGATCAAAAAATATTTGGAAAATCTTACTCAGGAAAATACTTTAGTAGTGATGAGTGGGCATCCTTTGGGACTTTTTAAATCATCTCCCCAAGCTCCCCGAGTGATTAATACAAATGGCTTGATGATAGGAGAATTTGATAATCAGGAAGACTTTAACAGAGCTAATGCTCTCGGTGTTGCAAATTATGGTCAGATGACTGCCGGCGGCTGGATGTACATTGGCCCTCAAGGTATCGTTCATGGCACCTATAATACTATTCTTATCGCTGGGAGATTAAAGCTTGGTGTTTCGGAGACAGGGAATTTAGCGGGGAAATTATTTGTTTCATCCGGATTAGGCGGCATGAGTGGTGCTCAGCCCAAGGCTGTTGAAATAGCTCAGGGAGTTGGGATTTTCGCAGAAGTTGATATTTCTCGGATTAAAACGCGTCATGAGCAGGGCTGGGTTGGAGAAGTCGTAAAATCTCCGGAAAGAGCTTTCAATTTAGCAAAACAATATTTAGTAAATAAAGGAAGTATTTCAATTGCTTATCATGGTAACATTGTAGATCTTTTAGAATTTGCAGTTAAAAACAAAATACGAATAGATCTTCTCTCCGACCAAACTTCTTGTCACGCCGCCTACGAAGGAGGCTATTGCCCTCAAGGTCTTACTTTTAAAGAGCGAACAAAAATGCTGTCCGAGAACAGAAAAGAATTCGTTAAACTTGTAAATAATTCCCTTACTAAACATTATCACTATGTTAAGCAACTTACTCAGCAAGGAACTTACTTTTTTGATTATGGCAATAGCTTTTTAAAAGCAGTTTATGACACAGGTGTAAAAGAGGTCGCTAAAAATGGGGAAAACACCTATGAAGGCTTTATTTTCCCGAGTTATGTTGAAGATATATTAGGTCCGGAATTATTCGATTTTGGCTATGGCCCTTTCCGCTGGGTATGCTTATCCGGGAAAGAAAGCGATCTGGTTAAAACTGACAATTCAGCAGCCGAAATCATTAAAAATATTAGGAAGGAACTTCGTTATCAGGATACGGATAATTACGTATGGGTGCGAGATGCTATGAAAAATAAACTGGTTGTTGGAACTCAAGCCAGAATATTGTATCAGGATGCACCTGGCAGATTAGCAATAGCCTTAAAATTCAATCAAATGGTTCGCGATAATATTGTCGGACCGATCATGCTGGGCAGAGATCACCATGATACAGGCGGAACCGATTCCCCTTACCGAGAGACTTCCAATATATTAGATGGTTCCAATATAATGGCTGAGATGAGTACCGAATGTTATGCCGGAAATGCAGCGCGCGGCATGAGCATGGTTACTTTGCATAATGGGGGCGGTGTAGGTATTGGGAAGGTATCTAATAGCGGATTTGGAATGGTTTTAGACGGTAGTGAAAGAGTCGATAATATTCTTAAACAAGCAATTCCCTGGGATGTAATGTGTGGAGTTGCCAGAAGAGCTTGGGCCAGAAATGAAAATTCCATAGAAACAGTGATAGAACATAATATGGAATTTCAAAACACTGACCATATAACCTTACCTTTTATTCCGGCAGAAGATTTACTTAAAGAATTGATAAAGAAGAAATTAAGTTAAAATTGTTTGATCTTAATAAGAAGAATTACTTATATTCAAGTATAAAAATAAATTGATGTTGACAAGTAATTAGCGATGATTATTTGTGACGCAGTGATGTAAGCATTTTGATAATTGAAAATTATATCCCAATTATTTTTGTGGAATTAGTTTAAGATATTAAAATGTATTCACAAAGGGTAAAACCCGTAAAATTAGTAGGAGAAAGAAAATGAAAAACGGTACAGTAAAATGGTTTAACGAGAAAAAAGGTTTTGGTTTCATATCATGTGAAGATGGTAACGATTATTTTGTACATCATTCTAACATTAACGCTGAAGGTTTTAAAACTCTTAATGAGGGCGAAAATGTGACTTTTGAAGTTGAAGAAAGTGACAAAGGCCCAAGAGCTATAAACGTAACAAGAGCTTAATTCTAAAAAAATCAAAAAAACTAAAAGCTCGATCTTTTGATCGAGCTTTTTTTTATTAACTAAGTCCTAACTTAAAATTAAATCCAAATCCGGGCTGCTCTGCTTCTGAGTATTTATACCTTTTCTGTAACCTGTTGAACGTATTTTGAGAAGGTTTTTCATAAGAAAGATCAATTAAGAAACGTCGAAATCCTTGTTTATGAATATCATCCTTGTATTGAAAAAGCGAGACAGGGATTTGTGGTACAATTACAGTAATACCATCTCTGATAGTTTTGATATATTCATTATCATCATCTTTGAATCTGACAATATCAGAAGATCCATTATCTGTTAACTTTACAGGCATTCTGGAGTAAAATAGTTCAGGATAAAAATAAAGCGGTACAATACCTTTTCTGTCTTTGCCGGCTTGAAGATTGGCAAGATCATATTCATAGGCGTAAATATACAATTTAGCGTCTTCTTCTTTTATCATTTGAATGGCGGCATCGTTTAATAAATATACATTTTCATTCGCGGAAAAGGTTGTGTTTCGTGGTAAGAGCAGCTTTTGTGAAAGATGACTGATCATAAAATGAGTTATACCCTTCCTGGAAAAATTCTGGCAGAGTGTACGATAAAACGTTAAATCCTTTTCCGGAATGAATTTGGGAAGTTCTACAATGAATTTATGTATATTTTTTTTCATGAAAGGTATATCTAAGTTCATTTTTTGCCACTCTTCCTTAGTTAATCTTAAAATCAAGTAATCAAATTTATCAAGATAGAGTTTTCGGATCCAGAGTAACGAGTTGATACGGAAGAATAATTCCGTGATCTTTAATTGCTTGGCGGACCCGACTTTATTGAGAATATTCTGTTTCTTGGTGCTAGCCAGAGATTCTTTTAACATTTTACCGTCATATTTGAATTTTGCACGGAATTTTTTTTCTGGTGCTCCGATTAGAAATACTTTATCTTCTTTTTGAAATTCTTCGTTGGGACTACTAATAATGGCAATTTCGCCGCTTTTTACACTAGTGAATTCTGAAGAACTTTTTAACTTAATGGCTTTGCTGTTCATTCCGTTTTGAGGTTGGATCCGGATTCTATAATTTGACTTGAGATCTTCATTGGTCGAAAATGATAATTTGGATTCTCCGATCTCTGTAACCTCACCTATCTCAATACCAGTGAAAGAATTCTCTGTAAGCGATTTAGATACACTTCCTCCTAAAAAATATTGAGTTTTCTCCCGCCCCAGATCATAATGTAATAATTGTTTTGCTTTTTCTATATTGTTCGGATTATCAATAACAGAACGATAAGCTTTGGCAACTCTATTGACATATTCAGCTGATTTCATCCTGCCCTCTATTTTAAGGGACGTGATATTTAGTTTCATAAGTTCAGGAACTAATTCAAGCTGCTGCTGATCTTTTAAGCTGAAGAAATAATTTTTTCTTTCATTAGACTCAAATATCCTTCTACAAGGTTGTCTACATTGACCTCTATTTGCACTCATCCCACCCAGAAAACTACTAAAAAGACATAATCCGGAGATTGAATAACACAAGGCTCCATGAGTAAATACTTCTAACTCAACAAGGCTTTTTCTGCTTATAACTGAAAGTTCTTCGAAGGTAAGTTCCCGAGCTAATATAACTCGGTCAATTTTTTTTAATGCTGCATATTCTGTTCCAGTAGAGTTGTGAAAACCCATTTGAGTGCTTGCATGCAATGAGATATCGGGGAAATGTTTTTTAGCAAGATAATATACACCCCAATCCTGAATAATAATCGATGCAAGGGTCGATTGTGACACTTGATATAGGATATTAAGGAGATCAGAGAGTTCATCATTTTTTATCAAAGTATTCAATGTCAGATACACCTTAATATCTTTTTTAGTTGATTCTGTCAGAATTGATTGCAGCTGCGATAAGGTAAAATTTTTAGCTCGGTTTCTGGCGTTAAATTTTCTAAGTCCTAAATAAACAGCATCTGCTCCACCATCAAGCGCTGCATAAAAAGCTTCCATATTACCTACGGGTAAAAGAAGTTCAGGTTTTTTCATGTTTTTTTTAGCAGAACAACTGAAGTAGCACTAATTCCTTTTCCTTCTCCAGTAACTCCCAACTCTTCCTCAGTTGTTGCTTTAATTGAGATATTTGCAATATCAGTTTTGAGATCAGAAGCTAAATTTCTGCGCATTCGCATGATATAAGATTGTAATTTAGGTTCTTGGCAACATACGGTTACATCTACGTTCCCAATCTGAAAATCTGCTGTTTGCATCATTCTAAATACTTTTTGCAATAATATTCTACTGCTGATATTCTTGAATTTATCATCAGTATCCGGGAAATGCTGTCCAATATCTCCTTTGGCAAGTGCTCCTAAAACTGAGTCTATGACTGCATGGATTAAAACGTCTGCATCTGAATGACCTAGAAGTCCTTTGTTAAATTTTATATCAATGCCACCCAAAAAAAGTTTTCTGCCTTTCACCAATTGATGAACATCATATCCATGACCAATACGCATCGTTAGTTCTCCATTATTAATTTATCAATTTAATCAACCGTGATCGATTTAGAGACATTTTTGGGAACATCAGGATGAACTCCATGATCACTTATACCTAATCTGCTTAGATAATCCATTTTCATTACACTCATATTTAGTGCTAGCAGTTGAAGCACAATTGTCGAAGAAAACGCGGTCATCAATGAGTCACCTGTTTTTGGTAAAGTAATATATCCCCAACCATAATAGCCTTTATCATGAGGATTAGTGCAGGCGTTATCAAATAGTTTGTCATTTTCTTCAGCAATGATGAATGTATCACCACCGCGAATTTTGTGGGTATTGATCTGTGATATCGTTAAGTTTACATCTCTTTCATCCGGACCAGTTACATAGATCAAAGGATAATTTCTATAGGCGCGTTCAAAAAGATCAAACTCTTTAACAATATCCTTGAACAGGGTTAAAGCCTTTTGAGAAAGATTAAATGGATAAGATCGTGAAAAAATAAAATTACTGATCGCTAAGGATATCTTTCTTTGTTCTTGATGAGATATTTTTCTTTGATCTGCCATATCTTCCATCTCTTTTATTACATTATTATAATGTTTAACTATTGCTTTGATGTTTTTTATACCAAACACTGTATTCTTACCTAAAATCGTATTTGGTCCGTGCTTGAATTCTGAGGCCTCTCCGCCTTCTGTATGATTCAAAACAGTTTCCCTGATTTTCAAAGCTCCTTCTTTAGCAACTCCGGTTATCTTTGTCGCAAGAATATGCATTGATGGTTCCATGTATATCTTTCTGGCTACAAACTCAATTTGCTCTTTAGTGGTAGAGATCGTTTCCTGGATCAAATGAGGTATATCTTCCAGAGAATTTTTCCGAAAATCAACTATCTTTTTAAACTTACGATAACTATTAGTCTTTTTTTCCTGAATATTATTCAACTTCATTTCAGCAACTTTTATCGATAAATAGTAAAATAATGTTATTTGATTTATAAAACTTTTTGTAGCAGGAACTGCGATTTCTGGTCCACATGAAATTGGGATAGATACATCACTTTTTTCCTGCCCCAGAGTTGAATTCATGTTATTAACAAGGACAATTTTTTTAATATCTAACTCTGATGCTTCAATATCATTGAATATATCAATCAAATCTTTCGTTTCGCCACTTTGTGAAACACCAATTATTACATCATTATCCTTAAGGCTTTTAGAATATTGACCCCGGAAATTTCCCGGTAAAATAGGAATAACCTCAATGTTTGCGATTTCATTGAAAAATAGTGAAGCAACTAAAGTTGCATGATAAGAAGTTCCGCAGGCAATTGTATAAATATTCCTGTCATTATTACAAGTGTTCTGCACAATTGAGAGAAAGTTTTTCACACTTTCATTAAAATTTCCAATATCCTCTAATTCTGTTATTGAATCAAGTGCTTTAGCCAGAAGCAGTCTTTTTTTATCAAATCCTGAATTCATCAATTCTAAAAAAAGATTCATATCGCTTGAGAAAAAATATTTCTTATGAAAATTTTTCTTAACCAATTCGTTATAAATAGCAGAATAATTAGTTCTGACTTTATTATAAAAATCGTCGGCAATTTTAGATTTTGAGAAGTCTGAAAATAATTTTTGTTGTTTTTTATATTGGCTTGCCGCTAAAATTTCTTCGCGTAATTTTCTTTTTTCCTCAAATATATTTTCTTTTATCAATAGTTCCCGCATTCGTCTACCGGTGTTGGAGCCGCCTTTGAAAAGCTTTACAAGCTTTCCGGAAGATTCTATTTCAGCAAATATTTCCTGTTCCATAAAATACTTGAAGGGCGCAATGAGTTCTGTGTCTTCAGCTCTTAATTTTGAGCGGACAGCAGTTTTTATGATCTTATCTCCGGGTCGGTAATTCAAATCACTTTGGCCGGCTCGTTTTACTCTAAGATTTTTAAAGGCATAAATATTATATTTGCCATTCTGAAATTCTACAAATTCGTTTTCCCGTAAATTTATCAGCATTTTTGTGAATTTGAGTACTGCTGTAAGATCGGAAGAAGCTAATCCAAACTTGTTATTACCCATATCTCCAATACCGAAATAAAGACTGCTGCCGGCTTTAATCGCCCAACTGGTCTCTGAAATCGGATCAACTATGACTGCTGCATAAGAGCCAACCATTTTCTGTGCACCTTGAGTTATAGCTTTTCTCATGCACTTCTGTCTTACGATATTATTTTGTCTCTCAGGTCTTTCCACTTTAATTAACTCATTTTCAAAATAATGCTCTATGATGTGGACAAGCATTTCTCCATCATTATCTGAAATAACATTGTGCCCTTCGGAAAGTAAAAAGGTTTTTAACTCTCTGGTATTGGTAATATTTCCGTTGTGTGCACCATAAATCAAAGTTTTGCATTTTACAATATGCGGTTGAGCATTTTGCTTGGTCACACTTCCAAAAGTTGCCCAGCGTACTTGACCGCAAAATAGTTTTCCACTCTCATTTTCAATACCTAATGTTTTCACAAGAGTACTGGGAGCACCGACGTCTTTAAGAATTGAGACTTCCTGATCATCTTTTTGGAATACAGCTCCCGTTGAGTCATATCCGCGGTATTCGAGCGATTTCAATAAAGTGGAAGCATACTCCCCCAGCCTCAAGGTCATCTTAGTCATACTTAATCCCAATACACCGCAACCGAGACCAAAGACAGGTATCGTTACTGTAATTTCAAATTTATCCAATTTCCTAAGATTCATATTTTTTTCTCCAATTGAGAGTTTAATAGAATTTCTGCAATTTTCAGGTCAAACGGCTCAGTGATCTTGAAATTATTTGCTGAACATTCCATCCAATATACCGGTAAACCACAATGCTCCATCAGAGCAGCATCATCTGTGCAGATAACATCCTGCTGTTTTGCTTTTTGATGACACTCCCAAATTATAGAATACCGAAAAACCTGGGGAGTGAGAGCTGCTACTAGATGAGGGCGGGAAAGTGTTTTTATCACTTTTTCACGATCTATTTGTTTGATAGTATTTTTTACTTTGAAAGCCGGAATTACAGCATCAACCAAAAGAGCTTTTTGATAGAGTTTCTCAATTTCTTCATTACTTACAAAAGGGCGTACTCCATCGTGGATAAATACAAAATCAGTATCAGTATCGCAGTTGGAGAGTGCTTGATAAACAGATTCCTGACGATTTTTGCCACCCTTGATAATTTGGATGGGGATTTGCGGGAATTCCTTCTCAATGTTCGTTTTATAGGATTCAATCTCAGATTCTGGTAATGTTATGATGATATTATCGATATTTTTATGATCTGCAAATTTGTCTATAGTCCAAAATAACAAGGGACGATTTCTTATCTCAATGAATTGTTTTTTCTTCTTATGATTTATTCTAGTACTGCTACCACCAGCGGTGATTATTACTGTATTTTTTCCCATAATTTTTCCTTAAGTTTAAAACTTAGAAAATTTGTATGAGTTGCAGATGTCAAGATAAAGAATATTAGAATCCTATCCACAAGCCCAACAAACCCAAAAAAACTCCTACGATCAGATTGATCGATTTTACCATAATAAATCCCCGTTTTGTTTCTGCCAGGAGCGGGAGCATCCCATGTCCATCTTGTACGATCGAGCTGGCGAGCAGAATGCTGAACGGGATAGAACCGGCAGCGAAAAGTGTAACGAAAATTAAGTGCGGACCTGAATCCGGAATGAGTCCTATGATACAAGCAACAAGCAAAACAACAAGGTGATTAGCTTGGACCCAAGCTTTTATATCCAAACTTGCTATTAGAAAATGGATAACCAGCAGAGAGCCGAAAGTCCAGAGGAAAATTTTGGGAATATGAACTTTGACAATATGATTCCATAAGTGTTCTTCTAGGAAATGATCAGGTACAGTAAACAAAATGAAGAGTGCGATCATGGAAGATATCAGTAAGGTTGCCCTGACCCAACCTTGGGCATCGGGAGCAATTGCACCGAAACCGATTCCTCCGATCAGCATCATTACGATGATAATGAGCAAGCCGCGCTGCATGGTCAGATGCTGCAACTGTTTGAAAATTGCCGGTACTGCAAAACAATCGCATCTTTTTTCATTATGCAACGGTAATTTCCGATGTTTTAATTTAGCAATAAAATTCAAATTAGGGAAAACGGCATCAGAGATAAATCCGGCACTAATTCCAACTAAAAACGTTATAACAAACAACAGTAAAGCTTTATCGGGAAACATAGCCAACATTACAAAAGCTTCATCTCCGCTAGTAGCAATCATGGCAGCTACAAGAGCACCGAAGCTAAGAATATTGTGGGAATATAGTGCCACGACAGTGAATGCTCCCAGACAGCCGGGAATTATACCCAGAAAAGCGGCGAAAACGTATTGCATCCATCTCTTTTTCTGCAGGAAAATTTGCCAGCTTCCCTGTGTTTGAACATTCACATATTCGATCACCAGCATCATCACAAACACAAAACCTGTGATCATTACAGCGTGTCCAAAAATTTCTAATAATATATCCATCAAAATTACCTAATATCTTGATTAAATGAGCTTAATCAACTTTCTTTTTAACATTCACAACTACCCACGTTCAAAAAATATATAAATTTAAGCATTAATATTGAAACACATTCAACAAATGCTGCAATATTAGATGAAATATTCCTTATTTTCCTTATCTCGTTTTTCCAAAAATTTTCTCTGTTCTTCGATAGTGTCGAAAACTGAAAGATCGATCTCTTCGAGTTCATTTATAGCAGATTCTGTCATCTTCATCACCTTTTCCACAATTTCATTCATCTTATTCTTAGTGATTTCTTTTGCACGGGTGATAGAATACTTATGAGGAACATCATTGATTACTTCGAAGTTATAGCTGATCAATTCCAACTTGCCATCAAGCATTTCTTTGGTCACGATCCGGTATTCAAAATTTTCTGATTTGCGTGCGTGAGGACGAAAAATGTAAAACTTGTACATCTTTTCACCTTCATTGATCTCTGGCAGATATTGATCAGCCATATATTCTGAAGTTTTTTCTTCTTTCATCTGAATTTAATTAACATTTAAATCAGGCGGCACCACAAGTACCGGAAAGTTGGAATGCTTAATGATCGCATCGTGAGTACTACCGAATAATAGATGGTAAAATTTGCCATGTTTATGAGAGCCAACAATAATCAAATCTGCTTTGAATGCCTTTGCTTCTTCTAAGATGTTATCAACTGTTGGTCCTTCCAGCAGTACCGATTTTACTTTCAAGTTTTTTTTCTGAAGATTTAGTTTGATCTGGTTAAGTCGGTTTTTTAAGGCTTTCTTCCTATTTCTAATTACTTCGGGAAGCATAACACCGTTGAATTCGCCCATTGTGTCATCTTCTGCTACAGCCATGTATTGTTCGATGGATTCGCAGTGAACGACGCAAAGTTGGGCTTTAAATTGCGAAGCGAAACGACTCGCATACTTCAGTACGATCTCGGATTCATCACTTAGATCAATTGCTACTAATACTCTTTCCATCTCAACCTCCATATAAGATTATTGAGAATTCAGTTAAGAACAGCAAGTTTTTTTCATTTGGTCCATATTAATTCTGGGCTGAAAGTTCCCGTATAAATTTTACCTGGTCCAGTAAAATGTTCCTCGTTTGTGATTTTCACTGGAGATTTTCTTTTCTATTATTAGTGTTTTTAAATATAGCTTTATTTCTGCTTCAGATAAACTAAGCACTTCTGCGAGATCTGCCGAGGTGCAAGGTCTTCTGCGAATTGTAGATAGGATTTGATCAGTAATGTTTGTCTTAAAATTCGAAGAATACCCTTGTGTTGTGAATTTAGCAATAATCTCTACTTTTAAGGGTTGTAACAATTTTACAATATCTTTCATACTTTTTTTGGATTCAGGCTTTACCCAATTCTCACTTCCAGGTCTATCCAAAGTGTTTAATTGAATTTTAGCCGGATTGATCTCTATAATTGTTTTTTTTATTAACTCTAATTCAAGTTTTGTATCATTGATATTAGGTACTATAAAGATTTCTAACCACATTTCACCGTCAAATTCATGGTTAAATTTTACTAATCCTTCCACAATGAGTTCAGCCGAAAGTCCCTGAGCCGGGTTATTGACCTTTTGGAATACATCTTCACTTACAGCATCCAAAGAGGGCAGGATCAGATCTAACTGCCGGATTTCTTTTCGGACTTCTTTCCGCCATAAAAGTGAGGAATTTGTTATCAAAGCTAATTTATACTGGGTGTAATTTTCTTTTATAAAAGAGACAACTTTACCGATACTGCTGTTTAAAGTGGGCTCTCCGGCACCGGAAAATGTAATATAATCAAGTTTAGGCTTTTGATCAAGATAAGACGCCAGCTCTGTGATCACTTCATTAATTGGTATATATTCTTTTCTTTCGATAGTTCTCTTTGTAGTTCTTCCAACTTCACAATAGATACAATTAAAACTACAAACTTTGTGCGGAACTAAATCCACACCTAGTGACATCCCCAAACGCCTGGAGGGTACAGGACCAAATAAGTGTTTCATTTTACTTCCTTGCTTTTCTACAATTTATAATTTATTATATTCTCAGCAACATTTAATTCTGTTGACTGATACGCAACTCGTTATTAAATAATTTTTGTAAATTTTACAAAAACAGTAAAAAAGGGTGGATATAAAACCCACCCTGTTCAAGATTTTATATTCTTTAAATATCCAGATCTTTCTTCACCTTTGAAATCAACTCATAATTGTTTCTGATATTCGCAATAGTGTCTGCTTTCATTTCTTTTTCGAAATCTTCAATATCTTCTATGGTTTTATTAAGTGCATTTTCAATCTCTATTTTCTTTTCTTCAGGCAATGCTTCATTTAATTGAGTTTCCAGTTTTTTTTTCCCTTTCAGCATTTCTTCATGCATCGATTTTGTTATCTTAAGCCCTGCTCCAGCAGCTTCTACATATGATATCACGGATGATAGCTTAGTATAATCCTTATAAGAAATATCCATCTCCTTTGTAACGATGTCTTTCAGGTTTTCTCCGGCTGCTAGTGCCTCTACAGCAGCAACTTGGGCAATATGGAAATGAATGTCGGGATATTTTTCCTGTAAGTTTTTTACATTTTTGAAAAAAGTGCTTACTTCTTTTTCATTTAATTTTACATTCTTAAGTTCATCTTCTCCCAGTTCTTTGAAAGTATTCACATTATCTTCTGCGATCTCTGCCGCCTGTTTAACTGCATTAACGGCATTCTTAGCTTTCTTAATGTTGTCACAACCAGAAAAAATTAAAACAGTAAAAAGTACTGAAAATATGGTTGTCTTCATCTTCATCGGTCCCCCTCCTTATTTATTTGAAAATTAACTGCTCTCTATCGGTATTCGCTTTAACTCTATAATAGATTCCATTTTCATAGAGTAGTGCTTCTCCTTTATTACCTGTTTGAATGTTAGTGTCAACCGGGATTACGTTATCTTTGAAAAACGGATTAATAAAATCTTGAATTGTGTGACCGACTACAATTTTATTCACTCCCATTTCACCGAGTAAATGCAGCAATTCATCTTGTTTGATCTGATGCGATGTCTTAGTATCCATAAAATAACCTCTATACCATAGAGGTCCGTCATTTCCGAACAGGAAATTAAGTAATTCATTATACTTTATTTTGTCTTTTGTTGAATCTATATTATTGCGAATGCTATTATTTACAGCTTGATAATTATAGTTGTAATAAGATAATTTAGGATGAATTCCAGCATGAACAAAAAGAACATCGTTCAATTTAATTATTGTGTGTTTTGTTCTCAGCCAGCGTCCGAATTCAGAATTGGGAGAATAGATCTCACCAAGGCTCATATTCATCAATTCAGCAGTTTTCTTATATTTTTCATTCACGTATTGCAGTTCATTTTGCAAAACCATAATTTCATGATTCCCAAGTAGATAATGAACCTTTCCACTCCAGTCATTAGCCTGCATTTCTAATTTATGAATTAACCAAAGGCATTCAGTAACCTTATCACCTCGATCAAAAACGTCTCCTAAAATAATCAAATGACCGTTACCCCAAGCCCAATCTAAGTTTGCATCAATTATTCTGTTATTTTTTAACAGTTCTACCATTCTGTCAAATTGACCGTGAATATCACTGATAACAAAGAATTTAGAAATATCTGAAAACGAGCTGGGATAGATTTCTGGTTGAAATGAAGCGATTTCAAAATTACCCTCCAATCCTTCTAATTTAAAAGAAAATATTCCTTCTCCACTGACAGCAATATCCTGAGTTACAACATTATCATTTAAAATATACTTGATCGTTGCATCCCCATCACCCCAGAAAACATAAGGACCTTCATTTAATTTTGTATTCTGATCTACTTTGTTAAATTGGATTTCCTGTGTATTACAAAATACGATCAGCAGCAAGAATATAATAAGAAAAAAAAGTCTTTTATTTTGCATAATACCTCCAAAAAAAATCTTTAATGAAAATTTGTTGAAAATAATTTACGTCAAGGAATTTGCATTTATTGATACTTCAGTAGATCTCAATTTTCAGTAATCTACCATCAATATTTCCATTTTTTAAAGGTCTTTTAAATGCCGGTTTAAGACCGATATCCGGTATCAGGTCCCGATCGCCGACGTAAATATAGGCGGTACTTCCTTTACATTTTTGCTTCAGGAAATCTCCAAGATTTTTATAAAGCGCTGAAGTTGTCGCCTTTGAACCTAATCTCATACCGTAAGGCGGATTAGAAATTACAATGGAGTTTTTTATTTCAGGTAAATAACGTAAATCAACTTGTTTCAGATCAATATTTTTGGCAAATGGGAGTGATGCACAATTTAATTTTGAATCCTCAATAGCATGATAACTTATGTCACTACCGAAGATCAAATCGGATGGCAGTTCCCTGATATTTTTTTTACTGTTCTCTTTTATTTTATACCAGTCTTCTCTATTAAAATCCGGTAAATTTTCAAATCCCCAAAATCCCCTTTTAAAACCGGAAGGTACTCTGCAATATTTTAGAGCAGCTTCACAAAGCAGAGTTCCACTTCCACACATTGGATCATAGAGCTTTTTATCACCTTTCCAACCGGAAAGTTCCACAATAGCTGCAGCTAAAGTCTCCTGCATTGGAGCAGAGCCCTTACTATTTCTATAACCGCGTTTGTGTAATGGTTTACCGGAAGTATCAAGGCTGATAGTAGCACGATTTTTATCGATAAAAAGATTGAAAACTACATCCGGAGAGTCTGTGTCTATGCTGGGTCGCTGTGAGTATTTTTCTCTGAAGAAGTCAATAATTGAGTCTTTTAAGACAAGAGTTGCATATTGGGAATGGGTTATTTTACTGTTGGAAACATTTGAATAAATAGCAAAAGTTTTATCAATTGTCAAAATTTCATCCCAAGCCATCTTAATGGCAGTATTATAAAGATATTTGGTGCTATGACAATCAAAAGTGATCAAAGGGGCTAAAATTCTACTGCTGAATTTACTTTGATAATTAATACGATAAAGGTGAGCGAGATCAGTTTTAAAATGGATGCCTCGATAAACAGGATTCACCTGTTTAGCACCAAACTCTTTTAATTCTAACGCACCTATATCCTCCATTGACCCGGCAATTTGTGCAAAAAATTTACCATGCTGTTGATATTCAAACATATTCTCCTCTAGATTAGACGTTAGCTATTTTTTTAATCACATCTTTGATCATTCATGGCTGCAATTTAATTTTGTCATAGATCTCAACTTGTATTAACCGATAATGAGGATCATATTCTTTTCTGTAAATATCACTATGACTTAAATTTTGTTTCATTTTAATCAGCTTCCACAAAGCAGCGGATTGCACATCTAAATTCGTCATGGGCAAATCCGTTTTGCTAATTTGTTTTTCAATGAGATTCCAATATTCTATCCATTTCTCGTAAGTAGGCTCATTTGCCAATTCAGCACTGTTAATAAAAGCAGTAAAAAAATCTTCAAAAGTTAACAATCCCTTATTTATCACATTGATATTGACCCGATAAAATTTATTAATGAAACTGATATTCTGAGATTCTTCTGCTTCGAATGTTGACGCATTTTTCAATTCATTCAATAAAAATTCTTTAGCAGAAGAAAGGTTTTTAATAATATGGCCGGGGCCAAAGGTTCCCTGAAAAAATAATTTATAATAATCTACTAACTGTGACTTAGGATGCATTTTATATTCAGATCCAATAAGGGAGTTAATTTTATCAAGCAAAGGGAACTCCTCCATTTCCAGACAATCAATATTCTAAACTTAAAATAATATTAAATATCCTTAAATATTTTCTTTGATTTGCTTTTCTATTTTTAGGGCTAGCTCATCTATCTTGTTGATCAGTGCGTCAGAACCATTGCTAATTTCAGATTTGAATTTCTCATCTTTAATAGCGCTCATATTTATTTTAACATTTAGATAAGCGCCCTTGGCGGCTGCGTTTGCGGTTATTGCCGCAACTCCAGCATCCGATAAAGCACTTTTATTTCCGATCTTAGAAATTTTCTCAGCAAGTTCAACTGCTTCAGAAGCAATTTCTATAGTTTCAAACGGCACTAAAATAGCTTTTTTTGTAGCTTCCTGAATAGCTTGTTCTCTAATTTTTTTATCTTCTTCTGTTTTTTTAGGTAGTCTGGCTGCATCCATCATTTCATAAAAAGCTAATGTATCATTGTCTATTGCTGCCAGAGAACGTTCCTTAATATTCTGTCCCAATTTTGCTAGTTCTGCTGTTTCTGCCCATACCTTTTTATACCCTTTTTTACCAAATGTTAAATTTGAGACCATAGCAGTAAGTGAGCCGGATATTGCAGAGCAAAGTGCCGCTACACTTCCTCCGCCTGGTGCTGGGGAATCAGTAGAAAGCTCATCACAAAATTCTCCCAATGTCAGATTAACTAATTTGTCTTCTGATTCTATGGCATATTCAATGATCTTTTCTTTGAGTACAAAGGGAGATAATTCATCCAATCCCATTGATTGAACAGCAGTTTCAATAATAATTTTTTCTGGTATTCCGGCACTCTCACCCAATTTTTCCAAATAATATTTACCTGCATTAAGAATAGCATCCTTAGGCAGCAGACCGACTAATTCACTTCCTGTAACCTGAATTCCTTTTTCCCAGGCAAGTTCTCTGACTTTATCCAGAACTTGGTGTGGTGGTGATACATTGTAATTTGTTAAATTCATACTTATTTGTGCACGTTTGTATTCATCAATATACCAACCGATAGCCTTACAATTTTTGAATAATCCATTCTGACGAATTTTTTTCCCATTCTCATCTTTCACAATTTTATTGTCATCATTTCTTAGCCAGCGACCTTTTTCACGAATTGTAAGGGCAAGGTCATGAGCTTTCTTTTTATCTCTCGTGTTTAAATTGATGTTATAAGCAATCAAAAATTCCCTGGCAGAAATTGCGGTTGCACCTGATTTTGCATTAAACTCATGAGGACCGTAATCCGGCTTCCAATCAGGGTCTTTCATCTTTTTCGGGAGTGCTTCATATTCTCCTTTACGTACGTTGGCAAGGTTTTTCCATTCCGGTTTACTGGCAGCATATTCATACAAATAAACAGGAATACCGAGTTCATCACCGACTCGTTTTCCGACCTTTTTTGCAAATTCAACACATTCTGACATTGTCACATTACTCACCGGAACAAAGGGGCAAACATCAGTTGCACCCATGCGAGGGTGAGCTCCGTGATGTTTACTCATATCGATCAATTCAGATGCTTTTTTAATAGCTTGAAAAGCGGCTTCCATCACAGGTTCAGGCTCTCCAACTATTGTAACAACAGTTCTGTTAGTGTCAGCACCGGGATCTATATCCAATAAAGTTACTCCTTTTACAGCCCTGATCGTTTGGGAAATTTCATCCAGAACTTTTTGATCACGGCCTTGACTGAAATTTGGTACACATTCAATGATTCTCATCAAAGTCCTCCGATTTATTTTTTTAATAAATTCATTATTTTGTTTTCGAATCCCCGACTTATTTTAATAATATCTCATAATGTTTTCCCAATATGAGAATTATAACATTTATCGTCAATACTGATTTTCTACCGGTATTAGCACTATCCGGCCGATTTCATTTCCTATGAAGACAATACTACTATTCTTGAGTTCTTCCAACATAAAATCAATTTCACTTTTTTGTCATCAATAGATGCATATTCAAGCCCCACTTTTTTCCTGCCGAGAGCAATCACAAAATCCTTTACTGTCATGTGCCTAGTGTGAGGAATGGCTTCTCGTAACCAATACCTGTGCTCATGAGTTTTCCCGCTTACATATTTCTTTCCGGAATATTTTTGGATCAGTTATTTTCTGGTTTGTACACATCACATCGAGAAGCTCATTGAGAGCGTCTTCTTTATTATTGCTTTTGATATCAATGATAAAATCTTGATTGATCAAATCCGATATTATAAGAATTTTTTCCATACCATTTCTCCAATTCTAAAATTAATAATCAGAACCAAATTACTTGTGACTGCTATAAACAAGTCACATTAAAGTCAAATATTTTTAAAAAAAAGTTTGGGTTTGCTACATTATGGAAAGGAAAGATGATATGTAATAATAATCGTATTTTCAACTATTTGATTTCAGTCTTTTCTCTGCTATCAGTTTTAACACGCCTTTTCATTTCTACTGAGATTATCCTGTTATCGGTAGCTTGAATGATCTTAATATCCCAACTTCCAATTTTCAGTTCAGTATTAACTTTTGGTATTTTTTCCAAATTATTAATGATCATTCCTGCTATTGTTTCATAATCTCCAACAGGTAAATTCATTTCATATTCGTCATTTAAGAAATCAATTTCAGCATAACTTTGTACTCGGAACAATCCTTCCGAAATTTTGTTAATTTCTTTTGTTGTGGTATCATATTCATCTTCAATCTCACCAACAATTTCTTCCAATATATCTTCAATAGTAATCACTCCGGAAGTTCCACCATAAGAATCTACTATTATTGCCATGCTGACTTTCTCTTTTTGCATTTCAGGAAGTAATTTGTTAACATCCATAGTTTCTGGAGCGAAGAAGGCATCCCGTAAGAAATCGGCAACGGAAAGTTCAGAAATGTCCTTTTGCTGTAAAAGATCATATATTATGAGGATCCCTTTAATATTATCCAGATCGTTCTCAAACACGGGAAATCTTGTAAAACCTTTTTCCTTGGCCACAGCAATAACTTCCGGAATAGAAGTATCCAAAGAGAAAGCTACGATATCTGTTCGATGTACCATAACATTTTCAGCATCGAGTTCAGAGAACTCAAGAGCTTCTTCCAACATATCCATCTGATCTTCATGCAGCATTCCATCATCTTTTGCAGCTGACAGCATAAAAGAAAGTTCTTCACGTGTGATGAAATTATAGTTCGCCTGATCAGGAAGATTAAATATTTTAACTCCCAGATTATTGATCAAGGCGGAAAATTTAATAAAAGGTGTGAATAGAAGACTGAAGAATTTGAGTAATGGAAAGCTTCTGGAAACAAATTTATTCGGAAAATCGCGATAAAGAGCTTTTGGTATTATCTCTGCAAAAATTAGTAAAAATCCTGCAATGATAAGCGTTACAGTATGTTCCGAAAAGCGGACTTCGGAAGTTTTCTTAAGTGTATTAAACAGAAATATTGAAAGTGACGAAACTATAACAATAGAAATATTTGTTCCGAATAGAGTTGTACCAAAAATAAGATCAGGTTTTTCCAGAAACTTCAAAATTTGATTTTTTCTTTTATCTGTTTTTGCTTCCTGCTCTAATCGGAATCGGTCAATAGATATTAATCCGGTTTCTATCCCGGAGAAGAATCCGGCTAAAATAAAAAATATTGCAATAATTAAAACCGATATAATCCACATTCTTAATTTTCTACTTTTTCATTCCTATAAGCCAATTTAAGTGCATTAATAAATTCATCCAATTCACCGAGTAATATATCATTTAATTTAAATGATGTCAAATTTATTCTATGGTCTGTAACTCTTGATTGCGGAAAATTATAAGTTCTGATCTTGGCGCTCCGATCCCCTGATCCTACTTGTGATTTTCGTTCAGCAGATATTTCAGCTTCATGCTTTGCTAACTCCATATCGTATAATCGGGATCTGAGAACTTTAAATGCTTTATTTTTATTTTTTAGTTGAGATTTCTCATCTTGACAAGTAACAACAAGTCCGGTTGGTTCATGTGTAATTCGTACAGCAGAGTCGGTGGTATTCACACTCTGACCGCCGTGTCCGGAAGATCTGTAAACGTCTATTTTCAGATCAGCGGGATTAATTTCAATATCTATCTCGTCAACTTCCGGAAGAACTGCAACGGAAATCGCTGAGGTATGTACTCGACCCTGTGATTCAGTTTCCGGAACTCTTTGTACTCGATGTACACCACTTTCGAATCTCATTGTTCCGTAAACCTGATCTCCGGCTAAGGAAAAAATGATCTCTTTGAATCCACCAACTCCAGTAGGATTTGAAGATAGAATGGACATCTCCCAATTCTTTTTATCAGCAAAATAATTATACATCCTGAAAAGATCGGCAACGAATAAGGCTGCCTCATCTCCGCCTGTACCCGCTCTGATCTCAACAATAGCATCCTTTTCATCATTCGGGTCTTTTGGGATAAGAAGTTCTCTCAATTCAGTAATTTTTTTATCGAAGCTATTTTGAATATCGATAGATTCTTCTTCAGCTAATACAATCAATTCTTTATCCTGAGTGGAATCAATAATTTCATTATTTTCTTTTATTGTAGATTCCAAATCCTTGATTGATTTATAGAGATCCAATACTTCCTGAAGTTCTTTAAACCTTCGTGAGATCTTGCTATAATACCTTTGATCAGACATTTTAGCAGGATCATAAATATCCTTCTTTAATTCCTGGTATTCTTCACTGAGTGAAACTATTTTTTCTTCGGGTATCTGCATGGAATAATTTATCCTTACTTTTTAGCTTTAATAAATTTAAGGTTTTTATAATCAGAAACATCCAAATTTAAGGCGCATTTCATGGCAATAACTGCAACTTCTATTTGCTCATCATCAGGTGGTTGTGTTGTGATTCGTTGGAGTGCAAGTCCCGGTGCTGTCATTAATTTCACTAAAGGATGTTCGCTATTTCGGCCGGAAAGTTTAAGTACTTCATAAGATATACCGGAAATGAAAGGGATCAATAGAAAATGATAACCCAGCCTGAGAAAGATACTGGGAGCATTTCCGCTAAGTATAAACCTTGTAACCATCGTATCAATTAAGGAAAAAATCAGAATCGATATTAACAGAACGAAGAAAATAAAACTTGTTCCGCAACGCGGATGAAATGTTTTGAAGCGTTGTACACTGTCTGAATCGAGTTTACTGTCAGCTTCATATGCAAAGACTGATTTATGCTCAGCGCCATGATATTCAAACAGACGTTTTACATCTTTCATCTTACCGATTATCCAAACATAAAGCACAAAAAAGGTAATACGAATAGTACCAGCAAAAAGATTAAAATAAACGTTTTCTTTTCCAAGATTCATCCATTCAGCGATTTTATAAGGTAAAAAAGCAAACAAAAGAAATGCTAAGCTAAAAGCAAAAATGTAACTTACAATTTCTTCAAATTTTTCTCGTGTTTGAGATTTTTTTTTCTTGTTTTTCTTAGGATTTTCTTCTTCCCAGTCCAATTCTGCTCTTGAAGCAGAAAAATTTAAGGTTTGTAATCCAATTATCAACATTTCAATAAGAGATGCAAATCCTCGGATAATGGGAAATCCTAAAAATTTATTTTGTTTTGTTTTACTTATAAATTTCGTTTTCTTTATTTCTATTGTTTTATCTTTTCGGCGGATTGCTGTTGCTAAATTATCAGGACCGCGCATCATCACACCTTCTATAACAGCCTGACCACCAACTTCAATTTGCTTTTTTCCCATTTAGTTGTCCTTAAAAAAAAACACCACAACAATCTCAAATTTAGTTGTGGTGCGATAATATCTAATTTTTATTTCTTATCTTTCTGACTATATCTTTGATTAAATTTTTCAATACGACCTTCCTTTGCTCTGGTTCTTTGCTTTCCAGTATAGAAAGGATGGCAATTTGAACAGATATCAACTTTACTTATAGATGGGTCTGTTGATCTGGTTTCGAATGTATTCCCACAAGAACATGTTACAGTAACTTTCTCATATTTGGGATGAATTCCTTTTTTCATAATCTATCTCCTACTTAAAATTTTAAATTAACTTAAGTTTTTTGAACTAACGCAATGTTTTTTTCTAAGGTTCTGCTGTCAATAGTTTTGTGTTTTCAGTTTTAGTTGAAAAGCATGTCAGTTTTGATCTTGTCGGCTTTCTGTTTATCGTATAACAGCTCGATGAGCTTGATACTAAATTCTATAACCGTACCCCGTGCTCTGCTGGTAATACAGTTTTTATCAACAACAACTCGTTCATTAACTTTATTTTTATTCTTTAATTTGTCTGATAAGGCAGGGTTAACTGTAGCTTTTTTACCCTTCAATAAACCATGATATTGAAGAACAACTACAGGTGAAGCACAGATAGCAGCATATAGCTTTCCTTCTAAGGCTTGTTTTTTTAAAAGATCCGTTAGAATTTCCGAATCGCGCAGATGTTCAGCTCCTGGTAGTCCGCCGGGAAGAACAATGAGGTCGTACTCTTCATTAACACATTCACGAATGAGTTTGTCAGCAATGATCTTTACACCGCAAGAACAGGTTACCAGCAACTTATCAACTGATGCAACAGTAACATCTGCACCGACTCTGCTTAATGTATCTATAATTCCAACAGCTTCAAATTCTTCACTGCCGTCAGCAATTGGTACTAATATTTTTTTGCTCATAATTTACTATAATTCATCTTGTCGTTTTTTACCGAACCCGAATAAAATGCTTATTCCCCAAAGGATCAAAATCAGCGGCAGAATATCAATCGGTTGTCCCACCAAAGCTGAAGCACCAGCTATAAGTGCAACGATTCCTACAAAAACGGTAAATTTGTTAACTTTGTAACCTTTTGAATATTTTATATAATTCATGCCGAGAAGGATGATGCCTACTCCGAAGACAAATATCCCATTCGGCAGCATAGATTCAGGAACTAACCAAAGAGCTCCCAGCATAATTAAAAATAGACCCCAGCCTATTTTATCCAGCCTTTCTATCTCTCCTTTTGCTTTTATTTTATCTTCAATAAATTTGTTTTTGCTTTCCATTAAGAGTTTCCTCCGATCTCATTAGATTTAATTTTAAATTATTATCAATTTCCAATAAATCATCTTGTGGTTGGAAATAAAGTCAAGCTAAAATTCTTCCTGACATTCCAGGAAAGAACCAATTTAGCTAAAAATTTCTTTAAGAAGTATATCTTTTTATTTACAAAAAAATGTGATTTTTATTTTGTTTTACATTGTAACAAGGAGGAGAAATGGAATTCCAAAAAGACTTAGTGAAAATTTGTGAAATGTATCCTCAGCTTAAGCTTAATTTTCGTTACAAAATATGGGAGACTGATTTTTTAAGATTTTATCACGGCCAGATCAATTACAACATTTCTAAAACATCAATTTCGCTATATACAACGATCTATAAAGGCAAAAAGTCATGCAGCTTCTCTTTAAAAGGACCAACAAAAGAAATGTTAGTGGAGAAGATAGAAAGTGTTTTAGCGCTAATTGATAAATTACCGGAAGATCCTGATTTTATCGATCTTGAAGACGATTTGACTAAATCTGAAGAGAAGATTAAAACCAATAATATAAAAAAAGTTGATCTTGATAGAAAGATACAGATTTTGAAGAATGTTGCCAAAACATTAGAATCCTACAAATTTAAAATATATGGAACTTTCATCTGCAATTATCGGACTTTGATCTTTGTTAACAGTAACGGAATCAATAAAAGAGAGATCAGCTCTCCAATCTATTTGGAATGTAAAGCTGTAAATCAAAAAAATGAAGTAACCGTTCTGGAAACATACGGTGGAGAACGTTTTGAATCATTTAAGGAAACAGAATTCATCTCAAATCTGACTGAAAAAGTCAAAATTGCCTGTAATGAAGTGATTGATGTGAATCCAGGAGAGTATGAAGTTATTCTTGCTCCACGTTGCATTGGTGAATATTTTATGTATTTAGGCAGTAGTATCCATGCTCAGAGTTTAGATTCAAAGCAAAGTTTTTTTGAAGGTAAAGTAAATGAGAAGGTTTTCTTAAAAAGTATAACGCTTTACGATGATCCTAAGAATGAAAAACTGATAAATTTTGATTATAACAGTGATGGTCACATTTACAAGAAATTATCAATTATCCATCAGGGGATTTTCAAGAATTTTTTTGTCGATAATTACTACGGTCGTAAATTGAACATGCTGAAAAATGGTGCTGAAGGTAGTGCTCTTGTAATGGAAACAGGCACTAAGAATCTTCAAGAAATCATCAAATCGGTAAAAAAAGGACTTTATATTTCCAGTTTACATTATATGAATTTTATTAATAGAAAGGAGACATCTATAACCGGTCTTACCAGAGACGGAACTTTCTTGATCGAAAATGGGAATATAACTAAAGTAGTTAATAACTTGCGTTTTACAGAAAACATTTCTGATATTATTAAAGGTATTTCTGAAATTGAGAATAAAGCATATACAATTCCTTATTCGGAAAATTATGGTGAATTTGGAATGCATAGCGTCCGTATGCCCCATGTAAAAGTAACAGGATTCAAGATTAGTTCCTCAACCAGAACTGTATAATGTTTAGAATCAAATACGTGAATGATGTAGAGAGGGGAAGAAATGAAAAAATTAGTTTATGATATTGTTAATAAATTAGACCTGCCCGGTATTACTTATGCTGATGTACGGTTTACCGATACAGATACTCAAAGTATCTATTTCGAAAAAGGGAATCTTAAACATTTCGGTTTCGATCTGGATTCGCAAGCTTTAGGAATTCGAGTGCTCACTGATGGCTGCTGGGGATTTGCAGGTACAACAATTCTAAATTCAAACTCAATTGATAAAACAATTAAGCGGGCTATTTCTAATGCCAAGATCGGTAGTAAATTCCGTTCGGACCCGGTTGCTTTCAAAAAACTAAATGCCGTTCAGGATAGCTTTCTTTACCAACCTGAGGAAGATCCTTTTCAAATGGATGATAAAGAAAAAATCGATTACCTCGAGAAGATAGCTAGAAAACTTAACGGGAATGAGCAAATAGTCTATTCTTATGTTTATACAGAACTTTACCGTCAATATAAAATATTTGCAAATACAATAGGAACTTTCGTAGATTCTATGATCTATGATAGTATGCCGATGATGTATGTTCTTGCCTCAAATGGAAAAGAATCAATGTGCAGAACCTTTCCCGGTCATATGAATGGTAGAAGAGGCGGTTTTGAAATAGTGCGGCAGCAGAATATGGAAGTTCAAACTGAGGAGATCATAGAAGAAGCAATTGAACTGCTTTCTGCACCTCGGATCGAAGAAGAAAGAGCTGATATTATCATTGGCAACGGTCATCTTGCTTTGCAATTGCACGAATCAGTCGGTCATGCGACAGAGGCAGATAGAATTTTTGGTAAAGAAATATCATATGCAGGTAAAACATTTATAAAACCGGAAATGCTGGGTAATTTCCGATATGGATCTGATCTTGTAAATATATTTAGTGACAGTACAAATAAAGCCGGTATGGGTTATCACATTGTTGATGATGAAGGAACGCCTGGCACTATAGTGGACATTGTAAAGAACGGAATTCTGGTGGATCAGCAAACATCACAGGAAACTGCAGCACTGCTGGGAGTTAAACCAAGTTCAAATATGTTGGCTTCTTATGCTGATGATATTCCACTTATTAGAATGACAAATTTCTGCCTTTCACCAGGTACGGGAAGTTTAGATGATCTTATTAAATCTACCGAAAATGGCTATTATATTGATTATACTAAAACCTGGAGCATTGATGATAATCGACATAATTTTCAATTTACAACAGAAATCGGTTGGAAAATAAAAGACGGAGAGCTCAAACATATTGTGAAGGAACCAACTTACTTCGGGATAACACCGGAATTTTGGGCATCCTGTGACGGTATTTGCGGGGAGGAGGAATGGGAATTTCACGGGACATTCCATTGCGGTAAAGGTGAGCCCGGACAAGCAATGCATTTGTCACATGGAGTTGCTCCTGCTAGATTTAAAAATATCGTTTGTAATGTAAAAGCATAAAGTTATAATTGAATCTGAAATGTTTCTGTTTAGAAAAGGGAGGTAAAAATGGAAATCAGACCGGATAAAAAGTTGATCACTAAATCCTGGTTAATCTTGATCACAGTAACGCTTTTGATAATTGTTTTCGTTGGGATATTACATATTATCCCTACTTTAGACAGCGAGATAGACTTTGATCTATTTGTCTATTACATTTGGAGAGTTGCCTTTTGCATGATACTTGTGATGTTCATTATTTCTGCACCCATCATGATCTTATGGATAAAGAACTTAACGTTTAATATTGAACAGGATAAAATAGTCATCCAGAAAGGCATCTTAACAAAAGTTAAACAAAACATTCCCTTCCGGATGATAACAGATTTTATGCTTCACCGTTCATTATACGACCGCTGGCTGGGGATTGGTACTATCAAGATCCAAACTGCCGGGCAATCTCAGAACTCTAATGGTTATGAAGGTAAAATGAGTGGACTTCTAAATTGGGATGAATTGCATGAAAAACTGAGAACTGCCTTGAGTGGATCAGAGAATAATACTGTCAATATTACTAAACCAGTTGCAGAGAAAACTGAAGCCTGTGAAAATATCTTAGCAGAGTTAAAAAAGATCAGTAAAATTATAGAAGAGAGGAAAGACAATAAATAAAATCAGCAACTTGGAGTAAATAATGAAATATCGCAAACTATGTGATGAGAAAGTTTCGATCTTAGGTTTCGGTGCAATGCGACTTCCTACAAAGGGAGACAAAACAAGCGAGATAAATATCAAACAAACCGAAATTATGTTTGATCATGCTCTGGCAAATGGGATTAATTACATTGATACTGCCTATCCTTATCATGGCGGTGAGAGTGAAAATGTAGTGGGAAATTATTTAACCAGAAGGCATATCAGAGATGATATTTTTCTGGCATCAAAACTTCCTTCGTGGCTTATTAAAGAAAAAAAGGATTTTGATAAATATTTCAATGAGCAATTAGATAAATTGAAAACAGATCACATCGATTTTTACCTTTTACACTCATTAAATGAAAATACATGGCAGAAAATTAAGGGTCTTGGAGTTCTGGACTGGTGTGAAAAAAAGCAAGCTGAAGGTAAAATAAAACACTTAGGTTTTTCCTTTCACGATCAGTATCCTATTTTTAAAAAAATCATCGATTCTTATGATAAATGGGGATTTTGTCAGATCCAGTTTAATTACATGGATATCGATTTTCAAGCAGGGCAGAAAGGGCTGGAATACGCTCATAAAAAAGGACTTGATATCATTGTGATGGAACCGATTAGAGGCGGCCAGTTAGCTAAAGAACCACCCTTAGAAATAAAAAAGATCTGGAACCAATTTCCCATAAAACGTTCTTATGCAGACGGAGCATTACAATGGATATGGAATCGCAAGGATGTTTCGATAGTACTGAGCGGCATGAGTGAGTTGCGACATGTAAAAGAAAACATCGAAAGTGCAAATAGATCAAAAGTAGGCAGTTTGAAAGCGGAAGAATCAGATCTTTATTTACAGATTAGAAAAATATTTTTGAAACGTGCCCCTATCAATTGCACTTCTTGTAAATACTGTGAACCATGTCCTCAGGGAGTAGCAATCTCTTCCTGCCTTAATTTTTATATGATGAGTGAGATATATGATGATAAGAAACGGGCGAGTATGTTCTATCATTTTCTGAAAGAAGAATATCGTGCTGACAAATGCATTCAATGTGGTGAGTGTGAGCCTAAATGCCCTCAAAAAATACCTATAATGCGATCATTGGAAAATACTCACAAACTACTAGCAAAAAAATTATGAAAAAAATTATCCTGCTCATAATGATTTTAAAATTGGGGATCCTCTATTCCGCATCTTTGAGGGAAATGTATGAAACTGCTCCTGCTCTGGGTGAATATGATAAATATATTACATTAGAGACAGGTGTAATTTACACTGGTGGTCTTTTGATCGGAAAAATTTACGATCCGGAGACAGAAATGCTTTCCGGGCCGGAAGGATTAGATGTCTACATTAATGGGAATGGAGCTATTCTGGATCTTGAATCTGAGCAGATATGTATTTCATATTGTTCTAATAAGCTAGATATAACTAATTGCATTATTGTAAATGGTAACATTAGATATCGCGGTATAAATAATTCTCTTGGAGAAGAAATACCCTTCGGTGTAGTTAGTTACTGTACATTTTATCAACCACAAGATCATGCAATACGGCTTCAGGGCGCAGGTGAGAACATAACTTTAGAAAGAAACATTTTTGTCGACGCTATAGAAACAGGCGACGATTTTACTTATTTGAACGGCAGTCCAATGGAATGGTTACCAACAGGATCCAGTGTTGCTATAAGTATCTTTTACGAAACCTACGGTATCCCAACTATCATCGATAATTGGTCGTATCATTCTGCTGAAGAGATCAATGAGATACCGATCAGACATTTTGTGGAATTATGCGAGTATGGCTGAAATCCGCCTCAGACAGTCAGTTGGACTGCAGAAACTAACGTAATTGCACTTGATCCGCTTCTAGTTGATCCGGAAAATGGAGATTACTCGGTCGTTCCCGGCACACCGGCTGAAGTTTACGGATGTCAAATATTTAATTCTGTGACAAATATAGTTTTAGTTCCTAAAGAAAAACCCGAAATTTCAAGCAGGGATAATATAAGAAGCTCAATGGAAGTTGGCGGCAGTATTACATCTGATGAATTCTGGAATGCCGATACAGTAAAAGTAATTGCAGATGTAATCATTGATAATGGTGTAACTGTGAATATCGCAGCAGGTACGAAAATTGAATTTCAAGATTATTACAAAATCGATGTAAAAGGCACTATTCTTGCTTACGGAGATGCGGATAACAGAATTAATTTCATCAGTTCTCATCCGGAATTTTTCATGCTCGATTACAATGAGATCGGAGCGTGGAATGGCTTAAAATTTAATGCAGTATCAAATCAAAACGAGAGATCAGTACTAGAATATTGTATTTTTGAATATTCAAAATCATTCGAAGAAAAAGGAGGAGTTCTTAATATTATTAATACTTCTAAATTGGCAGTTGTAAATTGTATTTTCCGCAACAATATAGCTGATTTTGGCAGCGCGATCAGTTGCGAGTACAACTCTGCACCACAGATCGTTGGTAATCTATTTGAAAATAACTCTGCCTTTATTAGCGGATCTCCGATCTATTGCTCTTATTCTTATCCCAGAATTTCCAACAACACAATAGTTTCAAATCAAGTTATAAATGAAGAAGTATTTCATGAGACAGCAGCGATACATACATTTATTTCCAAACCTCAGTTAGCCAACAATATTATCTGGAATAATGTAACAAATTTTTATGATCCTCAGCAGTTGATGAACTGTAAATCATATTATACAACTTATAATGATATTGAATTTGGACATGAGGGGAAAGGGAATATTAACTCCGATCCGATATTTTCAGGTTCAGGTGAGTATTTTTACAGCTTGGAAGCAAATTCTCCCTGCGTTGATGCGGGAAGTTTTGAATTTCCATTCGGTACGGTTCTATCTGAATTTGATCTGGCTGGGAACACGCGCGTTATCAATGATTCTATTGACATGGGTGCCCTTGAATGGAGTGAAGTCGGCGTTGAGGATTCTGATATTTTTAAATCGATCTTTACCCTAATAAACTATCCGAATCCTTTTAACCCGTCAACAACAATTTCTTTCAATTTAGCAGCAGTTTCAAATGTATCTCTTGCAGTTTACAATGTAAGAGGTCAAAAGGTAATACAATTAATGAATGAACTGCTTTCAATTGGTCAGCATTCAGTTGAATGGAATGGAAAAGACAGTACCAATAAATCAGTAGCATCAGGAATTTATTACTACAAAATTTCTTCAGGCAAAGATTCAGCTATAAATAAAATGTTACTTCTCAAATAAACTTATTTTTTGGGAGATCATTTCTGTAGCCATTCTACCTGCAAAGCAGTAGTCAAAAGACTCCGTGAACGTTATACTGAGGTAGACTAATGGAGATATTCAGCGATCTGTCCATTCTATTGTGCCGACAAAAGAACGAACCAAGAAAAATTTATTGTGCGTTAAGGGAAATGGCAAAACAATGCATCAAGAATCACATATCAACCTAATTCTGGTATTTTAGATTGACAAATAAAACAAACTCAAATTCTATAATAAAAAAAGAATATTGGGAGTTTGATGAAAAAGATAGATCTTCATGTGCATACAAATTTTTCTGATGGAATGTATTCACCACGAGAAGTATTAGAAATAGCAAAAACTAATGGGTTTGATGTTATCTCAATTACTGATCATGACAACCTTGATGGATACAGGAATGCAGTGGATATTGCCAGCGATATGAATATTGAATTAGTACCGGGAGTAGAGATAAGCTGTTTACACAAAGGTAAGGATGTTCATATTCTGGCTTATTATATCGACCCTGACAATAAAGAGATCAATAAATTATTATCAGTGATTTACCAAAGTCGGTTTGACCGGGCAAATATGATGATAGAAAAATTGCGGGAACGCGGTGTTAACCTCGATACTGAACAAATTTACGAAAAGGCCGGTGAAAATAATTACTTAGGCAGGCCGCACTTGGCATGGGCGCTCATCAAAAATGGTTATTGTAAAAATAAGTACGAAGCATTTGAAAAATATTTGGGTGAACATTGTTATGCTTATGTACCTAAGGCTTCTCCCAGCGTGAAGAAAATTATCAAAGCTATTAGAAATGGCAACGGTGTTAGTGTTCTGGCTCATCCTTATACCCTAAATAATGATTCTTATATTTTCGATATAATTAAATACGGTATAGATGGCTTAGAAGTTTTTTATGCAAAATGTAATGATGAAACAGTATTACATTATAATGAAATAGCACAGAACAATATGCTAATTCGGACAGGAGGGAGTGATTTTCATGGTGAAGGACTGGACGAAGAGATATTTAAATGTTATTCTGCTCCTGAATTCGTTTTGGATGAATTAAAAAAGAAAAGGGGAAGCAATGCAGGATAAATTAGAGGAATTTTTAAATATCAATGAGACTAAAGGTCTACCGCGATTTTATAGATTTAATCAATTCATACGCTGGTTTACAATCATTTTAGCAATATTAGCTATAGCTTATTCTGTATGGCTCATTTTTAACAAAGTTGATTCCTCATCATCCAAATTTGTTCAATTTATCCCTTTTGCCATTATGTTTCTTGCTTTGAATTCTCTGTTAAAAAATTTTTTAACTTTAAATAGTATCAAATTTACCAAAGAGATGATCATTTACCAATATTTAGGGAAGAAAAATGTGAAAATTAAATGGCGATCACTTATCAGGATGGAGCTGAATGAAGGAAAAAGAAAAATGATCAGGGTAAAGTATTTGAAAAATGATAAAAAGGAAGAGTTAGAATACACCTTAAATTTTCCCAATCAGCTGGAGATTGCTAACAGCGTAGCTGAAATGGCACCTCAGATAGAATTTGATGATTTTCTTGGCTCTGTAGTGATCACCGAAAAAGAGAAGTCAACTTTTAAAAAGCAAAACAAAAAATGAAAATAGGTTTCCTGGGACCGATCTTTCCTTATCGGGGTGGGATTGCTAAATTCAGCACACTCTTAGCAGGGGAATTCCAAGCCCAACATAGCATAAAGTTTTATTCTTTCAAACACCAATATCCAAAACTATTTTTCCCCGGTAAAAACCAAATTAGTGAAAGCACTGATCCAGGCTTTGATGTCACATATGATCTTACTCCATATAATCCACTTACGTGGAATTCAACTAAAAAAAATATCAATAAATGGAATCCTGATGTTTTGATCATCAATTACTGGATTCCATTTTTCGCACCGGCATTTGGTTATATCTCAAAACGATTAAATAAAAAAATAAAAATTTATTATATTATTCATAATATAGATTTTCATGAAAAATGGCTATTTGCAAAAAGTTTGACAAAATACGCCATGAGACGAGCAGATAAATTGATCACATTATCAAATTCAGTTAACACCGATCTAAAAAAGCTTTTTCCAAATAAGAAAACCATCAAAGGTTTTCATCCAGTATACAATTGTTATAATAACGATAATTATTTTTCCGATTCAGCGAAGGCAAAATTGCAATTGAAAGGTAAGAAAGTAATCCTGTTTTTCGGATTTATCAAACCATACAAAGGACTGGAGCTGCTTATCAGATCGATGCCTTTTGTGCTTTCAGAAATAACAAATTCTCATTTACTAATTGTAGGCGAAGTTTATAAGAATTCAAATAAATATCTACAACTAATAGAAAACTACAGTTTGAAAGAAAACGTAACTTTCATCAATCGTTACGTGAAAGATGATGAGGTAGAACTATTTTTCAAAGCTGCAGATCTCCTGGTTTTACCATATCTTCAGGCAACTCAAAGTGGAGTTGTGCAAATAGCTTATGACATGAACCTTGGAACTGTGGCTACACCTGTAGGTAGTTTACCTGATATAGTTATCACTTCTAAAACAGGGATCATTGCAAGGGAAGTATCTGTTCCTGCTCTTAAAAATGCAATTATTGAATATTTTAACTTGGATCCTCAGACATTAAGAAATAATATTGTTAAAGAAAGAAAAAAATATAGCTGGAATACACTGGCAGATCTGGTACTTGCATAAAAAAAAAGCCCGGATAGCTCCGAGCTTTGATATCTAGATTTATAAGTATTACTGTCCGTTTATTTTAACATTTGTAATTGCTTCTATTGGGCAAGCTTCAAGACATTTGCCGCATTCTACACAGGCATCGGTTATAATGAACTGTTCTTCACTTTCCACGATTGCTGAAGTAGGGCAAATATCTTGGCATACACAACATTTTACACATTCTGAAGTAATTATGAGAGCCATAATTTCTCCTTCACTCGATTTTTTGCGATCTATACTTCCATAATTTCTGTTTCTTTTACTTTTGCAGCATCTGAAATCTTTGTCACCCATTTATCAGTAATTTCCTGGATGTCTATCTGAAGATCTTTCATATTATCTTCACTGATCTCACTTTTCTTTTCCATGTCTTTTGTCGATTCGTTACCATCACGACGAATATTTCTGATCTCGATCTTACAGTCTTCAGCCATTTTTTTGATATCTTTAACGATTTCTAATCTCTTCTCTTCTGTTAGAGGTTGAAAAGGAAGGCGGATTACATTGCCGTCATTATCGGGAGTAACACCGATGTTAGATGATAAAATAACTTTCTCAATATCGTCTAAAATTGATTTATCCCAAGGCTGAATAACAATCAATCTGGGTTCAGGAATAGAGATATTGCAAAGTTGTTTAACAAGCGTGAGAGCACCATAATAATCGATTTTAATATCTTCTAAAGCTGAGGCATTTGCCCTTCCTGTTCTGATTCTGCCATAATTTTTTAATAATGCATTAAAGGCATCTTCCATTCTTTTAGTTAAACTTTTTAATAGTTGCTCCATACAAACTCCTTACTTATGAACAAATGTTCCAACATCCTTATTCAGGATTGATGCTTTCAGATTTCCTTTTTTCATTATATTGAATACTTTAATTGGCATATTGTTTTCTCTGGCTAAAGAAAATGCTGTCATATCCATGACATGTAACTCTCTGTCCAGTGCTTCAGAATATGTGATGTCCGGAATGAATTTAGCATTTTTATCTTTTACGGGATCAGCACTAAAAACTCCCTCAACTTTTGTTCCTTTAAGAACGATGTCAGCATTTAATTCGATAGCGCGAAGGATGGCAGCTGTATCAGTAGTAAAAAATGGATTTCCAATACCACCGCAAAAGAAACATATCTTACCTTCGTTAAGAGATGTAGTTGCTCTGCTGGGAGTATAAAATTTTGCTACTTTATCAACCTGAATTGCTGAATAAATCTCGGTTCTGTAATTTTTTTTCTGCAGTAATCCACTCATGATCAAGGCATTTTGGATAGTAGCGAGCATTCCAACATTATCAGCCGTAAAGCGATTCAAGTAATTTCCGATTTCAGAAACACCACGAAAAAAATTTCCTCCACCTAATACAACTCCAATGCTATATCCCGATTTTCTGATTGAGATGAGATCGTCAATTAACGCTTCCACGCTTTTGAGATCAATTCCAAATCCCTTACTACCGGCTAAAACTTCACCACTGATTTTAAAAATAACTTTATGGATCTTTTCAGGTTTGTACTTTCGCATCAATCACTCCCAGTAAAATTAACTTTTTATTTGTGATTTAACCTCTGCTGCAAAATCCTCGTTTCTTTTTTCTAAACCTTCTCCAAGCTTAAATCTAATCATTTTAATTATTTTCATCTGACCGGCAAAGTTTTCAACAGTAATTTTGTCATCTTTAACGAATTTCTGTTGAAGCAGACAATTTTCTTCAAAAAATTTATTCATTTTACCGATAAGAATTTTATCAAGAATATTTTCCGGTTTGCCTTGTTCTACAAGCTGTGCTTTCAGTATGCTCCTTTCTTTATCCAGAATATCTTGTGTAACATCTGATTTATCAAGAAAATCAGGAGCCATTGCTGCGAGATGCATTGCAATATCCCGGGCTTTAGCTTTATTCTCTTCATTAGATTCGCCATTTAGTTCAAGCGCAACACCGATCTTTCCGCCTAAGTGAAGATAAGTTGTTACAAAATCATCTGAAGTCACTCTGGCAAGACGTCTAATATTCATGTTCTCACCTATTTTAGCAATTAGTTCATTGAGTTTGGTTTCTATTGTTGTTCCATCAACTTTGGAGTTTTTTAATTCTTCTACTGTATCAATTTTGTTTTGAATTACAAGTTCAGTTAACAGTTTACCGAATTTTTTAAATTCATTATTCTTAGCGACGAAATCAGTTTCTGAGTTTAATTCAACAATTGCAGTAGTTTTTTCATCAGCTGAAATTGCGTTGAATATCAGTCCTTCAGCGGCGATTCTTCCGGCTTTTTTAGCAGCCTTACTCATACCTTTTTCTCTGAGATATTTAGCTGCAGCCTTCAGGTCACCTTTAGTTTCGATCAGGGCTTTTTTACAATCCATCATACCAGCGTCTGTTTTTCGTCTTAACTCCATCACTAGTTTTGCAGAGATACTCATAATCTATATACTCCTGGTTTATTTATCTTCTTTTTTTATAACTTTTTCTGCTGCTTTTTCAGATTTAGGCTCAGCTTTCTTGGTAGATTTCTTCGTAGTTTTCTTGGCTGGCTTTTTCACATCTTCAGTTTTATTTTTTGCAGCAGTTTTTTCAGGCTCTTTTTCTGTAACTTCTTCCTTTTTCGTTGAGGTCTTAGTAGAAGGTTTGGAGCTTTTATCTTTAGTTTCTTTTTTCACAGATTTTTCCTTCTTGGTCACTGTTTTCTGCTTTTGTTTGGATGTGCTTTCTTTCTCAGCTTCCTGTTTAGGTTTAGGAGCATTTTCCTTAGTAGCTTCTTTCTTCGGTTCAGCAGTTCCTTCTTTTTTTTGTTTAGATTTGTTTTTAGCAGGTTTTGTTTCTTTGCTGTCTTCTTCCTCAGTCTGCTTTTTAGTTTCAGCTTCTTTAATATCTGCACCTTCTAATAAAGCTTGTTTACCTTCAATAACTGCGTTTGCAATTACATCAGAGATTAGTTGAATAGCTCTGATAGCATCGTCATTAGATGGGATTACATAATCTACAAGATCAGGATCTGCGTTTGTATCTACCATTGCAACAACCGGAATTCCCAGCTTTTTAGCTTCCAAAAGTGCAATATTTTCTTTGATGATATCAACTATAAAGACTGCTCCAGGTAACTTATCCATTCCCCGGATACCGCCCAAACCAAAATTGATCTTATCGTAAGTACGTCTCATTTTTGTCGCTTCAAGTTTTGTGAAACTATTAATTGTGCCATCTTCAACGATCTGTTCATAATGATCCAGCTTCTCAATACTACGACGAATAGTTCTCATGTTAGTGAGCATACCACCATACCAACGATTAGAAGCGTAAAAAGCACCACATTTTTTAGCGGCATTCTCAATAGATTCCATTGCTTGTTTTTTTGTTCCAACAAAAAGTACAGTTTCACCTTTTGCCACTATATCTTTGATGAACATATAAGATTCGTTGATTGCATCTAAAGTTTGCTTAAGGTCTAATATATGGATACCATTTCTTTTAATGAATATATATTTATCCATTTTCGGGTTCCATTTATAAGTTTGATGACCAAAGTGTACGCCACTCTCTAAGAGTGATTTCATTGTTACTACAGACATTTTATCTCCTTTATTTACGGTTATTTTCTCCTATTCGGGAACTTCTGCAATTCAATTCGGAAAATATTCCGAACACCGCTCTGCTTTTATCCGAATAGTGTGATAATCTATAAAACAAATTAACGTTTTGAGAATTGGAATTTCTTTCTCGCTTTTGGCTGACCCGGCTTTTTTCTTTCAACCATTCTTGGGTCACGAGTAAGGAATCCATTTTTTTTCAACTCCGGCTTTAATTCTTCATCATAAATAACAAGAGCCCTTGCTATTCCATGACGGATTGCACCCGCTTGACCTGAAAGACCTCCACCACTCACGTTTACATTGATATCAACTTTGTCTGATAATCCAGCAAGCTTAAGCGGTTGTTCTATTATCATTTCCAGGATTTCACGTTGGAGGTGTTTTTTCATTGTAATCTTATTTGCAATTCGTTTGCCTGTACCAGGTGTTAAACGTACTCTCGCAATTGATTTTTTTCTTCTTCCTACTGCATCAAAATATTGCATTAATTATCTCCCTAACTAGATAAATTGAGTATTTTGGGTGTTTGAGCTTTATGCGGATGCTCTGCCCCAGCATATACTTTAAGCTTTGTGAATAATTGTCTTCCCAGAATATTCTTGGGTAGCATTCCTTTCACAGCCTTTTCGATTATTCTTTCAGGATATTCCTGTAGCATTCTTTTAAAAGAAATAACAGTTTGTCCATCCGGATAGCCACTATAACGTTTATATGTTTTTTGCAATTCTTTATTTCCTGTAAGCTTGATCTTATCAGCATTGATAACTATAACATAGTCACCTGTATCTAAATGTGGACTGTAATATGGTTTATTTTTACCTCGAAGAATTATTGCGATCTGCGAAGCTAATCTACCTAATACCATATCTTTTGCGTCCACCAGATACCACTCCTGCTTGATCATATCTGCTTTTGGAGTCTCAGTTTTCATTATTTCTCCTTAACTTAATATACTATTTGATGATCGGATGAACAAAATATTTTATAAGCGGTTTTAATGTCAAGTATTATGAAATTAGTAACTATAACTTACTTTTATTTCATTGCCTGAGCTCAAAACAGAGAAAAATATTGCCAAATTAAGGTGCTTTGTATAATTGAATTAATTTTAAAAACGGGGTAATATGAGAATCAAAACATCACACATCCGCATAGTAATACTTATTGCGTTGTTAGTGGTAGTAATCAGCGATTTCTTTTATATTAAATATTTAGAAAAGAAAATTAATAATACAAATATTTTTAGCTGTGAATCAGATTCTCTGATTGTGCTAAGCTCATCTGATTTCAAAAAACCGGTATATGCTTTTACAGCCGATTTTATAGATACTTTTTATCGTTATGAATCTCCTTTTAAAGAGAAGATTGAATTCGATGAATTAATAAAAAAATATATACGAAATCGTTGGGCTGATCATTATGGATGTGTACGGGGAACTCGTGAGAAAAAAAGAATTCACGAAGGAATAGATCTTTATGTCCCGGAAAATACACCTGTTTTTCCCCTCTCAAATTTTGGTATTGTTACAGAAGTGAGCGATAATCCCCATTATATGGTTCTTGTTGAGTGTGAAAAACCCGGAGGTATCATCGATTCAGTGAAAATTGAATACGGTAAGACAGTTCGGATCCTTTATCCGGAAGGCATCGCTAGTATTTACACACATCTGAATGAAGTATTTGTTGAAATCAACCAAAAAGTTGATAAAAATACTGTCGTGGGTCTTACAGGGCTTACAGGTAATATCAGAAACAGTGGAAAACCATCTCATCTTCATCTGGAGCTACGAGATAGTAAAAACAGGTCTTTTGACCCTAGAAACAGATTAAGATTTAATCAGATTTCAGCAGAATACTTTTTACAGCATATTAGTATCGACACTAAATAGACTATTTAAGTGGAGGGTGTATGAAGAAAATAGGATTTGTGATCTTTGCAGCAGCAGTATTATTTTCAGGTTGTGCAGTGATGAATACTTCCATGATGGAAACCGCTGAAATATCCAAACCCGGTCATCCCAAAATTGGAGTAGAATATGGTTATGGATTAGATCTAACAACTACATTAATACTTTCTGATATAAATCCTGAAACTGTTTTCAATGCTTCCGGATTATTATCGCTACCGGTATATGGCATGAAGGCAGGAATAGGTTTAACTGAAAAAATGGATATCACGGGGAAACTTTGGGTCTCAATAGGCGGGGTTGGCTCTAAGATATATCTAAAACATAAAATTCCTAATGTGGAGGGGAATGTTGCTTTTGCTGTTGCTCCTGGAATTACTTTTGTTACTACAGAATCGGATGAAGAAACTGATAATATTGCTGACATCAACTCGTATGGTCTGGAAGTTCCTTTCCTGGCAACTTACAGAATTGGAACGGCATTCGCTGTATCAGGGATGATCAGATACAGTGCTGATTTTCTAACAGTGAAAGAAAATGATTTTAAAGAGACGTATATGCTTAACAGGCTGGGAATTGTGGGTGGTTTGTCGTTTGATCTGGGACCTTTTTATCTCAGACCTGAATTAGGAGTGGAAATGGCAACACCAAAGTATGGAACTTTTGGTGCAGCACCTATTTTTGCAATCGGAGCAGGACTGGATTTTTGATATGAATGAGTATTATGCAAAAGATTGGAACGATTTACAGGAAAAATTATTTGCAAATTCCTGGAATCCTAGGATAGGTAGATATAGATCAAGATATGCTTTTCGCGGTTTATCAGATGCAGATTTTAAACTGGAAACAACTCTAATCCGATTAGTAGGGGATTATCAGAAATTAGAAAATCATCTGCTCCGGAATTTCAGCAAGTATGCTCATCAAAATGTTGTAGAACGAGATTCAATATGGCATTGGCTCTCAGTTGCACAACATCATGGGCTACCAACCCGGCTTATGGATTGGACATATTCTCCTTATATTGCAATGCATTTTGCAACAGAGAATATCGAAAAGTATGATTTGGATGGTGTAATTTGGGCAGTAGATTATATCGAAGTTAATAGATTTGTTCCAGAAAGGTTGAAGATTGAATTGGAGAAAGAAGGTGCTAATGTTTTTACTAGCAAAATGCTGATAAAACATTTGAATTCTCTAAGTGATTTTTCAAAAGTTTCTGACGAAGATTTTGTTTTGTTTATTGAACCTCCTTCAATTGATGACAGGTTTATCAATCAATTTGCCTTCTTTTCAATCTCTTCAAATCCACAACTTGCTATGGATGAATGGTTAAAAAAGCATCCTGAAATATGGATGAGAATAATTATTCCCAAAGAAATGAAATGGGAGATTCGTGATAAATTGGATCAGGCTAATATTACTGAAAGAGTACTGTTTCCAGGATTAGACGGTTTGAGCCAATGGCTGAAAAGACAATATAAGCCTAAGAAAGATTAATTGAATATATTTATGTAGAAGCAACTTTCAATCACTACAAAAAGCTAAATTAGTGGTTAATTCCTAAAAAAGACAGTATTAAATTCAGACAAACCCGATAACGGTATTCTTTATCTGAACGTAGATCAGAAATTGGTGTGATCTCTTTACTTAAAATTTCATCGATTGTATTCTTATTAATGTCTCTTATCATTATGTTATTGAGATATTCTTCCAATTTATCTAATCTGCGTGGATATTCGTTAAGACTTCCTACGGCTAATTTGATCTCATCGATCTTCCCTTCTTTAATTTTTTTGAGACCGGCTAATGCAACTTTAGCAATAGTTAATGTTTTTCGTGCTCCTACTTTCTTATATAAAGTTTCATATCCATTTTCTGCCTGGATTGATAACACTACTCCCTTGATGATCTCATCTTTTTTCAAAAGAGATTTTTTATAACCTGTGAAAAAACTTGTGAGAGATACATTTCGTATACCTGCCACTGATATCAATTCTAACTCGGCATCCAATACCAGTAGTGGGGGTGTTACATCATTCGTAGGTGAGCCGTTAGCAATATTCCCCCCAATTGTTGCCATTGTTGTAAGCAGCGGAGAGGCAAAATTAGTTAATGATCTTTGTAAAAAGGGGAAATGTTCACTTATAGTATCTGACTCGAGTAGTTCCCTGTAAGTAGTAAGCGCTCCCACATGCACTTTCTCATTTTTACGTTTTATGCCATTAAGTTCATCAATTTCATTTATATAATAGAAATTTCCATCTTTGATGAACTCTTTTTTGATCTGTACATTAATATCTGTTCCACCAGCCAGAAAATAGTTTTTTTTCTGAGATATACTCAAATTTTCTAACAACTCGTTGAGATCTTTCGGTTTATTAAATTGCATTATTCTCCAACCTTTTTTCTTGCACAAGCTATTTTAACAGAATCAAAAATTCTTTGATATCCTGTGCAGCGGCAGATATTTCCTGATAGTGCTTTTTTTATTTTCTCAAGATCGTTATCACCATCATTAAGCAGATAATAGTAAGTAGAAACAAAAAATCCGGGAAAACAAAAACCGCATTGGACTGCATTCGTCTCATCAAAACAGTCGATAAGCATTTTACCAAGTTTGGTTTTAGAGAGACCTTCCACCGTATCTACTTTTTTCCCATTAACATGAATAGCATTAACTAAACAGCTTGTAACAGGTTTCCCATCCAAAAGTACGGTACATGCTCCACATTCTCCTTCTCCGCAACTTTCTTTGGTTCCAAAGAGATGGTAGTCTTCTCTTAAAATATCTAATAACCTTTTAAGCGGAGCTGATTCAAGTACTACATTTTTACCATTAAGTGTGAATCTAATTTTCATTTTTGTTCCTTTATTGTTTTATAAATTACTTCCGGGGTCAATGGATACTCATCAATAATAATTCCGGTTGCATTGAGAAATGCATTTCTGAGTGCAGGAGCAGGAAAATCCATTGGAATTTCTCCAAGTCCTTTTGCTGTGACACTGTCTGTGTGGATAAACTCTATTACAATTTTGGGGATGTCCAGTGTTGTGGGAAGCGTATAATCTGTGAATCCGCTCATTCGACCAAACCCCGGTTTGTAGAAGAATTCACTTAATCCATAAGCCAAGCCTTGTAAGATTCCGCCCTCCGCTTGACCCAGAGCGATCTGTTCATTAACCACTCTCCCAATATCAAGTACGTTCCAGCTTTCGATCAGCTCTATCTGATAAGTATCTGCATGAAAATAAATTTCATTTACGCAGGCAGCCCATGAATAGTCTTTATAAGCAATACCTCTATAGCTCTCTTCGTCGAAAAAGACAGAAGTAGGTTGTATGTAATTTTTTCTTAATTCCAGTGGGAACTCACTATTATGTTCAATGATATAGCTTTCTAATTTATCAAACTTATATTTCTTCTTTAACTCTAAAGCTAATTGTTTTAGAAGATTTCCGATGATATAAATTGTGCGGGAAGCAACAGTTGGTCCACTGTTCGGAGTTTTACTAGTATTTGGTAATTGTACTTTGGTTTTTTCAAAAGGATGATCAATTGCTTCACAGAACATCTGAGCCAAGGTAGTATGAGCTCCTTGGCCCATATCTGTATTGGCAACGAAAATTTTAACTTCAGCATTCTTTTCGAGTACAACTTTAATCTCAGAATTAAGTGTTTTTTCACCATTACCAGTAAATCCTCCACCATGAAAGCCTAAAGATACGCCAATTCCTTTTTTATCTTTATGATTTTTATTCCACTGTGCATAACTTTTTAGCTTTTTCTGATAATCGGAAATTTCTAATACTTTATTAAAACAATCTATTAAATTTTCTTCAGTAACTTTCTGAGTAGTGGGGAATTCATCGCCATTATTAAAAATATTCGCCTTTCTTAACTCGATTGTTGTAATGTCCATCTCTGCTGCAATTCCATCAATATGAGCTTCCATGGCGGCAAATCCTTGTGGAGCTCCAAATCCCCTAAAAGCACCGTTTGGAGGTGTATTACTTCTAAAGAGCCTTCCTCTGATAAATGAATCGGGAAATCCGTAACCACCGGCTGTGTGCAAAACACCTCGTGCTAAAACTACTGGAGATAAGGTTTGATAGGCACCTGCATCCAGTCTGTAATCAATATCTATTTTTTCTATCTTTTTTGTGGCCGGATCAGTATAACTTTCTATTTCTATACGTGCGGGATGACGTTTTGTTGTAATTTTAATATCATCTTCTCTATCTAAAACTATCTTTACAGGCTTTCCGCTTTTGTAAGACAATAAACTGCAGATACCTGCTAATAAACTCGGGAAATCTTCTTTACCGCCAAAAGCTCCACCGATCCCTTCTGAAGTTTCTATAACTACATCATTAACTGCACTTCCCATCATAGATTCTACACCGCTTTTCACATAATAAGGACATTGCGCCGTTATCCTTACAAATATGATACCATCTTGTTTATCATATTCTGCGATTACACCTTGCGGTTCCAGATAAGCTTGTTCCTGATGCGGCATATAATAGACATTGTGATGTCTGATCCAACTGTTTTGTATTTCGTCTCTGGTTCTATGATCAATAGTGATCTCTCTGCCAAAATGATTTTTTTCATTATCCAGGCATTCTTTTATATCAATAATTGCAGGTAATTCTTCATAATCTATTTTTATTTTTTTAATAAAATTTGTTAGAGTTACTTTATTTGGATGAGCCACTCCGATGATAGGTTGACCGTAGTGAAACACTTCGTTTACAGCTAAAAATAATTGATCAGAAACCGGTTCTGGAACTATATTTTCCCCGGGTATATCTTTAGCATAAACAAAAGTAAATTCTGAAATATTAAAATCATTAGGAAAGTGAATGTCCTTTATAATACCATGATGGCATTTTGAATAAATTATATTTCCGTAGATCATATCTTCGCTTTGATAATCATCCAGAAATTTCCACGAACCATTTATTTTAGGTTTTGAATCGAATTTTCTTACTGATCCCATAATTCCTCTTTAATATTTACAATGAAAGATCATCTAAACTATTCACTGCCGACGGGATTTTTATTATACTTTGAACTGAATTGAGATCTTTTAACCCACTTCCGGTCAACAATATAACATTCGATGAATTTTCTGTAATAAGTCCTTGCTCGGAATATTTTAAGATCCCTGCAAAAGCTGTTGCTGCAGCAGGTTCAGCAAAAATCCCAGTGTTATTGCTTAAAATATTCGAAGCGGATAATATTTCTTGGTCACTTACAGAAATATATTCTCCATTATACTCTTCTAAGTATTTTTTTGTCATCCAGAAATTTCTTGGTACATCTACAGCGATAGAATCGGCTAAAGTTGTACTGCGTTTGATTACAAAATTATCACTTTTCAAGTTTCTAATAATACTATCACTTTTTTCCGATTGGACAGCAATAATTGTGGGAATTTTTGTGATCAGATTAAGCCTTAGTAGGTCCTCAAAACCTTTATAAACACCTGAAATTATGCAGCCGTCTCCCACGGGAACAAAAACTCTATCAGGAAGATTCTGTTTAAGCTGCTGAAAAATTTCCAATGAAACAACTTTTTTCCCTTCTATGGTAAAAGGATTAAAAGCTGTATTTCTATTATACAAGCCAAACTTTTCAGTTGCTTTTAGGCTGAGCTCAAAAGCATCGTCATAAGTACCTTCAACCGGGATGAGCCGAGCGCCATACATTAGGATCTGAGTCAATTTTGCTTTAGGAGCGGAAGCCGGAGCAAAAATAATGGCAGATTGTTTTTGAGAAGCACAGATCCCGGCAAGTGATGAGCCGGCATTCCCCGTTGAAGCAGCAACGATCTTATCAATTCCCTGCTCTTTGGCATAAGCGCAGACCAGATCAGAAGCTCTATCTTTGAAGGAAAAAGTAGGATTTTGCGAGTCATCTTTTATCAACATTGTGAAGTTTGTATTTGTAATCCCAAAAGTTTTGGAGTTAAGGTGATAAAGGGGAGTTTTCCCTACTTTCAAATAAGAGAGACTGCGCTCAGAAAGGATGGGTAAAATATCCTTATATTCTTTTGCTTTTAACTTATCAAATAGCTTAGATTGTTTTGTAGAATTTTTTATTTTATTATAGTGATATAATGTTTTTAAAATTCCTTTAGGAGGAATATTCACAGAATTGTTTTTCTCACATTCTGGGCAGAGGTAAGTTACCTGATCATTCTGGTATTGTGCCCCGCAAGTAGTGCATTCGTAATAAAATTTATTTTCCATGTTTGAGCTTTTTCTCCTCTACTTTTCTTAATGACAATCTATCTGTATCTAACAAAACAGGAAATATTTTTTTAACTTTTCAGTTTATTAATTCCGATTAACACGCTTTCCGGTGTGATTGGAAGTTTGCGGATTCTCACTCCCGTAGCGTTGTAAATTGCATTTGCTACTGCGGCCAGAGGTGTATCAATTCCAATTTCCCCAACAGATTTTGCTCCGTATGGGCCTGCGGGATCATAGCTTTCTGCAAATTCCACAGTCAACTTTTTTACATCCTTTCTGTTTGGTATTTTGTATTTCATCAAGTTATTTGTTAACATTTGACCGCTCTCAGAATATCTCACGTCTTCGAACATTGCCATACCAATTCCCTGCAAAATACCTCCCTCTACTTGAATCTTAGCTAAATTAGGATTGATTGGAGTTCCACAATCCACAACGCCTACATAATCAAGGATATCAATCTTTCCGGTTTCTGTGTCAACTTCGATTTCTACAAAACCTGCCATAAAAGGCGGAGGAGATTTAGGACTAGTATTAGATCCGGATGCAATAAGTTGTTTCATATCAGCACCGTATTTGTAATAAAGACCCTCTGATAAATCTTTTAAAGTTATGGATTGATCTGTATTTTTTAGTTTAAATGTACAGTCTTCAAAAACAATATCATCTTTATGCACAGCCTGGAGAACTCTGGCTGCTTCATCGATCAATTTTACTCTCATATTTAAACCGGCTTTTCTGGCAGCATTACCTGAAACAAAAGTCGTACTTGATGCGTAAGCTCCCACATCATAAGGAGTGGTGTCAGTATCAGAAGAGGTAATTACAATCCTATCAACCGGAACTCCGATAGCCTCGGCTGCGATCTGACTTAATACCGTATCACTTCCGGTACCAATATCCGTAGCTCCAACCAGCAGATTAAAGAAACCATCGTCATTTAATTTCAAGACTGCCGAACCCATATCCAGCAGAGGTATTCCTGAGCCTTGCATCGCTATTGCTGCTCCTACGCTTCTTATCTTATTGGAAGAAACTTGAGTTGAAGGAAATTTTTCTTTCCATTTAATCAGTTTCTTTCCTCGCTTTATACAATGATCAAGTTTACAACTATCCATTATTTGGGCAATACCTTCTCCGCCTTCGCCCATAACTCTGAATACGGGAGATGTCTCACCTTCCTTGATGCAATTTTTAAGTCGTAATTCTACAGGATCTATATTCATTTTAGCAGCTAGTTCATCAATTGCTGATTCCACAGCAAAGTTTGCCTGAATCGCGCCATAACCTCTAAATGCGCCAGCAGAACATTTATTTGTGTAAACTACTTTACCCTCAAAGCGGAGAGCTACAGCTTTATTGTACATCGGAAGAAGTTTTGACCCAGCAACCATGAAAGTAGTTAGTGAATGTTCACCATAAGCACCTGTATTTGAAAGAACTTGCATATCAAAAGCTTTCAAATTTCCATTCTTATCCGCACCCAATTGTACATCAATTCTCATTTGATGCCGCGTAAAAGTACTTTCATTTACCTCTTTTCTGGTATAAAAACATTTGGAAGGTTTCCCGGTTTTCAATGTAACAATTGCTGAAAAAAGATCGTTATGAATTTGTTGCTTAGCTCCAAATCCACCACCTATCCTAGGTTTATAAACTCTTATATCGCGTAGAGGTTTATTAAGGGCTTCTCCAATAATACGACGGGTATGATATGGATTTTGGGTTGATGAAAAAATATTCAATCTACCTTGAACATCAATAAAAGCAGAGGATGTATGAGGTTCCATAGCTGTTTGCTGTTGAGCATGCGTATAATATCTCTCACTAACTACGAAATCAGACTCTTTTAAAGTTTTTTCAATATCTCCTACTATCATGGTGTCTATATAAGAACAGGCAATATTATTTTTGGCATCTAAACCAATGGGGAACATAGAATAAATTTCACTTTCAGGATGTATAACAGTTTCATTTCCTTCTGCTTTTTCAAAATCAAGAACCGGTTTAAGCACTTCGTATTCAACTTCGATCAATTTGATAGCGTCGGAAGCAGCTTTTTCATTAGTTGCTGCAACTATTGCAACTTCATCACCTATATATCGTACATAGTAATCCAAAATAAATTTGTCTTTCGGAGAAGGTTCAGGATACCCCTGACCAGCTCTAGTAATTGGAATACGAGGAACATCTTTATAAGTAAGAATGCATTCAACTCCTTCTACGTTGGAGGCTTGTTTTGTTCCTATTGACTTGATCTTGGCAAATGCATGCGGACTTCTTAAAAGTTTAATGATCAAGGCATTGTCTGAAGCAAGATCATTTGTATAAGCATGAGCTCCGGTTAAAAGTCCCTTTCCATCAACTTTTGGGATAGAATGTTTCACTTCTTTAAAGTTCATCATTTTACCCCCATATATTTTTTTATTCCTCTAAGTTGACCCTCATAACCGGAACAGCGGCATAAATTTCCTGCAAGAAAATGTTTTATTTTATCAACAGTAGGATCTTTCAATTCTTTCTTCATGGCATAAATTGTTAAAACTAATGATGGACCGCAATAACCGCATTGATCGGCTCCCTCATTGATGATAGCCTTCACGATTTTATCAGCTTTTGCACCCAATCCTTCCACAGTAGTAATTTTTTTCCCTTCTGCTCTGGCTGCCAGAAATTGACATGATAAAGTAGGTTCTCCATTTATCAAAATACTGCAGACACCACAAGCACCCGTATCACAACCTTTTTTAACACTTTTGAAGCCCAGATTACGAAGTACATCAAGAAGTGATTCATCACCGTCAATATGAGTATTATAAAATTGCTGATTAATACTTAGTTTTAATTTCATAATAATACCTTCCTGAGTGCTCTATTTACCAGCACAGAAGTGATCAATTTACGATAGCTGCTTTTTGCTCTCAGGTCATCACCGAAAGACAATTCCTCTGCAACAAGATCAGCCGTTTCATCAAGCTTAGAATTATCAGAATTTATCAGTTTCATCGCTTTTTCCGGTAATTTTGCTAGCGCGGGTCGATTTCCAACCGCAATATTGATATATCCAAAATTAGAAACCGCTACAGACAAAATTGAAAAGTCCGAATTTGCATTCCGCATCATAGTATAAGTGCTTTTGCCTTTCTGTTTTTTAACAATAATTTTTGTTAAAATATCACGTTTGATCTTTGGGCTAGAAATAAAATCGTTAAATGAAATTCTGCCATGATCCTCAAACTCTAATTCACAATCCAAAACCAGTAAAGCTGTATTGATCTCAGAAAATCCTAAGCGGCTATAAATAGCACCGCCTATAGTTGCGTTGTTTCTGAATTGAACACCGATAAGGTGTTTTACAGATTCAGGTAGAAGTTCACTAAAATATTTATTGATTATCGGGTCAGTTTCTATAGTTCTTAAAGAAGTAAAAGCACCAATTTCGATATCTTCTTTACTTTCTTTGATATAATCAAGTTTTAAGTTGGAAATGTCAATTCCGAGAGTATATTTTCGCTCAGATAATCGTAAGAAAGTATTTCCGCCTAATATTACTGCATCTTTATCTTTTTGTAAGTATTTTAATGCTGTTTGAAGATTATCGGGTCTGATAAACTTGTCAAATCGCATTCAACCTCCCCATAACAGAATTATCTCCACCGACTCTTATGTTTGAACCGGTGGAGAATATGATTATTTATATTTTTTCAATAAACCGGTTTTACTATTGAATTCGGTTATCTTTTTATCCCATTCGTTCACTTTGCCGAATTGATCTTTCCAATAGTTTTCATCATACCATTGGGCGTTCAATTCTTGCACAGTTTTTCCCTGTTGTTCAATCCAAGTGAAATATTTGAGATTATGCATTCGTTTTTTGTCATAATAATTCATCTCAATCATGTTATCAATTGTAAGTCCCATCAGGTCGCGATTGTAAACTACTGCTGCATCTTCATGCGAGAATTCACCATGTTTCTTAATTTCCTCTTTTACCCGTGATTTATACATATCCATAGAGTCTGTTGCTACTGTGAAAATTACATCATTATCTTTCATTTCATAGTATTTCGCCATTTTGATCGCACCCATAATATTTGCTATGGAAGAGATACCCAAAAGGTCTAATTTCTTGATGATATCTTGGTTTACACCTTTTTCGTTTAACAAATTTTTACCAGTATCCGAGTTGAATAAACGCATAATACTAATATTAGGATTATCATCTATGTCGATAACCATATCCATGTTCTTAATGTTGTGGATCCAAGGAACATGTTTATCCCCAATGCCTTCTATTCTGTGTGCACCAAAACCATTCTGAAGTAAAGTAGGACATTGCAAGGCTTCTCCGGCTGCAACTTTGTAGCTGGGATATTTTTCCCGTAAGTATTCAGCAGAACCTAATGTACCAGCTGAACCCTGGGTTAAAAACAACCCGCTGAACTTGTCATTCTCTCTTTTTTCCTGTTCAAATACTTCTTCCATAGCAGGACCGGTAACAGCATAATGCCAGACAGCATTACCAATTTCACTGAATTGGTTAAGGTTAACTATCTCATCACCGCGTTCTGCTTTTAATTCTTTCACTTTGTCATAAATTTCTTTGACGTTGCTTTCACTTCCGGGAGTTGCAAAAACTTCAGCTCCAACTTCATGCAGCCAGTCAAATCTTTCCTGGCTCATTTCTTCAGGAAGTACAGCGATAGATTTACAACCAAGTAAGTAAGAATCATAAGCTCCACCTCTGCAGTAATTACCTGTAGAAGGCCAAAGTGCTTTCTGAGTTGTTGGATCAAATTCTCCTTGGACTAATTTTTCTACTAATGGACCAAAAGTTGCACCAACTTTATGAGCTCCTGTTGGGAAGAATTTACCGATTAGAACCATGATCCTGGCATCAACGCCGGTAATTTCTTTTGGTAATTCCATAAAATTAACTCTGCCAAAACCTCCGCCCTTCTCAATAGGTTCATTTTTCCAAGTTAAACGGAACAAATTGAGAGAATTAAGATCCCATAATCCAATTTCTTTCAATTCTTTTTTAATACTTTCCGGCATTAATTCCGGATTTCTCATTTGTTTGTAAGTGGGAATGATGATATTTTTTTCCCTGCATCTTTGTATTGTATTTGCCAACACCTGCTCTTTATTTTTTTTCATTTTATCTCCTTCATCTTAAAATTCTATTTCACAATTATTGTCCCTGTTTTGCCATTTAAGGCGTCAGCAGCATTAGCAAGGGATGTAATAATTGATTTTTCGCCACCTGCCTTTACAAAACGTATAGCGGCTGTTACTTTAGGCCCCATACTCCCGGCTAGGAAATGGCCTTCTTGTAAGTATTTTTCAGCTTCTTCAACAGTGATATTGCCAAGTGCCTGTTCATTTTGTTCACCAAAGTTGATCTTTGCATTTTCTACATCGGTGAGTACAAGAAAGATATCTGCTTTAACTTCCTGAGCCAGTTTGTTACCAGCTTTATCTTTATCAATTACAGCTTCCAGTCCGGAAAGAGTTCCATCGTTGTTTTTCATAACCGGGATACCGCCTCCGCCTGAAGCTATCACAATAGCTCTGGCATCTACTAAAGCTTTGATACAATTAGATTCCACGATCCCATACGGCTCAGGTGACGGAACCACTCTTCTCCAAGGCTTATCGCTGTTTGGTTTTACTTTTTTTACAATATAGCCTTTCGCTTTTTCTAACTCCTTTGCTTCAACCTCAGTATAGAAAGGTCCTACCGGTTTACTGGGATCTTTAAAATCCGGGTCATCTTCCTTAACTAAAACTTGTGTAATGACTGCAGTTATCGGAATATCTTTCCCTTTCTGCATAAAGTAGTTTTGTAAGGTATTTTGGAACATATACCCAATTTGACCTTGCGTCATAGCTCCCACTACATCAAGAGGTTGAGGAGGAACAATATTCTTTCCTTCTTCCTGCTGAATAAGTAAATTTCCTGCTTGAGGGCCATTACCATGTGTAATGATCAGTTTATATCCCATTGCATTCATTTTCACTAATTGCTCACAGGTAATTTCTACATTTTTGAATTGCTCCTCGGCCGTACCTTTCTCATGAGCTTGTTTTATCGCATTACCACCCAAAGCAATGACAACTAATTTTTTCTTTTCTGTATTCATTATTTTTCTCCGTGTTTAATTAAATATCTACTTTTAAGCCAGCCATTGTCATAGCCATGATAGCTTTTTGAGTATGCAGCCTGTTTTCTGCAATATCAGTTATGATCGAATTTGGACCACTAGCTACTTCGTCTGTAACTTCTTTGCCTCGGTCAACCGGCATGGGATGTACGAAAAGTGCATTATTAGTTCTATCCATTCTTTCCTGATTACATATCCATTCGGTCATTTTACTCGCTCTGGCTATTTCGGCTTCTTTACCAATTTCGTAAAAATCCGGCCCAAACCAGTTGCGTGAATAGACGAATTCGACATCTTCAGTATATCCACTTTCGGGATCGTTAACAATCTCAAATTTTGTACCGTTAGCTTTACAGTTTGCTTTCACTTTAGCGATCTCTTCTTCGGGGAGATCATAACCTTTTGGATAAGCCAGTTTCACATTCATTCCCAGTCGAGATGAGATCAGGAGGTTTTCATGAACTGAGCAATATGATCTTGCTAATGCGCCATGAGCCCATGTCATTAACACGGTTTTTCCTTTCAGATCACCTCTGTGTTCCTGCATTCCCATCATATCGGAAAGACCTTGGCATGGATGGTATTTGTCATCTGCCATATTAACTATAGGAACTTTCATCCATTTAGCATATTCCCGAAGCAGTGCATTTCCATCACCATAGCTTTCGACCGAGGTCTCTAATATTCTTATCCCCATTCCACAAGCATATCTATCCAGTACTTTAGCAGCATCTTCAATTGTTTCTCCGGCTTGTACTTCCACACCTTTACTGGTTTTTTTCAAGCGCATAGTTTTTGGTTCGAGAAATTGGGCATGACCGCCAAGTTCCGTTGCTGCAGCTTCAAAGGAGATTCTTGTTCGCAAGGAAGGATTAAAGAAAAACATTAAAAAAGTTTTATCTTTGAGTAATTGATTGTATTTTGGGCTGTATCTTTCAGCTTTCATTGCTTTAGCAAGTTTCAATAGTGCATTTATCTCATCGACACTCAATTCCTGAGTGCAAAGAACATCTTTTTTAATCATATCTATTTGCATAATTTCCTCCTGTTAGTTTATAATCTACCATTCATGAGTAATGCCATTATAGCTTTTTGGGCATGAAGACGATTTTCTGCTTCATCAAAGACAACACTCTGCGGCCCGTCAATAACAGGATCAGTTACTTCCATATCTCTATCAGCAGGTAAACAATGCATATAAATCCCGTTTTTATCAATTAGTTTCATTTTATTCTCATCGCATATCCAGTGTTTATTCTTCTCAAAAAGACTTTTCATTCCATCCAGATTTTCTTCTTTTATTTTTTTTCCATTCTTATCGATCTGAGCAAAATAATCCATTGCTCCCCAAGATTTAGGATAAACTACATGAGCACCTTCAAAAGCTGCATCCATATCATCAGTTTCTTCAAAAGAACTACCGTTTTGGATAGCATATTTTTTACATTGCTCGGTAACTTCTGGATCCAATTCAAATCCTTTCGGGCGGGCAAGAACAACATCCATGCCTAGTAAGCTGGGAGCTAAGGCCAGACTTTGCGGAACAGCAAATGGTTTAGCGGTAGAGCCTGAATAAGCCCAGCTGATCACAAATTTTTTCTTTTTAAAGCTACCTAATTTTTCTTTTATTGTCAGCATATCTGCCAAAGCCTGGCAGGGATGATAAATATCATCTTCCATATTAATGATCGGTATATCAGCCCATTGTGCAAATTCTTTTAAAGTTTCATGAGCAAAGCCATAGATCCATTGTGAAGGTTTACCATACATGCGGATAGCCAGAGCATCACCGGTTCTGCTGAGAACTCTTGCTACATCTGAAATACGTTCTGTTTTGTAGGGAATTTCATACCCTTTTCTTGCCGGCATATATGTTTTTCCCGGCTCTAGATCTACATGATATCCACCCAATTGTTGGATCCCGGCTGCGAAAGTAGTTCTGGTTCTGAGCGAACTATTGAAGAACATAGTATATAAAGTTTTGCCTTTGAGGATGTGCGTGGTGTCCTCATTTAAGGCATATCTGGTCTTCAATTCTTCAGCTAATTTTATTAATGATTCCCATTCTTCTTTTGTATAATCGATCTCTGGACTTAACCAATCTCTTCCCAAAAATTTATTACTTCTCATTTTTATCTCCTTAAATAAGTATTAACATTACAAAAAATAAAATAATTTTATAGATGAATTAAACTAAAAGTGCTTGAATAGTGAAGTTAATTAAAGAAAAATACAGGATAATCTGCGCATCTCGTAGATGCGTTTCAGCATGAAATCTATTGCAATTTCACTTTTCATATCCTTACCTCTCAATTTTATTAACTATCACAATTAGCGTTAATTCAATTCATTGTGTCAATAAAATTATTAATAACTTTATCCTAATTTAGCAATGGTCATAGATAAAAATTTCTCAGGATCCAGACTGCGTAATTATTTTCCGCCCATTGTAAGCTGCATTATTGCTTTGGAGGTATGAATACGATTTTCAGCTTCATCATAGATGATTGAGTGAATTCCATCAATTACACTATCCTCTACTTCATTTTTACGATCAGCAGGTAAGGCGTGCATATATTTCACATTTTTCTTACCAAGAGCAATTTTTTCCTCAGTACATTTCCAACTTTTATTAGCAGTCAGCAGATCATCAATTACATCCTTTCCGGAATTTGAAACCCAATTACCCCAGTTTTTTGGTATTACATAATCAGCATCTTGATAGGCTTTTTTTTCATCATTAGTTATTGTGAGTGTCCCGCCGTTTATCTCAGCATTATATTTTGCTTTTTCGATTACCCACTTTGGCAATTCATAACCCTTAGGATGAGCAAGTGTGACATCCATGCCATAGCGGGGGAAAAGAAGGACTTGTGATACTGGCACAGAAATTGGTTTTTTATGAGTATCTGCATAAGCCCAAATGATCGATACTTTTTTTCGGCGAATAATCCCGGATTTTTCTTTCATTGTCATAAGATCGGCGATAGCCTGCAGGGGATGATAAATATCGTCTTGCATATTTATTACAGGAACTGTAGCCCATTTTGCCATATCATTCATATATTGATTGCCGATGCCCCAAAAACAATTTCGGCACGCTATTGAATGTCCATAACGGGAAAGAATTATTGCTGTATCCTTTACTACTTCGCCATGTGCAATTTGCATTGTACTTGTATCTAAATAGTTGGCATGACCGCCAAGTTGGGCAATACCTGCTTCCATTGAATTTCTTGTGCGAGTTGATTGTTCAAAAAACATCAGGAACATTGTCTTGTTTGTTAAATAAGGTGTACTTAATCCCATGGCAAATTGCCTTTTTAATTCTGTCGCTACACTTAATAGTGTATCTACATCTTCTCTCGACCAATCTTCGAGAGTGATAAAATGTTTTCCTCTTAATTCAGTTTTCATATATTATTCTCCTTTTTATTTATTATTTAATTGTGCGATAATTCCCGCATAGAAAGCAGCCGCTGCACTCAGATCAGATACTCTTGTCATTTCATTGGGAGCGTGTGCCTGATCTTCGTCTCCTGGACCTAGCCCGAAACATTTGATCTCAGGATATTTTCCCATGATAAAAACGCAATTTGTACTAAAAGTCCATTTATCAATTTTAGCTTCTCTACCTAATGTTTTTGTATAGGAAGCTGAAGCGCTTTTCAACCAGTGTGATCCTTCGTCAAGTTTCCATGTAGGAAAATATTTCTCCACCGGATAAACTTTCCCTGTGTACGCCGGTTCCTCATATTTCAGCACTTTAATAATTGCATCATCAATTCCGGCTCTGCTGCAGCAGTCTTTCAGCTCTAAAATTGCTGAATCTTTCGTTTCGCCCCAGGTCAGGCGGCGATCTAATTGAATTTTAGCGTAATCAGCAACTGCGCATTGGCTGGGTGATCCTGACTGAAAGATGCTGATGGTAACAGAACCTTTTCCTAAAAAATCATCATCTTTTAATCTATCATTCAATTTTTCAACTTCATTAACTATTTTTGCCATTTTATAGATGGCATTTACACCTCTTTCCGGTGCAGAACCGTGGCAGGAAATCCCTTTAACTTCGATAGTGATTTCCATTCTTCCACGATGCCCACGGTAAATATTCAAGCTTGTAGGTTCTGTGCTGACAACCAGTTCCGGTTTTATCCCATCTTCTTGGATCAAGTGTTCCCAGGCTATTCCATCGCAATCTTCTTCCATTACTGTACCGGTAAATAAAATTGTAAATTGATCATTAAGCCCTAGTTCTTTTATGATCTTACCAGCGTAAATCATAGACGCCATGCCGCCCAGCTGATCTGATGCTCCACGTCCCCAAACTTTTCCGTTTTCAATACGGCCTTCATGAGGCGGAAAATCCCAGTTATCAAGATTTCCTGGATAAACAGTGTCAATGTGAGCATCGAATGCAATCATTCTGGGACCATTACCTATTGTCCCAATTATACTACCTAGCTCATCAACCCGGATATTATCAAAGCCAACTTTTTTCATTTGCTTATGAATGATCTTGATAATATTTTTTTCTTTACCGGAAAAAGATGGTGTTTGGATCATTTCAGCCAGAAATCCGGCAGTATCGCTTTCATATTTAATCGATAAATCTCTAATTTTTTGATATATATTTTTCATGATATCTCCTTAAATTTATTTTTGTCAGATCATTTATTTTAAAAAGATACATGATAATCTACGACAATTGTAGATCTGATCTGTAGCCTTGCTCCATGTTTTTTCCATTTCTTCTCTTTTAATTAAAACAAATAATTGTGATTGTACCAAGTTGCCCAGATCAGTTCTAACACGCTATGGCATTCTTCCTTATTTTCAAATCGGCAGACATCTTCACATCCCACTATTTTACCCTTCTGGTCAAATTCAGCGCAAATTTCCTTATCCTGCATTCTTACATTAAAAGCTACAGTATCTTTAACGGATTTCAGAATGAAACCATCATTTTTGCTCTGGTTGAAATCTTGTTTTGACCAGAACAAAGTGAACTTATCTTTATAAGGAGCCCCATCGTAAGGACAGAAAGTTTCGCAGTTGCCACATTCGTTGCACAGACCATCTAAATGTATGATCTGATTGACGTTTGCAAATTTTTCAGATGCTACAGCTATTGCTAGATTTGCGCGATTGGGACAAACTTCCACACATTTATTACAAATAAAATTACATTCCAGGCAGCGCTCATATTCAAGCGTCTCTTCTTTAGTCTGCACAATTACAGCTTTTTTAAGTTCAACTTCTTCTCTGCGATTAGCCTCATTGAACTTAAAAAGATCTGCTTTTTCGAGATCCAGACTGCTATGTTCCTTAGTTAATATACCGGCATCGACTTTTTTTGCATCAGCTATTGATTCAACAACTGTTGATGGTCCTAGATAAGCATCACCGGAGATGTATACATTTTCAATACTGGTTTCATTATATTCATCAACCTGAATTTTCCAGTCTTTCACATTTATCTTATTCTTTGTCAAAATATCATGATCTACAGTTTCACCAATGGCAGATAGAACTGAATCTACCTTAAATTCTTTGAACTCACCATCGACTGGTATAGGTTTTCTTCTACCGCTACTGTCTTTGTTGCCAAGTTTCATGATCTGACATTTTAAAGCAGCCTTATCAATTGAAACAGGATTTACTAGTTCTTTGAATATAACGCCGTCTTCTTTGGCAAATTCCAATTCCTCCCGATCAGCAGGCATCTCTTTGATCGTTCGGCGGTAAAGGATATATACATTTTTAACACCTGGAACTCGTTTAGCAGCCCGAGCAGAATCCATAGCGCTATTACCACCACCAATCACTGCAACATTTTTTCCGATATTTAAGGAATCAACACTTGAATTAAAGTCTTGTAAAAATTTAATTGCACTAAATACTTTGCCTTGATCTCCCTTTATTTTCAACTTAATGGAATTCATAGCACCAATTGCCAGATTAACGTATTTAAATCCGGCACTTTTAAAATTTTCAATCTTTATCTTATCTGAGCTGTTCAATTCAAATTTCACGCCCATTTTCTTGATGAGTTTGATATCGTTTTCTATCGCCCAATCCGGTAGTCTAAATCCCGGGATGGTGTGAGCAACAGTTCCACCGGGATAATTCGATTTGTCAAAAATAGTTACATCAAAACCTTCTCTAGCTAGAAAAAAAGCAGAAGACAATCCGGCCGGACCTGCACCGATCACTGCGACTTTAACATTTTTATCCTGTTTGGGAGTTTTCATATTTTTCAGAAAATCATCAAACCCTTTCTCCGCTGCAATTCTTTTCAATTCACGAATGAGAATCGGTTCTTCATAATCATTTCTTACACATTTAAGCATACATTTATGATCACAAATAAATCCGGTTATGAAAGGCAGAGGATTCTTTGAAATAATAAGCTCAAGAGCTTCATGATATCGCTTTTCTCCAATCAATCTGATATACTCAGGAACATCCTGATTGATAGGGCAGCCGATAGTGCAGGGTGCAATAAAACAGTCGGTTATTGGAAGCTTCTGCTCAATTTTCATGGGAGCATCAGATTTATAAGCTTTATTATATCTTGGATTATTCAAAGCATCATTAGCAAGAGTAGATAATTTACTTAAATTTATGGTTTCAGGTGGTACATTTTTCATAGGTTCATTTAGTAATTCTGCAATTTGTGTAACACGAGCATAACCACCTGGTTTCAAAAGCTCAGTCGCCATTGTAATTGGCCTGATCCCTGTTTCAAAAATATCCTTGATATTGAAATAGTTTGCTCCACCGGAATAGGAAATAATTAATTTGCCTTTAAATTCTTCAGTTAATCTCTTTGCGAGGTTGATAGTAAGAGGATAAAGTGTTCTGCCGCTCATATACATTTCATCAGTGGGAAGTTTACCTTGATCATTTTTCACTGCTAATGTGTTGGAGAGTTTTACTCCAAAGGTTAAATTGCGGTCTACGGCAAAATCGAACAAAGTATGCAGCATAGCAACTGCTGCCGGGTATTGCATGTCATTTGTAAAAGATTCTTCTTTGAGAGTAATATGGTCAAAACCAGCATTTTCGAAAACATTTTTTACATACTCATAACCGTGTAAAGTCGGATTAAGTTTAACAAAGGTATGCAGCTTTTTTTCGGAGAGGAAATATTTACAGATTGCTTCTTGATCTTCAGGAGGACAGCCGTGCATTGTGGAAAGTGTGATAGAATTCGATATCTTTGGTGAGATCTTTTCGATGAAATCAGGATTAGAGATTTTTGGTAATTTTCCTGATGTAACTGCTTCTTTCAAATCTTTTTTGCACTGCTGGAAAATACTGTTTGCAGACGCATCTTTAAGATCTTCAATGAAGTTATCAATTTTTGGAGATTTTATACCTTTGAGATCATAACCTACACTCATATTGAAAATAAAAGCACGTTCATCAATGCCGGAAAGTCCGAACATTTCATTCAAAATATGAATCAAAAACCAGGCTTTCACATATTCATTATAAGCTTGCTCAACTGTTAGCTCAGTAGACCACTCAGTATTATATCCCTCATCATCGGCAGCAATACAAGGCTTTTCAATGTCGAGTTCATCAAGGATCTGAACAGTTTTTAACTCAAAAAACCTGCTGCCTGTTAAATAGGCAGCAACGATATTTTGGGTGGATTGCGTATGAGGTCCGGCTGCTGGACCAATCGCAGTTTCACATTTCTCTCCAAACAGATCGAAAGTAGTAGGATCAACTTTTTTATAAAATTTTGTTTCCGGAATTCCAAAAATAGTTTTTTCATTTTTATATTCATTAATTATCCAATTCAATAACTTGTTAAATTTAACTGGTACCATTATATCGCTCATTATTTTCTCCTTATCATTCAGTAAAATTATTTGTACAGTTTTTTGTTCTCTTCGAATCGCTTGAACATATCTTTTGAAATTTTCCATGAATTATCAAAGAGTTCTTTATAAAGATCTTTCGTGATATGATAATCATCTAATAAAATCTCATCTTCCTTGATCACATATTGACAGCGTGATTCAGAGATACCGAAGATCAAATGTCCTAGAAATTGTTCATCGTTAAATGGTGTCGCTGGTTCATAATCAAATATAGCAATATCAGCAGGATCACCTTCGTTGATCCCTAAGGGGAGACCAAAAGCTGTTTTTAATTTGAAATTGTTCATAAATAAACTATTCATTTCAGGATAGCCAAGATCGCAATTTTTATTTAGATATTTGGCGAAGATCATAGAATTTTTCAAAGCTTTCATAGTGCTTGGATGCATTCCGTCTGTACCTACTGTCGTTTTGATATCTTCGGAAATGAATTTGGAAATATTTCCTACATTTAATCCATTATTTAGATTGGAATCTACAGCCTGTACGATAAAGATATCGCGTTCTTTTAAAATCTCAAGATCTTTTTTTGTTAAGTTGCTGCAATGGATCAATAATGAATCATCTCTAATTAAGCCAAAGTCGTCAAATCGTTCTATTAGACCTTTACCATATTTTTCCTGACATTGAATTCCGTCTATTTCACCTTCAGCAACGTGAACATGGATAGGAAAATCTTCAGTAGCATCGGCGATCTTTCGCAGGCTACTATCACTTAGTGTAAAAGAAGCATGTAGTCCTATCATTCCTTGAACAGATTTTCCTTTTTGTGCTTTAGCAAAACGAATATTCTCTGCTAATGATCGTTGGAAAAAATCTTCACCGTTGCGGTCAGAAATCTCAAAGGCTATAGTCCCGCTAACTCCGTAAGCTTTGAAGACATCCGCCATATCAGATTCGGCATTTTCAGTATAACCTGAGATATGATGATCAAAAACCGTTGTTACACCGAATGAGATAGAATCTTTCATAGCAATCGCTGTGGAAAGTATCATATCCTCTTTGTTCAGTGAATGATCTAAAGTCCACCAAAGTTTTTTCAGATTTCCCGTAAAATTCTGGAATGGGACATCGCAGGGAACACCTTTGGAAAGAGTTGAATAAATATGATGATGAGCATTTGTTAATCCGGGAAAAATAATCTTGTTTGCAGCATCAATTATCCGATCCGGAGTTTGAAATGGTTTCTGGTAATGGATCTTTCCATTTTTTATAAACAGCGTTTTCTTTTCTACATCGATTCCGTCCTTTTGTGGTGTTACAATGTAGGCATTGCGAATTTCTAAATTCATAATCTGCTCTCCTTATATTAGATATATTTTGTCACACCCATATTAGCCGTTTAGAGGTCAGAGTTAGTTTCGCCTTAATTCGTTTAGATGATACGATAATTTTCTAAATTAATATGATGTCAAATGTATTTTCTACACAATTGTAATTATAAAAAAAAGATCTTTATTTCCTTCTGTTTTTCCAGTTGGAATACGACAGAAAAATCACGATAATCTACAATTTAAAGCGATCAGCAATTCTAGCTAAAAAATACCCTAAAATTATCCACCTCTACTTTCTCTATAATATGAAAGTCCCAAGGCTTTTGGTAAATTGGATCGTTTACCTTTAAGAGAAATAAAAAGCAGGAATAGAATTGTGAAGACATAAGGGATGCTTTTCAACAGAATTATCGGGAAGATAATATCGAATTTCTGCAGATTGAGTCCGAGCTGAGTTAACCCTCCGAATAAATAAGCACCGCCGTAAGCTATTAACGGATTCCAGTTTGCAAAGATAACAAGAGCTATCGTTATCCATCCTCTACCGGCGGTCATACCTTCAACCCACAATTTGGAATAACCAACAGAAAGATAAGCTCCACTGATCCCAATAAAAATACCACCTACTATTGTAGCTATATATCTAACCTTAATGACTTTAATTCCCATTATTTCACTTGATAAAGGTTCTTCACCACTGCTCCTTAAAGCCAATCCCCATCGAGTCCGATTAAAAATATACCAGATGATCACAGGCAGTATAAAAGCAAGATAAACCAGTATATTATGGTTAAATAGAATATGCCCGGCGACTGGTATTTTACTGAGTATTGGGATTTGAATTTTCTGAAAAGAGGTTGTTAATGTTTTACCCACCATATTTATGCCAAAGAAAGCACTTGCACCTGAGCCGAACATAGTTAGAGCAAGACCTGAAACAACTTGGTTAGCTTGAAGTGTTATTGTCATAAACGCATGTATCAGACCCATAACTGCACCTATCAAAGCTGCTCCCAAAATTGCCAAGATCAAACTTTCGGTTGTATATGCAACATAGAATCCGAAAAAGGCTCCCATCAACATTATTCCTTCAACACCCAGGTTGAGAATTCCGGATCTTTCGGTTATTATCTCGCCAATTGTTGCATATAAAATAATAGTGCCACTGGCCACTGCAGCATAAAGAATCGTAATGATATCGGTCATTATCTCCTCCTGATGAATTTCACGTTATAGTTTTTAAATAGCTCACTTCCCAATATTGCAAATAGGATCAATGCTTGCATCACTACACCAACCGCGGCAGGTAAATGCATTGCTATTTGAAGTGAGTCGGCCCCCTTCAGCAGTATGCTTAAGAAAATTGCAAATATCACAATTATAAAAGGATTTGTGCGTGCCAACCAGGCAACAATTATGCCGGTATAACCATATCCAGTAGAAATATGCTGGTGAAGTTTGTATTCAATTCCACTAACTTGACTAACTCCGGCTAATCCTGCCAAGGCTCCACTCAGTAAGAAAACCATGAACATCATTTTTTTAATATTGATCCCGGCGTATTTTGCTGCTTTTAAACTTGAACCAGTCAGACGTAATTTATAGCCTGCTTTTGTATAATAAATTAATATGTACAAAATTACTACCAGTACTAATGCGATGATTAGAGCAGAATGAACTCTTCCAAATCCTAACCTGCTGAATCTGGCTTCCGGAGGGAATTCAGGTGTGTAGGGAAAGTTATCTTTTCCTTTCCATGGTCCAAACAAAAAGTAATCTGCTATGTTGATCGCAACGTAATTAAGCAGTAAGGTTGAAATCACTTCATTCATTTTAAATTTTATTTTAAGTAGAGCCGGTATTGACGCCCAGATAGCACCCCCGATAGCCCCGAGAATGACTAAAACTGTAAGTTCCAGAGGTTTTGGCAGGATCGGACCATAGATAACAAAAGCTGTAGCTAATGTTGCTCCGAAGAAAAGCTGTCCTTCAGCTCCGATATTCCACAATTTACTATTTAAGGCAATAGCAACGGAAAGTCCAGTGAAAATAAGAGGAATTGACTTAACTAAGGTTTCAGAAATTCCGTAAGATGACCCCAGGGAAGAATACATTACTTTCCAAAGTGCCACAAATGGATTAACACCGTTAAAAGCTATGAAAATTCCAACCAGAACGAAAGCTATTCCGATAGCCGCCAGCGTAATGATAAGATCTTCTTTTTTCGATACTCTCTCTTTTTGTTCCAGTATTATTTTATACATTCCCCATCTCCTTAGCGGCTTCTTCTCTAGAGCATCCGCTCATCATTAAGCCTATCTCCTCTAAGGAATGTTCGCCATTATTGAATATCCCAGTAAATTTACCTTCATACATAACAGCGATTCTGTCGGATAATTCTAAGATCTCTTCAAAATCACCAGAGATCAGAATAATTGCTTTTCCTTTCTTTCTTAACTGTAAAATAGCTTTCCTCACAAATTCTGCTGCTCCTACGTCCAAACCTCTGGTTGGATAAACACAGATATAGAGATCACAATCTCTTTCCATCTCTCTGCCGATGATAAGTTTTTGGAGATTACCACCTGAGAGCAGTAAAGCCGGAAGATTAATCCCCGGCAAAAAGATATTGTATTTTTTAATAATTTCTTCTGAATAATTTTTTAACTTTTTATTGTTTAAAAGTAAACCTTTTTTAAATTTAGGAAGACGGTAAACTTTCATAATGATATTTTCCCAGACTGATCTGTTACCTGCGACTCCAACATTAATTCTATCGCCGGGTACATAACTTATTCCTATATCAATTCTTTTTTCCGGAGAGCTATGTGTTACATTCAAGCCTTTGAATAAAAATTTTCCTTTTATGACATCTCGGTTGCCTGTCAAAGCATCTGCCAGTTCTATCTGTCCGTTCCCGCTTACTCCGGCAATCCCTAAAATTTCACCTCCGGCTACACTGAAGGAAAGATCCTTAACAGCAAAAACGCCTTTATCTGAGTTTACAAACAGATCTTTCACTTCAACTATTCCCGGCTCTATCTCAATTTGCGGTCGTTCAAAAGTGATCTCATTCTCTTTTCCGACCATCATTTTTGCTAACTCACGGGGATTTGTATCTGTTTTATCTACAGTTGATATTTTCAGACCTTTCCTTAGAACAGTAATGCGATCTGCTACTTGAAAAACTTCTGACATTTTGTGAGTAATAAATATTATTGCTTTTCCTGAATTTGCAATATTCTTTAAGATTTTCATTAAATTATCTGCTTCCTGCTTTGTTAGAACTGTAGTCGGCTCATCAACAATGAGAACATCTACTTCTCGAACCAGCATTTTTAGAATTTCTACTTTTTGCCTCACACCGATCGGCAGTTCATCTACAATAGCATCAAGATCAATTTGAAAACTATATTGATCCATATAACTTTGTATTAGCTTCTTTTTGTCCGGGATTTTTATTACAAATTTATTATCAGGATGTCCTAAGATAAGATTTTCCAAAACGGTTAAATTCCCTACTAAACTAAATCGTTGGTGAACCATGCCAATTCCCAGTCGAAGTGCTTTCCCGGGGAAATCAAAAATGATTTTATTTCCTTTGAAAAAAATATCTCCTTTGTCAGGGAAATAAACTCCGGTCAACATATTCATTAATGTGGTTTTCCCCGCTCCATTTTCACCTAACAAAGCATGGATCTCACCTTCCTGCAGTGTGAATTCAACGTCAGTATTCACTTTATTCCCATAAAATGATTTATTAATACCTACCATATGGACTAAAAGATTTTTCTTGTTGTCAGGCAATTTGATCTCCTTCCTTTAATTAAAACAGCAAGAGACTGACGATGCCGTCAGTCTCTTGACAAATGCATTTATTCTTGTTTAGCTTTTGGGATCTTACCGTTAACTCCCTTTACAAACCATTGAATACTAAGCTTTTCTCCATCAGTTAAGGCAACGCCTTCTTTGACTTTTAGCATACCACCATTGTCATAAAGTGGACCTGTAAAAATGAAATCGTTTTTAAGAATTTCTTCTTTAGATTTTTCTACCAGATCCCGAACTTCTTGCGGAACAACGTCATTATAGGGAGATAATCCGGTAATCCCGGTTCCCATATCCCACCAGATTGGTTCATTTGTCCAGGTACCGTCATGTACCTTTTGAGCTACATCTCTGTAATAAACGCCCCAATGCCAGACCGGAGCAGTGAGATGTGCCTTTGGTGCAAACATGCTCATATCACTATCATAACCGATTGAGTAAACACCTGCTGCTTCAGCTGCTTCTTGAGGACCTGCTGAATCTGTACCCTGAGTAATGATATCGCAACCATCGGCGATCATTGTATTGGCAGCTTCTTTTTCATGAACTGGATCAAACCATGAATTAGTCCATAATACCTGCACTGTTGCATTAGGATTTACACTGCGGGCACCAAGTGTAAAGGCATTGATAAGTCTTACAACTTCGGGAATTGGGAATGGTGCTACATAGCCAAGTTTACCTGATTTTGACATTTTGCCAGCAACTATACCAGCAAGATATTTAGACTGATACATTTTACCCATGTAATTTGTGGCATTTGGTGCAGTTTTATAGCCGGTTGCATGAAAGAATTTAACATCTGGATAATTCGCTGCAACTTCCATTGTCGGATCCATATAACCAAATGATGTTGTAAATATCATGTCGCATCCGGACTCAGCTAATTCTGTGATCACTCTTGTAGCTTCTGCACCTTCAGGAACATTTTCTACATAAGTTGATTTATCCATAAAATCAAGTTCTTCCATAGCTAAACGTCCATCATCGTGTGATTTAGTCCAACCTGCATCGCCCACCGGACCAACATAGACAAAGCCGGCCTTCAATTTCTTACCTTTTTCTGCTCCACCACAACCTGCGATTAGCAGAATTGTTGAGATTGCTAATAAAACCCAAAATAATTTTTTCATTGCTTCTCCTTTTTGTTAAGTTAACACTTTTATCCATAATATGAAATTAGCACACAAAGATTTCTTTTCGATAGTGTTGGTCACATTTTCTTACCTTGAAAGTTAAAATGAATAAATTTCTTACTAAAGTGCTCCAGTAGAAACTTAGAGTCACTAAAAAATAATATTTTATTGAGTACAAAATAATTCTCTATCATTAAATCGAAATAAGTTAATAATACAATTCGATGTCAAGAGGAAAATTTTAATGTTAAAAATCCGAAATTCAGTTTAAACCTTTTGCTTGACATTCCATCTAAAACTTTTTTTTGGAAATGAAAAATATCATTTTGGAGTAATAGATGAGTAATAATCGTATTGTTAAACATCCTATTCTACCTATAAAGCATAGTGAAAAAATATTTTTCTATTGGAATGGTAAACAGCTGAGTGCAAAAAAGGGGGAGGTAATATCATCAGCTCTTTTTGCACATGACATAAAAATATTCGGTCACCATCCTAAAGATAAAAGTGCACAGGGAATTTTCTGTGCTAATGGACAATGTGCAAAATGCTCTGTGATGGTAGACGGAGTTTCTTTGAAATCATGTATGACTACTGTAAAAGCAGGCATGCAGGTCAGTAGTATTGAAGGATTACCAGTGCTTCCGGAGACTACTAAGCACATCATAAATGAAGTCGAAGAATTGGAATTTGACGTTTTGATCATTGGTGGAGGACCGGCCGGACTATCTGCTGCGATTCAACTTGGTAATCATAACATTAATACTCTTATCGTTGATGATAAAATTCAACTTGGTGGTAAACTAGTACTTCAAACGCATAAATTTTTTGGCTCTGTTGAAGATTCATTTGCCGGTACAAGAGGAAATGATATTGGCAGGAAGCTGGCTAAACTTGTTGAAGAAAAAGATAATATTGAGGTTTGGCCAAACAGCACCGCCCTTTATGTTTATAAAGATAAAAAAGTAGGTGTTTTGAAAAATAATATCTATAAATTAATAAAACCTCAAATTATTTTGAATACAGCCGGAGCAAGAGAAAAATTTTTGAGTTTCAAGGGCAATTCATTAGCTGGGATATATGGGGCTGGGGCATTTCAAACTCTTGTGAATCGGGATCTTGTAAGTCCTGCTAAAAGGCTTTTCATCGTTGGTGGAGGGAATGTAGGTCTGATTGCTGGTTATCATGCACTGCAAGCCGGTATTGATGTTGTTGGCCTGGTCGAAGTAATGCCTAGCTGTGGTGGTTATAAAGTTCACGCTGATAAACTAGCAAGATTGGGCGTTCCGATCTTTACTTCGCATACAGTTGCGCAGGCAAATGGTGATGAATCTGTAGAATCAGTTACTATCGCAGAAGTAGATAAAAATTTTAAACCTAAGCAGGGGACAGAGAAAACTATTAAGTGCGATACTTTATTGATCGCAGTTGGGTTAGAAAGTGTAAGTGAATTTGCTGAAGAGGCAAAAAATGCCGGGATAAAAGTTTTTTCTGCAGGAGACGCTAAAGAAATTGCTGAGGCATCTTCTGCTATGTTCAATGGTAAAATTGCCGGAGTTAAAGTTGCTAAAGAAATTAATCCTGATATTGATGACATTCCAGAAAATTGGTATCAGAAAGCTGAAATTTTAAAAAAGGAAGCTGGTAGAAAATATAATTACAAAATTCTTGACCAGGAAGAAGGTGTTTTCCCAATTATTCACTGCCTGCAAGAAATTCCTTGTAATCCCTGCAGCACTATTTGTCCAACCAATTCTATCAATATGGAAAATGATCCTCTTATGGATCTGCCGGTTTATAAAGGAAAATGTATCGGCTGTGGAAAATGTGTAACGATATGTCCTGGATTAGCCATAACACTTGTTGATTATAGGGAAAACCAGGAATTTCCTAAAATAACACTTCCATATGAATTATCAAATTACAACGTTGATGCCGGTGATACTGCTTTGTGTGTTGATATTGAAGGAAATGAATTGGGTTACTTCAGAATAAATAACGTCTTGGAGATAAAATCTAATAAGACTCAATTGATCAAATTAATTGTACCGAAAGTCTTAGCAAAAAAAATTGTTTCATTCCGTGTTCAGAAATCGGAAGTTTCCCGACCGGTCAGGAAAGAAGAAGCAATAATTTCTGAGTCTAAAATGGTATGTTTATGCGAGAGAGTTACAGAAGAAGAAATTCGCAAATTGATCGCAAAGGGGATTACTGACCTAAACCAGATAAAGGCTATTACCAGAGCTGGGATGGGACCCTGCGGTGCAAAGAGTTGTGATAGCCTGATCAAACAGATATTTAAACAAGAAGGGATAGAGCCTGATGAAATTGTTGAGAACACAAGGAGACCGATTTTCGTGGAAGTTCCTTTAGGTATTTTTGCTAAAGGAGGAAAGAAATGAAAATCTATGATATCATCATCATTGGTGCCGGTTCTATTGGTATACCAACTGCCTTAGCCTTGGCTGAAAAGAATTTAAAAGTACTAGTTATTGATGCTGAATCTTCACCGGGGCAGGGGAATAATAAAAAAGCGATCGGAGGAATTAGAGCTACTCATTCCGATTTTGGAAAAATAAGAGTATCACAACGCAGTATCGAGATTTTTTCTACCTGGAAAGACAAACATGGAGATGATATTGGCTGGATGAAAAATGGTTATAGCTTTCCTGCTTATAATAGTGAAGATGAAAGGAACCTAAAGGATCTTATGAAAATTCAGCATTCATTCGGTTTGAATATTAAGTGGATATCTGCTCAAGAATATCAAAAATTAGTACCCGGGATAAATTCGGAAGGACTTTGCGGCTCCACATATTCACCTGACGATGGCTCTGCTTCTCCGCTTCTAGCTATAAATGCTTTCTACTTCAAGTGTCTTCACTACGGTGTTCAATTTCAATTCAATGAGCGTGTAATTGATATTAAATTAGAAAAAAATAAGATCTCAAAAATAATTACAAATAAAGGAGAATACTCTACTAACACCATAATTAACGCCTCAGGAAATAATGCAAGAGAACTTGGAAAAATGGTTGGAATTGATCTCCAGGTAACTCCTGATAGTCATGAAGGAGCTATAACGGAACCTGTAAAAAATTTTTTCAAACCGATGGTCGTTGATATGAGACCTATTAAAGGCTCGGCAAATTATTATTTTTATCAAAATCATGAAGGACAGGTGATTTTCTGCATCACACCATCTCCTTCTAATTTAGGTACTGACTGTGATTCAACATCCGTATTCCTACCTCAGGTTGCAAAAAGGATGGTGGAACTTTATCCCAGACTTGCTTTTTTAAAGGTTCGTAGAACGTGGCGGGGTCAATATCCTATGACACCAGACGGTTTCCCGATAGTCGGCAAAACATCAGAAATTCCAAATTTGATCAACGCAGTTGGAATGTGCGGGCAGGGATATATGTTGGGTCCCGGGCTGGGAGAATTGATTTCCAGGATCGTAACTGATGAATTAACTGAAGATGATGAAAGAATGTTAAAAAGCTTTGATCCGTATCGTGATTTTTCAAGTATGGAGCAGTTTAAATAATGAAAGTACATATTAAAAAAATAGCAACTTACGATTTCGATGAAATATACAGATTTGTAAAAAAACTACCATTGAAAGATGCACTGGCAGGTAAAAAGACAATTCTGCTCAAACCTAACTTGTTAGGTGCTTTCACTCCAGATAGAGCAGTTACTACTAATCCCGTAATAGTTGATGTAGTTGTTACTTATCTAAAGGAAATCGGAAAAGATGTAATACTTGGCGACAGTCCGGGCGGTTCGACGCTTGTTGATCATGTCTGGGATAAAACAGGCATGAAACAAATTGCCGAAAAACATAATGTAACTCTTGTTAACTTTACTAAAGGCAATATAAACAAAAAGAAATCTGCAACTATGGAATTTCCTATTTCACAATATCTTTGGGATGTTGATGCGGTAGTAAATCTATGTAAATATAAAACTCATAGTTTGATGTCCTATACAGGAGCTATTAAAAATTTGTATGGTGTAATACCGGGATTAAAAAAATCAGATTATCACAAGAGTTATCCTGATCAAAAGAAATTTACAACTGTGATTACAGAACTTTATTCAATTGTTAAAGACAGGATCAATTTTAATATTCTCGATGGAATTGTGGGAATGGAAGGAGATGGTCCATCTGCAGGTAATCCCAGAAATTTTGGTATTGTAATGGCTTCCGGATCTGCTTCAGCTCTCGATTATATTGCCTCAAAAATGTTGGGATTTAAACCAGATAAATTGGATTATGTTATATCGGCGTTAAAAATTGATGGTATTGATCCTACTGAAATAGATATTGACCAACAATGGCAGGGATTTAAATTTCCAAAAGTAAAAATTAAAAAAATTGGATTATATGTTACAATAGTAAAATACACACCAAAATTTTTAATGAGAATTTTCAAAAAGTATTTTAACTACTATCCTGATTTTAATGATAAATGCAGGCAATGCAATATATGCGTTGAAAGTTGTCCAATGTATGTGATGGAACTAAAGGTAGGAGCTGATCATCCTGTGATAGATTACGATAAATGTATTAAATGTATGTGTTGTCACGAAATGTGCCCTTATCAAGCTATCTACATTCATAAGAGCTTTCTGGCAAAATTTCTTATTAAATAATCAATTTTTTACTTGCATTGCAGTTTTAACTCTATATTATAGGTATCAGAAGGAGCAAATTATGGTACAAATAAGGTGGTTCGGACATAGTATGTGGAAGATAACAGGTGAGGATATTAAAATAATTACTGATCCTTTTGCTGATATTGGCTACAATATGCCGACAAATGAGAGAGCTGACATAATTCTCAGCTCACATGATCATTACGACCATAATAATTTCGATTTGATCAGCGGATCACCAAAAATTATCAAAACATCTGGACATTTCAACGTTAAAGGAATCGACATCGATATGTATCCAACTTTTCATGATGAATCGGAAGGTAGCGAGCGTGGTAATAACCTCTTGATGAAATTTACTATCAACGGCAAAAATATGCTTCATTGTGGTGATCTTGGACACATGTTGTCAGATGATCAGATAAAACAAATTGGCAAAATTGATCTGCTATTTATTCCTGTCGGCGGTCATTTCACTATTGATGCAGCAACAGCGAAAAAATTAATGGAAAAACTTAATCCGAAAATAATTTTTCCTATGCATTATAAAACCAGTGTTCTTAATTATCCTATAAAACCGGTGGAGGATTTTTTGAGATTAATAAATAATCACTGTCATAATAATTCCAATTCGGTAGAACTTGAGGATAATGATTTTAGTAAGGAAAAGGTAATTACTTTAAATTATGAATAAACTAAAATTTTCAAAGAAGTCATTTGTATATGTGATCATATTGATCTTAGTTCTTTATATTCTCTTTTTTGATAGTGCTAGTTTTTATCAAACTTATAAGATCAAACATAAACTTGCATCACTGCAAAAGGATATAGACACTTTATTACAAGAAAATGAAAGACTAAAGGTTGAAAATCAAAAACTAGAAAAGGATAAGGCTACTTGGGAAAAGAAAGCAAGGGAGATCGGTATGAAAAAAGAGGGAGAAGAGATCTTTATTTTCAAAGAAAGCGATGATCTGTAAAATTATGTTTTTTTGTTGCTCTTTTGATTATAGAATTTTACATAAAAAGTGTTTGACAAAATAATAAAGTTTTTTTGTAAATGGCGACAAAGAAACTCAGCATTGATCTTTAATGTTTAATAATTGAAGTGTTAATTTCGAAAATTTATTGCTTATGTATTCTGTGTTAATATCGTAATTATGGCTATTTATTAATATTAGTATGTTAATAAAATTAAATTCTAATTTAATCTTGAGGAGAAAAAATGAAAAAATTATTTGTGGTTATTTTAGCTTTAACAGTCTTTGTTGGCCTCTTTGCCGACAAAGTACAAACACCTTCATTTGAATTATCACCTACAGCAAATATTACAGGTGCTACAACTCAAAACAGAGAAACGTGGGATATTCTATACTCTTTCAATGCTTCAGCTGCAGCTATGCCAGGAGTTGAAACAGATAATGTGAATATTTACACGACAACCTGGAATGCGGGTGTTTTCTCACGTTATGAAATGGATGGAACTTATCTGGAAGATTTTACGATTGCCGGTGCGACGAACATAAGAGATATGGCTTACGATGGTACTTACTTTTATGGAAGTCCTTCAAGTATGTCTATTTATATCATGGATCTGGCTAATGAAACTTTAATTGGAACTATTCCTGTGACTTGTGCTGGCTTGACAGGAGTACGTCATATTGCTTATGATCCATTGTTGGATGGTGGCAATGGCGGATTCTGGGTAGGAAACTGGGCAGAATTGGGTGCTATCGCTATGGATGGATCTCAGATCTATGCAAATATTGCTGGTATTGCTGAGTCCTGCTATGGTTCAGCTTACGATGAATGGACAGACGGTGGTCCTTATTTATGGCTCCACTTTCAAATTGGCAGTGGCTGTGAATTGCATCAGTTTGATATCGCTTCACAAACATTGACAGGTGTAATGCATGATGCATCAGAGATCCCTGGATTTATAGCTGGTAGTATCGCCGGAGGTTTGGCTACTTATATCACTGATGACGGTATTTTTGCAATGCTTACAAATATTCAACAAGATCCAAATCTTATTGGTGTATATGAACTAGCCGTAACCGCTGATCCCGCAGCACCGGGAGCTCCTACCGATGTAGTATTAACTCCAGATGCAGGCGGCGCTCTTGAAGCTGTGATAGATTGGGTATGCCCTGATCTAACTGTAAGTGGTGATCCTTTAACAGAACTTGATGAAATGCAGGTATATCGTGATGGAGATCTTATTTACACAGATACTAGCCCAACAATCGGTGGGGTTGGAACTTATACTGATGTAGCTATTCCTTCTTCCGGTGATTATTCTTATTCAGTAATGGGAGTTAATTCTGCTGGAGATGGACTGTCTGTTTCTGTATCTTCCTGGATTGGAGAAGACGTTCCAGCCGAGGTTACAGATCTTGTTTTAGAATCTGTTGGTGGTAATGGTTATCTTACTTGGGTAAATCCTACAACCGGACTGAACGGCGGTGCTTTCAATGAACCTATATTAGGTTACCATATAGAAAGAAATGATGGAACTGTATTTGAGATCACTGGTGAAGTTGTGGAGTGGACGGACAATTCAATTCCAGGTCCAGATTATTATTATTATACTGTTACACCTTATAATGCAATAGGTGATGGTGGAATTGCTACTTCCAATACAGTACTGATCGGTGCTGGTGACGAGATATTTTTTGATGATTTTGAAGCAGGACTTGTTAACTGGAACTCTATTATTAATAGCGGGGCAGGCGAATGGATAGTATATAGTCAACCTTATCCAAATGCATATAATATGCCTCCTACTTCATCAGGTAATGTTTGTTCTGCTGATGCAGATGAGGCTGGTTCAGGCACAACAACTGATTGTACAATTGAATTAGTATCACCCTTAAATTTATCAGCTTATTCTACAGTTAATATTCAGTTTGATAACGATTTTAATGCGATTGATGCTGATGACTATTGCTATGTAGACGTTACATCTGACGGTGGTGCAACTTGGACAAATGTCCTGGAATTTGCAGGTGTAGATGTAACTGCAACTCATGAGATCATTGACATTACAGCAGAGGCTGCTGGTCAAGCAGATGTGAATATTCGTTTCCATTCAGTTCAGCCCGGTTGGGACTGGTGGTGGACAATAGATAACGTTGGTGTTTACGGAACTGCCGGTGGAGATCCTGGTTCAATCGAAGGTACAATTACCCTTGATGGCGGTACAGGTAATGTAGAAGATGTTGAAGTTACTGCTGGTGGGAATACTGTAAATCCGGACACAAATGGTGATTATATGATTACTGTTTATGAAGGAACTTATGATGTGACTGCAACTCTCGCAGGATATGAGACTGCTGTTGCTGAAGATGTAGTTGTAACAGAAGGTAATGCTACTACAGGAGTTGATCTTACACTGACCTTCATTCCAACTGTATTAGATCCTGTTCAAAACTTAATGGTTGATGAAGCTACTGGTCTTCTTACTTGGGAAGCACCAGGTGGTGGAGCTCTTGTTGAGCTTGTACAGCATGACGGGAATCCGCAAAACGCATATTTTCAAGCCTATGATAATGGATATGGTGTCGTTTATGATGTATCGGGATATTCTGATGTGACAATTGAAATGGTAGATTTCCGTCATTCATCCTGGGGAATCACTGGTACCTGGGATTACAGTATTCATATCGTAGATTGGGATACTTATACAGAATTAGAAGAGGTAACGGGACTTGTAACTACAGTCAACGATGACTGGGAATTAGAAGTTGATTTAGGTTCAGTTTCAGCCTCGGGCTTAGTTGGCATCTTTATGGAGCCAATGGGTAATTCGGCTGTAGATGCTTATCCTTGTATGGATTCTGATAATGTAGGTCCTGACGGAATGTCTTATTGGGGACCTTTAGCAGATTATTCAGGTATGGCACTTTCTGATATTGGTGACTTCTTGATGGATCTATGGATAATGGGTGCAGCAACTGAAGGAATAGTTCAAGCACCAAAATATCAAGCAAAATTTGGTGATGGTAATGCTAGACTTGAAAGCACTGTTCCAGATGTAGATTTCTTTACATTAAATCAAACCTCACGTGATTTAACAGGTTATAATGTATATCTTGAAGATATTCTTCAAGGTAATACTTCTAATCTCGAATATCAGCTTGAATCTCTAGTAAATGGTGTTGAATATGTTGCCGGCGTTGAAGCTGTATATGATGAAGGTAATGCTGAGATTAGTGAAGTTACTTTCACATACACAGGCCCAAATGAGGCAGGAAATGTTATTATAGCAGCAACCAAACTTGATAACAACTATCCAAATCCATTCAATCCTGTAACAAATATTGCTTATTCCATCAAAGAGACAGGTAATGTAAGTCTGGAAGTATATAACCTCAAAGGACAGCTGG
>JAIPIH010000061.1 GCA_021734835.1 Candidatus Cloacimonadota bacterium | reverse complement strand
CCGGCTCCGCCGGTCGCTGGGGTGGGGGGGGGGATGACCGATGTCTATTTCTACAATTAAATATCCCCTATGGGGAAAACGAAAACAGTGATAAGTGAACTTATAAATGTACAAACTTAAAATGTAATTGCCAGAAAACAATAATTGTGCATTATTATTGATATTATTCAGCATAAGTTATTGAAAAGAAGTGCCTGAAAGTGAACAGTCTCAACAGGGTCAGGATACTTTTTTTAAAAACCTGGCATCCCTCCGTTTTATTTGCATATTAGATTATATAATCATACTATATATATAGTTAAGGTGTGATTACAAATGGTAGGGGTAAACCTGTGTGTTTACCCTCATGCACATATAAACCAGGATGGGATTTGTATTTGCTATTCCGGTTATAAAGGGCAGACACACAGGTCTGCCCGTACACTCAGATGGGAGAGGTCACGATTTCAGATAAATTTCGGGGGTATGCATCCTTTTTTAAAAACAATTTGACAAAATTACTTTAGAGTAACAATTGGCACTGTATTAAGAAATCTGGAGAATATATGGAATATGATGCCTGGAAATTTGTTCAGCTTGCGGAAAGTGAATTTGGGAAAAAACTTTGGGAATTCCTTAATGAGCGTGAAACATTTATTCGGATGGAAACGGCAACACGTCTTAAAAGGCCTGCGGTAGAAGGTATTGCTGAAGAATTAAAAATAAAATTCAAAGAAGAAATAGATAGTCTTGATAGTTCTGATTACCTTCGAGTAAAGCAAATGATTGGTCATATGGTAAAACAGGTTATGGCTACTCACAATTATCACGTATTTATGAAAAATGTCCGAGTTATCAGTACTGATTTTTTTTCTAAAGGAACAAGATATATAAAAGGAGTTGAATATGGGAACTAATCAATCCAGCAGTTCTTGCCAAACGCTCAACTTTGCCTCAAATGATCAAAAGCTAAAAGTTCGTGTAGAGAATTGGTGTAAAGAAAATAACCAAAAGCTCATTTTCAGTGAACCGAAATCTCCCGATATAATTGCTATCAATTCTTTTGCAGTAATTGCCGATCCTGAATTTGTCGGAAAAGAGAATATGATCGGTTTTATAGAGTTTCAGAAAGCAATTGAATTTGACGACTCAATTTATGGAGATGAAGAACAGGTCAATTTTTATAAACAATATTTCGATTTGGATGAAAATGGTAAATATATTCAAGAGCCTACAGTACTTCTTTTAACAAACGAGTTAAATGCAGATGAAATCATTTCAAAATTAGACGGATTAGTAAATTAAAATAAATTGAAGGAGGTGATGTATGTATCCATTTGATATAGGGATAGATGCAGGTCGCGCAAATGAGGATGAGTATTGGCGTATAACCAGAATTCACAGAATAATTGGTTATGCTCAAGCTATTGCTGATATGGATGGAAATGAAGATTTTTATAAAAAAGCGCATAGCATTTTTGAATATAAAGGCTCTTTGACTGTTGAATGGAAAATTAAACCAACAGAACCAGAAAAAGAATATCTTCAAAAAGCCTGGGAAAGTATAGTGACGGATTATGAAAGTAATCCGATTGAACATTTGATAATAAAAATGGAGGAAATAAAATGAATAACAAAAAATATCAAATTACTAAAGTAGAAAACACCAGATCAGGTAGTAGTACAGATCATATATTTGTTGATAGTCGTGAGGAACTAATTGATCATTTAGAAAATAAAGGAATTTTATCAATTGATATATACAGATATGCGCCATTTGATGATTCTCAACACTGTATGGATTCAAAGATATCAATTCAAAATATTACTGGCGATATTTTTCAAAAACTGATAACGAAACAAGATTGGCAACCTTTTATTGTTCCATGTCGGCAATCTCCATATCCGGGTATTCCCAAAAATAAAATGATAGAGGAAACTTACCTTCCCTTTAAGGAAAGTCAGATTTCAAAATATTTTTCAAATATAAAGCATGTTGATTATTTCAAAAAAAGTGCTAAGAAATATGAAATCTGGAAGAATAATAGTAAATTAAAAAATGCAGATTTTAAAGAAATAAGGCAAATCGAAAAAGATGAACGATTCTGGATAACCCAAACTTTTATTCAAATATTTGAGCAGATAGATTTGAAAAAAGTAAAAATAGATTTAAAAAATATTTTAGTTAAGGCTTTTGGAGAAATTCCTCCAATTGATTTTACAAGTTGGGATGAAGCTTTAAAGGTAAAGAATAGCGATGATTTTGTACTAAAATTTGAAGAGAATATACCATCACCAAAAATCTATAAAGAATATTTAAGTAACAATTTACAAAAAAGGCAAATTATTCCTTACATAATAGAATCAGGAAGAAAAGCGGATGGGAATTTTCGAAAAAATCTAGAAGGTCCGACAAATGTTGATGCTCTTATCATTAATACATGTAACGGGTTCAATATTTTCATCGAAGCAAAAGTTTTATCTGATATTTCTTATGATGTTTCTTACGATGTTATTAGAAACCAAATTGCAAGAAATATTGATGTAATGTTGACAGATAATAAAGAACATTATAAAGGATATAGATTCAAGGAAGATGATGCAAGATTAAAAATGGATAGTGAAAAATCATTGTTTATCTTGATTACGCCCAGGATATTTAAAGAAAATACACATTCAAGGTTTTATGGATACAAAATAGAGAGCTATAAAAACTTACCATTAACTTTGATGGCAGATTTACCCCATAGAGGAGATATACAGCCTTCTGCATGGAAAGAAATCAGTGAAAGAATAAGTTGGTTAACTTGGTCTGATGTTCACGAGATAAATCATAAATGCTGCCCATGGGTTAATTAGTATTCTTATGAACTTTAAAATCCATAGAGGGACAAAGGAAATTGGTGGTTCTTGTGTTGAAGTCTGGACTTCAAACACAAGAATCATCATTGACATGGGTATGCCGTTAGTAGATGTAAACAGAGATCAATTCAATTTCAAACAATATGAAAATCTCACAACAAAGGAATTGATAAAACAAAAGATACTACCTGACATCAAGGGGTTTTATGATAACAATCAAGATTTAGTCGCTGGGATTTTGATCTCTCATCCACATTTAGATCATTTTGGTCTGATGAATTACGTGAGTAATAATATTAAAACATATCTGGGTGAAGCAACTCATAAAATCATTGAAATATCAAATATCTTCACTCATTCAAATTATCAGATCATTAATTTTGCTTATTTCAAAAAAGTAGAACCTTTTCATATTGGAGATTTCAAAATAACTCCTTATTGGAATGATCATTCTGCTTTTGATTCATATTCCTTTCTAATCGAAGCAAACGGAAAATCAATTTTCTATTCAGGAGATTTTCGAGCTCACGGCAGAAAATCTAAAGCTTTTAAATGGTTTCTTCATCATGCTCCTCGTGATGTAGATTATCTACTTTTAGAAGGAACAACAATTGGCAGAAAAATCAAAAAAGATAAAACAGAAATCGAAATTGAAGATGAATTGTTTGAAGTATTTTCTGACTCACAAAAGATAAATCTTGTTTATGCAGCAGGCCAAAATATTGATCGTCTTGTCTCAATATTCATAGCTGCACAAAAAGCCAATAAACTTTTCGTAATTGATGTCTATATTGCTAAAATTTTAACAGAGCTTTCTAAATTCGCAAAACTTCCTTATCCATCAAATTCATTCAGTAATATCAGAGTAATGTATCCTTATTATTCTTGTAAAAAACTCAAAGATGATGGAAATGAAAAAGTATTTTATCAGTTCAAAAAATACAGAATCACAAAAGAAGATATCAGTAAACAATCCGATAAAATTGTGATGCTTGTAAGACCCTCAATGAAAAAAGATTTGGAGCATATTGAAGGTTTGCAGAATGGAAATCTGATATATTCAATGTGGGAAGGTTATCTTCAAAGAAAATATACTAACGAGTTTATCGATTTTCTAAAAAACTTAAACTTTTCAATTTATAATATTCATTCCAGTGGACATGCAGACATTGAAGCTTTGCAAAAAATGGTTAATGCAATTAGACCCAAAAATATAATCCCAATTCATACTTTTGAGAGTGATTCATATCAAAACATTTTTAGAAGTAATATTATCCAATGCAATGATGGAGATGTAATAAATGTGTAACTTGATAAGAATGGATTTAGGTGCAGACTGGATAGAAGACATTATGAATCACTCCAGGAAAATTACGAAATATCAATCTCTATCAAATGAAGGAGCTATTATTACAACATTTGAATATCCGGATAAAGACACAGTAATTAGAATTCATGAAAACCGGATTTCCAAAAAGAAAACACGTGAAATTGTAAAATATGACGATGATGGAAATCCTATTTCATCAATACTTTTCTTATTCGCAAATAATGAATGGCAAAAATTTGTAGAAAGCCAATATTCGTATAACTCAGAGAAAAATATTAAATATTGTTGCCGGACGCGTTTTCTGGAAAATGAAAATATAATTATTGAAAAATCAGAAACACACTCATTGAAAACAGAGAAGTTTTTAAAGATAATTTATACTAATCAAGAAACAAACCATCAGTCAATTGAAGAGTTTAAATATGATAATTGTGGTCGTGAAGTTGAATTTCTTATGTATGATATTCGTAATGATGAACTATTGAATGTTCTCAAAACCACAAATGAGTTCGACAATAATATCGTAGTGTATTCCGTGTTCTCAACAATAGACATAGAATCAAATGAATGGTCGATAACTTCAAAAACTACAACAGAAACTTTGCCACAAAAATTAATTCAGATTACAGAATTTTTCGAAGATGGGATTCTGACTTCTAAAGAGAAGCAGATTAAATACTTGAATAGCTCAAAACAGATAGATGAAATATTAGTTTCCGAATGGTCTGATAATAGCTGGAGATTAATATCAAAAATCAGATATGTATATTCTAACCAATATCTAAAAAGGGAGTCACTCTTTTCGTTTAAGAAAAATACCTGGGCACCAGTTGAAAAAACAGAATATGAAAACTTAGATGGTTTTATTACAAAGAAGATTTGCTTTGAGAAATGTGATAGAATCTGGGTTAAAACTTCTGAGCAATTGTACGAATATATTTGAAAGAAATTAGTAAAAAAACGGGGAGAAGGATGCCTGATCTCAAAAAAAACATTGACGCACGTATAGTTTGGGATAAATTATCACGTATGGAGGTAAAGTATGAATACTAAATTAACTTTATCAGTTGATCAAGAAGTTATTAAAGAGATAAAATCATATGCTAAAAAGCATCAAGTATCGCTTTCAAAAATAGTTGAAAACTATTTTAGCTTTATTGTAAAAAAAACTCAACTTGAAGTTCCAGCTTCTGCTCTTGTAGATGAGTTGACTGGAATAATAAGTCTTCCAAAAAGCTTTAATGAAAAAGAAGAATATTATGGTTTTTTGAGTAAGAAGTACGAATGAAACCGAGACTATTTATCGATATAGATATTGTTTTAGATGTGCTTGCTAAAAGAGATCCATTTTATAATTCAGCAGCACAATTATTTACATTAATGGACGAGGGAAAGGTAGATGCTTTCACAACACCGGTGGTCTTTTCTAATCTTTTTTATATACTTTCTAAATTTAAAAACCGTAATTTTGCACATTCAAGTTTGCGCAAATTGAGGCTATTGTTAAAAATAGTTCAGGTTGATGAAAAAGTTATTGATCTAGCCCTAAATTCTGAATTTAGAGACTTCGAAGATGCAATTCAGTTTTATTCTGCCAAGTTACATGAGTTGGATTTTATTATTACTCGAAATGTAAAAGATTTTGTCTCGGGGGATTTAGTAGTTCTGACTGCTGAAGATTTTATTGAGCGGTTTGGAGCCATCTTATAGCATGTGAGCAGCCTGGGCGGCAGTGAAGGGTGACTGGCAACAACGCATTCGCATGCCGCAGGATCGTAATAATATTATTAGCAGCGAATGGTCTTCATTCATTACACCCCATAAAGACAAAATGTATATTCTTGTGAATCGGTACCGCTTGTCCGGGGTGGAGGGTACCGACAGTCCGGACAAGCGGTACCGAAAAAGATTACTATTCGCTTAAATGTTTCTCCAATCCATATATTTCTCTCATTGAAATATCTCTT
>JAIPIH010000018.1 GCA_021734835.1 Candidatus Cloacimonadota bacterium | reverse complement strand
ATACTTTTGAAATAAGTTCATTACGCTCCCGAGGTGAAAGCTAAGGGAGCAACTTTTTCTTACATTTAAAATAAACGCTCCCGAGGTGAAAGCTAAGGGAGCAACTTTTTCTTACATTTAAAATAAACGCTCCCGAGGTGAAAGCTAAGGGAGCAACTTTTTCTTACTTTTGAAATAAGTTCATTACGCTCCCGAAGTGAAAACTGAGGGAGCAACTTTTTCTTACTTTTGAAATAAGTTCATTACGCTCCCGAGGTGAAAGCTAAGGGAGCAACTTTTTCTTACTTTTGAAATAAGTTCATTACGCTCCCGAGGTGAAAGCTAAGGGAGCAACTTTTTCTTACTTTTGAAATAAGTTCATTACGCTCCCGAGGTGAAAACTGAGGGAGCAACAAAAAAACCGCTCCAAATTCAGGGATCGGCTTTTTTATACACTCTTTAACTTAGTAAATTCAAAAGGTCATTTATCTCGCTTTTTGTAAATTCAATATCTGCACATTCTCGATAAAGATCTTGTCTATTGTACCACAACTTATAAAGCTCATCTTCACTGCGTTCAAGCACTAATGGCCTATAAGAGTTCAGTAAACGGGATTTTATAATTTGCCAGGGAGGATTCAACCAGATCGTTTTTTTGGACTGGAAGATCTTGCGATTTTCAGGAAGCTCAACAATACCACCTCCTGTGGATATTATACCCATCTTATCCCAATTCTTCAGTATCTTTGATTCTATTTCACGGAAGGTTTTTTCACCTTTTAGTTTGAAGATATCATTGACATCTAATTTTGCATGTTGTTCAATTTCACGATCAACATCATAGAAGTCCTTCTCTAGTTGATTTGCTAATTTTTCTCCTAAATATGTTTTGCCGACACCCATAAATCCTATGAGAAAAATTTGCTGATCTCCCGTTAGATCCATTATTACCTCCAATAAGACAAAGACCGATCTATAAAAATCGGTCTGTCTTTCTACCTAATGTGGATGGAAATTTACGGTTATTCATCTTTCTTTTTTTCTTCTGTATTTTCTTCCTGCTGAGTTTCCTCTTCTTTAGGCTGATCTTCAGCTTCGTCTTCTGATTTACTTGCTGCAGTATCCTGAACTTCTTCTTTCTCTATTTTTTCTTTCTTTTCACTTTTTACTGGCTTTTTTTCAGAATTTTCTTTCGACTGAGTCTCTTCTACCTTAGTTTGATCTTTTTCTTGGTTTTCTGATTTACCTGCTGCAGTATCCTGAACTTCTTCTTTCTCTATTTCTTCTTTCTGTTCACTTTTAACTTGTTTTTCTTCTTTTTCTTTTTTTTCAGATTCCTCATTTTCGTTTGCTTCTTCTTCTACCAGATTTTTTTTAATTGATTTTCTTTTTTCAGATTTTTTATTTACCCGCTCTTGATGTACTTCTATGAACTGGTTGAATTCTTTACTGTCTCTGGCGAAGAAATAAGCTTTCACACTTAATATCAATCTTCTATTCTCTAAATCCAGTTCAATAACCTTAAGGGGTAACATCTCATCAATTTCAAAAGCCATCCCGGCTTTTTTTAGTCCGGGTATTGCTAAATGAGAAAGAGGAATAAAGCCTTCTACCGGGTTATCTTCTATAATCACATCTACTAGAACGCCCTTAGCAATTATTTTAACTATTTTAGCTTCAACCTCAGTATTAATAGGTAATTTTTGATCAAGATTCTCCCAGGGGTCTTTCTGTAATTGCTTAATTCCCAGCGCTATTCTATGTAATGTTTTATCAATTGAGAGAACTTTTACATCAATTTCTTCTCCTTTTTGTAAAACTTCCTTCGGATGGTAAATTCGTTTAGTCCAGGAAATATCTGAAATATGGATCAAGCCTTCGATATCTTCTTCGATCTCAACAAAAACTCCAAAAGGAGTTATGCTTTTTATCACTCCCTTTAGTTTTGTTCCAACCGGATAACGATCTTCAATTGTTAACCACGGATTAGGCTCCATTTGCTTAACACCCAAGGAAATTCTTCTTTCATCTTTCGAAGTCGAAAGGACAATAGCCTTAAGTGTATCTCCTTTTTTAAACATCTGCTTTGGATGTTTTATCTTCTTTGTCCAGCTCATTTCAGAAACATGAACAAGACCTTCTACACCTGATTCGAGTTCTACAAATGCACCGTAATTAGTGATATTTACAACTTTACCTGTTACAATTGAACCTTCCGGATATTTAGTTTCAATATTTTCCCAGGGATGTGGGACAAGTTGTTTTAATCCGAGAGATACTTTTTCATTTTCTATATCAAATTTTAGTACTTTTACTTTTACTTTATCTCCAATATTTAACATATTAGAGGGATGTTTAATGTGACCCCAACTCATATCAGTGATATGAAGCAGTCCGTCAATTCCACCTAAATCAATAAAAGCACCATAATCAGTAATATTTCTAACTTCTCCGTCAAGTTCGGCTCCTTCTTCAATCTCCTCTTTAAGACCTTCCAAACGTGACTCTTGTTCTTCTAACAGAACCTGCTTACGAGAAACAATTATATTTCGGCGGTCCTTATCAATTTTAATGATCTTGAATTCACCTTCTTTTCCAATAAATTGATCTAGGTTTGGAATCGGTTTTGTTGATATCTGTGAGCCAGGTAAGAAAGCTTCCAGGTTGTCTAAATCAACAATCATCCCGCCTTTAACACGCCGTTTAAGAATACCATTAACAGTCTTATTTTCTTGCATTGTTTTTTCTAATTTTTCCAAATTCAGATAAAAATCAGCTTTCTTCTTAGATAATCTCAGCCTTCCTATTCCATCTTCAACGGAATCAATATAGACTTTTATCTTGCTACCTTCTTCTGGTAGATTTGAATTAGAAAATTCGCGGATTGAAATTGCACTTTCAGACTTAAAACCAATATCAACCAGTACCGATCGTTCATCAACGCTTACAACAATACCTTCAACAATTTTTCCTTGTTCAAATTTTTTAAAATGTTCATCAAGAAGAGATTTCATATCCTGATCAGATTCTTCTTTACTTGATTTTGTTTTTACTTCTTTCTTTTCCTTTTTCGATTCATCCTGAACTTCAGGTTCACCATCTTTTGTTTTTTCGATAGTTTCATTAGCTTCATCAATTTCTTTTTGATCGTTAACAAACATTATTCCTCCTTGAAACCAGGAATATCTTCGATATTATCGATTTTATTAATATTCCCTATACATTCTAAAATTTTATTATACACTTCGACTATTACCCAATCAGGAGTAGAAGCTCCCGCAGTTAAGCCGATATTCTGCTTATGTTTAAACCATTTATCATCAATTTCATCTGCAATTTCGATATGGTGTGTCTTTACCAAACTTTCACAGATTTTGGCAAGCATTTTCGTGTTTGAACTATTTTTACCACCAATTACAATCATAACATCACTTTCCTTAGCAAGTTCTAAGGTTGAATTTTGGCGAATAGTTGTAGCATTACAGATCGTATTTATCACGCGCATTTCATGGCATCTTGTTACTAACTTAGTGACCAAATCCTGAAGATCTTCTACCCTTCTCGTAGTTTGAGAGATAATTCCAACCTTTTTGAATTGCTTGTCACCAAGTTCATCTGCATTTGCGACTATCGTAACTTCCTGTTCAACATAAGATCGCAAAGCTTCTACTTCCGGATGATTCCGATCACCTAATATGATCAATTCATATCCGTCTTCCGACAAAGATTGAGCATAATCCTGAGTTTTGGATACATAGGGACATGTGGCATTAATGATCTCAATATCATTTTTTATTAACTCATCAAGAATTTCTTTTTTTACACCGTGCGATCTAATGATCGTTGGCCGCTTGTTGATCTGATCAATACTATCAACTTTAATTATGTCCTCTTCCTCCAACTTTGCTACCATTTGCGGATTATGGATCAGCGGACCTAAGGTTACGATTTCATGATTCTCTGTGGAAGTGATAAGAGCAATTTTAATTGCTCTTTTTACACCAAAACAAAAACCTGAATTTTTGGCAATTCTAACATTCATTTTTCAACCTGTATACAGATTCCATAATTCTGGTTGCTAACTTCTGATGATCACCTCTTTTACTTTCCAAATCAGCAAAAGTAACTGCTTTGATCCTTTCACCAATAACAATTTTTAATCTTTCTTTTCCCAAAAAACATTTTAGAAAGTTAGTGGAGTTATGAATATAGATCGGATAAATATCCTTGTGGGTCTCAATAGCAAATTTACCAACTCCTGACTTTACTCTACTTGATTTTCTGGTACCTTCAGGAAATATAAGAATTGAGTGCCCGTGATCAAGAACTTTCATTACCATTGTTACTGCATTTCTATCAACCTTACCACGTTTCACAGGAATACAATTTAACGATTTCAACAAAGCTCCAAAAATCTTATTTTTGAATAATTCTACTTTCGCCAAATAATAAATCTCTTGGGGAATTATTGAACCGATAAAAGGTGGATCAAAAGCAGAAATGTGATTTGCTACAATTATACATTCCGAGATATCAGACAAGCGGTCTCTGTTTATTATTTCCAATCTCCAAAAGATCTTCATATATAATCTAACCGTTGAAGTAATGATATTATATCTTTTACGCATTATTACCTCTATCTATATAGGAAAGGATCAATCTCACTTGTTGCGCAATTGTTAAGCTGCTCGTGTCAATTGTTATAGCATCTTCAGCTTTTTTAAGAGGTGATATTTTACGTGAAATATCATTTTTATCTCGCCAATTCAATTCCGACTCTATTCCTTCTAATGAAAGAACTTCGCCTTTCTCATTTGCTTCCTTCCATCTGCGATAAGCTCGCTTTTTAACATCCGCAACCATAAAAAATTTATAATCAGCATTAGGAAACACAACAGTCCCAATATCCCTGCCATCCATGATAATACCACCATTTTCGCCCATTTTTCTCTGGAGTTCTACCATTTTTTCTCTCACTTGTCCTAATACAGCGACCTGAGATGATAACTTGGTTATATCAGCTGCTCTTATACGCTGAGATACATCTTCTCCGTTAAGATATATGCTGTTTCCCTGTTCTGCATTTTCTAATCTGATACTAATATGATCTAACATTCCTTTCAATGCTTCTTCATCTTGAGGATCAACTTCCTGCAGAAGAACATATAATCCACAAGCTCTGTACATAGCTCCAGTATCAATATAAATATACTTTAATTTTTTTGCGAGCTGTTTTGCTGTCGTACTTTTACCAGAGGCTGCCGGACCATCAATCGCAATAATATATTTCTTATTCATTAATTTTCCTAAAAATTATACACTAAACTCAAGGTCTGATCCTCAAATTTCAAGTGTATCTTATTTTTTTTCTCTTCAAAATCATATAGATGTGCATCAACATAGGCATCAATCATAGACAAAAAAACTACCATCCCTATCCAGAAGAAATCACTTTGTCGCTTTTCATAATAATTAACATATTGGTCGTAATCGTTTTCCTGCATGGATGTTTGATATTTAGCATAAAATTTTTCTGCTTGATTATTATCATAAAGCGCAAGTCCTATTAAGCCGCTTTCTAAGGCTAATACGAAACCGGATTTTACATATTTCTCATTATAAAATTGCCCTCCGCCCGGAATAAATATTGAGAGAGTTGCTGCTTTTAACGGAATTTTTCTGGTGTTCTCTTCTTCTGCTGCCACTGAATCAATCAGACAAAACATAATTAAAATTATGATCCATTTATTCATCTTTTAGTCTCGCTTTAAGTGTTTGGAAGAACAAAGGGATCATTATCTCATGATGTCCAATAAAATAATATCCTTTGCCGCCGCTGAGAGTAGGCCGATGAACAATATTTATTTGCGGTCGATAATGATAATTCATATCAAACACTGCAGTGAAGAAATTATTTAATGGATATCCTAAATTGCGAACGACTGTAACAGCTTTCAAAAAAACTTCCGGCATGATAACTGCTGACCCGAAATTTAAAAACACGCCGCCTTCATTGAGCTGGATAAGGGAATTACATAAAATGCGGAAATCACGCAAGGAACAATCGCCGATCGCGGCGCCATCAGCTGTTTCGTGCTGATGTACAATATCAGTTCCCAGGGCAACATGAACGGTAAATGGAATGTCCAATTTATACGCATTAGCAAAAAGAGAAATATGATTGTATTCAGCCTTACTTTCAATAAGATCTTTCCCGATTGCTTCTCCAAAACCAAGATTCTTATAAGCTGCGGAGATTATGTGGTTTATACCGTCGCAAGTTTCTTCTACCATACCAAATTCACCGGTTTCGAGTGATGCTGCAACATCTTCAGAAGTTTCTCCAAACTTTGCTATCTCGTAATCATGTATTACTACAGAACCGTTCGAGGCTAGACCTGTTATCAATCCGGATTCCATCATCTCAATCAATATTGGAGATAAACCGCATTTTATAACATGACCGCCTAAGGCTATTATGATAGGCTTATCGTTTTGATATGCACTATAACATCTATCTATTAACTCATTAAAATCTTTAGCTCTCAATAAATTTGGTAATGTCTGAGAAAATTCACGAAAATTTGTTAGATCTGGTTTAGTAAAATTGCTTGTGTGGACTAAGCTTTTTCTTGATCTGATCGACGTTTTTTTTAAATTCTTTAAATTAATTTCCTGATATTTACTCATCTTATTACCCTATCACACTATCAAGATTTGCAGCATGTTCCAGTACAAATTTAGAATATTCCCCTTTTGTGATCGCACTTCTGATTTTTGAGATAAGATCTAAATAAAAATGCAAGCTGTGTATAGTAGCTAATCTCATTCCCAATAATTCATTAACACTAAATAAGTGACGAATATAGGCTCGAGAAAAATTTCGGCAAGCATAACACTGACAATTTTCATCAATTGGAGAAAAATCTTCTTTATATCTAGCTGCTTTGATGATCATTTTACCTTGCCAGGTGAAGATCGTACCTTTTCTGGCATTTCTGGTTGGCATCACGCAGTCAAACATATCCACACCGTTTTCTATATTCAACAACAGATCTTTGGGCGTACCTACTCCCATTAAGTATCTTGGTTTTCCTTTAGGTAAGACTTTATCCAGAAACTTAGTGATCCTGAACATATCTTCCTTCTCTTCACCAACTGCAAGTCCACCAATAGAATAACCGGGGAAATCCATTTTTATTAATTGCTTAGCACTTTCTTCCCTTAGATCTTTGTAAACTCCACCTTGAACAATTCCAAAAAGAGCTTGTTTTTCTGTGTTTTTATGAGCTTGCTTTCCTCTGGCAGCCCATTCTAAAGTAGTTTTTAGTGATTCGGAAATATATTTTTTTGTTGCCGGATAAGGTGGACACTCATCAAAGGACATTATAATATCTGCACCGATAGCATTTTGAATTTCGATCACTTTTTCGGGTTTGAACATGTGATAACTTCCATCAATGTGAGATTGGAAATGAACGCCTTCCGGGGTTATCTTATTAAGTCCCGATAAACTCATCACCTGGAAACCGCCGCTATCGGTTAAAATAGGTTTGTGCCAGCTCATAAATTCATGTAATCCGCCAGCTTTTTCTATCAGCTTATGGCCTGGACGCAAATATAAATGATAAGTATTACCTAATATTATTTCTGCTTTGATATCTTCTAGTTCCTGCGGAGATAGAGTTTTAACCGTTGCTCTGGTACCGACTGGCATGAATATCGGTGTTTTGATTTCTCCGTGAGGTGTCTTTAAGATGCCTGTTCGAGCGTTACCGTTTTCTGCTGAAATTTTAAACTCGAAGATACTATCCTCCGTTTTCAATCTGGAGATTATTTTCTTTCATAGAAACATTCCGGGAGAATATTCTGCTGAAATCATTCCAAAAAGCAAAGATCATTAGAAATACCAATATAAAGAGACCAATATTTTGTAAAGCTATCTGAATTCTTATGTTAAGTGGCTTTTTCCTTACTCCTTCAATAAAACAAAAGAAAATGTGCCCGCCGTCCAGGATAGGAATAGGGAGTAGATTCATAATCATAAGAATAATGCTTATGGCCGCAATGAAAGACAGAATACTATCAAGTCCTTTTGCCGCTGTCTGACTCGACATAGCATAGATCATTACAGGACCGCCCAGATTATTTTTAATTTCATTTGGGTTGACAATTAGTTTATACAGCATTGCATAATTTAAATACACAAAATTTATTGTTCCGATCGTACCATATTTAACAGATTCCCATAAATTGTAGTTTTCAATATAATCAACCGGCAAAAATTGTGTGACACCAATAATTCGGTTATTATCAAGAATATTCTCTTCTGGTTTAATTATTTTTTCAAATATTTTTCCACCTCTATTTACCTGGAGAGTGATCATGTCATTAGCAGAAGTTGTAATAGCGTTCCTTAATTCATACCAGTTTTTCACAGTTTTTCCATCAACAGATAATATCTCATCTTTGCTCATCAAACCTGCTTTATAAGCTGCCATTCCAGGTGCAACATCTCCAATTACTGCCGGAACAAGAGGTAGAATATCCGTTACCCAAGTTTTGGGTGAAATATCACTTAATTCTACCATCATTTCATTATTATCACGTTCAACTAAGATAGAGTTTATTTCTTCAGCTTTTGTATTCTGAATTATCTGATTCCAACCCTTTATATCTTCCCCATTTACTTGCAGGATCAAATCATTTTCATGTAGATATTCTGCATACTCAACACTTACCTGCCCCACAAGTGGGTGCTGATCTTCAAAATGTTTACCAACTGCAAATGTGAAAATAAATATCAATAGTGCTAATATAAAATTAGCAAATGGTCCGGCAAAAGCTATCATTGCACGCTGCCACCACTTTTTTAAGTTGTAAGAATTTTCTTCATCTTCAACTTTTTCATCAGGATTTTCACCTTTCATTTTCAAATAGCCGCCCAGAGGTATAAGTGAGATCCTATATTCTGTCACATTTTTTTTGAATGAAACCAACTTAGGGCCAAAACCAATCGAGAATTTTTCAACCTCAACTTTGAGCAACCTGGCAGCAATGAAATGTCCAAGTTCATGAACTGTTACCAGAATTCCTAAGGCTACTATAGCTCCTATTATATTATACATATAACTCCTATTAATTATAACATTAATCAAATCGTTTCAAATTCGTTATCAGGTCAAGTTTTTTGGTGGCTTCCCGATTTTATTTGACATATTTTACTCTTACTTCAAAAAAGCAAAAAAAATGGAAATTATATGAATAAATTTGTTTTAATAGTTTTTGGGCTTACAGTTCTACTAAGTTGTACTAAGCCTAAAAATCAAATAGTGGAAGAAATTGATCCTTTCATTTATCGAAAAGGCAATCTTAAACAGGGAGAAACTCTTGCCAAAGCACTTTTGGATGAAGGCTTAGAAAATGGCCTTGTTTACAGCCTTGTAAATAAATTGGACTCCCTTTATGATTTGAGACATGCTCATCCTAATGACAGTTTTACCATTAAATTAGACTCACTAAATATTTTACAAGAACTCAGCTATCAACCAAATCAGGTTGTGAATTACAGGATAATTCGTGATACTTCTGATGTGTTTTATTCTCAAATCGATTCATTACAATTGGTTAAAGTAATTGCTGTAGCAGAAGGCGAGATCACATCATCATTATGGCAAGCAATGAGTGATGAAAATATTGACCCGGCAACTATTGTAATGTTTACTCAGATTTTTCAATGGGATGTCGATTTTTTCATTGATCCGCAGGAAGGTGATAAATTTTTTGTAGTTTACGAAAAAAACTTAGATAGAGAAGGTAATTTCGTAAAAGCAGGGAATATATTGGCTGCAAAGTATTCCAGTAAGGGCTATCAGGAGACGGCATATCGCTATACTAACAAGAAAAATGTAACTCGATATTATGACAAACAAGGAACATGTATCCAAAAAGCTTTTCTAAAATCACCTCTTAACTATAAAAGGATCACTTCCTACTTTGGCAGTAGATATCATCCCATAAGTAAAAGAACAAGATTTCATAACGGTGTTGATTATGCAGCTTCTTATGGTACTCCTGTGGAAGCTTCTGCTGATGGAAAAATAATTCATAGAGGTTGGAAAGGTGGACACCCAACAGTGAATGGCAAAAGAGGTGGATATGGAAGAACTATCATCATAAGGCATGGTAACGGCTATAAAACACTTTACGGTCACCTTAGCAGTTACGGAAAATACCGTGTCGGTGATCGCGTAAAACAGCATGATGTGATAGGTTATGTAGGCTCAACCGGTCTTTCCACCGGTAATCATTTACATTATACAATATACCATTATGATAAATCAATAAACCCGTTAAGCTTAAAAAATGTATCCGGACCGCCTGTACCAAGAAGTGAGATGGATATTTTCTTAGCTTCCCTTGAAAATTTGCAGCGATATTTTATCTTTGGATTTTCCAGGAAGAAATATGATTAACAAAATCACATTTAAACTCTTGGTTACCGCTTAGATTATGGTTGACACAATATTATATCATTCATGTTTTGAACGTAATATTTATTCGTATTTTAAATTAATAATAGAAAGGAGAAACATATGAAATTAACCTATGCAAAAACAGGCCTACTCCTGTTTTTAATGGTTTTTAGTTTCTTACTGATGCCGATCCCATCTCATGCTGCTTCTGATTCTTCAAGCTACATTGTTGAAAATCTTAAAGCAGAAGATATTCCCGATGATGATGGCGGCGGATTAGTTTTAAGCTGGAAACCTTTGCCTAAAGAAAAGAGGATCATTGAATACAGGATCTACCGAGGTGTTAATAAAGACACTCTTTTCTATCATGGTAAAGTAGATGTAAATGTAAAGACGGGTGTTTCAGGTGATGTGATGTATTATTATGATTCCGGATATAACAATTTCGTGGATCTGCAGTCTCCTCGTAAGCTAAAAAAGGAGCAGCAGCAAAGTGAGGACAGTCCTCTGTATGGAAGTTATCCTCGAGACCTAAAAGTTACAGGCCCGCAGTTAGCAAATTATCAAATCTTAGGTGTTATTCCTGAAAAGGACTTCTTGTTTAAGAACACTAAAATTGAAGTGGAAGAAGAAGATGGATCAGTAGTTTATGCAGGCTTAAAATTACGTCACTTTTCCGGTTTATATAAAAAACTTATACCGGGAAAAGAGTATTTTTATACTGTATTTGCTGTAACAGAATCACGTAGTTATATGCCTTATGCTGAGCCAATCATTGGAGTCCCGATCGATAACTCACCTGAGAAAATCCAGAATCTGTATTCTGCTTACGTGGAGGATCAATCAATAATGAAGTTCGAATGGGTAAGATCACTATTCACATCTGATCAAACTAATCACAGTTTGTATTTACTGAAAAAAAGTGATTTGACCGCCTTTAATAACTATATTGATGAACAGAAAAAAGCTGAGATAGATCCTGAATTTACAACTACCTTAGAAAATCCTGCTCAACTGATATTTCAACGTTATTGCGGATATCCTTACACTCCTAATAATACTGTTGAAGTTGAGATAGTTAACGGCAAAATAATAAATGATGAGAAACACATTAATGTCGAAGTAGGCGCGATTGAAAGCTATCTTGCTGTCTTTTCTCTACAGGATAGAGCCGGATATGAAACATTTTCAGAAGTAAGTTCTTTTGATATTTGCAATTCCGCTATCCTCCCGGATCTATCTGACGTTTGGAATGTAGCTGATCGTCTCAACGATAAAGGTGACTACAATGTCGTGCAGTGGGGAAAGCCAACTGTGTTTTTAACTAATAGCACTTTTTTAAATGAAGATAAAACCAGGATTTTAGTTAATTATGATGTTTATAAAAATACTAAATATGATAAAATAAAAAATATTTTCTTCAACGTATTTGACATGGCCGGCAATAAAATATCTACAATTAATGAATTTTATCAAGACAGCAAGTTGAAGGTCAACTTGAACGAACCATCACAAAGTGTAAAATTTGAAATGAGGATCGTTGCAAATGGTAGCACTGGTGAAGATCAGATTTTTACGCAAAGCCTCGTTTTCAATGATGAGATCAAATCACTTCAGCCCGGAAAGCTATTCCTCAATGGTAAAGAGGTGAACAAATACTCCTACTCTGTATATAAAAACAACTATTCAAATGAAGAATGGAGACTTTCTAAAAAAGCTTTAGGCTCACAAAGAGAGATCTTTGATAATGTGACATATCGAAGCTATATTTATAAAGGTGTAAGCAAATTTGATGCAAAAAAAGGCTTGTTCCTAGTTTCTTCATCATTTTCAGCAAGGCTGGATGATGAGTTAAAAAATCCGATTATGACTGATCTCTACCCGCAAGAAGTTACCAAAACTCTTGATCAATATAAGGAAGAACTGGCAAACCTCATTACGATGAGAGATACAACTGATTCGGAAGCAGAAATTGCAGGCCTAAACGCAAATATAGATGCGTATCAATCTCAAATCGACTTGAATGAAAATAACTCTATCCTGAAAAAAGCTGCTGAGTTCAAAAATAAACGTGCTCGTATTAAATTTCTGGAAAAAGTTAAAACTATCGCTTCACGTTCGTTTAAATACAAGATTGTGAAATCTGATGGAAAAGCGCATTTTTCCAGCTCTGATGTTTACCGCACAGAGAAAGTGAAAAAGCTGCCTTTTAGTAAAGCTGCAAGGAAATCTTTTACAACCTTAGGAATAGATCATTTCTATCCAATGCCAAACTGGTTCCAGGCAGATAAATTCCCGGCTTTGATTGCTACGTTCATCTTTGGCTTTATGGTCTTCTTTATGATCAAGCAAGCAAAAAAAGGTAAAGAACTATATATCAGACCGATCGCCGGTATTGATGAGATTGATAATGCTATTGGTCGTGCAACTGAAATGGGCAGACCGATATTATTTGTCCCGGGTTTATCCGGTATCAGTGATGTAGCTACTCTGGCAGGCTTATCCATTTTGGGTCGTGTGGCTAAAAAAGCTGCTGAATATGATACACGTATACTTGTTCCTGTACGAGACTACATTGTACTTCCTATTGCACAAGAAGTTGTTAAAGAAGCTCATTATGAGGCAGGTCGTCCTGACTCACATGATAAAAACAGCGTATTCTTTATAACAACTTCGCAATTTGCCTTTGTGGCCGGAGTAAACGGAGTTATGATCAGAGAAAAAACAGCGACAAACTTTTATATGGGTATGTTCTGGGCTGAAGCACTGATCATGACAGAGACGGGAAATACAACGGGTGCTATTCAGATATCAGGAACTGATGCTGTTACCCAAATTCCGTTCTTTATCACAACCTGTGATTATACTTTGATTGGTGAGGAACTCTATGCTGCATCTGCTTATTTGGCTCGAGAGCCTCTGCAGTTAGGTACATTGAAAGCAGTTGATTATACAAAATTTTTAATAATATCGTTTGTTATTATCGGAACGTTACTATCTACAGTTCATGCTACGTTCCTGATAAACGCATTCCCGGAAAAATAGGAGGATAAATGAAAAGACAAATTCCTTTAATAATAATCATGACTCTGGGATTTATGTTTGTAGCACATTCATTTATCCCGCATAAAATTTCCGCAGATTTCTTTGATTGGTTTCAGGATTGGGTAAAAGCAATCTCACCATTCGCTGTTTCTTTAGGTGTGATAAGTTTATTCATGGTTAATGGAACTAAAATTTCTCGCAAAGTTCCCAACTGGCAATATAGTGTTATTACTTTGGCAGGTCTTGTTTTCACAGCTTTAGCAGGTTTTATCTGGGGAACTCAATCGGGAACACCATATATGTGGCTGTTTGAAAATGTTCAGATGCCTATGAGTGCTACTATGTTTGCTCTTCTGGCATTTTATATTGCGTCTGCTGCTTACAAGGCATTTCGTGCCAGATCTGCGCAAGCAACTGTTCTGCTTTTAGCCGCTATTATCGTTATGCTGGGACAAGTTCCTTTGGGAGCAATGATCTCAAAATGGATCCCGGAAACATCTAAATGGATACTTAATGTTCCTAACTTAGCTGCTAAACGTGCCATTATGATAGGTGTCGGCTTAGGAATGACTGCTACTTCACTTAAGATCTTACTTGGAATAGAACGAACTTATCTGGGTGGAGGTGACTAGAATGAATAAAAAAACCATAAAATTCTTTGATAAGATCCAGAATATTGATAGGCGATATATCTATATCGTTGTGGCACTTGCTATCATTTTCCCGCTGCTTATTCCTTTCAATTCACCAACCTATGTAACTAAACCAACAGAAGATATTTACAAAAAAATCGATTCTTTTTCGGGTGATAAATCAAAGGCAGTTCTATTATCTTTCACACATGATGCTTCAACAATGCCGGAATTATTTCCAATGGAAGTTTCTGTATTGAGACATTGCTTTGAAAGAGATATCAAAGTCTTTACTATTTGCTGGATTCCTGCTGCTGCGCCGCTTGTTGACTATGCGATCAATACTGCTAAAGAAGATTTCGATGTTCAATCAGGTATTGATTATTGTAACTTCGGTTACAAACCATACGCCTTGCGTTTACCGATCATGTTGGGAATGGGTGACGATATTGCTAAAGCTGTTGAAACCGATTCACAAGGTAGAAAAATAGAAAATTTGGAGATTATGCAGGATATAAAGAACTATGATGATATGAATCTCGTTGTGGATTTTGCAGCTAGCGGCAGTGCAATACAATGGATCACCTACGCTCGGGCAAAATTTGGAGCAAATATTGCAGCCGGAGTTACCGCTGTAATGGTTGCCGATAATTATCCTTACTTGCAAACAGGTCAATTAATGGGTATGTTCAGAGGTTTAAAAGGAGCGGCCGAATATGAAAAGCTGGTTGATGTATTTGCTTCTTATAAAAGTGAAGATCATCCTCATGGACGTCCATTCAGTAAAGAGATAATTGATCAAACAAGAGTTGCGATAACCGGTGATGCTGTTCCCTATAAATACAAGAAAGCCCGAATAGGTATGAACGCACAATCAGTTGCACATATCATGATGATATTCTTTATTTTGATAGGTAATATTGGCTATTTCATAACCAGGAAAAAGGTAGGAGGTAAACATGTTTGAAACAGTAAGTAAAATCGTCGCGGCATTCCTGACACTAAGTATCTTCTCGTTTTTATATAAGGATAATCCTTTTTATAAATTCGCTGAGGCATTGCTTGTAGGTGTTTCTATGGGATATGCTATCCCTCTGGTTTATGAAAACGTGTTCTTACCTTATGTTTATACACCCATTTTCTTAAGTCATAAATTCATTATCATTATTCCGGCGATACTGGGTTCTCTTTATATGTTCAGATTCAGTAAGAACCTTGGCTGGCTGGCTAGATATCCGATCGTATTTGGTATGGGTATAGTCGGTATGGGTGTTCCAATGTCGATACATTCATCAGTACTAGTGCAAATGAGAAGTGCAATGCTCCCAATTGATGGTATAAATACTGCTCTTATTTTTATTGGAACCGTTACAATTCTGTTGTATTTCTTCTTCTCAAAAGCGCATAAAGGAATTTATGGTAAGTTTACTAATGTAGGCGTTTGGTTCATGATGATAGGGTTCGGGGCTTCCTTCGGATACACAGTTATGGCTCGTGTGTCGTTGCTGATTGGAAGAATTCAATTTTTACTTGGAGATTGCCTCGGTTTGATAAAATAAGTAATTATTATTCACAAAACACCCCTCAACTGAGGGGTGTTTTTTTATAGCTTCAAAAACTTAATTAATTCTTCTGTTTGATTTACACAGTTATATTTTGCAATATTACCTGATTTCTTAAGTTTCCCTTTTTTCCATGAAGTATAACTTTGTTCAATGTAACCGCTTATATCAGTTACATTATCATAATCGAACATCTTACCCATTTTTGTTTCTTCTAAGATCTTTGCCGGCTCGCTGCTTATTGGACCTATGCCCAGGATCGGAACTTCGCTGCCTAAATATTCAAATAATTTTGCGGTTATTATTCCTTCGTTATTTTCTACTCTGTTTATCATTAACAGCAACAGATCAGAGTTAACCATATATTCAACCGCTTTTTGATGAGCGATATGATCATGGAAAGTAATAATATTTTTATCGTCAAGATTGGATAAGATGCTAATTACTTTTTGGGAAATATTTCCCCATAAATTGATCTTAATATCTGCAATGCCTTGTTCATATAGTTTTAAAACTGCTTGCAAAGCCGAGATAGGATTAGATTCTTCCGGCAGGGATCCGAAATAATTCAAATTAAAATTATCATCTAGTTTTTTGTTAATGATCCCGGCATATTCATCCGGATCAAATCCGTTAGTGATCAACTTAATTTTATCTGGTATGCAATTAAGATCAGTGATTATTTTTTTGGAAGCAGCAACAATAAGATCGCAGTTATTTACAACTTTGTTCTCCAGACGCTTATCTAGAATTGAAGTTAGTTTTATACGTTTTACATTTTTTAGATAACCCATTTCGGTCCAGGGATCACGGAAGTCAGCCAGCCAATTAAGTTTGATTTTTTTCTTCATCCTAAGTCCAATAAGATGAGTTGAATGAGGTGGTCCGGTAGTGATCATCATATCGTAATCATTAGTGGATAATTCTTGTTTGGCTCGAGAATAAGCATGTCTATTCCAAATTTTACGGGCATCCGGTACAATTAAGTTCAGCCTGATCCAGATAAAAACTTTTTTGATCAGGGATTGATCAGAACTGATTTCCAGACTACCGTGTGGTACATGGACATCCTGAGAATGTACTAATTTTTTATAAAGTCCGCTGAAAGTTGGTGTTTTTGTTCTAATAACTTTTACCTTATCAGGAATTTTTTTTAAGAGGGATTCATCTAAAGTAGGGTAATCGCCATTTTTTGTTGTAAGAACAGTTATCTGCCAATCTTTCTGAGAGAGGTATTTTACAAATTTAAGCCATCTCTGTACGCCCACACCTCCGCAGGGAGGCCAGTAATAGCTTATAACCATTATTTTTTTCATTATTTTTATCCCTTTGACAACTTTGCTGCAATAGTTCTTTTTGTCCAAAAGTTTCTAAGTGAGGGCATAGCCAATGCGAGCGATAGAAAGAAAAGTATTAAGCAAGATCAAAGAAAATGGCTTAACATTCGATGATGTGCTGGAGATCATTGACAGTACACCAACCCAGGAAATGAAAAAGAGTTTTCAGGATGACTGTCTATTCCAATCTGATAAATACTTTGCTAAGTTGATCATTGATTCACTTTTAAAAAAAAAGTTACTCAAACAGGAAGGTAACAAATACTTCAAGAATGTGATAAAGAAAGAAAAAAAAGAATAAAATAGAACAATCACGATCCCTGTAACGCCGTGAACAGCCTCTTTCTTGATCGCCCTGAAGGACGTATTTGTTGTGGCGATAGATCTCAAAGCCTCAAGTGTAAACGGGCAGGTTATCTTTTCATCTTCCGAATGCTCCAGTAACTGCTGGATCTTCGGAATGTTGGATCCAATTTTTCCCAAACAATCAGATGACCTGCGGACAATCCGATGTTACAAACTTCTATCTTATGGGTTCCCAATGTAAAAAAACCTTCACCCAATCACCACTGCCTGCTGATTTCATAGCAACAAACAGCTGCACACACACCTACGTTAAGAGAATTTTTCCATCCACTAAGTTCAATTTGAATAATTTCATCCGCCAGATTAAGAGTTAACTCATCTAAGCCCAAGGCTTCATTACCCAGAAGTAACGCAGTCGGCTTTTTGAATTTGACTTCTCTGATGTTGACAGCTTCAGTAGTTGTTTCCAGAGCATAGATCATAGTTCCGGTTTTCTTAAGTTCATTAATAACTTCCACCGTACTATCTCTTTTCTCCCATCTCACAAAATCAACAGTACCCATAGCAGTTTTTTGCACTTTCTTATTTTCTGCAGTAGGAGTATAGCCACACAAATAAACATGAGAAACCCCGAAACATTCGGCTGTACGAAAAATAGAACCAACATTAAAGGCCGATCTGAGATTATCCAAAATAAGTATTAGTGGAATTTTATCTCGCTTGCTCAGGTTATTATCTTCTTTCAGAATTACAATTTCCTCTTCTCTCCTATTCTTGCCGAATTCCTGTTCTATTGGAACAATCAGATTCAGGAATTCTCTTTTATTGAAATCAGTTAATGTTTTTTCGATTTTGTATTTCATGTAGGTTAAGTAGGATTGTAGTTCTATCAGGAGTATTTTACGCTCTTCCCTGTTTTGCCAAGTGCCTTCTATCTTTGTGATCAGTTCGAGAAGCTTCTTTCCCTGTTTTTTTTGAGGGAAACTACAAAAGATATCTTTGCTATATTTCATAAAAGGGGGAAACATTAATATCTCCCCCTAAAAAAATGAGTCTATTCTGATTTGTGAAGTTTTTTAACTTTTTTGGTTCCAGTAAGCTTATCCAGTTCAGCTTTTAGCCTAATATTCTCCTTGATCAGCTCGCCATTTTCTTCTTCCTGTAAACGGTATCTTTTTCTCAGCTCGTTATGTTCCCTATTCTTCAATTCAAATTTAGATTTATATTCATCTCTCTGATTTTGCAGCATATTATTAGCTTTAGTTAAAGCCTCATTTTGTTTCTGATAAGTATTTGAACCCTGAACTAAAGCCCGATGTTTTTTATCAAGATCCATCCATTTCATTCTGGTTTCCTTCTCTCTTGACTGAAGTTTCTTATAATCATCATTCAGATCCTTATATTCCTGCTCATAATTTCTTTTTTCTGCTCGCGTAGTTATGGTCTTTTTATGTTTGATCTGTTGACCTGGCTGTGCACTTTGACCCGGTTGCGCACCTTGACCTTGTTGAGCACTTAAAATAACAACCAAGCTTACTATTAGAATAATAATGATATTTTTTCTCATTTTTACCTCCTGCTTTAGATTTATTTTCTCTTTTCCTTAATTAACGTGTCAATAATTTTGTTGTAAAAAGGAAATCAACTTGACATTAAAGAATAAAATATTGATCTCATAATTGATATTTGGAGGATAAATTGGAATATATAAGAAAAATATTTGGCTATGAATGTGATATTTATGGACATCTCAATAATGCAAACTATTTACATCTTTATGAAGAAGCACGCAGTGAAGCTTTAGAATGCATGAACATGGATTTGATCCAGCTTGGTAAAATGGGGATTCACATTTACCTTAGCAATATTACTCTCAGTTTCTTAAACGGAATAAAATCCGGAGAGACAGTAAAGATCGATACGAAGATGATCAAAGCAACAAGGGCAACCTCTGTTTGGAAACAGGATATCTATAATAGTTCAGGTAAGCTTTGTAATACTGCAATTGTTAAGGGAGCGTTTATTAAAAATGGGGAACCATTCAGAATTTCAAATGAAATTTTCAACAAATATAAAGACTTCTTACAACCCGAAGATCTAACAGAATAAAACTTCTAAAGAAGCAAAGTCGCAAGGCCGAGGAAAGAAGCAAAACCTCCCATATCGGTCAGCATAGTAATAATTACACTAGACGCTAGTGCAGGATCGATCTTCAACGATTTCATAATGACCGGAATAGATGAACCAATGAGTCCGGCAATGAACATATTACACACCATAGAAATCCCTAGAACAACGCCAAGCAGAATGTTCCTTTTTAAAAGATAAGCCACGATCACAGCAATTGAACCGATCAGGATCCCATTGATAATCCCAACTGTTATCTCCTTGAAAATTGCCTTGTATGTATTATGAAGAGTTAATTCTCCTAAGGCAATTCCACGGGTTATTACTGTAAGAGTTTGAGTTCCTGAATTTCCTCCCAGCCCTGCTACGATCGGCATTAAAACAGCAAGAAATGACAACCTCGCTATGGTTACTTCAAATATGCCAACAACACTGGAAACAAGAAAGGCAGTAACCAAATTCAAAGCTAACCATGGAAGTCTCTTTCTCACTGAATTTAAAGGTGATGTGAAAACTTTATCTTCACTTTCCAAGCCCACCATTCTATATACATCTTCTGAGGCTTCCTCATCGATTACGTCAATAATATCGTCAACTGTGATACGTCCTAATAAGCGGTTATCTTTATCTACGACCGGTAGATTGTAAATATCATATTTACGAAATATACCTGCTACTTCTTCCCTATCCATATCCACAGGTGCTACAATAACTTCTGTATTCATAATATCTTTTGCTTTCTGTTCTGCTTTGCACAGAAGCAGTTTTGAAACCTCTAAGATACCGATCAATTTATTACGAATATCAGTTACAAAAATGTAATATAGTTTTTCCACATCTTCATAGTTAGCACGAATATGCTCAATCATCTCAGTTCGGTTCATTTCCTGCTGCACAGCGATGATCTCTTTCTGCATGATCCCGCCGGCAGATTCTTCATCATAAACTAGAAGCTGTTTTATCTCATTAGAATCTTCAACATCAATTTTCTTGAGAACATCCTTCAATTGATGTTCATCTAATTCACCGGCGATATCTGTAGCTTCATCGGAATCCATTTCATCCATGATCTCGACAAGACGTTTCTGATTTATATTCTCCAGTATCTCTTCTCGAAGTTCGTCATGAAGATTATAGATCACTTTTGAGGCAAGTTCTGATGAAAGTAATTTAAAAGCCTGACTTTGATATTCGGAGGGAAGTTCGTTGATCAATTGAGAGACATCACCCGGATGCATCTCATTGATCTCTTTTTTTATATCACTGCTTTTATTGTCTTCAAACAATCCAATAATTTTTTTCAAAGTTTTACTTATCATAAAAACTCCTTATCCGTATGGATTATTCAAAATAATATCTTTTTTGTCTATTTATTTCTAATGATAAAAAAAAGGTCTCTAAGCAGAGACCTTAAATATTTTACTAAAACCTTAAGTATTTATTCTTTATCAGTTTTAGCTTTTTTAACTTTTGCTGATAACTTTTTTCCACTTTTCTTTAGCTCAGGAGCTTGAGTGAATTCAATAATTGCCATCGGAGCTGAATCGCCGCGACGATAACCATTTTTTAAAACTCTAGTATATCCGCCTTCAGTATTTTCAAATCTTGGTGCGATCTCTTCGAAAACTTTTTTTACAAGGTCTCTGTTCTTCAATACTTTAAAACTTAATCTACGATGATGAACTGTACCTTTTTTGCCGTAAGATATCACTCTTTCTGCCAAAGATCTGATCTCTTTAGCTCGAGCTTGAGTTGTATTTATTCTTCCATGTTTAACCAGGGAAGCAACGAGATTTTTCAGCATTAGGTCGCGATGTCCTTTTTCTCTACCAAATTTTCTACCACTAACTTTATGTCTCATAACACAATCCTTATTTTTTTGTACTCACTTTATTTTTGGCACTTTCGATCTTTTTCTTGATACCGCCAACATCCATTCCCAAAGAAAGTTCATATTGCCCAAGTAATGTATTGATCTCTTCTAAAGATTTTTTGCCAAAATTTCTATATTTTAACATCTCATTTTCATTTTTTTCCACTAATTCACCGATCTTTTCTATCTTGGCAGCAGAAAGACAATTACTGCAACGGACAGAAAGTTCCAGCTCATTCACATTAGTATCTAATATTTTCTCCATTCTAATAAGCTCAGGATCCACTTCAATTTCTTCGATATATTCAGGTTCTTTTTCGAAAAGAACAACTGCATCATAGAGATCACGAAGGATCTTTGCTGATAAATAGAGCGCATCTTTAGGATCTATACTACCGTCAGTTGATATCTCTATCGTCAATTTATCAAAATCAATACGTTCACCTACTCGTTGATTTCCAACTTCAAAATTTACTTTTACAATTGGAGAATAGATTGAGTCTACCGGAATGACACCAACAGATTTCTCTTCCATATCATGTTCATCAGCAGAAACATAGCCTCTGCCGATTCCAATCCATATTTCCATTTTGAAATCAACCTCTTCTGTCATTTCCAAAAGCTCGAGATCTTTATTGATGATCTTAACATCAGCAGTTTCGTTAATATCGGCTGCTGTGATCATGCCTACACCCTTGTGTTCTAAAATCAGTTTTTCTTCGTTTATTGAATCGGTAGCTATGATCAATTTTTTCAATTTAAGAATAAGGTCAATAAAGTCTGAAGTTGAGCCGGGAATGGAAGAAAATTCATGGTGTAATCCTTCGATCTTGACATAACGTACTGCCGCTCCCTGAATTGAGGACAGCAGTACTCTTCTTAAAGTATTACCAATTGTTGTAGCAAAACCGGATTCCAGCGGTCCAATTTCAAATTTACCATAAGTTGGAGTATAAGTCTTTTCATCTACTACTACTGATTCCGGTAAATGTAACGGTTCAAGGAATTTCATATAAAATCTCCTATCTACTATTTGGAATAATATTCAACGATCAAACGTTCATCAGTATCTAATTCTATTTGTTCACGAGTTGGGATACTGATAATTTGGCCTTTAAATTTATCTTTATCAACACTGAACCAATCGATACTATCAACTTCTGTTGAAGCTTCCATTGCTTCTTGGATTAAAAGCATTTGTCTGCTTTTTTCTTTAATTTCTATAATATCATCAGCACGAACATTAAAAGATGGAATATCAACTTTTCTTTCATTAACTAACACATGTCCATGAAGAATGATCTGTCTGGCTGATTTTCTGGAAGGTGCAAATCCCATACGATAGATAATATTATCTAAACGTGTCTCCAGAATTTGCAACAGGTTTTCACCGGTCACGCCGGATTTCTTTGCCGCCATTTTAAAATATTTTCTAAACTGTCTTTCCAGAATACCATAAGTTCGGCGTACTTTCTGTTTTTCTCTGAGATGAATACCATAATCACTCATTCTTTTCCTAAATCCGCGGGCATTACCATGTTCGCCTGGAATGAATGGTCTTCTCTCAAAAGCACACTTCTCAGTACTGCAGCGTGATCCTTTTAAGAACAATTTTGTTCCTTCTCTTCTACATAATTTACATGATGATCCTGTATGTCTCGCCATAATATAATCCTTTAAACTCTTCTTGTTTTTCTAGGTCTACACCCGTTGTGCGGAATAGGTGTTTTGTCTTCGATCATTGTGATCTCAAGACCATTTGCATTTAATGCACGTATTGCAGATTCTCTACCGCCGCCGGGGCCTCTAACAATAACTTTAACCTTATTTACTCCCATTTCCAATGCTGCTGTAGCAACTTCTTCAGCGGCTAACTGAGCTGCAAATGGTGTACTCTTTTTTGATCCTTTATAACCAATTTTACCACCACTTGACCAGGTAAGCATATTCCCAGCTTTATCAGTTAATGATACAATCGTGTTATTAAAACTGGAATGAACATGAGCTACGCCTTCATTATAAGAAAGTCTAACTCTTTTTTTCTTTCTAACTTTTGTTACTGCTTTAGCCATTATTCACTCCCCTTTTATCTCTTTCTTCCCTTACGAGTTCTGGCGTTTGTATGCGTACGCTGTCCCCGCACTGGAAGATTTGTTTTATGCCGTATGCCACGGTAGCAGTTAATTTCCATTAAACGTTTAATATCCATAGCTTTCTGTGTTCTCAGATCACCCTCAACTACATATTCCTCAAGAATGATCGCACGTAATTTTTTCTCCTGATCGGTATTGAGATCTTTAACTTTAATGTTTTCATCAATACCCGCTTTCTCAAGAATTTTTTCTGCTCTGGATTTCCCTATTCCGTAAATATAGGTAAGCCCGATTACTATTCTCTTTTCTTTTGGTAATTCTACCCCTGATATATGTGCCAAGCTTCCTCCTTAATCTAACCTTGACGTTGTTTATGCTTTGTGTTGCTGGAGCATATCACTCTAATAACACCATTACGCTTGATTATCTTACAATCTTTACACATTTTTTTTACAGATGCTCTGACCTTCATCTTATTCTCCTATTTATACCGATATACAATACGCCCACGATTTAAATCGTAAGGTGATAACTCAACTTTTACTTTATCACCCGGCAATATCTTAATGTAATGCATGCGCATTTTACCAGAACTGTGAGCAAGAATTTCGTGCCCGTTTTCCAGCTCTACTTTAAATGTTGTATTAGGAAGTGCCTCAATAACAACACCTTCTACTTCAATAACACCTTCTTTAGCCATAATTCTTACTCTCTAAAATTCTGTTAAAAGTTCCGCTTCATCATTAGTAATGAGCATAGTGTGTTCAAAATGTGCTGATAATGAATCATCAGCTACAAAATATTCCCAGCCTTTCTCAATTACCCTATTAGTTCCGATATTAACCATTGGCTCTACCGCGATTGTCATACCTTTTCTTAATCTTGGTCCTTTTCCTTTTGTCCCAAAATTAGGAATGATTGGATCTTCATGTAATGCTCTCCCGATACCATGTCCAGTTAAATTATCAGCGACATAATATCCTTGGGAGCTCACATAAGAACCAATTGCATGCGATATATCTCCAACTCTTGCCCCGTCTCTTGCCTGAATTATTCCTTGGTTAAGGGCTTCTCTTGTAACCGCCATTAAATTAGCAGCTTCTTCCGAGATTTCACCTACTTTAAATGTTTTGGCTGCGTCACCAAAAAAACCATTTTTGTAAACACCTACATCAATTCCAATAATGTCACCCTCATGCAGTATTCTTTTTTTGGAAGGAATGCCATGTACAATGCATGAATTAACCGAAGAACAAACAGCCGCCGGAAAAGGTGCCAGACCGGGAATTGTGTATCCCTTAAATGCAGCCTTAGCTGACTTACTCCGAATTAGTTCTTCAGCAAATTTATCGATATCATACGTACTGATACCCGGTTTGATGAAATCATCCAACTTATGAAGCAGAAGTGCTACAATGCTGTTACTTTCGCGCATTTTAGCTATTTCACTTTTATTCTTGATCGATATCATTCTGCTTCATCGCACATTATATATTATAAAGAACTAACGTCTTCTACCACGAAGTTTCCCTTTTTTCATGAAACCTTCGTAATGCCTCATCACGAGATGTGACTCAATCTGTTGTAAAGTATCTAAAGCTACGCCTACGATAATAATAAGTCCGGTTCCTCCAAAATAGAAAGGAAGATTAGCCCATTTTTGCATAAATTGTGGTAAAACCGCTACGAATGCAAAAAAAGCAGCTCCCGGAAGAGTTATTCTTGTAAGTACACTATTAATATAATCTGATGTTTTCTTTCCTGGTAAGCGTCCAGGAATATAACCACCATATTTTTTCATATTCTCTGCCATTTCAATAGGATTTAATACCATCGCTGTATAGAAATAAGCGAAGAAAATAATTAATCCGACATAAAGAATTGTATATAATGCAGCTCCCGGTGATAAATAAGCAACCAGAGAATTCATGAAATCACTTTCTTTGAAAAAAGTTGCAATTGTTCTCGGAAACATCAATATTGATGAAGCAAAGATGATAGGGATCACACCTGCTGTATTAACTTTAAGCGGGATATGAGTGCTTTGACCACCATACACTTTTCTGCCGACAATTCTTTTAGCATATTGTACTGGTATTTTCCTAACACCTTCTGTAACTAAAACCACCGAAGCTGTTACCGCTATCATAACTAATAAAACAGCAACTGCCATGAATATACTCATCGCACCAACTCTTACCATTTGGAACATTTGAGCAAATCCGGCAGGATAGCGAGCTATGATTCCAGCAAAAATTATCAGTGAGATACCATTACCAATTCCATTTTCTGTAATTTGTTCTCCCAACCACATGATGAACATCACACCAGTTACCATTGTCACTACACTGGTAAAGACAAATAATACTCCCGGATTGGGTACTGCACCTTCTACACCGGATTGTAGAAACATACTGATACCGATAGCATTGAAAGAAGCAATAAATACAGTTCCGTAACGGGTATATTGGGCGATTTTTTTCTGTCCTTCTGCTCCTTCTTTCTTCAGTCTTTCAAAAAATGGAATAACACCACCTAAAAGCTGAATTACAATAGAAGTTGTAATATACGGCATAATACCCAGGGCAAACACCGAAGCTCGCCCTAAATTGCCGCCTACAAACAGATCAAACATACCGAATAAATTGCCGCCGGAACGACTTGCACTGCCGATAAACTGTGATAACGCTTCTGAGTTAATTCCCGGTATAGGGATATAACTTCCCAGTCTATAAATAACCAGCATTAATGCTGTAAAAAGAATCTTCTTTTTTAAATCCGGTATTTTAAATATATTACTTATGCTTTTCCACACTTTATATAACCTCCGCAATTCCACCTTGTTTTTCGATTAACTCTTTTGCTGTCTTTGAAAAAGCATTAGCCTTGATCGTGATCTTCTTGGTAAATACTTCAGCCTTATCAGCAAGAATTTTCACCGGTGCAATTTCCCCGGCTCTAGTTGTACGGATCAAATTTAATTTCTCAAGTTTTTCTATATCAAAGTCGGATACTTCTACTTCCTGCAGATCATTTAGATTAACGATCCTAAACTGTTTTTTAAATATATTAGTAAACCCTCTTTTAGGAACACGACGCTGTAAAGGCATTTGACCACCTTCAAACCAGGCTGGAATGTTTCCACCTGAACGTGATTTCTGACCTTTATGTCCTTTCCCTGCAGTTTTACCGAATCCTGAACCTTGACCTTTTCCAAGTCTTTTCTTACCTTTTTTTATATTGGGACGTTCGAGATTATGAAGTTTCATTATTTCTCCCCCGACTATTTCTTAACTTTCTTTGTAGCAGCTTTCTTGGATGTTGTTTTCTTAGCTGCAGGCTTCTTTGCAGCAGCCTTCTTGGTTGTTGTTTTCTTAGCTGCAGGCTTCTTTGCAGCAGCCTTCTTGGTTGTTGTTTTCTTAGCTGCAGGCTTCTTTGCAGCAGCCTTCTTGGTTGTTGTTTTCTTAGTAGCAGGTTTCTTTGCAGCAGTCTTCGTGGTTGTTGTTTTTTTAGTAGCAGGCTTCTTGGCAGAAGCTTTCTTGGTTGTTGTTTGCTTTGGAGTTTCCTTAGCAGCTACCGGCTTTTCAGAAGTTTTTGTTTTACTTTCTTTAATTTCTTCCACATTTACAAGGTGAGCTATCTTGAAGATCATTCCTCTAATTACAGAATTATCATCATGTATTTTGGTTTTTCTGATTTTTCCTAAACCAAGTGCTATAATAGTTCTCTTTTGATCTTCTTTTCGACCAATAGTACTGCGAATCTGAGTTATTTTTAGTTTCATTTAGCTGCCTCCTCAGATTTCTTTTTTCCACTGATCTCTTCAATAGTTTTATTCCGAAGTCTTGCAATCTGAGATATTGTTCTCAAATTTTGCAATCCGTTCACAGTTGCTTTTACAACATTAGAAGCAGTGTTAGAACCCAAAGATTTTGTCAGAATATCCTGAATACCTGCGGCTTCTAAAATGGCTCTGGCAGGACCACCTGCAATAATACCGGTACCGGGAGAAGCTGGTTTCAGCATGATCCTGCTGGCTCCAAATCGGCCGATGATCTCATGAGGAATAGTTCCTTTTACAATAGAGATAGAAAACATTGTTTTACTGGCTTTCTCTTTTGCTTTTTTGATCGCATTAACGATTTCATTTGCTTTTCCGGTTCCTACACCAACTCTACCTTCTTTATCGCCCACAACTATTGTTGCGTTAAAACTAAAATTTCTACCACCCTTAACAACTTTCGCAACTCTGTTAGTATCAATAATTTTCTCTACAGCAAATTGCGGTTCGTTTGAACGAGGAGTTCTTTTCTTATTTTCCAAAATTCCTCCTTAAAATTCCAAACCAGCTTTTCGGGCACCTTCCGCCAGAGCTTTCACTCTGCCATGGAATAAGTATCCCGCTCGATCGAAACAAACTTTTTTTATCCCTTTTTCAAGAGCTATTTCACCAAGTTTCTTTCCAACTTCAAAGCTTTGTTCAGTTTTCTTTTTGGATCTATCTATTTTCAGATCTTTTGTGAAGGATGATAGAGCCGCCAATGTCGTTCCGGTAGTATCATCTATAATCTGAGCACTTATATTCTTTAAACTTCTGAAAACAGCTAAACGTGGTCTTTCAGGAGTTCCAAATATCTTACTTCTAATCGAATATCTTCTCTTTTCTCGAGCTAAATATCTTTGATAGGTTTTTGATTTCTTATCCATTATGGTCTCCCTACGCTGTTGCTGCGGTCTTACCCGGTTTAATGCGCACGTATTCACCTTTATATCTTATGCCTTTTCCTGTCGCATAATTCAATGGAGGTCGGCATTTTTTTATCTCTGCAGCAAATTTTCCTACATCTTCTTTGTGGATTCCGCTGACTTTTATCTTAGCTTGAACACCAAGAGGACCTTGCTCTCTTCTTGGTACAAGTTCAGCTTCTGCTTTTATATCATCTGGGATCTGAATTAGAATATCATGAGAGTAACCGACACTAAGTTTTAACCACGGTCCGATGACTTCGGCAGAATAACCTGTGCCAATAACTTGCAACTCTTTTTCATAGCCTTTTTCAAGACCAATGATCATGTTATTAACTAACGATCTAGTTAGTCCGTGGTAGGCTTTTTGTTGTTTAGTATCATCACTTCTTTCAAAGATCAGCTGATCTTCAGATTGCTTTATTGATATCCCATCATGCAATTTATAGCTAAGTTCACCTTTTTCAGATGAAATTTTGATCATGTTATTTTTGATCTCTGCATTTATACCTTTGGGTAAAGTAATAGGAATTTTACCAATTCTAGACATAATTACCTCCCCTTACCATACTTTGCAGATGTACTCGCCGCCAATTTTCATTTCGCGAGCATCTCTATCATTGATCACGCCTTTATTAGTGGAAATAATTGCGCAACCGGTATTATTATAAACAGAAGGTATTTTTTTGGAATTAACATAAACTCTTAAACCTGGTTTACTAACTCTAACAATACCCTTCAAAACAGCTTCACCTTGATTAGTATAGCGAAGATTAATGAAGATTTTCTTTCTATAAATCTTCTTTTCTGGGTCTCTTTCGAGAAGCTCATAACTGTTTACAAAATTCTCATCAGAGAGAATTTTTACCAGAGCTTCCCCAATATTACTATGGTTTATTACAACCGTTTTATGGTCCGCCCGATATGCGTTCCTTATCATAGTAATAGCATCAGCGATCGGATCTGAACAACTCATTTTTTTCTCCTTTATCCCTTATGATATTTTTTACCAACTAGCTTTCTTTACACCAGGTATTTGACCTTCAGAAGCTAATTTTCTGAAGCAAAGACGACAAATTCCAAAATCTCTCATATAAGCTCTAGAACGTCCGCATATTTTACAACGTGAATATTTTCTAACTGAATATTTTGGAGTTCTCTTTTGTTTTACTATCCATGATTTTTTAGCCAAAATTACTCCTTATTTAATTTTTCTTGAACGGCATACCAAGAAAACGTAGAAGTTCAAGTCCTTCTTCGTCATTTTCGGCAGACGTTACTATTGTGATATTTAAACCTCTTACTGCGTCTATCTTATCAAATTCAACTTCCGGAAAAACTGTCTGCTCTTTAATACCTATAGAGTAGTTACCTCTCCCGTCAAAAGATTTTGGTGAAGTCCCTTTAAAGTCACGAATTCTGGGAATAACGATCGTGATCAGTCGATCAATGAATTCATACATTGTCTCACCACGTAAAGTTACTTTGCAGCCAATCGGCATACCTTCTCTCAATTTAAAATTTGAAATTGATTTTTTTGCTTTTGTAATGATCGGCTTTCTACCGGTGATTATTGTAAGTTCTTTAGCAGCATTATCAAGTAATGCCTTATTTTCTGTAGCTTCTCCAACTCCAATATTCACTGAAACTTTTTCCAGTTTTGGAACACAATGCACATTATCAAATCCAAATCGCTTCATTAAGGAGGGAACAACTTCTTTTTGATACTTTTCTTTTAATCTATTCATTCCTATCTCCCTTAGATCTCATCACCGGTTTTTTTACAAACCCGTGTTCTTGACTTACCATGCTCTTTGAATACTGCACGAGTCACATCATTGATCTTCTCATTGAATAATTTTACATTTGAAACATGAATTGATGCTTCTTTTTCAATAATACCACCTTGTTGATTCTGCTGAGTAGGACGAGTGTGTTTTTTGATGAAATTGACTTTTTCTACAATGATCCTTTCCTCTTTAGGCATTGATTTCAGAACTCTGCCTTTCACACCTTTGTACTTTCCAGTAATAACAACGACAGTATCACCTTTTTTAATTCTCATTTTTTTTGTACTTTTCTTTTTACTATTTTTAAACATAGATACCTCTAAAGAACTTCTGGTGCCAGGGAAACTATTTTCATAAATCCGTGGTCTCTTAACTCGCGCGCTACAGGTCCAAAGATACGAGTAGCAACCGGTTCTAATCTTTCATCGATGATGACCGCGGCATTATCCTGAAACCGAATATAAGTTCCGTCAGGTCTACTGACTTCTTTATGGGTGCGTACGATCACAGCTTTTTCAACAGCACCTTTTCTGATTTTACCATTGGGAGTTGCCGATTTAATCGCAACTACAATAATATCCCCCAGGCTGGCATATCTTCTTTTAGATCCGCCAAGAACCTTAATACATTCCGCTTTTTTTGCTCCGGAATTATCCGCTATAATTAATCTTGTCTGAGCTTGAATCATTTCAGACTCCTTATCTGCTTTTCGAGATTATTTTGCTCAATGACCATCTTTTATGACGGCTGATCGGAATGCTTTCTTCTATAAGTACAACATCACCGATACCACATTCATTTTTCTCATCATGAGCTTTAAATTTATTGTGTCTTCTAACTATTTTCTTATATAGTGGATGTTTGAACTGGCGCTCAACTCTCACTACAATTGTCTTATCCATTTTATCACTAACGACAACGCCGGTTTTGGTTAATTTTTTATTCATTTTAACCCCTTAATTCCCTTTCTCTAATAATAGTTTTCATGCGGGCAATATCTTTTTTTATATCTTTCAGTTTGCCGGCATTCTCCAGGCGGTTCATAGATTTTTGAAATCTAAGATTGAACAATTCTTCCTGGCTATCATGAAGTTGTTGTGAAATTTCTTCATTAGTAAGATCACGTAATTCTTCTACTTTCATTTTTCAACTCCCTCTCGCACTGCCAATTTAATTTTTACCGGAAGTTTATATCCTACGAGTCGGTTAATCTCTTTAGCAGCTTCCAGATCAACACCTTCGAATTCAAAAATTATTCTACCTGGTTTCACAACTGCCACCCAATACTCCGGTGCTCCTTTACCTTTACCCATTCTGGTTTCAGCAGGTTTTGCAGTTATGGGTTTATCCGGAAATATTCTGATCCACATTTTACCTGTTCGCTTCATTTTTCTTGTTATGGTAATACGAGCAGCTTCAATCTGACGACTAGTGATCCAGCCCGGTGCAGTACTATATAATCCGAAATCTCCAAAATTTAGTGTGCTACCGCGGTGGGCCATACCTCTTGTGCGTCCCTTCTGCATTTTTCTATATTTTACTTTTTTTGGTGCTAACATCATCACTCTCCTGAATTAATTGAGTATATCACCCTTATAGACCCAGACTTTTATGCCTATTATTCCGTAAGTTGTGTTAACTTCGGTAAGGGCATAATCTATGTCCGCTCTCAAGGTATGAAGAGGTGTTCTACCTTCATGATATCTCTCAGTACGTGCCATTTCAGCACCGCCCAAACGACCTGAACATTGGATTTTTATTCCTTCAACACCACTTCTCATTGCATTACGAATTGCAAATTTCATAGCTCGTCGGAAAGAAACTCTTCTTTGCAGTTGTGATCCGATCTCTTTGCCAACCAGTTTTGCATTCGTCCAACTATCCTTTATTTCCTGAACATTTACAAAGACATTCAGGTCATTTTGTTTTTCTTTGTTAACAAGCACTGATAATTCGTTACGCAATTTTTCAATTTCTGAACCCTTACGTCCAATAACCTGACCCGGTCTGGCTGTATGGATATCAATCGTAACAGATTTTGTTTTACGTTGAATACTAATAGTAGAGATCATTGCATCCTGGAGCCTGTTATTAATATATTTTTTAATTTTTAGATCTTCATGAAATTTTTTGATATAATCCTTTCCTGAAGAAAACCATACAGAATCAAAGTTTTTGTTTACGCCAATTCTGTAACTTACCGGATTAACTTTTTGTCCCAAGTGCAACCTCCTCTTCTTTATCCAAAATGTGTAGTGTGATGTGACAAGTACGTCTTCTGATAACAGTTGCTCTACCTTGAGCACGAGGTCTCATTCTTTTCATAATTGGCCCATCATCCGCATAAACTTCACTAATGAACATGTTATCAATATCGACTTTTCCTTCTTTCATTGTTGCGTTTGCAATTGCAGAATTCAGAAGTTTCTCAACATCAGCCGCAACACTTTTCTTCGAGAATAGCAGTATTTTTTGAGCCTCGGGTACAGATTTGCCGCGGATAAGATCAAGAATCAATCTTGCCTTTCTGGCCGAACCTCTTAAGTTCCTGACTCTAGCTGTTGCTTCCATTACTATCATCTCCCTTTTTCTTTAATCTTAACTTTTTGTTTTGTGACCACGGTATACACGGGTGGGAGCAAATTCCCCTAATTTGTGTCCAACCATGTTTTCTGTTATATACACGGGTATAAACTTACGGCCATTATGAACAGCAAACGTATGTTCAACGAATTTAGGTAAAATGGTTGATCTACGCGACCAAGTTTTAATAACTCCCTTCTTACTTGATTCATTTAATACATCTACTTTTTTCTCGAGATGCTTATCTACAAAAGGTCCTTTTTTAATCGAACGAGACATATCTTCTTCCTCTATCGTTTCTTTTTAGATTTAATAATATATTTATTGGAAAACTTACGTTTCTTACGCGTTTGGCCACCTTTGGCTAAAACGCCCCACGGTGATACAGGATGACCGCCACCGGATGTTTTTGCTTCACCACCACCCATAGGATGATCTACCGGATTCATTACAACTCCACGTACTGTCGGGCGGATTCCTTTCCAACGGTTACGTCCCGCTTTACCAATAACTATAGAATCGTGTTCAGTGTTTCCTACCTGACCGATCGTAGCATAACATTCTCTTCTGATAAGATGAATATCATTAGACGGCATTTTAATATGAACATAACCGGCTTCCTTAGCTACAACCTGAGCAAACGATCCGGCACTTCTGGCAACTTGACCGCCTTTTCCCTGCTTGAATTCCACATTATGAATAATTGTTCCCAATGGGATCCTATCAAGCGGAAGAGCATTCCCGACTTTGATTGGTGCTTTAGGTCCGGAGATCACTTTATCGCCGACTTTAACTCCCAGAGGAGCTAAAATATATCTTTTTTCACCATCTTCATAAAATAGTAATGCTAATCTGGCACTTCTATTCGGATCATATTCAATTGCCGCAACTTTTGCCGGAATTTCATGTTTATTTCTTCTAAAATCAATAATTCTATAATGTCTTTTGTGTCCGCCGCCGCGATGTCTACAAGTAATTCTCCCATGATGATTTCTCCCGGATTTTTGCTTACGCTTTTCAATCAAAGATTTTTCCGGTTCTCTCTTAGTAATTTCATCGAAAGTAAATCCGGTTTTATATCTCATCGTCGGAGTTACAGGTTTATATTTTTTAATTCCCATTCTAAATCTCCTATGCTTCGAATTCGGCTATTGAATCGCCTTCTTTAAGTTTCACTATAGCCTTTTTCCAATCAGCACGTTTACCAGTATATCTTCCCATTCGTTTAACTTTTCCCCTCTGACGAATGGTATTCACGTTGATCACATTAACTTTGAAAATATTTTCAATAGCTTTGGCGATCTCAATCTTATTTGCATTTAGGCTTACTCTAAAAGTATAGCTGTTAGTAGCGTTTTGAACTGAAGAAGTTTTCTCCGTTATCATTGGAGCAATAACAATTTCTCTTGCTTGTTTCATTTTGCAAATACCTCCTTCATCTTATCTAAAGCAGCTTCGGTAATGATCAGATAATTGCAATTTATCACTTCGTAAGGATAAACACAATCTGCTCTATCTAATTTTACGTAAGGAATATTGGAAAAAGATTTGATCACATTTAAATCAGTCCCTTCTGTCAGAATCAGTTTTCTTCCTTTTTCGGGAGCTATTTTTAATAGTAATTCTTGAGCTGCTTTTGTGTTTGGTTTATCAAATTTAAGAGAATCAATAATAATAACCTGTTTATCGTTTGCTCTTTCTGTTAAAGCCAATTTCAAAGCTAATCTTTTCTTTTTCTTAGGAATTCTTTTATACCAGTTTTTTGGTTTAGGACCAAACGCAATACCACCGCCAACTCTGAGAGGAGTTCTCAGGTTCCCCGGTCTGGCATTACCAGTCCCCTTTTGTCTGTATAGTTTCTTACCGCTTCCCTTTGCTTCAGCTCTAGTTTGAGTAGAAGAATTTCCCTTTCTTTGATTACGAAGGTACATTTTAATAACTTCATACATAAGAGCTTTCGGATTTTTTGATTCAGCAGCAAAGAGTGATTTAGGCAGAGTTTTTGTTCCTATCTCTTCCCCTTGCATCGAATATTTATTTATCTTTAACATTTAATTCTCCCAATTACAGTTCTTTTCTAATGCGTACAATTGAATTTCTGTGTCCGGGAACTGCTCCACGAACCATTACCAGATTTCGTTCAATATCAACCTTTACTACTTGCAGGTTTAGAACTGATATTTTTTCAGCGCCTTGATGTCCCGGCATTTTTTTCCCTTTGAAAACTCTGGCAGGTGTAGCGCACTGTCCAATTGATCCGGGTCCTCTGTAAGATTCATGAACACCGTGTGTTGCTTTAAATCCGTGGAAACCATGCCGTTTCATTACACCCTGGAATCCTTTACCTTTTGAAGTACCTGTTATTTTTAAGAGTTCATGTTCTTTAAACATGCTGACATCAAAAACTTCTCCTTCAGAAATATCTTTATATAACTTCAAACGAAATTCTTTCAGATATTTATAAGGGGGACTGCTATGCTTTTTGAAGTGTCCCAACATTGGCTTACTGCATTTTTTCTCATCAATTTCTTCAAATCCTAATTGTACTGAATCGTATCCGTGTTTTTCTTTATTTTTTCTATGGATCACACGACACGGTCCGGCTTGAATGACAGTTATCGGGATAACATTCCCTTTTTGATCAAATATTTGTGTCATTCCGATCTTTTTTCCTATTAAACCTATCATCTCAAACTCCTTTATGTCCTAATCTCAACATGTACACCAGCAGGAAGATTCAACTTTTTTAATGCCCCTGTGGTTTGTGGTGTAGGATTTACTATATCAATTAATCTTTTATGTACTAACATCTCAAATTGTTCCTGTGCTTTTTTGTTAACATGGGGAGATTTTAATACTGTATAGAGAGATCGTTCTGTAGGTAATGGTATCGGACCCACAATTTTGGCTCCGGTATTTTTAGTATTCTTTACAATCTCTGCTACAGATTTATCTAACAAGCGATAATCATACGCTTTTAGTCTTATTCTTATTTTATTCTCGTTGTTTTTCGTTCCCACTATTTCCTCCGGGATTACTCGATAACGTCGCCGACAACACCGGCACCGATAGTTCTTCCACCTTCACGAATCGCATAACGAAGACCTTTCTCCATAGCGATCGGTGTGATTAGCTCTGCTGATATAGTTACTTTATCTCCCGGCATTACCATCT
>JAIPIH010000060.1 GCA_021734835.1 Candidatus Cloacimonadota bacterium | reverse complement strand
CAAATGATTTGTGTCATAACTTCAAAAAAGCAATTAGTTCTGTAACATACTACATATTAACAGATTAGAAAATTCTCATAAGCTTGTTTTGTTGAAAATAATTCTAGTTCTTGTTCGTTATTATTATTAATGTGCTGTGTTGAATCAACAAAAAACTGGCAGTCTTGCAACTGCCAGCCATCCGAATTAATGAGTTAGGGGATAATTATTTCATTAATACGAGTTTTTTTTAAAATTGTTTTTCATCTGTATTCATCTTAACAAGATAAATTCCTGAAGAACATTTATTATCATCATTATCTTTTCCATTCCATTCAATATCATAGTTACCAGCCAAAACGTAATTATCAATCAGATCTTTTACTACCTGGCCTTTGGAATTGAAAATTGTAATTTTTAAATCAGAATCATTTTTCAACTGGTATGAAATATTTGTAGTGGGATTGAATGGATTAGGAAAAATATTTGTAATGCCCGAATAAATTATCAAATCGTGCAGTCCGGCTGGTCCATTGCAATATTCAGCATTGGATTCTATAATTGTCGTATCTTCATTGCCCATTCCAATTCCAGTATCAATAGCGTAAACCAGACAGCGAATATAACGACCAGTTTCATTTTCCGTGATAACAAAAGTAGAATCGGTTGCATTTTCAATATCATACCAGTCCATTATACCATTTTGGGTACACTGCCACTGATAGAGATGTGAAATCGTACTCCAAACTCCTGGTGGAGCATATTGATTATCGATATCATCATTCCACAAACCTGGATTGCAATATACTTCTCCATCCAAATTGAAGTCGCCCCAGATATAAGGTAAAACATCGTTTACAGGTGCATCACGAACCGGCATTACTTCAATTTCAATGAATCGGTTTATAATACCTCCAAGTCCATCGGTTACTGTTAAAACAAAATAGTCTCCACCATTATAATCTTCGTTTGGTGTATATAGAATTGTTCTTTCTTCTTCGGCAAGATCTTCTGCAACAAATTCTACAGTTCCATTTTGGGGAGGATGAAGAGTCCAGGTAAAATTGGCAGCATCTTCCGCTCTGGCAATGGCATGAATTTCCAGTTCTTCATCTTCAGGAGTTTCCAGTTCTGTTCCTTCTACAATAATAACTTCAAAATAGGTGGAACACTGAACACTGGCAAAACTTCCTGCCTCCAAAAATACCCAGGAATCTAATACAAAATCGCCGGCATCCGCCACTTCAAAACTGATATGATGAGAAACATCAGGTTCTATTAACCTGCTTACCGAAACTGCGACCGTCATTCCATCAGCTTCCACATTGAAATTTCCCGATCCTATGGAATTATCGGCATAATATTCGGAATATGAATAAGGATTAACATTATTTATGGAAACAGGCACATCTGTTCCTGGAATGATAGCAATATTCTGATAATCTATAAAAAGTCCAAAAACATCATTATAATTAGAACCTACCCATTCTAAATACTCATCTGATCCAAAAATATAAGTAAAACCAATAGAGTTGTATTTTGGAATAAAATCAAATTCCAATACAGATGCATCATTTGTAGAATATCCTGGTATTAACATGTTCAGATTCTGACTTCCAGGCATACTATTCATTCCCGTTATACCCTCGTTATTATTGGGTCCGTAGATATTCGTAGCAAATCCACTACTCAAAATCACTCCATCATCGATTTCCAAACCTTCGTCCCGTGCTCCCCGAAAAACACCAGAAGCTATTGGATGACCAGTATAATTCATATTTTGAATTTCAACACTGGAGTTGTTGGGACCAACCAGAAGATTTACCATGTCTTCTACTGTTATACCCATTTGCATCGATTCAACTTCCAAATCATCTGTGGGATTTATATTGGAAGATCCTTCCTGATACTGACGTGAAGTGTTTTCTTCTTCGCAAAGCAAAGTTGATGTGGAAACCAGAACAGAAATAATAAAAACTAAATAGATCATTCTTTTCATAACCTGCTCCTTAAAATTTCATCTTGGTGAATAATTATGCATAATCTATTCCATTGATTTTATAAATTTATGATATTATTGCAAATTACTTGATTAAAGTTGATTAGAAAAATATTTTTCTATATTGAATAATTTATAATTTTTAGTTTATTATAGTTGGAAATAATCATTTGTTGAATAAAAGTTACACTTTTTAATAAAACGAGAAACAAAAAAACCAGCCCGAACAGGCTGGTATTTTTCTTTACCAGATATTACTGGCATATTTGGTACCAGAGGCCGGACTTGAACCGGCACGGAATAAAATTCCGAGGGATTTTAAGTCCCTTGTGTCTACCAATTCCACCACTCCGGCATTAACGAATTAATGGAGGCGACACCCGGATTCGAACCGGGGATGAGGATTTTGCAGACCCTTGCCTTACCGCTTGGCGATGTCGCCAAAAAACACGTATAAATAAAAAATGGAGCGGGAGACGAGATTCGAACTCGCGACAACCACGTTGGCAACGTGGAGCTCTACCACTGAGCTACTCCCGCTCAGCTCGAATGCAAACTTCAAAAATCAGTTTTCTTTGTCAAATAATTTTATCAATTAAGCTTATAAAAGCCATTCCTATTTATAGATCATTGCAGAAAGATACCCCACAACCTGAGAATTATCACCGGAAATCATGCCGGAATGAGAATAATTCAGCAACTCTGTTTCATTATACGCAAGCTGTTTTGCCAGATGCATCAAGCTCAAAATTCCACCAAATCCACAAGCTTCTATCTTTCGCTCAAATAGTGCATTCGAAAGCCCTTGAACATCCGTCTTTAAGATCATATCTATCATCTTTTCATCCATGTATTTGGCAATTTTATGATCATAATAATGCGATAGATCAGAACTTACAATAAACACCGTATTTATGATATCGTCTTTGAATTCATCAAATAGAATTTCTGCCAATCTTTTACTATTTTCTGGAGATTGATTCCCTAATAAAATTGGAATGATCTCCACTTGTTCGTTTATAATCTGTAAAAATGGTAATTGAACTTCTAAGGAATGTTCTGCATTGTGAGCTGCTTGATGAAAAGAAAATTCTGAATATTGCAGTAATTTTTCAATTTTGTCTGTATCAACTTTTACCTCTCCCAACGGTGTTAAGTATGATTCAAAATTTCCTGCTGAAAACTTAAAATTTCCATATCTGTGGCTGGGAGCAAGAATTACGGCTTTATTGAATTGTTTCATCTTCAAAGCTTTATAAGCATAAGCTGCCGATTGACCGGAATAAACGTATCCGGCATGAGGTGCGATAACCCCTAAAATATCTTTTTTAGAAGGTAACATTGAAACATTACTCAGAAATCTTTCCAGTTGATTTCTCAAAATTATCGAATCTCCAGGATAAAAAGTTCCAGCGACAATTGGTTTTCGCTTCATACTACCTCCCTACTTTTAATCTATGTGGTCAAAAATTTATAATGGTATGCATTTTTGACAACAAATAAATTGACAAAATAATCTAAAGCAGAGTTATCTATAAAAAAATTTTAGCGGATGGAATATGAGAAAATTAGCAATAACAACAGGTGATCCCGCTGGTATTGGACCAGAAATTACATCAAAAGCTTTACGCTTTCTAAGTTTGAATGATAATTTGATAATAATAGTCTATGGAAAGCTCTACAGCTTTTCTGATGGCAACAGAATAAAAAAAATTGAGCATGTTGATCAAGCAATTCATCCCAATTATATTTATTGGATTGAAATTGATGATCCGAAAATTAAAATCGGAAAACCAACAAAATCTTCAGGTGAAATTGCTTACAAAATTCTTTTAAAATGTGTTTCTGATCTCAATCATGGCTTTTTGGATGGAGTCGTCACCTGTCCCATCAGCAAAGAAGCAATTCATCATTCTCATCCGCAATTTATCGGCCATACAGAATTTTTCGCAGACCTTTCTCATACAAATGATGTGATTATGTCATTTTGGGGACCACATTTCAATCTTGCACTACTCACAACTCATTTAGCCACAAAATGCGTTGCAGATAAACTTACAAAAAATCTCATAGAAAAGAAATTGAGGATCATATTTTCTGAATTCCAGAAATTTCTATCTGAGCCAAAGTTTGCAATCCTGGCAATGAATCCACATGCTGGTGAAAAAGGAGCTTTTGGAACAGAAGATGAAGTTTTGAAGGTTATCCTGGAAAAAATAAAAAAATCTAATATAAAAATCGATGGCCCTTTTCCAGCCGATACTTTTTTTGCTCAACATGCCGACAAATATGATGTTATCATCTCTGCATATCACGATCAAGGCTTGATCCCATTTAAGATGATCTCAAAAGATGAAGGAGTAAATGTAACGTTAGGCTTGCCATTTGTTCGCACTTCTGTCGATCATGGAACAGCTTTTGATATTGCAGGGAAGAATATAGCATCAGAACTCAGTCTTTTAGCTGCGATAAATCTGGCAGAGAAAATGTTGAAATGTGACAAAAAAGACCAAAATAATATCTACAAAAACTTTGCAATTTTCTACGATAAATACATGGCTCATGTCGATTATGAAAAATGGATAAAATTTTTTTTGGAATGCTTCAGTCAAAGGTTCAAACGTAATCCAAAAAAGACTCTGGAGCTTGCTTGTGGTACAGCGAATATAGCGTGCGAACTGGTAAAGAAAGGTCTTGATGTGGACGCATCTGACATTTCTTCTGAAATGCTTAAGATAGCTGCGAAAAAGACCTTAAGACCAAATCTTTTCCAACATGATATGCGTTACCTTCTCCCTGTGGAAAAATATGAGCTGGTTTTACTTTTATTCGATAGTTTAAATTATCTTATTGATTATAAAGAGATTGAGCACCTTCTGGAAAATGTGTATACCACTTTGAAGCAAAATGGACTTTTTATTTTCGATATAACAACCATAAAAAATTGCTCGAATAATTTCGATGGTTTTGTAAATCTGGAAGATGATCAGGATTCATATTTGATTCATCATGGTGAATATGATGAAGAAACATCCATTCAAACAACTAACCTTACTTTTTTTAAAAAGAAAGGATTTCTGTTTGAACGGTTTGATGAAGTTCATAAGCAAAAGGTTTATAACGTTACTGAACTCGTCTCGATAATAGAAAAATCTAACTTCAAATTATCGGCAATTCATTCTATTGGTTTCAAGGAAAACTTAGTGAAATCTGATCTGACAGTTCTTGATGAGAATTTTACTCGCCTTTTCTTTGTGTTGGAAAAGAAATGAACCTCTATGAAAATGAACAACATTTTCATCAAAAATATAAAGCAGTTGCCGGTATAGATGAAGCTGGACGAGGACCTTTAGCTGGCCCGGTAGTTGTTGCTTCTGTAATATTGGATTGGAAGAATGGGATCAAGGATTTAAACGATTCAAAGAAGCTTTCAGCCGCCAAAAGAGAAGTGTTGTACCAGGAAATATTTGAAAAAGCTGTTTGCTGGCAAATTGTATCAATTCCACCAAAAATTATCGATGAGATAAATATATTGCAGGCTTCACTTTTGGGAATGAAAATAGCAAGTGAACTGCTTTCAATAAAACCAGATTTCTGTTTGATCGATGGCAATAAAATTCCAAAAAAGATGAAATTTGAAAGTAAAGCGATGATAAAAGGTGATGGCAGGTTTGCATCCATCGCGGCAGCATCGATTCTGGCAAAAGTGACAAGAGACAGAATTATGGACGATCTTCATGAAAAATATCCACAATACGGTTTCATTTCAAATAAAGGTTATCCCACAAAAAAGCACTTGCAAGCGCTTGAGAAATTTGGTGTTTTAGATTGCCATCGAAAATCTTATAAACCGATCCAGCAGCTCAAATTCAAGTTCTGATCTAATTTTCTACGTAAGTATAAGTCCAGCTGGCTTCCAGGCTGATAAAGATATTGTGTTCTAAAATTATATCACCGGTATTATCAACTATTTTCAGATCCCAGAAACCGGATTCCAGATTAAATGTTTTATCTTCCCAGGGGCCAATAGGAGTTGATAACAAATTTTCTTCAAAGTCTTCACCCGATTCTACAATATAAACTTGGTTTATGTGCCTGTCAAAAGAGCCATTTTGAATGATCATTTCTCCGGCATCTGTAAAAATTTCGATATTTCGTGAATCTCCTGGTGCTAAATTGTATTTTTTTTGTTTAGTTACGACATACTTTCCACCATAAACGATATCAATTTTTTTAGTATCACTGAATAATAGATAACTTGTTACATCGTATTTTAATTCAACCGTTTGCAGC
>JAIPIH010000059.1 GCA_021734835.1 Candidatus Cloacimonadota bacterium | reverse complement strand
TCAAGGTAGATTAGATGCGTGCGCCGATTTTCGTCGCGCGTATATTTCATAGTTAAAATGGTAGAAAAAACTTACGGAGGGCAGGATTCACCAACTACAACTTGGGCTAAAGCCCAAGGTATCCTAAAAATGTAATAAATGACAAAATTGATATGTTTAAAGGATTTACATTTAGAGTGATAGCTTTGGAAAATAATGAGTTAGGATTAGCAATTGATAAAAGCAACAAATATCTTTCTAAAGAATCTCTTCCAGCATATATCGATAGGACTGAGTTCATTAAAAAAATAAAAGGAAAAAAGGTCATTTATGAATATGGGGATTCGTGGTATGAAATAAAAATCCATGAATTAAGCGATTTAAATTCGACAGAATGTAAGATTGAAAGTTCAAGTTTATATGATCTAGTTTTATCGCAATATAAAACACAAAAGAGCAGATTAGCCTTAACTCTCCCTAGAGATTCTGCAGTTCTAGTATACCAATCAAATTTAGGAATGAAAAAAAATGTTCCATCTGGACTTTGTAGATTTACATATTCAACTAAAGATGTTAGATCTAATCACAGAACTACTATTGTTCCACCATATATAAGAAGAAGAGATATAAAATTTATTGTTGACAATTTTTTAAGAAAATTAAATTTTAACTCAAAAGAGATAATCTTGTCTAATGATCCATTAAATGTTGAAATTCAAAAGATAAAGGTTCCTTCACTTAAATTTGGAAATGGTAGTATAATGAATTCTAATGAAAATCTTCAAGAATTACCAAAGAAAAAACAGGAATTATTATATTCTAAGGATGCTGGTTTTTATGTAAAAAAGAGGTTTGACAAACAATATTTTATTATACCTCAATCAGTTTATTCAACATATGGGGCAAAATTTATTTCTACAATAAAGGAGGAGATAGAAAAAAATTATAGTAATTTAAATGAGCATAAATATGATCCTGAAATAATAGTTTTTGACGATACAGTAAGAAAATCCGTTCATGCTTTGGCACGAAAAATCATTCAAGATATTGAAAAGTATAATGTTAGTCCAGGGTATGGAGTCGTAATGATCCCAAGATTACCTTCATCAAGAATAAATAAAGAGGATGAACTTGCAAATATATTAACAAACAAATTACATGAAAAGGAATTGTATGTTTCTGTAATCCACACAGAAATAGCCGAAAAATCTTTTGAACAAACTCAAAATAATATGTGGGCAATTACAGATGATAGAAAGCAAAGGTCAAAGTTTAATGGGTATATTAGAAATGTTGTACTAAATAAAATATTGTTATTGAATGACATTTATCCCTTTATACTTAATGAGCCAATTAATTCAGATTTAGTTATAGGCATTGACATAAAGAAGAATACCGCAGGATTTACCTTGGTTTCTAAGAATGCAGATAAAGTCTATTTTGAACAGAGCACAACTGAACAAAAAGAACAGTTAAGTAGAAATCATATTGCAAAAATATTGAAAAATTTAATAGTAAAATTTATAGATGTTACTAATGAGCCTTTAAATAAAATTACTATTCATAGAGATGGAAGGCTATTTCATCAAGAAAAAATAGGGATTAAGAAAGTTATTTCTGATTTAAAGACCGACGGAAAATTGCCATCTAATTGTGTTCTTAACTTAATTGAGATTAGAAAAACAGCTAGGGCACCGATAAGAATAGTTGAAATTGTGTCAAATCCATATGAACAAAAAGAATTTGTTAGAAATCCTGTTGTAGGAACATATACTATTTTTAATAATGAGGCATTCCTTATTACAACTGGTTTTCCATATAGACATAATGGCACTTGTGTGCCCTTACACATAATATGTAATGAAATAAGTGGTGGTATGAAGGAGTGTATTGAAGATGTATTTAGTCTTTGCAATTTAACGTGGACAAAAATTGATGACTGTTCAAGAGTTCCCCTCACAATAAAATTTGGAGACATTAAATTGAAGGAAAATGCAGAAATCTTTGATCATGATAAATATGAATTTGAAGAAGGGGGTGATTTAAGTGAGTGAAATGGGAATCTATAACTCTAGATTTTTTGCTAATGATCAATCCTTACGAAATTTTAATGAAGCAATAAAAAATCTATATAAAAAGGAGTTTACAAAACGAATTGCACAGAAATGGTATCCTAAGTTAATGCAAGTTATATTACCGTTATCAACAAGGATCAATGATAATTTTTCAAAAGAGAACAATATAAATGAAGATAATATTTTATCAAAACTTAAAATCTCTTTTAGGATTAAATATAAAAAAAGCTGGTCTGAATATTCTACCCAAATTCTAGAGATTAAATCAAAATTAGATAAAGATACAGCATTGAATGAGAAAGATTTTGAAATTTTAAATGATGTAGCAGATGCGTTAGATGATGAATGTGCTAATTTATTCGAGAAAATAAGAGGTTTGCAATGAAAAAGCATATTTCTGAATTAATATTCGAAAGTATAAATAGGGGAAAAGTTCTAAAAAAACTAATACCACACCCATTAAAATATGCTGAATTTTCTTCCTTATCTGAAAGGTGTACTGCTAAAATTGATTCAATAATTAGGGAATTAGAGTCTTTGCAAGAAGAAATAAACACAACTCATGATGAATGTGAACTAAGGTATATCTATCGACAGTATAGAATTTGCTATCGAGAGTTAGATTGGATAGAACATTCGGGAGTAACAGTTCTTAAATTTGAAAACGAAAGTATGGTTTATCTGAATAAATTACTTTTTAAGATTTGTCGAGAAATAAATTTGCCACTTGGAATTCCAAACATTGCAAGTTTTTCAAATAAATACTACTATTACGTGCCCCTTACAAATGTAATATTTGTGCCACTAGCCGAATCTGAGTTTTTACTACATCTTCCAGATATTTATCATGAATTAGGACATTATGTGTCTCACAAAAAAGATGAACTAAGTTTGAAAGAAATAAATTCTGCTTATATAAACTGTATAAATATAGTTACTCAATATTATACAAAACAATTAGAACAAAGAATGTTAACTAATTGCCCACAAACAATAAAAATTAATACAATGATTATTCATAGATTATGGAAGGAAAATTGGTTTGAAGAATTTTTTTGTGATGTTTTTGCAACATGTTTGATGGGATCAGCTTATGCATGGGCACATATGCATTTAATATCAAAATATGGTCATAATGTTTGCGAATTTAATATTACTCAAAATACATCTCACCCTTCTGATGAATCAAGATTAAGAATTATGCTCATTTGTTTAGAGAAATTAGGTTTTTCGGATGAGGCAAAGAAAATTAAATCAAAATGGAAGGAAAATTTACTTGTAAAAAACTCACATCCTGAACCTCAATATCATGAAGCTTATCCTGATGAATTGTTAAATCTTATTTCAGAAAAATTAATCGAAGGAATAAAAAGGACATCATTAACTCTTGTAAAGAAAGGTGACGATTCAGATACAATAAGCAATTTAATTAACAATGCGTGGGGTGATTTCTGGAAAGAAAACGAGACGTTTAGAGTAATTGAATTAGAGTACATAAAAAAAATTAAAGGGTTAGTCTTGAATTAATCTTATATTTGCTAATTTCACATATCTCTCATCCAATTCACATCCCAGAAAATTCCTTCCTAATTCTTTACAAGCTACCGCAGTTGAACCAACGCCCATAAAAGGATCAAGGACTACATCTCCTTCATTGCTTGAAACTTCAATAAGTTTCTTCAATATTGCAAGTGGTTTCTGAGTTGGATGAAGTGCTTTTCTATTTTTATCTTTCAATCTTTCTTTTCCTTGCAGGGCAGAGGTTATGAAAATATTATGCATCTCATTTTGCTTTGAGAAATTAAAAGTTACCTCAGTCATCTTGCATTTCTCATTGATTGCATACAATAGATACTCGTTAGCAAAAAGAAAATTGGTCTTTGATATTCTAGGTGCAGGATTGGTCTTGTTCCATACCAATAGATTCCTAAAGTAGCAATTATCCTCAAAAAACTGCATATAAATTGGAATTTGACGAGTAGCACAAAATACATAGATTTGCCCAGTAGGTTTTACAACTCTTTTCAATTCCTGAAGAACAGGGATAGGATCAAAACCATAATCCCAATCGCCAAAGTTCTTAGTCACGTTAAAATTTCCACATTTGATATCGCTTTTCTGAGATACGTTGTAAGGTGGATCAGTTACCACCAAATCAACAAAGTCGCTAGGCAGTGACTTCAAATATTCCAGACAGTCCGCATGTTTTATTTTGTTTAGTTCCATGCAAGCGTTGTGCTTGCACGACTACATACGTGGTGGTCGGAATTGCGACAGCTCTACGGCAACAGTTCCTGCTCCTCCCATCCACGATATTTGTATTTTACAGCCAATATCGCCCCCACGTTCGATTTTTTTGCTACTTCGACCATTCTATCCAGTTGCTTCTTAATATGGGCACGAAAGTAAAATTTAGGCTCTTTTGTCGCCTTTATTTCAACTAAGTAGACCTTGCCTTCCCTGAACAATACAAGATCGCAAACTGCGTGTTGTCCTAACCCTGATCCTGCAACTCTCTCACAATGCCACCCTTTGGAGACCTGCAGATTCAAAAACTCATTCTCATACCTAGTATTGGCACAGTTCCGCATTTTGTTCAGCCTCCATTCTAGTATATCCTGCATTCATCCATATTTTTGCAAGTTCAAGCTTCTTCTCAAGAATCTCCTTTTGAAGCAAGAGAGTCTCCTTGTCCATTGTTATCTCAACTGCAGGTATTTTCTGCATTCCAAGATGGCTTTTTGGATAAGCGTAAGCTATGTGGCTTGTCTCACGTAGATCTTCTCTTGTCAATTCTGTATATACTTGTGTTGAAACTACATCTTCATGTCCTAAGAAATCTCTTACATCTTCAATTTTCATCCCTGCTCTTCGAAGGTTAGTTCCGCATACGTGCCTGAAAGAGTGGAAATGATACTTGTATCTTTCAACTCCGTTGCTTTGGACTGACTCAACTTCAAGAAGCTCTGCCCTTTCAAGATAAATCTGCAATCTTTTCTGCAGTCTTCGAAGTAAAGTGTTATGGGGTGCTCTCATTCCATTATGGCTGACATCAGGGATTACATATTCCTCTTCAGGATTCATGGCTCTCCATGCTTCCCATATTGGCAAAAACATCTTGTTAATTACAACTAATCTGTCCTTTCCATAGCCTGACTTTCTTCTTCGTGGATTCTTTCCATCACGAACTGTCAATTCTCCATCTTTTAGGTTTACTTCTGACCATTTCAAGGCTATGATCTCTCCTATACGAAGTCCCTGAAAACAGCCAACAAATATAGAGAACCCAATCCTTACATCTTGCACATAAGATAAAAGTTTTAACAATTCTTCTTTTGTCGGTACTGTTGGAAGTTTTTTCTTCTTACCCGGAACATCATAGTTCACAGGCTGAAAATATGCTGGATTTAATGCCATTCTTCTCACCTCACAATATATTGTTCGATTCGTTTCTTAATATGGTACATTAGCTCTGACTCTAGTTCAGTCATTCTTCTGAAAGGTTTAGAGTAAGTTTTAGCTTCATTAAAGCTCATCACTCTAGCCTTTACCTTCTTCTTAATCTCTTTATTCTGCCCTAGAATTCTGTACCATTTGTACACTGTGCTTGGATTATATTTCCTGTCAACAAGCCATTCGTATACATCGGCTTCTTCTTTGGAAAGTTCCATGCCGTTCCATCTTTTATTTGGGTAGTGCCAAGATTCAAGTTTACCAAGCATCTTAAAGAATCTCATCTCATCCAGATTTGGGAAATCCACTCCCAGCAAACCCTTTATTTTCAGGTATTTGTCATAAACTGTGTCTTTCATTTTCTTCTTTGCCTCCGAAGACACTGTATTTATGCGAGTATTTACGATGTGGTCGGAATTGCGACCACTCCGTGCTGTCGCATGATAGAATTAGCTATAAATCGAGTAGAAAACACGTTTTGAGGGAAAAAACCGCTGCGGCCCAGATTTGAACTGGGATATCCCGGAGGAAACTGGCTGTATTGGACGAAAGGACAGCGCCTCTAAAATCAGTCTTTGATTTTCCGCCGCTCAAGGCCAGCGCAATACCAGATTATGCGACCGCAGCATTTGCCTGTGTAAATGGGCGGGGTTTATAAATATTACTGCCCATTGCAGTATCTCCGATTGGTTCTCTGACAGATACTTATGCACGCACAATCTATGCCGCCAATTATGGCGGCAGACGGACATCTGTTTATCAGATGTCCTATGACCCACCCCGAACGGGGCGTCCCCCGGGTCGTTTTGCGCCTATGTTGGCATAGCTTTCGCTATTTCACAAACCAACAATGCCCAAATATCTGTACAGCAGTTTATTCTCGATAATATCAAGGAATCTCTTGAATGGAACATAGTAATGCA
>JAIPIH010000017.1 GCA_021734835.1 Candidatus Cloacimonadota bacterium | reverse complement strand
ATCAAAGTCCACGGTTGCCGATTTGCGAGTAAACGTGAACGTATTGTTAAACATTGTTCCGCTTCGATACTTTTGCGAGTTTTTCTATAGTGGACACGCCGGCATTAAACAAAATGGAGCGAAGCGGAATTTTGTTTAACATATGTACCTGCGGCAATTTTTTTTGTACACATAACTAACATATAGATATAATAAAAATGTACATAATAACTTTTTGGATTGAGTTATTGTGTACATTTAATCATCAGCCTTTAAATTTAAATTGTCTACTGGACTTTTGATTTTAACCATACCTGTTTTGGTTATATGCGTATAAATCTCAGTAGTCTTAAAACTTTTGTGACCCAGTAATTTTTGAATGTATCTCAAGTCTTCTCCCTGTTCCAATCGATGTGTTGCAAAACTATGTCTTAAAATATAATAAATGTAAGTTTTCTGATTTTTACTTTTTGTAAACAACTTTTAATAAAGATGTTATATAATTCACGTTTTGCAAAGCGAAATCAGAACTTGTTAATGGGCAATGAGTTCTAGATAAACATTATGGATAAACAAACTTATTTCTTTACTTCAGCAAAATGCATTTGCTCACAGCTTTTTCTTCTCCATTCACTTTAAGTTTTATGAAATAATTACCACTTGATACTTTCTTTTTGCTGTCGTCAGTTCCTCGCCAGATAATCTCAAAATGTTCTTTTGAAGAATAGGCATCCAGCAAAGTCTTAACTTTTTGACCTTTTATGTTATAAATTTCTAATTCGATTTTACCTGATTCTGCCAGATCAAGTTTGATAGTTGTGCCAGGACCGCGACCGGCACCTGACGGTTTAAAAGGATTGGGATAGTTAGATATATTGTAACTTTGTATTGAGGAATGAGGAATTGTTTGTTCATTAACAGAAACTTCATCGTTTACTAACTTGATATCGGTTGCATACAAGCCAACGATATATTCATTTGTCAGATTCTCATTAACATCAAAAACTTTAACTGAAAAATTTTGCCCCCATTCCCCGCCAAGAACAAATAGATTTTCATCGTTTGAAGTAACCATTGTTCCGCCTGGTGTGAAAGGATTAGAGTTATCATATATTATTTCAAATGTTTCAGAATTATAGGCATATAGAGATATACCAAAACCATCACCAATATAAACTCTATTATTGGGCATTAAAGAAAGATTACTGGTTACTCCACCCATATCCAGAATATTTGTAACTGAATTTGAAGATGGTTCGATTATACATATTTTACCAAAAGTCGTGATCCAGTCTCCCCCACAACTCACGTGAATTTTCTCATTAATTACGGACAAAAATTGCGGATTAACCTCTACTGGGATAGTTGCTTCCACACTGAACGATCCTAAATTTACAACACTAACTGAGCAATTAGAGTAACCTGTTCCATAATCACTATTTCCTATATACAACTTACCATTTAGAATAGCCATACCAGCAGGATTTCCTCCTACATTAGCATAAGCTATAACTGTATCGGTAGTAAGATCAATTTGATAAACTTTGTTGATCAATCCACCGGTAACATAAGCGTAATCTTCATTTATGATTATATCATACGGATTTGAGGAATTTTCAATATATATGTTGGAAATTGTAGTTCCGCTGGTTAAATCAATTTTCTGGATACTATTATCACCTGAGTTAACTACATAAGCATACTCCGGAGTTAGACCAACGCGATTTGGCATTGAGCCTAAGGTGCAAAATGTATTATTAACTTCACCCGTCTCAAAATCTATTCTCGACAATGTCTCACTTCCGGAATTTACAACAAAACCAACTACTCCAAATAAATGAAGACTCAGCGACGATATTATTATGATCAAACAATTTCTCATGCAATTTCCCCTAACAATCAAATTTTGTATTGCAAAGATAAATTAACTTCCCAATTTATTCCGGGTTGCGGAACATGATCGTATATATCATACAATCTATTAAAAATATTATTTACTTTTATTTCCGGAGTAAGCTCAAACTGCTTCCAGGTAATTGAGTAATTTAACTTAACATTAATGAGATCAAAAGAAGAAATTTTATGCTCCTCAGTCAATTGCGCTGGATTTGCCCATTGTTCTCCAATATATTTATATGTTACAATCCCATTTAACTGCTTGTATTTAGTCTCTAATTTAAGATTTACAATTTTATCGGGAATATAAATGAGAACATTGCCGTAATTTGGATCATCATGAGTTCTGTTTATTGCTGAGTTAATAGTATAATCGGCTGAAATTTCTGCAAAATCTACAGGATTAAGAACGACCACTAAATTCCAATTTTTCACTTCCGCTGCTGCCAGATTGGTTGGCTTCCATTTGCTCCATTCATCTCGAATCCAAATGATCTTATCCTTGATATCATCATGCCTGTAGCTAACTTGTATATGGTTTTCTGCAAATTTGAGCTTAGAAAATAATTGCCAACTAAGTGAACTTTCCGGTTCAAGATAGGGATTCCCTGAAACATGGGAATCACCTTTCCAAAAGAGACTGTGGTAGGAAGGAAGTGTAAAACCATTTGCGACATTACCACCGAAGCTGATTATAAAGTAGTTTTCATAAGCAAACTCAGGTGCGATTTTCCAACTTGTATTGTCTTGGAATCCGGTAGTAGTTTCCCAGCGGGTTGAGGCTGCTAAACTCATATTATAAGGAAAATAATCTTGCTTTAGTAATGTACTACCAAAAATGCCATAGTTTTCACGAATTACTTTATCAATTGATTGCTCGGGATGAACTAGATCGGTATAAACGAAATCTTCAAATTTATAATCTCCTCCCCAATCAAAGAAAAAAATATCACTTAAATATTCCGAATGCACTTTCAACCCACGGGAGAGCTGTTCATTCTTAGCTTTAGTTGCTAAATATATATTATCTGACCAAGGTGGATCAAGATAGGTATTATCATAAATAGATTCATCTAAAGTAAAAAACAGATCTGAGATAACTCGGTAATTAGCTTGTGATCTGCTGTATTTAAGAATGTGTTTCTGAGATTGCCCGCTTATTCTGCTATTTTTGTACCATTCAAGCGATTCGATATTTCCCGGTAGTTTTTTAAAGAAATCCTGAAATAGCAGATTATACGATACTTCGCCAAAGCTTCCGTTAAAGCCAAGTTTAATGTTCGCATCATAAATAGATTTTTCGTTATTTTCCCTGGATCTAAGTGTATCTGGATCATCATTTGGAATGTATTTGAAATCATTGTTTGCAAAGCTTTTTCGAAAGAAACTGAAAAAACTGAATTTAGTGGTCATCCTGGAGAAACTGATCGAATGCCTGTCCAAACCGAATGATCCAGTTGAATGTTCAACTCTGAACATGTACTTATTTGTAGATCTTTTGGTATTGATGTTAATAATACCTCCCATTGCTCCACTCCCTCCAATGCTGGAAGTATTTCCTTTTTCAATTTCAATACTTTCAATAATTGCCGCCGGAATGGTAGACAGGTCAAAGGAATTACCGCTGCTGTTTAAAGGAACTCCGTCCACCATTACCAAAGTATGTCTTGCTTCATAACCCGGAAAGATCAAGGCTTGTTCTTCACCCATCAAGGGAGTACCTGCTAATTTCAGACCTGTAACTTCTCTTAATACATCTGCTACAGAATTAGCTTCTGAGGAATTGTTAATTATTAATTCATCACTATTAATTAAGATTCTGGTTCTATCTTCAATTACTGAATACCCTTCGATCGAGATACTTTTAGATTCAAGAATTATCTCATCTTTGATATCATTTGGTTTTAATACTCTATCTTGATAACCTATTTTGTGAAAATATATCAAGCTATGCTGCGAAATTTCCGTTAACTTAAAATAACCTTTTTCGTCTGTAGAAACAGTGAGTTCATCAGCCGTAACAATCACATTATCGATTGGAACACCTTCAGTTGTTGTTATTTGTGAAGATATATCCAAGCAAATTAGTTTTAAAACTATCATCCAAAAATAAATAAGTATGCTAATCTTCATATTGCCCCTGATAAATAAAGTTTGGTTTTCCCGATACTGGATTATTAATTATCTGTAGTTTAGTATTATACAATTTCTCTAAATTCTGTGAATTCAAAATGTTTTGCGGTGCTCCATCAGCAAGGACTTTTCCTTGTTTTAACAGAATTACGCGCCGGCAATATTCGCTAGCTAAATTAATATTATGAGAGATCAGGATGATAAGTTTATCGTGCTCTTTATTAATTTGTGATAAGATTTGCATTATTTCCAATTGATGATTAATATCTAAATTTGCGAAAGCTTCATCCATCAAAAGTATATCGGTTTCCTGAGCTAAAGCTCTTGCAATTGAAACGCGTCTCCGTTCACCTCCACTCAATTTTGAATACAATTTATTATGAAACGAATTCAGATCTAACTGTAACAAAATTTTCTCGACCTTTTCATAGTCATCATGAGTATAATTCTGCCAGCGAGTTGAGTAAGGAAATCGCCCCATCAAGACTATATCTTTCACGGTATAATCAAACTGAAGCTGAAAATCCTGTGGTATGATTGCTATTAATTTTGCTAACTCTTTCCTTTGCCATTTACCTAATTCCTTTTCAGCTATAAAAATGCTTCCACTTATCATAGGCTGAACTCCCAGAATCGTATGTAAAAGAGTTGATTTCCCTACTCCATTCGGTCCCAGCAGAGCACAAAATTCTCCCTTGGAGAAATTTAATGAAAGATTTTTAAGAACCTTAACATCTTGATATGAAACACTTACGCCATTTAATTTTATCATTATTATACCATCCAAAAAAATAAGTTGCCAATTCATACTAATTTAATATGTTATACTCAAGGAGTTGAAGATGAATATATCAACAAAAACTGAGTATGCTGTGCGAGCTTTAACTGAACTCGCTATAAATCCGGCAGATAAGCCTCTTTCAATTAACGATATTTGTAAGCATCAGAATCTTCCTCCAAAATATGTTGAACAGATCTTTCGTAAATTAAAACACAGTGGACTAGTAAATAGTATTCATGGTCCAAAAGGCGGTTATCTATTAGCTAAAGAAATTAATGATATTTCGCTACGAGATATCATGGAAGCGGTAGATGAAAACTACGTTACGCCTTTTTGTAATGGGGATCCGGAGCAACACGTACACTGTATTGGTTTACCGTGTGGATTTAAAAATCTTTGGGATGAAATAAAGGGAAATCTGGAGAATTATTTTGACTCGATCAGGCTAGATCAGATCGTTGATAAACTTTAAGGAGAATATAATGAAAAGGATATATTTTAATAATTGTTTAACCTCACAACCAGCACCGGAAGTTATCGAAACTGTGACTCAGAATATGAACAATAATTATTATTTTCCTGAAGATTTCATTGAGATGGGAACCAAAACCACCAAATTTTTAGATGATTCAAAGAAAATAATTGCAGATTCGATCGGTGCTGAGATCAAGGAACTTCATTTAACTTCAGGTGGAACTTCTGCAAATAATTTAGCAATAAAAGGTTTTCTTACTGCAAATTCGGATAAAGGAACTCATATTATCTGCTCTGTGATAGATTATCCGGATATTTTAACTAATGCAGCTTTTTTTGAAAAAAGCGGTTTTGATGTTACTTACCTTCCCACAGATAAAGACGGATTTATCGACCTCAATGATCTGAAAAATTCACTCCGTAATGATACAATCTTATTTATGACAACTTTTGCTAATCATACAGTCGGTACAATTCAACCGATAAAAAAATACCGGGAGATTTTGGATGCAGCTGATCATAAGATCGCTATGTTTGTTGATGCTTGTGAGGCTTATGCCCGTATTCCGTTCGATGTTAAAGATCTGGGCATTGATCTGTTATCGATAAGTGCTCATAAAATTCATGGTCCACAGGGAATTGGAGCCTTATATCAGCGAAAAGGAATTATATTAGGGCAGGTACAGCATGGAGTAGATAGAATTGATAATTTATACACAGGCGGTTTAAGTATTCCATCTATTGCGGGATTTGCAAAAGCAGTTGAACTTGCTTTTGATAATCTTGAAACAAATATTTCTAAAATCCGCAAACTTTCTGACAATTTGCTTTCTAAAATCGAAAGTACAATTCCATACACCCTGCTAAACGGACCCCGAGGTCGAAATCGCGTTCCACATAACATAAATATTTCCTTTGATTTTATTGAAGGAGAAGCAATAATGATGATGATGGACATGTATGGTGTTTCAATCTCAACCGGAAGTGCATGTGCATCAAAAGGATTAAAACCAAATTATGTTTTAATGGCACTCGGAAGAGATCATGAACAATCACATAGTTCTATGAAATTTACTTTAAGCAGATACAATACGCTTGAAGAAATTGATTATACTGTAAAAAAATTAGCTGACGTAGTAAAAGAACTTCGGGCTAGAAGTCCTCTCTACAAACAATAATTATAGATTTCAAGGAGTAAATAATGCAATATTCACAAAAAGTGTTAGATCATTTTATGAAGCCTCACAATATAGGTAAACTGGAAAATCCTGATGTGGAAGCCACAGAAGGCAGCCCAGCGTGCGGAGATCAAATTTCTATATTTTTAAAGATCAATCCTGATTCTCTAATCATAGAAGATATTAAATTCCAATCCTACGGATGCGCATCCAATATTGCCACCGGCTCGATCATCACAGATCTCGCCAAAGGAAAAACCCTGGAAGAAGCTAAAAAGATATCGTGGAAAGGAGCAGCTGATGCTTTAGATGGTCTCCCTGCCGTTAAAATGCACTGTTCTGTATTAGCAGTTGATACTTTGAAAAAAGCCATCAAGGAATACGAAGTGAAACATGGTCTTTCCCAAAGAGAAACATTTAGTAAGAAACAGATTGTTGAGGAGCTCAAGAAAATTATTTACCCTGGTGTTGGAGAGGATATTGTCACACTCAAGGTGGTAAAATATGTTGGCTTTGAAGACGGAATTGCTACTATCGATGTAGATATCCCCAAGTTTGATAAATACCGTGAAAATGTTGTTGAAGAGATCAAAGAGCATCTGGAACATTATAATGAGATCAAAGAAGTAAAGGTAACGATATAGCTTGTATTAAGAAAATTTAGACTCTCTTAAGCCTTTATTTCAACCCACTCTATATACTTATAAAGATCTTTGTACAGCAGAGTTTTATCTATCTGCTTTTTACCATTATGAAAATAAAAAATGGACAACCCAAAAAGGCGGTTATTATTCCCACAGGAATCTCTATCACTGCAATATGCTGCGCAATAAAATCGCATAATATAAGTAATAAAGCACCTAGGAAAGCTGAATAAATTATAGTGGTTTGTTTGTTATGTCCGGAGATCATACGAACAATATGAGGAACTATTAACCCAATAAAGCCTATTATTCCCGAATATGCAACTGTTATACCTGTTAATAAAGAGCTGATCACAAATATTTTTTTTCGGAGTTTTTTTACGTCAATTCCCAGACTGCTGGCAATAAGATCACCTGTTGTAAGGATAATCAATTTTCTCGAGAGCATAAAGAGATATAGCATCAGCGCCAAACTTACTGCGAAAACTACCAGGAAATAGTTCCATTCCCTGTGACTGAAGATATGCCCCAGATTCCCCATCAAGATATTTATTATATTACCCAGATCATTTTTATTAAAATACATCAACAGTGAAATAGCGGCCGAAAAGAACATTCCAACAATTATTCCGGAGAGTAGTAATTTAGTATTATTGAAGAATCCACCTAAATGAGCCAAAGACCACACCAAGGTTAAAGTTAATAATGCCCCGCCAAATCCAAAAATCGGCATAAACACATATAATCCTAAGATATTTGCCAATATGCTTCCAAAGGCAGCACCGGAAGAAATTCCCAAAATATATGGCTCAGCTAGTGGATTATTTAGCATTATTTGAAATGAATAACCTACACCCGAAAGAACAAAACCAACCAGAAAAGCCAACATTAAACGAGGAATTCGAATTTGCAAAAGAATGTGAAAACTGCTGAGTTGAAAATATAAATAGAGAATAATTGTCAGAATAAAAAAAGTGGTAAGAGCGAGCTTGATAATATTATTTTTCATCGTGCAGAATTTTTTGTAATTGTTTAACACCCTTAATAAAGCGTGGTGCAGCTCGTATTATCAAATCAGGATCGATGTCATTAGCTGCATAAACTCGATTATTTTTAACAGCTGAGATTACTTCCCAACCTTTACGGAGTTTAATACTTTCTGCAGGGCAAGTCGTAATGATCACATCCGGATCCGCAATTATAACATCTTCAGCCTTAACTCGAGCATAATCTCTGGGCAACTTTGGAAAAATATTTTTTCCTCCTGCCAATGTAATTAATTCTCCCACAAAAGAATTATCTGAGACACTCATAATAGGATCATTGTATATTTCCAAGTAAACGGAAGGAATATAAGTAAATTGTGTACTGGAAATGGAATCAATAATATTTTGAAGGCTGTCTGCAATTATGAACGCTCTTTCCTGTTTTCCTAATAGTTCACCAATATCTCGAATTGAATTAAGCATTTCTTTGATAGATCCAGGGTAAAATTGTTTAACATTCAGCTTTATTTTATTAAGCTTACTCGTAAGCAGCTCCTGTTCTAAACCGGAAGTAAATACTATTGAAGGATCAAGCGAGATCACTTTTTCCATATTGACATTGCCGAAATTGCCAACTTTCTCAATTTGTTTCAACTCAGGTGGATAGTCACATTCCAAAGTAACGCCGACAATATTAGCAGGTCCTTCAATCAAGCAGATAATTTCAGCGATTTCAGGGGAAGTGACTATATATCTTTTGTCTTGAGTTGAGTGAGGTTTTGTACACCCAAAAGTAATGAATATTAGAGAAGTAAGCAGCAGTATTTTTTTCATAAAAAAATCCTTTCATCATAAGAGCTCAGTGGCTTCTAGAATAAAAGGATAAATAAACTCGATCATCATTACTTCTTACTCCGGAGTACTGATAATTAAGCTTCTGGCAGGTTTCCTGACTTGCAGCCGGATTTTGATAACAGATCTTCCCAATTACTCAGTGATCTGAATCTCCAAATTTTCTATGCTGCTTACAGTGGCGGAGACCGCTCCCGATTTTCACGAGATTCCCTTTTACTCTTGCACCATCAAGCTTCACTCTATACTTATTACTTTTTAAATATTTTTAGTTTTAATGTCAAGCAATGTCTAATAAATAGACATTATTTTACAATAATTTTCACTTACTAAAGAGTCATTTTCAAAAAAACATTAAAAATCAAGTCTGGCGCCAAAGATTACTTGCAGTTCTTCAGCTGAATAATCATCATATTTCCTGTATGATTGATCAAATAGATTATTCACTTCCACAAAAAGCGAAATGTTGTCTCTTAATTTGTAAGTTCCAAACAGATCAAGCATAAAATACGTATCAAGCTCTCTTCCCTCAGTTGTTTCACCCTGTGATAATATTTGCAGATCAACTTCAATCTGATACAACTTTTCAGTAAATTCAAGTTTTGTTGATGCAGTTAATAGAGGTTCATAATTCAGTATTTCCTCAGCAATCATATATTCCAGATTTTGTCTCAATAAAATGTTCCAATATTGGAAGGCAAGTTCAATCCCGCCTTTTTGGATAATACTGTCAACAGTATCAAGATCATAGAATCCGGAACTATTCTGCCTGTAAACAACATGATCTTTTTCCCAGGTCGCCTGGTAATATAAAGATATCGGGATCAGATAATTGTTCTCTAACGTCACAGTAGAATTGAGCACTTTTTTGGTTTGTTCCAAATCAGTGAACATACTTTGCAGGATGTTATCATGAAATCTATCATGATGCGATTTTGCTGAGATAAAAGGAGATTGTTCTAACCTAATTTGTAGATATTTATTAAACCTAAACTTGGAATTCAAAATCAGAGAAGGATAAACTCCTTTGCTGTCATAAGCACACCAAATACCCACGTCGTCAAAGATTCCAATTCCTTTCAAGCCAATACTGCCAAATCCCGAAATATCTTTATCTAACAAATCTGTGCTTAATATATTGTATAAGGTTTCTTTCTTTAGTAAGATATCCATATTTAAACAAAAATCTTCTGCACTGGTATCTAATTGTTCAAACTGATAATAAGAAGCAGTGAGATCCAAAAAACCAAGAAATCCTCCATTTTCTAGAAGTGATAAACTTTGATTATTGTAATTGAAGAATCCGCCAAATATTTTGGTTCCGGGAAATTCTTGTTTAGAAACATCAAATATCAGATTGTTTTCATTCAGCTTAGGTTGCCATTGCATTTCATAAGTGTTTTGCTTCCAAGAATCTGACTTTTCAAAATGCTTTAGATAAGCCGAAAAATTTATAATCTCATCAGTTGATATCACTGCATTTAGTGTTGTATAATTATCCAAACCGCCTTTTAGCTGAAAGCTGGATCTTTTTTGATCTGGAAAGATCAGCGGAGAGGTAAATTTCATTGGAGAATAATAAGCACTGTAAGAGAAATCAATATTAGATGAAACTAAACAATATTCAGATAATTCAGCCTTAGAGATCATTGTATCCTGTAAAGTAGCTGTTTCACCCTGAATTACAATAGTTCCGAGATCCAGTGGATCTTCAGCGAATAAAATCACCATTGGCAAAAGCAGCAGAATGATCAATATTTTATTCATTTTCACCCCGCTTGCTCAGTAAGGTCTCTATTTCTATTCTCTTCGGCTCTGATAATTCATTTTTAACGACATCAAAGAGTTTTCTGGCTTCATCATAATTTTTCAATTTAATATAGGAGAGGCAGGCTAGAGCTTCAGCTTTATTTTTAGATCTTTCGAATTCAGGATAAAGATATCTTAATCTGAGTAATTCCGGTATAGCTGCTTCATATTGTCCTTGTGAGTACAAAAGATATCCTTTGGAATATTGTGCGTCGGCTTTTACACTTTTATATTTACTCTTATTCAGTTCCTTTATTTTATCATCCAGATCAGAATAATTTTTCAGATCAATTTTCCTCTCAACTTCTAAAATTTGTGCTCTCTCTTTCTCTTCACCAGTTGCAAATTCCATGAATTTATGAAAATCATTTTCAAAATAATCGCTTTTGTACTCTTGCTCGATCTCCATTAATCTCAACCAGATATCTTCTCTCCTGGTCAACATTGAAGCCTGTCTCATTTTATCGATAGCTTCTAATGAATTATTCATTTTCAGCAGGAGATCTGCCCAATGCAGCAATATTGCAGGATCATGTTTTTCCTCAAATAACTCTTCAAAAGTAGCTACGGAATTCTGATAATCTTTTAAATTACCATAACTCAGCGCTTTTATTAGTTTTAGCTCATTCAAGTTCTTATGTTCCCGGTCCAGGATCTCGAGTTCTTTGCAAGTTTGAACTGCATCATTCCACAATTCTTTTTTATATAAATAATAGATCTTTCTGTCCAGCAACTCAACCCTTATTTCCTTGGAAGCGCTTTCTCTGAGCAATCCATCGACTTCCAAAATAAAATCAATTGAATTAGATTGTTCAGCAGACCAACGTAAACCATTAATAGCGTTATTGAGAATTGTAACATCAACACCGGGAGTAATAAGCTTCTTGTAATAAACAACAGAATTGTTAAAATCTCCTAAATTGTAGTAGGAATCGGCAGTTCCAAGCAGAGCTGAATTATAATCCTCAGCGTTATGAAAATTATCTGTGTAATGCTTAAAATAATTAATAGCATCGAGATATTTTTCTGAACTGAAAGCCGAAAGTGCAGCTCGGAATATATATTTTTCTGGAGAATCAGCAGATACAGCTAAACTGCTATACAGAATAGAAGCTTCATCATACCGCTTTAACTGATATAATGTCCAGGCTTTTCTGGAGAGTGCAGCTTCTTTCTGTAAAGGTTCCGCAGCGTGATCTGCCGCAAATGAAAATGCTGTTAATGCCTTGTCATAATTACGTTCAACGAATTCAATATTGCCTTTTAACAGAAATCTATCAAATAAATATTTAGGCTCCGAAGGAATGTTATACAATGAATTTCTGGCTTGATCATATTTTTTTTGTGAGTAATAGATATGACTTATTCTTTCCCAAGTGTAACCAATATCACAAATTCCCTTTAATGCTGTTTCATAATCATCTAAAGCTTGTGAGTAATTTCCTTGAGAAATATTTATCTCGCCCAGGTAGAAATTACTCATCCCCTTTTTGTCTGAATCCCCTGGCAAATCTCTGACTATCTTAAAGTAGGCTGCAGCATCTTCAAATGCTCCATTTTCGAATTCGATCAAACCTATTTTAAAATTTGCTTCATCAAAATAGCTGCCTGCCGAGAATACGGATAAATATAATTCATATTCTTTTTTGGCTGTAGTTTTATCGTTCAGTAGATAAAGTGATTCCGGAATCAAATAGTAAATCTTCTCTTTTACGGCATTATAGGCACTGCTTGGGAGTTTAATACCAGTTTCTCTTGCCTTATTAAATAAACTAAAAGCACTTTGATGATCCTCTCCCATTAAACTATTGTAGCCTAGTATATAATAAGCTACAGGAACATAACTATTATCTTTATTTTCAGAGATGAATTTTTGCAGTAAAGTGGAATCATTATTTATCTTTGCTAAATAAAATGTACTATTTGAACTTATTTGTTCATCAGGAGAATTTACCAATTTTTGTAAAATTTCCAATGCTTGCTCTGTCATATCAAGTTCATAGTAACAAAGTGCCAGGTAATATTCTGCTTTTTGAGAATCTATTTTTATCAGATTATTAATAGCTGAATCCAATTGCCCATTTTTGTATAATGCTATTCCTATTATCAGCTTGTACTGTTCATAATAGGCCGAGATCGAGGGGATCGTTACAGTTTTTAGTGCAAATATTTGATCAATCTGATCTGTAGTAAGATAATATTCCAGCAAGATTAAAATCGCTTTATTTTTGATCTCAGATGCCGGTTGCTGCTGCAATAATTCTGCAACCTCATTTATTTTTTGCGAATCATTCATTGTAATGTACAGATCCAGCATAGCAGAGATCACAATTGATTGCTGATCAATGGAAATCGACTTGTTAAAATTTTGGATTGCATTGGAATATTTCTTTTGTTGAAAGTCTATCATTCCTAAATAATAATGTGCTTTCCAGGTTAAATTATTACCTGAGTAAATAGAGATAAATTCTTCAAAAACAGATTTAGCTCTGGTTATTTTATTTAAAAAATACAGACTCTGCCCAAATCCTAAAATCACTTCTTTATTTATTGCCGGATGAGGCGAAGAAGTATATAATTCATCGAAATAGTTTTCAGCGTTAGTATATTCCTGCAGTTCCAGATAGATATTACCCAGCAGAAATTTGATATCAGAATCAACTTCACTCTGTGGATAATTTACAAGTAATTTTTTCAATTCAATTTTTGCTAATTGCTTATTATTATCTCTGTAAAGCCCGATCGCAAACCGCAAATCTTCTTTCAAATCTGCTGAAAGCATTACTGTTAAGATCAACAATAAAACAATGATGAAACTCTTTTTCATTTATACCTCAAGAATTCGTAATTAAGCTATCATTAATAATTTTCGATAAATGAACTAAATTATCAGGAGCCGTAAATTGTAAATTTTCACAACCGAAATCTAAGCCTAAATAGACTTGTTTTATTCCCAATTTGGAAAATGTGCCTGCGATAGTCTGTTTGTCAGTGATCAAAATATCACTTACTTTTGCTAGATTATATAATTCTAATAGATCTGCTATCTTGATCTCTTCAATATTAATTAATGATTTATCAGTTATCTTTTTATTTGTGAAATAAATATTAGCAGAAAAATCTTGTTTCAGCTTGTGAACTATTTTTTCTATTTTATTTGTAGGGAAACTCTTACTAAAATCTAAAATGAAATTTTTGAATCTGTTTTTGATAAATTGATGACGCGCAACCATTAATTCCGAGTTAGAAGTATCAATCTCATATTGATAAGTTCCCCATGAAAAATCAAAAAAATCTGCAAATTCCTTCAACATCATAACAGGATCTGCCGGAGTAGGTATAAATTGTAGATTGGCCGGATTATTTATGTCTAGAATAGAAGATCTCAAACATTTATCCACTATTTTTCGTGCTTTTCTTTCTGAACTGAAATTGAAGATCACAGAATTTTTAAATGGTTTTATCTCACTACGATTACTGAAACAGACAATTGATTCTTTTTTCTCTAACCTCTTAAAAAAACTATATTCAAACTCGGGCAAGATCAAAGCGATCTGCTTGAAATGATCTCTCCAGGTAAGTATATGTGATAAAACCGCTGATGTATGATATACATTTTCGGAGCAGAATACTACAAGTTGCTCACCGGAATTTATAATATCTGTGAAACTATTTTGCTGCCAGGATGACTTATTATTAAAAATTTTATTTATTGATCTCATATTACCTGCTACATGAACGGAACAGCCACAAAAACTGTTGTCCCTTTATTTTCTTTACTGTTTATCCAGATCTTACCCTTGTGTAGATTTGCTATCAGCCTCGCTGTGGAAAGTCCGAGACCCAACCCGCTTGAATGAAATTCTGTATCACCGGAGCTGTGAGCTATAATATCAGTTAACTCATAAAACTTTTGGAATACTTTGTCCTGTTCATTTTCCGGAATACCTATTCCGTTATCATTAACATAAACCACTAAACTCTCTTTACCCTCAATTTCTTCCTGTTGGAAAGCTGAATATCTTGCTCCAATTGTTATCGTACCAAAATCTTTAGTGAAACGAATTGCATTATGTACAATATTAAACAACATCATATAAAAGGCATTCCAATTTACTTTAACTTTTTTCAGCTTATCTTCAATTTCCAGGCGGAATATCATATTTCTCTTTGCGGAGATCTTTTCTCCCTCCTCTTTCAGATCATCAAGTAGTTCTTTTATTACTACCGGTTCTGTTCTAAGTTTTTTCAGCATTTGATATCGATTGAAATTAATAATATCATTAATAGTAGTATCCAGTTTTTTTGAGCTGGTAGATAAAAGTGATAAAATAGATCTTTCTTTTTTAGGAAGATCTGCTTTCAAAAGCAGCTTGGTGTAACCCTTCATTGCAACAAGTGGTGTTTTTAGTTCATGTGATACAATATTGATAAAATCTTTTTTCAAATCATCCAGTGAGCTGATCTCTTGATTTGTTTTTGTCAGTAATTCATATTGCTGGGCATTTTTAAGAGCCGTTGAGATCTGGGTCAACATTAGCTTCATAAAATTTTGATTGATCTGCATTTCATTTTTTTCAGAATTGAGATTATCTAAGTACAAGAATCCATAAACACTATCGTCAACTAAAAGCGGAGCACAATATATTGACAATATATTATTGGTGATATCTGAATAGTTATTAAATATACTCTTCTCTTCAGCATTTTCAATGTAAATTGGATGTTTGATCCTTTGAACTTCGCTTAATATACTTTTACTGATATATAAATAATTTTTAAGAATGCGTTTGGAATCATCCATTGCAATTTTGTAAGTGTAATTTTCATATTGATCTTTTTTTATTAAAAAACCTCGTGTACTGCTTGTAAAATCCAGGGTAAAAGCAACAACTTCCTGTTCTAATTTTTCCAAACTTAGAATTGTGAAAAATTTCCTTGTAATTTCAATGAGTTTTGACATTGATTCCATATCCTTATTAAGAGATACAAATTCATCGATACGGATAAGAATAGAAGTTAGATGCAGCCTGAGATTTTTGACAATGTCAAATTCTTGTGGTTGAAACGTGAATTCTCCTTTATCAGCAATAATAAGGCAGCCCACTTCAGCAGTTTTGATCTTCAGCGGAATGAACAAAATATGAGATTTATCAATTTTTTTTGAAATTGTAACATTGTTATCCAATGCTTCTTCGATATTAGCATATAATTTATCTGAATACAAATATTCCTTACTGATGTTGTTGGATAAAAATGGTTTCTCTTTATTATCTATTTCTTTTTTTAAAGTGATCGCATAGTAATATGGAGCTAGTAATTTAGAAATTGTAAGATCAATAAAAAATTTCATTCTGGAAGTATTTTTAAGTTTTAAAATGTCATAAAGCTCTTCCTGCCACTTCTCTGTTGATTCGATTATACGTGATTCGATATTAATAGTTTTAAAGCCCTTAAAACTTTTTAGATAATATTTGTTTTTCCTGAAATATAATTCCTTATCATGTTTGGGAAGCCTTTTGGCATTTTCTACAATTGATGTTTTATATCTTTTAAAGAATAATTTCGCTTTTCTGTTTAAATTTAGGTAAGCATAGATTTGAATTATTAAACCATAAACTTCAGTTTCCAAAATATACAGTTCATTGTCTTTAACATATCCAATCAGATTGAAAAGATCTCTCAACAGCACTCTCAAATTTACCCTTCCATCTAATAGTTTGATTTTGATTTTTTTGAGTTCTAAAACCTTTTCCCAATACATAAACTGATTCTTCTCGCAGAGTTCTTCAGCTTTGGTACAAGCTTCAATCGCTTTTTTCTGCTCACCCAATCCGGTATAACATTCTGCCAGGCGAATATTATTGATCGTCTGGGCATAATCACTCTTACTTTGTTTTGAATATGTTACTGCTTTATCGATGATCTTCAATCCCCCGGAATAGTCATTACGAGTGATTTGAAGAAATCCAAGCATTTGATAATAAAATTCATGCTCTTGATTATTAAAAAAAGTTGTTTCGTTCTTTTTCAGCATCTGTTCAATTTTTTCATAATCTCCAATATCATACAAGTAATAGAAAAAGGTCTTGATCAGTGGTGTAACGGTATCGATCTCACCTTTTAACAAATGTGGTACATGATATTGAACAAATCGGTAATAGTAATTGAAATTCTTGATTTTGCTTTTTGCTATTGCCATATTATTAATAATTGAATTTAAATAAGGTTTTGTCTCTAATTTATTAGAAAAAGTATAAGCTTTTTTCAAGAAGTTTTCCGCAATTGCAAAATTACCTAATTTGATATGTGCTTCACCTTTATTTAAAAAAACCAAGACGCCATATCTTTTGGCTTTGATCAGCTCAGATATTCTACTAGCTTTTCCTAAATATTTAAATGCCCTGGTTGTATCTCCTTTTGTTAAGGCGACATCGCCAATATTATTATACACAACTATCAGCTGTCTTTTATAATGTATCCTCTCCCAGATGTTTCGTGCAATCTCAAAATTTTTCTCGGCTTCATCTAACAGCTTCTTATTCCTGTATAATACACCTAAACTATTGTGTAATCTGCCTAATTTAATAAAGTAATTTGGATTATTTTTTGTTTTGATATCTTGTAAATAATCTTCCATCAAATTGATACCGTCATCAAGCCTGCCGCTAAAACCATAGTACAAGCCTTTGTAGATCATATAAGATATTTCCTTATCTTCCGGAAGCTGATAACTTTCTAAAATATGTAAATATTCGCTGAGTTTATTAAGATCGTTCAAAGCAAGCATAGTACGACACAAATTAATGAGTATCTCAATTCTCAAATTACCAGTGACAGATTTCTCTAAGGCTTGCTCAAATCGTTTCTTGGAAAGTGAAAGTTTTTCTAAAGTAAAATAAAATAATCCGATGATCATATGTTTCTCTGCAATATCAGGCATATTAGAGATAATATTTTTCAAATTTGAGGATATTTGATCTTCTGTTGCCCATTCAGATTTTTCTATCAATAAGTTTAGATCGCTATAAATATCTTTTTCTGCTATCTTCAATTCAACAGAGAAATCCAAGATCACTACCTTCACAATATGGTCAAAAGCGATCTCATGTTTTCCTTGACTGGTGAACAGCTCAACAGCTTGTAATAAATACTTGCGTACAGCTTTAAAATTATTAACCAGCTCAGAATGCTTAATAATTCCATCCAGTAAGGTAAATTCTCTTATATGCTGATCTTTGAAGTAACTAAGCACTTTATTAGAAATTATCTTTCTGGTTCTTTCAGAAATTTCCTTTGTGAAGTGTTCTCTGACCTCTGTAAAAGTGAAAAAATAGTATTCATCGACTTTCTTTAATAATTCATTATTTAAGCAATCTGACAAAAAGAAGAACAGCGTTTTATCATCTATGTTTAGGATAAATTTAATTAAATTTATAGAAAGAGGTGTGTTAACACAAGCCAATTTTTTCAGATATCTGTAACTCGTTTGTGATAGGTGATCAATTCTTAGTTCTATAGCTTTTTGTATATCATCGGGTAGAATATAATTTTTAATGTCGTAATCAAAATTAAACTCATTAGAATTCCAGATCTCTCTTTTATTGATAAGATCAATTAAAATTTGCTCAATGAACATAGGATTTCCATTAGACCTATCCCATAGATCTCTTACAAATTTCTCCGGTGGTAAAGTCTTCAGTAATCTCGATACATACTTCCTTGTTTGGTCATAAGTTAAAGCATCAATCGATATTTGCACAGGATGCATCAATCCTATTAATTTCCTGGGATCGTTAATTCCTAAGATGATCAAAATAGGACGTTTGGTAACTTCTCTGGAAATATAATTTAGGAAGCTAAAAACATCTTTATCCAGATATTCTGCCTGCCTGATTATAAAAATAATAGGTTTCTCTTCAGATAAATGGTAGATAAAATTTGAAGCAGCTTTAAAATCAAGATCGAGATCTTCTTTATGCTGTTTTGAGTTTGTTTTCGGCATTTCTGAACTAAATAGATAATCGCTTAATGTATCGGATATTGTAGAAAGATCGGATGCGATCTTTTTGTTGTTTTTAGCAGCATGATAAAATTCCTTGATCAAGGCAAAGAAGGGATCCTTTTTGTCAGGACTGCAAGTATAATCAAACATATAATATTTATCTGATAACAGATGATAACGGAACAACGTCAACGCATTGCTCTTACCTAAACCTTTACTGGCAGAAAGTGAAATGATCTTACCATTATCTTTTTTAATTATGGGTATATAATCAAGTAATCTGTGAGAATAATCTTCGCGGACAATATAGTCGCTAAACTGGATATTATGCACAATAGATTTCTTTCTGGAAAAAGGATATTGTTTTGGTTGGATCTGATTGATCTGCTTAATTATGCTTTCTGCATCGTTAAATCTATCTTTAGGATCTTTTTCTAACAATTTTAGGATTATCTTTTCCAATTCATCAGGTATATCCGGATTTAGCTCTGTGGGAAATTTGGGGAACAGATTGAATTCATCGCCTGCTAGAATTGTTGAAAGTTGTTCTACGGTGTATGGCAAAGTTCCTGTAGTGATTTGATACAGCATCACACCTAGTGAATAAAAATCACTTTGGATCACAGCTTCCTTTCCTGTAAATATCTCCGGAGCAAGATAAGGAAGCACATTGCCGATTCTTTGGTTAGTTCTCTTTATATCTACTTTAGTGAAACCATAATCCATCAGTTTAACCATAGGTTGATTTTTTTGGATCTTATAAACTACATTATTGGGTTTAAGATCTTTATGTATGATATTCTGGCTATGTAATGCACTTAATGCATAACATATCTGAACAATAATATCGTAGAATAATGCTTCATTGGTTTTATTGTACTTGAAGTCGGAAAGTGTCTTACCTTCATAGTATTCGCTAATATAATAAACATGGTTCTCAAAACTTCCAAAGTCAATAACATGTATCAAATTAGGGTGATTCAACTTTGTTATCTGATGCATATTTTCAGCAGTGAATCTTTCATAAAGGCTGTCTGCATCGAGCATTTGAAATAATTTCAGAACGTACTTTGTATTGGTTCTGAGGTCATTAACTTTAAATACTGTCGCCCATATACCGGAACCTAATTTTTTTTCTACTTTATAGCGTGAGTCAATAATCATTACCTGCTCCTTTCATGTTTTCATTTATTACTAAGGTCATTTTCGTTGTCAAGAAACTGCTTTTGATATTTGCAGATTATCAATGATTATTATGAGTATATGCAACAGAGCGCAATGATAAAAAGCTGAATTTATTTAATATAATTAATAAAGATCGCCTATCTAGGTCACTTAAACCCATTCTGAATAATTGAAAATTAGTATCTACTGGGATATCATATTTCATCTGAAAAAATCATTGACTTAATGTCTGGTTTAAAATAAGAAAAGAAAAAAATTAGGAGAAATTTAATGAAAGCTGTAATTTTAGCTGCCGGTATGGGGAAAAGACTTCAGGAAGTATCCGGCGGACTTCCCAAAAGTATGATAAAAATTGGAAATAGTTCCATAATCCATCATCAGCTGAAGAGCTGTATTAACGTCGGGATCAGGGACTATGTAATCGTTTTGGGGTATAAAAAAGAACAACTCAAGTCACATATTTTAGAGCTGATCAAATCGGAAAATGTTACATTTGTCGAAAATCCTATCTATGACAAAACAAATACTTTATATTCTTTATGGTTGACCAGTGACTTTCTGAACGATGACTTTATCTATTTCAATGCTGATGTTCTTTTTCAGAGTGGCTTACTTAAAAAGATCTCTGCTCAATCAAAATTTTCCCAATTGTTATTAGAAACAAAATCTTGTGCTGAAGAAGAAGTTAAGATGATCATAGATGATCAAATGCGTATTTTAGAGATAGGTAAGAAAATTCCTATAAAACAATGTGCCGGGGAATTTATCGGTATTGGAAAATTTAATAAAGAAGTTATCAAGGAGTTTGTATATTACCTGCAAAAAGGCGTTGATGAAGGACAATCCAATAATTATTTTGAATATGCTGTAAATTTACTTGTAAAGGATAATATCCTCTTAGCTAAACCGACAGACGACATTCCTTGCATTGAAATAGATTTCCCTGCTGATCTCAAACGTGCCAAGGAGATGTTTTCACTTTAATCTTGGAATAGAATGAAAAAACTACATATTGTTGGTATTAACGCCAGATATACTCATTCCAATCTGGCAATCCGTTATCTCAGAAACTCAATTCAAGATCTGGACCTGGAAACAGATATTCTTGAATTTTCCATCAATCAACCTGATCTGAATATCTTGGAAAAGATCGTTAAAGAAAGACCGGATATTATTGCTGTCTCAGTTTATATTTGGAACACACAGAAAATTATTTCATTAATCTCAGAGCTCAAAAAGATACTACCTCAAACTAAGCTTATTCTTGGTGGTCCGGAGGTTAGCTATAACGCTGAAGAATGGCTTAAAAATTATCCTCAAATTGACTTTGTGATAGGAGGCTCAGGTGAAGCTGGATTTAGATATTTATTGGAAAATGATTGCACAATCAATGAAAATATCCTGGTAAGAAAAAATCCCCATTTTTCTAAAATACCTTTCCCCTATCTCGAAACTGATTTCCCAAAGTTGCTGGATAAATACCTGTATTATGAATCCAGTCGCGGTTGTTCTTTCAATTGCAGTTACTGTCTTTCATCCAGATTGGATCAGAAACAGGAATTTCGGGATCTTATTTTAGTGAAAAAGGAATTAGAATTTCTTATCGCCCGCAAACCTCGAATCATCAAATTCGTAGATCGTACATTTAACATAAAAAAAGAACATTCCCGTGCGATCTGGGAATTCCTGATCGATCTTAATCCTTCAACTAAGTTCCATTTTGAGATACACCCTGAATTGTTAGAAGATGAAGACTTCGAGATTTTACAGAGTTGTCCAGCTGACCTTTTTCAATTTGAGATAGGAATTCAATCTACAAATCCTCCTACTTTAGAAAGTATCCACAGAAGAAGTTCGTGGTCAAAAATTTCAGTATCTATACGAAAGTTAATTAACCTCAATAATATTAATATTCATGTAGATCTGATAGCCGGCCTGCCATTTGAAGGACTGAAACAGTTTAAAAAATCATTCAATGATATTTACTCTCTAGGCGCTGATAACATGCAGCTGGGGTTTTTAAAGATACTGCCCGGTACGGAATTGGCAGAGCAAACTTATGATTTTAGGATGATTGCAACTTCGCAAAATCCCTATCTCATTTTACAAAATAATTGGTTGTCATTTCAAGATTTGATAAAGCTTCATCAGATTGAGAAGTTGCTAAATACTTTTAAAAACTCGCATAACTTTGATACTTTGATATCCCATTTAATACCACTGCATGGATCTGCCTATGATCTCTATTGGGAATTTGCCTCTTATTTAACAAGTAAAAAGTATGATCTTAACACAAAGAATTGGCAGAAAAATGCATTTGAGTTGCTAAATTTTGCCAATAGTAAATTCTCTGATAAAATGGATTTCTTTAAAGATTGTTTAAAGTGGGATTGGTGCAAACAGGCAAAATCACATTATTATCCCCAATTTTTAAGAAGTAAGCAAGATCTCAAAGCAAAGAAAAAAGGTTACGTCGCACTGCAATTACTCAAGAAACAAGGCAATATTGAACTTAGTTCAAATGAAATTAAAAGAATTATTTATTTTATACCACTGTCGCCTGAGTTCAAGAAGATTTATTCACTTCAAGCACAAATTGTCATCTTTGTAAAAGGTAATCCTATATTTCTATAAAAAAAAAGCCCCGCCTAAAAAAAGGCAGGGCTGATCTACAGTTAAATTTATTTCAGTAAAAGCATTCTCTTTGAATACACTGTTTTATTAGTTCTCAGACGATATAAATATACGCCTGAAGCAACACTCTTACCAGCTTCGTCTCTACCATCCCAATTGGCTGTTTGAACCAGATCAGCCGGAACATAATCTTCGAATACAGTTTTGACCTTCTCACCTTTGACGTTGTAAATTGTGAGTCTAACCGGACTATTCTCTTCCAGTGCAAAATTTATACTTGTACTTGGATTAAATGGATTGGGATAATTCTGTTTCAGACCATAATCGTCCGGAGTTGCAGGTGTTCCCTCATTATCGCCTCCTTCCGGAACAAATAATGAAACGGGACCCAATAAAGCAGCTTCGCCGGCATTATCAATACATTCTAGCCAATACCAGTAGGTTGTATTTGCTGTGAGGGGATAATCATCTGTATAAACATAATAGGTGGGCTCTGTTACTGTTCCTTGACCCGGGATGATATCATCTTCATTTATCTGTATGGCCTGACCTATGTTTTGTGAGATACTTCTATAGATATTCCAATAAGCATTGTTGGTTTCTGTCTCAGTAACCCAATTAATAACTGGTTGATTTGAAAGATCTACTGTAAAGCTGGTTAATGTCACCGGTAAGGGATGTGTAGAACCGGAAATTGGGAAAGAGCCAGAAACTGAACAGTTAACAGTAACGTCAGCTGCCGTGTTAATCGAAGCCCCAATTTCGTCTGTACCGGAAGCAGTTGATGTTACGTCTACGGTTAAAAAATAATAGATCGGAGTCGTACCAATATTTTCATCAGGATTAAAATCGGGTTCAAATGGATCCAGATTATTTGTCTCAGTTACCAGTAGTACATCAGATCCTGAATTAAAACTGCTGTCTGTTGACCTCCAGATCTTCAAATTATCAATATCTGAGGCTTGGAAAGACCCTGTTATATCAAATTTGATCTTATCGAGGATCTTAGCTAATCCACTACCTATTTGTTGCATCTGAATACGGAAGAAAGCATTATTGATGGAACCTGGACTGAAACTGGTACCAGCATTATAATCTCCTCCTGTTATGGCTAAATAAGAATCCAATTCATAAATAATACCAGCATTTGAATCAAAGGCAACTCCATTTTGAGCTAGATCCTGATACTCAATTTTAACTGTATAAACAGCATTATTAACTAAAGAATTTCCTCCGCTTACAATATCCTCAATTCCAGAACCAGAAAGCATATTAGCACCTTTGATCAGTAATATCTTGTCGGTTCCGGCAGCTTCGCTGGTAATTTCCAAAATATGTGGTGACCCGGAGTCTGCAGATCCAGACGTTCTGGTTATCGTAAGTTTTACTGAGCCGGCATAAGCTGCTTCCGGTTGATCATATTGAACCGTGAAATCTTGTGGGATAATTTGATTAGCCTCCGGTAGATCTAAAGTTGGAGCTAAAGTTGTAGTATCAGAAGCATAATTCATATAACCATAATATCCTGTAGGCTCTGAAGTAATCCCATAATAAGAAGCTTCCGCGTCTCCAAAATCATTTGCAAAGGGCGGAGGTGGATTATTAGTTTGCATAAGACCAAAATAAAAACTTATATATGTAGTGTTAACAGGTATTGAACTTGCTCCCGGTAAGATAACATCAAAGGTACAATAGTTATTTGAAGAGTTCGCAAAATTGTCGATAGACGCTTGAGAATGATCTACAAATCCAGCATAACCTGAATTAGGTGTCTGACTCCAAAAATAGAGATATATGAAGCCTGATACAGTTCCATCATGAACAGAAGATAGGTAATGCCCGGTTTCTACATCAGATGTCTCTGCACGAAAGTAAATTGTTCCTCCAGCTGAAATATCTTGCGTGTCAGTGCCTCCTCCGGCAGTATTTGAACCTCCAACTGCATCAATAGTAGGAACAGCAGCAAATGCTAACGGGATAAAGACTATAATTATAAAAAGTGGTAATAAATATTTTCTCATATTTCCTCCTCAATTATTAGGAATATGTTAAAAAGTTTTATCATTGATAAGTTTGCTATGGTACACTTTATTTGTCAATAGAAAACCTACACAGCTTCTTAACAGTTAATAATATACGCATATTTAAATCCAAAACAAGAAATATTTTATTGTAACTATTATTCAAGTTTAAATATATTAGGAGTAAGGAGTTACCCAGTTTTAAAGCAGCAATATGGATTGTTATGTAATTATTATAATAACGTTTTCATTACAATTTGGTGATCATTTTATAAAAAGAGTCATGAAAAGATTACAGAGAATATCTTATTGCTAAGCCGGTTTCTGAAACATTGTAAGTTTTATCAGTTTCCACTTGTAAAAATGGAGAGCTTGTATTTCTGAATCTATATTGATAAAAGAGATCAAGTGAAACATTTTTTTTCAGATCGAAACCCAGTTTTGAACTAAGTGTTATAACTTTATCATATCTACCATAATGATAAATATCCAATTGATCATCAGTTTGATAAAAATACCTCTCATACTTTCCTTTTAAGTTAAGATCAAGCAATTTGGCATAGATTACGACTAACTTTGGGAAATCTGCAGAAAGAGCAAACATATCGGCTTTGTAACTAGCATCTTTAACTTGGGAAACATACTGCAAGTCATCAAAGGCATTAGCTGCGTTTGCCTGGGATATTTTGTAAGAATAAGCGGTAAAGATCCTCAGTTTATCAAGAGGGAACACACCAATTTCAATCTCATTCAAAATATTATCTGCGTCATATTCAGTAAAATACTTATTATAAAACAATTGAGAATATTCGAATTTGTAATTTATCTGAAATTTATAGCTATAGCTGTAATTGATCTTACCGATATAGCTATTTTTGCTGTAAGAAAAATCGCGATAGTGAGTTGCATCATCCAAAACGCTGTCATATTTATTTACGAACATTCTGGGATAAAAATAATAATCCAGCTCGAAATTAAATTTCTTACTCAGATATTGTTTCAGAGAAAATTGCAGATAGAGATAATCTAAAAAATCATTTTGCCAATACTTGTTGTATTTGAGTGCTATTCTATTGATCTGTGTATGTCCGGCTATTTTATAGTGCTTTAAATCCAGCCTTACTTTAGCGGAAGTTATCAGATCATCAGAGGTTTTTATGGAGAATTTTTCTGGGTCATAGCCGTTTTTAAACCTGACGAGATCATTTGAAGAAAGCTTTAGAATATTATTATCATAAGCAGTTTCAACAAAAATATTAGTAGAAAAAACAGCATTCTTTGCAAATAATGAGCCCGAAATCATCAGAATGGACAAGATTATAATTTTTTTCATTGTTTATCTATCTCAACCGCGTTTTTATTAATGTAAAATCTAAATATCAGATCTCTGTTATCATCATTATCCTCGATAGTGATATGATGAAGCCCTGCTGCAAGTTTTATAATATTCACATCACCGGTAGAAGGAGTATTATCAGGTTCATTTTTTAGCCAGCTGCTTGTTGATTTATAGGCTTTTTCAGAGAATTCCGCAAACAATTCTCTGTTATCAAATATTTGATAACGATAACCTGAATTGTTCACATAGTTCGCATTAAAAATCATTCTGCTGATAATCTTAAGAATTATCGGACCTTCTAAAGTTAACTGGATCTTATTCGATTTAGGTGCATAATATGTGTATTCTTTTTGATTTACAGAAAGAATTTTCTCTTTTCCATAGAAATTAGGGGTAAACCGAATATAATCGATCTCTTTATTTGAGCTTACTAAATTTCCGCTTGAAATTTTAAAAATGAGGTCATAATGAGAAATATTTGATAGAATAAAAGTAATTTTCCCCTGATTTACAGATTTTATGAATTTATTATATGTTGTTATTACTTCGCCATTTACACCACGACTTGCTTTACTTACTTTGGCAGATTTATCAATACTAAGTTTTTCGTTATCAATTGTAAGATCATATTTATAATTGGCTGAAATATCAGAATTCAATACAACTCTCGAGAAAACTTCCAATGTATCTATATTGATCAACGTTCCCGTAATACTCTCAGCCGGTTTAAGTAGGATATACTTATAGATTTTGCTGTTTTTGCGGTTAGATATTAGAAAATCTGTTGCTTTTGTATTATAACGTATTTCAGCAGCAAAAGCCGAGAGCGTAATGATCAATAATAAACAGAGAATAATAAATTTTTTCATATTACACATTGATCTCATCTTCCTTGAGTTTCAATTCATTATGATCAAAAAAGATCACTACTAAGATCAGGATAACCAGAAGGATGAAGGCAATAGTAGCTTTTGTTAAATTATATCTTTCATTTTCAAACATGCTTCCGTACCCGGCTTCAGGAAGCGGATCGGGAGCAAGCGGCAAACCTGATTCTTCTGCTAATCTGGTAATATCCAGAAGGTGGATCACCGGAATTCCTCTATCAGCATAAAGCAGCATTGTTCCTTTTAAAGGTGTATTGGTTAAAGAAATGTATCTATGCAGCCCCGGATCTATCATCCTGCCATTCAACGAGATCCCTAAACTTGATAATCCGCCGCCGATATTCACATAAAGTGCTATTTCATTGTTTCCGGCTCTATCAAATAGTTCCATTTTCTTTTGGATGTTTTGTTCCAGAGTTGTTGTATGAACTAATTCTACATTATTTTTTTCTATATTTTTTAAGATGAGATCGCGGCCTTGTTTACTTAATCCTCTACCCAGATCTCTTCCACCGCCAATAGATGCTGCAATACTTTTATATTCGAATATGCCTTTCTCTATAAAGAATTCTTCCATATCCAACCAAGTGAAATCAGGATCGGTGGCACCAAACATAGAAGCACCCACAGAAGTTATGATCACAGGTTCAAGCTCCAATACTTTTGCTGCACTAAGAACTGCAGTATTCAAAGCCGGAAAGGATCCGGTGCAGCTTATTGCAACTTTATTACCTTTTTGAAGATTTGCTTCTTTGAACATATCCACCATTAAGGCGGCAAAATTCGGATTCAAGCTAGTAAGTTTGGAGGTAAGGTCACCACGGTCTGTTATAATTGGTGACAACTTATCTCCGATCATAGCAGTCCGGTTGGGATCATTAACCTCATCAATATAAATACCTTTTTCATTTCGATATTCTTTTATAGCTAATTCAGCAGTCTGCATCAATTTTGCAGCCGCCAGTTTCTCTTCATAATATTTATCACTGACAAAAACTCTGGAATGATCTACCCAGATGAATAATATTATAGAGATGAGCATCAATATAATTAAACTTGATTTAGATTTTGCACTTGGAATAAACATGATTCTCCTTATTTAATTAATTCCCCGCCAAATATTAATATCAAAATAAATCTAACTGCAACAGCAGCCACAACCATAATGGAAAGTGTTTTGATAATTCCCTGTCTTTCCATTGCGTTAGCAATTAGTCCGGGTATAATAAATCCAATAACATTGACTGAATAATCGGATGAGAGATTAATAAATATGCCGTAATACCTAGCCATCCAACCTATAATAAATCCTAGTAAAACGGTGATCACCATTCGTCTTCTGCCATAAATAAACATGAACTTACTGAGTAATTTTACAATAATATAAACGATCAGACTTATTGATAGAGTTGCCAGAATTGTGATCGGTTGGTGTAAATACATAGCAACATAACCAGCAACAACGATTCCACCTGCTGCTGCTCCGAAAGTTTCCAAAAAGAACAGACTTACTAATACTCCTAATCCAATTGCTACTTCAAACATTTTTTTTCCTTTTTTTATAATAATCTACGATCAATCCGCCATTACCACCAATATTCCCAATACCTAAAACAAGAATTTCCTTAGCTGGCATCTTTGCAATAGAGGCAGTTAATTTTTCACCGGTTACCCAACCACAGTCAGTAATTTTCTTTTTGTCTAGTTTACAATTTAATGCATAAGTATACATTGAGGCAGTTTGCTGCCCAATCAAGTAGAGATGGTCGTATTGCACATCTTTTAACATGCGGATAAGCTGTTTTGAGCGGAAGATCCTATCTGCTCTAGTACTAAGAACAACAGTTACAGTATTAGTTTTTGGATAGAGATTTTTAATTGAAGTGATGACAAATTTTGTTGATTCTGGATCATTAGCAGCAAAAGCATGAACAAAATGAAGCTCTTGATCTTTCTCTACTACTTTATAAATCTCCATCGCGCCTATATCCGGTTTTGCAGTGTACATTCCATTTAGGGCAATATTTTTATCGATGCCAAAATGTTCACAAACCTTTAAAGCTAATGCTACATTTTCTTTATGTTCTATATAAGAAAATCCTTCCATATCATCATTAGTTATCTGTTTATCATCTGATTGAAAGACCTGACAATGATTTTTTTTTGCTTCTCTCTTAATAATAGGAAAAACTTTTTTCTCAGAAGTGAACATCACACCTTTTTTGGGAATTGTGTTACAAAGTGAAAGAGTTACATTTTTTAATCCAGGTCCCATAACATCTAGATGATCCAGCCTGGAATTGGTTAGGACACCAATATTTGATTGTACGATTTCATGTTCTGTTACCCATTGATATTCAGGTGTAACGGCCATACATTCAAGCACCATAATATCGATTTTTCTTTTAGCGGCAAATTTGATAATTTTTATCTGCTCTTTAATATTTGCACCATGATGTCTGATGATAGGAGTTTCGCTTCCATCTTCATAGATCAAGGCTGGAGCAGATCCGGTCGTTTTAGCAAGAGTCTTTTTCTTGCCGGCTCTCAAACCAGCTGCTACTAATCTAGTAACACTGGATTTACCTCGTGTTCCGTTCACGTGCACTATTATCGGAATTTTCTTTCGGCTTATCTTACATCTCTGGAATTCATAGATCCCAAAGGCTAATAAAAGCAATAAACCAATAATTAATCCGTACATTATATATTACTCAACAATTAGATTCCCATTTATAATTTCAATTGTATCGAAACCTGTAACATCATCACCATTTTCATCGATCATTTGTAAATTTTCAAATGTAATGTTTGTAGTACCCGGGTTTATCCCCTCCAGGCTAATATTCAATAAAGTTCCATTACCACTTATCCCGTCTTCGTTCGCTGTTTGCTGTAAGCTTATCGATATGTTCAATCTACCGCTTTCAATGACAGAAAGCTCAACTATATCTGTGCCCCAAAAGCCCCCAGGTACTATGGTATCGGGATCTAATTCAGCAACTGAACTATCAAAAACTATCTCAGCTGAAAAAGCAAATAGATTTTCAACATTTACTACCATAATTGAAAAATCAGCAGGATTATAGATCGGTACAGTGTATGTAACCGGATTGAATTGCAGTTTGAGTGATTCATCTTGAGGAGTTGTAGTACTGTTTGAACATGAGAGAGTGAAAATTGTGATCATCAGCACTAAAAGTATAACTAAATTATTTATAGATTTTTTAAGTAGATTTTTATACATACTGTTCTCCTTGATCTATTTTAATAACATCATTTTTTTGACATTAACTGTTTTACCGTTTACCTTCAACTTATAGAGATACAAACCGCTGCTAACTTTACTGGCAGAAGTATCTTCCCCATTCCACACTACCGAGTATTCTCCTGGAGATTGAGTATCATTTACCAGTTTCTTTACCAATTGTCCTTTGACGTTATAAACAGAGAGTTCTATAAACCCAGTATTTGAGATGGAATAGAATATATTTGTTTCAGGGTTAAATGGATTCGGATAATTTTGTTTCAGGTTATTTATTTCAACTTGATCCACTATAGGTAGATTAAAGAGTAGAGCTAAATAATTTTTAAGTTCAAGTTCAATACCATTATTACCCAAGTCATTATATATCTCTTCAAAATTATTACGCTGAGTTTCTAATTCTGATGAGCTGAAAGGTGGGATTGCCATCAGCTGAACGTGTGTAGATCCCCAGTTCAATCCAATAGCCAGGACATCAGAAATATTCACCTCACCATCTCCGTTACAGTCAGCCAGTGAAGCAACATCTATATCCCAACCTTCTGGATAATCATTTCCCTGCCATGTAAATGAAGCATTATTTCTGGGATTACCGGTTTGCCGCCAATACATCCCAATCGCGAAAATATCTTCTATATCGACAATCCCATCGTTATTAGTATCACCCGGCCAGATCAAGTTATCTGCAGAAAAAACATTGATAAAACCTGTTTTTACTATTTCGTTAGAACCGAGAATATTTTCAGCGGTAAGAGCGACATCAAAGTTTCCAATATCGTTGTAAACATGTACAGGATGCAATTCGACAGACTCCGAACTACCATCCCCAAAATCCCATAGATATTCATTATAGAAATAGTGAGGAGTCGTAAGATTAGTAAATTCTACTTCAAAGGGAGCAATGCCGGATACACTTTCTACGGAGAAATCCGCTGATGGTACGGCAGGATCAGTAAACTCCGGTTCTTGTGTAGTAAATTTAATAGAAAATTCATTTTGAAATTGAATTGCACTCGGTGGATAGATGTTAGCATAGGTATATAATAATCCTCCTGATTGATCATAGTTTTCTATACCCACTGTTGCATAATTGCTGGAAGCATCAGGATTATTTACCGTTAAGTAATTGAATTGGATCTCCCCATTACCGTCCGAAGTTGGATAGTAAGCCGGATCGAAAAGAATAATTTCGAATTTTTCAGGTGAAGTGTTATCATATCTGTTTACGCATTTATTCCATTCAATAATAAACAAATTTTCATTTTCATCATAATAGTAACTAATTCTCATCTCAGCATGAGTATCACCTTCAAGCTCTCCGATCAAGTCATCCCAGTAAGGTGCTATCATAGCATAAGGACCCAAAGCTGAAGGAATGTTCCAGTTTCTGAAATAAGTCTCCCAAGTCGGTTGAAATGAGATCCAACCGTTAGTACATATTGTTAAGCTATCACTTACCTGACCGTAAAATGGGAAGTCAAAAGCCATTGCAATTGTCTCTGAGCGGTCATCTCCTAAGGTAAATACCTGCCCTTCTCCACCTTCTAAAGGATCTATCTCAATCCAATTGAATTCCGGACAATTAACATAAAATTCATCACTACTGTCGTAAGCATAATATCCGAATGAATCGGGCCCGGTTGGTGCATTTGGAGAGACATCACCAATCTCCAGACTAAAATAAATGCTGGTTGTTAAACCTGCAATGTCAACAAGATCTAATTGGAATGGAACATTTATACCCACATAACAATTTTCTGCAGCATGCACTGTGAAATCTGCCGAAACGGTTCCACCAGCATTTACATCCCCCAAATTCATATTGGAAATTATTAGATCAACTTTATCATTTAATGCTATCAATTCAGCTTCAATATCCAACGCGGTAAAAGCTCCGATATTTTTCATACTAACCGAAATCACAGACTGCTCATTCGGCTCTAAAATCCCATTTTCATCACTCACAAGTACACTTTCAAATTCAAAAACCAACCCACTTGCAATTAAATGAAACTTAGCATTTGAACCATCAGATAAAGCAAGATCAAACTCAAGGATCTCATTATCGTTGCAATTTGCTAATAGCTCCACATCATAACTTTGATTTGCAGTGGAACCTGCTGTAATATCGCCGAAATCACCGGAAGTTGTTATTACATTCACATTTTCATTATTAGTTGTAAGATCTGCCGAAACTGAACTGGCAGTTTGTGTCCCATAATTTTTTATTGTTATATCAAGTTGAACAGTTGTCCCGGCAACAAGTTCGCCTGCAGGTATAACATCAACAAGACCGAGGTCTACATCATTCTGAACTAAATCGATTACTTCCTGTAACGGATGATAATTTGGCTTTGTTATTGTTAGCAAAATTTCACCTTCCGATTCAGATTCCAAAAAGACCAGAGCCGAACCGTTCTCTACAACTGCAGTTGAATAGAATTCATCATCTTTAATAGCTGTTACAATTGCGCCTTCCATATCCGGAAGATCCAATTCCAGATAATTCGTACCAATATTTACTTCTGCGGGAATAGAACAAATTATCTCCTGAGGAACTGTTGTCCAAATAGTTAAAGATGGATCACCCAGGATGTTATAGACATTAAAATAAAATTCAACGTAATCACCATAACCTGTGTTAAGAGGAAAGTTATCATACAGTTCATATTTCCCACGTAAAATTGCACTTCCAAAATTCAGATTAGCCTCATCTAAAACACCATACCAAAATCCGGAAAAAAGTGAATTATTATATTTTGTGCTTGTATGTAAGTCTGAAGGACCAACAAAAACAACTCCGCCTTTGGGATTTGAAGGATTACCTAATCTAAGCCACGCTTCACCAAAGCAAGGATCTACACTATTAGCAAAGTCGCCTGTATTGCACACAAAAGATGTAATGATCGGTAACATTAAACCATTATTCAAAGCAGCGAGATCATCGGTATGGAAATAAGGATAATGCCAGCCATTTGCATCTCCCCAACCCCGATAACTAACTACGCCAACCCCTTCGTTTATAGAATTACTTATCAATGAAGTTCCAGGATATGTCGGGGGATAGTAGATCTCATCTATATCATTATAGCCATAATTATACATTTTATCTCTAAGCCATTTTGTAACTTTAACAGGTGTGGAAGGCACTGGAGGTGAAGAGCTGAAATTACCCGCAACAAGTGTTGCGTTTTCAAACCAATGCGTAGAATCCATAAAAGGAGTTTTTTCATAGAATAAGGTTTTTGCGATCATTGTCTGTAATTCTGTAATACTATCAAAAGACATTCTTCCAATGATCATTTCGGGAAAATAGTCATCACCCTCTAAAAGAGTATAAGGATGATCAGTGACATCAATTTCTCCCGTACTTGAAATAAAAAAAGCCGGAATTTCAAAGAGATCATCAACATCACCTGTCAACAATACGTAGTCGGGAGGATTTTCGGATGTCTGATATAAATCCTGAATATAGGCTTTTATCTGCGCATTAGTTGTACCGATTTCTTCTTTTGTCACAACTTGTGTTTGTATGCCTTTCTGGTTTTTCCAATCAACAAAAATTTGCATGTTTGCCAGCAGACTCTGATGAGTTATTATAAGCATCTTTGCCGGAGAAAGCTCAGCATCACGTAAATAGGAAGTTTCAAAGTTATCAACCATAGACTTGTAAATTGGATAAAAGACTGATGATATTTTTTGAGAAACCTCAATTGGTTCAGTTGCTTTTAACGCAAAATCCAGTTTTTGCAGTATTTTTGTATGTAGCTCAGAATTCTGGATAATATTCAGTTTTATCTGATGGGCATAAAGCTCTCTCATTGTAAAACTTTTCTTTATTTCCATACTAGAAGATCCATCAGTGTTAATTGTACGTAAAAGATCACCTGATGAATTATATTCAGCTATTTCGCATTCATTGATCACAATTTCCACATTTTTTGAGGGAAATGCTAATATTTTGGTTAATTCAGCAAGTTCCATCTTTGGATCATCATTCGTAAAAGTTACACCTATTCCATCGGATAACTTATAATATTCTACAACACTAAAAAGTGAATAAGCTAGTAGTATCAATAATATTGTTAAAGAAAATCTCCTCACTTTTCCTCCATTTATTTAATTAACATCATTTTTTTTGTTTGCGATTTATTATCTGTTCTGAATCTATAAAAATAAATCCCGCTTGCAACGCTTTGACCTTTTCCGTCTTGTCCATTCCAAACAGCAGATTGGAAACCAGGAGCCATCTCACAGTCAACAAGTTTTTTTACTATTTCACCTTTGATATTGTAAATCACAATCTGAACATATTCCTGAGCATTCAAACTATACTTTATCGTTGTCTCAGGATTGAATGGATTAGGATAGTTACCCATTAAAGCAGTTATTGATGGCAGAACAGGGTCATCAGTTTCAGTATGTTCAATTGTCTCTTCGTTGCTCGCCGCTGATTCATATTGTCCGTATAAAGCTGTCACGAAGTAAGTGTAAATACCGGAAGACAGACCATTATCAATGTAAGCTGTATTTGAAACAACGGCAATTGAAACACCATCCCGATACACTCTGAAACCAGTAAGACTTCTGAGCGCTTCAGGCGATTCCCAGTTAAGCAAAATATTGGGAGCTTGAGACTCTGCAACAAGATTCAAAGGAGCTGCCAAAACTATAGTTAACTGCACGGTATTAGATCCCAGAGATTCATTATCATCATCATAAGTAGCTGTGACATAATAGGTATAATCTCCTGAATCCAGTCCGTTATCATCATAATTTGTTTGTCCTGGATTCGAGATCTGAGTTATCTCAATGTTATTACGATAAACTTTAAATCCGGTAAGAGAACGCAATGTACTTATTTCTTCTGATTCGGAAGACGTATTCCCTTTTTTGTTCAAACCACTGATTTTTACAGTTTCTACACGTCGAGAAGTATTACTTCGGAAGGAGGTAATATCCCATTCTAAACTTACATCGTTACTTACAACAGAAGCCGTAAGATTTTCCGGAGCTTGTAAATAAGATAAAGTAAAATCGATAACTTCAGTTTCATTAGGTAAAATTACAACTCCGTTTTCTGTTACTAGTTCATAACCCGGTAGACTTGCAACAACATCGTAAGTGCCGGCCGGTACTGGAATGAAGTAATCACCAGACGCATTTGGTGAAGCGGCATAACCGCCAGCAGAAATCGTAACATTTTCAACATTTCCTGCACCCCCGTCTAAACTGATATTTCCTTCAATAAAACCAACTGAAGTCCCCTGCCCACCTTCTAAATGAATATCATCAATATACCAGTAGTTGATATTGTATGAATACCCTTCAAAGACAAAAGCGATCTGGAATTCTTGAGATCCTACATCTGGAGTAGCAACGGACAATTCGATCAATTCGGGTCCTAAATCTCCTGTCGGAATAACTTCCCAGGCTGAATTCCAAGTTGCACCACCATCTGATGTGGTTCTTACATTTAGTGTATAGGAATTGGCCGCAAAATTGTTTAAATAGTGATTGAATTGGAAATCAAGAGTAGTAGAGCCAGCTGTATTTAATATAGGAGATACAAGACGTGAAGTACCAGTAAAGGAAGGACTCCAGTTTAATTTCGATTCAGGTGCAGAACCACCGGCATTATTTGTTGTAGATTGAGACCAATTACCTGTGTTCAATCCTGAGAGCGTCCATCCATCCGGCGGATAGGTTCCAGAAAAATCTTCTTCCAAAAGTACCGGTACTTGCGAAATTACTAAGTTGAAGATTCCTGTATTAGTAAAATTGTTATCTCCGTTCATCTCCCAGTTCACATCTGCTAAATGGCCAACAGGAGCAGTTTCTGAAGCAGTGACATTATATAAACCGGTTGAAACGTTTCCTGAGCTGATCGCAGTAAATGTGAATGAAGTAGAATTCAATGTAATGTAAGGATCCGATTCCGAAATTTCAGTAACAACATTGTAAGCATTAGATCCACCGTTATTGATAAATGAGACGTAAATATCTGCAGTTTCACCAGGATCAAGGATATTATTTTCATCATCATCTATAAAGACAGACTGAAATTCAATATCAGGAGCATTCAGAGTAACATTAAAATGTAATGTCCAGTTTTCTTCGTTGCTATTTACATTCATTTCAAAACTAACTACATGACCATCCGGACAAGATTCATCCACTGTGAACTCAAAATCAGTTAAACTGCTGGCCGAGCCACCGCCTTGAATGTTGTTATAACTAGATTCTGTCTGATTAAGAATGATATATGGATCTGTACTGCTGATAGTAGAGGAGACATTAGTGGCAGGATTTTCTCCCAGGTTATTCAACAGAATATCAAGAAAAACATTCTCGCCGTAATCAGCTTGGCCATTACCGTCTGCATCAATGATAGTAACACCGCCCAAAACCAGGAAGGGTATTTCCAGAGGAATGGGAGATCCTGTAACCAAAAGCGCCATTTCATTCTGCAGATGCTTTGCTGCTGTAGGATAGGCATTATTGAAAGTATATTCCAAACCAATTGTCCCGCTTTGATCTTCAATACCGACCGATGCATATTGCCCGTGCTGAGAAGGATAACTGCCTGGATTATTATTGTTTATCACTTTGTACTGGTACTTTATCTCACTATCACCTGCCATTGTAGGATAATAATCAGCATCATACAATATTACCTGGAATGTCTCTTCAGAGTTAACATCATTCTGCATATGATCCCATTCTATGATCATTGTATGCAAGGAAGAGTCATAATACCAATAAACTCCACCACTGATTGAGTTCAAATCATCCCAGAAAGGTGCAATCATCGGTGAAGGACCCTGAGGTCCGGGAATAGGGCTATTCATAAAAGAAGCTTGAGAGCTGCCGCCTGGAGCTATCCAACCATTGGAGCAAACGGTGAGAGAAGTGTATTCTTCACCGTACATTTTGAAAGTAATGGGAAGATCGTTGATACTCTCAATATCACCTGTATTACCGGGATCACTAAGGTTCAGGTTTGTTCCGATAGCATTGATCTCTATCCAGTCATAGCTCGGTGCACTTAGATAGTCCGTATCGCCGTCATCATAACAGAAATAACCATAGGCATCCGGACCAACCGGGTCATGGATGGATACTTCACCTATTTCTATCAAAAAAAATACTGTGGAATCATAACCGTCTGCATTGTAAAGTTGCAACTCCATCATGACTTGTGTCCCCACTATAAGCTGAGCACCTGCTGTTAATTCAAACGGATCCGAAGTATTTGTACTCTGTCCGCCTTCTCCAGTTATAGATCCAAAATAACCATTCCCGTCTGTTACACTTAATCTGCTGTCTGATGAAAAAAGCTCACCATAGATCGAACCAGCAGTAACCATACCGTTATTTTGAAGTGTTACTGTAAGATCAGCTGTCTCACCGGGATCAAGGAAACCATTTGCATCTTCTACTGTATAGTTTAAAGTTGCAAGATTTGCACCTTGAACTGTCAAAAAGATATAATCGTTCCAAATGTTACCGGAGCTATCTTCAATCTCGATATCAAGTCTGATCTCGCTTCCGCCTAAAGTGTTAGCAGCTATGGTAAGATCAAAATCATCCGTAGAAAATGATGTA
>JAIPIH010000058.1 GCA_021734835.1 Candidatus Cloacimonadota bacterium | reverse complement strand
TGGGAATGTTACGGGTGATGTAATAAAAAATTATATTTCCCAATCTCAAGGTGCTTGGAATTTTGTGCCACAAAGAAAAGTTACTTCCTTTGCTTAATTACTTGATACCTCGGACTTCAGTCCGAGGAGGTTCATTTTACCTCATAATTAATTGATGTTTTGTTGCACATTTTATTGGTTTTAATTCTTTAATACCATATAATTCTTTATACCAGACCCATACGCCATTGCATTTTGCATTCATTTTGCATTTATTACATTGACTGGATTTTACTTTATTCTTTATAATACTATTTGTCGTAACCAAATGATCCTTGATTTTAGTGCTATTTGATGCATGATTATCTGTATTTTTCAATAACGGCATAGTAAGACTGTCCATGAACTCATTAGAGAATTGGTAGTATTTCCCAAACATACAAAGTGGAAATCCACAGTATGGGTTGTAAAACTTCAATTTTACTCTATGACAATAATCAAGTGCTTCGATTAGATATGGTTCAACCTCTGAATACATTGGAACAATATATTTGTTATTTTGAGCTCTTCCTTGGGGTTGGACAAAAGAAAACGAGATATGCTGGATGCTTGTAAAATTATCATTGACGAATTTAACATACTCTGGAAGTGATTTGTAATTTAGTTTATTGATTACAATATTCAACACAACAGGTATTTTTAAAGAGAGTGCATTGGTTATACCTGCGTGGGCAATTTTAAAGTGTCCCGTTGTATTGGTTATTTGTCCATATAGACTTTCGGAATGTGCGTGGAAGGATATGAATAGTTCGTCAAGACCAGATAATTTTATGATTTTAGCATATTTGTCATATGAAAATCTTAATGCATTCGTCTGGAGAGTAACTTTCTTAATATGACTTTGCTTGGCATATCTAATTATTGAAGGCAATTCATCCCTTAAGGTTGGCTCTCCACCTGAGATAGAAATGTTCTCATATCCACGCCTAATATTTATCCAATGTTTTATATCTGAAATACTGGGTGATTCGTAGTCGTATGTTACATTGCAAAATTTACATCTCTGGTTACATTCATTAGTTATTCTTAATATTATGTCCATTTTATTGAAAATCGTGCTTGCTAGGGTTTCATCGGGATTCAAATACCCCGCACTTTAGTGCGAGATTTTCAATCCCAAAAATTGCCTATGGATTGTAAGCCCTTTAATACGGAGAAAAGCAAAGCTTTTCTTGTACACAAAAATGCTTTACATTTTTATTGTACCCCATTCTTTAGCTTGGGGTCAGGGTGAACGGCAATTTTTGTTATATGTAAATCTGTCAAAATTTATATTTGTGATGAGTATTTGATTATTTTACTGGTTCCAATTCGTTAAAACCATAGATCATAATGTATTTTTGGAATACTCCCTCACAAGAATTATCGTAAATGCAATTCTTGCATCTGATACTTTTGATTTTTAAATAACCAATATACTTCTTTGCACAGTCATATAGATTAAAATCCTTATCTTTTGGAAAGTAAAGAGTCTCAAATTTATTATTTTGAACAATCTGTTTCCTTACCTCTTTTTTGAAGAGGCACTTTGGCATATTTTTGAACTTGAAGTTGTCATTTATAGAGGCAGTTGAATTATTTATTATTGTTGCAAATTCTTTCATATTCAGAATGTCCGGTCCGTATTCTTTGTAATTGTGATATGGGGCTGGAAATTCTAGTATTGTTGGTTTATTATTAACACTCTCTAATCGGTTCACAATTTTATCAAAGTTTTTTTTGTTGATTATAATCTTCTCATCTGCGTCATAATCTTGAGTAATGATCCTGTTGGATTGAAATAATTTGTAGCTTTCATATACATAGTCGCAAAGTCCTTGCATACAGCAATAATAGCATCTGTCCCCATAGCAATCTAGTCTTTTATTTTTTGCCAGAGATTTATTGAATGATTTTTCTCTTCCATTTATCTCGTCGAGTAATTTGTATGGGTCTTGTATTAAATTTTCATATCCCTCAAGACATTGAGCCGGAAGCCTGTTTGTCCACATCACGACTTGATTCTTTATCCCAATCTCAAATGCTTCTCTATAATAATTTAAATACTTCTTTGGGTCAATTAGTAGATCATCTCGATTCTCCCAAGCGTAACCGTAAGGCATAATATGTAATAGATCATATTCTTTGATTCCAAGTTTAATCAGGAAACGCATAATTTCAGGTAAATGTGTTATATTTTTTTTACTTAATACAACATCACAATTTACAATGATATTCGCTTTCAGAGCGTTTCGTATTCCTTTTATGGTTTGAATAAATGAGCCCCTTGTTTGAGTAATTTCATTATGAAGTTTTGAATTATGGCCATGAATTGAGAAAGTGATCTCACTTAGTCCTGCTTTAACTGCTTTATTTAAAAAGGTGACATCTGAAAACATTCTTCCATTTGTGATCGTCTGGACACGATTATATCCATGGTTCTTACTTAATTCTATAATCTTTAAAAATTCTGGATGAATGGTTGCTTCTCCACCGCTTAAGATTAAGCGAGTACAACCTTCTTCTATCCCTGCAATTATGTCTTTTTCTACTTCATTAATGGTTCTATAATCTGGTCTGAGATGATTACCGTCAAGACAAAAAATACAATGGTTGTTGCATAGTCCTGTTATTCCTACCCATTTCCTCTTCTCGAATACTGCATTAAGTTTGTAATCATTCATTTTTTCAATACTATTCCCCATTGATTACTGCTATTAGGTGTAACTTTGTCAATCAGATAATCTAAATTGAATCCATGCAATTTGCAGATGTTTAAGGTATCAATGTCATTATAATTCCGATAATGTTCAAAATCTAATCCTTTTGGTTGGTTGCTATCATCAGAGACCGATTTAATAATGCCGTAAGTGCAATTATCGACGATTATCAATTTCCCATTTTTTTTAAGCAGAGTATGTATCTTATCCAAGGATTTTTCAATATCTTTTATATGATTAAAACTGCGAAGGAGTAGGATGTAATCAAACATTATGTTTTCAATTTCTAAGTCTTCTATAGTGGTAGCTAATAACCTGCCACCTTTGAATTGTTCTTTATTTCTACTGATTACTTCTTTGTCCGGGTCAATACCAATGTAATTTATCTCTTTGGTGTCTATTTTTGTCTTTAGTATTGACAAATATTGTGTATTACCTACACCTATGTCTAGAACATTTCCTGATATTCTTTTAATAATTGAAACTACTTTTGAGTCATCTTTTTGGAATTTATTTTTTGGATTAATATAAAAAATATTAGGGCATAAGTCTTTCTTACCACAGATCTTACATTCGTTTTTTAAGGATAGTTCCAGTTTGTCTTTCCCGAAGTCTTCAATATCTGAATTTGTCATTTTGTCCAAATATATTTGTTCATTATTCTTGGCTTCTAATACTTCTTTGTTTGAGAAATCATAACTATTAGTCTGATAATGCAAGATTTTGTCATTATATTCAATGAAAATTGACTTGATTGGATTAAAGTTAGCGCAGGTTCCTTTGCAACATGTATTATGGATGTATTTTGGATCATATTTTCTTTGAATCTGATATAATATGGAATTTGAGATAGTCATACTATTTGTGAATTCTGATATTCCAAATTCCTCAAGATACTCTTTATATACTCCTTTGCAATTTAAAGTGTATTGGCAACCTTTACAGAAATACCCTTTAATTCTTGTACCAACATCTACGTCAAAAAAACTATGCTCATCAGTATTGCTGATCAGCTCTATGTTGTCATGAGAAAAATCATATACATTATGTATGTTATCTTTAATGAGACACAAAGGGAAGTAATCCAGTTTTACATCCAATTTACGGAATCTATTATTGGCATATTTCAGTGCTTCCACGGCTCTTTTTGCAGAAACTGATATCTTAGGCATCAGTTCAGACATGTCTTTTTTAGCTCTTCCCTCTGGAATAATGGCTGAAAGCCTTATTTTGTGAATATCTAATCCGTGAATTAGATTAATAGTATTTTCTAGATCTGCAAGATTTACTTTATTTATAACAATATTTACTACTATGTTAATATCTGGATAAATTTTGTTGATATTTTTAATCCCCTGCGTGACTTGTTCAAAACTACCTTTTGTATTTGATATGGCGTCATGAATCTTAAAGTTTGAACCATGTATGGATGTTTGTATAAATTTTGGCTTAAATTTTTGTATTTTATGAGTGAAACCTTCAAGGGCAAACATTCGTAGATTGCTAATCATACCAAAATCCATCCCGTTCTGTTTAATGAATTGTATTATCTTAAAAAGTTCTTTACTTATTGTGGGCTCTCCTCCTGATAATAAGAGTACTTTGATTCCTAACGTCTTGGCTTGTATAATCTTCTGAAATATTATCTTTAGATTGACCATATTAAGCATATCAATCGAATGGCAGAACATACAATTGTTGTTACACTCTGTATTTATCCTGAGGATAGCCTTCTTGTCGGGTTTCATCTTGTTAAAAATTAATAAAAAAGCAGTTATCTAAATCAATTTGAAAGAGTAATTTGTTTTTGTTGTGACATAAGATTGTATTATTTTCAATAGTCAGTTTGTTTCCTAATTTAATCTTATTGATTAATTCCATGTGCTGCTTATTGGCTGGAACTGACACGTCGTCAATGTCACTTTGGACATTGACAATGACTTCGTCGTAGTGTAGAGTATTCTCATCTTTCCTACAACTTGTAAACTTAACATAAGTATTAGCATCAAATATTAGTACTGGGATTGACAAGCCAGTCATAATTTCATGAAATATCTGTTTATCAAAATAATAATAAACTGATGCTATCTTTTTTGCTAATTCAATTGAATTAACACAGTCTGGTGAGCATGGTCTATGAAAAGTCAGTGGGAACTTTGCATACATGTTTATTAATTTACTATTTACTTTTTCAACCTTATCTATCCAGGAAGTTGGTCTTTTGGTAATACAGCACTCTGGATACCCAAATAACCGACCTATATCAACCTCTGCTTCTTTCTTATTAATAAATACATCATCATGAATTTGCTCGATCTTTCGTAAATTATCCTCTCTAGCAACTACAAGTTTGGATGTTTTTTTCCCTTCAATAAGTTTATAAGTTAATCCTAGTTGATCCAGTTTTTTATATATCATTGGTAAGACAGATTTATCCGTTATGTTATCTATAGATGCTGCCGGTTTTAATTGGCAGTAAACTAGAAGAATATGTAATTTATAATTGAGAGGAATACCACCAGTATTTAGAACTCGTCTTGCTGTTTCAATTTCATTAATTAAACTGTAACCAAAACTCTCTTTTTTATATTCTGGTGGATTAAACTCAGAATGACCTAATTTTTGTGGATATTCCCTCCATGGTCCTTCACAAACTGAATCAAATTTACATTCTTTGCACTGGTCAAATTTTGATTTGCCCTGTGTTAATCTCTCTTTGGTGTAGTTTTTTGTATTTTGATGCTTTGCACCTCTAATCTCGGTCTCAGGTATTCTTTTCTCTGAAATACAATCCTCATAACCAATCATATGACAATAAGGCATTGCTTCAGCCATGACTGCCACTCTTGCATGTATACCAATCTGAAGCGCTTTATGAATAAGTGGAGCGGCCATAGATATTCTAGGAACTATGTTATCAAAATTTTTCCATGCGTTTCCCATGGGATGGACAAAGGCAAATTGGTATTGACTAGCTTTCAAACTAATCAGTAACTTCGCTATCTTATCTAGCGTAGTATAATTTGATTTAACAACAACAGTATTAGTCAAAAATTTTGCACCAAGAGACTGTAAGTTCCTAATTCCTTTGACTGTCTGATTAAAACTACCTTTTGCCTGAGTTAGGTAGTCGTGCTGTTCTGCACAGTAACCGTGTAAAGCTGGGGAAAATTCTGTAGCTCCTGCTTGAATGGTTTTTTTACAAAAGTCAAGGGAAGATAACATTCTCCCATTTGTCTGGATTTGAATTAGCTTATATCCTAAAGATTTAGCTAATTTAACTATATCAAAGAAATGGGCATGGATTGTCACTTCTCCTCCAGTGAGAACCACTCCCTGACATCTCTCCTTAGAATCTATCAAATCTTTTTTAATGTCCTCAAAAGATCTGTTACCCTTTAACTTATTATCCGCTTGAACACAAAAGCGACAATTATTATTACAGATAAATCCTGTTTTTATGTCTAATCTTCTATCTTCCATCGTATTAACAAATTTATATGGTTATATAAATATTATTGGCTAAAAAGGTAGTTAAAGATTGATTTATGCGGACTAAGCTAATAATTAACACAGCATCAAAAATCTGATGCAAAAACTATATAAATGAAATCATGGATACCTAGCGCTTATGGGCCCGTGGTCTAGTGGCTATGACATCCGCCTGACTAGAGTTAGCTCAGAACGCGGGGGATCCCCGGTTCAATTCCGGGCGGGCCCATCTTCTTGTTTTTTCGAGACAACATCGATTGGAATTGAAAGTAGTTGTTTATTTATGAACTCAAGAAATTTATTCCGCAGACAATTCCGGGCGGGTCCACTCCTTTTCTATGTTTTTCTGGTGTTATTGAAAATCTCGCTTGCGAGTATTTCATCGGGACTCAAATACCCCGCACTTTAGTGCGAAATTTTCAATACAAAGAAATGCATATGCATTTCTTGTACAAAAAATGTACCATTTTTCCGTACTGATAATTGCGATTATCAGTTCCAAAAACTGCTCACACGAGTCCATACTCGTATGTGCAGTTTTCTGTTACCAAAAA
>JAIPIH010000057.1 GCA_021734835.1 Candidatus Cloacimonadota bacterium | reverse complement strand
CGGACTTGCAATGATCATTGGAGCTTATGTAATGGGATTGTCTCTCTCCAAAACGGATCTTTCATATGTCATTCAGGAAAGTCTTCATAATATTTATGAATTTTTCATCCCGATATTTTTCTGTATTTCCGGTATGTTTGTCAATTTTTCTGTTTTTAATAATTGGAAGATCCTTTTGTTTGGTGTTGTTTACGCCGTTACTGCTTATGCCGCAAAGGTTATCGGTTGCGGATTACCCGCACGCTTTTTCAAATTTAACAATATCGGCGCCTTACGCATCGGTATCGGAATGGTACCGCGCGGAGAGGTTGCCCTTATCATTATAGGTATCGGGTTATCTCATGGTATCCTAAATGAAGAACTTACAGGTGTTGCAATTCTTATGATCCTTATCACATCGGTTCTGGCACCGGTGCAGCTTGATCATTTATTAAAGAAAAAACGTTCCGGAGTAGAAAAAGGCACGATGGTTGATGAACATATTCAAACTGACTATTCATTTCCTTCCGTTGCGATCACTGAGCTGGTATCAAATAAATTGATCTCCTATTTCCAAAATGAAGGCTTTTTCATCAATATCATTGAAGGTGATAATCATATTTATCATGTACGTCGTCAAAATACTTTTTTAACATTTCAGTTCCTGGATAAAACGATCTCATTTTCGACACGTGCCGATGACATACCCTATGCAAAGAATATTATGTATGAAACATTACTGGATTTGAATCAAACAATCGAAAAACTTAAAGCGGTGGTAAAACCCGAGGAGCTAAAAAAAGATTTGAGAATAAAATCTGAAACCGGGAATGGAAAAACAAATTTTCCTCTCGATAAGATATTGGATGTTAATTGTATTATCATGAATTTGGAAGCTAATAACAAAGAAGATATAATCAGTGAACTCGTTAACATCCTGAACAATAATAATTCCCTTCTTGACAGTGAAGAGGTCAAACAGGCTGTTTTAGAGCGCGAAAACGCTATGAGTACAGGTATGCAATATGGTATTGCTCTTCCCCACGGAAAAACCGATGCGATAAAAAAAATAACAATGGCCGTAGGTTTTAAGCGAGATGGAATAGACTTTAAATCTCTTGACGGAAAACCTTCCAAGGTTTTTATTTTAGTGGCGTCCAGAAAAAAAACAGCTGAACCCCATATACAACTTTTAGCGGAGATCGGAAAAAAATTGTTCTCCGAGGATGCGGTAAATACACTATTATCTTGTAAGAACGAAGAAGAAGTCAGAAATTTCTTTGTCAAATAAAGTGAGGATTTAATGAAACTGGAACATTATTTTAATGTGAACGCGGCAAAATTACAGGCTGCTGCCACAAATAAGCAGGACCTGTTAATGGAGATCGCGAAAGAAGCAAAATCTTCTGATACCTTGAAGCACATAGACACAGAAGATCTTTATAAAAAACTATTGGAAAGAGAAGCGATCGGATCTACCGGATTCAGTGATGGAATCGCCATTCCCCATTGCAGTTTAGACAATATTAGCGATTTTATTATTGGCATATTAATATCTAAAGATGGAATTGATTTTCAATCCGCCGACGGTAAACCAACCAGACTCTTTATGTATATCATTGCACCGACAAAGCAGAGAAATAAACATATTAGGATACTTTCCGAAATATCAAAGGTTCTTAGAAACCCTTCCAATGTAGAAACTCTGCTTGCGCAAAAAAATGTAAAAAGCTTTTTTGAAAAATTTTGTGAATACGGTACCTGGGATCTGGATAAGGAACTATCACAGGATTACTCTCAAATAACAGTACATGTCCAGGATTCTTTAGCTTTTGAGAATATTCTGGAAGTATTTACGGAGATCCAAGATTGTCATATTTCAATTTTAGAAGCCCATAACGCAAGTAAATATCTCTATTCGCTACCCCTGTTCTCTCAATTTATGAATGAAGATCGTAAAGGATTTCATCGTATCATCGTTGCTGTTCTGAACACTGTATATGTCAACAATTGTGTGAGAATGATAAATAATGTTACGGAAAAACAGCGAAATGAATCAAAGGTCATGATCACAACACATGCATTAAGTTATTATTCCGGTTCGATCAATATTTAAAAGGCTGATTTTTTACATGAATACTATATTAAATTCATTATATAATATTTCTGATCTTCTTATCATAGGGATCGTTATCATCGCATCTTTCTTCTCGGGCAGATTGGTTAAGTACATCAAATTGCCTTCTTTGATCGGGTTTATGCTCATTGGTGTAATACTTGGTCCATCTCTTTTAAATATTTTAGGCGAAGTAAAACAAGAACATTTAGGGTTTTTAACGGAAATTGCTTTGAGCTTCATTGCTTTGAGCATTGGACTTGAACTAAACTTTGCTTCGATCAAGAAGTTAGGGAAAGGGATCGTTTGGATCATTTTGCTTGAATCCTTCGGTACCTTCATTATTGTGGCCGGAATTGTCTTCCTGGTAACTGGGAATCTTCCCCTAGCCCTCATTTTAGGGGGTATAGCTCCCGCCTCAGCGCCTGAAGGCACAGTAGCGGTTATACAGGAGTATAAAGCAAAAGGACCGCTAACAAAGACTCTATACGCCGTTGTCGGTTTTGATGATGGTCTGGGGATCGTTATTTTCGGTTTTGCTGCCGCTATCGCCAAGAAACTACTGATGCATGAGGCCGGTGCCATAAATACAAGTTTTGCGATCATGATGTTGGAGCCTATTAAAGAGATTGGATTAAGTATCCTTGCCGGGGTTATACTTGCATTTTTCTTTTCTTTAGTATCCAAAAAAATATCAAATTCAGGTGATGTTTCTCTGATCCTTATCGGGACAACTTTTGTTGCTATTGGTTTAAGCATTCAATTTCATCTATCTTTGATCATGATCAATCTAATTGTCGGATTGGTTGTTGTGAATACACAGTCACATGAACTAATAGAAAAAATTCGTGATCGCCTGCCCTCGTATATGCCATTATTGTTTATCCTCTTTTTTGCTCTTGCGGGAGCCAGTCTGAATTTCTCTGCCTTACCTGCATTAGGATTGGTTGGCTTGGTTTATATTCTGACGCGTTCCGGCGGTTTGATCTTTGGGGCACGTCTCGGAGCTTCATTGGGACATGTGGATAAAAAGATCAAAAACTGGATCGGTTTAGGTATCTTATCCCAAGGAGGTGTAGCAATTGGACTTTCTCTTATTGTGAAGCATGATTTCTCCGGACTGGGCAAAATAATTGAAACCGGCAAGACAAGCGGTGATGCTCTTGGAATTACTGTAATAACTCTGGTTACAGCTACATCTGTTGTTTTTAGTATGATCGGTCCCATTCTGGCAAAGATCGCATTGAAGAAAGCCGGAGAAATTGAGAGCGGGAAGCATAGTGACTAGTGACTAGTGACTGGTAAATGGTAAATGGTAAATAGTAAAATTACATAAATGGGCTCGAATTCGGGTCCTTTTCTTTTTAACTGAAATAAAATGTACAATTCTCTTCACAATTATTCCTTCCTTCTTCGACCATCCGGCAGATCCTCTCTACGTCGGACACCAGCCGGAAGGTCTTTACGTCCTAAAATACAAAAGCCTATCGTGCGACAGGCTCCTGTGTTGAGAGAGAGATTTATTTATAAAATATTTCTATTGTCCGTTACTCGAAAGTGCGCTTTGCAGAAATACTTTAATATTCAGGATATATACCGGTTCTTCCACGCTACCATCGATCGTAAAATTAGATTTCCAGTTTTTTGGTACATAGGTAATAAAATATTTCCCATCTATTGATGGAGGCATTGATGCGGTAGAAGAACTTTGATTTGTCATGTCCACACCGTTGATCATCAAACTGTTCATATTCGTTGAAGAAAAACTTGTAACCGTTCCATAAACATAAACATATTGTGTACTGCCACCACTAAGAGAATAGGGCATCATGACCTTAGTATAATCTTGACCATTATAATTTACAATAGCGGGATATGGATCTGCTTCTTCAAGTTCAACATGTCCACCGGGAAGATTAGTTTTATAATAGATAATATATTGACCATCGATTTTTTCAGGCATGGTGCCGGACCAGCTATTTGAGTAATCTACGCCATTAATACTCAAGATCTCCATACTCCAGGAATTAACAGTGCCAATATTTGCCGAAGTCACAAAGTATTTTTCACCTATTCCACTATATTCAAAAGGAAGATCAATTGCCATGGTATCAGGAGTAACGACCACAGTATCGTTGTTTCCTGCAATTTCGACATGGGCACCTGCTAACGAAGCACTATAGTAAATATAATAAGTTCCATCAATACGGGGTGGCATGGTACTTGACCATATGTTTTTATAATCGACTCCGTTGATCGTTAAAGTATCCATGCTCCATGAACTTATTGAAGTAATGGTTCCGGAAGTCGTAAAATAGATCCTATCGGCACCGTCTTTGGAAAAAGGCAGGTCAATGGCGGATGTATCAGGAACTATTGTGGTATCAATACCCGTACTCCAGTCATTTGTTCCACTGATCTCAAAATGTGCAAATTTGTTTTTTGGTTCATAAACAATAAAATATTTTTTTCCGTCTATTGGAGCGGGCATGGAACTGGACCAGGTATTGGTATAGCTGGTACCGTTAATGCTAAGGCTTCTCATATTCCATGAATTAACAGAAGACACAGTACCTGAAACCACAAAATAACTGATACCACTGCCATCTTTTGAAAAAGGCATATCGGTTTCGGTATATTCATTTCCTTCATAAATAATACCCGCATATGCTGAAACAGCAAGCAAACTCATCAGGATGATGATCAGGTTATATTTTCTTTTTCTCATTTTCTCCTCAACACTCTCTTTTTCTCTCATATCTCTCTTAAATGTCTCAATTCTCGAGTGAATGATAACATTTTTTATCTTCATTGTCAAGTAATTGTTAAGGTTTTGTTAAGATTTTGTTTATATTTTTACATTCGTCTGTATATCAGATTGTTATAATGTTATTAATTATTATTATTTGGCACTATTTTAGTGCAATATTCACATTTTTACGCTGAATAGTTAAGTTTTCTTAATAATTTAAATTTTATGCCAAATTTTACATGAAAAACTCATGCTATAAAAAACGAGTCCAGGAATGGTCTCGTTATAAATTTTAAATATATTTCATGATCAGTATGTACTTAAAGCACCTTGCAGCATTACTTTAATATTAAGAATATAAACCAACTCTTCAGTTAACCCGTTGATTTCAAAATATGAATTCTTATTTTTAGGGTCGTAATAGATAAAGTATTTACCCTCAATAGACGGAGGCATGGTCGTTGAGCTTTGATTTGTATAGTCGGAACCATTGATCAAGAGGGTATTTACGCGTGTGGAAGAAAAATCTGAAATGGTGCCATAGACGTAGATATACTGTGCAGAACCACCTGTTACCGAAAAAGGCAGATCTACACGGGTATAATCATTGCCGTTCCAATTCACTATATCAGGATAAGGCTCTTCTGCTTCCTCTCCGATCATCATAGAGGCCTGTGCCGAAGTCGCTTTATAATAGATATAATAATAGCCGTTGATCTTCGGGGGTATTATGGAAGAATTTTGATTTGTGAAATCCGTACCATTGATCTCTAAAGCATCCATATTGGAAGATGAAATTGAAGCAATATTTTCTGTTGTAGAATAGTATAATTCTTTAGCGCCGGATGTTGAAAAAGGTGGTGTGATCGCAATTGTATCCAAAGGTTCCAATTTCAGGGAAAGTTCTGCCAAAGCAGAGGAAGCGGAATAATAGATATAGTAATTACCATTTATTCGTGCCGGCATAGAACTTGAATTTTGATTTGTATAATCAATATCATTGACCAGCAGAGTATCCACATTTGATGAGCTTACTGAAAAAAGATCATCTGTTGTTGAAAAATAGATCTGTCCGATTCCCGTTTTAGTGAAAGGTAAATTTACATTGATCGTATCAATGGGAGCATTGGGTTCTAACTCTAAACTAAGTTCTGCGTTAATAGAGCTGGAAACATAATAGATATAATAATTTCCGTTTGGTGCAACAGAAATATTGGTTGAAGTTTGATTCGTATAATCTGCTTCATTGATCAAAAGAGTGTCCATGTTCGTTGAACTCACAGAATACAATTCATCAGTGGTGAAGAAATAAAATCTACCCTTGCCAGTTTTACTAAATGGCAAGTTGATCTCAGTTGTATCGATCAAAGTAAAATCAGCTTCAGCAAAAGCAGAGGAGGCATTATAGTATATGTAGTATTGTCCATTGATACGAGCCGGTAGATCAATGGAAGTTTGATTTGTAAAATCAATATCATTGATCAAGAGTATATCCATATTCGATGAAGAAACGGAATACAGGTCGTCAGCTGTAGAAAAATAGTGTTCCCCGGCACCGCTTTCAGAATAAGGTAGAGAGATAGAAGTTGTATCAATAGGCTCGCTCCAGTCATTCGTTCCGCTAAAACTGATCGTGGCATTTTTATTTTTACCCTTAAAGTGAACAAAGTACTTTTTTCCATCTTCAGGGGCAGGTAAAGCGGAAGATGAAAGCATGTCGACACCATTGATCTCAAAGGTGGTCATTCTACTATCACTATATGAATTTATTGAACCGGAAATTACAATTCTGTACTCTGTACTGCCTTTGTAAGAATAAGGCATCATGGTCTCGGTATATTCATTACCATTGTATATAATTCCACCAAATAAATTAATCGTTATCATTAAAAATAATATGATAATAATATTAATTTTTTTGTTGTTCATACATACCCTCTAAAATCTCTCTCTCTCATATTTTATTGATATGCATAGTTTACAAGCTTGCACACTAATTGTCAAGCAATTATTAATTTTGTGTTTAGGTTTAGTTAATTTTTGTAAAATATTGATTATTTAGGGATTATGAATTTTACTTAAAAAATAACACATATTTTTACAGGGAATGTGGTTTAAATATTGGATCGATACAGGATATTGTGTTTGTAATATATTAATCCAGCTCCGTAGGAGCGGCACGATTT
>JAIPIH010000006.1 GCA_021734835.1 Candidatus Cloacimonadota bacterium | reverse complement strand
GTACCGCAAATCTTCACCTCCTTCCAGTAAATGCGTCGCAAAACTATGTCTTAAAATATAATAAATGTAAGTTTTCTGATTTTTACTTTTTGTAAACAACTTTTAATAAAGATGTTATATAATTCAGGTTTTGCAAAGCGAAATCAGAACTTGTTAATGGGCAATGAGTTTATAAGCTAAATATTATGGATAAACAAACTTATTACTTATTAACAATAACTCAATGATCAGGTCAGCAAGGTAATTTTATTAATAAAATTTTCGATAGCATTGTTATCGATCTGGTTAACATTGGATGTTTCGCCGGAAATCATTTTTACTAAAGCTCTTTCAATAAAGTTCATATTATCAAAAATGAATTCTCCGCCCAAATAACCATTTGCAATCGATATTTCTCTAAGTTCAGTAGGAAAGGCATTGTTAAAAAGTAACTTGCATTTTTCCCCTTTCTGCATGCAAACAAGGAACAGAGCAATTCTTTTTTTGCTTAAACTTATAAGATTTTTCTTCATGAATTTCCTTAACTTTGCTTGTATAGAGCCTGCATGTATAGAGCCACCGATAATTATAATATCAAATTGTTCAAGATCGATCTTTTTTGTTTTCTTTAAATTAAATAATTTAACGTTAGAGTTATTTAATTCAATTCTAATTATTTTTGCGATTTTCTCGGTAGTACCATGTTTAGACATATAGATAACAGCAAAATTCATATTTATCCAACCACACCAGCTTTTATCAAATCATGCATTTGTAAGATCCCAACCGGCTTTTTTAAGTCATCCACAACTGGAAGTAAAGTAATATTGTTATCTTCCATCAAGTTAAGTGCTTCTATAGCTAGAGTTTGCTGTAAGATCGTTTTTGGTGCTTTTGTCATTACTTCTTCAACAGATCTATTCATAATATCGTGATGATTTTTCAATAAGATCCTTTTCAGATCACCATCTGTAATGATCCCAATTAAGACATTTTCTGCATTTATAACTATTGTACCGCCAATATTGAACTCCAGCATTTTAGTAATAGTTGTTTCCATATTATCGGAATCAAATACAATTGGAATATCCTGATGCATTAGATCTGCTACCCGTATTAGAAGTTTCTTTCCGATTGTTCCACCTGGATGAAATTTTGCAAAGTCATCTTCTTGGAAGTTACGTTTTTTCAGCAGAGCAACAGCTATTGCATCACCCATTGCCAGTGCGACTGTGGTACTGGAAGTAGGAACCAATCCGAAAGGTTCATAACTTTTTGGAACATGACAATCTATGATCAAATTTGAATTGAGAGCAAGTTTCGAATCCAATTGCCCGGTCAGAGCAATTATTGGAATTTTCTTGAACTTAATAAACGGTATAATGGAGATCAATTCTTCTGTATTACCGCTGTTTGAGACGGCAATAACAATATCATCATCATTCAAAAGTCCCAGATCACCATGGATTCCTTCAGCCGCATGAAGAAATATCGCTGTAGTGCCCGTACTGACAAATGTTGAGGCAATTTTACGTGCAATGATGCCGGCTTTACCCATACCTGTAACAACGACTTTCCCACGACAATTAAAAATAAGATCGATCACCTCTTCAATTTTAGGATCAAGCCGTTCTGCAACTTCTCTTATTGCTTTGGCTTCTAAATTTAATTCATCTTTAATAAATTTGGTCATATCCATTTTGATCCTCTTTTCAAATGCTGCTTTTGAGCAATTATCTACTTTTTATTTTTTATCTCACCGATTATTTTCTCAATAATTTCATTAATAGGAAAAGCACCCAGATCTCCTTCACCGTGTCTTCGCACCGAAATTGTGTCTGTATCAAGTTCCTTCTGTCCAAGGATGAACATATAAGGTATCTTGTGAGTTTCAGCTTCACGGATCTTATATCCAATCTTCTCATTTTTATGATCAACTTCACTTCTAATCCCATTTTTTATTAGAATCGCGTAGATTTTTTCAGCAGCCTCAATAAAATTATCTGAGATTGGTAACAATTTAACTTGAGTTGGGCAGAGCCAAAGTGGGAAGTTTCCACCATAATATTCAATAAGTGTACCAAAAAATCTCTCTATAGAGCCTAAAAGTGCACGATGCACCATATAGGGACGGTGAGGCAAATTATCTTCCCCAATGTATTCCATCTCAAATCTCTCCGGCAGATTAAAATCAAATTGAATCGTAGAGCATTGCCAGGAACGGTTCAATGCATCTTTGATCTTAATATCGATCTTAGGGCCGTAAAAGGCACCACCACCTTCATCTACCTCGTAATCTATTTCCAATTTTTTTAGAGCATTTTCTAGTGAAGAAGCCGCCTTATCCCAATCCTGCTTTTTTCCTACAGCTTTTTCCGGCATAGTAGATAAGAAAATTTCAAAATCCTCAAAACCGAATGCTTTAAGCATATACAAGCTGAATTCTACTACTTCAATGATTTCATTATCAAGCTGCTGAGGTGTACATATGATGTGAGCGTCATCCTGAGTGAAACCTCTCACCCGCATTAATCCGTGTAAAGAACCAGAGTTTTCATAACGGTAAACTGTACCCATTTCTGCGTATTTAATTGGCAGTTCCCGATAGCTGCGTTTTTGTTCCTGATAAATAGCAATATGAAAAGGGCAGTTCATTGGTTTGAGGTAGTATTCCTGTTCATCTACATCAATAGAGCTGTACATGCTATCTTTATAAAAATCCAGATGGCCACTCTTATGCCATAAACCAGCTTTCCCGATGTGAGGTGATTGTACTAAACTATAATTTTCTTCAAAGTGTTTTTTCTTCCAATAATCTTCAACGATAGTACGCATCATTGCACCTTTGGGATGCCAAAGTACTAACCCCGGACCTACATCATCTGAAAATGAATAAAGATCCAGTTCCTGACCTAATTTACGGTGATCACGCTTTTTTGCTTCTTCTAAATTATGAAGATATTTATTAAGTTCTTTTTTGGAGGGAAAGCTGATTCCGTAGATCCTCTGCAGCATTTTATTTCTAGAATCACCGCGCCAGTAAGCTCCAGAAGTTTTTAGAAGTTTAATAGCTTTGATCTTACCTGTATCCAAGATATGTGGTCCACGACAAAGATCAGTAAATTCTCCTTGTGTATAGATCGATATTGTTTCATTGTCAGGAATCTCCTGTAGTAATTCAATTTTGTAATCTTCCTTTAATTCAGAAAATAACTTTACTGCTTCCTTTTTGGACAGCTCTTTTCTTATATACTGGGCATTACTTGTCAAAAGTTCTTTCATTTTCTGCTCAATTTTTTCCAGATCAGAATCGGTGAAAGGAACATCTTTATCAAAATCATAATAAAAACCGTTCTCAATAGCTGGACCGATGGTAACTTTTACATTCGGATAAATTTCTTTAACAGCCTGCGCCATAAGATGTGCAGTACTGTGCCAATAGACTTCCCTACCTTCTCTGCTCTCAAATTTAAATAGTTTTATCGCACAGTTGTTTTTTATTTTATGATCAAGATCTACCATTTTCTTATCAAGTTTTGCTACAATTATCTGTTTTGCCAGACCCTGACTTATACTTTCAGCAATTTCCAGCGGAGTAATATTCTCCGGATATTCCTTTACAGAGCCATCCGGGAATTTTATCTTTATATTCATTATTTCCTCTTATTTTCTTTTTGCTATCTTTTTTTCTATCATTTTAGCAGCATTGTCCAAAGCTTCCTGCGGTGAAATAATTTCTCTGATCACTTTTTCAATCACGTGCTCTTCCATATATTTACGGGTTTCAAACCACTCGCTGATCTGGGGCTCGAAAGTTGCGTAATTCAATTGATCGTAAACCGATGCAATTTCAGGATTACTTGCGATTCTCTGTTGTAATGCTTCAACATTCATAGCACTTTTACGTACAGGCATATAATACGTCAACTCACTCCACCTAGCTGTTTGTTCAGTATCTGTGAACCATTTTACAAATTCCCAGGCAGCTTTCTCCTTTTGTCTATTTTTTTCGTTTTTAAAAATAACAACATTCGTGCCGCTAATAATATTTTTTTTAGTTTCTTTAACCGGTATTGCCGAAATTCCCATGTTAAAATTTATACCAGTCCTCAACATAAAAGCCATTGACACACTAGAATCTTCATAAAATGCAACTCTTTGTGCTGTAAAGTCTTTCTGCCCTTCATAACCCGGTGAAAGATACCCAGATTTGTCTTTATTTAAGATATTAGTAAAATATTCTAAAGCTTGAATACCTTCCTTACTATTAAACAAAGGTTTAGTGTTTTCTTCGTTCATGATCTGTCCGCCGGCTTGAAGCAAGAGGTTTTCAAATTGCCAGGCGCTTATCTTAACTGTGGTACCATATTGATCAATTTTTCCGTCACCATTCGTGTCTTTAGTAAGTTTTTTACAATAATATCTAAAATCCTCCCATGTTTTTGGCGGTAGATTAGGATCCATATCATTTTTAAATAAAATATCTTTATTGTAATATTGAACTCTAACACTTTTATTGAATGGGAAGGAAACAAGCTTTCCGTTCATAGTATTGCTGTTAATAAACACCGGAAAAATATCATCCATTTTTTCTTTTGTAAAATCGGGATCGTTCTTGATAAAATCTTCAATTGGTACAATTACATCACCTTCCATCATATTAGCGATCCAGGCTTCATAAGCTTGGGCAACATCCGGTTGATTTCCGGTTTGGATAGAAGCCATTAATTTTTGAGAGAGTGCTGTGTAATTCCCCATATTTACGGATGTTACGTGTATGTTAGGGTGTGTCTCATTGAATTTGTTAACTAATTCAGATAGAGCATCACCTAGAGGTCCTCCCATTGCTTGCCAGAACAGCACTTCCGTAACATTTTCGTTAACAGTTTGTTTTTTTCCACAGCCTAAGAACATTATACTAATTATTATTAAAAGTATTGCTATTTTCCTCATATATAACTCCTTAAAGATTTTTGGCAAATTAAAATGTGATATTGCTAAGTCAATATAATTTTGTTAAAGTAATATGTTTGATTTTTTTATTTACATTACTAAATAGTTATGAAATTTTACATTAAATATTTAAATATGAGGTAATTATGAAGAGAGAAGAATTTTCTAAAGTCAACAAAGAGATCAAACATCCAGCCAAAATAGCCTTAGCTATTGTCAAAGATAAAGATGATAAATACAATATGATAACACTTGAGTGGTTCATGAGAACCTCCATAAAACCACCAATGTTGGCGATCTCAATCGGTCACACAAGATATTCTCATGAATGTTTACAGAATTTCAGATTCTTTAATCTTTGCTTTCCTGATATAGAAATGACAGAAGTTGCAAAACTTTGTGGTTCAAAATCAGGTCGTGAGATTGATAAATTTGCCGAAACTGGAGTTAAATGGTTTCCCGGAAGATTGGCGAAGCTTCCTATCCTGAAAGAAGCCAAAGCAAATTTCGAGTGTAAAATCGTAACCCAAGTTAAAAGTGGTGATCACACAATTTTTGTCGGTGAAGTCAAACACAGCTGGCTTAACAGCTCAAAAGAAGTACAGACAGTTGCAGATCTTATTTAAAAAGCAAGCTATTTCAAGACCGTTGATCCTCTGCCAACTACATGACGTCATTTTGAGAACGATTCTCCTAGCGTAAACGCCTGAGCTGTTTTTAGAAAATGTTTATGCTTTTATCATGCCCTTGAAATAAGGGTAATTTAACTATTTCATTAGTATCATCTTTTTTGTTTGATCCAAACCACGTGATCTTATCCTATAGAAATATAATCCGGAAGAAACGGACCTACCATGATCATCTGAACCGTTCCAGTTAACATTATGAGTTCCGGTTGTAAACTCTCTATTTACAAGAGTTCTAACCTTTTGACCTTTGATATTATATATTATTATTTCTACATTTACACCGGTTTGTGAATTCAACTGAAATGATATTGTTGTACCAGGACCGCGACCAGCTCCTGACGGTTTAAATGGATTTGGGAAATTACCGATTAATTTGGAAACATTGATATTCAACGCTTGCTCGCTGTGAACTTCGCCGGCAAGTGGAGGAAAAATAATGTAATCAAGCCATACCCGATCATCACCTCCGGTTACATAGGTATCTTTAACATATTCCCATCTAAGAGTGTGCAATCCAGCACTAAGCGGAAAACTCGACTCACTCCAATCAAAATTTCCTGACCATTCTTCCTGTAAAATATCGTCGATAAAGAATCTCATAAAATCAAATTCAAATTCTGTGGATATTTTTTTCCAAAAACTTACTTCGCCACCCGAAGATACTTCCAGGCTCAGATTTAAGCTGGTAAAACTATCATGTCCAATATCACCGGATCTTGCAGAATAAACTCCTTCATAAGCCTGATCATCAATTATCCAGTCCGCTTCTCCTCCAAACTCCCAGTCATAAGCAGAGAAATCAGCACTTTCAAAATCTTCTATACTGATGCCTACTACTAAATTGAATTCTTCTGAGAAATTAAAATCGTTATCGGCAGCAGCTTCGAGATTGAAATTGATAATCTCACCTATTTGAATATCATTACTTACCTCAACTGAACATACTAGAATATCCACAGTTTCATTAGAATTAAGAGACTCTGTCACTGTATTATAATTTGTTATTATCACATTTGAGTTGGAAGAAGAAATTATTGGTATTAAATTCTCAATATCTGCTCCTCCAATGTTATGCAAAGCCACTGCTAATTCTACTGTTTCACCCGGATCAAGTACTTGATTCTCAGCATCAATAATCTCTACATTGTTGAGTTCTAATTCAGCGTTATAACCTGTTAAATTTAATTCTGATTCCCAGCTTCCTTCATCCGAGCTTATGGTAATACTCAGATGGATATTATGCAGATCGGGGATATCTGCTGAAACATCAAAATTGAAAGCATCTGCCAGCTCAACTAAACTACCACTCGGAATTATTCCAACATTCTCTATACTGTCAATGATCTCAATATATTCGTCACTGGAAGATAGCTCTATCATTGCATTATGTACATCTCCTGTTGTACCAACTTCCTCAAGTATTAATGTTAACAGACAGTTCTCTCCGAATTCTATCATATCATCATTTCCAGATTCTACTGAATAGTCTAATACCGCTACGAAATAACCGGAAGGTATTACCTGTAATTGGTATTCTTGAAGAGGACGGTTGTAGCCACTTACATAAAGCTCGGCATCACCAACTATTACTGCAGCAGGATCGAAAGTGATCAAGGCAATTCCGTTTTCATCGGTTAAGGCAGTTCCTATTAAAGCTCCATTTTGTAAAATGGTGCATTGCAAATCTGATACAGGATCACTATTGCTGGTTAATTCAACTTCAAAAGAAGAAGTACCAATAGTTATCACCGGAGAATACACGGCTTCAATAGCAATTGGTTCGTCTGTCCAGATGGGAAGTGCTGATCCGCCCAAAACATTACAATCGTAGAAACACCAGCGCAGCGCACCTTCTTCCCATTGCCCCGGAGCTGTTACCCAAGGAGCCGTAGCAGTCTTAGATTCCATATGTGCGCGCCCAATCCGATAATATTTATCTGTATAAAGTGCATCTGTAAATTCCCTGTGAATATGGGATGACGGTCCTTCAGTTTGCCCTTCGTTAAACCAGCCATAACGCGAATTCCCAACAAAAGCTACTGCAAAATTATTTATATTTATCATTCGTTCTGCAATACCGTCATTATGATCAAAGGAACCGCAATTACAACCGTGTGTGTAAACAAAAGTGAAATTATGATCAATTCCATTCACCTGATTGAAATTAGCATTTGTAATATCGGAATTGATCAGTCTCATCGCATATTCATAGTTTGCATGTCCGGCATGATGAATGAAGGAATGTCCCTGATTTATCTCAAAAATAAGTTCTGAAGCAGACCAAGAACCTAAATCCCGATCATACATTGTAGTAATATTATGTTCGTTGGGAATCCCTGATGTTTCATATCCGTTCTCATCATGAAAGCCTATAACCATATCCAAATAATCAGCTCCCCAAGTTTGGGGATTATCGTACATAGCTTCACCGGCCATCAGCGGATCCCTGAGTTCACCCAATACAGGCTGAGTTTGATAATTAATCGTTTTATTCAGCATATTATTAAGTTCAGCAGATGTGCTGAAAGAGAATCTGGCCACAGCTACTTCCGGAAGTAGATCATCTTCACCTATTTCACCCCAGTTATTGTCACCATCATTATTCCAGTTTCCATCCAATGCAGAAAAATATAGATCAGACGGGATATCGTTATCTTCATAGCCGCCGCCGGAGTCAACTGTACAGTAAAGCCCTCTGTAAGGAATGTGTTCCACATCACCGGCTAAAAGTACATACTCAATATCATGATCCTGATATTCCTGGATTATATAATTTCTGATCTTTTCAGGTTGATCTTGCCCCGGTATTTCAGAATATATCGATTCCACTGTTTTCACTTCTGAGATCAAGCCTTGTTTTAAATAGACTTCCCGCATTTCAGCAAAGTCATTTTCAAATTGTTCAGGTGCAATTATCATTAATTCGTACTCACCTTCCCGAGTTTGAATATTGGGATAATGAACTATCATTTCAGGATTTTGCACATTAATTTTCACTTTATTTAAGACATATCCCTTGGATTGTAAATTTTTTAGAGCGTTTTCAGCATTGATATCCGGTTTTGTATTAATTATAATTCTAATATCTTCATAATAAGAAAGCTGTCCTGACAGAGGAATGTAGTTTACAAGAGTAAAAGTAGATAAAGCGATAGAATAGCCATGTAAATTCTGAGTTATCAATTCACCATGTAGTTGCTGAGGATATTTCGAGGAGGAATTGTAAATTGATAAATTTTTGCTAAATTTATTCGAATTTGGCAGTGAAACGGGTCTCACCTGTTGTTTGGGATAAAGTTGATAAGTATCTGGAAGTTGAATCTCATTTAATCCAATTATTTGAATTGATTCCGCGATATGTCCGGGCGGCAGCAAAAGGGCTAGAGAAGAATATGGTAGAACTGGTTCTCCGGTCCTTGCTTGTTGCTGCGTATTCTTAAAACTTATTGTTTGATATTCGTCAATTTGTGATATTGTAAAATCGCTGAAGTGAAAAGTTTTTTCAATTACCGCTGCCCGCAGAGATAACGATAAAATTATCAATATTAAAGTGATCAGTTTCTTCATATTTAACCTCATAACTTATTAGTTTTATTAATAATAACGCAAATTTTGAGCCAGATTAATTGTTAATATTTTTCGTCAATATCAATGAAAACCTACCTGGAAATCCAACAACGGTATGATATCAGTATGTCTCTGCAATCTGGAAGGATAATCTGAGTAGCAAAGTTTATAGCCTCCGGAGAGAGCAAATTTACGATTGATCTTCCAAATCAGCATCGCTTTATGTTCATAAGAATATTTGCAATAATCTTTATCCAAGATGAATTTATCAAGATCAACTAAATATTCAAGTTTTGGTATAACATCTCCTCTGATATCTATGCCGATATTGAACATCCTTTTTTCATGATAAACAGAAGTTCTATTGTATACAATCGGCATATCAAGGGTCGGGAAATCACTCTCACCACTAATTAAAGCAACAGAAAATCCGATCTTGGGAATAACATTAAGGTGTTTATTATAACTGTATGACAGCATAAATTGATTACTCAATACAAATATCTGAGGAATCTTAGAATTATCAGGTAAAATTCCAAAAGCACCTTCTTTGGCAATGAGATTCAGTAATAATGTGGGATATATCAGACTATGTTTGGAAGAAAATTTCCAACCCTCGATATTCTTCCAGAATTTTTTTATAGTGAAATTAGGCATCACAAAATTAGCAAGAGCATTAGTAGAGAATTCTGTTGTTTCATTAAATCCATAACTGAGTTCCTGGAAAACACCTACTTCTAATCTGCCCTGCGGTAAAACATCAGGTTTTCCTTTCGACCAAATACTGGTATCTGCAGTTAAATTCATTACGAGAATAACTGATAAAAGTAAAAAGATATATTTTTTCATATTACCACTCCAATTCCACAGTTACCGGGCAATGATCAGAAAGTTGTCTTGTATCTTGATGGGTAGAGTCAGAGTTGGCAATAAAACCTGTTTCGTTATTTGTAAATAAATAGTCCAGCTTCCGGTTCCAATCAATATCACTTAACTCCGGATCGTAATTATTCTCCTGAGGAAGATTAATATAGATTGAATGGGTATAATAAGGACTGAAATAATCCCCCTCTTCTTCGAAAAGTATATAATCTTCAGCTGGAAGATCCGGATGATAATCTGCATAGAATTCTACCAGATCATTTGTATCATAATCCTCAACTTCAAAGTCCTCCGAAAGCCCTTCCGGTCTGTCAGGAAAGTCAAGACCAATAATGTTTACAGCATTTGGGGGAATGGCATTGAAATCACCACCGGCAACAAAGAGCAATCCTTCTGAGTTCAATCCGTCTAAGATACCTTTGTAAATATCGATCTGTTCTTTTTTCGTGCCATCTTTAGAATATGCGGCAGCATGAATATTTAAAACTTGTAATTGCTCAGTCCCTATTTGGATCTTAGTTTTCAAGATGTTCCTGCGAAGATAGAAATATTGAGTTAAGCCATCCTGATCTATCAAGGGAAGTGCAATTCTTATAGCGTCAGTAATTTCCCATTTACTCAAAATTGCATTCCCGGAATTCATTCTCCCCAATCCATCGCTGGGTATGAAGTCTGCTTTCCATTGGGAAGCATAAGCACCATAATTTAAAGCAGTAGCGTTTAATAAATATTGCAGCTGATCTACATAAGCACTGCGTTTACTATCAATATCCAATTCTTGTAATAAAACAATGTCAGGATCAACTTCATTTAAATAATCTGCAATATTCTGAGTATTTTCAATTACCACATCTTCAGTCATTAAAACTTCATCACCCCACCCATCAAAGAAAAAGTCAATTCGTGCACCTCCGAACTTGATGTTCCAGGTCATGATCTTCAATGAGGCAGGAACTGGCGCTTCTGTGAATGTATTTGCCTCGTACAATCTGGCATTTTCCAGATCATTGAAGGTAGTGTTAAAAATGTCGCATCCGTTAAAAGTAAGGCTGATTATTGAAATTAAAATTATGGCTCTGATTTTCATAATTTGCTCCTGTTTTTGTAAATGTAACCAATTTATTGTTCTAAATTTGCATATTTTATCGCTATCATCTCTCCAATTTTTAAATATTCAATTTTAACAATGTATAACCCTGATCCGCAGGATCTTTCCAAAAATATTGAATAAACTCAATGTTTTCTAATAGCTCTTTCTTTGTCTTGATTTCTGTAACGGTATCGATCTTTCCTGAACCTCTGATGTACCCCATATCCTTACCATCTGTAATTGAATAACAGAACTCAAAATTACTATTACTTTTAATTTGCGCCATTTTAGCATCTTCAGAACCTGTTGCTACCCAAAATTTGTGTTTGAAATAAATAAGAGTTACGGGTCTGACTCTGGGATTACTTTTATCTGAAGTTGCTAGATAGACCGGTTGAGTTTTTTTAAAGTAACTCCAAATTTCTTTTACTTTCTCTTCATTAATTTTATTACTCATGGAATACTCCTCATTAACAATTAATTTAACTACTGTCGGTAAAATAAGAAAATGATATAGATCACATATAAAAATACGAAGATAACAGAAACTGATTTAGAAAGTTTATGCTCTTTACCGAGAAAAAGAGCGATAAACAAAATTATTGTTACACTGGAAAGCACAATAAAATCTACATTAAAGGAAAGGTCGTAAGCTATTGGAGTAATAAGTGAACTGACACCCAGGACAAGTAAAATGTTAAAAAGGTTAGAACCGATAACATTACCTATTGCCAGATCATTTCTGCCTTTAGTGATGGCAATTATTGAGGTTACAAGCTCAGGTAGCGAAGTACCTAAAGCTACAATTGTTAGACCAATGAATTTTTCACTCACATTAAAGTGTTTGGCGATTATTATTGAATTATCCACAACAAATTTACCGCCATAAAATAATCCGATTACTCCGGAGATGAGCATAATAAAAATCATTAAATAATTTCGATCTTTAATATCCGGACTGAGTAGAGGATTTGCTTTTAAAAAAAATATGACATAGATAAAAAATATTATTAAGAATAGTAAAAGTACTATGCTGTCAAACAGAGCCAGATCGAAATTCCAAACAGCTAAACCAAATACAAGCAGTGTTGCGATCAATAAGAAAGGTATTTCTTTGAGAACTGTAGCTCTATGAACGGATATAGTTGAGAAAATCCCTGCAGTTCCAAGTACAACCAGGATATTGAAGATATTGCTGCCCAGGATATTACCAAAAGTGATCTCATGATGTCCACCCAGACTGGCAAAAACATTAACAATTAATTCCGGAGCTGATGTACCGAAAGCCACAATTGTGAGTCCAATAGCCATTTCCGATACAGAGAGCTTTTTCGCCAATGATGATGCGCCATCAACTAAAAAATCTGCCCCTTTTATCAGGATAATGAAACCTAAGAGCAATAGAAGTACTGTTATGAACATTTTAATCCTTTAATTTGAAAATTAAACATCAATCAATTTTGTAGATTTATATTGAGATGCCACTATAAGTTCAACTTCATGATTAATACTATTCAAATAATCCCTCATCAACTGTTCAGCTTTTTCCGGAAGATTATTTTCTTCGCTTAAATGGGCAAGAATAATATTTTTTAAGCCCTGATGTACGACTTTCGATACTACTCCTACAGCCTGATCGTTAGAGAGATGCCCTTGATTACTTTTAATTCTTTGCTTTAAATGCGGAGGATAGGTTCCCTCAAGCAACATTTTGATATCATGATTGCTCTCTAAAATTATTGAAGTAGAATCCTCAAGCTGATTTAGCATCAATTTAGAACTGAATCCAAGATCCGTTGCAATAGATAACTTTCTGGTTTTATCACCAACTTTTGAAAAAGTGAAATTACTTCCATCTATCACATCATGTGATGATTGAAAAGCTCTAACAATAATATCCCCAATTTGAAAAGTTGAGCCGTTTTCAAAAAAGACAAGACCGCTGGTTAGATTACCGATCCTATCTTTACAGGCAGAATAAGTGCTTTTTGTGATAAAAAGTGGTATATTAAACTTTCTGCAGATTATTCCGGCACCCTTAATATGATCACTATGTTCGTGGCTTGCGACGACTCCCTGCAGTTTATTTATATCAAGTTTTATAGATTGGATAAATTCGAAGATCTTCTTACCACTAAGACCGGCATCAATTAATAATTTAGTTCTCTCTGTTCTTATTAGTATGGAATTACCTTTGCTGCCGCTAGCTAATACTGAAGTTTGAAACATGTTATTTAATATAGTAATATCTGGAATTTAATCTGTCGAACTCTGTCCAGACAGCATTGTCATCTGTTACCGCATCTTTAAGCTGTTGTACTCCAATGGATTGTGCATCAAAGTTATCTGCTTGGTGTAATATGGTCGCTTCCAAAGTTTGAGGAAGTCTGGCAGAAGCCTTTTCGTATTCACCATGATGTGCTAAGATCAAGTGACGAAGTTTCATCAGTAGATCTTGCGGGAAATTATTAATCCCTTTGACTTTATCTGCAACGAAATTATCACCCAACGGGATATGTCCGACAAGTCTTCCTTCCGGAGTGAATTCTATATTAGGTATAACACGATATTCGAAAACTTTTCCAATATCATGCAGGATAGCTCCGGTTAATAACAGATCCTTGTCTGCATTGTAGGTATGAGAAGCGTAATCACATAATCCGGTAACTGTTATAGTGTGTTCAAGCAAACCGCCTATATAATTATGATGCCAACTTTTAGCTGCCGGAGCTTGAGTAAATTTTGTATAAAATTCCTTATCCTCGAAGATCGTTGTTAGTAACTGATTTAAATATTTATTTTTGACTTTATCAATATATTGAAATAATTTATCAGAAAGTTTATTCATGTCTTTTGATGAAGTTTCTAAATATTCCTGGAGATCATATTCTTCCGGAGGTATTTTTGTTATTTTATTTACTGTGATCTGCAATTGTGCTTTATAAGTAATTATGAAACCTTTTACCTGTACGACATCACCTTCCTCAAACTTCTCGGCAATAGCCTGAGCATTATTCCAAACATTACCAACTACTGATCCAGTATTATCAGCTAGCTTTAACCTGATGAAAAAATCTTTTGCTCCTTCGCGCAATATCTTTTCTGTTACTAAAAAGCTGCTGATGATCTCTTTATTCAAATGATCTTTTAACTCTTTAACAAATATTTTACTGCTCATAAGAACCTTCCTTAGTTACATATATGTTATTTGTAAAAATCCAGCCAAAACCAAATCTGTAAATTTCCAATCTGTAGTTTCCATTTTGTTCAATAATGAATTCACCTTTCTCGTCAAGTTTAGAAGCAATTTTTTTTCCATCTTTAAATAATTTAACTCTAGCTATTTTTGGTAATCTGAAGTAATATTTCATGCCTTTAGTGTATTTGATTTCCTGCCCGAAAGTCGCATTACCGCCATCTTCAGAAGCAATTCCGGCATAGAAATTATACGGTTCTCCAATTTTATAGTTCACTATATAACTGTTACCATTCTTTAAGGCAGTTAGTATATTTTTCTGAGAAATTAATGAAGGTTCAGGAATCAAAACATTTGTTCGGATTGACTTGAAAAGTGCATTATGCGATAAAAAGGATAATTTAATACCGCATTTTTTAACACTTCCCGCATGTGCATCTACACTACCAATAGCAGATCTTCTTTTCCCTGCTTTATTAAGATCATCCCAATATTTCATGACTTTAGAAAGTGGTTTTTTAACAAATAGAGTTGGGAATAAAATGAGCCAAATGCCATTTAGCAGCGGATTTAATTTCCCGATCCACTCAGAAAGATAATTCCATATTTCGATACCGTCAAAACTGTCTACCTTTAAATCCGTCCAAATGTATTTTCGGAAACGTTTGGATGCTCTGTTTTCTAAGGGATGAGCAATAAAGGTGACAGCTTCAGTTCCGGAATAATAGTCAATATATGTTTTCGCACTTTCTCCAATAATGATCTTATCAGAATTAAAGACGAGCAGGTGGTTATTATTGTCAGGATCATTTATTTCACAACCGATTATTATCATCATATCTTTATTATTATTAATTACCTGATCATCAAGGACGGCGCAAGTTCGGTGATCATTTATTGTTATATAATCTAGTCCGTTCTTTTCAGCTGCTTTAACTATGGTCTTAAGTTTTGCTTTTGAATCAAATGAATACTGAGTATGATTATGAATACAGCCGGTCAACTCTGTATATTTCTTATTAAATATATTTATTTTTTTCATATTTATTTTACCATTAGTGCTTTTTTATAAAATTTCACTTTCTTACCGTTAATATTTGCCTTGATCTGCATTAAGTAAATTCCGCTACTCACATTTTTATTTTTGTTGTCAGTACCATCCCAAACAAAAGTTGTGCTTTTTGAAGAAACTTCCTGTACTATAGTTTTAACAAGTTGTCCTCTGATATTATGGATTTTTAATTCCACGCTTTGCAAAGTATTATTGACCGAAAATTGTATATTCAAACCTTCCGATAATTTTGCTGGATTAGGAAAACTTATAAACTTATAATTTGTAGTTGGAATATTTGTCTCAACTGCATTAACTAAGCCAGGTTGAAACAGGGTAAATGGCAGTGTGTCAACATAATAAATTTCTTTTGAAATATTGTTTTGCAGCCAAAGTACTACTTCACAATTATCCTGATCCTGAGTAATAATAGAATAATCATTCATATTAAAATTAACAGAATCTGAAATTTCATCACCAGTTAATAATTGAGCTGCACTATTATCGCCCAAAAGCGCTCTAAATACCGGTATCACGAATCCACTGGGAATACCCGGCTCATCAATTACATTCTCAATAATTCCAACGAATACTGTTAATTCATTTATGAAATCTTCAAATAGTAAAGTACCTGAACTGTTTAATAGGTAATGGAAGGATACATTGTTCTGCTCATTCGTGTAAGCAAATAATGAATCGGACTGAATGAAAGTGTTAGGATTTGAAAAAGCAGAATTATAAAGCTCTTCCAACTCTGAATTATAATTGGAAGTGTAGCCAAGTATTCTATCGTCACCGTTAAAAATAGTAGTCGGGAATCCCATAAGATCATAAAAACTATACCTTAAATAAGAATCTTCAGTATAAAATGGTTGATTATTGAAATCTGCAAAATAATTTATTACAATGGAATTTGAAGTATCAAGGATGCTATCCTGTGCCAACCAGACATTATTTGAGTTTTGATCATCCAACTGAACGGCATTCTCTAGCATTACATTTTCTAATGTTTCATTGTACACATTAAATTCATCTTCACAGATATTATTCTGGGTCAGACTATCTGTTTCACAAAAAAGTTCTGCCACAGCTCTGAATTGAGCAGACCTGTCCGGAAGATAATACACAAGACTGTCACTTGTTGCAATGATCTTTGTTTCGTTACTATTTATTGTGGGCAGATATATACGAGAGCAAACTGTGCTGTCTGCTGAATAAAACAGATCATATATTTCGGTAGGGTCTTCCAGCTGAATAATGATGTAACTATTACTAACCTGATAATTTGAATTATTTTTAATTGTGAATTTGGGATGAATAGAACTTCCCGGGCTGATATCACCTTCCCATTCTACAGAGATCAAATCAAGATCAGTTCCTTCAGTTTGAAAACTTCCTGATATACTAAACAGGAATTCTGAATTATAACTCATACTATACATGCTGTAATAGTAACCATCTATGGGAATATAGCTCTGTGAACCTCCACAGTTGGAAGCGGAAATGAATTGATTTGTCTGATTGGTAGGATAATCAACTAGCAGCCATAAAGTCGTATCTGTAAATGATTGTGAAAAAGGGATAAAATTCCAGTCTTGATATTGAAGGTCTGCCGCAGCTACAGATTGAGAAAATAATACATCTTCCGGTTCTGTAAGAGGTTGGTTGTAGCTGTCTTGACATAGTCTGATCTCCATTGGATCGGAGCCGTTTGTTCCGGGCAGATAAATATATGCACCATCAACAGAAAATGTAAGAGAATCCATTCCGGCATAGTATTCATTAAATTCAAATTTAACTGCCCAACTGCTGCTTCCATACCAGTGTTGATCATCTGAATTTGTATGGTAATAGAACAAGGAGTCGCGAACTGCCGGTTTAATATTTTTACCAGTACCCTCATTGTATTCAACGGAACTCAAGACGGAAAAACCCACTAGCATCAAAATCAAGAATATCTTATTCATGCAAAACTCCTATCTGCAATTTTGTATGAGTTATTTTCATTGTAAAGCATTATATCTGCCTTGCTTTCCCGCTTCCTTTCCAACGCTTATGCACCCAAAACCATAAATGAGGATACTGATGTATATGTTTTTCAATTGTTTTTGAGACAATCTCTGTTAATTTTTTTATATCTTCTAAGTTATTGTTATATGCTTGTGATTCGATGATTTCTTCACATATAAAGATATGGCTTCCATCTTTTTTTCTGATTGCATAAGCTGGTACAATCGGACATCCTGTTTTGATAGATATCTTTGCAGCACCTACAAAAGTTGACGCTTCATATCCTAAAAAATCAGTTAAGATTCCATTTTTCCCGGCATTTTGATCCATCAATAGACTAATGATATAACCCTCTTTCAGCAGCTTCAAGATTGGTTTTAATGCATTCTTCTTTCTGATCACTATTATATTATCTTGTAATCTCAATGCATTTGTGTATTCATCAAAATATCGATTTCTTTGTTTTTTCCCCACAACAGCCATATCAATATTTGCTGCGATATACCTGCCGGCCAGTTCCCAATTTCCCAGATGGCCGGTAACTAAAATAACGCCTTGTCCTCTTTCAACCGCTTTTTTCAGATTGTCCCATCCTCTAATTTCGCAAGTTTTAAAAAGTTCCTCTTTATTTCCAAAATATGTTTCAGCAGTAGTAATACCCATATGATAATACATTTGATTAATTATTTTTTTGATTTCTCTATTCGATTTCTCTGGATATACAAGCTTTAATTGTTTTTTTGCGAGAGCATAACGGATATTAAAAATTCTAGCTCCGATAACAAAGATATTTGCCAGGAAAGCTCGAACAACTTGATATGGAATTACTTTAAAACATTTAATAAAACCCTTAAAAAAGAAAAATTCTAGCTTACTCTGCAGCGATTTCTTCATTATATCTCCATCAAAAATCTAAGGAACAAATTGTATTTTTCAAGTCAGCAAGTAAAGTTAATTTTAAAAGATTTTTTTCATATGTCTTTATATTTCAGTTATTGAAAAAACACTTTAATTTCTTGCTTGACTATTACTATTTCTATTCAAATTTGTATTCGAAATTAATGAAGGAGAATAAATTTGAATATTCTTGCTTTGAGCACAACCTCAACTTCAGGAAGTATTGCTATTTATAAAGCTGATCATATTTCTTATATTAACCATCTGGATATTAAAACTACTCATTCTGAAAGACTTTTACCGCAAATAGAGGCCGGACTTAAAAATTCAAAATTAGATATTTCTGAGATTAACCTTGTAACCTTAGCCAATGGTCCGGGTTCTTTTACAAGTATTCGGATTGGACTTGCAACTGCAAAGGGCATTTGTTTAGCAAATGAAATTCCGTTAGAACCGATCAATACGTTAGAAATGCTTGCTCACAATGTTATACCTACTCACAGAAATATACTCACAATCATCGATGCTAAGATGTCTGAAGTTTATGCTGCACTATTTACACCAGAAATGCAGGTACTGATTGCAGCAAGGAATTCAACTCCAAAACAGTTTTTAAGTATGATTGATGTACCAGTAATCATTGTAGGAGATGGCGGTAAGTTATATAAACAGGAAATTTTAGATAATGGAATAGACTTCCTCTTTTGTCAAGAGCATCAAAATGTTCCTTTAGCCTCAACTCTGATCAGTATTGTTTTAGAAAGGGAAATCCCAGAATATGATTTTAATCAAATATCATCACTGGAACCGTATTATTTGAGGAAATCACAAGCAGAACTCATTCGCAATGAAAAAATTAAAAAAAAGAGGGAAAATGAAAAATAGACCTAATTGGCATCAATATTTTATTGAAATGGCATATTTAGCAAGCCGCCGCTCGACCTGTCTGCGAAGAAAAGTAGGAGCAATCATTGTTTTAGCTAATCAGATTGTTTCTTCCGGATACAATGGTGCACCAAAACATATCAGACATTGCTCGGAAACCGGATGTTTACGAGAACAACTAGACGTTCCTTCCGGTGTTAGACATGAATTGTGCAGAGGTGTTCATGCAGAACAAAATGCGGTGATCCAAGCTGCTATTAATGGTTCTTTCATTCGAAATGCTTCTCTTTATTGTACTAATCAACCTTGCGTTATTTGTTCTAAGATATTGATCAATGCTGAGATCAAAACTATCTATATAACGGAACCATATGATGATAAACTTGCACAGGAAATGCTTTCTGAAGCTGGTGTTGAAACAAATATTCTTGATCGAGAAACCGGTATTTTAAGGAAATTATTATAGGTTAATATTTACTTTGAATATGTGTTAACCTGATCATCAGTGATTATTTTAAATGTCCCGTTTTCTGAGATAAGTTTAAATACAACGCTTTTTACTGCCAGGTCAACAGTACCTAAAAACTTTCCCTTTTTGTCTAATCTTAGGAGTATTATTTGATGTTTTAAATTGCTTTCACCTATTGTTCCTTTCATTTGACCCACCACTACTCCGATCTCAGAACCGTCAAATAATCGATATATTCCCATCGGCACGACAGTAATTTTAACGACACTTTTCAACATTTTATCAATATTCAACTCATAAAAATCAGATATTTTTTTTATCCACTTAGTACGACCATTCTTTTTCTTCAAACAGAATATTTTACTTTTACTTACAATGTAAATGAGTTTGCTTTCATTATCTTCAAATACTGAAATTGGTTTATCAAACGTTCTATCCCATTTCAGGTTACCCTTTGCATCAAACGCATTTATCCAACCTTCACCATAGAGGATAAAGAGATTATCTAATGCAAAGATCTCGGATGTTGAAAAGTTATCATATATTTCTTTTTCACTTATGAGATTACCATTATTAGTATTGATGAAATACATTTTTAGTTTATTGCTATGATGTGTTTTTGTTGGATACGCAACGGCAATGAGAATGCCATTATCTTCAGCAAACTGAATATTTTTATAACCTAAAAGGAAAGGTTTAAATTCTGCTAATAATTCCATGTTGTCTGAATAAATTTTGAAATTCGTACCAAAATTTTCTGAAAAATCTATGATAATAAAATTACCGTTATTAGCATGGTGATTTCATGGTCTTTAGGAACCTTCAATTTTGCATCAGCCTCTAACAAAGCTCTGCCGATAATAGTGTACTTTCTTACTTCATTAACAAATATCTCTTTATTTGTATCCCAGGTATTTTTAATTGTAAGTATATAATCATTATTCGAAGCCAGCAGATGTTCTCCTTTAGAAAATGGTACTTTCTTTCCATTCTCCCAAATAATACCTTCCTGAACGTTCTCCTCCAGAAGTTCACTTACAAGTCCCAGCTTAAGATCCATTTTATTGGAATAATGCCGGAAAATTTCACCTGTGTTTTCATTTTGATAAATATCTGTTATATTATCTGCAGTTTTTACAATATCTATGTGTTTTATCAGTTTTTGGGCATTTAAATGACACATCAGAATAAAGAATATACTAATAAAAATCGTTTTATACACGTTTTCCTCCTTAAGAAAGATATTAGTATCATGTTAAACTTTATTCTAAAATTTGACTGAGTTAATTAAATCTGATATCCATATCGACATCAGTTTTGGACTTGGGTTGTTTGGTAGAAATTGTATCTCCAACAGCCAAGCCTTCGATGATCTCAACTTCCTGAAAATTGTTAATTCCTGTTTTGATCATTGTTCCGGTACCAATTGTATCATTTTGGACTTTGTAGACAATATCATTTCCACTGTCGTCAGAAAATATACATCGAATCGGAATTACTACGATATCTTTCCTTTCTTCCCCAATTATAGTGATATTTGCTGTCATACCAGGTTTAAGTTTTTTATCTACTTCTTCAAGTTCAATTTCCACCGGAAAGACTTTTACGTTATTATAATCTATAGCCATAGCAGCAATTTTTGTGATAATACCATTAAACTTATCATATGGATAGGCATCGACCTGGATATCAACTTTCATTCCAACTTCTATTTTAGATATATCGACTTCATTGATCTTGGTTTTTACGATCATTCTACTCAGATCTGCAAGTTTGAGTATTACTGTACCAGCTGAATAAGATCCGGAGCTTGATACAACCATCTCTCCCTCTTCTACTGGTTTCTGGATAATAGTCCCTGAAGCAGTTGAATATAACTTGGAAAGGTTATTTTCTGATTCGATCTCCTTAATAAGTTCATATTGTTTTAAGGCTGATTTATAATTGATCTGGGCTGTAATGTAAGCATCATGATAATTATCAAGCTCTGATTCAGAAATAAAATTTTCATCAAACAATTTTTTTCTTTTATTATATTTACTTTCAGTATTTTCCAGCTCTATTTCTGCCAGTTTTAAATTACTGTTAATTCTTTGAATTGCATCAGCTTGATTATAATCGGGTTCGATCTCTGCTATCAAATCCCCTTTTTGCAGATAATCACCCTCAGCAATAAAAAAGTTAACAAGTTTGCCGCTGACCTGAGATTTTTGTTCTATTTCCCTGATAGGCTGAATCTCACCGGTTTCCTCTAGTTTGATCACTATTGTTCCCAAGGCTACGATATGGTTGTTATTCCTCTCTAATTTGCCCTTACCTTGATTTTTTTTTGCTGCATTACAACTTGTAATAGCTAAAATTGCCAATAATGTTATCAGCAAATTAATACTTTTTTGCATTATTTCTCCTAAACCAACTTATTTATATTCTATTGCTTTTAAGTTTATTATTATTTCGTCCTTATCTCTGATCAATTTTATCTCAATTCTGTCATCAACTGATATGTCTGATACTGCCAATTCAGCATCACGAGTATCTTTTATCATATTCTTATTAATTTCTTTTATTATGTCCCCTTCTTGTAGTCCCGCTTGATAGGCAGGACTATTTTTTTCAATATAATTTACCAAAACTCCGTCAAGATTTTTAAGTTTTAAATATGAAGCGATCAGAGGATTGATCTCCTGGACTTTGAACCCAAACCAGATTTGGCGTATTTTACCAAATTCAATTAATTCTCTAGCAGATTTTTTTACAGTATTTACAGGTATCGCAAAACCAATACCTATATTTCCTCCTGATTCAGAAAAAATAAATGTGTTGATCGCGATGATCTCACCAAAAATATTTACAAGCGGGCCTCCACTGTTCCCCTGATTTATAGCAGCATCTGTTTGCACCATGTGTCTATAGATCTTCCCATCCTTATTCTCTGCAAAATCACGATTTAGCGCTGATATTACACCGACAGAAACACTTGGTTTGCTGTCTTTGATCAAATAACCGTAAGGATTTCCAACTGCAATTGCCCACTCCCCGATTATCAGATCATCAGAGTTTCCGAATGCTGCGTATGGGAGATCTTCACCTTCTATTTTGATCACTGCAATGTCATGACTTCTATCTACACCAATTACCTCTGCATCAAATTGTCTGGTATCTGCAAGAATAACTTTGATCTCGGTTGCTCCTTCAACTACGTGAGCATTAGTTATAATAAAGCCATCATTTGAAAAGATCACCCCAGAACCAATTCCTTGAATACTATATGGTACATCATCATAAAATCCAAAAAAGAAACTGTGTCTGCGCCTGACTATCTGTGTTTTGATCACATTAACACTAACAACTGCAGGTTCTACAATTTCTGTTGCATTTGTGATAGCATTTTTTCTGGAAGAATAAACTTCCTCACGCCTGCCTTCAAGAAGTTCATCTTTGTTACGGTTGGATATATTATCTTCAAATTGATCTCTCTGTTTAAGGCTTTGCGGGATCTGTCTTTTTTGATTTAACTTGGGATAGATGACCAAAGCAATGATCATCAGTATTAATATAATTATTACAATATATCTCTTCATTTTTTCACCTATCTAATACACAAGTAGATTAGCATATTACCGAGCCCGATCAGAAAATGAATACTCAATACAAAAATTAGAACATACTTATATATGTATTTATTAAAATACAATTTTACTATATCAATATCAAGCTTCATATCCAGTATTTCAAGATATCGGTTAACCTCATATTTTTCCAGTATATATGGAACGAAAGTTCTTAAAAAGTGCTTTGTTAATTCATAAATAATAGTTGCGAGGAAATTTTTAATACTGTTAATAAAAGATTTGGGTAGTAGGGTCATGTTATCCATGAAGTTAATTTTATCCCATGATTTTTGAAACATCTTTTGTTCCCACTGTGAGATACGTGATTCCTTGCTTTCATCTTTAGTTTCACGAATATAATCATTTACCAAGCTTGTGATCTTTTGCAGCAGCCATATCTTTTTCCGATAAACAAAAGCAGGAGTTAAGGGAAGATGTTTACCAAAGATCTTTTTTTCCCTGGAAGGTATGAACAAAAAAACTTTAATTGCAAATAAATAAAGAAACCCAGCCAACATGTTAACTAGTATGAAGATTAAAGGCTTTATCAATGTCATCAAATTTTACCCTGCTGCTTTAATTCAATATAATTAGCTATTGAACGGTCGTAAGCTTTTTCATAATCATCAGGAAAATAACAAGCAGGAAGTTCTTCCATGGAACGATGATAGCGGATGCATTCACAGCACATTCCTTTTCTTGAACAAGGATATGTGCAGTTGCAGTTTTCCTGGTTGGTATTCTTGTTTTTGCAAATCATCAAACCTCCTTGACCAATAATGGTGTTTAATCAAATTGAGTAAGTCTTTTTGTCAATAATTATGACCTTGTTGGAATAATTTTATACTGAGATACTATTTGTAAAGAGAAACAATATTATTTATAAAGTAAAGATTTTACACGGAATCAGTTAAAGGCAGATACAACATATTATTCAGTAATGAAATACTTATTTAACCAGTCTAAGGTATAATTAAAATCTTCAGGGATAGGCGCTTTCTGACTGATCAGTTCATTTGTGACAGGGTGTTTAAATTCCAATTTATAGGCATGTAGAGCTTGCCTTTTAAGATGATTTGCAAGAAGATATTTAACTTTTTTTTGATAATGAAATGGTACAATGTTGAGCGTTCTTTTCAAAGTTGAATAGGTTCTATCGCCCAATATCGGGCAATTAATATGAGAAAAATGAACTCTTATTTGATGAGTTCTGCCTGTTTGAAGTTCTATTTCAACCAGAGAGAAAAAATCGAATTGTTTAATTATTTTATAATGTGTAACAGCTTCCTTACCAACATCAGTAACTGCCATTTTTACTCGATCTCTTTTACTTCTCCCAATTCTGGTTTTTATTGTATTCTCTGGCTTAACTGGAATACCAATTGTTAAGGCCAGATAGGTTTTTTTTATTTCTCTGTTTTGAAACATGCTGGTTAGAAGTGAGTGAACTTTATCATTTTTAGCAACAATTACTAATCCACTAGTATCTTTATCCAGTCTGTGGACAATGCCCGGTCTCAGAGCGTCATGTTTTGCAGAAAGGTTGTTTTGATAATGGAACATCAAAGCATTTGCGAGTGTTCCTTTCTGTACACCTGCTCCGGGATGGATCACCAATCCGGCTGGTTTGTTCACAAGCACTACATCATCATCTTCCCATATTATTTCTAAAGGTATATTTTGTGGTTCGATATCTTTTTTTAGTGGAGCTGGTAAATCAATAGTAATAATGTCATCATAAGAGAGGAGATAGTTTTTTTTTATTGCTTCCTCATTTACTTTTATTGATCTATTTTTTATCAATTTATCAATGTAAGATCTTGAATATAACTCTTTGATATCTTGTCTGGAGATATACTTATCTATTCGTTCTTGATCCTTGTTTTTATAAACCAATTTCATAAACTAAGATTGATCTTCTTCATCTTCCTTGTTGCGTTTGATCTTTGTAAGATTATTCATAGAAATTATTGCTCCTGTAGGTTTCCCAGCCGGATCACGAATCAAGGCACTATTTAGAACTATGTGCCGCTTCATTGATGGTACAAAGAACTGTTGAGGCTCTTGTTTTGTCTTAGAACTAAGTAAATTTTGAGCATATTTTTTTACATTATTCTCAATTTCTGGAGGAAATTTATCTTCAAGTATGTTTGATTTATCCTCAAATGTTGCAAATGTATTTGTTACATTATCGTTGATGTATACGAAATTACCTTTGATATCAAAGATCAAAAATCCATCTTCTGTTAGGTTTAAGATGGAAACAATACGATTGTGCTGTTCTACAATTTTATCTTTTTTAAGATTATCGAAGGTTAAAATCGCTTTAGACATATCTACTAGTAAATTAATTACTGCAAAGAATTCTTTATCAAATGACGTTTTGTAACTACTTAAGTCGACGTCTATATTATAAACTCCATTGGAAACATCCTTAATAATATTATTGATTTCAGAAAAAGCTTTATGAAGGTATATTGGTATATAAAAAATGATAAAAAGTACTATTATTAACTGCACAAATATTCCTACATAAATAGTGTTAATAATATCAAGTTTCATTTGAAAATAGCTGTTGGGATTATTAAGCAGGTGCAAAATTATACCTGATTGCAGTAAGGTAATTACAAAAATTATTGATAATAGTAATCTGATTTTCTTTGTAAATAATAATTTCATAATTCTATCCTTTTTTATTTGTTTCTTCAATTAATTTATCAATTCTGGCTTTTGGACCTATCAAGACCATGACATCCTCTTCGTTAATAATGTCATTTGCTCCAGGCAGATCATTTATCTCGTTCTTAATTATATTTTCTCCATCTTCGGTTACACTTTGTGTTGTATATTTTATCGCAATGATATTTACACCTTTCTTGGTTGGAAGTGCTAGTTGTTGAAGCGTTTTCCCTACCCATTCATCAGGAACAATTATTTCCACAATGCTGTGCCCACTGGAAATTTCCATATAATCGATAATATTACTTGCAATTAGCGTATTTGCTAATTGCCTTCCTATTTGCTCTTCCGGGAAAATTATGTTGTGAATTCCCAACAGTTCGAGAATTCTGGCATGGACTTTACTATCGACTTTAGCATGAATATTGCTAACTCCAAGTTTTTTTAATATTACAGTTGTTAGAACACTAACTTCAATATTATTTCCAATCGCCAAAATTACAGCATCAACGTCTTGGATTCTGTTCATCTTTAAAGCTTTCTCATCTGTACTATTTAGATTTATCGCAACACTAACCTGATTGTTTATCTCATCCACCAGAGATTTGTCTGTATCTATTGCAATAACTTCTGCTCCTCTTTCAAAAAGAGTTGTAGCAACAGTCATCCCGAATTTACCGAGTCCTATAACTGCAAATTTTGCCATATTTATTCTCCTTTTCGGTTAAAATAACAATTTTTAAAACACTAAACAATTTAACCAATACTAATCTTTTCTTCAGTATATGTAAAGAAAGATCTATCTTTTGTTTCAGAAATCGCAAACATTAAGGTTAATGGTCCTACTCTTCCTAAATACATTAGTAGAATAATTATTATTTGTCCTGCACTAGATAACTTATCCGTTATGCCCATCGAAAGTCCAACAGTTCCAAATGCAGATATTGCCTCAAAGATAATTTTCTCAAATGAATATGGCTCGAAGAGTAACAGCAGAAATATCATCAATACTAAAAATGCAATTGATGCATTTACGAGAGCCATTACTTTTTTTATTATATTCTCAGATACTTTTCTTTTAAAAATATTCACATCATCATGACCCCGCAACATAGCTATCACAGCTACTAAAACTACTACAAGTGCGGTTGTTTTAATACCCCCTCCGGTAGATCCGGGCGAAGCTCCGATAAACATTAGTATTCCGGAAACAAAAGAAGAGCCTTTACTTAGGTTTGCATTATTAATCGTATTAAATCCAGCTGTTCTGGTTGTTACAGATTGAAAAAATGATGCCATTATTCTATCATAGAAGCTTAAACCTTGCATCTCATTGTTATACTCAGCAATAAAGAAAAGAATTGTTCCCAACATCAGTAAAATTATTGTTGAAGTTATTACAACTTTAGAATTAAGAGATAATCTTTTATACCGCGTTTTCTTTTTAACGGCTAGTTGAATATCTCTTAAAACAGGAAATCCAATACCACCCAAAATAATTAGAGAAGTTATTACAAAGTTGATGTTAAAATTACCTATGTATTGTATAAAACTATCAGGATACAAGCAAAAGCCCGCGTTACAAAAAGCCGATATCGAATGAAATATCGAATAGTACATTGCCTGATTGACTGTGAAAGATCTTGAAATGAAAGTAAAGTACATGATTACTGCACCCAGCAATTCCAATAAGATCGTCACAGCTACTACATTTTTAATTAGGCTTCTCATATCTAGGCTATTAGATTCGCCAACCACATTCTGCATAATTGACTCACTTTTTAAACTCATCTTTTGACCGAGGATAATAGCAAAAGCGCTTGATATTGTCATTATTCCCAATCCGCCGATCTGAATTAACATAAGAATAATCACCTGTCCGAATATTGTAAAGTGAGTACCGGTATCATATACGATAAGACCAGTGACACATGTAGCTGAAGTTGATGTAAATATTGCCCCTAAAAGAGAGGTCTCTGATCCATGAGAAGTTGCCGCAGGCAGCATTAAAAGAAGTGTGCCTAAGAAAATAGTGAAGAAGAACGTTAACATGACAAGAACAGCCGTATTATCAGATAATTTGTCTATAAATGTACTTTTGTGATTCGAAACAGATCTTTGATTTATTAGTGATACTGCTTGCCGGCCGATTAGGTATAATAGAAACACTCGTTCAGAATCTTTTATAATCAAACCTATTAAAATAAAGAAAATATCTGGTAACAGAAAGTGTAATCTTCTTACTTTAAAACTGCTTTTAATTAATCTATATAAAATGTAAAAAGTTAAAAATAAGATAGTTATCTTAGTATATAACTCAATTATTGAATTATCTATTTTAATTAAATTTAAAAATAGAAGTTCAATATTCAAAAGTGCAAATATCGTAAGTACAAAATTTACAGCATTTTGAAAATTATCATGTCTCTTCTCAATCATAATATTAGAAATTAAGTTTTATAATTCCAATTTCTTGATAATATTTTCCTGAATTGTTTCTATCTCAAGATCAGCATTAACTCGAATCAGTTTACCTTGGTCTGAAAAATATTTAATAACTTCTGAAGTATCTTGATAGAATTTTTCAATTCGCTTCTTTATCGCCTCTTCATGGTCATCAGCTCGTTGTACAATTTTTCCACCACAGTCATCGCATACGCTATCGATCTCGGGTTTATTGTACAGCAGATTATAATCTTTTTTACAAACTTCGCAGTTTCTTCTGGACGACACGCGTTCAATAGCTTTTTCATCAGAAAGATCTAACAAAATTACATTGTCTATCATAAAATTTTTTTCTAGGAATTTCAATTGCTCCATATTTCTAGGGAATCCGTCCAGAATTATCCCTTTATTGGCACTCAAAAGTGCATCTTCAACAATTTGAAAAACATATTTATCCGGAACCAATTCACCAGCTTCCATAAATTTTTTAGCTTTCATACCTAATTCTGTTTTATTTTCGATGTTTTCACGCAGCAAATTACCAGTTGTGATATGCTTCCAGCCATATTTCTCTTCAAGTAATTTTGCCTGGGTCCCTTTACCACAACCCTGAATACCAATTAATAAAATATTCATAACTTCTCCTTGTAATTTTAAAGAACAATATTTTTATGAGAAATAAACGTCAAGTATAAGATTTAGTTCAAAGGTTTACCGGGCTTCTAATAATAAGATTTACACAAAAGAATTGACCAAATAATTCCGATTCCTTGAATAACATCAATGAAAAAAATTGTAATAACAGGAGCTAATGGGTTTGTGGGCAGCTCATTAGTTAATAGACTAAAACTAGATAATTATGTAGTATCAGGACTTGTACGGAAAAATTGTAATACTGATCTGATCAAAGATAAAAAGTGTATCCACATAGTTGATTATAATAATTCAGAACAGCTTAAAAAAATTTTAAAAGATACAGATATTCTAATTCATGCAGCTGCTTTAACCCGATCCCGTCATTGGTCTGATTTCCAGAGAGTTAACATTGATCTAACCGAGAAACTGGTGGATATTTGTAACAATTTATCTATCAAACACTTCATTTTTATCAGCTCACAAGCAGTAACAGGACCGGCGATTGATAAAAATCACAAAAAAAAAGAATCAGAGCAACCTGATCCTGTTACCCGCTACGGTAAGAGCAAATTGGAAGCAGAAAATATTATTATGAAGAAAGCAGAAATACCTTGGACAATTGTAAGATCTGTATCAGTTTTTGGACCCGGAGATAAAGATTTCCTGAAATTATTTAAATTAGTTAAAAATCACTTTGTTATTTTGAACGGATTTAAACATAAATACTATAATCTCATCTATATAGAAGAAATGGTAAATTTGATAAAAAAAACAATTAACAACAAGAGAACTTTTAATGAAATTTTTCATCTTGCAAATCCTCGAATTATCACTAATAAAGAATTAGTAAAAAAAATAGGTCGAGTGATCAATTCGAAAGTTGTAATAATCAAAATTCCGGAATTAATTCTCTCACCTATTGCCATAATATTTGAATTCACATCAAAATTAATAAAATGTAGATTCCCCATTTTGAATAAAGAAAAAGTTAAAGACTTTAAAGAGAATTATTGGATTGTGGATTCTTCTAAATCTCAAGAGTTATTAAACTATGAAATGAGTAATGAATTTGAAAATTTTTTATCAATTACATATCAATGGTATAAAAACATGAGATGGTTATGAAAAAAATAATTATATTATTAATGCTATTCATCGCTAGCTTCAGTTTTGCTCAGATAATTAGCGATCAAGATGAAACGAACGATGAGAAACAAATAGAAAGATCTAAGATCGACACATTAAAACAACCCGAACAAACATTGCTTTTAAAAAAACTTGAGCTTTTCTTAAAAACAAAAGAAAATTTAGAAAATGATTTTTCACTACCCCATTTAGTTTATTCAGAAAATTTTCATTTAAGTTCTTTTTTTAATCCTGATGTAAATATTAGGAAAAATGGATTTACAGAGATCCAAAGTTCTACAGGCAGTTTACAAAAAATCCAAAACTTCAGAAATATTTATAAAGCAGTGTATAAACCAGGAAATATATTTTATGAACCCTTAAATTACTCCTTGCCGGTTGCTTTAACGGAAACGTATATGGGTCTTGGAGATAACGATATGAATAATATCGCTGTTTCACTTATGAAAGGTGATGCATTTGGAATTCCTGACTTAGATCTGCAAATTGACTATTTAGGTGAAGATGGACTTTGGCTGAGTTTAGAAAATGAAATTTCTAAGAATTTAAGATTATACTTAGTGTATGATACCGGATTTGCCAGAATCAGTTTTGAGCACACTACGATCGACCAGAGATTATCCGGGATGAAAAATATTAATTCCTATTTATTCCTTAATTCATCCGCTTCTTACAAAGTTAGGGAATATTTGCTTAAAGTTGAGAACAAAATAGTTGATCTCGGGATGAGATTTTCGGCTGATAATTATAAAATAGAAGAGCAATTTCGGAAACAAAGTGATGTTTTGCAAATACTTGTCTCAAAGAAATTGCAAACCGCAAATCACAAATTAACTTTATCGTCTGAGTTAATTCATGCGGATATCACTAATAATGATCTCTCCGATCAATCTACCACAATAACAACAAAACAAGACAGTTTATACCCTATATTTTTTTTTGATCATGAATCAAAAATATTTGCTTTTAAATTTGGGAATACACTAACCTATCAAAATAAGAATAATTACTATTTAAATTCCGAAATTTCTAAAAACATTTTCACTAATTTGGCAATTTTCACCGAATATCGCACCTCTGCCATTGATTTGAAAACCTCTCCCTCATCGATCCTGATATTGGATAACAGAAGCAACCTCGGGGGAGGAGTTAAAATTGATCTACCCTTTGTGACAACAAAATTCAAACTTGGACAACATATAATAAATGATCTCAATAGTGTTTTTTATGAACTACAAAATAAACTGAATTTTGGTCTATCTCAAAATTTTAAAATTAATTTTAAAACATGGTTGAGAAAGGAACAATCTAACTTTTTAGTTAAAAAGGATCCCAACATTTTGACTTTCCCGGAATGGCAAACATCTGATCAACTGGAGTTAACATATAATTTACCATATAAGAATGCTGTAAAAATCGGCTTTAAGCACATTTATCATTCAGCGTTTACTTTTTACTTAGAAGATCCTGAGTCACAGTTTACGAGTGATTCCCATAATCTCGATGCTTACTTTAAATTACAGATCACTGAGAGATTTGAAATTTGGGCTGATTTGATCAACTTAACGAACACAAAGACAATGTTCAATAATTTTTCTCACCCCGGTACTCATATTAACTTTAATGTTCATTGGATTTTTGTAAATTAGGAGCATAGTTATGAAATTTAAAAATATAGTTTTCCTCGTTTTATTATTGATAATTACAATATCTGTAAGTTATTTTGTTGGGATCATTTTCGATCAAAATATTTTCAATATCAGTGAATTTGGATTTCAGTTGTTAATGTTTTCAATTGTGGGCAGCTTCATTTTTTTTGTAACAAAATATTTAAGAAATATTGATCTTTTCATCACTATTATTGTTGCAGCTACTTTTTTCACTTTAATATTAAAAAACAGCAGCTGGCTGACAATCTTTGGAGGAATTTTACAGCTTTTCCTTTATATTTTCATGCTGTTCGCAGTCTATGCAATTCTATTCAGGCTCTCTTGGTTTAAATTTAAATATATCAGAAATATAGCATTTAGTATTATCGAAGCTTCAGGATTCTTAATAGTTCATATCATCATTCATCTCGTTCTGCATAAACCTATAAAAAGTTCTTTTATTATGGTCTACTTTATAAACGGCATAAAGATAATGCTAACCCTTGGAGTTAGCTTCGGAATTGTTGAACTGGTATTTGCAAAGTTGAATAAGCTATTTTTTGAGGATCCCGAACGCATTAAACACAAAACTGAGCCTGAAAATAACGATCAATAATTAAATACGCTCCCACCTATGAATTCCCTTAAGATGGAATTTGTAGGGACTATATCATCCTGAATATTATAAATATGCTCCACTATTTTCCATAACCTGATCGCTTCTGTATAATGCGCCGAATGTTCTGATATTGCATGCAAAATAGGCAAAATATGTTTTTTGAGAACTCCCAATTCATATGTTAATATACTGTTGAACATGAAATCTGCATTTTCCTGAAAGGGAAAAATATTTTTGTTTTCGCCATCTCTAACGGAATCCCACATTTCCAGCGTTTGCTCACCGGAATGTCCCCTGTAATTATAGTCGCGTACAATTCTTCTTATCTTTCGGGAATCAGTAGTTGGAATCCGGTTATGGGCATCAATGTTCAGATTATTGAGAGCACTTACATAAATCCTCAATTTCTGATTGAACGGAACAGAAGATGATAATTCATCATTAAGTCCGTGTATTCCCTCCATCAACAATATTTCTTTTTTCTTTAATTTGAGTTTTCTGTTGCTGTGTTCGCGTGTACCTCGGATAAAATTGTATTTTGGCAGTTCAACTTCATCACCCTTTAATAATTTTTGGAGATGATCATTCAATAATTCCAGGTCAAGGGCGCGAATATTTTCAAAATCTAAATCACCATTTTCCTTTTTGGGAGTTTCAATTCTAGGTAAGAAATAATCATCCATTTGTAAAGTATAGGGTCTGATCCCGTTTACTTTTAAATGGATGGAAAGCCGTTTAGCAAAAGAAGTTTTACCGGAGGATGAAGGTCCTGCAATCAAGACAATTTTTGTATCATTTTTTAAAGTTATCTGATTTGCAATATCAATAATCTTCTTCTCATGCAGAGCTTCTTCGATTTGAATTAATTCAGTTATTTTATATTTCTTAACGGCGGTATTGATTGCACTTACGTTATGTACTCCTAAAATGCTCAACCACTTATCGTGCTCCTGATGAGTTGCAAAAAGTTTCCTGGAAAGTAAAAAGCTGTTTTTGAAATCATTGGAAAATTTATCTGGAAATCTAAGAATTATCCCAGGTGCATGATAAATAATTTCAAATTTCTGAACAAAATTTGAATTTTCCGCTAGTTGTCCGACCATATAATCGTAGTAATTACCGCATTTATACAGCTTAATATTGTTATGCGTCAAATGATTGATAAGGTCTTCTCGATTTTGCTTAAGAAATATCTTTTTTGCTTCATCTGTAGATAATTCAACTTTCTCGATCGGTATGTTACTATCAATAATATTTTGGAATTCTTTGGTGATCTGCTTAACTTCATCTTCGGAAAAAGTATAGTTGATGATTTCTGAATAAACACCATCTCCAATAGAATGTTCAACAACTAATTTTTTATTATAAAAAACTGAAGTAAAGGCTTTGCATAACAAAAATATTGATGTGTTCTTATAAATTGCGTCTCCTGCAGTTGTTGATCTGGATACCGCTTCTAAATTTGTGTCGTAATCTATTTCTTTATCGAAACTTGCATAATCATTATTCTCTTTACAAGCAATTAATGTATGTTCTTTGTTAAAATTATCTTCCAAAATACTTTTGATCGTTGCAGGTTGAGATATCGCAATTTTTTTATGATGATTTCCATTTATTTTTAATTCAATTGTAAACAAATTTCCTCCTCGTACAAAGTAATGTATAATTAATAAGTGTTATTGTTCGTCAAGAAAATATTAAACAGCTTTGCTGTATCGTTCCATTAACCAACATTAATGCATACTTACCAGTTAATTAAATATTAAGATAAATTATTTGACTTATCATCTGCTCAAATAAATTGCGCTCTGTGGAGGAATAATGAATAGAATTTTAAAAAGGAACATTATACAGCATTTAGGAATAATAATCGGTTCAATAATTTTTGCCATAGCTTATTCCTGGTTTTTAGTACCATACAAAATTGCACCCGGTGGAGTAGGAGGCTTAAGCCAGATTTTATTCCATGCTTTAAATATCCCCATCGGTGTTTCTATGATAATATTCAATATTCCCCTTTTTGTATTAAGCTTTCTGTTTCTGGGAAAGAGATTTGGATTAAGATCTCTATTTGGAATGTTCTCAACCTCAATTTTTGCTGATCTATTAAGTTTTAAAAACCTCTACAATATAGGTGTAATAAAAGATTTGAGTCCTTTTACTTTTATTGATCACGGTAATAAAATATATGCAATGCTTTCCCCGGATGATATTTATTTATCAGCTATTGCCGGTTCTGTTCTTCTGGGTTTAGGATTGGGGATGATCTTTCGTTTTCGCGGTTCTACAGGCGGAACAGATATCCCTGTAGCGTTCATCAAACAGAAAGCCGGTCTTTCGATCGGTACAGGGTATTGGTTGGTTGAGACCTTGATAATATTGACTGTAGGAATTTTCTTCCGAGATATGAAACTGGTTATTTGGGGATATGTAAATCTTTTTATAACAACTAAGTTAACTGATATAGCGAGTGAAGGTCTTCCTTTTGTAAAGGGAGTATATATTATTTCAGAGAAAAATCAGGATATAAAAGAGCAAATCTATGAAAAAATCCGGCGCGGAGTTACTTTCTTTAAAGCACAAGGAGGTTATACCGGAAAAGATATGGATGTACTGTTTTGCGCTATGAATAGACGGCAAATTGCTATGATCAGAGATATCGTCAGGGATATCGATCCCAACGCATTTATGTATCTTACCGAAGTATACGATGTAATGGGTTACGGCTTTCGAAGCAGGAATGTAGATCTGTCTGATAATGGAATATTAGAGTAGTAATTTCTAATGTAACATCTACTATATAATTTTAGGAAACCGGACTAAAATAATTTTGAGTTGACATTTTTGTCATTGTTAAAATCTTTCTATAAGTTAATTAATTAAACAGGAGTATCCATTTATGCATTCAATTTTAATAGTAGAGGATAATTGGGATACACAAATGTTAATTTCTTCGATCTTACGCGAAAATGGGTATAAAACTTTTTTAGTTGGTGATGGAAAAGAAGTAATTTCAAAGTTTAACTCCTGTAAACCTGATATAGTTCTTTTAGATATCAAACTTCCAGGACAGAATGGTATTACTCTTTTAAAAAAAATAAAAAAAATTGATCCAAATGCTATTATAATTATGATCTCCGGAACCAAGGGCATTAAGAATATAGTGGAAACTATAAAGCTGGGAGCCTACGATTATCTGAGAAAGCCGTTCAATCAAGATGAACTGCTACTCACAATTGAACGAGCATTTAAGACCTTTGAGTTAAATCAACAAGTTCACGACCTCACGCGGAAATTATATTTTAAAGAAAGTAAGGTCATTATTGGTGAAAATCCGCAAATTAAAAGAATTTTAAATCAAATTGATCTGATTTCTCCTACAGATATGAGTGTTATCATACAAGGTGACAGCGGTACAGGCAAAGAAGTTTTTGCAAATCTTATCCACAAAAAAAGTTCAAAAAGTAATAGGGTCTTTGTAGCTTTAGATTGCGGAGCAATACCGGACACTTTAGTTGAAAGCGAATTATTTGGATATGAAAAGGGATCTTATACAGGTGCTTTATCTTCTAAAGCAGGCAAGTTCGAAGAAGCTAATAATGGAACTCTGCTCCTGGATGAAATTACTAATATGCCAATACGAGGACAAGCAAAGCTCCTGAGGGTTTTAGAAGAGAAACAAACAACTCGTATCGGCGGTAAAAAGAGTAGAAAAGTCGATGTTCGAGTTATTGCTACTTCCAATAAAGATTTCAGAAATGAAATAGAATTAGGAAACTTCAGGGAAGATCTTTATCACAGACTTAATGAATTTAAAATCATTCTGCCTTCTTTGGCAAAAATAAAAGATGATATCCCTCAATTTGCGCAGGAATTTTTGAAAAGTGCCAATCAGCATTTTAAAAAAAACATAACCGGATTTAGTGTAGAAGCAATGCACACGCTGCTAAATTATCATTGGCCCGGGAATGTCAGAGAGTTGAAGAATGTTGTGAAAAGAGCAGTTATTACTACCGAAGGAAATATAATTCAACCGCAGCAATTATCGATTAAAATATCAGATGAAACTCCCAGCACTCCCACTGCACCAAAAGTTGACTTGAATGTTCCTTTTAAAACATTACTGAAACAATATGAATATGTAATAATAAAAAACGCTGTTGAAAAAGCTCATGGTAACAAAACTAAAGCTGCGAAAATGCTTGATATGAACATCCGAACCTTACACAGGAAAATGAATGATCATAATTTGCATTAAATTTTAGCTAATATTTATATTTTATTCTGACCTAACTGATAATCACAACATATAAATTAAATTTTCTATTCTTGTTAAGGATTAATCCGATTTATCATTCTTGGAAAAGGTATTACCTCTCGAATGTACCTGATACCGCTCATCCATTGAATCAGTCTTTCAAATCCAATTCCAAAGCCGCTATGTGGTACTGAACCGTATTTTCTCAAATCCAGGAACCACTGATAATCTTTAACATCATAACCCTCACTCTTGATCCTTCCAAGAAGAATATCATGATCATCTTCACGCTGAGAGCCGCCAATTATCTCTCCAAAACCTTCAGGAGCTATGAGATCTGCGCCCAGAACAAGTTCAGGATTTTCTTTATCACGTTTCATATAAAAAGATTTTATCTCTTTCGGCCATCTTTCTACAAAAATAGGAACATCACTTCCTTCAGTGATCATCTCTTCTTCGGGAGCTCCAAAATCATCGCTATAACCAATTTTTACACCTTTATTTTTTAACATATCGATAACCTGTCTGTGTGTCATTCTTTTAAAGGGTGCATCTGCTTTTTTTAACTGATTTATATCTCTGTCGAGTATCTTAAGCTCTTTTGTGTTTCTATCTATAACAGTGCAAACTACATACCTGATGAGTTCTTCCTGAATATTCATATTCTCTTCATGTTCCACAAATGCAGCTTCTGCATCCATCATCCAGAACTCAGTCAAATGTTTACGTGTTTTAGATTTCTCCGCCCTAAACACAGGACCAAAATCATATACACGTCCTAAAGTCATTATGCCCGCTTCCAGGTAGAGTTGGCCGGATTGAGAAAGATAAGCTGAACCTGAGTCAAAATATGGAACTTCGAAAAGTGTGGTTGTACCTTCACTTGCATTGGGTGTCAAAATTGGCGAATCAAATCTGTAAAAATCATTTTTATTTAAATATTCACATATCGCATAATAAACAGTATGACGAATTTTCAAAGCTGCATTTTGCTTTCGTGAGCGCATCCAAAGATGTCTGTTGGATAGAAGAAAATCAGTCCCATGATCTTTCTTTCCGATTGGATATTCATCAGATCTTCCAATAATATTCAGGTCTTTAAGTTGAAATTCAAATTCCCCTTCCCGTTTCTGATGTTCCTTTGGGATTCCAATGATCTCAACGGAAGTCTCCAGTGAGATTTGTTTTACTTTTTCAAAATTCTCTTCTCCCATCTCCGGTTTGAAGGCTACTGCCTGAATATCTGCAAAAGCATCTCTGAAGATCACAAATCGCAATTTACTACTGCTTTTCCGGTAGTTTCGTACCCACCCTTTCAATTTAACTTCTTTTCCTATATTTTCTTTTATATCTTTAAGTGTGATCAATTTCATTTCTTCTCCATCTAGAGTTTATTTATCTTTTTTACGATCTCTAAAGCTACCTCTAAAGCTCGAGCTCCAGCTCTTCCATCTACTACCGGATCAGTGTTCGATTCTACTGCATTGATAAAAGATTCCAACTCAATTGTCAGGGCATCTTTCTCCTGTTCAGGAGCTTTTATTTCTCTTATATCCACTATATCTTTTGTGTCAATATTTGCATAATTCCCTTTTATGATCTTGGGAAGAACCTTATACAGATCCCGAGATTTTTTTACGTAATTTACACTTTTATCTTGAAAATCAATTGAGAAGTAAGCATCTTTCTGAAAAATCCTCAACTGTCTGGATCTTTTAAGAGAAATCCGACTGGCAGTAATATTAGCTACTTCCCCATTTTCAAACTCGAGTCTTGCGTTTGCGATATCTATACTTTTAGTCATTACACCTGCACCACTGGCACTAATATGCTTTACAGTACTTTCCATGAATGATAAAATTAGATCAATATCATGGATCATAAGTTCCAGAACAACCGGGATATCAGTCCCTCTGGGTGTAAATGGAGCAATTCTGTGGCATTCCATAAAAATAGGTTTTTTTATTTTATCCTCAATCTCTATAATGATCGGATTAAATCTTTCAATATGCCCAACCTGAATCTTAAGGTTATTTAATTCAGCTAGTTTAATAAGATCCTGAGCTTGCTGAAAAGTTTCTGTAATTGGTTTTTCAATAAACACATGTATATTCTTTTTTAGCGCTTTTTCTGCTAGCTCAAAATGAGATATTGTTGTTACAACTATAAACAGAATATCAATTTCCGAAAGTAATGAATCAAAATCTTTAAATGATCGGGTATCTAGCCTGGTTGATATCTCATCTGCTCTTTTCCTGTCTTTATCGTACAAACCAACAAAATCACATTTAACACTGCCCTTTAAAATCCGAGCGTGATTCTGTCCAAATTGACCTACTCCAACAATACCGGCTCGCAACATTTAATCTCCTTCCAGAATGAAACTATGATTGATTTCAAACTTTTTAGGAATTTTCTGATGTCAAGCAAAGAAAACTTTCCAGCTTATCATATTGTTTACTCTTAGTAGTTTAATCTTCCTAAAATAAAGAATGCTTTATTTGTTAACTCTTACTTGACACTGCATTCCTAACCTAAATGATTGTAAAAATAATTTTATTTGGAGATTACATGAAAAAAACCTTGTTATTGATTCTTGATGGTTTTGGTTTAAATAAATCTAAATACGGCAATGCGATAGCTGCTGCTCACACACCTTTCATTGATAAATTCCGATCACAAAATCCTGAAGGTATTCTAACAGCATGTGGACTTGATGTGGGTTTATTAAAGGGAGACATGGGTAATTCAGAAGTGGGTCATTTAAATATTGGAGCTGGTAGGATCGTATATCAAATGAATTCACTGATTATGAAAAAGATCGAAGACGGTTCATTCTTTGAAAATTCAGAACTGCTGTCAGCGATTTCTCATGCTAAAGCAAATAATAGCAAATTACATCTTTTTGGTTTGCTATCCGATGGGAATGTCCACAGTAATATCAATCATATTTGGGCTTTATTAAAATTAGCTAAACAGAATAAACTTAAACAGGTTTATTATCATGCCTTTATGGATGGTCGTGATACTCTACCAAATTCTGGTATTAACTTTGTTAAAACCTTTCAAAAAAAAGCTGAGGAAATAGGTATAGGAAAAATTGCAACAGTCTCAGGAAGATATTATGTAATGGACAGGGACAATCGGTGGGATAGGATTCAAAAAGCTTATAACGCTTGCGTTCTGGGAGAAGGCAAAAAGTTTTCTACTCCGCAACTTGCTGTAAAGTATCATTACGATAACAAAGTTACTGATGAATTTATTGTCCCTTCTGTTATCACTGAAAATGATAAACCAATAGCACAAGTTAGTAATAAAGATGCAGTAATTGCCTTTAATTTTAGAGCTGATAGAATGAGACAAATTGCGCGGGTTTTCAAGTTCCCGAATTTTGACAAATTTAAAGCCTCAAATTTTCTGGATCTGAAGTTTGTTAGTTTTAGCGAGTATGATATTGAATATAATGGCTTTATTGATGTAGCTTTCAGGTTACCAAAACTTGTAAATATTTTAGGCGAAGTGATCTCTAAGAAAAAGCTCAAACAGTTAAGATTAGCAGAAACAGAAAAGTATGCTCATGTAACATTCTTTTTTAATGGTGGAGTTGAAAAACCCTTTAAACATGAAGATCGAATCTTAGTTGATTCTCCCAGAATTGCAACTTATGATCTGCAACCTGAAATGAGCGCATTTGATGTTAAAGATAAGTTGATAGCTTCTTTGGACAAGGATTATTCTTTGATCATAACTAATTTTGCAAATTGTGATATGGTAGGTCATACGGGTGTTTTTGATGCTACTGTAAAAGCAGTTGAAACAGTTGATAAGTGCCTTAGTGAGATAGTTCCTGCAGCTCAAGCATCAGATTTTAATATCATTCTGACTGCTGACCATGGAAATGCAGATAAAATGCTTGATGATGACGGTAATATTTTTACTGCTCACAGCATGAATCCTGTTCCTGTTGTGATCTCCCTTTTAAACGAGAAAAAGCCTGTCTCCAAAGGAAAACTTGCAGATATAGCACCTACGATTTTAAAAATAATGGATATACCACAACCGGATGAAATGACCGGAAAATCTCTGATCTGACCATCCGGAGTTATAATCATGAAATCAGTTGATAGGATCGATATTAAGAAAAAAAGACCCATCCCTACTTATGTAAAACTTATTTTACTCGTAACTGTAATAGTCGGATTACTTATTCATAACTGTTGGAAGAAGACACAGGGAGTTAACATACAGATATCAGATATACAACTATCAAATATTACACGCGTCAGTTTAGATGTATCTTTCACTATTGCCAGCAGAGCTTCATTAGAATTGGATAAAGCCTTTATGATTGAGATATACACAACTCAGGGCGAACTAATAGCAAGCAAACTTACCCACATAAAAGTTCCCCCGAAAAGCAGAAAAAGATATATTAAAGTTTTGCAAAAATTCAATTTCCCCCTAAATGACCCAGACGAGATAAGTGATTTTAAAATTTACGTTTATAAATAGTTAATTATGAGAAGATTAATATTCTACTTGATCATTTTGTTTTCGATTAGCTTATGTTACTCGGATATTACTAATGATGATCTAAAACTGTTATATTATGATCAGGCGGTATCGGATGATTCATTATTTACGATACTATCTAATTGGCAGAATTATAAACAACCTACCAATACCGGTACTTTTATAATTGAATATAACGAGATCAACGATACTTTAAAGGCTCCTTATATTTTTCATGTCCCAAGTAATTATGACAGCAATAATAAAACACCTTTAGTTATCTATCTACATGGCGGTGTAAACACCCCAGAATTTTATGAAACTCCCTTGGAATATGCAGAACAGAATTATTTTACCAAGTTCTCAAAGCAAAACAACTGGTTCATTCTGTTTCCAATGGGCAATAATGCTACCGCCTGGTGGAATTTAATCGGGATAAATAATATCAAAACACAGATAAGGGAATTAAAATCTAACTATAATATTGATGACAACAGGATAAACATTTCAGGTTTTTCTGACGGCGGCTCCGGCTCATATCATTTCGCTTTAAATGCACCTGATGACTTCGCAGCTTTTTATCCTCTTAATGGTATGATCTCGGTCGGAAGCGTAGTTACACAAATTCCAGTATATCTTCCAAACTTTAAAAACCGCCCTATTTATGCTGTTAACACTGATAAAGATGGACTGTATCCTGCTAAAGAAATGCGGAAATTCATAGAACTTTCCTTGGACGCAGATGCAGACATTTTTTACAAAGAATATTGGGGTATCGGGCACTCGTTTGATTATGCTGAAAATGAGCTTCCTAAATTATTTGAGAATATGAAAACTAAAACCAGAGATATCTTTAAATCGGAAATGTACTGGGAGACATCCACTCTCGATTATGGCAAATGTGACTGGCTTCAAATAACTGCTATCGATACTTTACTAATTCAACAAGATTGGCAGATAGAATACAATATGGAAATAGCAGATGAGAGAATCTCATTCGGGTTTTATAATGACCGTGAATATGAGGATTATGGAACCAGGATTACTAAAATAGTACAGGGATCTGCTGCTGAGACCATGGGTTTAAAAGAAAATGATGTAATCATAAAAATGGATGGAATAGAAGCAGGTAATATTGAGGAGTTACTGGAATTACGAAATGAGAAAATACGTGGTGATCACTTTACATTAGCTGTTTTACGTGCAGATAAAGAGATACAATTATCAGGTAAGTTTCCGGAAGTTCTTTATTATGATGCTTTAGATTACTCAATGCCTTCAGGAGCAGTAAAAGCAAGGTATTACGGTAATCATTTTAAAATCGAGACATCTCGTGTTTCCGAAATAACAATTTATATTCATCCGAATATGGTTAACCTGGATATTCCATTAATGATAACCTTAAATGGAGAAAAAGTTTTTGAAGATACTGTGATGATAGACCGGAAATTCATGTACAATAATTTCTTAGAAAATCATGACAAGAATGCAGTTTGGGTAAATAAAATAGTATTAAGTGTTAATTGATTGTGAAGATAATTTATAAAATATCCTTTATTCTAATTGTATTGATGTTTATTTCTTGTGAAACAACTTCTCCTGATGAATTGGATGATAACGAGATCAGACATATTCTGGATTCTATTCAGATCAATTTTAGTTATAATGATATCGATAGTATCATGCAGTATTATGACCCGCTCTTCATGCATAACGGAAATGATTTTGATTGGGAACAAAACATTTGGATCATTAGGATCAACGATTATGATGTTCTTAGTTTTGAGAATATTGAGATAATAATAGAAGGTGATTTTGCAACCGCCTACTTTACAATGAGTTTAAATGATCTTGTGACGGAAGAACCTTCCGAAGAAAATGGAGATATCAGCTATTTTTATCGTCAGTTTGGAGGCTGGAAATTATGTGGGCGTGATTTCTCTTTTGAACCGCTCCCTAACTAATACCTTGGCTGATAAGCACCGCATCCAACAAAAAGATTTTTATTGAATTTTTTCAAATAAGTCAATTTCATTTCTACCTTTTGATTTTCGTAATTTCTCCAGTAATATTCAATCCAACCGTTATCTGATTTACTCATAAGCTCTAGAAAATCTTTAACAAAGTATTTCCCGGCAGAGTCTTTGAGATCGATCAAATTTTTTCCAATCAAAGATTCTTCAGCACCATGACTGATCATATTACCATCCATATCGAAAACGAAAATGTAAAGATCTTTGTGATGAAAATTACCATTTTGCTGATTAAACTCACTAAATGCTTTCTCCAGTTCAATATTGTGCATGAATACAATAGCATCTTCAACCAGAGTTTTAGCTTCCATTGGAGTTCCGTAAGAATTGATCTCATCTCCCGCTGCTACTGGGGATCCAGCATAAGCACTTTGATCAATAAGTTTTTCCTCTAAATTCGTATCAGTTTTTACGTTTTCAGCTGGTAAAAATGAAAAGATAATGACGAAGACAATAAATAAGTTTAACTTTTTCATAATGACCTCGATTATTTATAAATAAATTAATAAATTATTTGCAAATTGCTAACTAAAAAAACCGTTCGGTTAAGAACGGTTTTAAAATTATGGTGCAGAAGGCGGGACTTGAACCCGCACACCCGCAATGGGTACAAGATCCTTAGTCTTGCGTGTCTGCCAATTCCACCACTTCTGCTATTTTAACGAATAATTATTCTGCTGGTACTTCATCGGGAAGTGCAGGTAATTTTTCCTGCTCAGCAGGCTGTTCTGTGACTTGTTCCTTTTTCATTTTCTCAACTGCTTTGCTCGTAGCAGAAGCTTTCCCACCCTTTAATTGAAAAGCTAACAAAATACAATTTATCATAAAAAGGGCAGCTAGAATTTGTGTTGCATTTTTTAAAAATTTAGATGCGCCTTGTCCGCCCAGAACACTTGAAGCAGTTCCACCTACCATACCATCAAGTGCACCGCCTTTACTAGATTGAGCCAAAATTACTAGAATTAAAGCTATTGAAATTATTACATGTATTACCATTAATAATGTGTACATTTTATCTCCTAATTAATTACTGCGAAACACAATTATTTGTGCCCCTTTTTAGTGTCAACTATAATTATCACCAAGCCTTGTGAGCTCTTCAATTTAGAATCCAAGGTTTTTTTTTATATATTCCATTTTCTTTGCTGCGATTTCTCTGGCTTTATTTGAGCCGGTTTCTAAAATATCATCAATATATTTTTTATTCTCTATCAGAATATTATATTTCTCCCGCATTGGTTCAACTGTTTCATTCATGATCTCAAACAGTTCCTGCTTTGCATGACCCCAGCCCATTCCGCCGGCTAAATATTTTTCTCTGAGTTTTTCCTGCTGCTGTTCTGAAGCAAAAAGTTTATAAAGTTTAAATACATTGCAATCATCCGGAGATTTTACTTCCTCTATTGATTGTGAATTTGTTACAATTTTCATAATCAGTTTTCTCAATTTCTTTGGAGGAAGAAACAGCGGAATTGTATTATTATAGCTTTTACTCATTTTCCTTCCATCCAAACCTGTAACATTTTGGGTTTTCTTCCTAATAAGGGGTTTTGGAATTGTGAGAATATCTTTATTATAAATGTGATTAAGACTTTGAGCAATATCAATGGTCATTTCCAGGTGTTGAGCTTGATCTTTTCCAACTGGAACGACATCAGAATCAAACAACAGTATATCTGCTGCCATAAGTACCGGATAAGTAAATAAACCCATATTCACTCCATCATCGATATCTCGTTTCAGGTCAGAATTTTTTTGAACTAATGCCTTGTATGCGTGTGCTCTATTCATCAAACCCTTTGCAGTGAAGGCCAGGAGGATGGTCGATAACTCAAAGGTTTCCGCCACTTGTGACTGCTTATAAACTAAAGCTTTATCTGGCTCCAGTCCACAGGCAAGCCACGTAGCTGCTACTTCATAAGTCATCTTTTTGATCTTTTTCGGATCTTTAGTTGAATTCAAAGCATGATAATCTGCAATGAAATATCTAGCGTCATAATCTTTTGTTAATTTGATGGCAGGTTTAATAGCACCAAAATAATTTCCGATATGCGGTGTTCCTGTCGGCTTAATGCCTGTAAGTGAAATACCTTTATTCATTCAGCCTCCCGATATTTATACAATTTTTCCAATTAGATCATATTCCCAGGAATCAGTTATTTCTACAACAACAATATCACCGGGTTCAGCCTTACCTTCAGTTATCAATACAATCCCATCAATTTCCGGTGAATCAAAATAACTTCTTCCTTCCAAAATATAATCTTCTAAAGTACTTTCTTTATCAATAATGACCTTTATCCTCTTCCCTACTAATCCTGCAAGAAATTCTTCAGATATTTCCTGCTGAAGAGCCATGATCATATCCTTTCTTTGTTCAGCAACTTCTTCTAAAACCTGTTCAGCGAGATCGAAAGCTGGTGTATCTTGTTCTCTGGAATAAGTAAAAGCTCCTAACCGCTCAAACTTAACAAGTTTAATAAACTCTAATAATTCTTCAAAATTTTCTTCTGTTTCACCCGGATATCCGGTTATCAGTGTTGTTCTAATAACAGCTTCCGGAATTTTGGATCTGATACTTTCAATACTCCCAATTATTTGCTTTTTCGTAACTTTTCTATTCATACTTTTCAAGATATCGTTGTTGATGTGTTGAATGGGAATTTCAAAGTATTTACACACTTTTGGTAGTGAGCTAATTGTATCAATCAGCAATGTTGAAATATGAGCAGGATGAAGATATAATATTCTGATCCATTCCAAATCTTTGATCTCGTTTAACTTTTCAAGCAGTTCTGGCAACATTTGTCTGCCATAAAGATCAATTCCGTATTGAGCTGTATCCTGAGCTGTGAGAACGATTTCTTTTACACCACGATCAACTAGTGATTTTGCATTTTCCAAAAGTTTTTCCAGCGAAATACTTTTCAGCTCTCCTCTAATTGATGGTATAGCACAGTAAGAGCAATGATTATTACAACCATCACTAATGCGGAGATAGGCAAAATGAGGTAATGTAAGTAATTTTCTGCCTTCATCAGATTTTATATTTAGAATTTTTTTATAAGTTTCAAAATCTTTCAATTGGATGATCTCATCAATTTCAGGAAATGATTTTTCTATATCCTCAAAATATCTTTTTACAAAACAACCTGTGACTATCATCTTCTTACATTTACCTGTTGATTTCAACTCAGCAGCTTCGAGAATAGTAGATATAGCTTCTTCCTTAGCATCTAGAATAAAACCGCAAGTATTGATGATTATAAGCTCTGCTTGAGCCGGATCTTCAGTTTGTTGGTAGCATGCTGATTCGGTGATAAAGGCAAAAACTTCGCTATCAACGAGGTTTTTGGAACAACCCAAACTGATAATTATGTATTTTTTCATTATTTCATCTTACTAAATATTTATCTGATAACTACTTCAATTATTTAGTCTAACAGGTGAGTTATGATCCCAGAACGAAGTTTTGGTTCGAACCAAGTAGATTTTGGAGGCATCACTTTTCCAGCATCAGCTATTGCCATCAATTGTTTAATAGTTGTTGGGAACATGCTGAAAGCAACAGCTTCTCCAGCATCCACTCTTTTAGATAATTCATCCAATCCGCGAATGCCGCCTACAAAATCAATTCTTTCATCTTTGCGCGGATCGCCAATATCTAAGATCGGAGTTAATAAATTATTTTGCAGAATCGCAACATCAAGCGAGTTGACCGGATCATTTTCATCAAATGTACCTTTTTTTGGGGTAATTTTGTACCAGGTTTTATCAAAATACATTCCAAAAGTATGCATCTTATCCGGTTTATAACTGTTGGTTTTTGAGAATTCTTCAACTATGAACTTTTCTTTTACTTTATCTAAAAATTCTTCAACAGAATTTCCATTAAGATCTTTTACAACACGGTTGTAATCCATAATATAAAGCTGCTCATCCGGGAAGATAACGGAGAGAAAGACATTGTATTCTTCGGTTCCCTTGTGATCATGATTCGCTGCTCTCCTGATTTGCCCAACTTTAGTTGCGGAAGCAGAACGATGATGTCCATCCGCAACATATAAAAAATCAATATCTGCAAATATTTTTTCAATTTTATCAATATCATTCTGCTGATCAATTTTCCAGAATATATGCTTAATACCATCGTCAGTTTTAAAATCATAAAGCGGATTTTCTTTTAAAATTTCATTTACTATAATATTGATGTCCTTCCTCGCTCTGTAGGTAAGAAAAACAGGTCCAGTATTAGCATTTAAAGTATCTACGTGTTTTATCCGGTCAGCCTCTTTATTAGCCCTTGTGTGTTCATGTTTTTTAATCTTACCTGTTTCATAATCTTCAATCGAAGCTCCGGCTACCAAACCTATTTGATCAATACTACCCATAACAAGACGATACAAATAGAAACAAGGTTCTTCATCCTGTATCAATATCTTATCATTTAACATTTTGTAGAGATTGTCTCTCCCTTTTTGATAGACTTTTTCGTCGTACACATCAATATCTTCCGGTAAATCTACTTCCGGTTTTACAACATGAAGAAAGCTGTTTGGATTACCTTTTACTTGCTCTCTAGCTTCAGAAGAATTCAAGACATCATAAGGAGGAGAAGCCACCTCTTTGATCTTATCCGCTGCAGGTCTAACTCCAAAAAAAGGTTTGATCTTAGCCATATATTATCTCCTATTCAATATCTATTTTTTTACTTTTCTCAACTGTCATAAAGACTTCATTCTTGTTAATATCCCATTTGATCATATCTTCTTTCGCACTACTGCAATAGTGAAAAGAATCAGATAGTGTTTCAGATTTAATATAATCAGCATATTTATCAAAAACTCCCCTTATTTTTTCATTTCCGGTGTAGAAGATCTTAATACGATCCATTATTTCCATGTCTTTATCTTTTCGGGTGTTTTGAATTTTGTTTACTAACTCTCTGGCTAACCCTTCTTGTAAAAGCTCTTCATTCAAGGTAATCTCCAAAGCAACGAAGAGTTCTTTATTATAAGATTCAAAAACAAATCCTTCTTTATCCTTAATTGATATGATCAAATCTTCTTCTGTAAGTTTGAAGGTACTGCCATCCATTTCCAGGAAATAATCCTTGCCTTGATGTAAAGTTTCGACTATATGATTTGCATCCATTTTAGATAAGGCAGATACAATTCGCCCGATATGTTTTCCATACTTAGGACCCATAATTTTGAAATTTGCTTTGAATTCATAAGTAACAAAATCATCTTTATCAGAGATATATTTAATTTCTTTCACATTGATCTCTTCCTTTATGAGATTTTCCATTCTTACTATCAGTGATTTAAATTTTTCCGGAACATACAATGCAGCTAGAGTTTGTCTTACTTTTATTTGACAATTATTACGGGCAGCTCTGCCGAGAGATACAAGCTTAATTACTGTATCCATTTCTTCTTCCAGTTTCAAATGTATCGATTTATCGTTTAATTGTGGGTATTCGTCTAAATGCACACTCTCTTTGCCTGTTATATTGGTAAATATCTCTTCGGCTAAATAAGGAGCAAAAGGAGCCATTATTTTACAAACTTCGGTTAATACATGATGCAGAGTGAGATATGCCTCAATCTTATTTTCCGAAAGCTCCAACTCCCAGTATCTTCGACGAGATCTTCTTACATACCAGTTACTGAGATCATCTATCACAAAATTCTGAATCGCTCTGACTGATCTGGTTAAATTGTATTCATCATTATTAATAATAACCACTTTTATAAGATTATTTAATTTTGAGATGATCCATTTATCAATCTCAATAGCTTTCTCTTCTTTAAATATATACTTTGAAGCATCAAAGTTATCAATATTAGCATAAGTAATATAAAATGAATAAACATTCTTCAAAGTTCCGAAAAACTTATTAATTGTTTCATTAACGCCATTTTCATCAAATTTCGTAGGGACCCAGGGCGGGCTGACAGCTAGTAAATACCATCTGATTGCATCAGCACCATAATCGTTCATTAGTCTGATTGGATTAACAGAGTTCCCTTTGCTCTTGCTCATTTTTTGACCTTTTTTATCAAGGATAAGATCATTCACCAGAACATTTTTAAAAGCTGAGATACCTGTAAGCATTGTAGATATTGCTAGTAAGGAATAGAACCATCCCCTGGTTTGATCAATACCTTCACTTATGAAATCAGCTGGGAAAAGTTCCTGAAAAAATTTTTCACTGTTTTCAAAAGGATAATGCCACTGAGCAAAAGGCATAGCGCCACTATCAAACCAACAATCTATCACTTCCGGTGTTCTCAGCATTTTACCACCACATTCACATTCAAATACAATTTCATCAACATAAGGTCGATGCAGTTCAATATCGGCTGGAACAGCTGAACCATCTTTCATTTTTCCTTTTTCGAGCAACTCTTTAACAGAACCGGTACTATCCAGTTTGCCACACTCACTACAAACCCAGACATTTAGTGGAGTTCCCCAAAATCTATCTCTTGAAATTGCCCAATCAATATTATTTTCAAGCCATTCACCGAAACGTTTTTCTCCAACAAAATCAGGAACCCAATTTATCGTTTTATTATTAGTGATCATTTGCTGTTTGTAATTGCTTGTTTTTATATACCAGCTTGAACGCGCAAAATAGATAAGCGGGCTGTCGCACCGCCAACAGAAAGGATAACTGTGTATAATCTGTTTTCTTTTATATAATAGATTCCGGTCTTTTAAATTTCTAATAATTCCTTTATCAGCATCTTTGACAAAGATTCCTGCCCAGTCTTTGATCTGCTCATTGAATTTTCCACTGCCATCAACTGGCTGGATGATCGGTAAACCATATTTTTGACCAAGATCATAATCATCCTGACCAAAAGCCGGAGCAGTATGTACAACTCCTGTTCCGTCGTCCATAGTTACATAATCAGCAAGGCCAACAAAAAAGGCTTTCTCTTCAGGAACAACAAATGGGAAGAGTTGCTCGTATTCTATATGTTCCAGATCAGATCCTTGATATTCTTCTACTATTTTGTACTCTTGATCTATTACTTCTAATCTCGCTTTAGCTAAAATAAAATGTTCATCTTCAATTTTAATTTTTACATAAGCTGCTTCCGGATGAACAACAAGCGCGACATTTGAGATCAAAGTCCAGGGTGTAGTTGTCCAAGCAAGAAAATATGTGTTTTCTTCATTCTTTATCTTAAATTTTGTGAAGATGGAAGGATCTTCTGTTTCCTGATAACCTTGAGCAACTTCGTGACTGGAAAGCGGAGTTCCGCAACTGGGACAATAAGGAACGATTTTATGACCTTTATAGATCAACCCTTTTCTAAAGAAATCGTTCAAAATCCACCATACAGACTCGATATAGTTATTTTCTAGTGTAATATAAGGATGATCGAGATCAATCCAATACCCCATCTCTTTAGTCATTTCACGCCATTCTTTTTCATAAGAAAAAACCGAATCTCTACATTTACGATTGAATTTTTCAAGACCGTACTCTTCAACTTCCTTTTTATCATTTAACTTAAGTTGCTTCTCTACTTCAATTTCCACTGGAAGTCCATGCGTATCCCAACCGGCCTTCCTTTTGACTTGAAATCCTTTCATAGTTTTATAACGGCAAACTGAATCTTTTAAAGTTCTGGCTATTACGTGATGAATACCAGGCATACCATTTGCGGTCGGAGGTCCTTCAAAAAATATAAATTTCTTAGAATTATCTCTGTAGGTTTCGCTTTTTTGAGCTATTTTATTTTTAACCCAATAATCTCTTATCCTTTTTTCAAATTCGGATGTTTTCTCTTTTGTATCGAATTTTTTATACATTAATGCTCCTGGTATTTCAAGTATCACTTTTTTTATCACTTCTCTTCTTTATTATTCTCAAACAATTCTTTATATTCTTCTTTTAATTCCGGAATATCTTTCACATAATTTTTCCATTCAGACATAACTTTTTCAAAATCAACGCATTTTGGACACAACACGATCGTATTTTCCGGAGTTGTCCCGATATAACCACGATCATAACAGTTATTACAACTTTTTTTCTTTCTGTTATTAACTGCAAATTCCTTTGCTTTTTCTAAGTGCTTCTCTTCAAGTCTAAACATTTCACCTCAAATAGTTTCAAAAATTTTGAAATAGCAAATTATGTCAATATTATAAGAGTCAAAATATCCATTAAGTGCTGGTCAATTATGAAGAAAAAATACTCTAAGATTGTATTTGGCAAATCAGGGAAGCAAAATTATTAAATAAACAGTATAGATATCTTTAATCGAGCGATACACTCAAGTTATGCTAATTTCTTTCCAATATTATTACATTCTCGATATGATATGTTTGAGGAAACATATCAAAAGCTTGCATAAATACCGCTTCAAATCCTTTTTCCCGGATCATTTGCACATCTCTTACCTGTGTCATCGGATCACAACTGATATAAATGATTTTCTTTATTTCTGCTGGAATAAGATCAATGATTTTTTTATCCAGTCCTTTTCGTGGTGGATCAACTATCATAGTATCATACTTTTTAGATCCGTAAATCTTGAGTAATTCTTTTTCTACGAAACCAGCGATGAATTCACAATTCTCGATGCCGTTGATCTCAGCATTTTCTTTTGCATTCTCAATTGCCAGCTTATTGATCTCAATCCCACATACTACATTCACCTTATCAGCCAGGTAGAGCCCGATTGAGCCAACTCCGCAATAAGCATCTATTATATTTGATTCAATTGAAACATGTTTTTTCACGAAGGCATACATTCGCTCAGCTTGTTTAGTATTAATTTGAAAGAACGATCTGTAATTAAGTTTAAATTTGATTTTTCCTATTTTTTCTATTAAATAATTCCGCCCAAATAGAATTTTTTCATCATTTCCCAGAATAACATTTGTTTTTTCGGGATTAACATTCTGAATAATTCCAACAATATTAGGATAATTGTCGAATAAAACTCTTACTAATTGATTTGAAAATGGTATTTTACGATTTCTGGTGACAAGCACTACAATTATCTCATTAGTTTTTTTTGTATATCTCACACCGATGTGTCTGGCATTCCCGGAATGATTTTGTTCATTGTATACTTGCATTTTAGAAGCTTGAATATAGGATAAAACCAGTTCACAAATATCATCAAATAGTTTTGGATGTAACTTGCAGCTCTTATGCTGGATCACATTGTGTGAGCGGCTTTCGAACATACCTGATATTGGAATGTTATTTTGTAAAGTAATTGGGAAAAACCCTTTGTTGCGATATGGTTCGTTTTCGGATGCTATGATCTCATTAACAGCAGCGATCTCTACATTTTTAAAAATGTCCTCAATAATTTCCTGTTTAAATTGTAATTGATCTTCATAGGAAATACACAGCCAGTCACAACCACCACATTGACCAAATACTTCACATCCTGATCCGATTCTTCGAGGTGATTTTTTTACGATATGCTCAATTTTTGCGAAGGATACTTGTCTTCTTGAGCTAATGATTTTTACATCAAGAATATCTCCAGGAACAGAGTTTGATACAAAAACCGGATTTGAATTGTCATAACCCAAGCCAAGACCTTTATAGACCAGCTTGTCAATAGTAAGATTTTTTATAATTTTCAAGTTATTCTCTTCTTTATCTTGTAATATTTTAATTTCCATACTACAATTATAGCCTCACGTACAATCTTCTTCGACATTTTAGACTGCCCGCTGCGCCTGTCAGTGAATACAATTGGGATTTCTTTAATTCTGAATTTTTTTACCCAGGTTCGGAAATTCATTTCAATTTGAAACGAATAACCATCAGACAGGATATCATCCAGATTAATATTAGCTAGAACTTCTCTTCTGAAGCACTTAAATCCGCCGGTTGGATCATTTATTCTCATACCGGTTATAAATCTGGCATATTGCGCTGCAAAAAAACTAAGTAATAATCTTCGCAACGGCCAATTGACTACATTGATACCTTTGATATACCGTGATCCTATCACCAGATCGTTATATTCCATTTCCTTAAGAATTCTTGGAATATCTTTAGGATCATGGGAAAAATCTGCATCCATTTCAAATATATAATCGTAATCATTTTCCAGGGCATATTTGAATCCAGCAACATAGGCAGAACCTAAACCTAATTTACCTTCTCTTTCTAATAAATGTAATCGTTTTATCTTCTTTTGCTTAGTTTTTACAAGTTCTGATGTACCATCGGGTGAATTGTCATCAACAATCAGGACTTCTAAATTGTTATTCTGTAAGAGAACTTCATCAATTATAGCAGAAACATTTTCTGCTTCATTGAAAGTGGGAATAATAACTAATGTTTTCATTTTTCATCCAAATTATTTTTTAATAGCTGTTTTTCAGGTACTTTCCTGATTGCTTTTGCAGGACTTCCCTGCCACACTTCCCTGGAAGGTACGTCTTTTGTGACAAGGCTTCCGGCCGCAACCATTGCATCCTCTTGTATTATTATTCCGGGTAATATCGTTGAATTGATACCAATTCTACTACCTCTTTTCATTGTAATACCTTTAAAATGTTTAAACCGTTCCTTATCTCTTCCCATATAATTATCATTACTTGTAGCTACACATGGTGCAATGAAACAATAATCTTCTATCTTAGAATATGCAGTAATATAACAATTTGTTTCCAGCTTACATCTATCACCTATAGTAACATAGTTTTCAACTGCTACATTTCTACCAATAATATTAAGGTCACCTATTCTCACATTTTCTCTGATCGTAGCCAGATCAGCTATAAGGCAATTACTTCCGATCTCACACTGCATATAGATTATTACGCTTGCTCCGATCTGACATTGATCACCGATCATAGCAGGTCTTAGATCAGAATCAAACTTAAATATGCTACGTGGTGAACTTAGAGGCTGTTTACCTATTACTGTGTTATCTCCAATGCGGACGTTATCTCCTATTTCACTTCCCTTGTTAATAACTACATTATGGCCGATAAAGCAATTCTGACCAATATGGACATTATCCATTATTATACAGTTAAAGCCATAAACAGAATTTTTGCCAATAGTCGCTGTCTCAGCAATGTGCTGACCCATAATTTTTTCCTCCAAGTTTTGAATAAAGCACTTTTATGAAAGTACTGGCAGAACGGCAAGCAATTTTTGCAGGAAAGCTAGATATTTGGATTCAATTGAACATACTCATCTATTTCAGCAGATATTTTTATAGCATTTCTGTGATTGAAAAATGAGTAAATTCTGAAGAGTGGGGAAATATTCCTCATCTTGGGAAAGTAATGAAATCTGCAGCTAGGGCTATTTCAAAAAGAATAAACAATAAAATAATTCTCTAATTTATTATTTATTAAGCAATTACAGCTTCCAAAAAGAAATATTTTTTATTTCTGATGATGTGGCCATTAAATTGCAAAATATAAAAGAAAAACTTAAGGACAAAAGAGGAGGAAAGATGGATAAGTCTTTTAATGCTTTTAAAATGGCACAAACGCAATTCGATGCAATTGCTGACAAATTGAATATGAATGAAGCTTCTCGAGAATTATTGAGAAATCCGATGAGGGAATATCACTTTAATATTCCAGTAAAAATGGACGATGGTAACTCTAAAGTGTTCCGGGGTTTCCGTATTCAACATAATGATGCTCTCGGCCCCTGCAAAGGTGGAATTCGTTTTCACCCACAGGAAACTGTTGATACAGTTCGGGCTCTTTCAATGTGGATGACCTGGAAAACTTCAGTAGTCGATATTCCACTTGGCGGTGGAAAAGGCGGAGTCATCTGTGATCCCCACAATCTGTCTGCCAGAGAACAGGAACAGATATGTCGCGGCTGGGTACGCCAGCTTCATCAGAACGTAGGACCACTTAGAGATATTCCTGCTCCAGATGTGATGACAAACGGTCAACACATGTTGTGGATGCTGGATGAATACGAAACTCTAACCGGAGCAAAATACCCCGGCATGATTACAGGTAAACCGGTTGGTATGGGTGGATCCCTTGCTCGAACCGAAGCCACAGGATATGGAGTAATCTTCACTGTAAGAGAAGCACTACGTGAAATGAAAATAAATATAGAAAACACATCTGCTTCTTTCCAGGGATTTGGTAATGTATCTCAATATGCCATTGAATTATACACACAACTCGGTGGGAAAGTACTTTGTGTTTCCTGTTGGGATCAAAAGGATCAGAAATCTTATGCCTTCTATAAAAAAGATGGTATTGTTTTGGCAGATTTACTCAAAATCACCGACCGATTTGGTGGTATCGATAAAGTGAAAGCACTTGAATTAGGATACGAAGTTCTTCCTGGTGATAAATGGATTGAAGTTGAATGTGACATTCTCGTTCCATCCGCTTTAGAAAACCAGATCACAGCTGAAACAGTGAATAAGATCAGTAAAAAAGTTAAACTTATTGCCGAAGGTGCAAATGGACCCACAACACCCGAAGCTGATATCGTACTGAAAGAACGTAACATTTTCATGATCCCAGACTTCTTGTGTAATGCTGGTGGCGTTACCTGCAGTTATTTCGAACAGGTTCAGTGCAATATGAACTACTTCTGGAGCAAAGATGAAGTTCTGGGAAAACTTGATTACAAAATGACTACCGCATACCATAAAGTTTCCAAATTGGCACGTGAAAAGAAACTTTATATGCGAGATGCTGCTTATATGATCTCTGTTGACAGAGTTGTTCGCGCATCTGTCGCAAGGGGCTGGATTTAAAAATATATTCATTCTAAAGAAAAGGGCAGATATTAATGTCTGCCCTTTTAGGTAACAAAGGTAAAACTATGAAAATTGGAAAAAAATTTGAACGTGAAACTAGTTTTTTCAACAACGATTTCACTTACCTCGGGACAGGATTACCCGGTGGTAAGGCTTCAGGACTAGCTAAGACACAAGAAATTCTAAGTAAATATTTTCCAGATGGGCAAATTGCAGGAATGCAAGTCAATATCCCTCACACAACAGTTTTACTGAGCAGTGTTTTTGAAGATTTCATGAAAAACAACGATCTATATAATATTGCACTATCCGATACCTCAAACGAAGATATTGCTCATAGCTTCGTAAGTGCTTCCTTTGGAGGACTTTATGCCGGAGACCTCTATTCGCTGATTGAAAACATAACAAAACCCCTGGCAATACGATCCTCCAGTATCTGTGAAGATTCTCTGCATGAACCTTTCGCTGGAGTTTATGAAACCAAAATGGTAGCAAATAATCAATCTGACCGCACTGAAAAATATAATGCCCTGATCAATGCTATCAAATATGTATATGCGTCACTTTTCTTTCAGCAGTCAAAAAATTATTTTCGCACAATAAACCGTGATGTTCGAGAAGAAAAAATGGCCGTGATCATTCAGGAAGTAGTTGGTGATCAACATGGTGATTTTTTTCATCCTGTCATATCCGGTGTGCTGAAATCTTATAATTTCTATCCTTCTGATAAAATTGAACCCGAAGCTGGTTTTGCAGCATTGGCTTACGGCCTGGGTAAAACAATAGTTGACGGCAGCAACTGCTGGAGTTATTGTCCTTATTATCCACGCACACCACAACCGTTCAATAATATAAAAGACCTTTTGAACAACACTCAAAAAGAATATTGGACAATCAATCTGGGAACAATCAACCATTACAATCCAGTTGCAGAAACTGAATATTTAATTCATGATTCGATCTTTGATATTCTGGACCGATCAATCCTGAAACATGTTTGTTCCACATATGATCACTCTAATGATCGGCTGATAATGGGTATACATTCAGGTGGAGCCCCAGTATTGGATTTTGCACCCATCCTGAGAGCTGAAACACTTCCCCTTAACCGAGTTATCACTGAAATTATGCAAGCCTGCGAAACTGAAACAAATAGTAAATTAGAAATCGAGTTTGCTATCAGTTTGGGAACAGAAAAAGATCCTCTGCCGCGATTCGGATTTCTGCAATTGAGACCAATTAATATTTCGAATGAAATGGTCGATCTTCCAGAGATTGAAAAAAATTCCGATGAACTACTTCTTTCTTCTCAAAACGTCATGGGAAATGGTATTTGCACCGAGATATTTGATATTATTTTTATCCGGCCGGAGACTTTTGATATTCATCACACTGCTCAGATCGCTGCAGATATCGCAGAATTAAACGAAATTTTTTATTCTAATAAACGTAAATATCTACTCATCGGGTTTGGTCGCTGGGGCACGTCCGATCCTTGGTGCGGCATTCCGGTACAATGGCCGCAGATATCAAATGCAAAAGCAATCGTGGAAACAGTATTACCTAGCATGAAAGCCGATTTCAGTCAGGGAGCACATTTCTTTCATAATATGACAGCTCATAATGTCTTGTATTTTTCCGTGGATGATGATGAGGCAAAAGACCTTGATTGGAACTGGATCCAAGAACAGAAAACAATAAATGAAACAAAATTTGTGAAACATGTAAGGTTGCAGGGAAATCTGCAGATTTTGGTTGACGGACGACAAAGCAAAGGATTTATTTTCAAGCATGGAGCTAAAAAATGATGGATGAGACTGAAGAAAAATCGAATGAACTTTTTGAAAGTTTAAAAGAAAGACAAAAAGAACTGAATTGTATACATGAATTAGAGAATATCCTAATAGACTTTGATTCTCCTTTGGAAAGCATTTTTAATAAAATCGCAGATATTTTGCCTAATGGTTGGCAGTTCACAGATAGATGTTTTGTCGAAATCGCATACAATGACAAAATCTATAAAACCTCCACAGATGCCAGTACCCAATATGTTCAAAAAGTTCCATTACATCAAAATAACATCCTTTTTGGTGAAGTCCGGATATACTATACCGATGTTCCACCAGAATTGTATCATGACCCATTTTTGAAGGAAGAATATTCACTCTTGAAAACTGTTGGCAGCATTCTATCTTCATATCTAGCTGTAAGATCATTCAAAGAAAGATCTCCGGAAACTACTCGCCGCAGTGAATGGAGAATCATCATAACCATGTTGCAGAAAACAGATATGAAACTCTTTCTGCGTGTAACCAGAAAACTTCTCAACCAACTTTATCAAATAGGAATAGACGAGGTAAAATCCATATATGCCAGTTTTGGTGTAACTACCAGACATTCAGAAATTGAATTGAGCTCTGAAATTAATGTACCATTAAAGAAAAAAGATTATGGCGAAACTATAAAACTGAGTGATCAAATTCTGGAAATCGCCGAACAACATTTTTCGGATGAAGAATTGATGAATTATATTCGAAAATGGATTCAGGAAGATAAAATGAATTTTTTAATTATTTCATTGGAAAGTCGTGATTCAACCTTATCGGAGATCCAGGATTCTATATTCCGCTATCACAGCCAGGAGCTTCATAAAGACAGCCTCTCTCCCTATGCTTACATGAATGTAAAAGTTCTTCTTATCCAAAAATTATTTACAAATCAGTTGGAATTTATCAATGTCGCCAAAAATTATATCGAGCTGGACGATTTTTATGAGGTGCTGCAGCATACAATATTCCCTAGTAATTCTCATGGCAAACTTGGTGGGAAAAGTACCGGCCTTTTCTTTGCAAATAATATCCTGTTAAGAGAAACTGATCACGAATTCACCAAGAATATTAAGACACCGCAAACTTGGTACATAACATCAGATGCAATGCTTAATTTCTTGCATTACAATAATTTGGAAGAAGTTGTAGAGCAGAAATATAAAGATATCGAAATCGTGCGGGCAGAATATGGCAACATCATCCAGATGTTCAAAAATTCACATTTCCCACACGATATTTCCAAAGGGCTTTCGCAAATACTAGATTCCATGGAAAATCAACCGATCATTGTACGTAGCTCTTCCCTTTTGGAAGACAGTTTTGGAGCTGCATTTTCAGGAAAGTATAAAAGTCTTTTTCTGGCCAATCAGGGTAGCAAAAAAGATCGCCTGAACGCACTCAAAGATGCAATCGCAGAAGTTTACGCTTCCATCGTAGGACCCGATCCGATAGAATATCGTAAAGAACGGGGACTTTTGGATTTCAAAGAAGAAATGGCGATATTAATTCAGGAAGTAGTGGGTACCAAATGCGGAAAATATTTTTTCCCAGCTTTTGCTGGAGTAGCGTTCTCTAACAACGAATTTCGCTGGTCTGCCCGCATCAAGCAAAAAGATGGATTGATAAGAATAGTACCGGGATTGGGAACTCGTGCTGTGGATAGGCTAAGTGACGACTACCCCGTGTTGGCATCACCCGCAAAACCCGGTATCAAAGTTAATATTACGACAGAAGAGATCCTCAAATATTCTCCTAAAAATATAGACCTGATCAATTTGGAAACTAATTCATTTGAAAGTAAACCTATAACCGAGATCATTCGAGAATGCAAAGATGACTACCCGCTTTATCAGCAGATTTTTTCTGTTTATGAGAATAGCAGTATCGAGGAAAAATCTGGGTTTAATATCGATTTTGAAAATGATGATCTGGTCGTAACATTCAATGAATTGATCAAGAATACAGATTTTCTAAAAAAAATGAACAAAATTCTAGAAACATTGCATGCAAAATTAGACACACCGGTAGATATCGAATTTGCTGTCAAAGATGATGATATTTATCTTTTGCAGTGCCGTCCTCAAAGTTTCTCCCGCGAAGATGTTCCCCAACCGATTCCTCAAGATATTCCCGAAAAAGATATCCTCTTCACAGCTCACAAATTCATTTCAAATGGCTACATTCCTGAAATTTCGCATGTTGTGTATGTGGATCCCGACAGTTACAGTGAAATCAACACATTAGATGAGTTGCGTCGTGTGGGACGCTGTGTGGGAAGGCTCAATCTGTTACTTCCCAAAAAGAAATTTGTTCTTTTAGGACCCGGCCGCTGGGGTAGTAAAGGTGATATAAAATTGGGTGTCAACGTTACCTATTCTGATATTAATAAAACAGCAGTTTTGATTGAAATTGCCAAAGAGAAAGGCAATTATGTTCCGGACCTTTCCTTTGGAACGCATTTCTTCCAAGATCTGGTAGAAGCACAAATTCGCTATATTCCTCTTTATCCGGACGATAAAAATAATATTTTCAACACACAATTCTTCAAGTATTCTAAGAATATCCTGACTGATATTTTACCTGAATATACTGATCTTCAGGATTGTGTGAAAGTACTAGATATTCCTACCCAAACCGAAGGTAAAGTATTAAAGATATTCATGAATGCAGATCTGGAAGAAGCTATTGGTTATGTTGGCACTCCGGGACAGATCAAGAAACAGATATCCGATCAAACCGAATATTTTGAAACACACGTTGAAGACTACTGGTATTGGCGTTTGAAGGTATGCGAATATCTAGCACAGAAAATTAGTGCTACAGAGCTGGGGGTACAGGCTCTATATGTTTTCGGTAGTGTCAAAAATGCCAACGCTGGTCCCGCGAGTGATATTGATCTGCTGGTGCATTTTGAGGGCAATACAGAACAGAAGGAAAAACTGCTTGCCTGGCTTGACGGATGGAGTATTTGTCTTGATCATTTCAATTATCTGAAAACAGGCTATAAAACTGGTGGACTTTTGGATGTACATCTTATCACAAATGAAGATATAAAGAATAAAACCAGTTTCGCAGTAAAAATAAATGCAACTACGGATGCAGCGAAAAAACTGGAAATACGAAAATGATCAAAGCTCTCTTCACCAGCGATCTCCATGGAGTTGCGGATAATTATGATTTTCTTTTTGAAAAAATCCAGCAAGAATTACCGGAAGCAGTCTTCATCGGTGGAGATTTAGTTGGCAAAAGTAATTTTTCTGCCGGTTTGGATGTTAATGATTTTCTAAAGAAATATTTAACAGATAATTTACAGCTGTTGAAGAACGATCTCAAAGACAAATATCCCAAGATTTTTGTTATTTTAGGAAACGATGATCCGCTCAGTTTAGTAGATGAGATGGAGAACCTTACAGAACGAGGACTAATTAATTATGTTCAGCAAAAAAAATATCTGTTCCGAAATTTCCAGATCGTGGGCTATTCTTTCGTACCACCAACACCGTTTTTGAATAAAGACTGGGAGAAATATGATGTCTCTCGATTCACTGACGTCGGTGCTGTTTCTCCCGAAGAAGGATATCGCAGTAAACCAGTGAATACCACTCATCTGCGTTTTTACACAATTAAGCATGATTTAAAAGAACTTTTTAGCGGAGAAGACTTATCTCATACAATTTGTCTTTTCCATTCGCCCCCCTATCATACTGATCTAGATAGAGCGGATCTGGTAGGGAAATCAATCGATCATGTCCCTCTAGATATCCATGTGGGCAGCATTGCTATCAAAGATTTTATTTTATTAAAAGCACCTTATATAACACTGCATGGACACATTCACGAATCAACAAGGCTTACCGGAAAATGGAGGCAAAAAATAGGTAAAACTAACTCTTTTCAAGCTGCTTCAGAACATGGAGAATGCAGAATTATCCTGTTAGATCTAGATGATCCATCACATGCCAAATTGCTGAGTAAATAAACTCGACTCACTTTTTGAAAATACCCTTACTGCAATATTTTGAATTATTATATCTCATCATTCATTAGTGTTTCAAGCGGACTTACTTGCCAAATACATTGACAAGCAGATCATATTTCGTTATTAGTATTTGCCCTTTGAAATAATAGGAAGGATATTAAAATGGAGAAGCAGACTATTGAACTGCAAAAGAAATTAGTAGATATATCCAAACATAAATCGGATCACTTGGAGTTTATTCATGCAGTTCATCAGCTCCTGTCGGAAGAACTCAAATTAACTGATTCTGTTATAATCTTACGAATAGATGATTATTTTTTGAAAAGTACATTTAATGGTCAGTCCAGTGAATATTGGAACTACCGGACTAATAAGCTGAACGATCAAAAACGTTTTGCGAGATTAACCAACATTGTACTGAAAGAAATTGATTTTGATCCCAATCATTGCCTACAGGTTGATATAATTTATGGTGACGAACTTTCCGGACACATCCTCTCTTGTAATCCGCAAAATCTTAAGTTAACAAAAAAAATGCTGGTAAATTCTGTAGATCATTTCTACTTGATCTGTCGTTCACTTTTCAGGCAATATCAATTGAATGAAAGAGTTAAGGAACTGAGTTGTCTGCAAAGTATTAGCAAATTGGTGGAAACTGCTGAATTGAACGTTAATGAATTTTTAGATAAGATAGTTAAACTTTTACCTCCGGCCATGCAGTTTCCAGAACAAGCTCAAGCCCGCATATTGTACGAAAAGAAAGAGTTCCGCACAGAAGTTTATGAGGAAAGTGAGTTGACTTTGAAAGCTGTTATCCTGCTGAATAAGCTTGAAGTTGGATTTGTGGAAGTGAGTTATCCGCCGGAATTGAATAAGTCGACGAATAATCCTTTTTTAAAAGAAGAGAGAGGTTTGATCGAAACGATTGCTCAAGAATTGAGTTTTTTATTGGAGAAAAAAAGGTCGGAAGAAGAGCGGTTGCAATTGGAAAAACAGTTACGTCATGCCGACAGGCTGGCAACTTTAGGTCAATTATCTGCCGGCATAGCTCATGAGATCAATGAACCGTTGGCAGGCATTTTGGGATTAGCACAATTATTAGAAAAAAATTCAAGTTTAGATAATCAAGCCCAAAATGATTTGGAAAACATAGTTTCAGCCTCCCTGCACGCTCGAGAAGTCGTGAAAAAACTAATGCTGTTTGCGAGACAGATGCCTTCGGTACGAGCGGAATTAAATCTGAACGAAGCTGTGTCAAATGCAACTTTCTTCCTGGAATCTCGCTGCCGCAAAAATATGGTCAAAATCGATCTCGATCTGAAGAAAAAGATTCCGTCAATTATAGCAGACTCATCTCAAATCCATCAAGTTTTGATAAACCTGATCGTAAACTCTCTGCAGGCAATGCCAAATGGTGGCATCATAAACATCAAGACCTTTAATGATGAGCAAAAAGTTTTTCTGGAATGCTCCGATACCGGCATCGGTATGTCCAAAGCAGTCATCAGTAAGATCTTCCATCCCTTTTTTACTACCAAGAAAGTGAATGAAGGCACCGGTCTAGGGCTGTCGGTTGTTCATGGCATCATCTACTCCCATAGCGGCGAGATCAACGTGTCCAGTCAACCTGGAAAGGGAGCAAAATTCCTGCTGTCCTTCCCGCAATCAAATTGAAAGGTATAGTTATGAATGATAAAAGAATTCTAATTTTGGATGATAATAATGTTACTCGAGATGTTATAAAAAGAAATCTTTCCACTTCCGGATATCAGCTCTATACAGCTGGCAATTTCGATTTGGCAAAAGAAATTTTGCATGAAATCAAACCCGAACTTGTCATTACAGATCTCAAAATGCCGGACATCAGTGGTTTGGATGTGATAACCTTTATTACTGAACATTTTAAGAATACTGAAATCATCGTCGTTACAGGCTATCCTACAATCGATTCTGCCGTAGATGCCGTAAAACTTGGTGCAGATGATTATATTACAAAACCTTTCACCGATGTGGAACTTGCAAGTGCTGTGAAAAAAGCTTTGGCCAAGCAGGCTAATAAACAAGAATTCGCCAGAGAAATCGAGACTGGATATGGTGAGAAATTCGGTATGATCGGTAATTCCGATAAAATGCAGGAAGTTTTTCGAACTATCAAAAAAGCATCTGAGATCAACAGCACAGTTCTGATAACCGGTGAAAGTGGTACAGGCAAGGAGCTGGTTGCAAGAGCAAACCATTACAGCGGATTTCGCGCAGCAGCGCCGTTTGTGCCAATTAACTGTGGAGCAATTCCCGAAACGTTGTTGGAAAGTGAACTGTTTGGCTATGTTAAAGGTGCATTTACTGGTGCCTATACAACGCGTGAAGGATTCTTTCAAAGTGCCAATAGAGGTACAATTTTTTTAGATGAAATTTCAGAAACCTCGATCATGATGCAGATCAAACTGCTGCGTGTTATCCAAGAAAAAGAAGTTTATATGGTCGGTTCCAATCAGCCTCACAAAGTTGATATTCGAATAATAGTCGCTTCCAATAAAGATCTTTACGAACTTGTAGAACTAAATAAATTCAGAGAAGACTTGTTTTATCGATTAAATGTGTTAACGATCAATATTCCTCCATTGCGAGAAAGAGGAACTGATATTCTAATCTTAGCTAATCATTTTGCCCATAAATATGCGGATGAATTCAATAAAACTGTTCCAACATTTTCGGACGAAGTATTGGGAATATTCAGCAATTATAACTGGCCGGGAAATGTGCGGGAATTGGAGAACCTGGTTCACCGCTTGGTAATCATGAACGAATGTGGGAAGATTCGTAAAGCGGACCTTCCGGATTTCATGAAATCTAAGATAAGCAGCTTGAGTGATATCAAACGAACCTTGCGGGAGGTGGAAGTAGAACATATTAAGAATGTGTTGGAATACACTGGAAATAATAAATCAAAAGCAGCAAAAATCTTGCACATCGACCGTAAAACATTAAACAATAAACTGAATCCTGATAATTGATTCGAACCACTTGAATATAAAAAGCCCTCACGTCATGAGGGCTTTTATTTTATTTGTAGAGTTAGTATTCTTATACAACGCCTTGATCAACCATAGAATCTGCAACCTTAATGAATCCGGCAATATTAGCACCTTTCACATAATCGATATAATCGCCTTCTTTCCCATATTTCACACATTGTTCATGAATTGCAATCATAATGTTATGCAGTCGTTCATCCACTTCTTCTCTCGTCCAACTTAAGCGTAAACTGTTTTGAGACATTTCCAAACCGGAAGTTGCAACACCGCCTGCATTAGCAGCTTTACCCGGGCCATAAAGGATTTTAGCATTCTGGAATACAGCAATTGCGTCTGGTGTGGACGGCATATTTGCTCCTTCAGATACACAGAAACAGCCATTATTAACCAGCATTTTTGCTTCTTCCCCATTGATCTCATTTTGAGTTGCGCTAGGCAGAGCTATATCGCATTTAACTTCCCAAGGACGTTTACCCTGGAAATATTGAACATTATATTTTTTGGCATAGTCGCTAATTCTACCGCGTTTAACGTTTTTCAATTCCATCACAAAGGCTAATTTCTCGGTATCAATTCCATCTGGATCGTAGATGTAACCACTTGAATCTGAAAGTGTAACTACCTTACCACCTAATTCAGTGACTTTTTGGGTGCAATATTGTGCAACATTACCCGACCCTGAAACTGCACAGATCTTTCCTTTAAAATTATCATTTCGAGTTTTCAACATTTCTTGAGCAAAATAAACCTGACCATATCCTGTAGCTTCCGGTCTGATCAAGCTACCGCCCCATTTAAGGCCTTTTCCTGTGAGAACACCGACAAACTCATTACGTAGTCTTTTATACTGACCGAACATGTAACCAATCTCTCTTCCACCTACACCGATATCACCTGCAGGTACGTCTGTATTTGCACCAATATGGCGCTGTAGTTCTGTCATGAAACTTTGGCAGAAGCTCATAACTTCATTATCTGATTTACCTTTGGGATCAAAGTTTGATCCACCTTTACCACCACCCATCGGTAAAGTTGTGAGACTGTTTTTAAAAACTTGTTCAAAGCCGAGAAACTTGAGAATGCTGAGGTTTACACTAGGATGAAAACGCAATCCACCTTTGTAAGGTCCAATTGCACTATTAAACTCGACTCTAAAGCCGCGATTAACTTCTACTTCACCATTATCACGCACCCAAGGCACACGGAACATGATAACGCGCTCAGGTTCCACAAGTCTATCCAAAATTTTGGCTTCTTTGTAAACCGGATTTGCATCATAAACTGGCCAAATGGATTCAACTACTTCAGATACAGCTTGCATGAATTCTGGTTGGTTCGGATTTTTTGCTTCAATGTTCGCTAAAAATTCTTTCATACTCATAAAGTCCACCCTCTTTCTATTTTTTATACGGGAAAAATTTCTTTTTAATGCTAGAGCTGTCAAGCAATTAAAAATATTTTCAAACTGTGATTTTAATTAGGATTTAGATACAGTTGCATACCCGGTTTTACCATCTGTCTTCACTACGATAGGATGCTCCAATATCACATGAAAAACGTATTTTCCCTTCTGTTTAGAAGGCTGCAGTTTCAACCAATCCCAATCAATAAAATCAATGTCTGATGTATGGGAAACAGTGAAGTAACAAGCATTCATAGCAACCAAATTGTGAAAGAAATGACTTCCTTGAGAAGCTTCCACCGAAAAGTTTTTCAAACTGGCTTCCACAATTATTCGCGCTTTATTGATCTGTTCCCAACGTACAGGTATTCCCAGAAATCTGTCACGAGTTCCCCAGCGGCCTGGTCCTATCAAGATAAATTCACGCTGTACCCGTTGTAAATGATTATTGATTTGACTAATTTCATCAACAATTTGCATAGTCTGCGTATTATCAAATTTATCCGGATCAATATAAACAATATCTTTGATATTTTTAAAAACTCCGTTTCCCATACCTTTTGAAGTAAGCATCAGAAGTTCATTCCTGTTGAGGGTATCCAGTTTGACTTTGATATTTTCCCGATTAACTGATAATGGCCTGACCTGTAGAAGATTAAATTCTGCATGATGCTTGTTTCTGCCTTTTTTAAATTCAACAGCAAATTCGATTTCAACCGGTACTCCAAATGATACTTCCCCGATTTCTAACAAATCTCGCAGGATTTCTGCTAACGGTATTTTATTGTAATATAGTAGATTACGAAACGTCAGTACTCGCGGACCGGAAGCAATATTCCCTTCCAGAAAACGATTATTCTGATAATCCCAAACTGAAGTGAGTTGTTTAAAGTGTTTCTCTAAATAATCATTTGATATATCGATTTTCTTAATAAATGAATCTTCATTAGTAATGATATCCTGCTCTTTATAAGAAAAGTCCACCGCATAAAAATATTTTTGAGTATTTGCTACCATATCTGCAGGTTTCATTAAATCTATTCTGGGATATTTCGGGCAGAAGCGCATCACACTTTCACCATCCACAACTACTCTGCCTAAGCCTACAGCCAGAGCTGCAATACCATCACTGTGTTTCATATCTGCAGGTGGATAGAAATTATAGGATTGCCCTACTCCTGATATACTAGGATAATAGTATCCATCAACTTCCTCACCAACACACTCTTGTATGATAACAGCCATTTTTTCTTCTTCAAGTGTGTAATTTATGCTTTCAAGATACTTTCTTGCTTTCTCCAGAAAAACCGAGGCAAAAACAAGTTTAATTGCATTTTGAATTTGAACTAATCTAATTTTGCTGTTCTTATTATTGTTTGGGAGCATATAAGTCTCATAGATACCAGCAAAGGGTTGAGATTGAGAATCTTCTAAAAGTCCCGAAGATCGAATTGCAATTGGATATTTAATTCTCTTAGTGAAGTCAGATAAAATTTTATTTAACTCTTTGGAAAGTTCACAGGTGATAAATTTTTCCTTTATTTGTTGATCAGTTTTATTACTTAATTGTGAAGAATTTAATCTATTTGATTCAATAAATTTATCATATTCGCTTGTACCAACAATAAAAGTCCGCGGTATTTTGACATTAACATTGTCATATTTGCTTTCCAAATCCATCGCTACAAAAAGTGAATTTAGAAAAGCTATTCCCCGTCCTTTCCCCCCGAAAGAGCCTTCTGCCAGCCGGATAATACCAGCATCTATATCCAATGAATTTTTTTCAAAATGAATTATCTTTCCTTGCGTACCAACTTTTTTTACTTCTTCGAATATTCTTATTAAAGTTTTTCTAAATTGGGAAACATTTTTAAAATCTTCAATCTTAATATTCTTTACTCTTTTTGCAAAGTTAAATTCTCCGTGAGCAACCAGCCAGGCTGAGAAATGATTCCTCCTGTGATGATAAACCAAAGATTCCTCAGGGACACTTTTTAATTTTTTTCCAAAAGTTTTTAAGAGATTTGCTCTATCGACTTCATTTCCATTTTTATCTCTAAAAACAAAATCTCCAAATCCTAAGTTGTTTATTATAAAGTTATGAAGATCATGCAGTAATGTTTTGGATTTTTTGTAGAGAAATCCAACTCCCAGCTTAACGGCATCTTCTTCATTTTCAATTTCAGAAGATTGTAATAATATCGGGCAATCAGCATTATGCTTCTTAATATGCCGGATAAGTTTCAATCCTGCTTTAGGGTGAATTTTACCTTGATAATAAAACCGGATATCAGAAATTACTGCGATCACATGATCTTCATATTGTTCGTACAGACTAATTGCTTCTTCATAAGTATGACATAAGAGGACTTTCGGCCTTCCCCGCATTCTGGATCGCTTGTTTATATCATTAAGCTCTTCACTAATAAGGCGTTGTGTTTGTTTGAGTATCTCTGAATACAAGATAGGGTGAAACATTGAGTAAAAGTGTATTGAATCTTCAACTAATATTATAACCCGGACATTACCGATTTCTGTATCATTTTTTACGTTCCATTTATCCTCGACATATTTGATCATTGCTAGAAAGATCTTGCTGTCACCGTTCCAACTGAAGACGTTGTCTAGATATTTCATCTCTTCACTTTCTTTATCAATCATTCCGACATCATTAGAAATATTGATGAGCAGTAATATTGGCAGGTCAGGAAATTTTGCTTTGACTCTCTTGCTTAGTTTAAAGGGAGTTATATCGCCGATTCTCATCATCGTTATTATCAGATCAAATTGACCCGTTTCTAATAAATCCAGAGCTTGAGCTCCGGTTGGAACACTTGTTATTCGGGGTGCTGTGCTTAAATTAAGCTGCATATATTCACCATAGATCTGTTCGGAAAGTCTTCCGTCCTGTTCAAATATATAAGCATCATAAAAGGTTGAAACTAATAGTATGTTATGAACTTTTCGTTTCATTAGTTCATGAAAATAATCTTCCCCAAACTTAAATTTATTATAATAGTAATTTAATTCTTTAAGATCCATAATATCCTCTGATTTTTTTTAACAAAAGTGATGGAATCGATCTTACGTCAAGATTAAATGTCAAAAGTAGAAGAATATTATTTTAACATTGTTCAAAAGTAAGCGATACCTTTTTCTTGACATCAATCGCTTAAATATAGTTTGTTTTTCCCAATTGAAATTGAGGATTAAATGAAAAAAATATTTTTAATAGTAATAATTGCTTTAACATATTCTTTGTCTGCTCTTAGTATAACCTGGAATTCACAGGAGATCATTTCTCAAAATCACAGTTCATTTTTAGAGATCCCATTTGATAGTGATCAATATATGGAGTTTGATAACTTTGAGGAATCAACTGCAACAAAAAGTAATTTATCTGTATCAAGCTGGGTAAATTTTAAAAGAGCATGGATTAATTTTTTTTCTGTTGAAGATACAAGTTCTCATTTTTTGGAAATACATACTCCCCGAACACTGTCAGAGAATAATGGATTTGATCTGCCATTAAACTCATGTTTCTATTTTAACATTTTTACAGGTGCAGATCACTTTACAAATGTTACACAAAAGAAATCTTATAATTACACTTATTATGGAACAAAGCTCTATGCCAATATTTCTGATAAACTCTATCTTGATAGTTCATGGTGGACAGGCCATTTTACAGGAGATGAAGATTATTACTCAACTTCTCAAATTAATGACAGTTGGTCACAAAATTATAATAGTTCTCAAAGATCACTTGATAATGTTAATGGTAAAATAGTTTATAAAGAAAAAATCGGAGCATTAACAATTGGCAGAGGAACGCATCTGATTGGTAATAACATCGGCGGATCAATAATATTAAATAATATGTGCAATGATTATGGTTATTTTGCTGGTAAATTAGATTTTAATAAATTCTCAATTTCATTAATGCATGGAACTCTAATCCCTGATAGCACAAATGTCAATGAACTTGGTGAGTATGAATATAAGAATTATAATGATAAGTACGTTGCAGTAAAAAAACTTGATTGGAAGCCAAATACAAATGTTCATCTATTTGCTGGAGAAGAAATAGTTTATGGCGGCAGAAGTATTGATCCCAGCTATTTACTCCCTCACACATTTTTGAGAGCTACTGAGCATAATTTGCGAGATAGAGACAATGTTCTCATTTTTGGGGGATTAAAGTTTAAACTATTGGAAAAAAATACTTTTTACCTAAATCTTATATTTGATGAGTTAAGTAAAAGTAAATTGTTCAGTGACTGGTGGGGGAATAAATATGCATTTCAAATAGGAAACTCAATTTTGCTAAATGATCAAAAGAACTTTCGACTTACATTTGAGTTTACCGCAGTACGTCCCTGGATGTACACTCATAAGATTTTACATAATAAATTCTCCCATGATGGTATTGGTCTAGGTTTCCCTTCGGGGAGTAATCTATTTCAGGTTAATGGGGAAATCAATTATAACCTGTATAATAACTTAAGTACAAATGTACATTTCTCTTTTACAAAGCAAGGAAGTCTGGGAAATGATTTCAGTATAAATTATGAAACAAGACCAGATGATACTGCAACCTGGCTGGAGGGAGAAAAGACTGAATTAAAAGAAGTAAAATCAATACTTCATTGGCAACCTCTAACGCATCACAGCATTATAATTGGTTATTCAGTATCAAAATATGACATTCAACCTATCGAACATCAACTAAGCATGAGTTACCAGGCTTCATATTAAAATGGATCCGCTCTTCTTGTTGATCTCAGCTCTTTTTGTAATTTTTGGATACGGTATATTACGTTCTTCAAAAGTGAATAAAATTTTGGAAAACAGATATTCTATCCTTATTGCATGTAGAAATGAAGAAGAAAATCTTCCTCGTCTCTTCAAATCACTAGATAATTTGACCTATCCGCAAGACAAATACGAAATACTAATAGTTGATGATGTCTCAAGTGATAACTCTTATGAAATGATAAAATCGTTTTGCAGTACCAGATCAAATGCTCATGGATATCATCTTGAAAAGAAAAGTAAAGAATATCTAGGTAAGAAGGCTGCACTGAAATTTGCTGCAGAGCAGGCTCAATTTGAGATATTGCTTTTTACAGATGCTGATTGTTTCCCTCACAACAATTGGATAAGTTCATATAATAAATACATCACTGATAAAACAGGATTTGTTGTTGGCAGTTATTATGAAAATAATACTAATAGTTTTCAAAGATTTGGTAACGAAATATCGGCTGCAATTTATGCCGCTTCAGTAGGCTTAGGATTGCCTTTCAGTGCTGCGGGGGGAAATATGGCTGTACGCAAGGCTGCTTTTCTTCAAGTAGGCGGTTATGAGAAAATTAAAAATAATCTCGCTGGTGATGATAAGCAGCTGTTAAATTTGATCAGGAAGACTGATTGGCAAGTAAGATACAATCCTGAACTTCTCATTTCCACTGATGTAAACGAAACTGATTCTCAGCAAAAAAATAAAAGAAAATATGGTAAATTCTTGATGTCATCTCCACTTTATCAGATTATTTCTCTCTTGATATTTGCTTTTTATTTATATTTGCCTTTCAAAATTTTCGTTGTAGGAGATTTAAAGAATTTACTTCTATATTTGTTCAGTGCCTTGATCTTTTGGTTAGCTAATTTATATAAACATAAGTTCAAATTTATTTTTGTGGATCTATTATATATCATTATTTATCCCTATTTTATAATTTGGTTCTCTATCTTAGGGATAACAGGTAATTGGGAATGGAAAAATTAATTAGAAATCGCTATTTTTATTTCGTTAAAATAATTATAACTTTAGTAATTTTGTATTTTATCTTTAGAAAGATTGATCTAAACCAACTATATAATTCTTTCAGCAGTTTAACATCTTTGTCTATATTGATAATTATAGCAACAGCCATGGTAAAGATATTTATCGAATACCTGAATTGGGGTGCTTATTTGAAGATCAATCCTGATTATATTGAAAAAAAATCGGAGATATTCAGTTCTCATATGATAGGGCATTCCCTGCGATTTTTGATACCAGGCGGACATGCAGTAGTCGGCAAAATGTATTTTGTGGAAAATGAAAAAAAGTTAACATTCCTCTCTGTTGGTATTGAAAAGTTTTTCCAAATTTGGATAAATCTGCTATTTTCAAGTTTTGCAGCGATTTTTTACTTTCGAAAACAATTTATATTTCCCACTATTATCGTGTTCATTATCATTGCGCTACTTCCCCTGGTGATTTATTTGACCAAACATTTTGATAAAAAAGAAAAACTCTCCAAATATTTTAAAGAATATTGGAAAATTATTCCCCGAATCATTGTTATGCAGATAATGTACATGTTTATTACTATTTTTCAATATTTTGTTTTACTTAACAATTTCATAGCATTTCATTTCTTTTCGGCGATAGTATCTATTCCTCTGATCTTATTTTCAAACTTAATACCTATAACATATGCCGGACTCGGACTAAGAGAGAAATTCGCTATTGAGATATTAGCAAAATACTATATTACATCAGAAATAGCCGTAGCAGTTTCACTTACGGTTTTTATTTTTAATGTACTCATTCCTGCTGTAATAGGAGTGTTTTTTATGATTAAAAGTAAACGAAAAAGTTAAATCTGCTCAGATCTTTTGTTCTTCTAATTTTATTTTAGCACCTTCCAGGCAATTTCGGCAGATCGGTATCTGATATCTGTCTTTTAATATCTGATCTCTTACTTTTCTCATTTTATCATTTTTCCAAAGCTTTGTCAAATTAGTCGAAATGACATTTCCGATTTTGTATTCCCCGTCTTTATCGAAACAGCAGATCGCCACTTCCCCATCCCAGTTAATTACTGCATTTGTCCAAAGTCTACGGCAGCGGTTTTTTATGCCAAATTTTAATTTGAAATTTTCTCCATTTACTTTATAGCGTCGATATTTCGGATTTTGCGGCAGGAAATTATTAATATCATCCTTGGAATATATTTGAATACTTTTCAGTTCTAAAACATCAACACCAAGATCGGATGACATTTGTTTTATATCTTCAAGTTCTCGTTCGTTATGTTTCATCACCAAAAACTGCCATCGCAACAACGGATTCTTCTTTTTAAGCTGCTTTTTTGTCTTCACAATTTCATTAATATTAGTCAGAACTTTCTCAAGTTCTCCATTTACTCGATATTTATTGTAGGTTTTTTGTGTAGCTCCATCCACCGAGATGATCATTGAATCCAGACCTGAGTTTATTATATCCTTGGCAGCGTAATCAATATTACCATTTGTAGACACTAACGTAAATAAACCTTTATCTGAAGCATATTTTACCATTTTACTGAACTCTTTATTTAAATATGGTTCACCTTGATTCCAAAGTACGACCATAATGGCAGTTTCATGAATGTCATCAATGATTTTCTTAAAAGTATCCAACTTCATAAAGCCTTTAGCTCTTTTCAAAGTTCCATTACCTGTTGGACATAGAGGACACTTGAGATTACAAATATTTGTAGGTTCTATCATTATTACCGGTGGAGAACCCCAAAACACAGCCTGCTTGATAATGAGGGATAAGAAATATGATAAATAAACTTTAAAGGCATTAAATAATCGTTTAAAAGTAAAACTCTTTTTTATTAACCTAGTATTTTCTGATACCATGACCTATTCCTGTGAATACTTTCGTAAAATTTTCTTCTTTCTGTAAAACAATAATGAACAGTAATTCTGCAAAATAAAAAACCCCGCAATTCAGCGGGGTTTTGTTATTAACTTATATTTAGAATGAAAATCCGAGTTCTAAAGTTAAAGTATCAGCATTATAGTCATCTTCATTCTCATCAAGCATCTCTAAAGAATACATTTTATACTCAAGTTTCAGAACTGAATCTTTCGTTGGATTCATATTCAAACCAAAGAACATCACATTTTCTTCCATAGCTTGTAGTAAGCCTTCATTATCCAGTCCATCATGTGAGAAGTATCCAAGGTAGGGTGTAATACCTTTGAATCCTGGAACATAATGAGTTACAAAATAAAGATTTAAGTCGCTTGTATCGTCGTTAGCATCATCAGAATTCAGAAGTTGAAGTTCAAAGTTTACCATTTCTGCGGCTGTGTAACCTAAATCGAAAGCCCAGTCCATCATTGAATCTTCTTCTTCTGGAACACCAATCATTTTAAGACCAGCACCAATTTCAACACCAGCTACTGTGTAATCTAAGCGAAGACCATAATCAGCATAGTCCCATCCGCCAGAATTTGATAAATTAACATTAGCAGTGTATAATTGCCATCCCAAACCGCTCACGTTACCGTCAAGTTTAAGCATGAAGTTATTTTCCGGATTAATAAAGCTCCAGCATCCGCCTTCAATAATATTAACATTTGCGAAACCTGAAGGATTCAATTGCTTAACTAATGGAACTGCAGTTTTACCAACAAGAAGATTAACCATTGGATGAAGAGTAAACTTCTTGAACATGTGATTGATTGTCCAATTGTCACCAGGATAAGCTGTATCTCTAAAATTGAAATGGAAGCCATAATCAGCGCCCCAATATCCAATACCTACATAACCGCCAACTAAACCACCATCTTCATCTGCAGCACCTGGATATCCAATGAGAGGATATTGTAAATAAGCTTCACCAGAAGCTCCAGCAAAAAGACTTGCAACAAAAACTAAACTAACAACCATTAAAATAATTTTTTTCATTTTTTTCTCCCTAATTTTTTTTCACACACATAAGTTAAACTTAATTAACTTCCATAATTACGATAGTTAATACCATTACAATTTTTTCACTCTATTCTAAATTTACAGATTTAGGTTTAAATGAATTTAATTCAAATTTTGTGTCAAGTCATTTTTACCTAATTAAGCTTATCTGTTTATATAATAATGAACTAAATATATCAAGCACTGAATTCAAACTCTCAGATTATCACTTCTATCGTGCTATTATATAATAAGATAGCACATTCCTATTTAGCTTCTTCCCTTTCGCTTTGCTGAAGCGGCAGGAAAATAATTTCAACTGCCGCTAAAGATATATTCCCAGAATTATCTTTTGCCTTAAGTTCAAAGAGATAAGAAGAATAATTTTTGAGTTTTTGCTTAGGACTGAAGTTATAGTTCCTAGAATTTGCATTCAGCACAAGACATTCGTTATATTTACCAGTTTCTGTCTCAACTAATTTTACTTCAATATTATCTTCCAATATAATTTCTGAAAATAGCACTGAAATAACAGGAGTAAGTGTATTTACAGATGAACCTGTTCTCGGTTTTGTTGAGATCACTTTAGGCGGAATCGTATCCCGCAGGGTTATCCCATTGAACATCAGGGAACTTGATGAATTAACATTCTGCTTCTTATCCGATAAATTAGTTACTGTAACTTTATATTTAAGTGTATCCAAATCATCCACCAGGAGAGAAAGCATATCCTGATTGAAATACTGTGCAATGATTTTAACTTTTGATTCCAAGGAGTCTGAAGTATTTATCATAACTTTATTAAATGATAAAAGACTCTCGTTAAATTTCATATCAATGCTGTTATTCCAATTAACTTTTATAGATTCTAATTTTGGTTTTATTGTGTCCACATAAGCTAACTCGATATCCACTAATGATGAATTTGCTGTTGTTACATACTGTTGAAAATATGGTTCGGTTTCGAGATTATATTTTTGATTATTGTTTTTATCGATAAATGCACTAATTATATGGTCATTTTTATTAAGATCATCAATAATATATTTTTCTCCGAAGAGTTCTCTAGTATATATTTTAGTTGAATCTGCTGCTGACAATGTCAGTTGAATCGGTTTATTTTCATCAGCGATGTCCTCGAAAATAATACTACCAGAAATTCGATTAGAATTCAATTTTCCGCTTGAAAACACAAATATTGAATTTTTATTTAGGAAATTCCCATGTTCATCTTTGATATTATCTGAAAATGAAAAATAATAGTTTGTGTTATCAGCAAGGTCCTCTAAAATTTTTATTGTTAGGATATTCCCGTTCCAACTGTATTTTTTTTGGAGGATTGGAGGATAAATATAAAGCCCAGTAATTATAGTATTACGCTCTATAGCTTTAGAAAATATCACCTCAATCTTTTTTCCAGTGATATCACTGTATTCATCGGGAAGAACAGACAATATTTCCGGTTGAACAGTGTCTTTTTTACCTCCTGTTGGGTTCTGTTTATGACCACAGCTGATAATGATAACTACAAGTACAAAAGCTAAAAAATATTTTCGCACTAATCCGAGACCAAATATCTTCTTTTTAAGGCATTACTCAGAGTAAGTGAGCTTGTGTATTCAATATCTCCGCCAAAAGGAAGGCCAGTTGACAGTCTGGTAATTTTTATTGGTTTATCTTCAAATTGTGAAGCCAGATAATTAATTGTACTTTCGCCTTCTGCAGAGGGATTCAAAGCTAAAATAATTTCCACAACTTCTTCTGAATTGATTAATTTGTATAATTTGGGAAAATTAATCTCATCGGGTCCTATTCCATCAAGGGGAGACAGCAACTCATTAAGAACAAAATATCTTCCTTTAAATTCATGAAGCTTTTCAATTAAATAGGCATCTTGAGTATTTTCCACAACGCAGATCACCTGTGAGTTTCTAGAACTGTCTGAACAAAAATTGCAAGGATCAGTTTCTGAGAGAATATTACACTGAGCACAATGTTTATAGCTGTTCACTGAATCTGTAATTGAGTCAGCAATTTTCATAGCAGTTGTTTTTTCAATACTTATTAAATGCAAGGCAAGTCTTTGCGCAGTTTTTAAACCGATTCCCGGCATAGTTTTTAAGTTATTCACAAGTTCATCTAATACACCATTAAACATTAAATCACCTTAAATATAACAAAATTTACACTAAACCCGGTATTTTCATGCCACCTGTCAGTTTACCCATTTCTTCTTCATTTGATTTTGCAATCTTATCATGAGCTTCATTCACAGCAGCTATGATAAGATCTTCCAGCATTTCTACATCTTCCGAATCCACAACTTCTTTATCAATATGTAAGGAAATTAGTTGGTTTTTCCCATTCATTTCTACTTTTACCATTCCGCCACCGGAAGTAGCTTCGATTATTTTATTAGCAAGTTCTTCCTGCGTTTTCATCATATCGTCCTGCATTTTCTTTGCTTGCTTCATCAAATCTTTCATACCTTTTTTCCCACCTGGAAACATATCATCCTCCTACAAGAAAATTTATTATCTATAGCAACAATTTCAATCAGTATTTAATAGTCAAATTAATAATCAGATTATAATTTCAAAACTAAATTATAAATTCTGTTTTTGTTTTCTCCAGTTTCAGAACATATTTTATTAACTGAAGTTTTTTTTGAATATCCCATCTTTAAGAACTCAGATAATTTTTTTATCAATATCTCATCACTTAATGGCTGCTGTTCAAAGCCATCTACAACTATCACGAATTCACCTTTATTAATTATTTGCTCGGGATATTTTAGTGCTTCTTTTAGAGTAGTGCGGTAATAAGTTTCGTAAATTTTTGAAATTTCCCGCACTATGCAGATCTTTCTATCACCCAAATGATCGTAGATGCATTTTAAAAATTGTTTAAGTTTTTTAGGCGCTTCAAAAAAGATCAAAGTAGCCTCAATTTCTTTTAATTGTTCAAGCAGAATATCCTTTTTTTTCTTTTGTTCAGGTAGGAATCCAATAAAATGAAATCTCTCAATATTCAAACCGGAAGCAATTAACGCAGGTATGAAAGAAGTAGCTCCCGGTAATACTTCGATCTTTATATTATTACTGATGGCCTCATTAATAATTATCCCAGCCGGATCAGATATGCCGGGAGTTCCGGCATCTGATATAATTGCTACATCCGCACCACTTTGCAAAATATCCAAGATTTCTTCTACTCTTTTGCGTTCATTAAATTTATGATAGCTTATCATTTTTGTTGTTATATTATAGTGATTTAGTAATTTTATAGAGTTGCGCGTATCCTCAGCTCCGATAATTGCGGCACTTTCTAATACTTCTACTGCTCTGAAAGTGATATCAGCTAAATTACCAATAGGTGTAGGAACGATAAACAAGGTTCCATATTTCATTTTCATTTCCGTAAATCAAATAAAAGGAAGCCCCATTTTGAGGGGGCTTCCGTAGTTTTCTTAAAATGTAGAATTTAAATTATTTCATCCATTTTTTGTAATCTTCAAGTGAACTTGGTACAACTAATTCACCTGAAATGATCATTTCCTTAACTTTATCAACTTCGTCCAGAATGTCCTGAGGTACGTGTTTATCAGATGTTGGAGCAATACCAACAGCGCCTTCTTTTAAACCATAAACAACATTTGTTCCACCAGGATACTCACCTTTTACCAAATCTTCAGTTAAGTTAAACATAGCATTGTCAACGCGCTTCATAGCAGATGTAATAACATTTGCTGGAGCAAGATCATTCTGATCTCTATCAACACCGATAGCAAATTTATTTTGCTCTTTTGCAGCTTCAATAACACCATCGCCAACACCACCGGCAGCATGGAAAACAATATCAGCACCGTTTTTGTACATTTGGTTAGCTATAGCTTTACCTTTTGCAGCATCAGTAAATGAATCAGCATATTGTGCTAAAATTTTACATTCTGGATTTGCATACTTAACACCGGCCATAAAGCCATAATGAAATTTATGAATTACAAAGAAGTCCATACCACCGACAAATCCAACTTTTTTTGCTTTTGTCATTTTACCAGCAATATAACCAACTAAAAATGAAGGCTCTTGTTCCTTGAAAAGGATTCCAACCAGATTTGGTGTGGGATTTTCAAAGAAACAATCGATACCTGCGTATTTTTGTTCCGGATTTAACTTTGCAACTTCACCTAAAGTTTCTGCCATTTTAAAGCCAATTCCCCAAATAAGATCGTTTCCGGCGTCAAAAAGTGTTTCCATATTTGGTTTGTAATCAGCATCCTGATTTGATTCAACATAACTGATTTTTACGCCTAATTCTTTTTCTGCTCTTTGTAATCCTTCCCAGGCTGATTGATTAAATGATTGGTCATTAACCCCACCTACATCTGTAACCATTGCTACTTTGATCTTGGTTTCTTTCTTAGCTTGTCCGCAGCCTGCGATCACTAATACGATCACAAGTACGCTAATAAATAAAATTGTTCTTTTTCTTAACATTACATTCCTCCTTATATTATTTGTCTATGTTTATTTTTCTTTAATTTAAGTCAATTAATTAATATTTTTGTTCTTTATCATAAGGGATTCCATCTGCTGCAGGAGCTGATGCTCTGCCAACAAAACCGACAAGAATAACCATTGTTAATACATACGGGATCATGCTTAGAATTTGAGAAGATACTTTAAAATCATACTGGCCTAGGAAAACAGTTATACCCTGAGCACCGCCAAACAACAAACAGGCTAACAAAGCACCCTGAGGTTTCCACTTACCAAATATCATAGCTGCCAAAGCAATAAAGCCATGCCCTGATACTAATGTTGGTCTAAAATTAGACACAATAGCCAAACTCAAAGCAGCACCGCCAAACCCGGCAAACACTCCGGAGAATATTACTGATAAATATCTAATTTTGTAAACATCTATACCCAAAGTATCTGCTGCAGTTGGATGTTCTCCCACAGCCCTGATCCTTAAACCGAGCTTTGTTTTATAAAGGACATACCATAAAAGAAAGACTAAAATTAGGGCAATATAGACGGTTGCATATCGATTACCTAGGAAATAATACATAAATGAATCCTGTGAAAAAACACCACTTAAAGGTCTGGGCATTTTATTATCCAGATTTATCGATAGTGTCATTGTTGCACCATCGAAAAAAATGCGGCTCAAAAATAATGCAAGACCCGGACCTAAGAAGTTTATGGCGATTCCGGAAACAACCTGATTAGCGCCAAAACTCACACATGCAATAGCGTGAAGCAGTCCGAAAATTGCACCGGCAAATCCTGCGCCAATAAACGCAATCCAGGGATTTCCAGTAAAATATCCTATTGTTGCCCCAGTAAAGGCACCAATCACCATCATACCTTCTAATCCAATATTGATCACACCTGAATTTTCTGAGATCACTCCCCCCATAGCCGTAAAAATCAAAGGTGTTGAATACATCAAGGTAGTACCTAAAATAAGAGCTACATTATCAATCATAACCTATCCTTTTTACTAAATCTTTTTATTAATAAACTGATCATACGTGGGATAGCTATAAAGAACACTATTGTTCCAATAACGATATTAATTATTTCGGAAGGTGCTCCCATCGCAGGCTGGATTTTTGTCCCTCCATATTTCAAAGCTCCAAAAAGCAATCCTGCAAATACAGAACCAATAGCAGTACAGTTCCCGATCAAGGCAACTGCAATTCCATCAAAGCCAAAACCCTCCATCGCGGCCAGTAAAGATACATTGTGTGTTACTCCCATAACCTGAACAGCACCTGCAAGACCGGCTAAACCACCTGCAATTGTCATTGAGATTATCATACTTTTTGAAACATTTATTCCGCCATATTCCGCAGCATTTTTATTAAAACCAACTGCCCGAAGTTTATAACCTAAAGTTGTATGTTTTAGAATGTACCATACTATTACAGCGGCAACAATTGCAAAAAGAAAACCGAAATTCACAGGTGTTTTGAAAAGATCTCTTAGAAATGGATTTGAGTTGAACCAGGCAAAACCGGCATCACTGAGCTTCCACTCTCCAAATAATTTAATGCTTGCTGTTGGCTGAATTGAATAAGATGTTTCTCCACCCGGCTTTTGAAATCCATCCATATAAACCAAATAATTTTGGAAATAAAGTGCAATCCAATTGAGCATGATAGTTGAGATAACCTCATGCACACCAAACTTTGCTTTCAAGAAACCGGCAATTCCTCCCCATAATCCAGCGGCGATTGTTGCAGAAATGATAACAACCGGAATATGGATAATAGCCGGAAGATGTAAAAAATAGCCAACCGCAGTTGCTGTGATAGCTCCAATAATAAACTGACCTTCTGCTCCAATATTGAATAATCCGGTCCTGAAGGCGAATGTTATTGAAAGACCTGTTAGAATTAGGGGAGTAGCTTTAATGATTGTATAAGAGATATACTTGAATCTTCCTAATACACCGGATATTATGATGGCATAAGCTCTTAGAGGATTAAATCCGGCAAATAAAAGTATAACTGCTCCAATAATTAAACCAGCTAAAATAGAAATTAATGTAAATAAAAATACTTTATTAGAAAAGAAGTTATATATTTTTCTTTTATTCATTATCTGACTTTCCCCCTGCCATCATGAGTCCTAAAGTTTCTATATCAGCTTTCTTTGCATCTAAAATTCCAACAATCTTTCCTTCATACATGACAGCTATTCTATCAGATACATTCATAATTTCATCCAGTTCATAAGATATCAATAAGACCGCTTTATCAGCATCTCTTTGTTTTACCAGAGATTCATGAACAAATTCTATAGCTCCAACATCAAGGCCTCTTGTTGGTTGAGCAGCGATCAAAAGATCTGGATCATTACTGACTTCCCGTGCAATAATTACTTTTTGCTGATTTCCTCCGGAAAGTGTTTTAGCAATTTTGTCTTCATTGGTTGGTCTAACATCAAATTTTTCAATCAAATCTTTTGCAAACAGCCTTATTTTTTCATGATTTAAAATACCTCTATTTGCAAAAGGGCGTTGAGAATGTTTCTCTAAAACCATATTTTCTTGCACCGTAAAATCCAGCACTAATCCCCTATCCTGTCGATCTTGAGGAATGTTAGATATTTTACTTTCGATTATTTCGTAGGGTGTTTTGTTAGTTATATCAATGCCGTTGATCAATACTTTACCTGATTCAACCTTCCTCAATCCGGTTATTGCCTCAATAAATTCACTCTGACCATTACCATCAATACCTGCAAGACCAAGAATTTCTCCTCTTTTCACCTCTAATGAGAATTGATTTACTTTTTTTATTTGTCGATTATCTTTTACAACAAGTTTTTCTACATTAAAAATGACCTCACCGGGTTTTTTATCTTCTTTATCTACTTGAAAAGTAACTTCTCTTCCTACCATTTTAGAAGCTAGTTGCGCTTCACTTGTCTTGCTGACTTCCACAGTATCGATCTTTTTACCCCGCCGTATAATTGTACATCTATCAGCAGCTTCTTTAATCTCTTTTAATTTATGACTGATCAGGATTATTGATTTTCCTTCTTTAGTTAATTTTTTTAAAGTTCTCATTAATTCGTGGATTTCCTGGGGAGTTAAGACAGCAGTTGGTTCATCTAAGATCAAAATTTCAGCACCGCGGTAAAGAGTTTTAAGGATCTCCACACGTTGCTGCATTCCTACAGTGATATTTCTAATTTTTTCATCAGGATCTACGTGTAAACTGTATTGTTCTGAAATTTCTTTAACCGTTTGTAAGGCATGATCCATTTTTAAAGAACCGATGATATTTGTATTTTCCATTCCGAGAATTATATTTTCTGCAACAGTAAATGGTTTTACCAACATAAAATGCTGATGAACCATTCCAATTCCTTTTTGGATAGCATCATTCGGATTTGATATAACGCTTTTTTTACCTTTGATGAAAATGTCACCTGTAGTAGGTGTATAGAGTCCGTATAAAATATTCATAAGAGTGGATTTACCGGCACCGTTTTCACCTAATAGAGCGTGAACTTCTCCTTTTCTTACCGAAAGAGTGATGTTGTCATTTGCTACAAAATCCCCAAATTTCTTGGTGATATTTTTCATTTCTATTACAACATCATCTGATCTTGCTTCAGCTTTATTTCCCATATCAACTCACTTTATATAATGTTCTATTTTTAAAGAAATGATATTTGTGGTGTCAAGAATTAAAAATATAACCGGTAATTTTCATTGTACTTATACATATTATTTTAATTATTACAGAAAATAAAAGGGGAGTATAACTCCCCGTGTAACATTAGATTAAAGCTTTCCAAGTTTATCTATTTTTATAATTTTTCAAAATTTCAAGAACAAGATCAATATCTGCCTCTGTATGATCAGCATTCACCTGAAATCTGATTTCTTCATCGCCTTTTGGGACTACCGGAAAGTTCAAACCAGTTCCTAATACGCCATTTTTAGTAAGATATTTTACCAGTTTAGTAGTTTCTGCTGTATCGCGGACCATCAATGGCACAACTGGATGTGGTCCTTCTATAGTTTCAAAACCGAGCTCTTTTAACCCATCCTCAAACTTTTTTGTCATAGCCGCAAGGTGAGCTAATCTTTTTACGCCTGTTTTACTATCCAGAATTTCCAGTACTTTAATTGCAGCAGCAGCTTCTGAACATGTGATCGGATTAGAATAGATATACATTGGAGCTGTTTCGCGTAAATATTCAACTACAGTTTTAGAAGCAACAACATAGCCGCCATTAACTCCAAAAGCCTTTCCGAGTGTACCGATCAGAACATCAACTTTTGCTTTAGTATATTCTTCGGTTCCTCTACCGGCCTTACCAAAAGCTCCAACACCGTGAGAATCATCAGCGATAGTTATTACACCTTCATCAAAGCGAGCATCAAATTTCGAACAGATCTCAGTGATCTTATCAAAAGGAGCAAAATCACCACGCATTGAGAAAATACCGTCAGTTACTACAATACATCGTTTCCCTTTACCAACCGCTTCCAGCATTTTATTTTTCAGATCTTGCATATCATTATGCTTATATATCAATTTAGCAGCGGGACGGGATAATCGCATTGCCTGAATAATACAATTATGATTAAGTTCATCTGAAACAACTACAGTCTCTTTTGTTGTAAGCGGATAGATAACTCCTAAACTTGTTACATAAGCTGAACTGAATATCATACCGGCTTCACGACCATGGAATTCCGCCAGTTTTTTTTCTAATTCTATGTGTGGAGTGTGTGTTCCGCTGATAAACCTAACTGCTCCCGGTCCTACTCCAAATTTTTGAGCAGCTTTTTCTTCAGCTTCGATAACTTGTGGATGCATTGACATCCCGAGATACGAATTTGCATTCATTTTGATGAATTCTTTATCTTCAAAGCCTTCTAAAATATAACGGGGTCCGAAATCTCCACGAGCATTTTTGATCTCTTTTATTACCAGCTCTTCACCTTTATCACGACCTGTTTCTCTCAGCTCATCTAAATTAGCCTGAAGAGCTTTGTTTAATCTTTTAAGCGCCATAATTATCTCCTATATTTTTATTTTTCAATTAATACAATCGCTGTAGCATAATCTTTCAAATGAGAAATTGATACGTGTGAACATTTTAGAGCCTCTGCCTCAAAAATACTCTTAGTTTTACCATAGAGAATTATTTCCGGTTTTCCAAGTTCATTGTTGATCGTTTCAATGTCCCGGAATTTAATCTCTTCTCTCCATCCTTTTCCTAAAGCTTTTAAAAAAGCTTCTTTAGCTGCAAATCTACCAGCAAAATGCTGAGACCCATTTGCCAATTTCCGACAATAATCAATTTCATGTTCTGTAAATATCTTCTGAAGCTGTAGATCATCATTTTTTAAGAGTTTTTCGATTCTCCTCACTTCAATCAGATCAATTCCTACACCGAAAATCATTTATTTCAACTTCTTAGTAAGAACCATGAGCATATCTTCTGTCATTTTAGCAAGATCATATTCATAACTCCAACCCCATTCTGCAGTTGCGGCAGAATCATCCATATTATTCGGCCAACTATCTGCTATCTCCTGACGAACCGGATCAATTTTATAAGCAATCTTAAATTCAGGGATGTGTTTACGTATTGAATCAGCTATCATTTCCGGATCGAAACTCATTGTAGAGATATTGAAAGCATTCCGGTGAATGAGTTTTGAGGGATCAGCTTCCATTATATCCACAGCAGCCTTCAGGGCGTCCGGCATGTACATCATATCCAGAAATGTTCCTTCTTTTAAGAAACAGGTATATTTTTTGTGTTTAATTGCTTCATAATAAATATCAACAGCATAATCGGTAGTTCCACCTCCGGGAAGTGTTTCATTAGAAATTATCCCAGGATAACGTACACCGCGCGTGTCTACACCAAACCTTTTATAATAATAATCACATAATAATTCACCAGCAACTTTTGTTACTCCGTACATAGTGTTAGGTCTTTGAATAGTATCCTGAGGGGTATTATCAGCTGGTGTTGTAGGACCAAAAGCTCCAATTGAACTTGGTGTAAAAACAGCACATTTATTTTCCCTTGCTACTTCCAAAACATTGTATAATCCATTAATATTTACATTCCAGGCAAGATTTGGTTTAGCTTCAGCTACAGCTGATAGAATAGCTGCTAAATGATAGATCGTATCTATCTTATATTTTTTTACAATCTCACTAATGCGGTCTGAATCTGTGCAATCAACAAATTCAAATGGACCTGAGTCTAATAATTTACCGGTCGGCTTTGTGCGATTTCCACCTGCAACAACATTGTTATTCCCATAAAGTTCTCTTAACAGCATTGTGAGTTCTGAACCAATTTGTCCAACTGAACCCGTGACTAAGATTTTTTTCATAATATCTCCATGAAATTTTTTTGGAAAAATGTTTAACTGCTTTATTTTGTCAATTAGAAATTCATTCTTAGAAAATTTTCCTTGTGCAATAAACCTACCTAAAATTTATGGTTAAAAAAGTTATTAAAATATAATAAAAGACTATGAATATTTATTTCAGTTAATCGACTTCAAATAAATGATTTATAAAGCAGGAAAAATTATGGATATTAAAAAAGTTAGAAATATTGGTATCAGTGCACATATTGATTCAGGGAAAACCACTCTGGCCGAAAGGATATTATACTATTGTAACAAAATCTACCGGATTGGGGAAGTACGTGGGAAAAACGGAGTTGGTGCGACTATGGATTCGATGGAGCTTGAGAAAGAACGCGGGATCACAATCGCCTCAGCAGCCACAAATGTTAATTGGAAAGGATATAATCTTAATATAATTGATACACCAGGTCATGTTGATTTCACTATAGAAGTAGAAAATGCACTTCGTGTTTTGGATGGAGCAATTTTAGTTTTATGTGGTGTGAGTGGAGTTCAATCTCAATCAATTACAGTAGATAGACAGTTAAAGCGGTATAAAGTACCTCACATAGCTTTTATCAACAAACTTGATAGGACAGGAGCTGATCCGGAGAAAGTAACAGATCAACTCCGGGATAAACTAGATCATAATGCAGTTTTGATGCAGATTCCAATAGGTCTGGAAGAAAATTTTGAAGGGATCATTGATCTAATATCGCATAAAGCCAGATATTTCACAGGACCAAAGGGAGAGCAAGTAGTAGAAAAAGAAATTCCAGAAGACTATATTAAGAAAACTGAAGAAATGAGAGAAAAAATGATAGATGCCGTTTCCATGTTCAGTGATGATCTTGCGGAGGCTTTTCTAGAAGGATTAGAAACGGAAGAAATGATAATTGATACAGTTCGTAAGGCTACTATTGCTATGGAATTAACTCCAGTCTTTATTGGATCAGCTTTTAAGAATAAAGGCGTTCAATTGTTGTTAGATGCTGTTGTACAATACCTTCCTGATCCTACAACTGGGGTCAATATTGCTCACGACAAAGATGATGATTTGAGAAATGTTAAATTAAGTTCAGATCCTGAGTTACCTACGGTTGCTTTAGCTTTCAAACTAGAAAATCAACAATATGGTCAGTTAACTTATTTGAGAATTTATCAGGGAAAATTAGCTAAAGGTATGGATATCATCAATGCCAGAACCGGGAACAAAACAAAAGTTGGTAGATTAGCTAAGATGCATGCTAATAATATGGAAGATATTAGTTCAGCGGAAGCTGGTGATATTGTAGCTTTATTTGGAGTAGATTGTGCACTTGGTGACACTTTCAATAGCCCAGATATAAATTATACTATGCGTGAAAGCTTTGTACCAAAACCTATAATATCTTTAGCTTTAGGTATCAAATATAGTGATGATCAGGATAATCTGGCAAAAGCTCTGACAAGATTTACGAAGGAAGATCCAACCTTTAAAGCAAATGTGGATGAAGAAACCGGAGAAACCATTATTCATGGTATGGGTGAATTACATTTAAATGTTTATATTGAAAGGATAAGACGTGAATATCAAGTTGAACTGGAAGTTTATGAACCGCAAGTTTCTTATCGTGAGACGTTAACAAAAGCTGTAGAATTTGATTACATTCATAAAAAGCAGTCAGGTGGAAGAGGTCAATTTGCCCGCATAAAGGGTATCTTAACTCACTCAGGAAAAGATGAAAATATTTTTAATGATAAAATTCGTGGTGGTAACATTCCAAGTCAGTTCATACCTGGCTGCGAAAAAGGTTTTTTAACTTCTTTAGAGCAGGGAGGGTTAGCCGGATTTCCGGTAGTTGGAGTAAAAATGACCTTGGATGATGGTAGTTATCACGAAGTTGATTCTTCCCAACTTGCCTTTGAAATAGCTACAAGATCTGCATTCAAAGAGAATTATCATAAAGCAAAACCAATTATTTTAGAACCGGTAATGAAAATATCTGTAGAAACACCTTCTGAGTTTCGAGGCAATGTGATGGCGATCATAAATCAAAATCGCGGTATTGTTTCAGATACGATAATTGATAATCATTTTACCAGAATTGATTCGGAGATTCCACTAGCGGAAACGTTCGGACTGGCTACTCAACTGAGATCTGTTACTCAAGGAAAGGCAGATTTTACGATGGAATTTAGTGAATATAAAGCGCTGCCGACAAAAATGCAGGAAGATCTTTTAAAGAAAAAGAATACTAATAACACATAATAACTCTAAAGTTCGATTAATAAATTTTTCATTCCCACTCAATAGTTCCAGGTGGCTTAGTAGTAATGTCGTAAAGCAGAGAACCCACACCTTTTATTTTCTGAATAATTTTATCAAGCCGTTTAATTTCTGCAAAATCTAATTCAAAAACGCTGGCAGTCATGGCATCGGTGGAACAAACAGGTCGCATCACATAAGCTTGCTTTCCAGCTTCAAATAGTGGAAGAGCAACAACAGGCATTTGCCAGATTTCCGCAATATGATCAGTTTCTTGTCGGATCAGTGCATCAACTTCTCTAAGTTTATCGATAACTTCTATTTCCAAGAAGAGTTCACCCAAATGTAATTTAACAGGCTTAATGCTGAATACAATTCTATTCACGGATTGTAAATTATTTATCGCTTTGGATGCACTGTTTGTTAATGATTTCCAATCAGGTTCAATTCCTGATTTCGACCAAACGACTGCTGGATGATGATAAGTACGAAAATCACCTTGTACACCTACACTTTTAACCGGCAAAATTTCCCCTTGCAAACCAAATTCAGACAGAATCTCATTTAATCTAACATTTTCATTCAGATGGTTTTGTGAAAACCGTTTCGTATTAGAACATATAATCCGGATCGCTAAACCAGGACCGGGAAATGGTTGGCGATGCACAAGTTTTTCGGGAAGTCCCAATTCTTCTCCCAGTTTTCGGACTTCGTCTTTATATAAATCCTTGATTGGTTCTATTACTCTACCAGCAGATATGAGTTTTGTTATCTCATCCACTCTGTTGTGGTGAGTTTTGATCTTAGCAGCCTTGGATGATGAACCGCTCTCAATCGTATCTGGATAAATTGTTCCCTGCACCAACATAAGTTCTTCATCTTTTTCTAAAACTTTCACCTCATTGTTTGCAATCTCTACGAATAATTTTCCAATGGTAAGCCGCTTGATTTCCGGTTCCACTACTCCCTGCAATTCCTTAATAAATGTTTTTTCTGCCTTAATGATCTTGATATTTTCAAAGTGGTGCTCAGCAAAATGCTTCATGATCTCTGAAGATTCGTTTTTCCGCATAAAGCCGGTATCAACATGGATAGAAAAAACATTTTCATTTCCAACAGCCTGAATGCATAATTGCAAGGCAACCAGCGAATCTACACCACCGGAAAGGAGCAGAACAAGCCTTCTGCCTTTTGCTTCATCTCGTATCTGCTGTATGATCTTAACCTTGAAATTCTCTGCTTTCCAATCTCGATGATCAGTACAAACATTAATAAACCTATCCAACATTTTTAACCCATTTGCAGTATGAGTAACTTCCGGGTGAAACTGCATACCAAAGAACCTTTTGTTATTTGATTCGAAAGAAGCGATATCGATAGAAGAGGAAGAGGCAGTAATGCGGCAATCTGAAGGTAATTCTGAAACATGATCTCTATGGCTCATCCAGACAACTTGTTGAAATTCCAAACCTGCAAAAAGAACCGAATCCGGTTGGCAGGTAATACTAGTAGATCCGTATTCCTTACTTTCCCCAATTTCAATAGTGCCGTCAAGCATTGTAGCTAGGATCTGATGTCCGTAACATATCCCTAAAATTGGTAGATTGATTTTCCTGATATCTATGTTTATTCGATAAGCATCCTCAGCGTTTACTGATTGTGGCCCACCGGAAAAAATTATACCGATAAGATCATTGCTTACTGCGAATTCTTCAGGTTGAAAGATTTCGCTGAACACACCCAGGTTACGGATTCGCCGAGCAATAAGATGTGTATATTGTCCACCAAAGTCTATAATAACAATTTTTTTCATACTTTATCTGGAAAATACTTTACGCAGGCATTCACTATAAAATTCATGTTCCATCTTCAATCCAAGCTGTACTACTTCCTCCAAATTCTCTGCATCGCGAAGATCAACTATTTGCTGATCAATGATCTCTCCAGTATCAAGTCCTTCATCCACATAATGCACGGAGATCTTAGTTTTTTTAAGTTCATTTTTCCAAGCCCACTTGTAACCGTCTAAACCCTGATGCTGAGTTGTATCTGCAGGATGAATATTAATGATCCTGCGAGGAAAGAGTCGAATAATTTCCACAGGTAAGATTTTCATGTATCCTGCCAGGATAATAAAATCAGGATTTTGAACTTTCAACCACTCTAAAAGTGCTAAATTGTAACTGTGTTTTTTCTTTCCTTTAGAAGATATGGAATACGTAGGAATATTTAAATTTTCTGCTTTCCTAAGTCCTGGTGCATTTTCATTATTTGAGAACACAGTTTGAATTTCACAGATATTCTTCAATTTCCCATTTTTAACATTATTGGCAATTGCCAGCATGTTACTGCCGCGACTACTGATCATGATAACGATTTTTATCATTTACCCTCTATATTTGATACGTATTATACACTTATTGTATTAACTTCTGCCTTGTTCCTATGTCCTTTCTAAAATATATATTTTTAAAATGCACTTTAACTGCATTCAAATAGGCTTTATCAATTGCCTCATCTAAAGTGTCTCCATGAGCAACTATATTCAGGACTCTGCCGCCGGAAGTTAATAAATTTCCATTTTTCAATTTCGTTCCGGCGTGAAAAACCAGATCATCTATTTCGGAAAGTCCGGTAATTGTGTGATCTATTTGATAGGCTTTAGGATAACCACCTGAAGCTAATACTACATCTAGATAAAATCCACTGTTAAATTCCATTTTATATTCTTTCAAAGTACCGTCAAAACAGGCAAGAATAAGTTCCAAAAAGTCGCATTTTAAAGCTGGTAACACAACCTCTGTTTCCGGATCTCCCATTCTAACATTATACTCTAAAAGTTTCGGTCCGTTCTCAGTGACCATTATGCCAAAATAAATAACACCTTTGTAAATGAAACCTTCCTGTCTGATCCCTTCCATTGTAGGTGTGATGATATCATCTTCAATTTGTTTTCGCAGCTTTTTATTGTAAAATGGTACAGGACAAAATGCTCCCATTCCACCTGTATTAGGTCCTTTATCATTGTCCAAAAGCTGTTTATGATCTTGGGAAGGTAATAAAAGTTGATAATCTTCCCCATCCGTAAAAGCTAAGATCGAAATTTCATCACCTCGCAATTTTTTTTCTATCAGATAGGAAGAGTTTGTACCATATTTACTATTAATATCATCGATAGCAACATTAGCGTCCGATGTGCTGGAGCAGACAAATACTCCTTTTCCCCCGGCAAGACCGTCATATTTGATAACGCACCTACCATTTAGCTCTTCTGTAATTTTTTTTGCATTGTCTGATACAGTCTCCTGATCAGTGCCAAATTCCCAGAAGTCCGCGGTTGCAACTCCATATTTCTGCATGAATTTTTTTGCAAATATCTTGGAAGCCTCCAACTGAGCACCAGCTTTATCAGGTCCAAAAACTTTAACAGGAGTGAACTTAAAAAAATCCATAATTCCATTTGCTAAGGGATTTTCCGGTCCAATAACAATTAATTCGATCAATTCTCTGGAACAAAACTCAAGAATACAATTAAAATCATCTATAGAAAGATCAACATTGTTTTTTGTTCCGCCATTTCCGGGTACAGAAAAGACTTTTTCAACAAAATTACTTTGCTCTAATTTCCAGGCGATTGCATGTTCCCTGCCGCCTGATCCAATAACTGCAATATTCATAACACCTCTTTCCCCGAAGTTCAGTGTTCAATCTACATTCATTATCATAGGTCAGTGACTTTTCAGCTCATCGTCAGCTTTGATCAATTCTGTTTTAATATTTTCTATTTCACAACGGAAAATCTCCTTTAATCTAGGCAGGTTTAAACTACGAAGCGCTGCCAAGGCCGCTAAACTCGCATCAATAACTGTTGAGGCAGGAGTTTTGGAAGGCATCATCAGCGAAGAATTGATGTTTACCATCAGATCGATCTTATCTTTGAAAGGCGGGCAATTGATAAGTGGTATCGCCAGATTTGCTGCCAGTGCTCCTCCCAGTCCATTTGATCTTCCGGCAACAGCGAGCACGCATCCAGGTTCGATCGAATTGTTGTAAACCTCAGTTATTTTGGGAATTCGTTCCCCGTTTTTATGAGCAGAGATTACTCTCATATCTGCATAAATATCGTATTTTTCCAAATAAGAATGGATCTTCTTACAATGCTCAAGATCGGCTGGTGAACCCATAATTATAATGATATATCCATCTTTAATAAGACCGTTATTGAGCAGATTATTGTAAATTCTTGTGTTCAGAGGTAATTTGCTTTCAACAAATTTTTTTTCTAATATCTTCTCATAAATATCAATATATTTCCGGGAAGCATCACTGATTACATCTTCAGGCAATATTTCAGGAAATTTCCCATCAATTTTATTGTTCAAAAGCCATTGTCGGATGTATTCTTTATCCATCGAATCAACTTGAAGCGGATTTTTTTCGTAGGATGCTTTATCCCAAAAACGAGAAGAGTCGGGTGTATGAATTTCATCGATCAGGATAAGTTTGCCGTTCTTAAGACCAAATTCGTATTTTGTGTCGACCAGGATTATACCTTTTTCGGCTAGAACTTTTGTTCCCAGAGCGAATAATTTGATGGATATCTCTGACATTTTGTCGAGGATCGCTTTTGATGTCCAACCATCCTGCACGATATCTTTTGGTGTGATCTCCCTATCTTGATCTTCCTTAGTCGTAGGAGTAAGAAGCGGCTGGTTGAACTTCTGATTTTGTCTTAAACCGTCTTTTAATTTAACTCCGGAAAATTCTCTTTTTCCTTGTTGATAACCTCGCCACATAGAACCGGTCAGGTAACCACGTACGATCATTTCCACTTTAATCGGTTGAGCTTCCTGCACTAGACTTATATTGGGATCAATAGCTTTTAAAAAATGATTATCTACAATATTTTTTATCATGGCAAACCAGTAATTAGAGATAGCATTTAGAACAGCTCCTTTGTTGGGGATCATATTGTTCAGAACATTATCGAAACTGGATACTCTATCAGACACGACTATCATTCTTGTTTTTTCATTAATTTTAAAACTCTCCCTCACTTTACCGCTGTGCAGCTTTCTGAGCTGAGGTGTGTAGAGTTTATCCAAACATTCCATTTTTTCTCCTCTAATGATTGAAATGCCTCAAGCCCGTAAAAGCCATAGCCATATCAAGATCATTACATGCTTTGATCACTTTTTTATCTCTTAGAGAACCACCTGGTTGTATGATAGTTTTGATTCCTGCCTGAGAGGCGCTAACAACATTATCAGGGAAGGGAAAGAAAGCATCCGAAACCAGTATTGCCCGGCCGAATTGCTCATTATAATATTGTAGAATGTCATCCCCACCATATTCCATTGTCAGATTATTATGTGCTTTTTCGATTGCCAATCGTATTGAGATCAAGCGGTTAGGCTGCCCAGCGCCCATTCCTAAAAGTTGATAAACTTCGTCAGCTAATTCACGAACTATCACTATTGAGTTCGATTTGATCTGCTTTACTGCAATTAATCCGAATTCGATCAATTTTCTCTTTGCTTTCACATCTAATTTTCTTTTAGTGACAACTTCTATTTTTTCATATAATTTATTATCGACATTCTGAACTAATAGAGAATTATACAAAAACTTCATATCGATTTTTCTTTGGCAAATTTTAGGATTAAACTGCACAACACGAAGATTTTTGTGGAATTCCAAAAATTGCAGTGCTTCTTTGCTGAACTCAGGAGCTACAACCACTTCCACGAATTTGCGTTTACTTTTATCTTTATTGTTTAATTCAAGGAACTCAATAGTTTTTAATTCCAGAGGTTTATTGAAAGTGATGATACTTCCGAAAGCAGACACCGGATCACCGTTCCAGGCATATTTCAACGCAGTTAACTGATCATCAGCTTCTGCTAATCCGCAGGGATTATTGTGTTTGATAACTCCAACTGCAAAGCGAGCAAAATCTTTAACAGAATCTATTGCTGCCTGAATGTCACAAAGATTATTGTAAGAGATCTCCTTTCCGTGCAGTACTTTCATATCATATAGAGAGACTGCTTTCCCGGCTTGCCGATAGAAAAATCCATTCTGATGTGAGTTTTCTCCGTAGCGCAACTTTTTACCAGCTGTAAAATGTAGTCTAATTGATCTTTCATTTGTCTGCTCATCCATAGTTGTAGCGATAAGAGCATCATAATCTGCTGAATGATTAAAAGCTTTTCTCATTAGGATCAAACGAGTTTTATAACTCAAAGTATTTCTATTTTCTTGCAGTTCGTAAATGATCATGCGGTAATCTTCTGGATCTGTCACAACAGATACATATTTGAAATTCTTAGCAGCTGCCCGGATCATTGTCGGTCCACCTATATCAATATTTTCTATAAGTGTATCAAAATCAGCTCCCGATGCTTTTACTTTCGCAAATGGATACAGATTACAAACTACCAGGTCAATGGGCTGAATATCAAGTTTAACGGCTTCAGCTTCATCTTTTTTTCTATCGAACAAAATTGCAGATTCAATTTTGAACGAAATCGTTTTCATCCTGCCATTGAAAGCTTCTGGATTACCCGAAATGGTCTGAATATCTCTAACTTTAATACCTGCATCAGTTAGAACTTTTTTCGTACCACTTGTGGCGATGATCTCACAGCCTATTCCTTCCAGGACATGAGCAAGTTCTATTATCCCTGTTTTATCTGAAACACTGATCAAAGCTCTTTTAATTGGGATATTATACATAATGTTTTCCCTCATTTTTTTTATAATTTATAATGTTTTTTACAGGAAAATAGATCAATTCTCCTAATTCTGGTTCAAATGTTACTCTTTCAAAATCAAATGGTAAATTTTCAGCAATTTTAACAGCATTATCAATATTTTGTTGATAATTTCTAGGAATATCTTCAGCTATTTCAATTTTGAATTTAGGAATTTTATAAGCTTTATCAATATCAAGTTCGATAGGTTTGTCATCAATCTCATCGGATATGTGTTTCCAATCTCCCGTTTTAATATCAAAAATATATTGCGGGATGAAGCGCTGAGCATATTTCACAGCAAATTTGATAGCACTAATTATATAATCCAATTCCTCTTCGGAGAGCGCATAATGCAGATTCAGTCTCACCCAACCGGGCTTGATACCGGAATATCCTACATTAGTTATCATACACCGATAATAGTGAGAAACCTGTGTTTCGATCTTCATTAGTTTATGTCCGTATGGTCCAGCGCACGAACATCCGGCTCGTGTTTGAATTCCGAAAAGGTCATTTAAAAGACGTGTGACGAATTTGGGATGCAGAATTTGTTCATTGTTGACGATATTAAAGGGAATTATGGGAATTTTTTTCTCGAGTTCCTGAGATCCATAAAAAAGAATATTTTTCTCACCTTTAAAAGCATTTTGAAATTTGTTATAAAGATAGGACTCAATTTTATCGATATTATCAACACCAACTTTTGCTTTTGTTTGAAAGATAAGAGAAGTTTTAATGGCTTGTAGGATCCCCGGAGTTCCCGGTTTTTCTCTAGTCTCAATATCCTGAATGTATTCCTCACCCTCCAGGGAAACAAAGTCAACTGTACCTCCGGCAGCAATCGTAGGTGGTAATTCTTTGGCATAAATATTTTCATTAAAGATCAGCACACCAGAACTGCCTGGACCTCCCAGGAATTTATGAGGAGAAAGATAGATCGCATCAAAGCAACTTTCTGCATCGTGGTTCATATCAATTTCAATATAAGGAGCACATGCTGCAAAATCAAAGCAGGCTATCGCTCCGTGTCGATGCAGGATTCTTGCAACTTCGTAAACGGGAGTTTTTAAACCTGAAACATTTGAAGCAGCGGAGAAGGAACCAATTTTAGGCCTTTGATCATATTTTTTATCGGACACCATCTCTTCTAAAGCGTTAAGATCTATCTCTTCCTGAGCATTGAGTGGAACTTCCAAAACGTCACATAATGCCTTCCTCCACATAATCTCGTTGGAATGATGTTCATAAGGTCCTACAAAAACGATCGGTTTATGATTTTGGATGAAATCCAGTAATTGTTTGTTGCATTCTGTTTCGGCGGGATAGCGCTCTAAACAGCTGCCCAGATATTTGTTAATTCTTTCCCGAGTTGCCGGCGGCCAGTAAACTCCCAATATCTGCTGCAGTCTTGTGATTCCACCTGTAGTACCAGATTCGGTAAAAATTATTTTGCCTTTTTCACCTGCATTGACCAGACTCTTTATACTTTTTTCCGAGTCATGCAAAAGTTCTGTCATGATCTTCCCGGTAAAATCATCCTTTGTATGAGTATTGGCATAATACTGCATAATATACATCATATAGTTTTCGATGGAAAACAAACAGCGACCGCTGGCAGTATAATCAGCATAAACTAATGGTTTCTCTCCAAAAGGTGTTATGAATAATTTGTTCCGGCCTATAATGTCATTTCTCAGCCATTCCAGGCTTTTGATAATTTCTTTTGTTTTCATTTGAATCCTTCTTATTTATTTATTAATATGATCTACAATATTTTTAAATATCTTCAAGCCTTGGCCATTCTCACTTATCTTGGGATTTTGTCTTTTAATTTGCCCCCAATTTGGGTGATTATACAAACTTAGGTAAGCTTCAGGATGAGGCATTAGACCAAAAACCTGTCCCGATCTGTCGGTCATACCGGCACAATTTAGGTCAGAACCGTTGGGATTTTGCGGATATTCTCCGGTGATTTCACCTTCAGCATTACAATAACTCAGGCAGTTTAATTTATTTTCCTCGATTCCATTTTTGATATCATCATCTTTAATGATCAATTTACCTTCACCGTGACGAACCGGACCATGGAATACGTCAAGACCTTGTAAAAAAGGTGTCTTAGCCTCAGAATTTACTTTGCAATAAATCCACCTATCTTCAAATTTAGTCGAGTTATTGTGAGTAAGAGTTATCTCCTGCTGCTGGTTTTTACCAACATCCGGCAAAAGTCCCATTTTAACCAAAAATTGGAAACCGTTGCAAATACCCAAAACAAATTTACCACTATCCAGAAATTCACGAATTTCATCCATGAACAGTCGTCCATTTTGCATTTTCTTGAATTTCAATTTATTGGAGAGAACTTTACCTGAGCCGAGATCATCACCAAATGAAAATCCGCCCGGGAAATTTAATATATCATAATCATTTATGCTGATCTTTCCGGCAAAAATATCATTTAAATGGTAAATATTCGCCTCTGCTTCTGCCATACGGTAAGCGGCAGCCATTTCTTCTTCGCAGTTAATACCGAACCCCGTAACGATCAAAGCCATAACTTTTTTTGACTTATTCATTTCTGTAATCCCATTTCCCAAGCCGATTTTAGTTTTTTTATTCTAATATTTATCACTACTTTTTCATTAAACTTCACGGTTAATTTTTCTTCAGAAATTACTTCTCCTAACAGAATGGCATCATCATACATAATCTTTTCAAATTTTTCTTGATTTTCTGGTTTGATACTGCAGATAAAACGGGAATGTGATTCTGAGAATAGTAAGGTATTTAAATCCATATTTTGGAATTTATCCAATGCGATCCCAGCACCAAAACCCCCACCGAAAGCTGACTCCGTTACAGCAACTGCTAATCCACCATCAGAAATATCATGATTTGATTCTATCAATCTGAATTTATTTGCTTTTATTACTTTTGTATAAATTCTTCTTGCTTCTTTTGGCCTTACTTTCGGAACATTTGCACCAAGCTCATCGAATAAATTGTAAAATTCAGAAGCCCCCAGCTCGTTATAAGTCTTCCCTATTTGATAAATAAGATCACCTGCAGCCTTGAAATCACTAGTCACTGTTTGCCGTACATCATCAATTTTAGCTACCATTGAATAGAGGATCGTTGGCGGAACAGATATTTTAATTTTTCCAACCTTGAAATCATTTTTCATACTGTCCTTGCCGGAAGTTAGAGGTATATTATAGAAAGTTGACATATCAAAAAGTGCCTGATTCATCTGTACGAGTTTAGCCAGATTCAGTTTTCCTTCTGGATTATCAACCGGATCATAAGCTGAATCGGGTACACAAAAATTATCGTTAACCGTCCAGAATCGATTGCTGTTATCGTTCAGAACGGGAAGCTTTCCGCCAATAGCAATAATTTGTCTGATGGCCTCATCAAAAGATCCGGCACTCATTTGATAAGCGTCAATATCTCCATAGCGTGGTATAATGCCATTAGAAATAGCAATTCCCTGAAAACTGTTAAAATCTAACCGCATCACAGCAGCATCCTGAGGAGCTTTCCCTTCCGAACCCATCAAAGGTTTTATGATAGTCTTTCCTTTAACTTCATGATCATATTGGCGGATAACATCTTCTCTGGAACAAATATTGTAACTCTGCATTAGTTTAAGCAAAATATCGTTGAATTCGAGGTTTTTGGATATCTTAGGCTCACACAAATCTAGTTTTTGCCATTCAGCTTTTAAATATTTTTTAGGAACACCGTTATGTAAAAATTCCATCTCGAGAAATGCTATTGTTTTACTTTTGTAACGTACATCCATGAAACCGTCATTGGTAAAACAACCAAGATCAGAAAGCTCCACTTCCCTTTCAATTGCAAGCTGAAAAAGTTCAGATATTTTCTCTTCTTCTACAACGAATGTCATGCGTTCCTGAGATTCAGAGATGAAAATTTCCCAAGGCTGTAGATTGTCATATTTCAATGGCACTTTGTCCAAGTTTACTAAAGCACCGCCTGTGATCGTTGCTAGTTCTCCAATTGACGATGATAATCCACCTGCACCGTTATCGGTGGAGCATTTTATCAATCCGCATAGAGCTGCTTCCTGCATAAAGTCACTTAACAGCTTTTGCGTGATAGGACTACCGATCTGAACGGCTGATTGCGGAGAATTTTCATCTATTTCAGCAGAAGAAAAAGTAGCACCGTGAATTCCATCTTTCCCTACTCGTCCTCCCGCCATAATGATCCTGTCTCCAGCTGCAATCGGTTTCAGCCAGGAATTCACTCCATTATACTGAAAAGGCATAACACCACCGGTTCCGCAATATAAAAGCGGTTTACCGCTGTAACGATCATCAAAAATGATCGAGCCGTTCACTGTTGGAATACCTGATTTATTTCCACCGTCTTCAATACCATGCCGTACTCCCTCGAATACTCTTCTGGGATGTAATTGACCCGGAAGTAATGTTTTGGAATAATCCGGCGATCCGAAGCAAAGCACGTTCGTATTAAAGAGTAATTTACCGCCGCCTATTCCAGTTCCCAGCGGATCACGGTTATTACCTAAAATCCCGGTAATCGCACCGCCATAAGGATCAATTGCAGATGGAGAATTGTGAGTTTCTACTTTCCATACAAAAACTGACTTATCATCGATCTTAACTACTCCTGCATTATCAGTGAAAACCTTCAAGAGCCAGTTATTGCCTGTTTTTTTCAATCGGTTTTGAATAACCTCTGTAGATTTTTGAATATAAGTTTTGAATAATGAATCAATTATCTGTTTCTCCCCGGTTTCTTTATTTTCATATTCGATAGTGGCGGCAAATTCTTTATGTTTGCAATGTTCACTCCAGGTTTGAGCTAAGATTTCTAATTCACAATCTGACGGATTGTTCGGAAGCTCATTTTTTTGGCGTTGTGATCTAATTTTTTCATCTGCAAAATAAGCTTGAATAACTTTCATCTCTTCTATATTCAGAGATAACAGCATGGCATCTGATAATAGTGATAAATCCTGATCGGATATATTCAGATCAATTATTTTTACATTATTATCTGAATTTATCTTAACTTCCGGTATGTAATTAATCTCATTTCTATAATTTCCAAATTCAAAATGATGAATTAATCGATTGCCCAACTGTTGTTCTGCTAAAGTTTTTAAATCAAACAAGCTTAACCTATTTTTAATTAGATACATATCTTGTGTGAAAATGTGTTGAGTATTTACGTCCAGGTTCAAATTTAAAATATCATTAAGTGTCCTTTGAGCAGAAACTCCCTCATCATCTGTTACACCTGGTTTCTTTGCGACTAAAATATAAGTTTGGAACTGATGATCCTTATAAAAAGTATTGATATAAGCATCTTGAATGATCTCATCTTTTAAACCCAAATTAGCAAATGTCTCTATTTCTTTTTTAGATAGATCATACAATACAGTGAATATTTTAACGGTTTTCACTTTTCCAGTTTCAATCTGAAGAAAATTTGCTGCATCCCGCTGTAATTTCTCACCTTTCACGTCTCTGATCGCATCTTTGTAGACAAGTTGAATTTGATTTTTCAAATTTTCTCCAATCTTTTAGTAATCGAGATCATAACTTAGTGTTTCAGGAAATGCGCCTCTTGAATGAAGCACTATTTTCCTTTCACTAATAATTTCACCAACAACTTGAGATTCTATTGATAATAGTTCAAGTGTTTTTTTTACCTCGGAAGCATCAACGACAAGCAGCATACCGTTCCCCATATTCCAAGTTTGATAAGCTTCCTTCTCAGTAACTTTTCCCATTTTTTGGATCTCATTCACTATTTCAGAAGGCTGAAACAGATTACTCAATTCAGCACCTAAGCCAACCCGCTTTAATATTCTTTTTAGATTTCCAGGAATTCCGCCACCGGTTATGTGTGCTAGTCCTGTTATATTAATTTTTCTTTCATGGCCAAATCTTCCTAATACTTTTAAGAGATCAGCAGAATATATCGTTGATGGCTCCAATATCATTGCTCCCCAACTTCTTCCGAATGGCGAGTTCTGTTTGTAAACATTTCTTTTAAATTTATTTTCCATTATGTGCCTGACCAAAGAAAAACCATTTGATCTAAATCCATTTTCCTTAAGTGCTATTATTTTGTCCCCCACCTTAATTCTACTGCCTGTTATAACTTTGTTTTTTTTCAAAATCCCTACTGCCGTTGCATTCCATACAAAGCTGTTCACTGAGTTTCCTAATTCTGCAATCTCACCACCCGGAATTAATACTTTCTGCTCCTGACAGGCTTTTGCTAAACCTTTCATTAATGATCGAATAACACCAACATCTATTTTATTGGCATCCAAAGTATCAGTTATTGATATTGTTTCCGCACCAAGACAAACTGTATCGTCAGCAACCATTGCTAATAGGTCATAACCAAGTGTATCGAATTTTTTCAACTCAATTGCTATTTCAATTTTAGTTCCGACTCCGTCATCATTCTGTACCAGATAAAAGTCACCCATATTTATCAATCCAGCAAACGAGCCATCCTCTACTATCGCTTCCCCAATCATCCCGTTACGGGAAGCGAATGTAGTTTTAGCCAGATCGTAGGCAATTTTTGAAGCAAGTTCTCCCGCTTGGATATCAACACCAGCTTTTTTGTAATCCATTTGTTAACTCCATTTTTGATCTACTCTGTATTTTTGAGATCATTAAATTCAGGGTTTTCAGTACTAAGGTAGATATCATGAGGTTTGCCTTCCCGGATTGAGAGAGCTGATACTACTTCCAATACAGCTTTTTTATGGAATTCAGTAATATTCATCGCTCCGCAAGTGCACATAGAAGATTTTATCTTTGACAAAGTCTCCTCCAAGTTATCCCGTAAGTGACCAGCATATTCTACTAATCCTTCTACACCTTCGACAAATTTACTTTGATTATAACGTCGTAATTTCCAATTTTGTGCACGAGCAGATCCTTCTCCCCAATATGGTTTCATTACCCGATTGTTAACAACAATTTTTTCGGTTGGTGACTCATCCATCCTGGCAAAATAACGACCCATCATCACATAATCTGCACCAAGTGCCAGTGCAATTGTAATATCTTTGGTGCTCGTTACTCCGCCATCTGCACATATCGGAATATATTTCCCCGTTTCTTTAAAATACTCATCTCTGGCTTTTACAACTTCAATAATGGAAGTTGCCAGACCTCGTCCGGTCCCCTTCTGTTCCTGCGTAATGCAGATCGAGCCGCCTCCCATACCCACTTTTACAGCTTTTACGCCCGCTTCTACTAAAAATCGAAATCCTTCCCTAGTAATTATATTCCCGCCAATCACCGGGATTTTCGGATAATTATTATTTATCCACTCAATGGTATCCGCTTGATATTGTGAATGTCCGTCTGAGGAGTCAATTACAATAACATCAACTTCTTCCTTAGCCAATGCTTTAACCCGGATTTTGAAATCGTGAGTATTTATAGCTGCTGCTGCAATTAATCTTTTTTTCTCGTCGTGGATTTCCAAGGGAAAATCTAATTGATCATTAATATCTTTCCGGAAAACCATTGATTCAATCTTCCCCTTGTTATCCAAAATTGGTAAAACTGATTTGTGACTTTCTAAAAGTATCTGATTAGCTCTTTTTAGGTCTTTAATATTAATGCCAACTTCAATAGTTTCTTTCGGGATCATTCTATCCTGAATTAGAGTGTTTGCATGCAGGGAAATATCGTAATCCCATTTCGAGATAAGTCCAACAAATTTGTCATTTTCATCGACTACAGGAAATGTTGAGTGACCAGATTCCTTGCGTATCTTATACATTTCTTCCACTGTCATATTAGATTTCATGATCTGCGGTTTAACAAATCCCGCTTTATGATTTTTGATGGATCTAACTATTTGTGCTTGGGTAGAAATAGCTTGTGAGCAATATATCACTGCAGCACCGCCAAACTTTGCTAATTCAATACCCATCTTTGCACCTGATACTGACTGCATAGCAGCAGAAATAATTGGAATATTCAGCCAGTATTTTTTCTCATTATTTTCTGAGAAAACAAATGACGTTCGCAAGGAAATGTTGGTATTATCACACTCTTTTGCAGTATATCCAGGTATTAATCTGTATTCCATCAATGTTCTGGAAGACTCAGTAATAATTTTTTTAGCCATTCAAATACTCCTCTAGTTTATTACTTACCTAAATTTTAATTTTCAGATCATCCAAGAGATATTTTTTTTCACAATACACACAACGCGCGGTAACGTCAGTATTCTGAATTATCCTGAATTTAGAATTGATACTTTCTAAGTTTGTTATACATTGAGGATTTGGACATATTATATGTTCTTCAATGTGTTCCTGCAATTCTAATGATGCTTTACTATCTACTTCGAAATCTTTTATTATGATCAAGGTTGCTTTCGGAGCAATCAAGGCTATGCTGTTAACTTCATTTTTACTTAATTCACGATTTTCAATCTTCAATATATCCTTTTTCCCAATTTTTTTACTATTCAAATTCATCCCGATCATAACCGAGCTATCATCTGCTAAATTCAGAATCTCGATTACCTTTAACACTTTCCCTGCAGTTATGTGATCAATAACTGTGCCATTTTTTATTGCATTTACTTTAATAGTTTTCATTTGATCCATTTTATACCTCCCCTAGCAGAATGGAAATTATAGCTTGTCTTGTATAAACACCATTCTTAGCCTGAGAAAAATAGTAAGCATACTTGGTATTATCAACATCAGTATTGATCTCATCAACTCTGGGCAGAGGATGAAGTACTTTGAAATTATCTTTTACATGACTCAACATATCCCTATTCAATACATATGAACCTTTTACCTTCTCATAATCTTCCGGATCGGCAAATCGTTCTTTCTGAATCCTGGTAACATAGAGAATATCCAGATCGCTGATGTTCCCGTTCATTTCTCTTATTTCATCGAATTTTACATTTTGTAGAGTGAGATCATCCTTTATGTAATCAGGCATTTGCAGGAATGATGGTGAAATAAATTTAAATTCAGCTCCAAAAAGCGACATTGCCTGCGTTAGTGAGTGTATAGTTCTTCCAAAACGGAGGTCACCTGCTAATCCTATTTTCAGGTTTTTAAGCGTTCCTTGTGTTTTTAAGATTGAATAAAGATCCAGCAGTGCTTGGGTTGGATGCTGATTAGCTCCGTCTCCGGCATTTACAATAGGAATTTCAACAACTTCTGATGCAAATCTAGCAGCACCTTCTGTCGGACTTCTCATAATAATTATATCGGAATATTGAGCAATAGTTTGCAAAGTATCAGCAAATGATTCACCCTTTTTAGCTGAAGTATTTTTAGTCCCGCTCATTATAATTGTATCTCCATTCATACGCTTCATTGCCGTATCGAATGAAAACATTGTGCGAGTTGAAGGTTCAAAAAAAAGCAGTGCTGCTAACTTTCTCTGCATATCGGGAATTATCTCACCTTTCTCGATCTTTTCAGTAACACTCAAAAGATGATATATTTCCTCAGGTTTTAAATCTCGCATTGAAATCAAATTTTTCATAGTCTCTCCTTTGTAATTCTAAGGCAATTCTCTTTTTTTATAAATTCTCCAAGCTCTTTCACGATAAAGCTTGGCTTCCGTCCTTGGTTCTTCAGCTTCTAGAATACCACGACCTACAATAATACAATCAGCTCCACCAGATACTGCTTCTTCAATTGTAATATATTGCTGACCCATGGCATCTGCTCCTTCTTCTTTCTTAACTCCCGGCATCAGTAAAAGTTCATTACCCGGGAATTTCGATTTAAACCTTTTAATGTCCTCCATACTGCTGCCGTGTCCAATAAATCCTGCCACCCACTGCGGATATTTCCTGGCAGCCTCAAAACAGTTACGTGAATAGTTTTCGTTCAACAGATTTCCTTTGGAACTCATTCGTGCCAACACAAACCCGGAATGTCCTTCCAAACCTTCGAATAATCCCTGTAAAATCATCTCACCTGCAAGCATGTGAACAGTAACATATTCAGCCCAGTCTGCAATTCTATAAACGCCTTCACGAAACTGATGGCGTACAGTGTTACCAATATCTGCGAATTTACGGTCTTCAAAAATCAGGAAATTTTGTTGATTTGCGTATCTCAGCAATCTTGGAATAAATCGCTCATCGAAATCTTCGATAATGTCCACGTGTGTTTTCAACATAACGATCTGATCACCAACTTGATCCAACATCCCGAAAAATTCTTTCTGATTTGTTACATCTAAAGAAAGTACCAGATTAGAACTCTTATCACGCATTTTTTGTAAGAGCTTCTGAGTAAGCGGATTAACATATTTCGATTGTTTAACGTGACTTGATAAGTTTTCATTAAACATTTTCACAGCTTTTATTCTATCCTCATTAAGCAGACTTTTTCTTTGTAACAGTACTAATATTTCATCCAGTGAAATCAAACTGTGTAGCGTGTAACCAAGATCTGCTAATTCTTTACCGGCATTAGCACTACGATCTATGATCACTACGAAATCTTCGATAATAATACCTTCTTTTTCATAGCTTTCTGCCGTTTCCATTTTGCTGGCTCCTGTTGTTATCAGATCATCTATAACCAGACATTTAGTACCTTTTGCAAATTTACCAATTACTTTAGAACCCATACCATATGCTTTTTCTTCCTTTCGCATATAAACTAGTGGTTTGTTCATTTTAGCAGCAACCAGAGCGGCTATCGGTAGGGCAGTGTAAGGGATACCCGTGATCATATCAAATTCCAGATCTTTGATCTTTTCTTTTAGTAATTCGACCACACCATCCAACAATGCCGGAAAACTGATCATATCTCTTAAATCGAAATAAAAGGGTGAAATGATTCCACTCTTTAATGTGAAGCTGCCGAACTTGATAGCACCAATCTTTTTCAGTTCCAGAACAAATTGTTCTTTATTCATAATTTTGTATCTCCCTGATTTTCATATTTAATTCCATTCACAAAACACATCACAACCTTACCCTGTACTTCCATTCCCTCAAAGGGTGAATATTTAGCTTTACTTTGAAAGTTTTGCGACTTTATTTTCCACTTCTTGTTCGGATCAAATAAAACAAGATCAGCATAATTCCCTGTTTTGATCTCACCTCTTTTTTCTATTTTAAAAATGTCAGCCGGATTTTTTGAGAAGAGAGTGGAGATAATGTGCAGAGTCTCATCCTGAGAAATCACTTCTCTCAATTTAGTGAATAAAATCGGTAAAGCTGTTTCTAAACCAGGGAAACCAGAGGGTGCATTCAAATAGGATTGTTCTTTTTCTTTTTTCAAATGAGGAGCGTGATCTGTTCCGATCGTATCAATCGTACCATTTAACAATTCCTTAAACAAGGCTTTATTATCAATTTTTTTACTTAGTGGCGGATTAACTTTTCCGATATTTCCAACTTCGGGAATAATATTCTCATTCAGGAAAAGGTGATGAGGCGTAACTTCGCAGAAAACATTCTCGTTTTGTTTTTTAGCAGTCTTAATGAGTTCAATTTCTTCCTGAGTGGAAACATGACAGAGATAGAGTTTACTCCCAACTTTATCTGCCAGATCTAATACGAGCTTTGTTCCCTCTATCGCTGCTTCTCGATTTCGTATTAAACTGTGAAATTTTATGGACTTTTCAGAAGTATGACTGAACCATTTATCTAAGATGGACTGCTGTTCAGTATGCACCAGAACTGGTTTATCATATTTGTAAGCTATAAGGAATATCTTTTCCAGTATTTTCGGATTTCGCACAACTTCATTTGAACTGGAACTTGATAAATATACTTTAATACCTGCAACATCCGCTGGTTGTTTTCGAAGAATTTTCTCGATATCAGTCAGGTTATTCTCTGTTGCTCCCAGATGGAAACAATAATTCACTAAAGCTTGAAGAGCAGCCAGACGCTTAGCTCTCAAGCCTTCCAAATCAATTGTAGCAGGTTTTGTATTAGGCATATCCATTATCGTGGTAATACCACCTGCAATTGCTGCTCTGGTTGCTGTCTCCCAGGTTTCTTTATATGTCATTTCCAAATCACGAACATGCACATGAGTATCGATCATACCAGGGAAAAGGGTAAAACCATGGCAATCTATTTTTTCATCATATTCACTCTTTCCTAAACCAATGTAACTGATCTGATCATCTTTTATCAAGATATTTCTTATACCCAATTCTGTTTGGCAGTTGAATAAAAGCGTTTTCAAAATTTGATCCTCATACCTGAAGCATCGCGATGGTATTTACCAAATTCTGTAAGTTGTTCTACTATTCTTTTAGGTAGAACCGGACCTTCCATACAAAGTCTGATCCCAATTGGATCGAGTGTACAGCTTCCGCATATTCCTACAGCACATTTCATATATCGTTCTAACAAAAATTCATATTCATCATCTTTCAAAATTGTAGACAGAGCGTTTAGCATCATCTCCGGACCAGAAGCGTACAGATAATCAAACTGTTCTTTTTTCAAAAGCTTTTTTGTGCGGTCAACCGCAGTACCATTCCCATGAGCTCCAAATTGAGTTGTACTCATATAATTAAGCTCTAACTGTTCAAAGCGGTCACTAAAAATTAATTGCTGATTGGTTTTAGCTCCGTTAATAACTGTTATTTTGGTACCGATTTTAAGTAATTCTTTACTCAGGAAATAGAGTGGCGGAGTTGCAAATCCACCTCCAATTAATAGCACATTACCTTGTGATATAAAAAAAGAGGACCCGTAAGGCCCTCTAATAGAGATGAGATCACCAACATCTTTTTGGAAGAGCCGGGTTGTAAAATCCCCAATTTGTTTGATCGTAATAAAAAATTCAGTTTTGGTACAATCAGCAAGGGAAAATGGTTTTTCGCCTTTTCCGAAATCAGTTAACATTATAAATTGACCTGGTTTAGCTTTGAGATCATATTCAAAGCCAAAAGTTTTTATGTCAGTTGCTTCAGTAATTATTTTTGTTATCGGTAAAGTTATTCTTTTATCCATCCAGTTTCTCCAGTTTTGGGATGTCCTTAAGCTGTTGATAATCGCTTTCTTGAAGGAAGTTATTAAGTTCTTTATTGATCTTCGCAAAGACATCTATACCCCTGTAATAGATCGCAGTTCCAACTCCAATAAGAACAGCTCCACTCATTAACATTTCCACAGCGTCAATTCCATAAGTTACACCACCCATACCTATTATTGGAACGTTAACAGCAGAATAAGTCTCATAGATCAGCTTTAAAGCTAGCGGTTTAATAGCCGGGCCGGATAAACCTCCAAATGTATTAAACAATATCGGTTTCACCATTTTTGTATCTATTGCCATCCCAGGACCTACTGTATTGATCATACATAAAGCATCAACTCCGGCAGATTCAGCAGCTTTTGCTACACTAACGATATCATGTACATTTGGTGATAACTTAGCAATCACTGGAAGCTTAGAATTTTGTTTAACCGTTTTAACAATTTCATATACTTTATCTTTAGAGGCGGCAAGAGGGATTCCGAATTCATCGAAAACATTGGGACAGGAAAGGTTCAACTCCAGAAAATCTGCTTGGGATCGGTTTGCTTTAAGAGTAAGCTTAAGAAAGTCGTTTGTTTTTGTAGCAAAAACGCTGACAATAACAGGAATCTGCGAGCGTTCTTTAAATTGATCTATCTCATAAAGACCATCATTGATACCTGGATTACACAAGCCCATACTGTTTAAAAGACCATTTTGAACTTCAGTGATTACAGGACCTTCATGACCTTTCCTCGGTACTAATGTTAGTGATTTACTCATTACTATTCCAACACCATTTTCAACAGAAATGTTAAACCCGGAAAATGCCATTCCCATGATGCCTGCCGGCAATACAAGCGGATTTGATATTGTTTTACCTAAAAACTCAGTCTCCAAACTTTTTAGCATTCCCATTCCTGGTTTAGATATTTTTAGTTCAAGATACTTATGTTTCGATAATTTCAGTATTTTTCTTCTCCTGACTTGCCTTACCAAAAAAATTTATCTGGATTAGTGGTCAATTTTTTTTAACTCACAAGTCTTTAATTATTTTTAGCAAAAAAATAAACCGCCATTATAAGCGGTTTATAATAAATATCGAATCGGGATATTTTTCTAAACATATTTTGCTGAAAGTTTTTTTAACTTTTCTACCATATCAATTTTTTCCCAGGTAAACTCCGGTAATTCTCTTCCAAAATGTCCATAAGCAGCAGTTTTTTTGTAAACAGGCTGTTTAAGTTTCAGGTGCTCGATGATATCATGCGGTTTTAAGGGGAAAAGCTTTTTTACAATTTCAATCAGATCATAATCATGCATTATTCCTGTATCGAATGTGTCGATCATAACAGAAACGGGGTCTGCAACACCAATCGCGTAAGCTAGCTGTACTTCACATTCTTCTGCGAGTTTTGCTGCAACAATATTTTTAGCGATATACCTGGCCATGTAGGAGGCACTTCTATCCACTTTAGATGGATCCTTACCACTGAACGCACCGCCGCCATGGCTACCTTTTCCGCCATAAGTATCAACTATAATCTTACGGCCTGTAAGTCCGGTATCGGCATGTGGTCCTCCCAGAACAAATTTTCCGGTAGGATTTACATAGAATTTTGTTTTTTTATCTATTAATTTACTTGGAATGACTTGTTTGATCACTTTCTCGATTACATCTTTCTCAATTTCCTTTATATGGACCTTGGGAGAATGTTGTGTTGAAATTACTATTGCATCAACTCTTTTCGGTTTTTTATCAATATATTCGACAGTTACCTGAGTTTTACCGTCAGGGCGGAGATAAGGCAATATTTTATTTTTACGAACTTCAGTGAGTTTTTGAGCGAGTTTATGAGCAAAATTTATCGGCATTGGCATTAATTCAGCCGTTTCGTTACATGCATATCCGAACATCATCCCCTGATCACCTGCTCCTTGTTCGTGGTCAGCAGATTCATTAACACCAAGTGCTATATCCTCAGATTGTTTATCGATCGATGTCAGAACTGCACATGTGTGATAATCTATACCATAATTGGCGTTAGTATAGCCAATCCCCTTAATAGTATCTCGAATTATCTGCGGAATATCTACATAGCATTCAGTTGTGATCTCGCCTCCAACAAGCGCCATTCCGGTTGTTAAGAAAGTTTCGCACGCAACTCTTGCTTCGGGATCGCATCTTAAAATTTCATCAAGGATGGCATCCGAAATTTGATCAGCCATTTTATCGGGATGTCCTTCAGTAACCGATTCTGAAGTAAATAAATGTCTTTCGTTATTCATTTCATGTCCTTATTATTTTGTTAACTTCTTCAGCAGTTTTGGAGACTAATATTTTCTCTAATTTTATTTTTGCTTCAGCTAAATCAGTATTTAAAATTTCTTTTTTAATTAATAATAAACGGCCAGGACTGACGCTAAGTTCGTCAATCTCAAGAGCCAGCAGATATTTTACAAGTTCTTTATCTGATGCCATTTCACCGCAGATAGCTACTTTTTTACCTTTTTTATGAGCGTTCTCTACTGTATATTTGATCAATCTGAAAATTGAAGGATGAGTTGATTGATAATAATCTGAAATGGTTGAGTTATCCCTATCAACGGCAAGTGTATATTGGATTAAATCATTAGTACCTATACTTAAAAAATCACATTCTTCCGCTAAAGCATCAGATGTAATAACAGCAGAGGGGATTTCTATCATCACCCCTATTTGTATATCACTATAGAATTCTATTCCGTTTTTTTTCAGATCAGATTTACAGATATCCATTATATCTTTGATCTTCCTGAGTTCATTCACTCCAGAAATCATCGGAAACATAATCTTAATATTTCTAAGGCTATTCGCACGAAGTATTGCCTTGATCTGCTGTTTAAAAATAGGTACATTTTGCAAGGAAATCCGAATTCCTCGACAACCCAGATTAGGATTTTCTTCGTGAGTAATATTCAAAATACTTGAGAGTTTATCACCACCCACATCAATAGTCCTGATAATAACAGAATGAGGAGCAGATTTTTCAGAAATTTCTTTATAGATCGTGTATTGTTCGTCTTCAGTTGGTAAATCTTCCCGATCAATAAAAAGAAATTCCGTTCGGAAAAGTCCTATTCCTGAACTTTTAAATTTAAGTACCTGGTCAATTTCCTGAGGGATCTCGATATTGCTCATTAACTCTATCTTTTTTCCACCCTTGGTCACAGCCTCAAGATCAATTAACTTTAATAATTCATTACGATTATTTTGTTCTTGTACAAAAATTTGCTGATATTTTTGGAGTTCTGCTTTTGTAGGAGAAACAATAACTAATCCATCATTCCCATCTATAATAACACTATCATCATCTTTCACTTTTGTCAAAAGTCCAATTGTGTTCACAAGCATCGGAAGATTCATTGAGCGTGCAATGATACTGCTGTGAGAGTTTTTACTACCCTTTTCCGTACATAAACCTCTAATATTTTTTTCAAAAACTTTTGTTACAAAAGATGGTGTAATGTTTTCCATGATCAAGATAGATTTGTCATCCACATCATTTAACAGATCTTTCCTCACATTCATAACGTGACTTAATAATCTATATGCAACATCTTCCAGGTCACTTGCTCGATGAGTTAAATAAGGATTATCCATATTATCAAAAATATCAGATACTTCCGTAAAGTATTTACTAATGGCATGTTCCAGGCTTAGGAGTTCTTCTGAGATAAGTTCAGTTACCCTGGTATGGAATTGAGGATCTTCCAAGATCATTTTATGCGATTCCAGAATATCTCTATTCTCTTTTGAATAATTATAATCTTCGATCAATTTATCCAATTCGTTTATAATAAATTTTAGATCACTATTGAATTTATCCAGTTCGGATCCGATTTCATGACTTAATATTTTGCGTCTTGTAATATTCAATTCAGGCTTACCAATGATCTTAGCTTTGCCAATTGCTACACCAGCGGCGACTGGATTACCTTTAAGTTTATACACTTTTTTACTCTTCCCCAAATTTATTTGCAAACATCTCAGAAATTTCTTTTATCAGATGTTCTTCATCTACTCCGTCGGCAATGAGTTCTAATTCTGAGCCATATTCTGCCGCCAGTGTCATAACTCCCATAATGCTCTTCCCGTTTATTTCCATATCAGATTTCACTATCTTGAATTCCGATCTGTATTTCGTAGCTGCTTTAACGATCATTGTAGCAGGTCTTGCATGCATCCCAAGTTTATTAATTATCTTAATCGTCTTCCTTATCATATCTTCATATTCCAATTCATTATTCGGGTTCATCCAGCTTTTTTTCTCGTATGGATGACTTTCTTTTTAGATCAATTTGCAATTTTCTTGTATACTCTTTTGCTGCGTCATATCCGAATAATTTCGAAATATGGTTCATAGCCACAACTTCAATTATTACCGCTACGTTCTTACCGGGAGAGATCGGAAGATAAATGATCGGGATATTGATCCCAAGCACGTCGACAAAGTTATTACTAAGTCCAATCCGCTCATAATCCATGTTATCTTTCCAAGGCATCAATTCAATTTGAACATCGATCCTTTTTGACATCCTCACTGCTTGTATTCCAAACATTTTTGCTACATCAATCAAGCCAATTCCTCTTACTTCCATATAATGACCATAATCATTAGTAGCACTGCCGATTAGTGTATCCTCTTTTGAAGTTATTTTTACTACATCATCAGTTATTAAGCGTTGCCCTCTCTCAACAAGTTCCAGCGCACACTCACTTTTACCGATTCCGCTTTTCCCTGTCAGCAGAATCCCAACTCCGAAAACATCAACTAGTGTTCCGTGAATTGTTTTGGAATCAGCAAAAATACTTTGTAAAAAGATCCGTAAAGAGTTAAATAACTTATCGGTTGATAATCGTGATAAAAAGATCGGGATCATCAATTCATTAGCTAGGAACTCTATTTGTTTGGGAACAGAAAGTCCTTTAGAAATAATGATAGCCGGTATATCGTAAACCAGAACTTCCTTTAAATTAGAATAGAGTACTTCTTCAGATAATGATTGGAGATAACTTATCTCAGTTTCACCTAAAATCTGGATGCGGTTATAATCAAATCGATCCATATAGCCAGCCAAAGCAAGACCTGGTCTATTAAGAAATGACGTTGTGATCTCGCCCTGCATTGTCTTAGGATGAGTTATTAACGTAAGTGACAGCTCTTTTCTTTTTAATTCATATAACTCTTTTACACTAATTTTCTTCATATTCCCTACTTTTAGCATCAGCCCGTTCCTGTCAATCAGAACGGGCTGATGCCAAGGTTTATGCTTCGATCAATTTATAATGATCCTTATCCTTTTTAACAAGAACATTTACTTTATCCGTTTCCAAATTTTTGAAAACAAGATACATATCATCTATGTTATCGAATTTTTCAAGTGCATCTGTTACTGTCAAACTCTCAGCTAAAATTCTCTTTATTTTTACTCTTTTTTTACCTTCATTTCTTTCGATAAGATCTGCATAGACAAAATGAAAATTATCTTTTAAACTCTTTTTATTGTGATCATTCCATTTACCTTTCAATTTTTTAATTTGACCTTCCATTTTGTCAACAGTGTTATCTATAGCCAAATACATATTTTTATCAATAGTTTCACATATGAGATTATGCTTTGGCGCATGGACAATTAATTCGGCTTTATTACCGTTTTTTTCAAGTGATAATACAAAATTGGCAGTAATGATGTGGTCAAAATACCTTTCTAATTTTTGGCAGGATTCATAGATATGATCTCTAATGGCATTAGTCAGGTCAAAATGACGTGCAGTAATTGAAATTTGCATAATTTTCTCCTTTTTATTAATTTTGCAGGATTGAGAAGACCTACAATTATTTATTAATGATCTTTTTTGCTCGTTCTGCGTGAAATGAGCTGCGTACAAGCGGTGCTGATTCAACTATTTCAAACCCCATTTTTTCGCCTTCGTTTTTGTAGAAGGCAAAAGTACCAGGATGAATATATTCCGCAACCGGATAATGTGATCTGGAAGGCGGCATATATTGCCCGATGGTTACAATATCTACTTGTGAATCCCGTAAGCTCTTCATTAGTTCCAGCACTTCAGTTTCTTTTTCTCCAAGTCCAACCATGAATCCACTTTTTGTTATTAAAGAGTTATCAGTAGATTTAGCAGTTTGGAGAATATTCAACGACCTGTTGAGATCAGCTATAGGCCGAACTTCTTTATATAGACGTGAAACGGTCTCAACATTGTGGTTCAAGACATCCGGACGAGCTTTAACAATTCGTTTTAATTGCTCCAGATCCCCATTCAAATCAGAAATTAAAAGCTCGATCGAAACATCAGGCTTACATAATTTTCTGATCTGCCTGATAACTTCAAGAAATTGTGATGTACCGCCATCCGGAAGATCATCTCTAGTTACAGTAGTTATAACAATATATCTTAAGTCCAATTCCTTTGATAATTTAGCTATTGCTTCAGGTTCATTCGTATCAACAGGTTTAAGACCTTCTTTGGTTTTATCGATGGCACAGAATGTGCAATTTCTGGTACAAGTTTCACCCAGGATCATAAAGGTAGCGGTACCATTTTCAAAACACTCTCCCTGATTTGGACATTTGGCATTCTCACAGACCGTATGAAGATGATATTTCCTCAAGGCGTTTATTATCACTTGAGTATTCTTTGCACCAAGTTTTTTAGATTTAAGCCATTTTGGCTTTCGCAATATTTCCATACAATCCAAATAATATCCTATAATTTATGAATAGCAAGTTTTTGCAGATCTTCAAAAGCTTCCATCACAGTTTCTGAGAGAGTTGGATGGGCAAAAATAACCTTGCTGACATCCTCATAATCTGCGTTTAACCCTAATAGAATCCCTGCCTGAGCTATCAATTCTGTTGCTTGATGACCGATTATATGAACTCCTAATATTTTTCCTGTCTTCTTTAAGGCTACTACTTTGACAAATCCATCAATAGCTCCCAAACTGAGAGCTTTGCCATTTGCATTAAACGGAAATTTACCGATTAATATATCCTTGAATTTTTCTTCTGCTTCCTCTTGCGTATCTCCTACAGAAGCAATCTCGGGATTTGTAAATGTGCAGGCTGGAATTTTATTATAATCAAGTTCGAAATTTTTATTTTTATTTTCTTGCCCATTATAGATCATATCCGCCACAATAAGTCCCTGCTTGCTTGCAGTATGTGCCAACATTGATTTTCCGACTACATCGCCGATGGCAAAAATGTTATCTAAATTTGTTCTCATCATCTCATCAATGGCAATAAATCCATTTTCTCTTGTCAGCTCACAATCAATAAAATCGATATCAACAATAGGATCTCTTCCCACACTCAAAAGTAATTTTGTTGTATCAAGTTTTTTCCCATTTGATAAAGTTAGCAGTAATCCATTCTCCGTCTCTTCATAGTGCTTCAAAGCAGTTTTCAGATGTATTTTAATTCCGCTTTTTTTCATAAACATTGCTAATCTTCGTGAAATCTCAGCATCTTCATTAGCGATCAAGGAGGGAAAAAATTCTATTATCTCAACTTCTACTCCTAATTGATTATAGATGGAAGCAAACTCACAACCTATTACACCACCGCCGATCACAACTAGTTTCTTGGGAAGTTCATTCATTGCTAATAGCTGTTTCGATGAGAGAATATTTTTCCCATCACATTTGACATTAGGTAATTCTTTGGGTTTTGATCCGGTAGCTATAATTATATATTCAGATTCGTAATTTGCTTTTTCAGTTTTTATCTCATAACCTGATTCAGTTTTAATTATTTTAACAACTTTTTCATTCATCACAGGAATATTTCTCTTTTTGAATATAAATTCTACACCAGATACGAGTTTTTCTACAATATCATTTTTTCTCTGTAGAATCTTTTCATAATCAATATTTATTGCTTTGGAATTGATTCCGTAATTATCTGCTTTTTTGATCTCAGAATATAACTCGGCAACTTTAACTAAAGATTTCGTCGGTATGCAGCCATGATTCAAGCACACACCTCCGAGTCTTTCTTTTTCAAATAAACCAACTTTTAAACCATATTGTTGAAGTCTTATCGCTGTAACGTATCCTCCGGGTCCTCCCCCGATAACTGCAACCTTGTATTTAGTCACTCTTTCCTCCGTAACCGACTATTCAGAATACCTTTTGCTTTTCTGTATTTTGCCACAACACGCCGTGAAACGTTAATACCCATCTCGGATAATTTTTCCGCTATGTCCTTATCACTCAGAGGATTTGTATCTTCTTCGCCTTCTATCATACGGACTAATTTATGCTCAACATTGTGCCTCGAGACTGAATTATAATTATCGTCTTTACCAGCTTTACTTGTGAAAAAATCTTTTAAACACATAATACCATACGGCGTATCTGCATATTTTACGCGAACAACTCTGGAAATAGTTGATTCATTAACTTGAAGTTCTTCAGCGATCTCAGAATAAGTTAACGGTCTTAAGATTCTTTTGTCACCATAAAAAAAATCAGGTTGATGATGTAGTATGGATTTTGTTACCCGTTCTAAAGTTCTTCCCCTTAGATATACAGATTTTATTAAAAATTTCGCAGAATTGATCTTACTGCGAACATAATCTAACGTTTCTTTATCCTTTTTCACACTCTGTAACATTGTTTTATATCTTCTGCTTAACCTGATCTTGGGGAATGAGTAATCGTTAACTATAACTTCATATTCATTGCCAATGCGTTTTATGATCACATCCGGTACAATATAATTTGAGTGATTTGTAAGTAATCTCAAACCGGGTTTTGGATCCAGAAGTGAAATCTGTTTTTTCCAATTCAAAACTGTGTTGACCGTCGTACCAAAACTGGAGGCTATATTTTTATAACGCTTATGGATCAGATCGTTAAAATGGTTTAAAATAAGCAGTTCCAATTTTTCTTTATGCGGTCCTTCTTCTAATTGTGCCAGCAAACATTCCTGAATATTGCTTGCAGTGATACCTTTCGGGTTTAAATGCAGAAGTTTTTGATGTATGTCATTCGCTTTTTCTGGTTCAACTCCATATTCTTCAGCGGTTTTTAACAAGTCAAACTCCGGCAGCAAGAAACCATGGGCATCAACACTGTCAAAAATCTCATAGGCGAATTCAAATTCTTCTTTCGTCAAATTCAATTTTTCAATTTGATATATGTATTCTTCTTTTTTATCATCTGCTTCTTTGATCATCTGATCAAAATTCACACCTTCAGAAGAGGGTAATTTATTGGAGCTTCCCTGAAAATATTCGGAATAGGAATCCAATATTTCGCTTAATTCTTTTGTTTCTTCCAGAGTCTTCTTCAGTTCTTCGTCTTCCGTTTCACTTCTAATATCTTCATCCAACTGATCAGTGATCTTTTCATCATCATCACTGGAGTTTTCGTCATCATCAAGATCAGGGATCTCCAACATTGGATTGGTGATCATCTCCTGTTTCAAATGTGTTTCCAATTGCATCATAGGCATAGCAAGCATCTCAAGGGATTGCAGCATTTTCGGCTTTAACAACAAGTTCTGCGTTTGCTTTTGGACTAAAGTTTGCCTGATCTTTTTCATTTTAAATCACTCTGTAAGTTATTCATTACCAAACGGGTTGGTAAATCTTTCTCCAAGATATACTTCACGGGCTTTTTCATCTTTGACAAGTTCTCTTGAAGTTCCACTGAATAATATTTCGCCATTAAAGATAATATATGCCCTTTCCGTTATTTTCAAAGTTTCTAATACATTATGGTCCGTGATAAGAATACCTATATTTTTCTGTTTTAATTTAGCTACAATATCTTGAATATCAGCAACAGCCATGGGATCTACTCCGGCAAAGGGCTCATCCATTAACAAAAAGGATGGCGATGTTACAAGTGAACGTGTGATCTCCAATTTTCTCCTTTCACCACCTGATAAAGTATAAGCTTTTTGTTTAGCTAATCTGGTTAAATCAAGTTCGTCCAAGTGCTCTTCTAATCTTATTTTTCTCTCGTTTTTAGAAATTTTTAAGGTTTCTAAAATAGACATGATATTTTGTTCAACAGTTAGTTTATGAAAAATTGATGGTTCCTGAGCTAAATACCCAATACCAAGTTGAGCACGCTTATACATAGGTAATTTTGTAATATTTTTTTCATTAAAGAAAACCTCACCGCTATTAGCCTTGATCAACCCCAGGATCATATAAAAGGTCGTTGATTTCCCAGCACCGTTAGGACCCAGAATACCAGCGATCTCACCCTGTTGCAGATTAATACTAACATCGTTAACAACTTTTCTTTGTCCGTAGATCTTTACTAATTTTTCAGTTTTTATACTTTTCATTTTAATTATATTTAATATAGTTGTTTTAATTTGTCAAGGTAATGTTGACTAACATTCAGTTTTGGAATAAAATATGCACCAAATCAAGGCTTAAATTGTTTTTTTACATTTAATTACGAAATGATCACCATTTTTTATGCTTGAATTTATACTTTCCTCGAACATTTTTTTGCATTGATATGCGTTTTATTTTATTTTCTTCAGCTATATCGATAAACAGATATTCGCCTTCAGCGTCATTTGCTGAAAAATCCCTCTTATCGTTTTCTGCCTGCTGGAAGTAAGAATTAACGCTTCCCTCTGCTTGGCAGTCAGAAATATTTCCATCCGAAAAATTAAATTGCATAAGATCGCCTAAAGCCCAGTTTAGTTTAGGTTCTTCCGCCTTTTCAGAAAATTCAACGTAACAGGAATCTTGGAGTAGTGCTTTTTTTATTTTCTGCTCTTCAAAAAAAATTCTAAATTCCCGAGCGTAAGCGTTGGCAAGATCAGAACTAAATTGTGGCTTACCTAAATAGACAGCTTTTTCCTCATCCGTAAAATAGAGGAGAAAGTCACTGTTCATTTCAAAATCTGAATTAAAAGTTCTTACATTAAAAGTGGCAGCCACTTTGTTATAATCTTTGAAGTACTCAATTTTTTCCGCAGAAATAGAAAGAGTGTCATTCTTGGCAATAGTTAATAAAGGATCTTTGAGCAGGTATCCGTATTTGTCGTTCATTAGATACTTCAATTCGCCACAATAACCCTTTATACTTTCGCGTTCATCGTAAGTAAAAACATTCTCAAAAGCATAAAATTCTCTTGAATTTCTAAAATATTCAATTTTTTCCGCTGCGAATGTTCTGATGGTAGAATCATGGTGGGTTTCTGTTGCCAAAACAGTACCCTGCAGCATCAAGAGTTCTTTTTTACGAAAATAATCTACTTTGTCAGCGAATAAACTCAATGTATCGTCATAGACCTTTACATTCCCTTGCATCTTTACTATTTTCTGTTGATCATAAATATCGGCTTTATCGCTAAAAAACTCTGTGTTTCCGTAGAAAAAATGCACATTACCAAACAAATTAGTTACATATTCACTTTTAACTTTTGTAATTATTAGTTTATCGGCATTGATCAACTTATAAGGTCTTAACTCTTCTTGTGCTGATAAGAATACGAATTGGAAGAACGATAAAATGATCAGAATTGATAAACGAGTAACTCTACCAGGTAATTTCATTTTCCTTAAGTTTACCCTCCGCTGATACTTTTGTGATCTCAACTCTATCAAGATTCAGATCAGATTCCATTTCCAAACCTCTGAGAATATTATTATCCCGCAAGAACGTAACTCCTTCTTTGGCAAATAGTTTACTTGAATTTCTGTCTAAGAATATTAAAGGTGCTTTCATAGTACCATTCTCACTAATAACTACAACATCTCCAATCCCGGTAAGTGTATTTTTTACATCATCAACCTCGGCTTTGTTACATTCCAAAGTTGATTTGATAGAACCGTCTTCGTTATAAAATGTGACAAATACGGAATCAGCAAAAGTTTGTTGTGCTTTATAGAACTTGTAATAATGAACAGCAGTTAAAATATATTCAACTTTATTATCTGTAGTTGAAGTTATCTTTATAGAATCTGCTTGTTCATCAGGTATTTTATCCAGATCAGGTATTTTGGAAAATTCTACTTTATCTGAGCAGGCAGGTATCAATAATAAACTACTGAGACTTAAGATGAGCCAGAAATCTCTGCAAACTCTTATCATATTTACCTTGTTTTTTCAATATCAGTTCTATAATTTCTCTCACTGCACCTTTACCGCCCTTACGATCTAACACTATATCAGCTTTCTGTTTAAAGTCATCAAACGCATCTGCCGGGACAGCAGAAATACCGCATTTCTCCATTACCGGATAATCATTCCAATCATCACCTAGATAAGCGATATTTTCCCAGTCAATACCTAATTCTGATATTAATTCCAGAGTTTTCTGGAATTTATTTCTAACCCCTTGGAACAATAGTTCAATATCCAATTCTTCACACCGCTTTTTTACAACTTCAGAACTTCTTCCAGTAATGATAGCAAGTTTGATATCACTAAAACTCAATAATCTAACACCTAATCCATCTTTAGCATTGTAATTCTTAGATTCAACTCTTTCATTGTTAAGGATTATGCTGCCGTCTGTCAGTACACCATCATTATCCAAAATTAACAATTTTATCTTATTAAAATCCACAGTTACCTCAATTTCTTTCTATATTTAAACATTCATCCAAAAGATCCGGAATTTCAGCCAGAGGCAGCATTGAGTTTGCATCACTATGTGCTATGGAGGGATCCGGATGCGTTTCCAGGAATAAACCATTTACCATACCTGTAGCTATAGCAGCTTTTGCCATCATCTCTGCAAACTGCGGTGCTCCACCTGAAATATTGGTTTGAGAAGGCTTCTGAAGGCTATGTGTAACATCGTATACAACTGGAAATCCTAGGCTATGCATAATCGCAAAACTACGGAAATCTACAACAAGATCATGATATCCAAAACAAGTACCGCGCTCTGTAAGGATTATTTTGTTGTTATTTACTGATAACACCTTTTTGGCTGCCTTTTCAATATCGTCCGGTGCCATAAATTGACCTTTCTTTATATTAACTATTTTCCCGGTTTTTGCAGCTGCAACTATTAGTTCTGTCTGCCGCGATAAAAAAGCAGGAATTTGCAGGATATCTGCAACTTTAACAACTTCTTCTATATCAATCTTCTCGTGAATGTCGGTAATTATCGGTAGGTTGAATTTTTGTTTGATCGTCTTTAAGATAGCCATGCCTTCTTTTAATCCAGGACCTGTCTCAGAATTTATCGAAGTCCTATTTGCCTTTTTATAGGATGATTTGAATATTAAGTTGATACCTCTTTTTTGAGTTATCTCGGTAAGTTCCTCAGCTATCTGTAACATAATCCTTTCATCTTCCACAACGCAAGGACCGGCAATTAGAAAGAATTTATCGCTTGTAACAAGTTTTTTATAAAGTATCACATCAACTCCATTTAAGATCAACTTGTGTAACATTGATCATTTACAAAATAACTTAAATTTTTATCAAAGCCATCTCAGAGCCTCATTTTATTGTGTCCAGATTTTTTTTCCTTGCCTTATTTCTTATCCCAAAATTTATAAATTCCGTGAATATGATAAGAAAATTATTATTTTTAATTTTGATGTCTTTATGCACTCTTCAAGCTCAGGCTAGAGAGCATCAATTAGCTCGGCTGCATTATCAGGGCGGTGGCGACTGGTATAACGATCAGGACATCATCCCCAACATTGCAGAATATCTGAATAAAACTATAAGTACAAAATTTTCTGTGATAGAAGCTATCGTAAAGCCGGATGAAACCAAACTTTTTGACTATCCATTTGTATTTATGACCGGTCATGGAACTGTGAGTTTCAACAAAGAGGAAGCTGCTAATATTAAGAGTTATCTGGAAAGGGGAGGATTTATCTTTGCCGATGATGATTATGGTATGGATAGCTCTTTCCGCAAAGAGATGCAGAAGATATTCCCTGATAGAGCGATGATAGAATTACCAGCTTCTCACAATATTTTTAATAGTTACTTCAACTTTCCAAAAGGACTCCCCAAAATACACAAACATGATGATAAAAGACCACAGGCGTTTGGTTTATTCAATGATCAGGGTAGACTTATGCTCCTTTATACTTACGAATCCAATATAAGTGACGGCTGGAGTGCAGCCCATGATGATCCACAAGAGATCAAAAAGCAAGCTTTACAATTTGGTGCAAATATTTTTTATTACATCATGAATAATTAAGGATTGATCAATATGAATGTTTATGTAGTCTCAGATTTTCATTTGAAATTTAAAGAAGCTCAGATTGATTTGGAGCGTAGAGAAAAAGTAATCAATTTTCTTGATAGTATTCAAGACAAAGCTGATATGCTTGTTTTAAATGGAGATATTTTTGATCTTTGGTTTGTCTGGAATGATTTTATCATTAAAAATTATTTCCCGGTTTTGATCAAATTATTTCAGTTAAGATTAAAGGGCGTTCGAATTGTGTTTATTGCCGGCAACCATGATTTCTGGTTTAAAAATTTCCTGACCGATACCATGGGCATAGAAGTTTATCGTGAGGATTTTTTTGAAATCATCGATGGTGTAAAAACTTTTATTTCGCATGGTGACAAATATACTACAAATGATCTGCGGTATCAGATATTCAGGAAAATGATCCGTAATAAATTTATGATGTGGTTATTCGGTTCTTTACATCCTAATCTAGCTTTGAAGATAGGCAGCAATATGAGCAGATCAAGCCGCAAGAAACAAATTGCCAAAAATGAACTGAATAAACGCGAACAGGGTCTTATAAAATTTGCTAAAGAAAAACTGAAAGTGGTCGATCGGGTGATTTTAGGTCATTCTCATCTTCCAAAAATCGAGCATTATAAAAATGGAACTTATGCAAATGCCGGAGATTGGATCACACACTTTTCTTATTTGCAGATCACCAATGGGAAAATAGAATTACTTTTTTATAAATAAGAATTAAATAAAAGAAGGAGAATTAAAAAATGAAAAAATTACTGGTATTAATAATTGTACTACTCGGAGGAATTATCATGAACAATTTGAATGCGGAAGAAAATGTAAAGGCAAGTATTATCACAAATAAAGGAACAATAACTCTGGAATTGTTTGCTGATAAAGCGCCTAAAACAGTTGAAAATTTTGTAAAATATGCTGAAGATAAGTTTTACGATGGAACTGTATTTCACAGAGTTATCAACAATTTTATGATCCAGGGCGGCGGATTCACAGTTGAAGGCGAACACAAATCCGATACCTTTGAGTCCATCCAAAACGAAGCTGATAACATGCTCTCCAATGAAACCGGAACAATTGCCATGGCCAGAACCAACAATCCTCATTCTGCTACTTCACAATTTTTTATTAATGTAAAGGACAACGAATTCCTTGATCATAAAGATAAAAAACGCGGCTGGGGTTATTGTGTCTTTGGGAAAGTGATCGAGGGAATGGATATTGTAACCACCATCAAAGCGGTTCCAACCCATGTAAATCCTAAAAATGGAATGCAGGATTGGCCGGTTGATGATATTATCATTGATGAAGTAAAAATAATTGAGTAATAAAGCTTTTAATTAGAATTTATGAAACCTTCAAACTTGTTTGGAGGTTTTTTTAGTCACTTTTATCACTTCTAGGATGAGCTTGTTGATAGGCAGTTTTTAAATTTTTCAGGGTTAGATGAGTATAGATCTCTGTTGTTGATAAATTACTATGACCCAGCATTTCCTGAACTGCTCTGAGATCAGCACCCCGCGCTAAGAGATGAGTAGCAAAAGAATGCCGGATAGAGTGAGGTGAATAACCCTTGGTTTTGGCAACCAGATTTAGATATCGGGAAAGTATATCCCTAACTTCGTTTGGTGAGAGTTTCCTGCCACTTTTTGATAGGAAAAATACATCACCGCTAAAGCGTGAGGTAAATTCTTCTCTAACAGTTAAATAATTCCTTAAGGCGATCTTAGCTTTGCTACTTAGAGGGACCAGACGCTCTTTATCCCCTTTTCCAATTATTTTGATCGTCTTCTCATCTAAGTCAACCTGTCCGATCGAGCAAACAGAAATCTCACTGATCCTCAGACCGCTGGAATAGATCAATTCTAAAATGGCCCTGTTCCTGATCCCAAATTTACTTGTAAGATCCGGAATATTCAGCAGCTGTTCCATCTCCTTTTCAGAAAAATACTTAGGTAATTTTCTTTCGAATTTAGGGATATGCAGGTTGGCAGCGGGATTTTTTTGCAGCTTTAAGTTTTTTTCACAAAATTGGAAAAAAGTTTTCATAGAAGTAGCCTTTCTAGCAAGAGTTCTGTTATTTCTATCGTGATTGCTGAGATAACGCAAAAAATCACGTAAAAACAGCTTTGTGATCTGATCTAATTTCACCTCATTATTTTCGAAATATTTTTTCAGAAAATCTTCCAGCTGCAGGAGATCCTTTTTGTAAGCTTTTATAGTATGTTCGGATAATCCTCTGGAAACAAGTGTTTCAATAAATTCTATTATTGCTTTCTGCATAATCATTTTTCACCTGCTCTTGGATAAAAAATTGCTTTGCGGATCAGAATTCACTTCCTCTGAATTCAACTTCTTCCCATTTTTCTCTCACCCTTCCGTTTTTAAATTCCAAACGCAGTTTACCATAATTACCGTTTTTTGTAATTACGCTAAAGAACTTCGTGAGCAGGTTTGAGAGAATCTCATTACTCTTTTGCTGATAATCAAAACTCACCACAGCATCCACATCAAGATTATTGACGATATCGTTATCAATGTATTTGCTTAAGCTTGAAAGCATTATTATATAATCCGTCTCCCCTGCTAAATATTGCACCTGATCTTTGGCAATTTTAAATATATCAGTTTTCAATTTAGCGTGCTTAGAAACAACATTCCTCACACTGAAATCAGGAGAATAAAGAGAAAATATTCCTACTTTAAAAGAATCGCAATGGATTATTTGATTTTTTATTATGGCTATTGAATCACTCTCAATATTAGAGATCAGCAGATCGACCTGCAGCGATCGATCAAAGAAATAATAATCAACCGGAGAGACTATATCCGGTTTGATAGTGTTGATAAAAAAAGCAGTTAAACTATCCGATTGTGGTGTTGATAACAATCTTCCAGCGAATACATTTACCTGTCGAATAGAATCGTTCCTGATATTTTTAACCAGAAAATTAGTCATATTCATCTGTTCATGCTCAAATTGAGGTTCAATAAAAAAATTTAACTCAAGATATTCAACAGCTATCAAACACCTCACTAAGACAAACAAAATAAAAATTACAAACAATTTTTTTTTCAAATCAATCTCCGTGTTTTTGAAATACTATCTTTACATTAGCTGAATCTTGTCAAAAAGATTTTTTTGACAATTAATCTTAACCAGCGATCTTGACGCAATTAAAATAAATTCTGAGAGGAAGTATGGATAATAAGTTGATTGTTGTTATTGGTTCTTATGGTAGTGGTAAAAGCGAATATTCAATTAATTTAGCTAAGGAATTTTCTGATCAGGGGAATTCTGTAACACTTGTAGATCTTGATGTTGTGAATCCGTATTTCCGAAGCAGAGATGTAAGAGAACAATTCCGCCAGGAAGGGATTACAGTTATAGCACCTGAGGGAGAATTTCAACATGCTGATCTGCCAATGCTGTCTCCCAGGATCATGGGAGCTGTTCAAAACAAGAAGAGCAATATTATCCTCGATGTAGGAGGCGATCCTGCCGGCTGCAGAACTTTGGCCAGATATGTAGAAAATATTAAGAAACGCGGTTATGAAATGCATTTTGTCATCAATACTAAACGCCCTTTTACATCTGATCTAAACGGTATTCTTGAAATGCTGCAAATGCTCAGATCAGCTTCAAAACTGGAAGTAACCGAACTAATCTGTAATACTAATCTTATGGAATTTACTACTATGGATATTCTGAAAATGGGTATTGAATTGATTGATCTCGTTGCTGAACATGAGAAAATTAAATTTGATACATTTACTGTCCTCGAATCAAATCTCACTAAAATTCCTGAACATATAATGGGAAAAACCAGAAAAAAACTAAAATATTTCCTTTCTAAACCTTGGGAAATGCAAAACAAAGTTCACCATCCAGGGATTTGAGAAATTAGCCAAAATTCCCTGAAAAATTAACTTTATCATAGTTTGCAATTCAATGGAATAACAAATGCATATCTTATGTTATATTAATATTAGGAATAACTTGCCTAATATTAATTATAATAATATGTTGCTTGTATTAAAATTTGAACAAAAAAAGTTAAAACTGTGACAATAATGGAACAGTTGAGACATTATGCCACAGAATTCATCTGGCTAGTTACTTAAGTATCGTAGATTTGATAAGGAAATGTGATTATGCAAAACCGATTATGATAAACAAAATGTTGCCAGAGGTGTCATTTATGAATCAGCAAAAAGAATTAAAAAAATTAAAAGAGAAGATCAAGGAATTGCAAAATTTAGAATCTTCTTTCAGAAAGAGAAAAGATTATTATAAAAATTTTATTGCTACCTTACTCGATTGGGTTTGGGAAATGGATATAAATGGGATTCACACGTATTCCAACAAAGCAGTAGAAGATATTCTGGGTTATAAACCAGAAGAGATCGTTGGTCTTAATGTTACAGCATTGTGGGAGAAGAAAGTAACCGCAAATGCCTTGAAGATCTTATATGACAATTTAAAACAGGGAATTGGCTGGGAGAGAGTTCAAGGTAAATTTTTACATAAAAATGGTTCTATAGTCTATACAGAAAGTACGGCTATCGCCCTTTATGATGAAAATGACAAATTGACTGGATACCGCGGAGTTGACAGAGATATAACCAATAGGGTAACAGCCAGAATTGCTTTGCAGGAAAGTGAAGAGCGTTATAAAAAACTATTTCTTTCTTCTAATGATGCTATCATGACATTGGCACCGCCGGAATGGCATTTTACCTCCGGCAACCCTGCTATTCACAAATTGTTCCATGTAAAAAATGAGGAAGAGTTCATTCAAATACATCCATGGGATATAAGCCCGGAAAGGCAGCCGGATGGTTCATTAAGCTCGGAAAAAGCGCTTCAGAATATTGAAAAGGCTATGAGAGAAGGATCAAATTTCTTTGAGTGGATCCATAAAAAAATTAATGGTGAAAATTTCACTGCAACTGTATTACTAACTCGAGTTGATCTTAAAAACGTAAGTTTTCTGCAGGCAACTGTAAGAGATATCTCAGTCCGAAAAAAAACCGAGGAAAGATTAAAGATAGTAAATTCCATTATCCGACATGATATCACAAATAACCTGGCGGTTATCAGAAGTGCTGTGAACTTATATAAAAGGAATCCTGACAAAACACTTTTAGATGAGATACTGACAAGAGTTAAAACTAGTTTAAATGCGATCGATCGACATCGAAATCATGAAGTTTTTTTAGATACACACACCAGCCTCCAAGAGATGGATATTAATAAAGTGATTAATGAAATTGCTTCTTCTCATTCTAAAATCGAAATAAGACATAATGGGAACTGCTATGCTTACGCGGATGAAGGGATATATTCTATGTTTGATAATATCATAGATAATTCTATTAAACATGGCAAAGCTGATAAACTAGAGATCAAAGTTACCAGTGATGATCAATTTTGTGAGATTCACTGCTCAGATAATGGAATTGGTATTCCTGACGATATTAAATCAAAAATATTCAATAAAGGATTTTTTTACGGGGAAAGCGGGCATACAGGAATTGGATTGTATATTGTAAAACAAATGATCGAAGATTATGGCGGCACAATTTTTGTGAAAGACAACAAACCGAAAGGAACAGCGTTTGTGATAAGATTACAGAAGGGTTTAAAATTATGCTGACATCCTGATAGATATTAATAAAATGGATGATTATCGAATAAATTGAAAAAAAAAGATATATCGTAACAGGTTAATTAAGTATTGATTGACCACTTAGTGTTAAGAGGAGGAAGATGCTATGAAGAAGATTTTATTAGTGGATGACAACAATGAGAATCTTTACCTTTTAGAGACAATTTTCAATTCCAAGGGATACGATACAATCACAGCAAAAAACGGAGCGGAAGCTATAAAATTAATGCAGGAAGATCTTCCTGATCTCATTATTTCAGACATTCTAATGCCGACGATGGACGGATTTACTTTTTGTATTGAATGTAAAAAAGATAAAAAAATCCAACAAATACCTTTTATCTTCTATACAGCTACCTATACGGGGGAAAAAGATGGAGAATTCGCTCTCAGCTTGGGTGCAGATAAATTCATTACAAAACCAATAGATCCCGTTGAGTTTGCTCGGATTATTTCGGAAGTACTGGAAGAACAAGAGAGAGCTAATTTCAAATCAACTGCTAAAGCAGAAGTAAATGAGACTGTTGTATTAAAACAATACAACCAAGTATTGGTAAAAAAACTGGAAGATAAATTGATTTTGTTAAAAACTACAAATAATGAGTTAAAAAGATATCAGGAAAAATTGGAAGATATTGTAAAAGAGCGAACAAAACAATTAGAATTAAAGATCAAGCGCTTGAAAGAATTCAACAAATTATTCAATAACCGTGAATTTCGTATGCGAGAACTAAAAGATAAAGTAATAGAGCTGGAAAGAAAGTTGGCGCAAAAGTGAAAAAAATAATACTGATTTTTATATTGTTAAGTAACTTTCTTTGGGGTCTTGAATTGACCAAACTTGAGACTAACTGGCTGCGGGAACATCCGGTTATCCGAATAGCTCCCGACCCGGATTTTCCACCCATAGAATGGATAGACGAAAATGGAGAGTATAAAGGAATAGCAAAAGATTACATTGATATCATCTCCGGGAAACTGAATATTAAATTTGAGACGGTTCAGTGTAAAAACTGGGAACAAGTATTAAAAAAAGCTCAAAATCATGAGGTAGATATGCTGCCCGCTGGTGCTCAAACACCACAAAGGGCAAAATATATGAACTTTTCCACTCCCCACATAATTTTTCCTGGGGTTTTTATCACAGGGAACGAACATGCTGATATAACTTCCATAAATGAACTTTATGGTAAGAAAATTGTTTGTGTCAGCGGTTATGTGTGGCAGGATATGTTCAACCTTCATCATCCGGAAATCGAGATCGTATCTGTTCCCAATCTGCAAACCGGGCTACGAAAGGTTGCAATGGGTGAAAATGATGTTCTTATTGCAACACTCCCTATTGCACTTTATTACATTGAAAAAGAAGGGATATCTAATTTACGGGTAGCTGGTGAATCCGGATTTTTTACAAAACTCTCTATACTCACAAGAAAAGATTGGCCATTGCTTGGGACAATTATGGAAAAAGCAGTTTTAAGTATTGATGCTGAAACTAAAAAAAAGATCTTAAACAAATGGGTAAAGATAGATAGACCAACTATCTTTGTGAGTAGGAAGTTCCAAAATATCTTAATTGGGATAATACTCCTAAGCGGAATTATTATAATAGCAATTTATTCCTGGAACAGAGCTTTAAAAAAACTCGTTGTAAAACGAGCTGCCGAAGTAGAAAATGTTATGGAAAAAAGATTAAAAGTGGAGCAGGAACTTGTTGTAGCAGGAAAACAATGGCATCAGATAATTGATTCAACAGAGGATGCAATTTGGATATTAGACCTGGATCACCGTATATTACAATCAAATAAAGCAGCCGAAAAATTATTTCATATAAGCCACAACAAGATCATTAATCAGTTTTGTTATCCACTTGTTCATAAAACAACTGAACCTATTGAGGATTGCCCTTTCCTGCGTATGAAGAAAAGTTTGAAAAAGGAAGCAATGGAGATGCAAACCGATTTTGGCTGGCATTACATCACAACTGACCCTTTACTGGATGACAAAGGCAGGTTGATTGGAGCAGTTCATATTGTGAGAGATATTACTGAACGTAAGAAAATAGAAAAGTTAAATAAACATAATTTAGAAAAAAAAATAATTTTCTATATTGCCTCATTTATCCTCTTTGCTGCCATAATAGTTGCAATTTTGATAATAGTAGGTGGAGAAAAAAATCTTATCTCGCGTGAACAAAAGCAGTTA
>JAIPIH010000056.1 GCA_021734835.1 Candidatus Cloacimonadota bacterium | reverse complement strand
CAACTTTGTTTTTCCGTAAACCAGCTTTTACGGCAGAATTTGTTTTACAGTGCTTACAATAAAACATATTTTCACCTCTAAGAATAACTAAAAAAAGCTTCCATATATTAATCTGCCGATTAAGAAACACTGTCCGTTTAATACTGGTCAAACTCAATAAATATAAAGCCATAAAAAATAAAAAAGTCAGTTGTATTAATGAGATTTCTTATTTCCAAATCCAACTACAAGATATAATATTCCTACAATCATTGGAATAAACATCGGTCCTGGTAATCCTTCTCTTAATAGTACAAATCCAATTATAAAAGCTACAGCTAAAGGAATAACTATCATATAACCGCCTATCTTTTCCCATTTCCAGCCTAATCCAAGTCCGATAAACATGAAAGGAAATGTTAAAAGCCAAATATTATCTAAATATTCCATTTTCCGGGTTTGCAAACGGAAGAGGGTTTCTATAGCCAAAATAAAATGGCAACCCCAGTAACAGTACAGCTAAGGCAATTATTCTTGCGGTCCATTTTATAATTTTCAATTCTTTTTCATTGATTTTCATGTTATTGCACCCTTACACTTTTATTCTAAAGGAATATTTTCACAAAATTTTATTGAATGACAACTTGCATAACTTGAGACTATGGTTTCACCGCATAAGCCGCAATGTTTTGGAAATTCTAAACATTCTACCTCATTCAAGTTTTCACAATTTACTGAATTTGACAAATGCATATCCATATCTAAATTTGCAAAAGTTGCAAGAACAAATAAAATGATACCAATTATTGATATAAACATACTTATCTTTGCATAAATTGTAAATTTTTGTTGTTTCTGAATTCCTGCAAAAATAATTGCTATAATGAATAGGGGTAATACTCCTAAGGGAACAATGAATAAGGAGATTATTCCAAAAATCCCAATTATCAAACTTGCAAATCCCCAATTGTAATTTGTCTTTATATGTTTGGTTTTCATAGTTAAGTATAAAATATAACTGCTTATAAAATTTTCTTGTAATGTATTTTCCTCTGAGATCATTTTAAAAACGCCTTTAAACCACATCACATGTACTCATTTATGTTATTCAAAAACTTTTTAAGTAGCAGTGCAATTCTCCACATAATGCTGACCGATATGGATGTACTGCTTATAATAGCAGAATCTGGTGGAATTACAAGCAAAGTTAGCCTTACTACTACACAGATTTCTGAGTATTTAAGTTTTTCACAACAGACAGCCTCACGCAAGCTTATTTCACTGGCTGAACAAGGACTTATATCCCGCTATCCTAATAACAGAGGAGTTGAAGTAAAATTAACAACCAAGGGAGAACAGTGCCTTAGACAGAAATACTTTCGGCTCAAAAATCTATTCGAAAAAAGCAAATTAGTCATAAAAGCATTTGTATCGACAGGTCTTGGAGAAGGAAAATATTACATTAGAAAGAAAGAATACACAAAGCAATTCATAGAAAAACTTCAGATAAACCCGTTTCCCGGAACCCTTAACTTACTTATTGACAAAGATGATCTTGCAAAGATCAAAAGTTTCTCGAAAATTCAGATAAAAGGATTTGAGGATGAAAGCAGAAGTTTTGGGAACATCGACTGCTATAGGTGTGTTCTAAAAGGATCACAATCTTACATTATCTTTCCTGAGCGAAGCAGCCATCCTTCTGATATAATTGAAGTAGTGTCTGAGGTTAACTTCAGGAAGAAGTTTGGTCTCAAGGATAATCAATCTGTGGAGATATACCTATGAAAAAATATTTACTTGGTGCAATTGCAATTATAATTGCAGCCTCATTATGGGCATTAGATGGTCTCTTACTAAGACCTAACTTATACACAATCGATATAACTGTCGTAGTTTTTATGGAACACTTCATTGGTTTTCTGATAATGACAGTTTTTCTCTTCCCATTCTTCAAAGAGATACCTAAACTTAAAAAACAGGATTGGATTGCTTTTTTCCTAGTAGCAATATTTGGTGGAGCCATAGGAACTATTGCAATAACTAAGGCCTTCTTCATGGCGTTTGAACAGGGAGCAAATCTTTCAGTCATACTCCTCCTGCAGAAACTTCAGCCTGTATTTGCAGTTATTTTGGCCATTATACTTCTGAAAGAGAAACCAAAACCGTTTTTTTTCGTATGTGCATTATTCGCATTGATCGGCAGCTATATACTTACCTTTGGGTTATCCCTGCCTGATCTGAGCCTGACAGACGTAACACTAATACCAGCCATATTGTCTGTTATCGCAGCAGCTTGTTTTGGATCATCAACGGTCTTTAGCAAAAAAGCAGTATCTCGTGTTTCTTTTTACATAGGAACATATCTTAGATTTGCTCTTACTACAGGAGTAATGGCTGTAATAATACTTATGTTTTCTAGAACCTCTGGTTTTCTTGGACTTACATCAAATTCACTGCTTCTACTCCTCCTGATAGCATTCACGACAGGAGGGGGAGCATTATTCCTATACTATTATGGTCTTAAAAAAGTACCAGCATCAAATGCTACAATGTATGAATTAGCATTTCCAATAGTAAGTGTAGCTGGAGAATGGATAATCCATGGTAATCTCCTTTCAGTATCACAGATTATTGGCGGATGTATTCTTGTTATATCTGTAACTGCCTTGATTCTGTATAAAAGCAGAAAATAAATTCTCTTGTTTCATCTTTTATTGAAAGTTATTTTAGTAATGATATGAACAAGTATTCATTCTAGAGCACATCGGATTATATATTGTAGAACATGATTACACATATATTATGCAATATAGTGATATAAAAAGTAACATTTATAAAATACGAAGTATTTAGGTTGACTATGAAAAAAGAAGGTGAAGCAAGCGCAGAGAAACCTGTACTGACAACCATTTTAGATTTTGCATCTGGTTTGTTTTCTGGTTTATCTGGTAATGTAGTTGAACGTATATCTGATGTTGTCGAGAAAAAAGAAAAAAAATTGCTAGAACTCTTAGTCGAAAAAGCGGTTTTCTTGATTTCATTAATATTTATATGCATAGCAGCAGTGCTAATAATAAGCCAATACCTGGAATTGCATATGGGTTGGAGTTTTCTTATCATCGGACTGATGTTATTAGTCTGGTCATTTAGTTTAAGAACAAGGGGGTGATAGAATGCCTACAAAAAAAGTAGCAAAAAAATCCGCACCTGTTAAATCAGCTTCAAAAAAAGCCGCTAATAAGGTGCAGAAAACAGCTAAAAAAACAGCCAAAAAAACAGCTAAAAATGTACAGAACACAGCAAAAAAAGCAGCAAAGACTGTTCAGAAAACAGCAAAGAAAGTACAGAAATCTGCTGCAAAAGCAAACGCTCAGGTAAAAAAGCAAATAGAAATAGCTAGAAAGAAATTAAGAGCAGAAATGAAGAAAGCTAATGCTAAACTCAAGAATGCTGAAAAGGAAGTGGACGATTACATGAAAAAAAATCCAAAGAAATCCGCAGCCATCGCAGCAGGACTTGGTGCAGCAATTGCAGCTGGAATTACCGCAGCAGTAATGAAGCATAAGAAAAAGAAATAATGCCAAAAATTTTATCAAAGAAGCCAGATAAGGCTACCTTGTCTGGCCTCATTAAACTTTTTTCTTTGAGGGAAATTGCCAAGAAATATGATGTTAGTGCTAAGACTGTCTGTAAGTGGTGCCAGAAGGATCAACTGAAAGTCACCCGAAAATCTAAGACTAAGGATATTAATCGGGCCAGGGTGATGAAAGTTAAGTCTAGAATATTTACTAATACAAAAAAATCAGATTGCTTCTTTGCAGCTAATGGTGCAATTATTTCTAATCTGTATGATCTCTCCATATTTTTAAGTAATGTTGAAGAAACAATATTTCATATTCATGTTAATCAACATAAAAATGATTTTTTTGAATGGATCATGAATGTTTTAAGAGATGAGCAACTCGCATTTGCAATTAAGGAATGTTCAGAAAGAGTAGCTTTTAAGATGATTGTTGATAATCATATTATACAACTTTTGAAAGAAACAATTTTTTCAGTCTGAGTCTATTTATTCGTTTTTCCCTCAGAATAGACTTCTGTCTGAAATTTATAGACTTTATTATTAAGATCATGCCAGGCATCTGAAGGCAGCCCTGCCTTGATACAGAGGTTATCAAGAAAATTCTTAGGGCCCCATTTCCATTCAACAGCTACAATTGGGAGTAATAACCCGCTTCCAAATTTTCCCTGGATCAATAAACCATCCTTTCCAATCTGAATTTTCTCAAAATACTCATTATAATCCTTGACCTCAATGAGCTTTGGCTCGCTAAGTATTGACACTTCAATCTGACATTTCTGAAGTTCTTCAATTGTCACTGAAGGGAAACGTGGATCTTGAGTTGCAGCAGCAACCGCAGCTTTCTTTATACCATCATAGAGAGAATAAACGGGTTCAACAAAACCAACACATCCTCTTAACTCATCATCAAGATGCAGTGTGACAAATACACCCGTTTTTTCAGAATATTTAGCTGAGAGTTCAATATCTAATGGAGTGTCACTAATATAAGATTTTATTGATTGCCGCGCCAGATTCACTAAATCCAAACCGCGATCAGAACTCATTTTAATTTTTTAAACAAAGTTGCCAGTTTCTTATCACTGGCTTTCATATTCTTAAGTGCAGTTTTGATTGCAGCTTTAGGGGCTAAACTTGCTTTTGTTTCAACAATAAACTTTGGAATACCCACAAGAGGATGGCTAATATTATAAGCAGCTATGCTGACATCTTTAACTTCTCTAAGATTGTCCTTCAATATATTACAGAAAGTATGATCTACTCCTTGCAGTTCAAAAACAAATCGATTCTTTTTATCCTCTAAAATTGTAATCTCCATACTGAGACAGGAATCAATTTCAGTTTAAAAAGCTTTCTCTTTTAAAACCAAATTGAAACAAAAAATGACAGAAATGATTGCATATCCTTAAATTACAGCTTCCGGGTGCATCTGATTAAGATAGTATCTATCCTCTTAATCGGGCTTTTGTGAAATCCGTACGATGCTTTTAGGGGATATGATCTGTAATCCAGAATGCCCATATCCATCTCATTATCTGCGCAGATAGCTTTTAGAAATCCCTCTGATGTGGATTTATGGATAGAATAAACCGAATCTGCGGTCTCAAATGCTTTTAGAAGGAATGCCTTGTCTGCATGCTTCATTCTAGTCCCAAATGGTGGATTCATGATGACTGTATCAGATGAACCTTCAAATTTGGTTATCTCTTTTGCTTCAAATTCAATGTCTTCAGTTTTGAAGGACGGGTTAATTATTGATACTGCATTTTTTCGCAGTAAATCCTCTACATCAGGATCCACATCTACAAACACACACTTTTTAGCTCCTAACAGGAGAGCCCCTATTCCAAGAATACCACTACCACATCCAAAATCAACAACGACCTTTCCTGATATTGCCCCATCTGTAAATGCATTGTAAAGTAATATAGACGCAGTCTCAGAATCAGTTGGGTATTGTTCCAGTTTATTTTTTGGATTATCAAATACACCTAATTTTGAAAGCATTATAGCAAGTTTTGCTCTCGAGATCATCCTAATAACACCCGTTTATTCTTAGAATTGAGTCCCGATTTTATCCTTACCCTGCATCCAAAATGCTTTGAAAGCAATTTGACAAGCGCTAAATTAGCTTTATTATCCAAAGGGGGAGCAGAAAGCTCCACAATATACAAGTCTTCTCGCTGCGACACTATCCTCGAAGACGTACAATTAGGCTTAACTTTAACATTGATAAGCTTAGCTGTAGTCTCTCCAGGTATGTTTGCACTTTTCACATTTGAAGAATTTTGTTTCAGGTTCATCACTTGCTCTTGTCTGCACAGTCCAATAATGAGCTTTTCCGTGCTTGCATTTTGGACATTCTACATCAGTCAGAGGATACACTTCTACTTCCTTATCGACCACATCCACATTTGAAGATACAGTTTTTTTCTCTGAAAGCTCAATCTTTTCTGATTTCTGATCCTTGTAACCGCATGAACAGGCAAGTAATCTTTTTCCCTTAAAATCTTTTGGTCTCAATAGAGAACCACATTTTGGACAAAACATCAAATTCATCACCTTTTATGATAGTAAACATTCCATATAATTAGATCCGCCAGGCATGATATTAATTCCTGGAATCATGTCGAGCGCACATACAAAACCAATTTTTATCCAACCCAAAAAAGGAATCCTAAATAGAGCAGTGCCTACAATATCTTTTTCAGGGATATTCTTTTCAAAAGGATGGATATCGCCATTGTGGTCACCTTTGGTTGTAAATACAAAGCCATCATCTGATTCCCGCACATGGATAACCCTGTGAATTATTGGTTCTGGTTTAATCGCTGAATAGAAGACCAGTATATCGCCAACATTAATGTCTGAGGCCTCTTGGCCTTTTAATACCATAATATCTCCTTTATTGAATCCGCTATTAAAACCAAATTCTTGGAAACTTTCTTTTGTGATACCATAATTGAGATAGTTCTCCTGCTGTGTGTTCCACCAGTCATCAAATTGAGTGTCGTGCTCCATACTACCTGAGACAACAGCTACAATTGGATAATTTGTACCAAGAACAAGTCCAAGACCTGGATATACTAAAAACCTAATTAAGACATAGGCGATTATAACACTTACTAGCCAACTTTCCCATGAGTCATCTTCCCATAAAAAATGCCAGACCTTCTTCCAAGTGTTCTTCTTCATCACATTACGATTTTTATCAAGCATTAAAAAGTTATCGGTCAAGTTAGGTTTAGGGTTATTCAGGTGAAGTCAACATAAGTGGGTTAGATGGTTCTTCTTAGTAAAAAGCAAAATTTATGTCCAAATTCATCGACGGAAAAACCCAACGATAAATCCTTTTTACAAAGAAGAATTTACTGTAAATAGAGTAATTTACAGTCCCAAAATCTGCTTTGCATATATTTGTTACCCAAACCCACGTTAGTTGACTTTACCGGTTATTCAGACAATGTTTCCTTATGAGCAATAGAATTTTGGCTTTAGCCAAATTCTCGCTTTGCAAAAAGCGAGCAAAAGTTCTATCATACTTTTGAATCGATTCCTTTTCAGATTTAACTCAATCTTTGCTGCTTGAGCAGGAGT
>JAIPIH010000055.1 GCA_021734835.1 Candidatus Cloacimonadota bacterium | reverse complement strand
AGGTTATCTCTTACCGTGAGTTCATCAAATACTCTATTTCCTTGAGGTGCAAACGTTAGTCCAGATTTGATGTTTTTAGCAATCGAATTCTTTTTAATAGAGTTATTGTTAAATATAATATCACCATTCCAAATTGAGAGGATACCACTTACTGCTTTTAAGATCGTAGATTTTCCTGCACCATTTGGTCCGATGATACCGACGATTTCACCTGCCGATACAACCATGGAAATATCAAATAGAACTTGCTTTTTACCATATCCGGTTTCTAAATTTTTTATTTCAAGCATAATTAATCCAAGTAAGCTTCAATAACTCGTGGATCATTTCGAACTTCTTCCGAAGTTCCTTCACTTATTTTCTTGCCTGCATCCATAAAAATTACTCTATTACAAACTTGAGAAACAGCATCCATATTGTGTTCTATCAAAATCACTGATCTACCTTGCTTTGGAAGCTCAGTAATTATTGATAATATTTTCTCAATCATTGCCGGATTTATTCCGGCAATCGGTTCATCTAGAAGTAGAAGTTGAGCATCAGAAGCAAGACAGCAAATTATACTCAATAATTTTTGCTGACCATAAGAAAGGTCATTTGCCAATTCATAGGCTTTTTCTGAAATACAAGCATATTTCAATAATTCAAGTGCTTTCTTTTTGTTTTCGAATTCTATATTTTTTACTTTCTTATTTTGGAAAAAAACATTTTCCAAATGTTCTCCTGGTTGCTTTTTGAATGATAACAAAATATTATCTAAGACCGTCATCTGACGAATCAATCTCAAATCCTGAAAGGTTCTGGAAATCCCATATTTATTTATTTTGCTTGGACCTTTATTTGTTATGTTGTTCTTGTCAAAATTAATCTTACCGGAATCAATTAGAATAAAACCAGTGATCACATTAAAAAGTGTAGATTTTCCTGCTCCGTTTGGTCCGATCAATCCGACGATCTCATTTCTATTTATCTCACAACTAAAGTCATCAAGAGCCTTGTTGCCTTCAAAATGTTTATTGCAATTTTGTATTTTAAGAAGATTATCCATTATCAGTATTCCTATTAAATGAATATTCACCGATAAAACCATACGGACGCCACATCATAAATACTACAAGGAGGCTACCATAAAGCATTTGACGAATATTAGCTGCAACAGAATTCGGTAAACCGACAAATCTTAATATTTCGGGAAGCATCACCAAAACAATTGCTCCCACGATCGAACCTTTCAAATTTCCAGCACCTCCGATTATAACGATAGAAATAATAAATATCGACTCCATCACCGTGAAACTGGTGGGATCTATATATGTGATATAAGTTGCATACATTACACCGGCGATTGCAGCCAAACCTGAACTGATCATGAATATCTTCACTTTATAAGCCGAAACATTTTTTCCAACTGATTGAGTAAAAACTTCATCTTCCCGAATTGCTTTTAATATTCTGCCGAAAGGTGACTTTACAATTCGATTACAGACAAAATAGACAATAATACACAAAATTACGATCAAGATCAAGAAGCTAAGATGAGAGGAAATCTTGATCCCAAAAATTACTGGCTGTGGTATTCCTGGAAGCCCCATAGGACCACCGGTGAAAGAAACCAGGTTATTTAAAATGCTAAATGTTATGATCTGAAAAGCAAATGTGGCAATAATGAAATAATCGTCTTTGATCCGTAGAGATGGAATTCCTATTAACGCTCCCAAGATAGCTGAGCCAATCATTGCCAAAACTAAATTCAATAAAAATGGGCTATTAAAATTCAATGCCATCAATGCAGCTATATAAGCACCAATACCGTAAAATGCTGCGTGAGCTATAGATAGAATTCCAGTATATCCAGCAATAAGATTTAAGGAAAGCGATAGGATAATATAAATCCCGATTAAAATGAAAATGTGGAACAGATAGATCATAAGGAAAACCTCATCTCAATCCAATTATTATTTAAGATGAAACAATCAGTTGAAGATAATAATTTATTCATTTCTGTGTTCCTTATTGGGATTGTTGAAATAACTTATATGATATCTACCCAAGGATGATTCATCCTTTTTCCGTTCTTTTTCAAATATTGCACTCGCAATATCCTCCCAATCTTTGCTTTGGTTTAATTTGTCTCTATCAGGTATGATAATTGTAAAAACAATTTCTGTCATCATTGGATTCCCATTTCGATCTAATCCAAATCCCACTCCAGTAATTTCTGACTTAGTTTCACTTAAGAATTCTACATTTACATATGCAAGAATCCTCTCACCTGGATGATTACTAAGACCATAAATAAAAATATGACTGCCATCAGATATTAATTCAGCTTTAAAAGAAATTTTATCATTTCCAATAGTTTTGACGTAACCAAAATAACCTTCACGTTTTTTTATAAATTCAAATTTCATCTCAAACGTAGTTACCATTGGACCATCTCCATCATATGTCAAACATGTAGCATATTTGAAGTTACTTACAAATATTTTTAACCTTTTAATATCACTATCTTGCTCATTCTCTTTTATTTTCTTTTTTATTTTTTTTATTCGTGCTTCAATAAATACAACAATAGCTAATATTGATGCTACCGTTCCAATTAAAATCCCTATTAATGATATCATAATTACCTATAATTCTTATTTAAATACACTAAATTTTCTTTGTTAAATATTTGCTTTTCCAAACTTTTTTCCGAAGAAGCCTTGCGGACGGAATATGAGAAATATTAGAAGTACCACGAAAGCAATTGCATCTTGCCACTGTGAGCTAAAATACCACACACCAAGATTTTGAGCAAGACTAAGCAACAGAGCTCCGCACACAATGCCTAGAATGCTGTTAACTCCACCAATTATCATTGCCACAACTCCCATCATTAAGGCATTCATTCCCATTGTCGGCGTCATATCTACATCAAGAGCAACCAGAATTCCTGCCAAACCTGCCAAGCCTGAACCGATTGCAAATGAAATTGAAATAACTTTGTCACTGCTGATGCCGGAAATATTTGCTAATTCCGCATCATTTGCAACTGCCTTCATAGCTTTACCGATCTTGGTTTTTTTAAGGAAAAGAAGCAGAAATATGGTTATGATTATGGAAGTGATAATTATGATTATCTGGACGGGAGTTATTCTTGCTCCGAAAATATTTATTCCTTCTTTTATTGCACCTGAACGAATGGATTTTGTGCTATCTCCGAAAATTAATGAGATTAGATTTTGAAGAATGATATAAACACCAAACGAAGTTAATACTGATATTAAATATGATGATTTTTTTTTTCTAATTTTCTTAAATAAAAATAATTCTATTAAAAATCCAATAAGTACACAAAAGAATATTGAAAAGATAATAGAAAGAAACAATGAAAAATTAAATATCCTCAAAAATAAAAAGACAAAATATGAGCCTGAAGTATATATAGCTGCTATTGAAAAATTTAAAAATCGAGTCGTTTGATAAAGTAATGCAATTGAAATTCCTATTAAAACATAGTTACTAGAATGAATTAAAACATTTAAAAATATTTGGATTAGTGGCATTAATTAGAAACACCAAATTCTTTTTTTACATCAGATGACAAACTTTGAAAATTTGTTAGAAGTTCAGAGAATGATGTAAGCTGCTCTAATTGCTTTTTGATATACCAATTATCAATTTCTTCTAAAGCCATACTTTTAAATTTGGATAATAAGTCACAACATTTTGAAATTGAATTTTTATTTTTAATTAATTTTAATAAAAGATCTATTTTTGTTTGATCTATTTCATTCGTTGAGTTGAAAATCTGTTCAATTTGTTTTTTTTCTTTCTCATTACAATTTTCATACGTAATTATTATCGGTAATCTTTTCTTATTAGATTTAATATCTACTAATTCTGCTTTACCTGAATATTCTTGGTCACTAACAATATCAAGAATGTCATCTCTAATTTGATAAGCTATTCCTATGTAAATCCCGAATCTCGTAATTCGTGCTATTTCATCTTCTTTTCTATTTGATAATATTGAAGCAATTATAGCAGGTAATGCTACAAAATGAGCAGATGTTTGTTCAATCATATTAAAGAATTTTTCAAGAGTAACTTCCTGGATTGGAATATTCTCATATTCGATATCTTCTAATTGCCCCTGACATATAGTAGAATAGGTATCTTCAAGTAATATAATGATTCTTTGTAAATATTGTGGTGATATAGTTGATACAATTTTAGTGATATTTAAAACAGCTTGTGATTTTAAAATTTCCGCAACTAAAATTGAAGATTCTATTCCAATTTCACGATATAAAGATGTAATTCCATTCCTTTGAGGAGATTTATCTAAGATATCGTCAATAATCAAAGTTGAACTTTTTATAAGCTCCAAACTTTTTGCTATATCATTATGTAATTCTTGATTATCTTTTGGACATAATATTCCATACAAAGTTGTTAAGGCATGTGTAGATTCATTTAAATAATCAAAATGCTCATATTTAAGCTTGCTTAATAATTTCTGCATAATTTATTTTTGTCTTTTTTGTCAGAATATCGTCTGAGATCATTTTTTTTATCTCTTTCAGAGAATACTGTGTTGATAAAAAACCATTCTCTTTTACTTCATTCAATTCTTTTGGAAGATTTGTTTTCTTCTTCCCCAAATTTAAAATTAATTGTCCCATAAATACTCCTATAACATTATTCGTTTCTATATTTTAATCACATATTAATGATTACTTTATTGGAATTTAGTCATTCAAATTTTCCCATAAATATAACAAGTTAGTAATTGGTTTTCTTATAAATAGAGGTATTGCGTATATACAAAAATGTGAAAGTAATCCAAATATTAAAAATAAAAAAATCTTTTCGAATTCCTTATGATTTTTTATTATATAGACACCAATTATTAAATCAATTACAATAAATAAACATAGATATATATATTTAGCTGCTCTTTGCTTTGCTGGCCACTTTCTACTATTACTTACCATTTCAAAAATAATGGGGAATTCTGTAAAAGCAATATAAAAAATGCCACTATAAAATATCATCTCTAAAAAACTATTATTATTAAAGTATTTATATGCTATCATAGAGGTTAAAACGAAACTTGAATAAACCAAGTAAAATAGAATAATAAAAGTTATTGTGTCAATTTCTAAGAAAAAAGCTTTTAAAATATTTCCTGCTTTTTTACCATCTTTTTTAATAGTTACTCGATCACTTTCTTTGCAAGGATATTCATGCTTGTCTTTTTGTCTTTCTATTCTGCTTAATTCGGATAAAATATCTTTAGGAAAAGATAAATACTGAGATAGAAAAGCAAAAATTGCTAGATTGAACCCTAAGTATGTTAATAAATTTGAATAACTTATTAAATCCATTTTTACTCCAATTATATTATTTAATTACAATGATAGGTTTTTTTACATCACCGTTTTTATCAAACTTAAAAGTTCCTGATGCACCATTATACTCTGGCATTTTGTAAAAAAATTCTTTTATCAATATTCCATCCTCCTTTCCCTTAGAATCAATTAAAGCATTAGTAATTATATCTATAGCATCATAACCAACATCAGCCAACATAGGTGGTTCTTGGTCATATTTCTCATTAAATGTATTCATGAAATTGGCTACTGATGGATCATTTTGATCGGGTTGTTTGGGGATAGGGTAATAACAATCATACCCTGTTTCCTCAACAGCTTTTTGAACAATGGGGTCTGCCATCACAATTGTTCCAACTATTATTCCTTTGTATCCAAAATTCTTCAATTGTTTTATTACTCCTGAGCATTCTGTTGGATATCCAACTAAATATATAGCTTCAAAATTATTTTGTAACAATTTTGTTATTTGATTTTTGAAATCTTTATCACCAGGGCTAAACATTTCTCGAGTAATAATTGTTCCACCAATTCCTTCAAATTTATTCTTAAACACTTTTTGAAGTCCTAATCCATAATCGTTATTAATAATCATGAGAGCAATTTTTTTTAAGGATAATTCTTTATATGCGTATTCAGCAACTACATCACCTTCTAAAACATCAGAGTTCCAAATCCTGAAAATGAAATCACCAGCATCAGATATTTTTGGTGATGATGCTCCTGTTGCCAATAAAACAACTTCATTTTCGTTAGCAATAGGAGCCATTGCTAAAGTAACATTGCTAAGGCTATTATCAATAACAGCGGATACTTTATCAATACTAATCAACTTTTGTATTGATGATACTGCTAATTTCGGATCACCTTGGCAATCTTCGTATATTATTTGAAGGATTTTTCCATCAATTCCACCGGAATTATTAATCTCTTCGACCTTCAAATCAATGCCAAGTCGTGTATTGACACCCGCTTGCGCCGCATCTCCAGTAAGAGGAAGCACTGCTCCAATTTTTATAATATTTTCTTTTTTTGAACAACTAACAAAAACAAAAGAAGAAACAACCAATAATCCTATCAATCCAATTATAATAATTCTTTTCATTATATCCTCCAGATAATTTTTACTTTAGACGATTTTATTCATATTAGAAAAACGTCAATTATTTTATTACTAATGAATAGTTTTCTATGTTTTTTTATAGAGTCACAATATTAGCTAATAAAAATCTTCCTATTTAAACTTCTGACAAAATTTTATTTAATCATTAGAAACAAGAGTCTACGCACAAATCGAATTTCGTCCAATGTTTTGCGCACGCCACGAACTCTTTCAATCTGTCTTCTCACTGATTGTGGGTGCGCTTGTTATACACCATCATCCTCAAACTACTTCAAAAGAAGCATTCGTTTAACAGATTCTTGTTTGCCTACTTTGATTTTGTACAAATAGATGCCTGAACCAATAAAATTACCATTTTGATCTTTGCCTGACCAAACAATTGAGTGCTTACCTTTTGACAGATGTTCATTAATTAAAGTTGTAATCTTTTGTCCCTTGATATTGAAAATTGATAATTCCGCTTTAATATCATATTGGATTGAAAAGGAGATTGTTGTACTTGGATTGAAAGGATTGGGATAGTTTGATAAATTTGAAATTTGGGATGAGGAATTGGGAACTATTGGTTCAACTACACTCACAATTTCGTACATCGGAATATCAAGCTGAGTAAGTTCTCCTTCAACTACTTCGATTTGATATTCTATTGCATCATCATAAAAAACTCTCTCTGCATAAACATCGTAGATTCCAGCAGG
>JAIPIH010000054.1 GCA_021734835.1 Candidatus Cloacimonadota bacterium | reverse complement strand
GCTGAATTAGAGGTTTGTTAAGCTGAACAACACTGGTTTGACTCCCCAGATTAAAGCGACTGTAGCAATACCCATTCTGAAGCGTTGTGTACATATCAAATGAACTGATGAATCCTCCAACAGAACCAATAGTATTGGACAATACATTTAAAAAGGATTCCCCTGATCTTCTGTTGTAATAATTCCCCGAAGTCATCCGTGTGATATTTTTATTAAAATATTCGTTTCCATAGTAATATCTTCCCCCAAAATAATAACTTGGCCAGGATTGGGATTGAAAATCACAGACACTAATTGTTATTTCGGACTCCATTAGAGTTGCTAAATCATCAATCAATTCATTGGCAACTTTATAATTTCCAACCTGATCGGAACTAGAAATCAAGACCAGTTCTCCCTTGTTTCCATTTGAATTAATAAATTCAATTCCATCAGCTAACAATGACGGCAAATTGCTATAGTTAGAAAATGGGTTGGTTTCCAGTCCTTCGAAAACTTCCTCAATTGAAGCCGAGTCAGCAGAAAACCAATGTTCACTGGCTCTTTTAATCTCTATATTTGAAAATATTAGATTTAATGAATCCGCAGCAGAAAGATTTGAAAGCAGGTAAGATTTAACCGTGTTTAAAATTTCAATTGTGGATTCGTGACAATTTTCCTCCTGATAATCAAACAAAAGAGCAACTTTAATGCTGTTTGAATCATTTATTATTTCTGAAGGAAGAAACGCTAATTGATATATACCTTCGGCTTGATCTCCTGTCGCACTAAGATAAACTCCATTTTTTAGTGGTGAGTTCAAAGAGAAATGCAGCGAATTATTTATAGCTTCAGTCGGTATGTCAGCTCTAACATAATTACCAAAAGTTGAATCTGAGAAACTTTCAAATACTATTTCGGGATATTCTTGGATGTTAGGATTTTTCCATTCGTCATCCAACCAAGTGAGTATATGGAATTCAGATAAAGGATATCTGGATGCACGTAATAAATCGGTTGGTAAATCAGCAAGAATATAATTCGAATTAAATTGTGCAGGAACCAGATAGGTAATTTTTACTTTTCTCGTCTCCGAGGCCAACATTGGATATATTTTCAGCTCATATGTCGTAGAATTATACTTAAATAGAATGGAAGGATCTTGTCTCCTTTTTACAATATCTTCATAAATTTCTGAAGCTGTCCACTTATCCATAATCTCGCCGCGGATAATATCCTCACCAACCCACAACCATGAATCATGGACTATTGCGTTATCGGGGAGTGTAAAATTAAATAGTATCTCAAGAGAATCTTGACTGCTATAATTCCAGCCCTTAGCCGAAAATGTTAAATATAATCCGATTTCCATATAAACACCCTTCGGTTTTATGGACGCGGTTGCACTTTCAATAGTTCCTTGTGCTGAATGCCATCCTCGGGGATCATGTACTCTTAAATCGCTGTAGGCTAATAGAGAATTGCAAATAAGCAACAAAAACAAGAGTATAACTAAATTCATTTTGGTTTTCATGCGTACACCTCAGTAGTCTATTTTTTTTATACTTTGTAACTTTTTGGATGCAAATAAACTGATTTTCATCATAGTAATTCGGATTCAGACTAAAGTTCATTCTTCCAAAAATTGTAAAGAATGTTTTTCACTAACTTAACAATTTGGTGGTACAAAGACAAGATATTTAAGTTTTATCTATATTCGACATTCTGTCTTCTTTCTTTCAATATTTTTCGATCGGCGCAAATTAATTTTTCCCAACTATCAACATCCAATATTCTGAGCATGGAGAAAATATCGAGCTTATGTCCAAATTCAATGGTAAATTTCGATCAGTGTTTTTTAACAACGTAAAGTTAGATTTGAACGAAAGATTAATTCAAAAGGCATTCTATCTTAGTTTATTCACAATCGTCTATAATTTGGTTGAGGGTTCCATATCAGTTTTTTTTGGATTGGAAGATGAAACCCTCGCCTTGCTGGGATTTGGTGTTGATAGTTTCGTAGAAGTTATATCAGGGCTTGGAATTGCTCACATGATATTAAGAATGAAAAGGAATCCTGTCTCCAGTCGGGATGCATTTGAACGAACCGCACTAAAAATTACCGGCATTGCGTTTTACATTCTTACGATCGGATTACTTGCAGGCGCGGTACTGAACGTCATATATCAAACAGAACCGGAAACAACTCTTCCCGGAATAATAGTCTCGTCGATCTCAATTGCTACAATGTATTATTTAATGAAATCGAAGCTCAAAGTCGGTAAAGAATTAAATTCAGATGCCATAATTGCGGACGCAAATTGTACAAAGACTTGTTTCAACCTCTCTATCATTTTATTAGGCGCGAGTTTGTTTTACGAACTAACCGGAATTGCATACTTTGATGTAATCGGTTCACTTGGTATTGCTTATTTTGCATTCAAGGAAGGTAAAGAATCATTTGAAAAATCAAACAGCAACTCACTTGCATGCAGTTGCGACCACTAAAAACTTTCTTTACTAATGTACCTCATTTAACTATTTTTTGAGTAGAACATCTCATTAACAAAATTCAAATTAAAATGCATGATTTTGAAAACGTACTAAAAAGAAGTGGAGCAATCGTTCCATTTAAAGCAGAACGAATTTCTAATGCTATTTACAGGGCTGCCGTTGCAGTCGGAGGCAGAGATAAAGAACTTGCTGAATCTTTAACGGAAAAAGTTATTGAATATCTGCACAAGAATGAAAAAGTAACTTCAACTCCCGATATTGAACAGGTTCAAGATGCCATTGAGAAAGTGCTCATTGAAAATGGGCACGCCAAAGTTTCAAAGGCTTTTATACTTTATCGCGAGGAACGAAATAAAAAACGGCAAACAGAAGTGCAGCATTCATCACGATCATCGGCAAGTATACCTTGGCGGAAAATATGGCACGGTTTAGACTGGGCAGTAAAGTACAACTTGAATACTTACAGCAGCATGAATAGAAGAATTCAGGAGGGTGAGTTCCCGATTATTGTTCATGAATCTGAAAAGGCTTATGAAAACGATTTGGAAACAGTATCTGAAGAGATAATCAGTAAAGCCAATGAGTTAAAAGTGGTATTGGTTAGCGGACCTTCGGCTTCCGGCAAGACTACAACTACTTTGAAACTCGAACAAAAATTAAAAGCGAAGGGATATAAATTTAAAGCCCTTGAAGTTGATCATTATTTCTTTGATCTCGAACTTCACCCCAAGGATGAATTCGGGGATTACGATTTCGAAACACCGCAAGCTCTAGATCTTGATCTGATTAACGATCACCTCGATAAATTGTGCAAAGGCCAGGAAGTGAAGATTCCTTATTATGATTTTAAGAACGGCAAAAGGCATTTAAACCGCACACCAATTCAGCTCGAAGAAAATGAAATTCTCCTGATCGACAGCTTGCACGGGTTGTTCCCAAAATTTAGCGAAGGGATTTCAGTAGATCATAAGTTTAGAATTTATATCGAACCGTTAATTCAAATGAAAGGTCCAGACGATGAATATGTTCAATGGACAGATATTAGATTGATGCGAAGAATGTTGAGGGATGCTGTTCATAGAGCCTACAACCCGAAACAAACTTTGGAGCATTGGCATTATGTTCGATCGAGCGAGCTTCGGAATATCATGCCATACATTGGAAACGCCGATTATATTGTGAGCAGTGCGATGCCTTATGAATTGGCACTCTACGGACCAAAACTTCAGAGCCACTTTGCAGAATGGGCCAAGGAATATAAAAACGATCCGCTCCGTGAAGACGCTTATATGCGCGCGAATCGTATCAATGAACTTTTAAGCGCGATAGTCGGTATCACGGATGAATCATCGGTACCGAAGGATTCCGTTTTAAGGGAGTTTATTGGCGGAAGTATCTATACCGGATAAACAACAAATTATTTCAAACTATCTTTTTCATCTAAGGATTTTCAATGAACTTATTTTTAAGCACACTCATTTTTATAAATTTTTCATTAATTACGAATACACCTTCATCATCCACCGACGAGGAATTGATGCAAAAAGCTAAAGAACTCTCTCAAAAGATCTTAATTATTGATACACATATCGACGTTCCCTACCGATTGGAGGAAAAATATGAAGATATTTCTGAAAGGACGGCCGGTGGGGATTTTGATTTTGTCCGCGCAAAAACCGGTGGACTTGATGTTCCTTTCATTTCCGTTTATGTACCTGCTGAAGAAGAGTCTAAAAAAAACGCGAAAAATGTTGCCAATGGTTTGATTGACATGGTGGAAGGATTTGCGACAAAATGGCCGGATAAATTTCAAATTGTTTCTTCAACTAAAGATGTTTTGAATAATGCTTTTAATGGAAAAGTGTTATTAGCGATGGGTATTGAGAACGGCGCGCCAATTGAGGGCGATCTGAAAAATCTGCGGCATTTTTATAATCGTGGAATTCGGTATATCACTCTCTGTCATTCCAAAAGTAATCACATTTCGGATTCTTCCTATGATGAAGTCAGAAAGTGGAACGGTTTAAGTCCTTTCGGTAAGGAACTGGTTTCAGAGATGAATAAAACCGGAATGATGATTGATGTTTCTCATATTTCAGATCTAGCATTTTATGATGTAATGGAAATAACAGAAGTCCCTGTAATCGCATCGCATTCTTCTTGTCGCCATTTTACGCCCGGTTGGGAAAGAAATATGGATGATGACATGATTAAAAAGCTTGGTGAAAATGGCGGTGTAATACAAATTAATTTTGGTTCGTCTTTTCTTGACGGCGATATTAAATCAAATCGTGAAAAATCTTGGTCAAAAGTAAAAAAGTTTGCCGCCGAAAATAAAATATCAACTTCTGATCCCCGAGCGGCTGAATTCCGCAAGCAATACATGATAGAAAATCCACATTTTGCCGACATTTCAGATGTAGTAAAACACATAAATCATGCTGTGAAATTAGCCGGAATTGATCATGTCGGATTAGGATCAGATTTTGACGGGGTCGGGGATTCATTGCCTGAAGGCTTGAAAGATGTTTCTTATTATCCTAACTTGATTTTTCAACTTCTAAAAGCAGGATATTCGGAATTAGATATTGAAAAAATTTGTGGTGGAAATTTAATGCGTGTCTGGAAAGCAAACGAAGAATACGCTGCAAAGCAATAATTCAACAAGTTTTGAGAAGTAAATGAATATTAAGATTTGGGGCTCGCGCGGATCATTGCCAATTTCGGTAACCGCAGACGAAGTGAGATATAAAATAAAGGAGGCGTTAGCGATCGCTTGCAAAGAGCAAATTTGCAAAGGGGCTGATGTTGATAAATTTATTGATGAAAAGCTTCCATTTTATGTTTGGGGAAGTTATGGCAGCAACACTTCCTGCGTTGAGATTGATGACGGCAGTGATGAATATTTTATATGCGATGCCGGAAGTGGAATACGTGACCTGGCTGTTGATATTATCGAAAATAAAAGAAAGAAAAACCGAATTTTCAACTTATTCATTTCTCATTTACATTGGGACCATATTCAAGGATTTCCATTTTTTCTACCCGCCTACTCTAAAGATAGTGTAATTAATATTTATGGATTTCATGATACGCTCGAGGAATCTTTTTTTTATCAGCAAAACACAAATAATTTTCCCGTACAATTAAATCAATTAAGTGCTCAAATAAATTTTAAGAAGCTTAAACCGGACCAGCAATATGATATCAGTGGTTTCAAGTTCTCAGCTATTAAACAAGAGCATCCGGGTGATTCGTATGGATTCAGATTCGAAAAAAACGATAAAATTTTTATCTACTCCACTGATGCTGAGCATGGTGAAGAATCTGAAAAGGCCAATTATGCGTTTATTGATTTCTTCAAAAATGCGGATTTATTAATTTTTGATGCACAGTATCGTTATCAAGAAGCTATGAACGAAAAGAAAAACTGGGGTCATTCAAGTAATATTGTTGGTGTTGAATTAGCTGAAAGAGCCGGTGTGAAGAGACTCTGCCTTTTCCACAATGAACCCGGTTATAATGACAAAGTACTTTTTGAAGTTCATAAAGAATCTGAGAGATACTTAAAGCATTTCTCACCCGGCAGTAAGATGCAAATTTATATTGCTTATGACGGATATAATATTGAATTATAATTTAACACTACTCCTCCTATTTGTACTTTCAAATACAGCATTTATTCTCGGCCAATCAAATTCGCTTTCTTCGAATCTTACTCTTACAAATGAAGCAGAACCGGGACAAAAAATTGTGATTCTTGGGCGAATTGTTGATAAAAAGAACAATGAAAAATTATCAAATGTGGTTATTGAAGTTCATCAAACCGATATCACAGGAAATTATTCCGCTGGTGGTAAAAATGAAAAATCTCCTCGATTAAACGGCGAACTCATATCGGATAAAAACGGAGAGTTTGTAATTAATTCTATAAAACCAAACAGTTATCCCGGAACGACTTTCCCAAAACATATTCATTTCACAATCCGAAAAGAAGGATATCAAACAAAATTCACCGAAATGTTATTTGAAGATGATAAAAACCTAAAATCCCAAGATTTTCGGAGGGACAAAAAACGGGGTGATTTTAACCTTATCCGCAAAATTGATAAAGTTGAGAACGGAATTGAATATTATTCATTATTTGTAGGATTGGAGAAGTAAAACTTAAAGCGAATTCGTGTTATTTGAGAAGAATAATTTTTCTTGTTAAAATTTGTGTATTTGATTCAATTATAACGAAATAAATTCCGCTGCTGTACTGATTCATTTCCAACAAGTATTTGTGACTTCCCGCGGGTTTAAGGCCTTCATCGATTTCTATCAGTTTTTCACCGAGAGCATTGAACAGGGAAATTTGTACCCGGTTTTCAGCTGGAAGTTGATACACAATATTTGTTTTGCTGTTAAAGGGATTTGGGTAAATCTCTAATTTAATATTAATCGGAATTTCTTGGGTTTTCTCAACATCCGTGCGAGTTTCCTCATAGTGAATAAAAACGTATGGTGTATCCACGAATACTTTTTCCGGATTTTTTAGGGAGGCCAACGACCATGAATTTATCGGGACAAAGTTCGGTAATCCGAAAAGTTTGAGTGAATCATCCTCAATTATGGTGAAGTGTTTGTATTCTCTATCAAAATTGAAATTTTTAGTTCCGAGTGAATCAATCAAGCTTTGTCCGTTTGAAAACTCTTTTGTTTCAATATCAAAATCGTGCTGCAAAATTCGCGAATCATCCTGAACGAATAGATTCTCTTTTGTCAGATACCAATTTTTCCCATTGAATAAATCCGAGTGCAAGTAGAAATCAAAATCCGTAGAATCTGTCCAGATTAATGAATCCCCCACAAGTTCACTAA
>JAIPIH010000053.1 GCA_021734835.1 Candidatus Cloacimonadota bacterium | reverse complement strand
GCCGCACTTTTAATTCGATAACATAATCACGACTGCTTTTCGAGAATTCCTTTACGAGGCTGCCGGCTTCAGGGAGTAGTTTATTTCCCCAAAGTATCAGATAGATCAGGCCGAAGAGAGTTACAGGCAATCCAATATAAGTAAGTTCGAAGAATCCAAATCCCTGATATCCATTTTCAAGCATAAGCCCATTGACAATTAAATTCGTACTCGTTCCAATAAGAGTGCACATTCCGCCCATGATTGTAGCATACGAAATTGGTATAAGGAATTTAGATGCGGGTAAATTGTTACGTTCAGCCCAGTTTTTAACCGGTGAAATTATCATAGCAACAATTGGAGTATTATTCAGAAAAGCTGACAGAATTGCAATTGGTAATAACAGCCTTCCCATCACAGACTTCACCCCATGATTCAGACTTCCTTTCAGCACCCAGTTAATAAAAGTATTCAGAACTCCGGTTGCCTGAAGTGCACCGCTTACAGCAAACAGAAGTCCAATGGTAAGCATACCTTCATTCGAGAACCCGCTGAATGCTTCCTTAACGGAGATGATGTCCCCGATCAACAGCAAAAGCAAAACTGAAAAGATAGAAATTTCCGGCGAAAGTATCTCTTTAACTAAAAGAAAAGTCAGGAGAAGAAATAAAAAAAGAGTATAAAGGAAATCGAAGTTCAGGGGCAATTTGTTTTAATATTTATTGGTTTAGTCATTTTCAGGAATGGATCATCCCCGCAGCAATCGTATTATTTGTTGCTTCATCAATTAAAACGATGCTTCCGGTAATTCTGTTCTTTTTGTAAGAATCGAAAAATAATGGTTTGGTCGTCCTAAGTTTAACACGGCAAATGTCATTAACTTTGATCGATTTTTCTTCTTCATCTCTCTGGAGGTGATTTATATCCATACGATAAACTACATCCTTAATAATAGTCCTGACTTCGGCAGAAGTATGTCTTAAAATATATTTACCGCCAATCTGCATAGGTTTTTCACCGAGCCAGCAGATCATACAATCAATATCCTGATTTACTTCGGGCTGATTATTCGGTTTAACAATCATATCCCCCCGGCTGATATCAATGTCATCCTCCAACTCAATACTAACGGACATTGGAGGGAAAGCTTCATTTACTTCCTGACCGACATAAGAAATGGATTTGATCTTTGATAAAAACCCCGAAGGAAGCACCATAATTTCTTCTCCAACCCTGAATATCCCGCTGGAAATCCTGCCTGAAAATCCTCTGTAGTCATGATATCCTTCCACTTTCTGTGGACGGATTACATACTGAACCGGGAAACGCGGATCCTGGTGATTGTAATCGCTCGAAATATGGATTGTCTCCAAAAGATGTAAAAGTGTCGCACCTTTATACCAGTCCATATTCGTTGATCTTTCGACAATATTATCACCGTTTAATGCGCTAATTGGAACATAGCGTACATCCTTAATATCCATTTTTGCCACAAAGCCTTTATAATCAGCCACGATCTGATCAAACCGCTCTTCCGAAAATTCAACAAGATCCATTTTATTAACACACAGCACCAGATGAGGTATGCCTAATAAACTAGCAATAAAAGAATGACGTTTCGTCTGCTCAACAATACCTTTACGCGCATCAACAAGAATAAGCGCCAGATTTGCCGTCGAAGCTCCAGTGACCATATTTCTGGTATATTGTATATGACCAGGGGTGTCAGCGATTATAAATTTTCTTTTCGGTGTCGCGAAATATCTGTAAGCCACATCTATTGTAATACCTTGTTCTCTTTCGGCCCGTAAACCATCGGTCAATAATGCCAGATCAACTGTTTCCAGTCCTTTTCTTTCACTGGTCCTTTTAACTGCTTCCAACTGATCCTCAAAAATACCTTTTGAATCAAAGAGAAGTCTTCCAATCAAAGTCGATTTTCCGTCATCAACTGATCCTGCAGTTGTGAACCGGAGTAATTCCATATCTAAATATGTCTTCGCGTGCATAAGATTATTTCATCAATACTTATAAATCACAATTAGATTTCTATCCTGGATAAACTTTTAATAAATATCTTGATTAAAAATATCCCTTAATCTTTCTTTCTTCCATGGAGGTATCCGATCTTTTATCATCAAATCTTCCCCCTCTTTCCGTAATTCTGGAGGCTGCGACTTCATTAATTATATCTTCAATAGTGGCCGCATCAGAACGCCAGACACCCGTTGAGGTTAAATCGCCTACTGTTCGGCACCGGACCATTAATTCCTCAACATTATCACTCTTATCAATTTGAACAAAAGGTGAAACCGCAAGCATGATACCATCGCGGTGAACCACTTTTCTTTTATGAGCGAAATAGATTGAAGGAATCGGGATATTTTCCATTGCAATATATTGCCAAACATCCATTTCCGTCCAGTTACTCAATGGAAAAACACGGAAATGCTCTCCCGGATTTTTCTTTCCATTAAAAACATTCCACAGTTCAGGGCGCTGATTTTTGGGATCCCATTGACCAAATTCATCCCGATGAGAGAAAAATCGCTCTTTCGCCCTTGCTTTTTCTTCGTCCCTCCGGGCACCACCAATAGCACAATCAAATTTATGCTCCTCTATTGCATCGAGTAAAGTAGTTGTCTGTGCAACATTTCTGGAAGCATATTTCCCGGTCTCATCGCTGACTCGCCCTTTTCGTATAGATGCCTCAACGGAAGCGACAATCAGACGGGCTCCAAGTAGGTTAATAAAATTATCCCTGTAAACCATTGTTTCATCAAAATTATGCCCTGTATCGACGTGCATAAGCGGATAGGGAATTTTAGCCGGATGAAACGCCTTTTTGGATAACCACCCCAAGACGATAGAATCCTTGCCTCCGGAGAAAAGGAGTACGGGATTTTCAAACTGTGCAGCAACTTCACGCAGCACATAAATTGATTCTGATTCTAGTTCTTTAAGATGTGTTATGTAATATCTTTCCATACTTCGTTAAATTAATTGAATGGTTTAGTTTAAGTATTTTTTATGATGTTTCTTTCGTATAAAAAGTTAAGTATTTTTCCGGTATTTTGAATAATATCCCCCTCGTCAGCATTTATCAGATTTAACTCGGGTTTTAATGGTTTTTCATACGGAGCTGAAATACCTGTGAAATTATTTATCTTACCGGCACGTGCTTTTTTATAAAGCCCTTTCGGATCCCTACTTTCGCATACACTAATATCAGCATTTACAAAAATTTCAATAAAATCGCCCGGACTTAAGAGATCGCGGACATTTTGTCTATCTATTCTATATGGAGATATAAAAGCAGTCAGAACTATTATTCCGGCATCAACAAATAATTTTGCAATTTCACCGATTCTTCTGATGTTTTCTGTTCTATCCTTCTCTGAAAAACCAAGGTCTTTATTTAGACCTAACCTTATATTGTCACCATCCAGTAAATAAGTTCTATAACCCGAATGGTTCAAGTGTCGCTCAAGTTCGTTCGCAATAGTTGATTTTCCACTACCGCTTAATCCCGTGAACCAGAGACATACTCCCCTCTGATAATTTATTTTTTCCCTGTCTTCTCGTGTTACACTATTAGGATGCCAGAGCAGATTATTTTCAGATTCGTTTACCATACCGGCTACTCTTTTCCTCGCACACAATTATTTCAGACCCGTGACAGGAAAGGAGGAAGCAACAAATCCTGTATTAAGCAAAGCGGGCTTATTATAGTTTTGCTTTTCATAATCTTTTGTAACAAAAAACCCATTTGCACCAAGAAGAATTGCATGTCCTGCAGCGATATCCCATTCATAAGTCGGTCCGCTTCTAAAGTAAAGATCTGCTTTTCCTTCTGCCACAAGGCAAATTTTAAGTGAACTTCCCTTAGATAATTTATTTCGGACTCTATATTTGGAGTAAAACCGTGATTCTTCCTCGCCGGAATGTGATCTGCTTTGGACAACATCCAATTCGTCGTCTATCGATTTGCTGCTGACGTTGATCGGAGAAACAATTCCCGCTGAATCGATTTTGAAGGAACCAAGGTGAACCGATCCGTAATATGTTTCATTACTTACCGGAATATAAATAACCCCGGCAACAGGCAGGTTATTTTCAATCAGGGCTATATTTATAGTGAATTCGCCATTTTTATTTACGAATTCTTTTGTGCCATCCAGTGGGTCAACGAGAAAAAATCGTTCATACCCTTTTCGAAGATCGTATGCTATATCTTTTCCCTCTTCAGATATCACAGGTATATCAGGAAAAACTGCGGTCAATCTTTTATAAATAATATCGTGCGATTTTTCATCGGCAAGTGTGAGAGGAGACTTATCACTTTTCTCTTTTACAAAAAATGTGTCAGAAGTATAGATTTCCAGCACGGCTCTTCCCGCTTCTATTGCAATTCCGATTAATTCTTCAAGCATTTTGAATTGATTCCATTATTAGACGCACATAAGTATATAGCCGCAAATTTTATAATTACTCGTATAAAAATCTCTAAACTATTCGAAAGGGTATTTAAGGGATTAGAATAATACAGTGCTTGTATAAACTGTTTTTGTAATTAATAATTGAACTATTCTCATTTTGCTAATCAAGTATATAAACCATCTTGTTTATCCGGCTGGATATTGTTGTCTATTCGTCTTCCATTATTTCAGCCTAGATGCGTTTCTGTAAATTCGGAAATTTAATTGGTGGAACGGATATCAGGATGTATTTCAAATACAGCTAAACTGCACGAAAAGAATCCAATTTAAATAATTACCCCGGTAATCCTATTACCAATTCCTTTTCAGCAAATCCAAACGGATTTTGAACTCTCACATTAATTTATCAATATCCAAGTATTTTAGAATTCCAAGAACAAATAGTAATTACTCTTCGAAACTATAGAATAAATATCAATAGTCGGTTATTATTAATGTGTATTGATCAATAGATTATGAAATTTTTTGGGAAGGTATGAATATGAAGTAAATCGATAATCGGTTCAATTATCTTTAAAAACTACAGCAATCCGGATACAGCTCCGCCCCGTAAGTCACAAGAGTTTTTGACATATCCAGAGATATTTGTTTCGCAAATTTATGTAATTATCATCAATTTCTTTGACGGAAATTTCACAAGTGATATTTCTTGGGATTAAGCGCTCAGAATTTTATCGAATAATATAAGATTATGCTGATAATGGGCTAAATATTGCATGCCTTTTGGTTGATTACAAAAGGAAAGGGATTTCGGATTCTCTTCTTTACAAAAACAATGAGTAGCATTGGGATCGGAAACAGGAATAATTGAAATGGGGAGACTGAAGAATTAATTCTTAAAGGAATGTGGCTATTACTGCAGAAGAAGGAGGGAATTTGTTACTTATTATTACGGGAACGTATCAGGAAGTATTTAACTATATTTTTAAGATTTTGCGAAACAAGTTCTGTCGTCTAGGGGATAAGTTTGTCGTTCCAGCGCTGTGGATGAATGTTTATCATCCCTGCAAAATAAAGTTTTTACGAATTATTATTTTAGCTTAAAATAAATTATGTCTAAAATTTCACAGCAATCTAATAAAATCTTCGGGAGAAATACTTGCATCTCTTAATATTTTGCGAAGTAAACCCCTGCCAATAGTATGGTCTGGCACAAGAATAGATTTTCTGCCGGTACACTGCAATCTGATATGACTACCTTTCTGCCTGGTTTTTTCATAGCCAATTTTTTGCAAAGCTTTAATAACATCTTTACCTTGAATTATTGGTAATCCGGACATAATTTAAATTGTTATTGTATGTAAACTGATCTCTGAAGGATTATAATCCTTAAGGATTTTATAATTGGATTTTTCCTCCAGAATTAACTCGACAACTTCTCTGATATTTTTCAAAGCTTCATCGAGAGTAGCCCCTTGTGAATAGCAGCCTTCAAATACCGGACATTCGACCACATAAAAATTATCCTCGTCCTTTTCAATAATTATTGGCAGTTGTTTTTTCTTGCGGATTGATTTTTGTTTAATATCACTCATAATATTTTCACTTTATATTTTCTAAATATAAGGAAATTTCGCAACAGACTGCAAAGAGACAGGATTCAAAAAAAGACTCGGTCCTCAAATCTGAAATTTAACCCGGGTTGGCGCGCAGAATCTTAATAATAAAATGTAGTATTGCGGTATGACGTTTTGCTCCCTGAGTTTTAGATTATAATCAAAAAACGCCAGAAAAAGGGCTGGTCAGTTGCATATTAATTACATTAGTGAAAGCATACTGAGCAAACAGGAACCAGAATGCCTTCGGAAAACCCAAAAAGGATTGGCTCCAAAAAGTGAAAATCAAATAGAAAAAATAGGGCTTACAAAAAGGCAGGTAAAAGAGGATTAAAATCTGCTATTACGGGAACGTATCAGGAAGTATTTAACTATATTTTTAAGATTTTGCGACACAAGTTCTGTTGTCCAAGGGATAAGTTTGTCATTCCAGCGCTGTGGGTGAATATTGATCATGATCTTATCGGGCAACTGAGGAATCGCGTTGATTATGTCCTGTGTGGACTTAAAATTGAAATTGTATTTTGTATTAACCTTGTCCCTTACGCTTACTTTATCACCATTCCAGCGCCGCCCGGTGTCGGTAAGGTATAGGAATTCGTTAAAATCGATGTCGAAATAGGGCTCGCCGATAATGCCGAGCTCCCGGTAATTAAATTTTGACCAGATCATTTTGTTATCGTATTTTGCCCGGGGACTGCCATGCATACAAGCCGTATTGATTGGAACTACTTTGCGTAATTTCTCAAGATTCCTGCAAAAACTCTCATAGGCAAGATCGATATGTTTTTCCAAATCGGCAGCCTCAACAAGATCCATATCCTCGTAATGATAACCTATTTCGTGACCAAGATCAGAAATTTCTTTGATGATATCAGGTTTGAATGTTTCCGAAATTATACGAAAGTAATACGTGCCCTGTATCCCAAGAGAATGTTCAAGCTTAGCTGTAGCAAGGGAGTTTTCTGGCTTGAGATCGACATCGTGACGGAGGAGGACGAGTTTTTTTTGCTGATTTTTTATAAAATCGACAAATGAATAAAAATCAAAATTTACTTCCTTGAGGAGATAGAGTAGTCTGTTCAAATATCGGAGTGTGAAATCAACCATATTTCTTAAGTAATTTTATCCCAAGTTCACCAATTTTATATAAAGGCTTGTTAAGGATCAGTTTGAAACGGCCATAGTTGACCAATTCACCGCCAAATTTTTTTTTGAATTCCCTCACACCATAATCCTCATTCGGTTTTCCGGCGCCAAGAAAATCAAAATACTTTAGATTATTTTTCAGGCCATAATCAAGTGCGGCATACGTAGCTAAAACACTCGGATAAACATCTTTATATTTACCATCTTCACCACATACATAAAGTTCATAAATTGTATCACCATAATCTCCACCCATC
>JAIPIH010000052.1 GCA_021734835.1 Candidatus Cloacimonadota bacterium | reverse complement strand
TTCCTGATGAATTCAGCTAGTGATACTCTTGCTGGCTATGATGAGACTAGTGCCGAAGCTAATGCTGGAAAGTTTTACTGTACTAATTGGTTGGCAGATTCAACCAAGAAATCTCTTTTAGCAGATATTGGGATAGGAACAATAGACCAGCTCTTATTATCAATACTGCCAGTCCGTTACCAGGACTTACGGCTGTATGGAATGAAAATCATGGTATTAGTTGTCGATGAAGTGCATGCGTATGATCCATATATGAATAAGCTGCTATGTGCAGTGTTAAAAGCACATATAGCTGCGGGAGGATCTGCAGTATTACTATCTGCGACGATTCCTCAAGTATTAAAGCGTAAACTGGTTGATTCATACTATGAGGGACTAGGAGAAGATTATTGGTATGATCAGAAAGTTGATAATTTCCCCCTCTTAACCAAAGCAGATAAGGATAATGGCTTACAGGAAATTCCTGTAAAATCCTTCCAGAAAAAGCGCCATGTAACTATCGAATTTTTGTATGAAGAAGAGCGGATTTATAAAAAAATAACTAATAGCATCAAAGAAAATATCTGCATAAGCTGGATACGTAATACTGTCTATGATGTACTTGAGGCCTATGAAAAGCTTACTTGTGAATATGGGGTTTCAGAAGAAAACATTATTGTATTCCATTCAAGATTTGCTTATGCGGACAGAAGCAGGATTGAGGAAAAAGTGATCAGATTATTTGGGAAAAATTCAAAACAAAATGAAAGGGCTGGTAAAGTAGTTATCGCAACACAGGTAATCGAACAATCTCTTGATCTGGATTTTGATGTGATGGTTAGTGATCTTGCACCGGTTGAGCTTATTATACAACGCGCAGGAAGGCTCCAGAGACATGATCATGGAGATCGGTGCAAACCAGTTATGTATATTTATAGCCCGCCGGAAACAGATAATCCTGAAGCTGAGTGGTATCAGAATGTTTTTCCCAAAGCATCCGGGGTATATAGAAATACAGCAATTTTGTGGAGAACAAAGGAAATATTAAAAAAAGAGGAGGCAATTGTACTGCCGCAAAAAGCTCGACTGCTTATAGAAAGTGTTTATGGAGATGATCCAATACAATCGCCTGAATGTTTTTCAGAAAATGAAATTGATGCTTTGGGGGAAACTATGGCGAAGGAGGATACTGCTGATTTTTCAAAATTATCATTGGAGAATGGATACTGCAGAGAAAGTGCAATTAATGAATGGGATGAGGAAGAAAAAATTACTACTCGTTTAAGTGATGAACAATGTACTGTTTATATATGTTTTTTTGATGCAGAACGTATAAAACCGCTGTATGTAGGAGAATTCCCCTGGGAAATGAGTTCTTTAAAAATCCGTAAAGGAAAAATCAAAAAAATGAATTACCAGGGAGAGATAAACAAAGCAATTGAACAAAAAAAAGCCGAAAGAAATTTCAGGCAGGATGATATTTTCCTGATAGCAGATAGAAACAGTAATTCAAATGAAATTGTAAAAATGGAGTTTGAAAATTTGTATATTTCTTATTCAAATATTAAGGGCTTGCAAGTTGAAAAAAAATAAGCCCCACCTGAGTGGGGAACGGTAGAGTGCTTTGTTTTAATAACTACAAAACAACGGTACATCCCTTAAAGATAAGGGAATAATCTTAATATACAGCAGCTCAGGTGAAAAAACAAGAAAATGTTTTATTAATAACTACAAAACAACTTTGACAATATGATAATTAGGGTTTATAGTATCTTATATACACTGAAATGAAGGTGGATTTATGAATCTATTAAAAGATGTATGGCTTCCAGTTATAAGAGAAGACGGAAGACATGAAATAATAGCTATTACTCAGATTACCGAAAATCATGATGAAAATCCTATAGTTGAGTTAGACTCCCCAAGATCTGATTTTAGAAATGGTTTATACCAGTTATTAATTGGTATTGTACAGGTTGCAGCTTTGCCGGAAGATGAAGATGAATGGGTGGATTTATTTTATAAGCCCTATAATGAAGAAACTTTTAAGGAAAAACTCCTTTATTATGAAGATTGTTTTGAAATTGATTCTGAAGGGCCTGCTTTCATGCAGGATTATGATCTGCTTGAAGAGCAAACTGTTGAAAATTTACGTAATCTGTTTGTTTCTCAAGCGTCAGAACCCAACGTATACTTTAATAAAGCAATTCCTAAGCAGATTGATCCTTACTGGGCAGCGGCAGCTTTGTACTGTTTAAACACTTTTGGACCCGCAGGCGGTAGAGGCCATAGAACGGGTATACGAGGTGGAGGACCAGTAACAACAATTCTAATACCTGGAGATACAAAAAAGAGAAGTACAAGCTTATGGGAAAAGATCTGGTTTAATGTCTTTTCTGGGGAACAATTAAAAGATTTTACCGGGGATTCATCTAAGATACAGAAATCTGACATTTTCCCATGGATGAAACCAACTGTTATTAGCGGAAGCAAGGGGAAATGTGTATACCCGCAGGATTGTAATCCTCTGGTCATGTATTTCGCAATGCCGAGAAGAATAAGGTTTGTTTTTGAATACAGGGAAGGTATTTGTGATTTAACTGGTAAAAGCACTAAAGCCCTAGTAACCGGCTACAGGACTTATCACTCAGGAAACGATTACCAAGGTCACTGGATTCATCCTTTAAATGCATATCGTTATCAGACAGATAGAAATGCGCCTCCAATTTCTATAAAAGGCAGTCCTGGAGGATTTTCTTACCGAGATTGGATGCTTCTTTCATTAGATTATAAAGGAAAAGATGCTATAACACCGTTTAATGTTGCATATGTGCAGAAATTCTTTAATGCAAGAAAAGCAATAATAGGAGAAAGAAATTCAATAGCTTGGAATGCTGGATACGATTTAAGTAATATAAAAGCTAGAGCGTGGTATGAAGCAAAAATGCCCGTATTTCCCTTAGACAGCAATCAATCGCTTTTTGTGAAGAGTTTTGCGGAAAATGCTATCGAAGCTGCAGGGAAATGTATTTCGCACCTACAATCAGCTGTGAAAACAGCATGGTACAAAAACCCAAAGGAAATAAAAGGCGACTTTTCATTTATTAGTAATGATTTCTACAGCAGAACGGAGAAAGATTTTTATAATCTTTTAGATACGTTAGTGAAAAATACAGAAGAAGATGAAATACGTTCTCAATGTGCAAAAGAGTGGGAAAAAGTTCTTAATAAAAAAACTTTTGAGATTTTTAATTTCAGGGCATTGGCTGAACAGGAAGATGGCCTTGATATGAAACGAGTTATTGCTGGTAGAGGAATTTTGTTCTCTGGTATAACGAAAGCACATAAAATACTGTCGGTAATGCAGAGGGAGGAACAATAATATGCCAAAAACTGAAGAAAATAATCAATGGGGGCTACAATTAGCAAATGAAAACCAGCGGGAGAATCTTTTGAACTGGTGGAGACAGCTGCAGAATAACACTGGAAATAGAGCTGAATTGAGAAGATGTCATAGTCCTGAAGATGCTGCTGCAAAAGCAGATTCTTTTAGAGTATATAATATCATAGGACACCATTATTCAATTCAAGCAGCGGCAGCAATAGCTGGCTTACTGGCACATATTAAACCTGAAAGTGAATTTGATAAGACCCCTTTTGGAAAAAAGCTCTCATCTATAAAGGAGGGCGGTGAAAAACCTGTTTTTTCTGAATCACGCTTTAGACATCTGCTTAAATCACGAAATTGGAACGATTTTTATACCAACATGAGAAGAGCTGTTGTCGTTCTAGATGGCAGAGTTCATCCCTTAACTATTGTTGATATCATACTGCGATGGGACAAAGAACAAAAGCCGGATTACATAACAAATCCTGCTTATAGTCTGCGATTCAGACTATCTCAGGAGTATTATACTGAAATAATTAAAAGAGAGGAGAAAAAATAATGTCAGATTTTATTCAATTTCACATGCTTACATTTTATGGACCGTCAAATCTTAATCGAGATGATCTTGGAAGACCTAAGACAGCAAGAATTGGGAATAGTGAACGATTAAGGATTTCCTCACAAAGCTTAAAACGGGCTTGGAGGACTTCAGACTTGTTTGAAGAAGTTTCAAAAGGGTATCAGGGGACACGAACAAAGCTCTTAGGTGTAAGGGTTTATGAAAAAATGCTTGCATCCGGTATAAACAGCAAAACTGCAAAAAAACGAGCTCAGGAAATTGCAAAGCAATTCGGTAAGTTAAAAGGAAGTAAAAAAGAAAAACCATTAAATGATCTGGAAATAGAACAGCTTGTACATATATGTCCTGCAGAATGGGAAAACACAATGTCATTAGTTGATACATTGATTGAGGAAGATAGAGAACCGAATGAAGATGAATTAAAACTCTTAAGAAAAGATATAAATGCTATTGATGTTGCTCTTTTCGGAAGAATGCTTGCTGATGTGCCGTATTACAATATTGAAGCAGCGGCACAAGTATCTCATGCTTTTACCGTTCATGGAACGGTTGTAGAGGATGATTATTTTACAGCTGTTGACGATTTAAATACTAGAGAAGAAGATGCGGGGTCTGCTCACATTGGTGAGTTCGGTTTTGGGTCAGGGCTTTTCTATACCTATATGTGCATTAATAAAGATTTATTAGTCCATAACTTAAAAGAGGATTCACTGATAAATAAAGCATTAACAGGATTTATTTCAGCGGCAACGCAAATTGCACCTACAGGTAAACAGAACAGCTTTGCATCAAGAGCACGAGCCTCTTATGTTTTAGCTGAAAAAGGGAAACAGCAGCCGAGGCAATTGTCTTCTGCATTTATTAAACCAGTTTCTGGTACGCATTTACTTAAAAACACAATAAAAGAGTTGGAAAGAGTACAGCAGAATATGGATGCAGTTTATGGTGCATGTGCCGATGAGCGATATGTACTGAATGTAGACGAACAAAAAGGAAGCTTAGATGAATTAATTAATTTTGTGAGGTCTTAATATGCAATTTTGTGTATTTCGTTTATATGCTCCTCTAAGTTCATGGGGAGATATTGCAGTAGGGATGGAGCGGCGAAGTTACTACCAACCGTCAAAATCTGCTGTAGTTGGTATGGTTGCTGCGGCTCTAGGAATTGAACGAACTGAAGAAGATACATACAGGCAATTATTTGATTCAATTGGTTTTGGGCTAAAACTTATTAATCCTGGTGATAGTATTGTTGATTATCATACTTCTCAAGTGCCTAAAAAGGGGAAAAAGGTTAATTACCGAACGCGGCGTGATGAAATATTTGCTAATCCTGAAAAAGGCAATACAGTGTTATCCAGTAGAGAATATAGATGTGACTCATTATCTATTATAGCTTTATGGAAAAGATTGGATGATGAAAGAGGATATTCTCTTAAAGAAATACAGAATGCACTGCTGTTTCCTGAATTTCATCTCTATTTAGGACGAAAGTCTTGTCCCCCTGCATTACCTTTGGAACCTCAAATAATTATTACTGATACCTTAAAAGATGCATTACATGATGCTGAATTCGGTCCAGTGATTTCTCCTTTTTCAGATAAAGAACATGACATTCAAACAGCAAATAAAATAGAAAAAAGAGTTTTTTGTTCTGATCAGAATCCTATGTATTTTTGGGAAGATTGCAGGAATTCTGGGTTTCAAACATGGACAAAGTGTACAGAGAAATATGATAGGCCTATTCATAGGGATCGGTGGCAGTTTGGGTTACGGTATGAATATTCAACTATTGAAGATCAGGGAGTGTGAGAATATGTATTTTAGCAAAGTACAACTACCTACTGGTGCTGATTACTTTTTCTTTTTAAAGGAGAGCAACTATTCGAATCTGTACCATGCACATCAGCTGTTATGGAAAATGTTTCCCAATAACCCGGTTGCCCAGAGGGATTTTTTATTCAGGGAACAGCAGGTTAATAATCAAATCTACTATTATCTTGTATCTGAGCGAAAACCTGAAAGTGTATTTGGGCTGGAGATTCAGACAAAGGATTATTTTCCAAAAATAAGTAAAGGTGATCTGTACAGATTTTCTTTACGGGCGAATCCAGTAATAACCAGGAAAAGTTTAGGGAAAAAAAATTCAGTGCAGCATGATGTATTAATGGATGCCAAAAAAGAAGCAAGGGAAAAGGATTTCTCTAAAGAAGTTGAGTACAATCATATAAGAAATAAGACTATTAATTGGTTACAGAAAAAAGCAGAGGCCAATGGTTTTTCGATTATCCCGGAAAATGTGAGTTTTGATCAATATAGACAGCATACTTTATATAAAAAGAATAAACAGCAGATCAAATTCAGCACAGTTGATTATTACGGTATCCTGGAAGTTGATGATACAGAGATGTTTAAAAAATCGTTATTTTACGGCATAGGGAAGAAAAAAGCTTTTGGATGCGGTCTATTATTAATAAAACCAATATAAAGGTAATTCAAGATGAGGTTAAAATCCAGACCAATAGCTATAAAAGAAAGAAACTCTGTTTTGTTTTTACAAAAAGGTCAGTTGGATGTAAAAGATGGTGCTTTTGTTCTGATAGATAAAACTGGCACAAGAACGCATATTCCAATTGGCAGTGTAACTTGTTTGATGCTTGAACCAGGGATAAGAATTACTCATGAAGCGGTTTCTTTGGCTGCAGAAGTAGGATGTCTTCTTGTGTGGGTTGGTGATGGCGGAGTGAGGGTATATTCAACAGGTCAGCCAGGCGGGGCAAGATCGGATAAACTTCTGTATCAAGCAAAATTAGCTCTTGATGAATCACTTCGGTTAAAAGTAGTTAGAGAAATGTATGCATACCGGTTTGGAGAGGCTCCTCCTGCAAGAAGAAGTGTCGAACAGTTAAGGGGAATTGAAGGATCAAGAGTTAAAAATACATTCAAAATAATGGCTAAACGCTATGGAGTTGATTGGCATGGAAGATTTTATAATCCAAAGGATTGGAAAAAGGCAGACATTCCAAATAAATGTATAAGTGCTGCTACCCATAGTCTATACGGTATATGTGAAGCTGCAATTCTTGCAGCTGGATATGCTCCGGCAATTGGTTTTATTCATACTGGTAAACCTCGTTCATTTGTTTATGATATTGCTGATTTATTTAAATTTGAAACAGTAATTCCAATTGCGTTTAAAATAGCCAAGGAAAACCCTCAGAATCCGGCTAGAGAGACGAGAATCTATTGCAGAAACAGTTTTCGTAAGCATAATCTGCTGAAGACAATTATACCAACCATAGAAGAGATTCTCAGTGCAGGGGGAATTGAACCTCCAAAGCCTCCTAAAGAATCTGTACCCATTGCAATCCCAGAAGAAGAAGGAATAGGTGATGCTGGTTATCGTAACTGAAAATGTGCCGCATAGATTGCGAGGTTTTCTCTCTAGATTATTATTGGAAATAAGAGCAGGAGTTTATGTAGGGGATTTTTCTATAAAAGTAAGAAATGAAATTTGGGATATTGTTTGTAAAGAAGTTGATGAAGGTAATGCAGTAATGGCATGGTCTACAAATAATGAATCAGGTTATACATTTGATACTTGTGGGAAAAACAGGAGACTACCAGTTACTGTAGATGGATTCCCGTTAATATCATTTTTTCCTGAAAAAGAGTAGAGCCGCTCTTTGAAAATTAAGAGAAGGAGCTGGTAGAATTTTTTCATAAATATAACTCTTTTTATAGGAGTATTTTAATAATAAGAGTGTTCCCCGCACCTGCGGGGATGAACCGTA